>NZ_JARZHH010000080.1 GCF_029946515.1 Polyangium sp. 6x1
TTCAGCAGTCAGGACCAGAGGTTCGAGTGGGCGGCCAGTTCGAAGTCGCATCTTCCCACTCACCTCCATGTGTTGAGGGAGGGGATCGTCCAAAAAATGTTCGCGTTCTTCTAACTCAGGACACTAGCGGGATTGTTGAGGAATTGGGGTGGGTCGACAGGGACTCGAACCCTTTGCGCAGCAATCATCCAAGTCGGCGATGGTGCTCGTCTTTCTGGCGCAAGGGTTCGAGATCCTTGGCGATTGTGGCAGGCGGGGAGGCCGCGTGCGTCGCGCGTGTCCCCGGGAGTCGACCGGCGTCGTGGAACAGTTTTGGAACAGGTTTGGAACAGGTCGAGGGCGGGTTCGGGGGGATCTGTCGAGGAGATTCAACAGCAGGAAGGGCGGTGGCGGATGAGCGCGCAACGCAAGCAGGGCACGCGGCGAGGCGAGGGCGGGATCAGTAGCGGGCGCGAGGCGCTCATCATCGACGGGGAGCTTCAGGCGTTGATTCCGCGCCTCTCGGCGGAGGAGCTCGCGCAGCTCGAGCAGAACCTCCTCGCCGAAGGATGCCGCGAGAAGCTCATCGCCTGGGACGACGGGCGGCAGAAGCGCCTGCTCGATGGGCACAACCGGCTCGCGATCTGCAAGCGGCATGGGCTGGCGTACGAGGTCGAGTACATCTCGTTGCCGGATCGTGAAGCGGCGATCCAGTGGATGCTGAAACATCAGCTCGGGCGCCGGAACCTGACGCGGGAGGCGATGAGCTACCTGCGGGGGCGGATGTACCTCTCCGCCAAGCGCCAGGGGGCGCGAACGGATCTGACTTCTGGGCAGAGTGTCCAGAGGTCGACGACGGCTGAGTTGATCGCCGTGCAATACAAGGTCGACGAGAAGACGATCCGGCGAGATGCGCGGTTCGCGGAGGAACTCGATCAGTTCGCTGAGGCGTGCGGGGCGCAGATCAAGAACGAGGTGTTGGCGCGGGAAGCGCGGATCACGCGCAAGGATGTGCCTCGGTTGATCGCGCTGGAGAAGGCGTCGCGCGAGCAGGTGGTCGCCGGTGTTCGAGGGGGCGCCAAGGCGTCGGTGCTGCTCCGCGAGATCGAGCGCGGCGGTGGAGAGGAGACGCAGCGAAAGCGCAGGAAGTTCGAGGATGCGGCGGGCGGCATGAGCGCTGCGCTCGAGCACCTGGAGAAGGCGGTGGGGATCCTCCGCGGCTTGGAAGCGGCGTCAGGCTCCGAGGAGATCCTCAAGCGGCTCGACGAGGTGCAGGTCCTCTCGAAGGAGATCGAGCGGCATCGGGTCGCGCTGCAGCGTCTGGAGACGTCGCGCGTGGATGTTTTCGAGGCCGCTCAGGCGGTGTTCGAACTCGAGAGCGAGGGGATCTTGAAGCCGCCGCTGATGACGGGGGCAGATGCCGTGCTCGCGGATCCCGCGGATCGGCAGGCGCTTCGCAGGCAACTCGCGGAAGTAAAGAGGATGAGCGCCGGGCGCACAGGAGGGGCTTCGAGCGGCTCGAGCCTCGGGCGCAGTGCGAGGCCAGCGAACGACGTCGTGACCACGAGCGGCGGCAGGCTCCTGTCCTGGAAGACGTTCAACACGCTCCAGTGGTATCTTGCACGGCAGCAGCCGACAATGGAGCGCATCTACAATGCTTGCGGAAAGACGCGCACGGAGAACCCGGCGGACGCGCGGATCTGCGAGAAGATCGACCGGTTTCTCGAGAGCGTTGGTCCCCAAATCATCGACGACAGCTTCTCGTACACTGATTACCTCGGGGCACTCTGCGCCGATCGACAGGCGTATCAGGACGCCTTACGAGTGATGGGCCAAGAGATCCTCGCGTACCTCCGGACGCTGAATCGATCCTCGGCCCAGATCCTCCAGGGCAGGCGGCATCCCACCACGGAGCAATCTTCGCCGCCCGCGGTAGCGACGGGCGGCACGTTAAGCATTCCTTTCACGCAGCCTCCCAAGCAGCCCGAAGGCGCTGCTCCGCCAGTTCCGAGCCCTCGAGATGTGCCGGCCCGAGCATCCGCGGCTGCCGTCGATATGCAGGTGGTGCACCCGTCGGTCACGGTCGCGAAGACCATCCACGTGGAGCCAAACCGGTTGCGTGAGCACCCCACGGAGGCACAGATCGAGCAGGAGGTGTCACAGCTCATCGATGACTTGCAGAGCGGACGGCTCCGTCATTCGTTCCAGGCCGAGCAAGCAATCCGGCAGAAGAACTGGCCCCAGCCCGAGAAGGACAAGGCGCTCAATTCGTTCTTCGGGCGACGTGGGAAATTACTGATCGCTGGGCGTACAACCATGCCATCGGATTTACCGCAGCCGGACTCCGCCGCTCAGGCTGCTGTGCCACTGGAGACGATTGCATCCCCGCCGCTTCCAGCGTCGATGCCACCTCGGAGCTTGATCCCAGATGCGGGCGTGCTATCGACGGCCATGACATTGCTTGCAAGAACGCCGCCAGGCGCGCTTCAGCAGGCCATGAAATTGGCGGAGGGTCGCTTTTCGATGACCGGCAAGGTCTGAAGAGGCGGCGGACCGGAATCGGACAGGCCCATGGAACTTCGCGCCAGCCGAGGCCCAGGCTACGCGCGTATCCCGTCGTGTGCTCGAGCTTCGTGGTGGTCAGCGAGGTGGGAGGTAGCGTTGCGAACGCCGCCAAAAAAAGCATGACGCGGGTCAATGTTCGCTATGATCCCAGAGGATCTCATGGGCCACGCCCACCACTTCCTCTCCCGCCTCGATCGCGTGTCCTTCGAGCACGTCGAGCTCTCCCTTTCGCTCTACCGCGACGAGGCCCTCTTGCGGCACATCCTCGCGTCTGGGCGCGTCCCTGAGCGTTGCGAGCGCGTTGCCATCTCGCTCGCCGACCCGGAGGAGGGCCCCTTCCTCGTCGTCACGCGCGAGGGGCACTTCGTCACGTGCCTCGGCGAAGGCATGAAGCCCACGAAGGATCTTTTCCTGATCACCCGGGAGAAGCTCGACTCCGTCATCCGCAAGACGGAAGTCATGCGCGAGCGCTTGGCCCAGGCCGAGGCGGTTGCTCGTCAACCCGGGGGCCGGGCTGCGCTGCTCCGGCGCATCTACGATGCTGGTTCACTGCTCTCGCGCGAGGAGATGACCCGTCTCGTCGCGATACAACCGTTCCTATGGGTGCAGTTCTTCCATTGGCTGGTGGAACTCCAGCCCGCCCTCGTCGACCTGCGTCAGGCTCTCCTTCGAGAGCTTCGGCGGACGGACAAACTCGCGCGGCGCCACGACGAGCTCGTGGAGGTGTACTGGAAGCTCTCCTGGGCAACGGGGCATCTCGTCGCGCTCGCCATGGCCGGCGGGCCTACGCAGTTCGAGGGGCTGTCCGAGGAGGACATCGAGAAGATCGCGCTGCTCGACTGCACTCGGATCGCGCTGGAGACGGGCATCATCGGCATCACGCTGCGCGGCGTATGGGCGACGGCGCGCCTCGGCAAGCTCGCGCTGCCGCATCAGAAGCGACGATATCAAGAAGCGGAGCGCTACATCGACGTGGCGAGCTCGGGCCTGTCGCTCGTGGCGATAGGCCACCGTCATGCACGGCTGCGTGCCGAGGTGGGGAAGGTGCTCGAGACGGGGCCGAGGCTGTCCGGCGAGGATCTCGTGAGCGACCTGGTACGCGATGCCGCTGGAACCATCGCAGGCCAGTGGACGATGTTCACGGAAGAGCCGGATACGCTCGCCGTGATACACCGGGAAAACGGCGCGGATCTCGCCCTCCTCGCGAGCCGCATGGCATCTCCGGGATCGCCGTATCGGTTCGAGAGGATGGTCGACGTGCCGGATGCTCTCGCATATTGCATAGCCGCGAACAGCCCGCTCGAATGGATGGAGAGCCCGGAGATGCTCGGATCGCTCGGTGCGGCGGTGCCCTGGGTCTCGCGGGCCGGGCTCGAGGACGTCCACTTGCCGGCGGACTTTCTCACCGCAGCGCGGGGCGTTTGGGGCGCAGCATGGGCAAAGCCGGTGCTTCTATCGGCACGCGAGCCATTCCTCTGGGCAAGGCCAATCCAGCAAGCCCCGCAGGTCGTCTCGCGGAAAGGTCCGTGTCCGTGCGGGAGCGGGAAGAAGTACAAGCGATGCTGTGGAGCTTGAAGCGAGCGGCACACCGAGCGAACGAGGGCGCGATAGGGCAGCACCTCGTCGATGCCTACGGCCACCATTCGCCCACGCGACGAATCGCACGCACGACACCGACCGCCGCCGGCGTCCCCCCGAGACCGACGACGAGTGGCGCCATCGCGGACAGGACGAGCAGTACCTCGGCGCGTGTCTCTGCGCGCCCATGGAGCGTGTCGTGCAGGATCTTCTGAAGCCTTTGGCGCGGTGGATGAGGGCGTCGTAGCCGCTCCGAGGCAAGAGCGGCCAACGCCTCGAGCCGCGCGTCGTGGGGGCTTCCGTGCGAGCGATCGGCCTCGACCTGGGCGAGCGCTTCATCGAGCTCCTGGGTGCTCAGCTCGGGGGCGATCCTCGGGAATCGATCGAGGCCCGCTTTCCCACGACCCATCATGCCTTCAACCTCCGGCGATGCTGTCGACGGGGATGGGAAGGCGGCGAGCACCTCACTTCGACGCGGCTCGGGCAAGAGAGGCGCCACGGTGCGAGCGATTTGGCTGCGCATTTCGGTGGGATCGAGGTGGCGAATGCGCGGAAGCTCAGCCGCCAGGATTCTCTCGGCGATCTGCATTCGCTCGGCATCGCCGAGCCTCCAGGCGAGCCAGACAAGGACGTTCGCCCGGACGTAAATGGTCGCGATGCGCTCGGCGATCGCCAGCGCCTCGGGGATCCATGCGCCGGGCAAGAAAGGAATCAGCTGCAGGAACGCCTGCTCGATCTCCCGATCGAACATCGAGCCGGACGTGTCTGCATAATAGTCTTCGAGGAGCGCCCCGGAGGGCGGGCGCTCGATCGATTCGAGGTCCGTCGCCGCCGCGTCGAGTGTCTCACGCAGCAGCTCGCTCAGGAGGGGGTCGGGAGCCACGCGGACGAGCTTGGCGAGCTGAAGAGTTCGCGTGTGTAAGCCTGGAGCACGAGAGAACACACGCGCGGCCGCGAGCGCGGCACCGAAGCGTGACGTACGTTCGGCGGGGCAACGCGAGAGCAACTCGACATACGCGTCCACCTTGGCGCCGGGCTCCTCGATCCGGTCGATGCAGCGGGCAATCGCGTCGATCTCGTCGGGGGGGAGATGCGCGGCATAGGCGATCATCGTCTGGACGCAGCGGCTCTCGTCCCCGATCGTCTGCGACCACTCGAGCGCCATGCGTAGCAGCTCGCGACGACGTGGCCCGTCTACCTCGGCCGCGAGGTGCGTAAGGTGGCGGAGCCGCATGGCCGTCGCCAACTCCCTCCTGACGGTTTCCAGGGCGTCGTTCAGGACTACCTCGCGCCGTTCCTTGCCGACGTGCTTGGCGATGCGAAGCAACTCGTCGAACCGCGCGTGAGGCATCTCGATGGCGAGCGCCGCTTCGTGCGCCGCTTCGAACGCTCTCGTTCGCCAGGGCTCGGCGAGCATGTGCGCGAGGTCCACGAGCGTTCGTGTCTGCCAGTACGGGTCCGTGATCTCGTCGATGGCCAAGATCAAAGCCTCGAATACGGCGTTCTGTACATGCTCGGGAGCTGCGCAGAAGATCTGCATGTACAGATCGGCGCGATTTCGCGGGAGGACCACCTGCTGGGTCGCCTCGATCGCATCTTCGAGGACAGGCCACCGTTCTGCTTCGTCCGGGATTCGATACGCGACCGTCACCAGGAGCTGGGCCCTCGACCAAGGAAACAGGGTCTGCCTCGCTGCATCGAGGGCCATGGCGAGCGGAGCAATGCGGAAGGTTGCGTAGAGGTCGTCGCGTGGCTCGTTCGCGCGTAGCGACGCGACGATCACGGGCCATGTCGGCTCCACGCACTGCCAGCACAGCTCCGCCGGAACGTCGCGGTGGAGCTGATCCACGATGTGCAGGCGCGTCCACGGCTGCTCGATGCGGCGGGCCACGCGAAGGGCCCGTTCTGCAATGGCCTGCCGAATGCTTGGCGTTTCTTTCCGAACGGCCTCGTTCATGAGGATGGCCATCGTGGCCCTCGCGCGCGTCATCTCGTCCGGAATGCGGTCGATGAGCTCGAACACCTTGTCGATGCAGCCCCCGCGCTCGTCCTCTGGCAGGGACGACAATCGCCCGAGGTACATGTGCGCGGCTCCCGCGAGATCTTCGTTTGCATCGATCGCGGCCTCGAACGCCCGCCGTGCATCCATGCAATGGGGGGAGGGGAGGTCGTCGACGAGGGAGTTCAGCGCGTAGACGCGATCGTTCATGGCCAGCCGTGATGCTGCGTCCAGCGCCTCGGCGCAGGCGTGGTCCAGGATTTTCACGGGGAGCGCGGCGGCAATATCGGCGAGCGTATAACAGCGCTGTTTCGTCTCCGTCACCTCGCGAGCGGCGTCGAACGCATCGCGCAGTGCCTGCTCCCGCGCTGAGCCCGTCATGGACTCGCCCACGCGCTTCAGGACATAAGCTCGGCTCTCCGGGCGCTCGATTCTTCTGGCGAGTGATAGCGCATACGAGAGTACGGGACTCTGCTCGTCCATCGGCAGATATCGGGCGAGCGTGCACAGATGGAGAGCGCGCGTGCCCGGGGACTCGATCTTCTCCAGCGCGATCCGGGCCTCCATGGGGGCCACGACCGCCATCCGCCGTAGGAGGTCCTCGAACACGCCTCTGGCCAAGCTCGCGAAGTGGATTCCCTCGAGACCGCACGCGATCTCGAAGAACTGTGGAAGCAACGCATCCGGGATACGCGGAGCGAGCACTTCCAGAAGCTTGGCGCGTTTACCATCCGAATGCTCCACGACCGGCGCCGTCCGTGCGTAGGCGAAGGCTTGCTCCGGCGGCCAGATTCGCTCGTCGAGGAGCATCTTCAGGAGACCCGGCGTCACCTGCGCGAGCGTGCTGCCGACGCTTCCCTTCACCAGCGCGCACTGGGCCTCCTCGGCGAGGTGCTCCCCATCTGCTGCCACAGCCTTCCAGCTCCGCGCCACCCCCTCGAGGAACCCGCTCGGCCCCTCCTCGGGCGCTCGCCACGCATCGTACCATGCCCGCGTCACGAGCGACATCCACCGTTCGGGCGCTGCGCGTTCCTGCTGCAAATGGGCTGGGAAGTGCTGCACCACGTATCGAGGGACCTCGTCCCCCGACGCCCGGCCCGCGAGGAGATCGTCGACAAAGGACTGGGCCCACTTTGCGATGCGCCGCCTCCACTGCTTCACGGCGGTCTTGCCGAGTTGCTCGCGTATGTACTGCCCGAACCCCGGATGCGCAGGCACGTATCCGCTGCGCTTACCATCGCCATGGATCAACCGGGAGAGCTTCTCGAGCGCCTCGTCCAGCGACGACCCATCGTGGATTTCCTGGTGTAGCAGCGATAGAAGGTCGTCTCGGGTCAGTCCACCTTCGGCCACGGAGACCACATCGAGGAGCGCACGGACGGCACGTTCCCTGTGATGCGCGGCGTCCCCCCATTGCTTGCGCTGCTGCTGCCACCAGAGCTCGAACCATCCCGCAAGCCCCGGCGCGCGCTCGCGCAGGGACGAGACATCCAAGTCGACGGCGGCTTCCCCGCGGCCCACGATTTCGCCCATCATCAACCAGAGCGTCAGCGGCTCGCCCGTGCAGAGACGCAACAGCTCGGCGACGAGGTCGTGCCGCTGGGCCAGTCGATCGAGCGGGGCGGGGAGTCGCCTCAGCGTGGCCTTCACGTCGCCTGCGTCGAGCGGCGCCAGCGTCAATCGTTTTGCCACCCCCGGTCCCTCCCATCCGAGGGCCCGGAGCCATCGATCTCCGCTGGAATCATCGGGTAGCTCTCGCGCAGAGACGAGGATACGTGTTGAGTCCGGGTGATGTGGCGGGAGTAGCCAAGGGATGTCTCCCATGCTCCCTGCTTCATCGAACCCGTCCAGGATGACGACCGTGCGTCGCCTCTCCGCCGGAGCCTGCGAGAGCTCGTCGAGCATCATCTTCTGGAGCATATCGACGGTCAAATGCTTCAGATCCGGCGGATTTCGCCCACGGAGGCAGGCGAGCCGTGCGACAAGGCAGCCGAGAAGCACGTCCGGGCGGTGCGTCCTGAAACGAAGGCTCGCAGGGATGAACACGACGTCGATATCGGTGCGCTCCGCGAGCCGCAGAGCGAAACGCACGAGCAAGGCCGATTTGCCTCGCCCCGCGGGGGCCGTCACGAGCAGGTTCGCCGGATCGCACTTCGCATCGAGCCAGGCCTCTACCCGATCGACGTCGTCTTCGCGCCCGCAAAAGACATTGGGACGTTCCGCCGTACCGCTGTATGCGTCGATGAATCCCCCAATCCGGTTCGCCCAGTCCACCCCAAGGAGATCGATCCCCTCGAGCAACCGCTGGCGTGGCGACGAGCTGCCTCCCGTGTTCCCGTTGCGCTCTCTCGTTACCTCGCGATCGCGGGCGCCGAGCGCGAGAAGCACGTTTGGTTTGTCGAGCACATGCCACGCGAGGGATACGGCCATCGAGGCTGCGAACGGCTGCATGTCCCTCGTAGCCGCCTTCTCGCCGTCGGCGAAATCACTGATCGCCTTGACGAGGAGGATCTCGACCTTGGCCCGGGCAGCAGCCCCATACGCGCCGGAACCTTCCATTTCGCCTCCGACGGCGTCGGGAAATGCCTCCCGCAGACCATCACGAAACGATTGGTCATCGATGAGTTTTTCACCCGAAAGGAGCGGCCCGCACAAGACCTGTACCCGCTCGTCTCCACGTCGCTCCACCCAGTCGAAGCTACGCGCACGAAACCTATCGAAGAGGATCTGTCCCGCGGGCTCCGGCGCTCCTCGGGGTACGACGCGTGCCCCGACGCGCGCCCTCTCGTAAGGGACCACGGACTGCGCGACGATGACGTCCCCCAACTGCTGCTTCGCCGGGTTGCAACCGAAGGCGATGCCCAGGACGAGGACCGCCTTCGGATCGACCTCCTCGATCGCTTCGAAGACGGAGAGCTGCGAGGCATCACGCCCGACCGAACCCATGGTGCACTCGACGTGCGCGGCGTAATAACGTGCGAACTGGCCGATTCGCACCGTGATGCGCCCCACGTTACCTTCGAGCAGCGCGCTCTCCTGCGGAAGCGGTCGAAGCACCTGAAGAACGGCATCCCGCTCGACCGACGTCGTCGTCACGAGTAGAACATCGATCTCGGGAAGCAGCTCTCGGATCCTCGTCGTCGCGACGTTCTCGATCGTGGGCGCATCGCGGCTCGACGAGGCGATCGGGACTTCGAGGGCACCCATGGTCGACTCCCAGGCTACACGGTTCACGGTTCCGATCGCCAGCCAGTGCGCTGCGCTCGCCCGTGGCTCCCCTCCCCATAGTAGGTCGCGTGCCGCTCGAATTCTCGGGCTTTGCGCTCGTCCCCTGCCATCCGACGGCATCGGGCCATGCCTTGGAGCGCCATCACCAGCCTGGGGTTGTCCTCGAGCGCCTGGGCGAAGGCCACCTCTGCTTCCTCGACACGCCCAAGTCCCAGGAGGCATTCACCGCGCAGGGCTTTGGCGTCGGGCCCGTATCCGCCTCGACGCTCGACCTCGTCGAGCTCGGTGAGCGCCTCGGCGTACCTGAGGACGTGGGCGAGGCGTAGCGCGAGGTCATAACGTACGCGTGGGTTCTCGGGATGTTCGCCGACGAGCGCATGAAGATAGGCGAGGGCCTCGTCGTGCTGCCCCCTTGCGGCGAGCTCGCCCGCGAGCATGACACGGGGTGGAACGAAGGACGGGTAAGCCGCGACGGCCTCGCGGAGCAACTGCAGTTTTTCCTCCGGGGTCGGCGGGTCCCAGGGCTTCATCGCGCTCATCATCTTGCCCAGGGCTTCGATCCTCGATGCATGGTCCTTCGCAGCATGCGCCGCTGGTCCGGGCGCCTTCCCAGCGAAGATGTCGGACGCCCGGCGCATGAAATCGGCAGAGTATTCCTCGAACTCGATGAGGGGAGCCAGGAGCTCGTGGGCCTCACCTCCCAGCTTCTCCGCGACCTCTCGGAGATGCGCCGCCTGCGCCGCCGTATCCTCGGCGTGTTTTCTCGCACCTGCAGCGGGATCTGCTCGGAGGAGCTGCATGTCCTGCGCAGCGCCCGCCGCAATGGCTCGGAAATGCTGCACCGTACTGGCGAACGTATACTCGAGGGCCATCGCTTCGACCGCTGGCCAGAGCGGTGACGCGCGTCCGCGCACGACGAGCCCGGTGAGCTCTTCCGGCGTGTATCTCCGCAGCTCGGATCGCAGGTGTCGCAAGAGCACGAAGCACTGGCCGATCGAACCTCGACGCGCTTCGCTCGATAACGCCTCTCGTGCTCGCACGAGCGCCGCGGCCACGCGGAGCTCGAACGAAATTTCCGCCGCCGTCATGTCGCCTTCGCCGTTGCGCCGCGGCACGCCGTGCTTCGCGAGCGCGTGCGCCAGTTGCTCGATCGTCTCGCCTTGCGGTTCGGAAACCTTTCCATCCCGGAGAGCCTTGATCGTATTTTTCTGGAGGCGGGCGTCCTTGCAGAGGCGATCGAGCGAGATTCTACCAGCCCGATTCACGAGCTCCTCGAAGACCCCCGAGAGCCCAGGCTTTGACATCCATGCTTCGAGCGATTCGAGCACGGGGTGGAGCCTGCCGTAAACGCAGAGGTACGCGGCGGCGCGCGTCACGGCGTCGAGCTCGATGCCGCTGACCTTCAATAGCGTCTCGCTCGTAGGCAGCGGCCCCGTCACGTGATTGCACTGCCTCACCAAGACCTCCCATCGATCCAAGAGCTCCTCGATGGCCTCGACGAGCACCTCATCGTGGATGTGCGCCTCCCCATCGTCCAATCCGCGAGCGCGCAGGTATTCCGGCGTGAACAGGTGCTTGACGAGCAAGCGTGTCAGCGCAGTCCTCTTCTCGAGGGTGACCGCGGGGTCGTCCTTGAGAATACGCTTTGCCGTCACCCCCGAAAAGCCGTCGGACGGCGTGCGGGTCTTGTCACCCAGCCGAAGCGCACTCGCCAGGGCATTGAGAATGGCGCCCCGCATGGGCAGCGGCCCCTCGGGGAGAGCGGACGAAACGCGGTCGGACTCCACGGTAGCAGTGAGCATACGTCCTCCATGCCGCGAGAGAAGGCGCCCCGGTGACGAGACCGGGGCGCCCACGTCGTTCACCGCTTCTTGCCCCCGGAGTTCGCCCCGCCGCTCTGCACCTTCGGCGGGGGCGGCGGGGGCACGTTCGGGTGGCCGAGCTCGATGCGGTTCTTCCGGTCCGCCTCGTACGCCTTCGTCGAAGGGTCCTTGACCTGAGAACGCTGGTCGTTCGGGGTGGGGTGCTGCTTGGTCATCGTCGGTTGCCTTCTGTGCAGGGTCGGGCTTCTGCGCTCGACCCGAAGACCAGCGTGCGACGTGAGGCGAAGATGCGGCAGGGTCAGAACCGGGATCATCGGCGGCGGCGGGACCGGGCCTGGTCCCCCACTCCCGCCGGCTACGGCATCCCCTTGACCATGTCCGCTCTGTGTCCGCTTGGCCCTCGAACCGCGCCCGCCTATCCTGCCGGTAGCCCTACATCCGGCGAGGTAGCCATGGCGAAGACGAGAGAATGGTTCGAGAAGATCGAGCGCGCGCACGTCGAGGAAGCCTGCCGCGCGCTCGCCAAGGCAGGTTCAGCAGGCGGGGGTGGCTCATACTTCGTCCGCTTCGAAGGCCATGATCTACCGGCGAAGCGCGTGCTCCGCGAGGCGTACCACCGAGCGAACCAGAGCCAGATCGACGCCAAGGAGTTCAGCGGGGGGCAGTACACCGCGCGGATCCTGCAGAAGTTGGGCTTTGAGGTCATCGTCCGATGAACGGACGTGCCGGTCACCGCGGAGCGCGTCTGTCCTGGCGTCTTCTTCTTTTGTACATACGCCAGTTCCAGATCTTGTAGTCTCCGGGGTTGGATGCTGACCCTGGCCGACTTCTTCGACGTCGTACGGTCCTCGGTACCCCAGTTCAAGACCAAGTGGCTCGATCGTGAGCAGGAGCGCGTCGTCTCCGCGCCCCCCGAGCCCCCTGCGCTCGTCGTGGCGGGCCCCGGAGCAGGGAAGACGACGGTCCTCGCGCTTCGCGTCCTGAAGCACGTCTTCGTGGACGGCATGAAGCCGGCAGGCGTGATCGCCACGACGTTCACCCGCAAGGCGGCCAAGGAGCTCCGGTCGCGTCTGCTGTCGTGGGGCATCGCGGTCCACAACGAAGCGCGGCGCCGCGCCAACCCGGCCGAGCGTGCGGAGCTCGACGCGCTCGACCTCAACCAGCTTCGCGTGGGCACGCTCGACTCGCTGGCGGAGGAGTTCCTCACCGAAGCGCGTGTGCCGGGGGCGATCACGCCGGTCACGATCGAGGCTCTTCTCACGAGTGCGCTCGTGCGGCAGCGCGCGCTCTTCCAGGCAGGCCGGTTCCGGGACAAGCCCCTGGAAGATCATCTCGGCACGCTCTCGCCGGGGTTCCCGGGGGTCAAAGCGCTTCCTTCGAAGGTCGGCGTCGTGCGCACCTTCGCGGATCGCGTCCGCCACGACGAGATCGACCTCAACGCCTACACGCAGGCGGGACCCGGTCACGCGAAACTGGTCGAGGCCGTGCTCGACTACTTCCAGCACCTCGAGAAGCAGCACATGGCGGACTTCGCCCGCCTCGAGACGCTCCTGCTCGAGCGACTCAACAAAGGCACGCTCGCGAAAGTCACCGCGCCGCTCCAAGCTCTGCTGGTCGACGAGTTTCAGGACACGAACTACCTCCAGGAGCAGATCTACTTCGCCTTTCTCCAGAACCGCCCCGATATCTCGTTGACCGTCGTCGGAGACGATGATCAGTCGATCTACCGGTTCCGCGGGGCCACGGTGGAGATCTTCGCGAGCTTCGCGACGCGCATCGAGCAGGCCCTGGGAAGTGCTCGGGCGCCATCACGCTTCGACCTCGCGACAAACTACCGATCAACGAAGCGGCTCGTCGACTTCTGCAATGCGTTCCTGACGATCGACTCGTCGTACCAGCCCGCACGGGCCCCCGGGAAGAAGACGATCGTGGCAGGCTCGACGCATGCCACGGTGAGTGACGCGAACATCCCCGTGCTCGGGATGTTCCGCGACACGAGGGAGGAGCTCGCGCGCGATCTCGCCGGTTTCCTCGTGGACGTGTTCCGTGGCAAGGGCCGGAAAATTCAGTGCAAGGACACGACGTTCGCCATCGAGTCCGGCTCAGGCGGCGATTTGGGGGATGCGGTCCTGCTCGCGCACAAGGTCGCTGAGCGAGATTACAAGGGGGAGGCGCGACTGCCCCAAATGCTCCGGGACGAACTCGGACGGCGGCACGTTGAAGTTTTCAACCCCCGTGGACGAGCCCTGGGCGACGTGACGGATGTCAGTCTCCTCCTGGGCCTCGCGATCGAGTGCGTCGATCCAGGTCAGGCAGTGCTTCAGGGGATCTCGACGTTCCCCCAGGACGCACGGCAGACACTCGACCGCTGGGTCACCGCTGCACGGGGCTTCATCTCCACGAACCCCGCCCCTGGGGGATTGCAGAAATTCGTGGACGGATGGCGTGCTCGAAAAGCCGCCACCATGCCCAAGTGGCCGGAAGAGTGGCCTTTTCTGGAGCTGGTCTTCACTCTGGCGACATGGTTCCCCAGGCTCGGGGAGACTCCAGAAGGCCAGGTCTACATGGAGGCCATTGCTCGCACCGTGGCCGAGGTCGGGCAGGTGAATAGCTACGGGTGCAAGGTTCTGAACGGGCAAGGAAAAGCAGACAAGAGCGCGCTCGAGCAACTGTACTGGAACGTCTTCCTGGCCTTTGCGAATGATGACACGGACCTTGACGAGGAAATCATGCCCATGGTGCCTCGCAAGGTCTTCCCCATCATGACGATTCACCAGGCCAAGGGCTTGGAATTTCCTCTCGTCATCGTGGACGTGGGAAGCGACTACACGCGAGACCACCATGCACAACGTCGGGGCCGCTTCCCCTTGGAGTGTGACAGCGTTCACGTCATGGAGGATCTCACGGCGAGTTTCTCTCCCGTAGGACCCGTGCGCACCATGCGCTCAGCCGTAGATCGCGCATGGGACGACCTTCGCCGTCTCTACTTCGTGGCCTACAGCCGACCTCAGGATGTTCTGCTGCTCGTCGGGAACACGGCGCTCATCCGAACGAAGAAGCCTGTACCCAGCATTGCCCTGGGCGACGTGAACCGTGCCGGTCCCGTGCGTCATATGAACTTCGTCCACCACAGCGACTGGGAAGCGTGCATGTCCGCGACCCACGTCGCTTTGATTTGACCGAGAGTGCCCCATGCCCTTGAACGTACGCGGGATCCCCTTCGAGGTGCCCTCTTACAGCCTGACGGGCGATATCCTCTCGTATCAACGCTGCGGGCTGCAGTACCGTTATTACAACGGCAGCTCGCTTCCGCCGTCCCGGCCCGTACAGATGTGGACCGGAGAGTTCGTGCATGGCGTGATGGAGGAGGCGTACAGGATCTGGGACCTGAAGCGAGACCAACTTCCTTTCCCCTGGTCCTGTGAGATCACACCGTGGGGAAAGCAGGCGCCCCCAGGGAGGCCCGAGAACGACATTGGGACCCTTGGCGACCTTGTCGAGGCGCGCCTGGCAGCGGGCGGCAAGATATCCAGGAGCGACAAGGCACGCATGGCCGCCTACCGACGGGCGGCCGCGGCCGTCAATGAGCTCGGACCGCACCTTTTCCCGCTGGTGACCGCAGCCGAGGAGAAGATCTCGGGCACGCGGGCTATGCCACCGACCGCGCAACGAGTGGGGCGCGGTGATCGCTACGAGCTTACGGGGGTCGTGGACGTCATCTCGAGCGTCCGGGCACGAGCGCACGAAGGGAACGAGCTGGTCAAGTTGGCCAGTGCGGTCGTGGATCCGGGCCTCGAGAACTTCGACCTCATCGTCGACTACAAGGCGGCACGTCGGCCGGACCAGAAGTCCGAATATTGGACGCATCACGCGTGGCAGGTGCAGACCTACGCGTGGCTGCGCAATCAGGCGCCGGGGATGGCTCGCGTGGGAGCGGGGATCATCGTGTACGTCAACGAGTTTGCCCCTTCCTCGAGTGAGCTCGAGGAGTACGTGCACGAGATCAGGCAAGGTGCCGCGGATGTCGTGCCGGAACCCGGTTCGGCAGACTATTACGCGATCCATCGTTGGCAACCTGGGGCTGCCGTGCCTGCGCTATCGCTCGCGTTCCGCATGAAGCGGGCGATCCGGGTGATCGATGTTACCGATGCGCGGATTAAGGACGCGGTAGCGGCCATCGATGACGTGGTGACGGAGATCGAGGCGTCGGCGCAGGCGGAATTTCAGTCCGGGAGCATTCCGAAGCACTGGAAGGCGTGCGGGGATGCGGCGACGTGCGAAGCGTGCGATTTCAAGCATACGTGCCCGAGTCCGGCGCAGATGCGGACGACGGGCAAGAAGGCAGGGCCGCCGGTGGCGCCGGGGTGAAGGGTGGGAACAATCGGCAGGCCGATGCAGTGCGAGGGATGCGGTGATCCATGGCTTCGTAGATGGCTACCCTCTGCGCCCACAAATCACCTTTAGGTGTTGGGTGGTTAGGCTGCCGGAGCGCGTCGCGAGGGGGACAGGCCGATCTCGGAAAGCTCTTGTTCGACATGGAAACGGCGTGCGGGTGGGGATGGCGCCGTGCAAGCGGCGCCTGGGGGCCAGGCGCAGGCTGCATCAGGATGGCGGCGGGCAAAAGATGATGACCTGCTGCACGACCGGATCGTAGCGAACACGAGCGCCCGCATGCACCGCACGAACCAAGTCGGCTGCCGCCTTTCCGAGTGTAGGCTTTCGCCAAGAGCCGCTATGCGCAATCAGGCTTGTCCTCGACCGTGTGTAACACGGCGTCTAGGTTTGTCCCGTTCCGAGGGAGGCAGAACAAAGCTGCGTTGGGCTGGTGCATTGACACGGACGGATTCCCGTCGCTGCTCGGCGCGCGCGTCCGGCCTCTCGCTCACCAGCTAGCTGTACGCGGCGACGCGGGGGCTGCGGGATCGCGAGCAGCGGTTCCTTGATCTTCCCCCACTTCCGTGGACAAACCGACTATGCCGCAAACGTGGCCACTTGTGCTCTCAATTCGAACTCGACTGGGCTCAGGTACCCGAGGTACGAGTGCCGCCGGGCGTGGTTGTAGAACCGCTCGAGGTAGTCACCGATCGACGCCATCGCGGCATCGCGTGTCGGGGAGCTCTTCCCGTCGACCAGCTCGGCCTTGAGGGTCGCGAAGAAGCTCTCGGCTACGGCGTTGTCGTAGCAGTCGCCGGTGCGGCTCATGCTCGCGACGATGCCGCGCTCGCGCAGCGCCTCGCGGTAGGCCTCGCTGGCGTAGGGGCTGCCGCGGTCGGAGTGGTGCACCATGCCCGACGCCGGCCTGCGCGCGCGTAGCGCACGCTCGAGCGCCGCGAGCGCGAGCGCGCGGTCGTTCTGCTCGCTCATCGCGAAGCCGACGACCCGTCGCGAGAATAGATCGAGGATCGCAGCCAGGTAGAGCCAGCCCTCGGCCGTCGGGATGTACGTCACGTCGGTCACCCATGCCTCGTTCGGGGCCTTCGCGTCGAAGCGGCGGCCGAGCACGTTGGGCGCGATCGGCATGGTGTGGTTCGAGTCCGTGGTGCGCCGGAACCGGCGTTTCCTTCGCGCTTCGAGGCCTCGCTCGCGCATGAGCCGCTCGACGCGCTTGCGGCTCACGCAGAGGCCTTTGGCGCGCAGCTCCGCGTGCACGCGCGGGCTGCCGTAGGTGCCGCGGCTGCGCCGATGCGCGGCGGTGATCTCGGCGGCGAGCTGCGCATCGGAGGCCTTACGCCGCGGCTCGGGGCGCTTGGACCAGGCGTAGAAGCCGCTGCGCGAAACGCCGAGGACATCGCAGAGAACGGAGACCGGAAAGTAGGCCTTCTCCACGGCGATGAACGCGAATTTCACTCGCTCTCCTTCGCGAAGAAGGCCGCCGCTTTTTTTAGAATCTCCCGCTCCATCTGGAGCCGCTTCACTTCACGCCGCAGCCGCACGAGCTCGTCGCGCTCGGCGCTCGTGAGGGCCTCGGGGGGTGTTTCCCCGACGCTGACCTCGGCTGCTCTCAGCCACTCCCGTAGCGCCGTTTCGGTGAGATCAAGATCCTGAGCGACTTTCGTGATGCTCCGGTCCCCAACCTGGCAGAGACGAACCGCCTCTGCCTTGAACTCCGCGCTGAACGACCTCCGCTTCCGCTTCGCCATGGAACTCTCCTAGCGCATCTCCGCGCCTTTGGGTTTGTCCACGGAAGTGGGGGAGGATCACCTCTTCACCGATGAGGTTGGGCTCGGAAAGACGATCGAGGCAGGGCTCGTCCTCCAGGCCCTCTGGCACGGTACGCCCGCTCTCCGGTGCTTGTGGTCGCGCCGGGTTCCATGGCCGAGCAGTGGCGCCGCGAGCTCTATCTCCGCTTCGGAGCGCGCGTGTTCACTGTCATAACTCGATCCACCTTGACCGCACGGAACGCGACCGTCGCCTCACTCGAGCCAGCTGAGCGTCACCATGGGTGCGCTGCGCTGGGACGCGCCGCTGCGTGACGAGATCGACCGGCGCTCGTGGGAGGCGTAGTGTCGCCCAGGCGGTTGCCTACGGGCGATGTCGCACGGTGCAACAGGCTGCGGTTGAGCTCAAGCTGGCGTACTGCGAGTCTGGCCCGGGGGCGCATGTTGTTGCCACCGGTGCGGGTGCACATCGCCGGGGTCGTCTGCGGCGGCAAGGCGAGCGCGACGTCAGCCCGTCGAGAGACACCGTACGGCGGTCGCGGGAACTGGGGAAACTCGTTGCTTCGCCCAGGCCGGGAAGGTACTTTCTGGCCACAAAAACGTAGAGGACATATTGCGCGTCAGCGGATCGCCAGATGGCTTCCGCCCGTCGCGGGCACGTGGGGGAACGAAGGTCCATGGGGATCCGCCAAGCGAGCGCTGCGCGCAGCACCACGCCAGCACTGGGAGGCTATGGTCGAATCGTCGATCCGGACGGCGGCGTCACGATCGGGAAGATCCGTGCACGCACCGACGCGGGGGTCACGCTTGAGATCTTTCGCTCGCTGATGACGCCGGAGTTCGAGACCGTAACCCTCGCTGCCGACAGGGTCGAACTGTTTGATCTTCCACGTCAGACGCTCGTCTACCACCAGCGAGGCGCTCACTGGGTGATGGGCCGGACGGTGACGGAGGAGGGGCACGGCTACTTTGCCGTTAAGTTCCCGAACGAGAACGAGCCCGTCGTCGTCTCGAAAAGCGAGCTCTTCGTACGCTCGCCGCGGCTCCCCGACGACCCGACATCGCTCCTCGCCGCGCAGGTGACGAGTGCGCCACATTTCGCGGAGGCGCGTCATCGCTTCACCGGCTTCGTCAGCGCACAGCGCGCGATCTACCGGGGGCTCACCGCGCTCGCCAGCGCGCGCATCGAGCTCTATGCGCACCAGATCGCTGCAGTACGGCGCGTGCTGTCGGATCCCGTGCATCGGTACTTGCTCGCAGACGAGGTCGGGCTTGGTAAGACGATGGAGGCAGGGTTGCTCATCGCGCAGCACCTGATCGACGAGGGCGAGCGCGCTTCGGTGCTTCTCCTCGTGCCGGACGCGCTCGTCGAACAATGGCGGGAGGAACTCGCAAGGTCTTTCGGGCTGAAAGACGATCCCCGCATCCACGTCGTCCCATTCTCGGCGCTCGAGAGCGCCGACTGCGCGCGTCTGTCGTCGTCGGCGCCGACGCTGGCGGTGATCGACGAGGCTCATCGGATGGCTCTATGGGCCTTCGCGCACGAGAGCGGGTCGAGCGAACGGAGCTCGCCGGGGGCCGACCCTCGCTATCGCGCGGTCGAAGAGCTCGCCGGCTGCCCGAAGCTCCTGCTCCTGTCCGGCACGCCGGTCCTGCACCACGAGGACGGCTTCCTCGCCATGCTACACCTGCTCGAACCGGACGCGTACGATGTGGTGGACCGGAAAGGGTTTCGTAAGCGCGTCGCCGCACGCAAGGTCGTGGCCGACGCGCTAGCCGAGTTGACGCCCGATTTTCAGCCGGATTTCCTCTCCGAAGCACTCGAACGGCTCTCGCGCGAGATCGATTTTGACGATCAACTCGGCCTCCGAGTCGCCGCGGTGACGTCGGCGCTCGCGTCCGATCCCTCGACGGCAGTGCCCGCCGTCGAGGAGCTGCGCTCCTATCTGCTCGAGCGGTATCGGCTGCATCGACGCATCATCCGCACGCATCGCGAGTCGAAACTCGTCGCGCATCTGCTCCCGAAACGCTGCGGTATCCGCTACTTCGGCCCTGCCGAAGACTCCGCGCGCCTCCGCGCGTTCGAGGCCCTTGAGGGGTGGCGGAAGCGCGCCGTCGAAGGGCAGTTCGACGACACGAGGGGGGGCTCTGTCGTGTTCGGGCATCTCCTCTCTCGCGCGCAGTCGCATCCGCGGGAGTTTGCGCGGGCGTTCGATCGACGCGCGACCGAGATCATCGAAGGCGAAGCGAAGGAGTACTTCGACGGCGAGGCGTCGTGGCTCCAGAGCGTCGCTCGCGAGGTCCATCGCGACGACGAAGTTGACGTCCGCGCGACGGCGCTTGTCGAGCAACTTCGCGGGCCGCTCGCCAAACGGCGTGCCGTGATCTTCGTCGACGCGCCCGACGCGGCCGATGCCGTAGTCGAACAGTTGCAAGGCGACGGCGAGCTGCGTCGGCGCGTCCTGCGCTTTGTCCCCGGACAATCCGGAGTGCTCACCCAGTACGAGGAGAAATCGAACGCGATCCTCGTGTGCGATCGAGACGCCGAGGAGGGGCTCAATCTACAGAGAAAGCCGGCGAGCATCATCTTCTACGACTTGCCGTTCGACGTCGGCCGCATCGAGCAGCGCATCGGACGCTTCGATCGACTCGAGGGGATGAGGGAACTCAAGTTCCTTGTCGCGACGCCGATCGGTCCGTACGAGGGGGGCTGGACGCAGCTGCTCGCCGACCAAGTCGCCATCTTCGACCGGTCGGTGGCTCGATTGCAGTACGTGCTCGCCGAGGCGCTGGAGCGCCTGCGTCGCGAGTTGCTCGAGGCAGGGGCGGAAGAGGCGTTCGAGGCCGCGCGTGCGCGGTTTGCCGACCCGAAGACGGGACTCGAAGCATCGCTCAAGCAACTACGACGGCAGGAGATGCTCGACACGACTGACTGGGCGGACGACGATCTCCAGGCCTTTTGCGAGGCCGTCTCGAAGGCGCGCGCCGCGTCGTCGGACGATGCGCGTGCCGCCATCGGGGGCTGGCTGGAGAGGATGCAGTTCGAGGTCGAGAATGTCGCGGAGCGAGGCACCTCCTACATCCATGTGCGGCGGGAGCGGGGCAAGAACACCCTCGTTCCGCTTCAGTCTGCGGACGAACCGCTCCTGCGATGGTCGAACAAAGAAATGTCGAGGCGGACGCGTGATGCGATGCGCGCGGCCTTCGGTCCGTTCGCCTTCGATCCCAACGACGACGCGCCGTACGCATCGCTGCTCGCCATCGGGCATCCGTTCTTTGACGCGATCTTCGCCCGCATGAAGGTCGACGACCGGAGCCGGAGTTGGGGAATTTGGCGATGCTACCCGGGCGCGTCCACCCCCGAGGTCTACGTTTGCTTCGACTTTTCGATCGAGGCGAGCCTCGCGAGGCTCACCCCGATGGCTCGCACGTGGAAGACGCTCGCGTCTCTACGCAGGCGCGCGGACGAGGTGCTTCCGGTCGAGCACCGACGGACGTGGGTCGATCTCGACGGCAGCCCCGTCGTCGACGCGGCGATCTTGAAGGTGCTCACACGCCCGTACGACAGCGAGACATCGAGGTTCTCCGGCGACCAGAACCTGAATCGGGACCGCTGGGCGCTCGCGAATCAGCAACTTCCAGTCGCGGACTGGGGCGCGCGGATCGCGAGCCTGCGCGAAGAGCTCGAGGAGCGGGTGCGCGCCGAAGCCAACCTTCAGCGCTTATGCAAGGCCGCGGAAGAGCGGATCCGCCGCGCCACGCAGCAGGCCGTGCGCATCCTGCGTTCTCGGGCTGCCCACGCTCCCGCGCGCGAGAAGCAGGCTATCGAGGCCGCGATCCGGCTCGAGCTTTCGCTCGGGGAGGCATTCCAACTCGGCGTGCGAGAACCCGAGTTTTGCGTCGATAACGCCGGCGTCATCATCCTCGCACCGGGGCCGCTTGGATGACGCCGGAACAGCTGCAGACGCTCCTCGACACCGGCGCGTCCGACGGCGCATCGAGCCTCGATCGTCGGATCGCCGACGCGCGCAGGCACATGCTCGAGAACGAAGGCGATGGGTGGGCCGATCTCGTGATCCTCGTGCGGCAAGCCCTCGAGCGCTGGGCGCTCGCCGAGGAGCGAGGGAACCGCGCTTGTGCCGTGGTGCGCGTGTCCGCGACGCGTCCGTGGCCATCCCGTGAGCAGTGGGAGCGAGCGGGCGTCGTAGCAGACACTGTGGCTCCCGATCGACTGCGCCTGCAATGCCGACCGTGGCAGTCCGCGTGGCTCTCTGAGCAGGACGCGCGTGTCGTCGAAGACGCGATCACGGCGCAACGTCGGCAGGCGCGCTCGCTCATCGCGGCCGATCCGCTCATCGCGCATCGCATGGGCCTTGAGCACGCGCGATCCGCCGGCCAGCGCGACGCGATCCGCAGCGTCCACCTCACACCGGCAGGCTCGAACGTGCTCGTCGTACTGCCAACGGGTGCAGGCAAATCCGCGGTGTTTCAGTTCGCTGCGCTCCACAATCACGCGACCGGCGCTGGAATGGTGGTTGTGGTCGTGCCGACGATCGCGCTCGCCCGAGACCAAGAGAGGCGTTACCGCGAGCTCGTGCGGCAGCGCGGACAGGACCTCCCGGCCGGGGTTCCGCTCGCTTTTCATAGCGGGCTCTCCGACGACGAGCGCATTGTTCTGCGCCGCGCCGTCGCCAGCGGTGAGCTCCCGATCCTCTTCGCGTCCCCGGAGTCGCTGCTGGGAACACTCCAGTCGCCGCTCCTTGTGGCCGCCGAGAAAGGTCTCCTCTCCGTGTTCGCCGTCGACGAGGCGCATATGGTGGCGCAATGGGCGGAATTTCGGCCACGCTTCCAGGCGATCTCGGGGTTCCGCGACGCCCTCGCCGCGCGCTGCCCCGAAGGCCACCCGTTCCGAACCGTCTTGCTGACGGCGACGCTCACGAAAGAGGGCTTTCACGTCCTCACGAACGTGTTTGGATCCCTGCTCGTCGTCGCGGAGGTCGCGTTGCGGCCCGAGCCCGGGTACTTAATTGCGCGCTGCGCCGACGAGGCCGAGAAGTGCGCAAAGATCGACGAGGCGCTCTATCGCTTGCCGCGTCCGCTCATCGTCTACACGACGCTCCGGAGAGATGCCGAGGCGTTGTACACGCGGATGACCCAGTATCTCGGCTTTCGACGCGTTCGCTGCGTGCGCGGTGGCGACATGTCCGACGCGAGGGGCGAGGAGATCCTGCGCGGCTGGAGCGTCGGCGAGATCGACGTCATCGTGGCCACGTCGGCGTTCGGGCTCGGCGTCGATCAATCGGAGGTCCGTTCGGTGCTCCACGCGTGCGTGCCCGAGAGCATCGACCGGTGGTACCAGGAGGTCGGGCGTGCGGGACGCGACGGGTGCGCGAGCGTCGCGCTCCTGGTCGCCGACGCGAAGGACGAGCAGACCGCAGAGCGGATGGCGTACGACCGGCTCCTCTTGCCCGAGAAGGCGTGGTCTCGCTGGGGCACGATGCGCAGGGCGCCCCGGCCGGCGGAGCTCAACGACAACGCGTCCAATGAGAGCCACACGATCAGCGTGCCGCTCGACACCCTCGCCGAGGGCAACGACGTCGCCACGACTCGCGACGAAGACTGGAGCTTCCGCACGCTGACGATGATGGTCCACGCAGGGATGCTGCGGTTTTCGCACGCCGTGCACCGTCCTTCGTCCGGCGTCGGCGGTGACGCCGAACGCGAGGACGCGCAGGGCGCCGCGAGGATGCCATATGCGCACGTGACCATCACCCACACGGATCACCTCGACAAGGACCGCTTCAGCGAGCGCTTCTCCCGCGCGCGCGCCCAGCGCGTCGCCGCGGACGAGCAGGAGGTCACACGGTTGCGCGCGTTGATCGAGGGCACACGGTCCGTTCATGATCTGTTGCGCGAGACGTACGCGATCCCCGCAGCGAAGGTGACCGTCCCGAAGACCGCGGGCGACTGTCCGAAGTCGCGCCGCGAGGGCCGCAGACGGAACGAGCACGGGCTTCCCATCCTCGTGCGCCCCGCCGACGCGGCCGTGAACGACGTCGACGAGATCGTCGTCCGGCTTTTTCGCGAGCTGCCGCGCGACTATCACGGCCCGCTCCTCGTCCGCTACGAGCCCATATCGAGCTGGTCGTTCGATGACGATCTGAACGAGCTCGTGGGTCGGCTCGCGGCGCTGGGCTTCGTCGAGTTCGCCTGGCCCGACGGCTTCGGCCCCTTGGACTGGGCGAGGCTCGGCGCGCGGGCTCCGGCACGTTACGTCTTCGCGGCTGACAGCGACGACCCCTCGATCCGGCCGTGGAAGGTGCCGCGGTTGAGCGTGCTGCGCGCGCCCGATTCCGCGGAGCTCGTACGAACGCTCCAGCTCGTGCGGCCACGTCACGTCGTGCTCGTGCCGGAAGGCCTGCGCGATCCGCACGCCCCGCACCGCGCCTTCAACGCGCGCACCCATATGGACATGCCGACCTTCCTCACGAGGATCCGACCGCGATGACTCTGCTCAACCGTGCGAACAATGGCCACGTGCCGTCGATGATGGTGCTATGGCGCACGGCACGCGTCTTCTGTCCGACGTCGCGCGCGCGCCTCGAGACCCTGTGCCGACCGCGGGCCAACGCCGGCGACTCGCGGATGATGAGTTATACCTTCGCGACCTGGAGAGCGCTCGGCCTGTTCGAAGGCGACGACGAGCACGTCCGCCTCGCGTCCCCGTTCGACGTAATCGACCAGGTCGACACAGAAGCGCTTCGTACCGCTGTGCTCGAGCTGCTCCTGAGACCGGAGAACAGCCCGACGCTGCTCGACTCCGACACGAGCGACGAGATTTCGCGCGCGAGCGACTTCGTGCGCGTCGCGACCTGGGCCCTCGCTCAAGACCCTTACCGGCTGGCGTCGTCGAATCAAGATCGCGTGCTGGAGCAGGCGAGTGCGCAGGGGATCGCGCTCTTCAAGGGCGATGGCCGCTGGGTGTCGTTTCAGGAGTGGGCCTACTTCGTCGGACTCGGGGTGATGACGCGCTTGGGCCTCGTCATGAACCCCGCGCGCGCCGTTCGCGAGGTCCTTTCCGGCCGGCACGCACTCGTCGCGCTCTCCGCCGAAGAAGACGTGCCTTTGACGACCTTCCTGAGCGACCTCGCCAAGGCCCTTCCCGTCGTCGATGGCGGCGCCTACCGCGTTCGACTCGACGACGTGTTTCGCGCGAAGAACCATTCGTTCGCGCCCCATCAACTCTCGCCGGCTCTCGCGCTCGCACTCCTCCAGCTCGACCACGAGGGGGTGATCATCCTCTCGGATCGCCCCGGTGACGTCGCGACGCGACTCTCCCTCCTCGGACGCGCGCGCGCCGTCGTCCGAACCGCGAGCCACATCCGGCGCGGCACGCCGCGCCTAGCGCACGGCGTCGCGACGCACGTCGAAGGAGGGCAGGCATGAACGCTCTCTCCTGGTGGTGGCCGTCCCTCAGTCGGCTCAACGAGGTGCTGCTCGGTGACGCCGAAGCCCACAGCCCCGCGGTCGCCCTGGCCGTGCACCAACGCATGCGCATCCGCCGGCGCCACTACGACGAGCCCATCGACACCGATCGCGCAGAGACCGTCGACGAGTGGGCCATTTTCCGCCAGCTTGAGGAGCCGGTCGGAGACGGGTGCCAGGTGGTGCTCATCGAGGGCAAGTCCGGCACCGGCAAGTCTCACGTGGTGCGGTGGCTGGAGATCCAGCTCGATCGCCGCGCGCGCCGCGAGCCACGGGAGGACGAGCCGCCGCCGGTCGTGCTGCCCGTGAGCAAGGGGGCGCGCCTACGCGACATCGTGAAGCAGCTCTGCGACCGGCCCGAGCTTGCGGGCGACGAGCACGCGGCGCTGCGCCAACAGCTGAGCCGCGCCCAGGAACCCGTCGACCCCAAGGACGCCGCTTCACGCCTGTGCCAGCAGCTGGCCTTCGTGTGCGAGACGCGCGCGGGCGATGCGAAACGAAAGCAAGCGGAGGGGCGCGCCCTCACTGCGCTGGAGAGCCTCCAGAAGAAGTGGGGCGACCCGCAGCAATTGCCTCACCTCCTGGTCTACAACCCGCTGCGACCGCTCTTGGTGGATGACGGTCGGCCGCTGCGACGGCTCGTCGAACACCTTCATACCAAGGCCGGCGCGCTCACCCCGCGGACCGACCAGGAGTTCGTTGACGCCGATCTGGTGTTCGACGAGCTCCCGGACGAGCTCGATAAGCGCGCGCGCCAGGTCCTCCGTCACCTGGAGGATCCGGACGAGCGCCGCGAAGCCGTGCGCGTGCTCAACGACGCGCTCGACGACGCCAAGCGCATCCTGCTCAACCTGAATCCAGGTGTCGTCCAGGAAGTCTTCAAGTCGATCCGCCGGGAGCTCCTTCGCCAGGGCAAGGAGCTCATTCTCCTCGTCGAAGACTTCGCGGATCTTTCCGGGCTCCAGCGCGAGGTTCTTCAAGCCGCCATCCAGACGGGTGCGCCCGGCGGGGTGAAAACCTACTGCACCCTGCGAACAGTGCTCGCCTTCACCGACGGTTTTGTTAGTGAACATACGGTACTGTCGCGGGCGCAGTACGTCTACTACGTGCCGAACCAGCTGCGCGAGGACGAGGTCGTTGAGCAGAGCGTTCGTCTGGTCGGAGCATACCTGCACGCCGCTCGCTTCGGCGCGGCGGCGCTGGAGAAGGCCCTGCGCGAGGCGAGCGACGTCGAGCGGTGGATGCCGGCTCCGCCCGAGCTGAGCGACGCCGATTCGATACGCTTGGAGGCGTTCGGAAAGTCGGGCAACGCGCCGCTCTTTCCTTTCACCCGCAACGTGGTCGAACGCCTGGTGCGCGACACCTACGCTGGCAAGGCCCTGCTGTACGTGCCGCGCGATGTGATCCGCGACGTGATGCCGCGCGTCCTCGATCATCGCGAAGCGTTCGAGCGCGGTGAGTTCCCGCCGAAGGCCTTTCAACAGAGCCGGCAAGCGCAACTGACGGACGAACAGGCCAAGTGGGTCGGAAACATCAAGACAGACGGCGCCACGCGCGGTCGCCTCGAGAGGTTCCTTCGCTACTGGGGCTCGAACGCGGGCGCCGCGCGTGTATTCGGGCTCCCCGCGCCCGACGGTTCCAACGGAACGGGAGAGCCCGATGACGTCGTCGACACCTTCGAGGACCCTGGATCGAGCGGTTCGAATGAAGCCGACGGCAACGATGAGAAGAAGGGGACGGGTGGCGCTGGCGGTGACGTGCCGCCTCCCGTCGTCGAGCCATTCGCGGCCGAGCGAGAAGAGTTCGATGCATGGCGCCGCGGAAAGGATGTTGCGGCACCTGGGGAGAGGCAAACGATTCGCAAGGCGATCGATGCCTCGCTCCGCCCTGCGCTCGGGTGGGCTTGGCGCCCTCGCCTGAGCAAGTCGGTCTTCGCGACGCGATGGCAGGGCTGGCAGGAGTGGATCGACGTCGCCGGTCTTCGCCTCGCGAGCGATGCCCACGCGCCGCTCACGCTCGTGAGCCACGAGGCGCGTAACGACACGCTCGTGAACGGTGCGGTCGCGCGCGAACTGGCGGCGGTCCGAGGAGCGCACACGCTCAAGTCGTGGGACGTCGAAGGAATCGAAAAGTCGCTCGCGGGCTACCTCGCCTTCGTTGAGCGCCACCGCCCGGCCGTCGAACGGCATCTGCTCGGCCTTTTCTGCCTTCGCCGCTGGGATGTGCTCCCGTTTCTCGTCGACGCGCTGACGCTGACGGGCGCGATGCTCGGCGTGCCCAACTGCGGATCGTCGGCGCCCGACGAGTTCATCGACGCGCTGTTCGCCGATCCACCCGACGGCTCGTTCCACGACGGCGACTGGTCCGAGAAGCGCTTGAAACCGCTGCGCGAGGCACGCGCGTCGCTGCGAAGGCTCCTCGAGCAGGAGATCGGCGCTTTCCAAGGAGACGCTGACACGGTCCATGGCCTCGACGTCGCGCGCCTGCTCCCGTTCGTGCCTGCCCCGAGGCGCGAACCCGCGCCGGCGCTCGCCGACCCGGCATTTCCGCTGCATGCCACCGACGCGGACGCCAAGACGATCACGACTGCCGTCAGCCTCCTCCGCGACCGCGCCCTCGACACCGCGTCGCGCGCAGAACTCGACGAGCGCAGAAAACTCGCCGCCCGCGTGCGCGCGTACCTCGGCCCCGATCTCGACAAGGAGGCGCTGGTCAAGGCGCTCGGCGCGCTCCTCAATGAGCTCAAGCAACTCGACGTGTTGACCGAGGAGCGCGCGAGCGAGATGAGGACGGTCGTGACGCAACTCAAGAAAGCGGCCGTCGTTGAGCCGCTCGAGTCGACTGATCGCCTGGTGGCGAACGACGCGTCCCTCTGGCAGCGCCTCGTGTCGCTCGGGCGCAACGAGCCGGACATCGCCCGGCTGGCCAACACCGAGCGTATTCTCGTCAAGGTCGACGCGTTCCTCCGGGACCACGAACGGCACGTCGCCGCATCCACCAAGATCGATCCACTGGACGAAGCCATGGCTACGCACGAGACGCAGCTCGCCGAAGCGCGCCGCCTCCTCGGCGGCGTCGCCCCAGCGACCGCGGCGACGGAGGAGGCTTTATGACGCTGCTCGAACGGACGCAGTCGCTGGCGGCGCGCGCGAAGCAACGACGCGAGCAGGAGAAGCGCGAAGAGGTCGCGAAGAAGGTCCGCGCGAGGACCAGGAACCTCGAACATCTCCTCGAACAACTCGACGCTGCACGCGAGCGTGCAGCGTCGCTCGACGGCGCGGGGCACGCGCGTACGTCGTGGCCGGCCCCACCCATCTCCGCTTTCGACGCATACGATCCGAAGGGCGGTACGTCCATCACCATTGAGGCGGACCGCCAGAACGAGTGGGAGAAGTTCGTGCTCTTGCTGGGCAAGTTCGTGAAGAAGGCGGACGAGGCCGTCGCGCAGGACGTCAAGCAAGCGAAGCAGAACGCACTCGAGGGGATCTCGCCGGAAGACCTTCGCAGCTACCTCGATGATCCCTCGACGGAGCGCCTCGCGCAGGACCTGCTGAAGAGCCTCGAGTCGCTCCGAGCGAGGCGCTGGGAAGCGCTGTCCGGCGCCGAGCTCGGCGCGGCCCTGCACGAGGCGGCCACCCTGCGCGAGAACGTCGTTCGCCTGCGCGAGACCGGGGCCTCGGAGGAGCTCCTGAAATTCCTCGCCCTCGCCAGGAAGGACGGCGCGCACGTCGACGCATTGACCAATACGCTGCGCGCCGAGCTCGCGTCCCGCAAACTCATCGACCGCCTGCGCCTGGTCCTCCGGTGAGGCAGCCGGTAAACGCCGAAATCGAGGCACCGACGGCTCGCGACCGGGTAAGCTGGGCACCAGCATGAGCCAGGTCCAGCTCCCGTCGGCGCTCGCGGTGGCGCTGCTCGATCGCCTCGAGCGCGAGGAGCAGAGGCTCCTCTGCTGGGGCTATGTCGACGGCGCATTCGACAAGCACGAACTCGAAGATCACGCCGGCGCCGTCATTGCAAAGAACGCGAACGGCGGCGATCCGGCGGAGCTCATCAAAGAGCTCCTGCGCTTCAAATGGCTGTTCCGGGTCCCGAACGAGCGGCGCTACCGAACGCGCTCAGCGGAAACGATCCGCCTACTCTCGAAGCTTCGTCAGATCCGCGTCTACCCTAGCACCCGGCCGGCGGACGTCGGCGGGTTGTGGCGCTCGGCGCCGCCGCTCGTCGCGGACTACCGCTTCCTCGCGCCGCCACGCACGTTCCCTCGGCGCGACATCACGGTCGCCGCCGCCGAATCGATGCTGCGCATGCAGAGCGCGCCGCTAGAACGCGCCATCTTGCACGCGTTCACGAGTGCCGGCTCGCGGGGCGAGCGGAAGCTGTCCGGCTTTCAAGTGCGCGCGACCGAGCGGATCCTCGCTGAGCGCGCCGATGCTGGCACGGTCGTATGTTCGGGCACGGGCAGCGGCAAGACGCTCGCGTTTTACCTCCCCGCGTTCATCACGCTCGCGCCGCTGCTCGACGACGACGCGTGGACGAAGTGCGTGGCCATCTACCCGCGCAACGAGTTACTCAAGGATCAGCTCCGCGAGGCGATCGCCGCCGCTCGGCGGATCGCCCCGGCGCTCCGCAAATCCGGCCGGCGCGGCCTCACGTTCGGCGCCCTCTTCGGCGAGGTGAAGAACGACGCCGACCACGTCGCTGCGCCCAAGTGGGGCTGGCCCGAGCAGACGTTCGGAGGCAAGCGGGGCCGCACCTGCCCGTTCCTCCGGTGCCCCGATTGCAATGCTCCGCTGTTCTGGGCCGACGAAGACCGGCGGCGCCGAGATCCGAGCGAGCGGCTGAGGTGCTCCTCGCCGGACTGCGACGTCACGTTAGGGCCGGAGATCGTGCGCCTCACCCGCGCGTCGCTCTGCGCAAGCCCGCCGGACATTCTCCTGGTCTCCACCGAGATGCTCAACCGGAATATGTCGGCGAGCGATTACGCGAAGCCCTTTGGCATCGGGCTATCGGCAGCACGGAGGCCGCGGCTCCTGCTTCTCGACGAGGTCCACACCTATGAAGGCACCACGGGAGCGCACGTCGCGCTCCTCCTCCGCCGCTGGAAATTCTTGTCGAAGGCGAGGCCGCACGTCGTGGGGCTGTCGGCGACGCTCGAGGACGCCGCGCGCTTTTTCGCGGACCTCACGGGGCTCCGCCCCGGATCCGTCGCAGAGGTCTCTCCCCTCGCCTCGGAGTTCGAAGCGGAAGGCGCCGACTACCAAGTCGCGCTCCGCGGCGACCCGAGCTGGGGGACGAGCCTGCTCTCGACGACGATCCAGACGCTCATGTTGATGCGCCGCGTGCTCGCGCCCCGCGAAGAGCCGCTCTCCCTCGCTGGCCGCCGCGTTTTCGCGTTCACCGACCGCCTCGACGGCATCAATCGGCTGCTCGAGAACGCGCGTGACGCCGAGGGGCGCTACCCCGACTCCAACCATCCGCGCCCGCGGGGAACGGTGCTCGCGGGGCTGCGTCGCGTCGACGCGCCCGATCACGACGCGCGCTACGCCGACGGGCAGGCATGGGATCTCGCGGTGGATCTCGGTCACCGGCTCGAGTTGAACCCGACGAGGGCAAACTCGCTTATCATCGGTCGCACGACGGCGCAGGACAAGGGCGTCGATCCGAACGCGGACGTGGTGGTCGCGACCGCGTCGCTCGAGGTCGGCTACGACGACCCGTCCGTGGGCGCGGTCGTTCAACACAAGGCGCCGAAGAGCGCCGCCGCGTTCTTGCAACGAAAGGGGCGCGCCGGGCGTTTCCGCACGCAGCGGACGGACGGCACATCCATTAGCATGCGCCCGTGGACTGTCGTCGTGCTGTCGGACTTCGGCAGAGACCGCGTAGTGTATCAGGACTACGAGCACATCTTCTCGCCGACGCTGAAGCCGCGCCACCTGCCGACAAACAACCGCGCGCTCCTGCGCATGCAGGCGACCTACGCGCTCTTCGATTTTCTCGGATTCGAAGCCCAAAAGGCCGGTTTGTCTCCCGAGCCGTGGATCGATCTCGCCAGCCCGTGCGAACGCGGATCCCGGGGCGACGAGCGACGCGCGCGGCAACGGTTCTACGAGATGTGCCTTCGCCAGTTGCTCGAGAGCGACGACGCACGCCACGCGTTCGCGAGGTTCTTGCAGGGAGCGCTCGCGATCTCCGAAGACGAGGTCCAGGCGCTGCTCTGGGAGCCACCCCGCTCCGTCATGCTCGAAGCCGTCCCGACGCTCCTGCGGCGTCTCGCGACGTCGTGGAAGCGCGCGTTCGAGACCTCGCTCGAACCCACCGAGCGTTGGGGCCCACCGCTGCCCGAGTTTGTTCAGCGGTCGCTCTTCACGAAGCTCCTCGTCCCGGAGGTGAAGCTCCTGGTGCCGAAGGGTGACGGGCGCCCCCGAAGCGACGACGAGAACGACGAGCCGGAGGTCGACGAACACGGGATGGTCCTCGCCGAGGCACTTCGTGAGTTCGCCCCGGGCCGGGTTTCGAAGCGGTTCGACCTCGAAGGCGACGTCAGTCACTGGATCGATCCGGGCGAAGGCGCCACGCTCTCGATCGACTCGTTTTCGACGCGAGACGACCGGATCCCCGTGGGGCGTTTCTCGTATTCGGAGCAAGGCGTGACGAGCGAGGTAGACGTGTATCGGCCCGTCGCGCTCCGGGTGTCGGCGCCGCCGCAGACGATCCTTCCGACGTCGAATGCGCGCCCCTGCTGGCGATCTCAGCTCGTCGCGCCAACGCCGGGGCACTGGGTTGAGCTGCCGCAGGGCTCGCTCCTCGCGCCGCTTGTCGCCGGGATGACCTTCCACACGCACCACCTCGGCAGCCCCGTGGAGATCCGACGTTTCGTCGTCGGCGCCGACGTCGTCACCGCCTACAGGAACGGCAAGCGCGGCCCAGAGCGGCGGGTCGATCTCGTCGACGAGAACGGCGCGAACGCCGCAGTAGGTTGGGCTTCGGAGGTCGACGCCGTCGCGATCAAGTTCACCGTGCCTCGCGATCTGCTCTCATGGGTGAAGGAATCGCCTGCGCTCGTGCGATCGCTCCGGCCGCTGTGTCTCCGCGCGCTGGTCCGCGGCGATGCGTCGCTGAATGGGCTCGCCGACGGATTCCAGCGAGATGCGCTCGTCGACGCCTTTCTTGCGGCGGTTCTGCTTGCGTTCGACGCGGCGCCCGGCGCGACGCTCGCGTCCGTGAGTCAATCGATCGAGCCAGAATGCGTCGCTCGAACCGTAGCGCTCGTGAGCGACGGAGACGACGATGACGCGTCGGAGGGAACGGTTCCGCGGCGTGTGAAGGAGTTGAAGATGCTCGTCGAGAACCCGATCGTCTTCACGAGCCTTCGAACGCACGGCGAGGCGCTCTGGCGCGAGATCGACGAGACATGGTTCCCGTGGTTGCAGAGCATCTTCAAGGCCACCCTCGGAGCAAGCTTCCGCGACGCGATCACGGCGCTCTGCCCCCAGGTCGACGAGGAGGACCTCGTCGTCGAAGGCCCCGGGGTGCACCCCGGCGAAGACGATACCGTGTGGGTGACGGAGTCGGCGATCGGGGGCTCCGGCGCGCTCGAGGCATTTTACTCGGCGTATGCGAAAGATCCGCGTCAGTTCTCTCGCCTGTGGCACGGTTGCCTAGAGCCGTCAGACTCGGAGCGTGTAGCCGCCTCCATTGAGCAGATCCTCGACGCGCTCGGGGGCGCGGCTCCATCCGCACGACTCGTCGCTGCAGTCGCCCGTGTCCGCGATGCAATGAACCATGCAGAAGCGCTCCAGGCCGTCCAGCAACTGCGAGAGACGCTGACATTGCTCGGGCTCTACGTCGAGCACGCGACGTTGACCATCCTCTTCGCGCGCGTCCTGCGCCCCGGGAGTTCGCCGGATCTCGACGTCTATCTGGCGGAGACGCTGGCTCGCTGGCGTGATCTCGAGGAGCACGCCGGCATCGTCGTCGAGGCGCGGACCTTCGCGCTCGTTCGCTCGCACCACGGGGGGCTCGCCGAGTTCCTCACGACCTCGCCGAGCACGGACGAGGGCGACCGCCAGCGTTGGACTTACGCGACCCTGCTCGGACTTCTCTGGCGGAGACCGAGCAGCATCCGTCGCGAGTCACTCGACTTCGGCAATCCGTTCATCGACGCACCCATCTGCGATCGGCTGATGGTCCCGCTCTCCGGCGACGTTTCGCCGATCGTCCGCGTCGATTCCGCGTCCTGGTTCGACGAGCTGACCGATGCACTGAACCGGAACGGCGTCGCCCGGCTCGTCGCCACGCACGAGCAAAAGGAGCGACTCGCGGACGCTGTGCGACACCTCGCGACGCATCCCATCGACACCGGCGCGTTGCACGTTTTCGCGCGCCTCGCGGGCTACGCGCGCGACATGGCGGGCGCGGCGTTGACCATCGAGATGCCGGAGGCGCTCCAATGAACGCACGCGTGCTCCAGAAGTCGCGCGATCGGGCTCGGAACGAAGCAAGAGAGCTGCTGCAGTTCTTCTTTGCATCCGAGCTCATCCGTCCGAGCAAGTGTCTCTGGATCGTGTCGCCTTGGCTTCGAAACATCGAGCTGTTCGACAGCACGACCGGCGCGTTCGCTGCGCTGGTCCCCGACACCCCAAAGCGTGTCCTCCGGCTCACGGACGTGCTTCGTGCAGTCCTCCTCGCGGGGACGCGGCTCGTCGTCGTCCTTCGGACACCACGCGATGACGGCGGCGTTTGCGACGAGCTCACGAGGATCGCAACGACGCTCAATTGCCTCGCCCAGCTGTCGATCGTCGAGAGTCACACTCTCCACACGAAGGGGCTCCTCGGTGACCGAGCGGCCGTCACTGGCTCGATGAACGTCACGTACGCCGGCGTGGACGTGCACACCGAACTGCTGCAATTCGTCACCGACCCCGAGCTCGTCGCGACGCTGCGTCTCGAGTTCTCGGGCACCTACGGGAGGTAGTCGATTGTGCGATGGGACACCTTCTTCGGTGAGGACAACGTTCCCGAGCTTCAGTGGAAAGCGCTGTCGGACGCGCGAAGCCCGACGCGGAAGGCGCTCCAGCGGTTCATCGATCTGATCGAACGAGGCGCGCCGATCGCCGCCCTGCCGCGCGTCCGTACGTCCCCTGATCGTGTCGACTGGTACGTCGGATGGCGAAGCGAGTCTGACGCGCGCTTCGCGGCCGACCTCCTCGCCGCATTCCTGGGGCGCACTTACGCCGAGATAAGCGCGCCGCTTCGGCCCCTCGAGCCCGCCGACGAGGCGGAAGCGGCATTCGCTGAAGAGTTCGAAGGGCGAGCGTTCCGCGTCGCGGTCCACCCCGATCATCGTAAAGAGGCGCGCGCGCGGCTCGAGGCGCTCGCGAGCTGCTTGCTTTCGCGCCCGCACCGGCGCGCCGGCAAGGTGCGCCCGGTGGGACGTATCCTGCGCGATCTTGAGTTCGCGATGCAGGTCGGAGACGACGCCGCCGTCGCCGAGGAGATCAACGTGCTACGCGGCGGCGGCCACCTCGACGAGGTCAACCTCGCGTTCCTGGAACTGCGGCGCCTCGCCGCCAAGCGCGACTGGGCAGGCATTTTCGCGCATTCGGCGCTGCCGAGCGTGCTCGAGCTGCGGAGTCTCCCCTGGCGGGTGCGCCAGCTCCTCGTCGAAGCCATCTATCATCGCGATCTGGCGTCATTCGTCGGCGCAGGAGCCGTCGACGCGGCGCTCGCGCGCTTCCAAGCCGTGTTCCCGGATTTCGACGTCGCGTTCTCGTCGCGAAAGAACCTCGGAGGTCTGGAGGTCGATGTCTGCTTCACGCTCGCGGACGCGGTTCGCGGGCAAGGTGACGTCGCGACCGACGGTGCGCTCACGCGCATCGCTGAGAACGGACACGTCGCGTTTGCCGATGCGCTTCGAGCGGAGCTCGCTCGACGTACGGTCGGTCGTCGCGACGCCGACGCCGCGGCCTCGCCCGAGGTCGACGCGGCGCCGCCAGTGTCCGTGCTCGAGCTCGCTCAGCGCGCGCTCGGCGGCGGCGATCTCGACCGCGCCTTTGCGCTCGCGCTCGAAGCGCCGGCGTCTCCGCAGCGTGTGAAGGTGCTCCTCCAGTGCGCCCGTCTCCTCGATGACGAGAGCGCCGTGGTTGAGACGCTCGCCGCCTGGGAGCAGCTCGCGCCAACCGAGCGAAGCTCGCTTCTCGAATACGGCTGGTGCAAGGCGCACCTCGGGCATCTCGCGGCGGTCGTCGGGAAACTGACCGCTGCTCCACAACCGACGTCCTCGTGGCTCGAATGGTTCGAGCGTTTGCACTCGAAGGCCGACTGGCCGGGGGCAGTGTCGCGCGCCGAAAAGGGTGTCGCCGCGTGGGACGTCGAGGCGATCGCAGGCAACCCCGATGCCATCGCGATCATCATCGGGGTAATCGAAGGCACTCTCGAGAAATGGGCCGCCGAAGCGCTCCGTCAAGCACTTCCATACGTGCTCGAGGCCTTTCTCCGCGACCCACCGGACCCCCGCTTGTCACCGATCTTCACGTCGCTTTTCGACGTCCTCGCGACCGATGATGCGCTGACGCTCTCGGCCATTTCGGCGCTCGTCCGGCTGGGTCAGGCGAGGCTCTCGACCACGCCGTCGGAATACGCCACAACCCTCGACGTCATCGCGAGAGCCATCGACGTTGCCGACACGCCGGGGACGGTTCGACCTATCGCAGATACGCTCGAAATGCTCATCATGACGCCGTGCGCGTCGAAGGGTGAGCGCACCGCGGCGGCGACGCGCCTCGCGAGCATGGCGTCGCGTCGTTGGGTGCGCATCGACGAGGTCGATAAAGATCTCGTCCGCCAACTCTGTGTCGAACTCGGCGTCGCCGAGGTGCTCCCGGTGCAGACCGAGGCTCGGCCGCCCGGAGAAGCGGGAAACGAGTGGGCGGCGCTCGCCGGGCGGTACATCGCCTTTTACTCGCTCGAGACCGACGCGCTACAGCGCGTCGTCAACGCACTCGGGCGTGCTTGCCCCAACGCCAAGCTGAAGACGTTCAGCGAATTAGGGGGCACGGAGCCCATGCGCGAGGCCGCAAAAACGGCAGAACTCTTCGTGATCGCCACGAAGTCGGCGACGCACGCAGCCACGGGCGCCATCATGCAGCACCGGCGTGCGGGTAAAGCGACCGAGTACGCGCGCAGCAAGAGCAGCACCGCGCTCCTGGATGCGGTTCGTCGTTGGTTGGCCAAACGGCCGTCGGATGACGTCCATAAATAGGGATCCGCGCCCTACATAGCTGAAGGTCTCGACTTGTCTGAAGGTCTCGACTTGTCAGCGAGTGCGGCGAGGGCCGAGCCCCCGCTTCGATGGACACCGCCAAAGACGCGAAGATGCACGAGGAGAGTTCGAGGGCGAAGCGGAAGCGAAGGTGGTTCAGCGTGGAGTTCGAGGCAGAGGCGGTTCGTCAGAGTGGGGTTGTCCACGGAAGCGGGACGAGGGCAGCCCTCATGGCGGGGCTGCGCGGGGAACGGATCGCGCTGCCACACGAGGTCGCGGTCGGGGGATCGTGCGGGGGGACTTGCGCTTCAGGGTTTCGGGAGCGCCGCTCGGTCAGCCGGCGGCATAGGCGGGGTCACGAGTGTGTTCCTCTCCAGCAGTGCTTGCAGCTGGAGCGGCCTCGTGAGCGGTAGGCCCCAGATTGGGCATTGCTGTTCAGCTATCTGGCCGAATCACCGCATCTGCCCTTACGCCTCGGTCCAACTCAACTGCCTCCCCGCCCTCTGCGGTGCCTTGTTCCACACGAGCGCCTTGTACTGCACCATCAGGTAGTTCGTGAGCAACTGGATGTCCTTCGACGTGTTCTGGATCTCGTTCCACTTCCTCTGCTGACCGGGCCCGAAGTCCCACGTGCCCTCGGTCCACCTGCACACTGGCTTGAGAAGCTCGAGCTCCTTGACAAATGTCCTCTTTGTCGGAAGCCCCTTGCTCCGGTGACGGTCCGCGATCCTGTCCATCAGCAGCCCCAGGCTCACGATGCCCGCTCCGTGCATCAACCGGGACTGCTTTGGCTTCCGTTTCCACGCCTCGCCGAACACCTCGCTCACGGCTCTCCAGAAGGAGAACAACACCCCGAGCATCGGCTCCAGATCCACATCGCCCGTGCCCTCGCGCAGCCGGTAGAGCACGCCCTCGTTCAGACTGTTCTCGAGCATCTTCAGGATCGAGTTGTCCTTGATGAGACCCGTCGGGTTCGTGGGCGTGTGAATCATGCCGCGCAGGGGCGAGCCCTCGTCCTGGTTCAACCTCGTGAGCAGGAGCGACGGAAGACGCCGACGCATGAGCATCGACGGCAGCGATGCCTCCGTGTTCGGCAACAGCTCGTAGATCAGCCCCTTCGGCAGGGGCTTCGTCGAGTTCACGAGGATGAACTGCTCGGTCTGCTCGCGAACGTCGTCGGTAACGAACGCACTCACGCACATCGGGAAGGACGGCACCTCTGCGTCTCGAATCGCGGCGAGGCGCTGCTGCCCGTCCACGATGAAGCCGGGGCGCGTCTCCGGCGGCGCTTCATCGTCGACCGGGATGATGATCGTCCCGGGACGCGCGTAGCCCACGCTCGTCCCCGCGGCCGGCTCGAAGCGCACGCGCGAGTCGAATGCGAGCACGATCGCGTTCGGGATCATCGGAGACTCGCTCTCGACGTACGTCTTGATCTCTTCGATGTGCGAGAGCACCTCAGGGCGCTGGTAGCCTTGCAGGCTCCCTTCGTCGCGACGGATGCGTGAGACAGCGGCGAACGACGGCACGAGCTTGGCATCGACCGCGAACGTGTAGAGGACTCGGTTGTCCGACTGGCGCACCTCGACAGCCGGTAGACGCAGCTCGTACTTCATGTTCCAACCTCCGGAAGACGCGTGCGCGCGTTGCGCGATGATGCTCCGCGCGGCGCAGCGATGGCCGCGGCTTCGACATCTCGTTGAAGCTCTTTGTAGAAGACCCAGGTGTTGTGGAAGCCCCGGCGGCGGTTGCGCTCCGCGCCGCGGAACAAGATCACATGGTGGCCGATGGTTCGGCACACGTCGCACGGACAGCTCTTCCAGGGCCGATCCGCGAGCACCTCCCGGTACACTTCTCGGCGTTCGGCGACGTCGCAGAGCTCGTCGTACCGTTGCAGCACGTCGAGCGTACTCTCGAGGTCGACCTCTCCCGCATCGAACCGGCGCATGGCCACCATGCAGCCCTTCTCGAGCTCGCGCGCTTTCTCCTGCGAGACCTTGCCCGCCATGATGCGCTTCTGGAGCTTGGGGTTGCCCTCGACCTGCGGGATGCGGATGGCCGTGTAGGTGCGCGTCGGCGTGTAGTAGTTGTCCTTGTCGTCCTTGAAGGCTTGCCGGAGCGGCGAGGTGCTGTCGAAGCTCGCCACGCCCATCCGTGCGAAGGCCCCAAGCTGCTCGGTCCGTGTGACGCCCAGGAGGTGGAGCCGCGTGTCCTTCCCGCGGATGCTGTCGATGGCCTCCAAGCTCGCAAGAATGTCGGGCGTCTTGAGGGGAACCATCCCGCCGACAGCGATGTACCGGTACCCCATCTTCTGCAGTTCGCGCGTCGAGTGTGCGTAGGACTTGGGACTCCAGCCCTGCGCGACGCCGAGAGGGGTGAAGGGCAGACGTTCGCCTTGCTGCTTCGCGAGGAACTGCCGAGCGAGTTCCAGGGTGACGTCCTGTCGCTTCCGGAGCTCCTCCGGGATGCTGGCGCCCGGCTCATCGAACTCTGGTCGGTACGCGAGGATGACGTGATCGACCGAAATGCCGAAATCGAATCGACAATCGAGATAAAACTCGGTTACTTCGTCGACGCTATAGGGTGGGACTTCCTCGTTGACATAGGTGAACGCCCCGCAATCGCCCATGATGGGGAGCTTGGCTCCAGGGGCGTTCTCGATGCGGAAGAAGTCTGGGGCTCCCGTGCGCAGGAGCCTTTGCCGCTGCGCGAGGGTGTACCGTCCTCCCGTGGCGCCAAAGCCGTCGACGATCCCTTTCGAGACCAGAAGTCCATCACACACGCCATCCTTGAAGATCTCGTGCGCGTACAAGTCGTCCCGCTGGCGGAGACGCGTCGTCGAGCGCCGCTCACGGTCGAAATCGAAGCTCGGATCGACGAGATCCTGGCTATCCGGAAGGAAGTACTTCATCGAACCTCCCGACGGCCGTCGAGGTAGGCCCGGACGAGGTAGTTGGAGAGCATGCGAATGTGGTTGGGAACGGTTTGAAGCTCGTTCCACTTCAAGCCCCCCAGGTCTTCCCATGTGCCGGAAGTCCATCTGCAGATCGGGGCTATACGCGCGAGTTCGCGCCGTACGACTTGGGGCGTGTTGTGGGCGTCCACGTTCACCGAGGCCATGACACGATCCATCAGCTTGCCCATGGCACGCAAGCCGGCCCCGTGCATCAACCGGCTTTGCGTGGCTGGAACTCCCCACGCGTGCGGAAACGCGTCTTTTACCGCTTGCCAGTACATGAACAGGAGCTTGCGGATACTTTCGAAATCCGTTTCCCCGGTCGCGATGTTCCGGTAGGAGAACAGGCACCCCGACGGGTTTCCGAAACTCTCCTGGAGCACCTGGATCACGACCGTATCCGCGACGACGCTGGTCTTCGGCGCCCGCTTCGCAGACGAACGCCGGATAAGCCCATGGAACGGAGATTCTGGATCGCTGCTAAGGAGCTCGCACATGGCAGCCGGAGCTCTGCGTGCCGCGAGGTTTGCGGGCAGCAGGGTGTCCACCTTGGGCAAGAGCTCAGTAATAAGGCCCCTGGGCAGTGGCTTGGTGCTGTTGATCCGGAGGAACTGCTCGCGCTGCGTGTCCACGTCGTCCGCGATGAAGGCGCAGACAGGAATCGGGTAATCCTGCCGCTTGCAGCGAGACAAGGCCATCGCTCGCTGTTGCCCGTCGACGATCCACGCAGGCTTCGGGTATCCCGCTTTCGGAAGCGGAATCAGAAGTGTACCAGCCTCGCATAGGCCATCGTCCACTTTCGGGCCTCGCACTTGCTGGAATACCGCTGTCGACGAGAGCGACAGGATGATCGCATTGGGCAGAAGAACCTGACCACCATCTTGATCGAGGTAGTCGAGAATGTTTTGGACGTGCTTGCGAACTTCGGGCCGCTGGTAGCCAATGAGGTCCCCCGTGTTGTCGCGTGCCACGCGGGAAATATCGGCCACCTTCAAGAGCTCATCGGCCCGCAATGTAAACATGTAGACGGGCCGGTCCTTGTCCTGAAAGATACGCAGGGCGCGGCGCCGGATGGCGTTTCTGCGGATGATTACCATCAGCTCCCTCGCGTCTGGAGAAAAAGCCGGCGGAAGCGGCTCTGCTCGCAGGCACGGCCGCCGTCGCGTAGAGAGCGTAAGAGCCGTGTGTGCGTCGCCCCGGCGTCTTTCGCCAGCTGCTCCTGGATGAACGACACGACCTGGTCGTCTGTCATCGGCTCGCGGTCAGGCCGGGCCGCGGGAGCCTGCTGGCGTTCGAGTTCGGCGAGCCGACGGCGGACCTCAGAAGTCTTGAGCCCATGGTCCGCGGCTTCCTGCAGGATGCGCCGCGCAACACGAGCATGCAGGGAGCCAAGGGCACCGCCGAGCTCGGCTTGGAGGGCCGCGGTGGAAGGGAGCCAGCACGGCTTCAAGGCGTCGGACGTCGGGCCTGGGGAGCCGGAGACGATCAACAGGTCATCCGGCGCTCGCAGATGAGCTTGCGCCTCGATGAGATCGTCCTCCAGCGCAGCGAGGTACCGCGGCGATGCGACCACTAGAAGCATCGCGTTCGGCGCGGAGCGCGCAAGGGCAGCAAGGGTGCGTGGTCCGCTGCCGGGCGGCGCGGGCGCTTCTGCGAGTCGCTTCCACCATGCACGCGCAGCCGTGGAGCGCGTGTCGCTGCCGCCGACGAGGACGGAGTCGGCATGGCCGGACGAGAACGTCGCTGCGTACGCGTGCAGCGATGCCTCCGCAGGCACGAGGCCGTACCCCGCCGAAGCGACCCACAGGTGGGCCTGGAGGCCCGACGCCTTCGCCACGGCTGGAAGTTCTCGGACGACCGACCAGTGATCGCCCACGTACAGCTCGACCGCCGGTAGGGTCGGGGACCGATCCTGAGCAAGAGCACGCCACCACTGCTCGAAGCGCTCGCCGCTGTCCGCGCGCACGTTCCGCATGGCGAGCTTCTCGGGGACGGGAAGCCGCTTGCGGTCGGTGCAGCTCGCGATGATGTGTACGATCCGCTTCACCTGGGGAGCCCCTGCTCGTGCGTCCGGAACACCGGCCGCTCCCCGTACAACAAAACTGCGCGGGGTCCAAGAAGAAGAAACTGCGGCGGCGTTTGTCCGCGGAAAGTACCGCACTTCTGCCCGACGCTCTGGCGTACGTCTTCTCAGTCCTTCTCGCCCCGGTAGATCGCGCCACAGGTGCAGGTCTCACGGAGGACGACCGCGGACAGGTTCGGTAGCGTGGGCGCGAGTTGCTGCCAGATCCAGCGAGCGATGTTCTCGCTCGTCGGGTTCGAGAGACCCTCGACCTCGTTCAGGTAGTAGTGATCGAGGCGCGCACGGATAGGCTCGAAGGCCTTTGCGATGTCAGCGAAGTCGATGAGCCATCCCCGGTGCGGATCCACCTCGCCGCGCACGCGAATTTCGCAGCGGAAGGAATGGCCGTGGAGCCTCTCGCACTTGTGCCCGGGCGGAACGTTCGGAAGGCGATGCGCCGCCTCGAATGTAAATTCCTTGTAGATTTCCATGAATCCTCGTCTTACGGGATACCAATCAACTTGTGGGTCTGCAAGCTGAGGCGCCACTGTGGGTGCTCGAGACAATAGCGTGTGACAAGTTCGGTGTTCCGCTGCCTCAGAATCCCATCCATCGGTTGTAAGTAGAAATGGGCGAACGAAAAAGGCTCGTAGAGATGGGGAGATGCGCCTTCCTGCGGGTACACCAGCTTCAACTCGTCCCCGTGTTTGAGGATGAGATCGGATCCTGCCTTCGGGCTCACGCAAACCCAGTCGATGCCGACCGGGCTGGGACGTGTGCCGTTCGTCTCGACTGCGATCTCGAAGCCCTCGGCATGAAGAGCCTCGATGAGTGGCTCGTCGAGCTGTAGCAGCGGTTCGCCCCCCGTACAAACGACATACGGCTTGGCGTGACGTGAGGTGTGGGTCGGCCATTTTCTAGCGACCGCCTGCGCAAGGTCTCGGGGTGTCTCGAAGCGTCCGCCCCCAGGACCATTCATCCCCACGAAGTCCGTGTCGCAGAAACGACAGACGGCGCTCGCGCGATCCTCCTCGCGTCCCGTCCAGAGGTTACAGCCGGTGAAGCGACAAAAGACCGCAGGACGCCCCGCACGGGCGCCTTCACCTTGAAGGGTGTAGAAGATCTCCTTTACAGCGTACGTCATGCGATCGCTGCTGGCCGCACGCGGTACCGTGCCGGATCGGAAAGACCGCTCTCCGCGAACCCCTTGAGGCGAAGGAGACAAGCATCGCAGAGGCCACACGCCTCACCCTCGGGAGAGGGGTCGTAGCAAGTGAGCGTCAAGCCGTACTCCACCCCGAGCGCTAGTCCACGCTGGATGATCTGCGCCTTGGTGAGGTCAATGAGAGGCGTGTGGATGTGAAGCCGCTGGCGACCCTCGACGCCGGCCTTGGTGGCGAGGTTTGCCATGGTCTGGTACGCCTGAATGTACTCCGGTCGGCAATCGGGATACCCTGAATAGTCGAGCGCATTGACGCCAATGAATACATCACTCGAGCCCAGCACCTCGGCCCAAGCGAGAGCATAGGACAGAAAGATCGTATTGCGCGCGGGCACATAAGTCACGGGAATGCCGTCGCCCATCTCTTCCAAAGAACGCCCCTTCGGGACGTCGATGTCGTCCGTCAGCGCCGAGCCACCAAAGAGGCGCAAGTCAAGGTGAGCGATGACATGCTGCTTGAGGCCGAAACGCTCGGCGACGCGTTTGGCCGCATCGAGTTCGTGCTCGTGGCGCTGGCCATAGCGGAACGTGAGCGCATGGGCGTCGAAGCCCTCGCTCAAAGCGATTGCGAGTGCCGTCGTGGAATCGAGCCCTCCGCTGAGAAGCACGACTGCCTTGGGTTTGTCATTCATGGTCCCATCTCCCATCATGTGCGTCGTCCTCCGAACAGCTTGAGCTGATCGGGGCTCGGACCATCGATCGGCTCGAGACGATGCGCAAACGCGCGCACGGCTCTCAGCTCCTCCGCGGTGAACACTACCTGCCGATCCCGGTAGCGTCGACCCAGAGGAATTTTGTGATCCTGACGCCACCTCCACAGCGTTTGCCTGGACACTCCGACGTCACGAGCGACGTCGGCGGCTGTGTAGTAGGTGACTCCCTCCAGGGTGAACGACATCGCACTGCTCGAACGTGCAGGTTGCAGACTGGTGCGCTCCGTCGCGGAAGGTCGTGTGGGGGTGCACGCTAGGCGGAGCGTTCGGCGGCGTCAAGGGGGACCTGGCGAGGACAGACGGTGCAGCACTGGTGAAGGCGCGCCCCGGAAAAACCACAGATACGCGGAGATAAAAGTCATGGGCACATCGCCTCACGGTTCGAGGTGAACGATTGCCTCCGTAGCGCCAACCCATGACAGCCAATTCTTCACGGTTCCCTTCGGACATCCAACACGCCCGCAGCGAAACCCTCCTCGATCACGTGCTCGGACGCCCCGGCGTCGCAGCCCATCTCCTCGAATCTCTCGGCAACCTCGCCGCGCTCGCCCGCCTCTCCCCCGAAGCGCTGACCGAGCGCTTCGCCCTCACCCCCGACGAAGCCACCCGCATCCTCGCCGCCTTCGAGCTCGGCCACCGCCGACTCATCGAAGGTACAGACGCCCCCCGCATTCTCTCCTGTCAGGAGGTCGTCGCTTGGGCCCACCCGCGGCTTGGCCACCTCGTGCACGAGGAGATGCACCTCCTCGCGCTCAGCGGTCAGGGCGCCCTCCGCGGAGCTCGCCTCATCGCACGAGGCGGCCTCCACGCGCTCGCCGTTCGGCCTTCCGACATCCTTCGAGCCGGCCTCGAGCTCGCCGCGTCCGGGTTCGTCCTGGTCCACAACCACCCGAGCGGGAATCCGGACCCCTCGCCCGAGGACATCGCTCTCACCCGGCGCGTGCAGGAATCCGCAGACCTGCTCGGCATGCCGCTCGTCGACCACGTCATCGTGGTTGCATCCGGACGATTCTGTTCGTTCGTCGCGAACCAATGGACGAGTCAATCGGGCTCGCAATAACCGCTAAATTGCGGAGATAAGGATCATGAGGAACCCCCTCACAGCCCAGGAGGTCACCGTGATGTCTCGTCTCGCAAGCTTCCTCCGCGACCCCAAGGCGGTCAGCAAGGCGCTCCGCATCGCAGCCGCGGTCATCATGATGGCCGCGCAGATCATCACCATCTGCCTGGGCTGAGGAGCCACCTCGTCCCAGTTGATCCCGAAAGGTATACAGGAGAAACCATGCCCACCACGCCCAACGCCGCCCCGACGAACCCCGAGAACCCCGGCGCCTCGTTCATCAAGCGCGTCATGGCCAATGATTCGGCGAAGAAAGGCGCCGCCGCCCTCGTGGCCGGCGTCGTGCTCGCGGTCGTGACCGAGGCCATCTGGCCCTCCAACTCGTAGCGGACATCCTCGGCGAGGCGCTGTTCGACGAGCTGCGGCGCCGCCTCAAGGACATCGCCCCCGTCGCCGATGAGACGCTCGAATGGCTCCGTGAAGCGGCACGTCCGCCACCGGGCGTCGAGCTCGTCAGCGAGGACGGGGCCATGTTCACCGGTGTCGTGTTCGTCGAGCGAAACCGGCCCGTGGCCATGCTGGCGTTCCGGCATGCGCCGACGCGGCAGGCGCCTCGATACGGTCCGCCCCAATACCCCAACCAGTACCCGCCTCCCCATCAGCGCCACCTCTTCGACGGAGACGAGGAGGAGCCGCCGCCGGCCTGGAGGCCCAGCAGGTTGTGGGATCGCTGAAAGCGTTCATCGTCCGTCGACCAGGGTGTCCCGCTGGCACGTAGTGACGTGCTCCGGGGCGCCCTTCTGTTTTCCGGAAAGGAGATTCCCATGCGCGTCAATGGCCGCACGCTTCGCTACTCCACGCTCGCCGAGCGGCGCATGTTCCTCTCGCTCGGCATCACGGAGCTGCGTGTGCCGCGTTCCATGAACCCGTACACGGTCGCTCGGCGAATCGCTCGGGCGGCCAAAAACAACACGCCCGACATGGAGCTCTTCAAGAGCCTCGTCACGCAGGCGAAGCGGGCGCCTGACCAGGCGCCGGGGCCGTCGCCGGACTTCGATCGGCCCGAGCCCGTGCTGCCGGAGCCGCACGAGCCGCTGCATGCCGCAGCGTAGCAGCCTCGAAGAGCTGCGGTGCGCGCTCAGGATCGCGGAGCCGAATACAAAGAGCCTCAGCCGATACCTCGAGGAGACGTCCGAGCATGTGGCCGTTCTCCTCGGGGTCGAGCGCGAGGCTCTCGAGCAGCTCGTCGGCAAACCCGACCGTGAAGTGGGGCCGCAGCTCGAGGCCCTGCTTCACAGGCGAGCAGAAGCGCAGGAAGCAAGGCGCGCGGAGCGGGCGGCTCAGATCGCCGGCTCAGCCGCCGAGCACCTTGCTCGCACCGCCGTGTGGCACGAGGGGCGGGCGCATCTCGACCCGAGCATTCTATTCGGTGCCATTCTTGCGGATGTGGGGCACAAGTTCATCGCGTTTCACGGCGGACGAGCCTTCGAGGTCCGCATGCTGCGCCACACGCTGTGGAACGCGGGCGAGGCGCTTTCCGGGCACGATGACCTTGCCGCCTGGGTCGATGCCGAGGGGCTCCACTTCCGCTGGAAGAACGGGCGAGGCGGCCTGAACTTCCTTTCGCAGCACGTGCTGTCAAGCGACAGTAACTTCTGACCCCCTAACGACAGTAAAACTGACCCCCTCCCTGCGCATCGACTCCAGGTCTCACTTCGCGGGAGAGACGCTCCCGCTGAGCAGTCCCGCCTTCTTCTTCTGC
>NZ_JARZHH010000081.1 GCF_029946515.1 Polyangium sp. 6x1
GGTCTTGCCACGGGCCCGTCCGAGAAACCGCGCATCGCGCGGTTTCTCGGCCCCCGGTCCAGGCCGCGCTTGGTCCGGGGTGAAGGGGGCGGACAGCCCCCTTCTGGGGTGCGGGGCAACGCCCCGCTGCTCAGGAAGCGCGACCCTTCGCACCGCGCTTCGGATTCGCCGCGGCGGCAGCTGAACGAGCCTTCGCCTCGTCCAGCATCTCGGAGGCTGCCTTGAGCGCGCTCGGGCCGACCTTTGCGCCTGCCAGCATGCGCGCGACCTCGGCGACCCGCTCCTTGCCTTCGACGCGCTTGACCGTGCTCTTCGTGATTGGCCCGTCGACCTGCTTCGAGACCACGAAATGTGCGTCGGCGAAGGCTGCGATCGTCGCGAGGTGCGTGATGCAGAGGACCTGGTGGTGCCGCGCCACGTCTGCGATCGCGCGGCCGATCTTGTCGGCCACCGCGCCGCCGACGCCGGCGTCGACCTCGTCGAACACGTAGAGCCCCGCGGGCCCCGACTCTGCCAGCGTGCGCTTGAGCGCGAGTAGCGCGCGGGAGAGCTCGCCGCCCGAGGCGATCTTGCGCAGCGGGCGTGGCTCGATGCCCTTGTTTGGTGCGATGAGGAACTCGACGCGGTCGATGCCGTCGCGGCCGAGCCGCGCGCCGTCGACGACGAGCTCGGACCTCTCGCCCGAGAGTGGCGCCACGTCGACGATCACGCGCGCGCCGCCCATGCCGAGATCGGCGAGCTCTCCGCCGATCGACGCGCCGAGCTTCTCGCCGGCCTCGCGGCGCTTCTGCGAGAGCTGCCGTGCGCGCTCCCCTGCCACGCGCAGGAGCCGGTCGCGCTCGTGCTCCAGTGCTTCGAGCTTCGTCTCCACGTTGCCGAGCCCTTCGAGCTCTGCCGCGATCCGCGCCCGCGCCGCGATCACGTCGTCGAGCGTGGGACCGTGCTGCCGGAGGAGGCCTTCGAGCCGGTACATGCGCTCCTCGATCTCCGAGAGCCGCGACGGGTTCGCCTCGGCGCGCTCGGCGTACCGATCGACCTCGCGGGCGATCTCTCGAAGCTCGGAGAACAAACCATCGAGCGTGTTCGCCGTCGCTTCGAGGGACGGATCGAGATCCGCGGCGGCGCGCAGATCCTTCGAGAGCTTCGCGAGCTCGTCGCAGATCGCGTGCTCGCCCTGATCGAGCCGCGCGGCGGCGTGCTCGGTCAGCTCGCGGAGCCTGCCGGCGTGGCGGAGACGCTGGCGCTCGGCTGCGAGCTCTTCGAGCTCGCCCGGTTGCGGGGACAGCGCGTCGATGCCCTGGAGCTGGAAGCCGAGGAATGCTTCGCGCTCGACGCGTCCGCGCTCCGCCTCGCGCACCTCGCGGATCTCGACGACGACCTTCTCGAGCTTCTCGACCTCCGCGGCGAGCGCCTCGCGCGCGGTCGAGAGGCGGCCGAAACGATCGAGGTAGCCGAGGTGCGTCGAGGGATCGGTCAGCGCGACGCTCTCGTGTTGCGAGGCGACGTCGCAGAGCTCCGACGCGAGCGCTTGCAGCTCGCCCGCGGTGCAGAGACGTCCGTTCAGGTACGCGCGCGATCGGCCGTTTTGCTGCACCACGCGACGGATGACGAGCTCGCCGCCCGAGGACACGCCGGCCGCGTCGAGGGCCGTCGCGAGTCGCTCGCTGCCCGTCACGTCGAAGAGCGCTTCGACCTCGGCCTCGTCGGTGCCGGGCCGCACCTGTTCGGCGTTGCCGCGTCCGCCGAGCACGAGCGAGAGCGCGCCGACGACGATCGACTTGCCTGCGCCGGTCTCGCCGGTGAGCACGTTGAAGCCGGGCTCGAGGCGGAGCTCGAGCGAATCCATGAGAACGAAGTTCTTGACGCGGAGGGCGACCAGCACGGGGCCGGGAGGATAGAGAACGCCGCGAGAAACGTCGACGCGTTCTGCGCGAAGATCAGCGGATCGTGACGGACTTGCTCACCGTCACGGGATCCCCGGAGAACGGCGGGACCGAGGCGCTGCGGAAGGCCGCGGCGATGCAGCCTCCGGTCGACGTGCCGGCGAACGGCGGGCCGTTGACTTGCGCTTTCGTGGCGCGGCCGGACGGGGCGAACGTGACGCTCACGCGGGCCGTGCCGCTCGGATCCGTGGGCGCCCTGCAGCCTGCGGCCCTGCCGGCGGCGGCGCCGAGCGCGGAGGACGCGGCGCCCCGGTTGAACTCGTTGCCGCCGCCCGAGGGCGCCTCGGGTGCGGCGGCCTTGTTGTTCGCCGCGGCCATCGCTGCCGCGAGATCCTGGGCCTTGTTCCCCGACGCCGTCTCGGCGGGTTTGGCCTCCGGGGTCTTCTCGGACGGTTTGTCGCCGCCGGCCGCGGGTTTGTCTCGACCATCGCTCTTCGGCGCTGCGTCTGACGAGCCCGCGCGTTTGTCCGCGGCGGCCTCGGTTCCTGCCTTCGCCGCGACCGGATCACTCGGCGCCGGCGTGTTCGTGGTCGGCGTGGGCGCCTGGTTCGTGTTTGCCGGTTGCAGCGCGAGCGGGTTGTCGTTCCCCGTGCCGGGCTGCGTGGTCGTCGACTCGCTGCCCACGGCGGCCGTCGGCTCTTCGGACGTCGTCGACGAGCGTTGCACCAGGAAAAACACGAGGCCTGCGAGGGCCGCGACGAGCACGACCCCGATCCCGAGGCGCTTGCGATCGAGCTTCGCGCCCGTGGCCGCGACGTCGACGTCGAGGTCGATCGCGTCCATCGACGACTTTTGCGTCGGGGCCGGCGCGGGTGCTGTCGTGACGGGCGGCGGAGCCAGGAACAGCGAGCCTCCGCTGCTCGCCGCTTCGGTTTTTCCTGCGGCTGGATCGGCCGGCTTCGCCGCGGTCGTGAGATCCTTGCCGAGCCCCGAGATCCCGAGCGCCGACACGTCGGGCGCCACGAGCGGCGTGAGCGACTGGTTGTTGAAGAGGCTGCTGCTCAGGTTGAACAGGTCCTCGTCGACGATCTTCCGGCTGCGGCTGATCTCGCGCGGATCGGGCCGCGAGCCGCGCTGGGCCGCCTTCTCCGCGGGTTTGTCCGGGGGGGCCTCCGCTTTGAGCACCGCCGCCTCGTGCCGCTCGACGTCGAAGACATCGAAGAACGAGGGCCTGTCGTCGTCGTCCTTCAACGTCGGCGTGCGCTTCGTCGCGGCGGGCGGCAGCGCGGGCTGCGAGGCCGACTTCGCGCGCGGCGCCGGCGGCGGAGGCGGGATCTTCAGGTTGTCGGCGGCGCCTTCGAGCGCGGCAGGACGCACCGTCACGACCTCGGCCGACACGTCGAGGTCGAAGACGCTCGTCCGCTCGGGGATCGACTTCATCGTCTCCGGCGGGGGTTCCATGCCGCCCGCCGCCGTCTTCGCGTCGTCTTTTTTCTCGCTCATCGTGGCAGAACCTCGCGGTCGTCGGGTCCGGTCGGGTCCCCCGAGAGCCCGGAGAGCCAGTGCTTTTCGAGCCAGTCGAGCGCGACGTCCGCGCGGCGGAGCGTCGCGTCGATGGCCATCACCTGCGGATCCGGCGCGCCGGCGTCCTTGGCGTAGGCGCGCGCGTAGAGGATCCACGTCGACAGCTCGTAGTGGTGCAGGAGCGGCCCGAAACGATGCGTGTCGAAACGCGCGATCCTCTCGGCCGCTTCCTGGACCGAGGGCGCGCGCACGAGCGCGGTGCTCGCGTCGAAGAGCAGCTCGCGCAGATCTTCGAACGCCCTCTCCGGATCACGCGACACCTCGTCGAGCATCGCCTCGAACGCGTCTTCCGACATGCCGGCTTGCTGCGCGACCTCCGCCATCGCGGGCACCTGCGTCTCGAGGAAGTCCGCGTCCGGCGCGTGGCCGAGCAAGCGACCGACGAGGTAGAGATCGAACGCGCTCGCGATCGACTCGCCGAGCAGCAGCGCTTCGGGGCTCTGGTACGACGTCGCGCCGAGTGGCTCGAGCGCGCGGCGTGTGACGTGGTGCCAGCCCGCGTGCATCACCACGTCCGCGGGGATCGCGTCGCTGTCGAGCACGTCGCCGGGTTGATCGGGCGACCAGAACGTGAGGTTCAAGAAGAGCGCGCGATCCCAGCGCGCCTCCGGTGTCCCAGGTTTCGGTACGAGGAAGGCGATCTGGTCACGCACGAGCGCACGCTTGAGCTCGGCGTAGAGACCGACGTGGCGATACGATCGCTCGTCCTCGATGCGAAGTTTGTCGAGCGTCAAATGTTGGAGTCGCACGGGAACTCGCGTTCAGGCTACGCGGACATCGGCCTCGGATCGAGACCCACGCGCGTCCGCGGCGATTTCCGGTCGGGGCTCGTGGTACCGGCCGAGCTGACGGTGGAGGATCAGCCGGAAGAGGAGCACCACACCCGCGTCGTCGATCCAGGTGATGAAAGGCACGGCGTCGGGCACGAGATCGAGCGGCCAGATGCAGTAAACGACGGAAAGGACGACGAGCGCCTTCGCCCAGAGCGCGCCGTCCCGGTCGCAGAGCAGCCGCCAAGCCGCTGGCGCATCGCGCAGGAGCGGCACGAGCGCGAGCCCGCGAGCCGTTCCGGAGACCTTCTTGCCTTCGAGCTTCTGCGGGCGCGCGTCGGTGGTCTTTTTCACGAAGGCCAACATGGTTCCGCTGCGTCCGGCTGCAAGGGGTGGGGGCAGGATCGCCGCGGTGCGACGCTTGAAAGTCCCTGATGGTCGGGCATGATGCCGGTCCCGCCTTCGCCTGGCCAACGCCTGGGCGGAGGTCGTCTTCGAGGAGGCATGTCTTCATGATCCGGCTGCGGTCTTTCCTTCCGTTCGTGCTCGCGCTCGCACCCCTCGCCGTTGGCTGCAAGAAGGAGGAGCCGCCCGCGCCCGCGCCGGAGGCGAAGCCGTCGGTGGCGGCGCTGCCGAGCGGCAAGGGCAAGCTCCCGCTCCGCACCCCGATCGCGCCCGTCCCGAAGTTCGACCCGCAGGCGATGAAGGACTACCGCCTCGAGGTTTGTTACTTCGGAACGCTCACGCTGCGTCAGGCGCGTGACGCCTACTTCACGAGCCTCGGCAAGGACGAGCCGAGCGAGAAGAAGATCCCGAGCTTCGGCATCCCCGGCGCGTCGCTGCCGCCGGCCCCGCCGACGATCGCGCAGCCGAAGCCCGGTGGCTCCGCCGGCCCCGCGGCGGGCCCCTCCGCCGGTCCGGGCGGCTCCGCCGCGCCCGGGGGCAGCGCGCTCGCGGGCCGCAGAATGGCCGACATGGGCATGCGCGCTCCGCACGAGCGCAACGCGCGGGCGTGCACCGTCGCCGCCGGCCTCAAGGAGCCGGCGATGCCCGACGTCGACGCGGCCCTCACGACCTTCGCTCCGTTCTCCCTGGAGCTCAGCCGCAACATCGCCGCGGCCAGCGTGTACTACCAGCGCGAGGAGTACGCGAAGGACAAGTTCGAGCGCGGCAAGGAGCTCCACAAGAAGCTCGTCGCCGACTTCGGCAAGCTCGACGAGAACGCCGACAAGCTCGGCAGCGCGATCGCCGCGTGGCGCAAGGATCACGCTGTCGACATGGCGAAGCTCGACGAGGGCGAGCGGCTCGTGCTCACGGCCTACGACAGGGCGCGCGGGCTCGTGCTGTCGGTGCTCGCGAAGAAGATCGACGCGGCGGCCTACAAGGAGAGCGTCGCGGCGCTCGCGAAGGACATCGAGGCCATCAAGACGTTCGGCACGAACAACCCGAACGACCCGTGGGCGAAGATCACGGTCCCGCCGTTCAGCGCATTCCAGAAGGCGGCGGAAGAGGCCCAGGGCAAGATCAGCGACAAGGGGATCGAGCCCGACGCGTTCCTCTCGCTGGTCAACGGGTTTACCTCGGTCATCGAGGCGAAGCACCGCGCCCTCTCGCGCTCGCTCACGGCGAAGGGCCAGGTCGTGGAGCCGAAGGCGGGGCTGCCGATGCGGCAGATCCCGACGCCGGGGCAGCAAGTCGAGCACCCCGACGATCACGCCGGCCACGCGCACTGAGATCGTCGCCGCTGGGGCGGGCGCTCGGGCCCGCCTCAGCGCTCCTCGCGAGATCAGCGCTCGCCGCGATGCCTCGCGATGGCCAACCGGTACATCGCCTCGTACTGACGGCTCGCATAATCCCAGCCGAATGGCTTCTTCATCGCCCGCCGCTGCATCGAGCGGAAATGCTCGGGGTGCTCGCGGTAGATCCACATCGCTTCGAGCACCGTGTCGGCGAGCGCCGCGGGCGAGAGGTCGTGGAACTTGAAGCCCGTCGCCATGTGCTCGACCGTGTCGTCGAGCCCGCCCACCGCGCGCACGATCGGCAGCGTGCCGTACCGCTGGCTGTAGAGCTGGTTCAGCCCGCAAGGCTCGTAGCGCGAGGGCATCACGAAGAGGTCCACGCCCGCCTCGATGCGGTGCGCGAGCGCGTCGTTCATCCCGATGTACGCGCGGAATCGGTCCGTCGAGTGGTGGAGGCGCGTGAAGAGATCCTCCGCCCAGCTCTCGCCCGATCCGAGCACGACGACCTGCACGTCCCGCGTGAGCAGCGTCCCGAGCGCGCCCGCGAAGATGTCGATCCCCTTCTGGTGCACGAGCCGGCTGATGAGGCCGACGATCGGTACGTCGGGACGAACCGGTAGCCCCATCTCGCGCTGCAGCTCCGCCTTGCAGAAGGCCTTGCCTTGTAGATCGTCGGCGTCGAAATGCGCCGCGAGGTGCCGATCCGTCTCGGGGTTCCAGACGTCGTCGTCGATCCCGTTCAGGATGCCGATCACGTCGCTGCCGCGCTCGTGCAGCACGCCTTCGAGCCCGTGCCCGCCCTCGGCCGTCTGGATCTCCTGCGCGTACCGGGGCGACACCGTCGAGAGCATCGTCGAGAAGTAGAGGCCGCCCTTCAGCAGGTTCAGCCGGTCGTAGGACTCGAGCCCGCGGTGGTGGAAGACGTCCCAGCCGAGGCCGGTCTGGTAGAGCTCGTTTTTCTCGAACCAGCCCTGATACCCCATGTTGTGGATCGTCAGGACCGACGCGGCCCCGCCGATGGGCGATCGGGCGTCGAGCGTCTTCATGAAGATCGGCACGAGGCACGTCGGCCAGTCGTGCACGTGCACGACGTCGGGGACGAACCCGAGCGCGCCCGCGAGCCGGAGCGCGCCGCGCGAGAGGAACGTGAAGCGCGCGAGGTTGTCGCGGTAATCGCCGTTCGAATCGTTGTAGATGCCGCTGCGATCGTAGAACTCGTCGTGCTCGAGCAGGTAGACGCGCGACGTGCTCTCGCCGAGCCGCGCCTCCCAGACCGCGCCCCACGCCTCGCCGCCGCCCACGGGCACGCCGAGCGAGAGGGGCAGCCGTTTGGCCGGGTGTTTCTTCGCCACGCGGTAGCGCGGCATGACCGTGCGTACGTCGTGTCCGCGCGCCGCGAGCGCGATGGGGAGCGCGCCGGCCACGTCCGCCAGGCCTCCCGTCTTGGCGAAAGGGACGCACTCGGAGACGACGTTGAGGATGCGGAGGCGGGGCATGTTTTCAACCGACCGACGGTGCGGGCAGCCTACCACGGCTCGCCGCGTGGATGATCTTCACGAGCCGGTCGATCGAGCGTTCGAGGCCGAGCGCCGAGGTGTCGATGATGTGGGCCGCGCGCTCGTAGAGGGCCCGTCGCGCGCGCAGGATCCCGCGCAGCTCCTCCATCGCCGCCGGCCGGCTCGCCATCGGCCTCGCGTCGCCTTGGTCGATCACGCGCTGAAAATGGTCCTCCGGGCGCGCGCGCAGCCACACGGTCACGGCCTCGCGGCAGAGCAGCTCGAACGTCTCGTGATCGGTCACGAGGCTGCCGCTCGTCGCGACGATCCCGCGATCGCCGCGCGCGACGAGCCGCTCGAGCTCCTCGCGCTCGAGCCTGCGGAAGTACGCGGTCCCGTGCATCTCGAAGATCTCGGTCAGGCTCATGCCGGCGCGCGCTACGACGAGACTGTCGAGTTCCACGAACGGCAAACCGAGCCGGGCCGCCGCGCGGCTGCCCAGCGTGGTTTTTCCCGCCCCACGCAGGCCGAGCAGCGCCACGAGCGGGCCCTTTTCCGACGCGCGCGGCGCTTCCGTGGGCGTGGCCGCGAGCAGCGCCGACGCGGTCGTCTCGAGCGCGCGCGCGATCGCGTCGAGGCGAACCACGGACACGTTCGCCTTGCCGCCTTCGACGAGCACGAGGAACCGCTCGCTCACGCCCGACGCGGCCCCGAGATCCCGGAGCGTCAAACCCGCCGCGCGCCGGCGTTCGCGCACCCGCTCGCCGAGCGCCTTCAGGAGCGGCGAGCCGGCGCCCTCGGCGTGCTCGGCTTCGTTCGCCCCCGCTTCGGGCTTCTTTCGGGCCGCCACGTCATGCACTATATTTCATGAGCGAGGGTCCAACAAGCAGTATATTGCTTGACACCCTTCCGTCCCGGTGATGGAGTTTTCGGCGATGGGCATCGAGAGTGAAAGCAGCGGGGCCAAGGCGCCCGCCATCCGTTTCGAGACACATCCGAGCCGCTACAAGCACTGGAAGCTCTCGTTCGAGGGCTCTCCTTCGACGTTGGGGGCTACGCCCGGCGAGCCGGGCTCTGCCCCCAAACCCCCGATCGCGCGGCTCGTGATGGATGTGGTCGAGGAGGCGCCGATGCGCCCCGGCTACACGCTCAAGCTGAACAGCTACGACCTCGGCGTGGACATCGAGCTCGCGGACGCGGTGGAGCGTCTGCGCTTCGAGCACCCCGAGGTGAAGGTCGTGATCGTCACGAGCGGTCAGCCGCGCATCTTCTGCGCCGGCGCGAACATCTACATGCTCGGCTCGTCGACGCACGCCTTCAAGGTCAACTTCTGCAAGTTCACGAACGAGACGCGCCTCTCGCTCGAAGCCGCCTGCACCGAGAGCGACCAGCACTACGTGGCCGCGTTGAACGGCGTGGCCTCGGGCGGTGGTTACGAGCTCGCACTCGCGTGTGAGAAGATCCTTCTCTGCGACGATGGATCGAGCGCGGTCTCGTTCCCGGAGACGCCGCTGCTCGCGGTGCTCCCGGGCACGGGCGGGCTCACGCGCCTCGTGGACAAACGCAAGGTCCGCCGCGATCTCGCGGACGTGTTCAGCACGCTCGCCGAGGGCGTCCGCGGCAAGCGCGCCGAGGAGTGGCGCCTCGTCGATCGTTCGATCCCGAAGAGCCGCTTCGATCAGGTCGTGATCGAGGAGGCGAACGCGATCGCCGCGCGCACGAAGGACAAGCAGGGCCCGGGCATCACGCTCGTCCCGCTCGACGTGAAGCGCTCCGAGGACGGCAGCAAGTACAAGGCCGAGTACAAGTTCGTCACGCTCGTCGTGGACCGCGCGACGCGCGTCGCGGAGCTCGAGGTGCGCGCGCCCGAGGGCGCGCCGGAGACCACGGTCGAGGCGCTGCACAAGAGCGGCTCCGACGTCTGGTCCCTCCGCGTGTTCCGCGAGATCGACGACGCGCTGCTCGATCTGCGCTTCAACCATCCGGAGGCCGGCCTCGTGCTGCTCCGGACGAAAGGCGATCCCGAAGCCGTGCGCGCCGCGGACAAGGCGCTCCACGCGCTGCAAGACGACTGGTTCGCCCGCGAGATCCTGCTCAAGATGCGTCGCACCCTGAAGCGCCTGGATCTCACGGCGCGCAGCGTGTTCTCGCTGGTCGAGCCCGGCTCGTGCTTCGCGGGCAGCCTGTTCGAGCTGGCCCTCGCCGGCGACCGAACCTACATGCTCGACGGCGGCGACGAGCCGCCGGTGATCGGCCTCTCGCCGCTGAACTTCGGCCCGTTCCCGATGCCGAACGGCCTCACGCGTCTGGAGACGCGCTTCCTGCACGATCCTTCGGCCGTGAAGCGTCTGGAAGGACAAACCGAGCTGCTCGACGCGGACGCCGCGAAGAAGCTGGGGCTCGTGACGTTCACGCCCGACGAGATGGACTGGGACGACGAGGTGCGAATCGCGGTCGAGGAGCGCGCGAGCCTGTCGCCCGACGCGCTGACGGGCATGGAGGCCTCGCTGCGATTCGCGGGGCCCGAGACCCTGGAGACGAAGATCTTCGGGCGTCTGTCGGCCTGGCAAAACTGGATCTTCCAGCGCCCGAATGCGGTCGGCGAGCGGGGCGCGCTCACGATGTACGGCCGGCCCGAGCGTCCCGAATTCGACTGGAGGCGAACGTGAGCTCTGTCGTCAACTCCGAGCGTATCCCGAACAACGTCGATCTCGCGTCCGACAAGAAGCTTCAGCGCGCGCTCGAAGCCTGGCAGCCGAGGTTCATCGACTGGTGGAAGGAGATGGGTCCCGAAGGCTTCCAGGAGGACCAGATCTATCTCCGCACCGCCGTGAGCGTGGACCACGAGGGCTGGGCCCACTTCGACTACGTGAAGATGCCCGACTACCGCTGGGGCATCTTCCTCACGGACCCCGTGGCCGATCGAAAGATCGGGTTCGGCGATCACATGGGCGAGCCCGTCTGGCAGAGCGTGCCCGGCGAGTTCCGCAACGTGCTGCGCCGGCTCGTCGTGACGCAAGGAGACACCGAGCCCGCGAGCGTCGAGCAGCAGCGCCTCCTCGGCCAGTCCTGCCCGAGCCTCTACGACCTGCGCAACCTGTTCCAGGTGAACGTGGAGGAAGGCCGGCATCTCTGGGCGATGGTGTACCTGCTCCACAGCTACTTCGGCCGCGACGGCCGCGAGGAGGCGGAAGCACTCCTCGAGCGCAGGAGCGGCAACCCCGACAAACCGCGCATCCTCGGCGCATTCAACGAGCCCTGCCAGAACTGGCTCTCGTTCTTCATGTTCACGTACTTCACGGACCGCGACGGGAAGTACCAGCTCCTCGCGCTCGCCGAGAGCGGCTTCGACCCGCTCGCGCGCACGACGCGATTCATGCTGACCGAGGAGGCGCACCACATGTTCGTCGGCGAGACGGGCATCCTGCGCATCGTGCAGCGCACCGCCGAGCTGATGAAGAAGAACAAGAACGAGGACGCACGCGCCGAGGGCGGGATCGATCTGCCCACGATGCAGAAGTACCTGAACTTCTGGTACTCGGTGTCCCTCGACCTGTTCGGCGGCGAGATCTCGTCGAACGCAGCAAACTTCTTCGCATCGAGCCTGAAGGGCCGCGCGAAGGAGGAGAGCTACGAGGATCATCGCGCCGTCGACAGCGCCTATCCGATGGACGTGCCAGTGACGGCAGGCCCCGGCGTGGTAACCGGCTTCCGGCGCGAGGAAGTGCCGCTGCGCAACGCGATGAACGAGGTGCTGCGCGACGAGTACATCGAGGACGCGCAGCGCGGCGTCGACAAGTGGAACCGAGCACTCGCCGAAGCAGGGATCTCGTACAAGCTCAAGCTGCCGAGCCGCCGTTTCCACCGGCGCACGGGCATCTACGGCGGGCTCTACTTCGACGTGGAGGGCAACGTCCTCACGAAGGAAGAGTGGGAGCGTCGCCGCGACGAGTGGCTGCCGAGCGAAGCCGACGAGGCCTACGTAAAGAGCCTCATGACCGCACCCATCTACGATCCGAAGCAGATGGCAAACTGGATCGCCCCGCCAAAGCACGGCATCAAAGGCCGCCCCGTCGATTTCGAGTACGTGAAGCGCACGGCGTGAGTCTTTCGGGGGGCGCCTCGCCGGGGCGCTGCCCCGGGCCCCGCGGGGGCTGTTCGCCCCTCGACCCGAACCAGGGCCAGCCCTGGACCTTAGGTGGAAGAACTGCGCTGCGCGCAGTTCTTCCAACAGGCCGTTGATACCGCCTTGCCGGTTGAACCGTCAGCGCTGCTGTCTTGGTTGGCAGGGTCGCCTGTGGTCTTGACCCCGGCTGTTCGATGAACTGCGCATCGCGCAGTTCATCGACCCCGAGTCCAGCGCTTGCGCTGGTCCGGGTCCAGGGGCGGACAGCCCCGGTGGGGCCTGGGGCAAAGCCCCAGCGAGGCGCCCGCCTAGGACGTGTAGGGCGTGACGCCTTGCGCCTCGAAGAGCTCGGCGCGTGCTTCGGAGAGCTCGGTGTTCACGGTGCGCAGGCGCTGCGAGAGACCCTGCACGAAGCTCCAGAGCAGCTTCACGGCGAGCACGGGTTCGCGTCGCATGACGTTCATCATGTCCGTTCGCGTGATGACCATCGTGCGGACTGGCTCCAGGGCTCGCACGGTGGCCGAGCGGCGTGAGTCGTCGACGAGGCCCATCTCGCCGAAATAGCCGCCTGTCATGATCGAGTTGATGGCGACGTTGTCCTTCTCGACGGCCACGCGGCCACGCAGGATCACGTAGAGATCCTCGCCGGGCTCGCCTTCGGTCACGATGGCGGCGCCTATCGGGTGGCTGCGCACCTGCGAGATGGCCAGGATTTCGGCTTGCTCGCGGTAGGTGAGGTGCATGAAGAGCGGGATGCCGCGCAGCGCCTCGTGTTTCGTCAGCGCCTCGGGCTCCTCGGCGGTCGCGCCGTGGAACGAGAGCACGATGGCTGTGATGTTGTCGCGCCCGCCGCGCTCGTTTGCGAGGTCGACGAGTGCCTCCGCGAGCTTGTCCGGGACGCCGGCGCAGAGTGCGGGGACTTCCTCGTCCTCGATGTATCCGTAGAGACCGTCGCTGCAGATCAGGAAGAGATCGCCCGGCATGATCTCCACGAGCAGTGTGTCGACTTGCACCGACTCCTGCGTCCCCACGGCTCTCGTCAGCACGCTGCGGAGGGCGCTCACTTTCGCCTGCTCCTTCGTCATCGTGCCGTTTTTGATCGAGGCGGCGACGATCGTGTGGTCTTCGGTCAGCCGGTTTGCCACGTCCTGCCGCAGCAGGTAGGCGCGGCTGTCGCCTACGTGCCCGACGACGGCGCGATCGCCCGCGACGGCGAAGAGCACCATCGTCGTGCCCATGCCGCGGAGCTTCGGGTCGTTCTCGGCCATGGCCCAGAGATCCGCGCATGCGGCCTGGATCGCTGCGGCGACGAGCTCTTGCGCGGCGATGCGGTTCTCTTGCGAGGGGTTTTCCGCAAAGCGCGTCAGCACGTCGACTCGATCGGCGACGAAGGCCCGGGCCACGTCGACGGCGCGACGCGACGCGACATCGCCGGCTGCTTGCCCGCCCATGCCGTCGGCGACGATGTACAGGCCGAGGTCGGGGTCGACGAGGTGGCTGTCCTCGTTGCGCTTGCGCTTGCGACCGACGTGCGTCGCGGCCTGCGACGAAACCGAGAGGGGCATGCCCGCATGCTAGTCGAGCCGAAGGCCGCTTCGGAAGGGGGCGGAAACGGGGCGCTCCGCGGTCAAACCAGGGGGGCGCGCTTCTGGAACGGGAGAAACCCGATCGCGAGTGCGAGGCCGAAAACCACGTGTTCCAGGATTGCTGGACCCACGGGCGCGCTCAGCGCGACGTCGCCGAGGCCCACGGCGGGTAGGACGGCCCGGTACATGACGAACCACACGATCACGCCGTAGGCCGCGCCGAACACGAGCGTGCGGAACACGTTCGCGCCGAAGACGAGCAGGCCGAACAGCGCGCCCCACGTGATCGACACGGCGAAATGCAGGAGGATGCCGAGCACGACGGCGCCTGCGTCGAAGCCGGGCGCGAATGCGCGATCGTGGAGGAACGGCGCCGAGGCCCCCTTGAACGTCACCCATGGATCGCCGCCGTGCGCGACCGTCGAAAGGAGCCCGTACAGGCTCACGACGATCCCGCCGAAAATGCCCGCGATCACGCCGCCTGAGAGCGCGACGACCGATCCTTGTCTCCCCCTCGCCGCCATGGAGGTCCCGTGGCGCCGGGCGCTTGCATGTCAACCGCGGGAATCCTGTCGCAATCGGGCGAGCGCGACGTCGATGCCTTGACGCCGGCCGGCGGCTTCCGATCAATCCGCCCATGAAGAAAACTCTTCGGCGCGATATCGCGCTCCTCTTGGCCTTGGCCTCGGCCGCTGTGCTCGGCGCGGCTGGGGTTTCGTGCTCGTCCACCAGCAACGGCGGCTCGTCCGCGAACCAGGGAACCGGCGGGGCGGGGGCCTCCGGATCGGGCGGCTCGGCTGGCGCGGGCGGGGATGGCGGGGGGTTCATCAGCAGTGGCCCCAATCCGGACGGACCGTTTGTCGATTTCCCTGCCGGCCCGCAGATCGACATGACCGCGCCCGCCCAGGCGCCCGAGCTCTTCCAGGGCACGCCTGCGCAGCCGCAGGGCGGCCCTTGCGTCTCGGAGCCGCCGATGGACGCGCTCGTCCCGACGAACTGGACGCCGCTGCGCTTCGAATGGATCGCGCCGGCGGGGCAGAACGTCTTCGAGCTCCGGCTCGCGGTCGACAACCAGGTGAACGAGCTCGTGGTGTATACGTCGGCCACCTCGTACACGATCCCCGCGGAGATCTGGTCCGGGCTCGCGGGACACAGCGCCGGTCGGGACATCAAGGTGTCCGTGCGGAGCGCCCAGATCGACGGGGGCCAGCTCGTCTCGGGGCCGTTCGTTGGCACGGAGGGCGTGGTCCACGTGGCGCCCGTCGCGGCGCCGGGTTCGATCGTTTACTGGACGACGGGCGCGCCGGGTTCGGGCAAGACCGCATTGAAGGGATTTGCCATCGGGGATACCGAGGTGACGACGGTGCTCTCGCCCGAGATCATGGGCGGGGATACGACGTGCGTGGCTTGCCACGCCTCGTCGCCGGACGGCGCGCTCACGTTTTTCACGCGCGACGCCTCGATCGGGACGCGGACCGTCACGGCGCGGAAGGTCGATGGGACGGCGGGTTCACCCACGGAGGCGCAGGTGTCGGCCGTGGCGCTAGGCCTCCTCGGGCGGCAGAAGCAATCGGCGCCGACGCTCTCCGGGGCGCATTACACGGCGCAGGACGCCGTCGCCATCACGGTGATGATCGATCCCGCGTTCACGGCGAACCAGAACGAGCTCGTCTGGACCGACCTTCACACGCAAGATCCCGCGACGGGCTCGGGCATCCTCCCGCGCGTCGGGGATACGCATGCCCCTGCGTCGCCGACGTTCTGGCACGACGGGACGACGATTGCTTACACGACGGCGACGACCTCCGGCGAAGGCGTCGTCACGGGGATCTCGGACGCCGACATGACGATGGACATCTACACGGTGCCCTTCAACAACCGGCAAGGCGGCAATGCGACGCCGCTGCCCGGCGCGAGTGATCCGGCGCTCCTCGAGTATTACCCTGTCATCTCGCCGGGGGACACGCTGCTCGCGTTCAATCGGTTCACGCCGTACAAGCTGCCGAACGGGGCATGGGCGGACTCGTACGACGAGCCGATGGCCGAGGTGTTCGTGGTCCCGGCGAAGGGCGGCGATGCGGTGCGCGTGGCGGGCAACGATCCGCCGGCATGCGTGAATGGAAAGAGCCCAGGCCTGACGAATTCGTGGCCGCGCTGGGCGCCGAGCGCCGAGGTCTTCAATGGGAAAAAGTATTACTGGCTGACGTTCAGCTCGAAGCGGCGCGATCTGAACAACCCGCAGCTCTTCGTGAGCGGCGTCGTCACGAGCGTGCAGGCCGACGGCTCCGAGATCATCGAAAAAACGTACCCGGCGATCTATGTCACGTCGCAGGTCCCGGAGGAGAACAACCACACGCCGGCCTGGGACGTGTTCCAGATCGAACCGCCGCAATGACCGACGCTCTCACGGGCCGCCTGCCGCTTCGAGCTCGCCTTCCGCCTCCTTCACGTCCTTCGTGAACTCCTTGATGTGGCGGTCTCGCTCCTCGCTCTGCCATTCCGCGTCGGAAAAGACGCTCTCCGGATAGGCCTTCGTCGTGTAGAAGGGCCCGTCGCGCCCCGGGACGAGCTCGCGGTCGGGGTAGGTGTCTTCTTTCAGCAGATACGCCTCCACGTCGCGCAGCACGAACGGCGATTTTGCGCGCTCGTCGAGGACGAGTTTGCCGAAAATGCACATTTTTGCGTCCTGCGCGCCGGCGCCGAGCGGATCGTTGTGCTCGAGGTACGCGAATCCGTCCCCCTCGGCGTCGTCCACGCGGCCCACGACGATGTACCGACCCGGTTTGTCCACGGCGAGGCGCAGGTACAAGCAGAGCGAACCGTCCTCGAGGACCTCGCGCACGTCGCCCGTGAAGCGGGCCGGCGGCGCGGGGGTGTACACGACGTCGAACCCCGCGCCGCCTTCCTCGCCCTCGATGCGCAGGGCGAGGTTCACTGCGATCGGACCGTAATAGCCGCCGAATCCCTCCTTCGCGGGGGCGAAGAGCGCGGCGATCGTGGATCCTCCTGCGCCTTCGTCGGCGAACGCGACCGGGGCTGCGGGGATCGTGCTCGCTTGCGGCATCGTCTCCGGGACGCGCGCCTCGGCGCGCAGGACCTCGCAGCGCGCGGGGCCTTCGCTCGTCGCGCACGAGACCACGAGGCGCGCGGCCTCGTCGCCCACGAGGTACAGGCGATCCTGCTCCAGCGTGACGTGGGCGTCCGTGAGCTTGTGATCCGGGCGCGCGAGCGGCTGCTTGCTCTTCGCGACGGAATGAGGCTTCTGCAGGTCGGGTTTTTCCGAGAGCGGGCGCGCGCCGGGCGGGTACCGCGTCGACTGCACATACCCTTCGAGCGTGTGGCGCGCGCGTTCCAGGCGCTTCTCGGCGATGTCGCGCGCGCTCGCCTCGGCTCCGTCTTCGCCTGCGCCGGGCTTCTTCGGGTCGACCCAGCGTGGCTTCGGGCCGTCGTGGCCCGGTGCAGATGCGTTTTCGGCTGATCGCGCGGGGGATCCGGCGAGGAGCTCGTCTTCGGAGGGCGCGCGCCGCGGCGAGAGGCGGTCGCGTTGCCAGAAGAGCAGGAGGCCCGCGGCGAGGACGGCCGCCCCGAGCGCGAGGCGCCTTTGCCTCGGCCGCGGGGAGGCCGTTTTTCCTGCCAACTGTTTCGTCACGCGGTGGGGTTACTTCGCGAAGTTGACCATGTCGGTGCGCACCGGGGCGATGATCCCCGCCCACGCGCCGTTCGCGTAATGGTTGTACTGCTCGGACGTGTCGACGAGCTCGACGTTGTGGTACGACCATTTCGCCTTGCCGTTGCTCGTCGCGCCGGTGCCCGTCGTGAGCGTGCCGTCGCAGAAGAGGTCGCCCGCGTTGCAGAAGCCGCCCGTCACGGAGACGCCGCCGGTCGAGTGGTAGCCGACCGCCTCGTCGTCCTGACCGGCCAGTGTGCCCGAGTAGAGCGTGCCTTTCGCGCCCGCGAACATGTAAAACCATTTGCTGCGGGTCTGGTTGTGGTCGTAGAGGCCGCGCATCGTCGCCGTCTTCAGGTCGTCCGTGAGCGCGTCGCTCACCGCCCAGGCGCCGATGTTCGCGAGCTCGCTGCCGCCGCCGGCGCCGCTCGCGACGTCGACCCACTTGATGTTCCAGCCCGTCTGGGTGCCGCCCGCGTTGCCGCACGTGCCGTTCGAGGCGGGGCTCGCGTTCTTGATGCTGCGCGTCGAGCCGCCGAATTTGTCGAGCGCATACCCGATCTGGGCGTCGCCGGCGCTGTGGGCCGCGATGTAACACCAGTTCGCGCCCGTACAGTAGCAATCGAGGGCGTCGCGGATGCGGTAGTTCTGCTCGGAGATGTGGCTCTTGCCGTCCCAGTTGACGGCCTTCTTGTTGATGCCGGCCGAGGTCCCCGACGAACCCCAGTACGAGAAGTCGGCGTAATTGCCCGCCTGGGTCGCCGTGCCGGTGTTTCGGCCGTGAATCCAGAGGGAGTAGTTCGTCGCCGATGCGTCCGGAGCGACCAGGAGCGCGGCGGCGGCCAGAGGTGTGATTGCGAGGAGGAGGGAGGCGCGGGACATTCTTCAAGGAGATGCGAGGGGGCCGTATGTGTCAAGCCGAAACCCGGCGCGCATCATTCGAATGAATTGCAGGCCCGCAGAGCTTTTCCGCGCATGCTGAACGGGTCCGTGAGCAGGGGTGGTCTCAATGGTGGTCAGGTGGCCTGCATGCAGAGGTCCGTGACGGGGCACACCCCGTAAGGATCTTTCAACGTTCGGGGCGTGGCGGGTAGCATGGGCGGTCATGGCACTCCTCACCCGCCGCCGCGCGTCCCTCGCGCTCTCGACGTCGGCGCTCCTCGCCTTGCTCCCGGCCTGCGAGCCGATGGCGGACGACCTCGACTTCGTCCGCCAAGAGGTCCAGGTCACGACGCGCAGCACGCTCGTGCCGCCCGCCGATCCCACGCCTGCCACGCTCAAGGTGATGGCCTGGAACGTGAAATACGGCGCCGCGCGCATCGACTTCTGGTTCGATTACTGGGGCGACCGCGTGCAGATGACGCGGCAGGAGGTCGTGGAGAACATGGCCGACCTCTACCGCCTCGTGAACGAGTACGACCCCGATATCCTCATGACCGAGGAGATCGAGGTGAACTCCAAGCGCAGCGCCTATTACGACATGGTGCAGGGCATGCTGGAGGGAACGAGCCTCAACTACGCGGCCTACATCCAGACCTGGAACAGCCGCTACATCCCCTCCGAGGGCGTCGGCCGCATGGACCTCGGCAACGCGATCTTCTCGAAATACCCCATCACGTTCGCCGAGCGGATCCGGCAGGAGGATCGCACCGATCAGGACGGGATCACGGCCAAGTTCTACATCCACCGCATGATCGGGCGCGCCGTGATCGACGTGGGCGCGGGCCGGGACGTCGCCGCGTACGTGGTGCACACCGAGGCCTACGATGTCGACGGCACGAAAGGCCGTCAGATCCAGCAGATCTACGACGAGATCAAAAAGGAGACGTTGCCGTTCGTGCTCGGGGGCGATTTCAACGAGCTGCCCCCGACCGCGCTCAAGCTCGTTGGTTTCCCCGACGAGCACCCGAGCTCGATCGGCACCGAATACGAACAGCCCCCGTACACGCCGGAGATCATGCAGAAGTTCTACGACGATTACGTCCCCTGGGTGAGCCTCGAAGCCTACGGCGCCACCGAAGCCGAGCAGCGGCGGTTCTTCACGCACACCGTGGCCGGGCCGCTGCGCAATGACGAGACGGGACAACCGCAGTTCTGGAACCGCACGCTCGATTATCTCTTCGTCACGAAGGCCGACGCCTGGGCCCCAAGCTCGACGGACGTGCTCCAGGAGCCGGGGAGGCAAGGGATCAAGAGCGATCCGCTGCTCCTCAGCGATCACGCGCCCGTCGTGGGGACGTGGGTGCTCGGGGGAGGGACGCCGTGAAACGAGCGATCTTCGCCGCGATCGGGCTCTTCGCCCTGCTCTCGCCGGCCCTCGCCGAGGCCGAGCCCATGGATGCGCGCGAGACGGCGCGGGTCCTCGAAAAAGGAAAGCTTTCCGGGGGGCTGATGTCGCCGCTCGAGCTTGGGCTCGGCGGCGGCTGGGAGGTCACGACGATGATCGTGCCGTGGCTCTTGCTCTCGCCGAACTTCACGTTCCGCGGCGAGCTCGGCCATCTCGGCAAGGGCGTCGTGGTGACGGGCGAATACGGGCTCTCCGTGCCGACCGGCGCGATGCGCCTGACGCAAGGGTATCTGTTTCCGACGTGGGAGACGTCGGAGCAGCGGCCCGGCTGGGTGGTCGCGCCGACGGCGGGGCTCTGGATCTCGGGCGGCGATCGCGGCGTCCTGACGGGGCGGCTCGAGACGACGGTCGGCCTCTCGCTCGGCGAGAACCCCGCGAAGCCGCTGGAGACGTACGCGCCGATCGAGCTGCTCTTCGCGCCGGCGCTGAACGGCTTCCGGGTCCGCACGGGCCTCGCCTACGATTACGCGCTCCTCGATTGGCTGCGGGCCCGCGCCGCGGTGAACGGGTATGCGATCGGGCGGAGCCCCCACCCGGCGCGCTCGCCGTTCTACGCGAGCGCCGAGGTCGGACTCGAGATCGGGCTCGGCAAGACGCTGCGCGTGGCGCTCGGCGGCATCTGGTACAATTACGATCAGCGCGAAAAGGTCCTCGAAAAAGGGGCCGACGGGCGATGGCGCAGGACGCCCGTGCGATCGAACGATTTTTTCCCGACGTTCGACTTGATCCTCCGGCCCCGCTGAAGCGAGGCTAGAGCACCTCTTCTTTCCTCTCCCGTCGGGAGAGGGGTCGGGGTGAGGGGAGCTTCCGGCCGTGGACAATCAACTGCCTTCCGTCTCCGAGGAGCTCGGCCGGCGCTTCCTGATCCGCCGCTGCCTCGGGCAGGGCGGCTTCGGGGTGGTGTACGAGGCGTTCGATCGATCCCTCGGCTCGGACGTCGCCCTGAAGGCGCTGCTCTCCATGGATCCAGCGGCGCTTTATGCCTTCAAGCAGGAGTTCCGCGCGCTCGCCGACGTCGCGCACGAGAACCTCGTCGGCCTGCACGAGCTCTTCTTCGACGACGGCCGCTTCTACCTGACGATGGAGCTCGTGCTTGGCGTGAGCTTCCTTCGCCACGTTCGCCCGAGCCGCGAGGAGCGAAGCGACGCGTCGGCGATCACGCTCCCGCCCTTGCCCACGGCCAAGCGCGCGATGGCCGCCGAGCTCGCGACCGCCGTCACCATGGACCTGCCCGCCGTCGCGGGGCCGAACGGGACGATGGCGCTGGCCACGCTGCCCTTCGACCTCTCGACGCCCGCGCGTCCGCCGCTGAAGCAGCCCGACGCGCAAGGCGAGCTCGACGTGGATCGGCTGCGCCAGAGCCTCGCGGGGCTCGCGAGGGGCGTCGCCGCCATCCACCGCACGGGCCGCGTGCACCGCGACCTCAAGCCCTCGAACGTGCTCGTGACGTCGGAGGGCCACGTGAAGATCCTCGACTTCGGGCTCGTCGGGTCGTTCGAGTCGCTCGCGCGGGATCGCGTGCTCGTGGTGGGCACGCCCGCGTACATGTCGCCGGAGCAAGCGACGGGCGCGTCGGGGGACGGGAGCTCGGACTGGTACTCGGTCGGCGTGATGCTCTACGAGGCCCTCACGGGCATCGTGCCGCACCTCTTCGAAGGGACGAGCATCGAGGATCTGCTCTACGCGAAGCACCTCGTCGATCCGCCCGATCCGCGGGAGATCGTGCCCTCCGCGCCGGCCGATCTGTCGGAGCTCGCGCGGCTCCTGCTCGCGCGCGACCCGAAGCTGCGCGCAGGGGCCGAGGACATTTTCCGCGTCGTCGCCCTGGCCACGCGGGAGAGCGCGGCGCCCGCGGCGCCCGCGACGCGCAGCGCGCGGCCGAGCTTCATGGGTCGCGCGCGCGAGATCGCGGCGATGCGCGAGGCGTTCGAGGCGTGCGTCCGGGAAAACCAGCCCGTGGTGCTGCACGTGCACGGCACGTCCGGGATGGGCAAATCGGATCTCGTGCGGCATTTCCTGGACGTGCTCGCCGAAGAGGGCACGCCGCTCGTGCTCGAAGGCCGCTGCCACGAGCGCGAGTGGGTGCCGTACAAGGCGTTCGACGGCGCGATCGACGCGCTCGCGCGGCTGCTCGGAGAGATCGACTCCGACGATCGTGGGGCGCTCTTGCCGCCGGGTTTTTCCTCGCTCGCGCGCCTCTTCCCGGTGCTCGGGAGGCTCGCGGAGGAGGGGAGCGAGCCGGAGGCGCCCGATCCGCACGAGCTCCGCAGGCGCGCGTTCGAGGCCCTGCGCAGGCTCTTCGTGAACCTCGCGGACGAGTGGCCCGTGGTGCTCTCGCTCGACGATCTGCAGTGGGCCGACGCGGACAGCGTGGCGCTGCTCGATGCGCTGCTCGCGGCGCCGGCGCCGAAGCTCTTGCTCGTCGCGAGTTACCGGACCGAGGAGGCGCGCGGGTGCGAGCTCGTCGGGCGTTTGCCCTCGGCGCGCGCGCCGAGCCCCGGCCTCGGGGCGCGCGAGGTCGTCGTGGGGCCGCTCGCGACCGAGGACGCCGAGGCGCTCGCGCTGTCGATCCTCGGCGAGGACGGCGAGGAGGCGCGAAGGACGGCGGCGCGCATCGCACGGGAGGCCGCGGGCAGCCCGTTTTTCGTGCAGGAGCTCTCGAGGTACATGCTCGCCGGGCACACGAGCGAGGGGCTCGACATGCGCGGGGTCGTGGCAGCGCGCGTGGCGCTCTTGCCGGCGCCGGCGCGGCTCGTGCTGGAGATCGTGAGCACAGCGGGACGGCCGATCGAGCCCGTGCTGATCAAGGAAGCCGCGGCGCTCGGGGACGCGGAGAACAGCCGCGCGCTCGCCGTGCTGCGGGCGGAAGGCCTGCTCCGCGCGAAGGGCGGGCGCGACGAGGCGCGGGTCGAGACGTACCACGACAAGATCCGCGAGTCGGTGGTGCAGGGGCTCGCCGAGGGGGATTTGCGCGAGCGTCACCGCGCGCTCGGCCAGGCCATGGAGACGATGAGCAACGCCGATCCGGAGGCGCTCGCCATGCACTTCCGCACGGCGGGCGAGCCGGCGCGCGCGCGCGCCTACATGGAGCGCGCGGCGCAGCGGGCCGAGCGGGTGCTCGCGTTCGATCGGGCCGCGACGCTGTATCGGCTCGCGCTCGAGCACGCCGAGCCGGCGGACGTGGGGGCGCTCGAGCTCGGGCTCGCCGATGCGCTGGCGAAGGCCGGGCGCGGGGCCGAGGCGGCGACCGTGTTTCTCGCCGCGGCGGCGAAGCTCGACGCGCGGCCGGCGCTCGTGGCGCGGCAGCGGGGCGTCGAGCACTTCTTGCGCGCGGGTCACATGGACGAAGGCCTCGCCGCGGCGCGGGAGCTCCTGCCGGCCGTGGGCCTTCCGTACCCCGCGACGCCGCGGCGTGCGTTCGTCAACGTCGCCGTGGCCCGCGTGAAACAGCGGCTCCGCGGCTACGATTTCCACGAAAAACCCGAGCACGCGATCGACCCCGCGGTGCTCCATCGCATCGATCTTTGCTGGTCGCTCGGCAACGGGCTCGGCGGCGTCGACGCGATCCGCGGCGCCGACTTCCAGGCGCGGCACCTCGTGCTCGCGCTAGAAGCCGGCGAGCCGTACCGCATCGCGCGGGCGTTCTCCTGGGAGGCCGTGCTCCGCGGCCTCGGCGGCGGCGAGCAGAACATCGCCGAGGCGCGGGATCTCGCGGCGCGGGCCGAGGCGATCGCGCTCCGCATCGGCCACCCGCACGCGCTCGCGTGGTCCTCTGCGGGCAAGGCGCTCGCGGCGCACAACGGATACGAGTTCCGCGAGGCCGTGGCGCTCTGCGAGCGCACGATCGCGCTCTTCCGCGAGGCGTGCAGCAACATCGCCTGGGAGATCGCGTCGATGTACGCCTGGTGGCTCTTGCCGGCGCTCCTCTACGTCGGCGACGTCCGGGCGCTGCTCGACCTCCTGCCGCGCTGCCGGAGCGAGGCCGAGGCGCTCGGCGATCGGTACATGGAGATCGCGCTCGGCGTGCTCATGGCGCCGATGGGCCTGCTCCTCGAAGACCGGCCTGAGGAGGCTCTCGCGTCGAGCAAGCACGCGCTGTCGCGCTGGAGCACGCGCGGCGTCCACACGATGCACTGGGGCGCGTTTTATTCGAGCACCGTGGCCCTGCTCTACCTCGGCGAAGGGAGCCGCGCGTACGCGAACGTGCACGCGCAGAGGGGCGCCCTTCACGCGGCCATGATGCCGCGCACGGCCAAATCGGTCCGGCTGCGGCTCCTCGATCTCGAGGCGAGAACGGCGCTCGCGAGGGCGCGCGAGATCGCGCATCCCGAGCCCCTCGTCCGCGAGGCGCTCTCCTGCGCCGAGCGCCTCGATCAGGAGCGGTCCCACTGGTCCGACGCCTGCGCGCTCGGCATTCGCGCGGCCGTACACGCGCGGCGCGGCGACGTCGATCGCGCCCTCGCCCTCCATGCACGCTCGCGCTCCTCGTTCCGCCGCTCGGACATGGAGCTCTTCGCGCGCCTGACCGAGCGGCGCATGGGCGAGCTCGAAGGAGGCGAGGCGGGGCTGGCGCGGATCACCGAGGTCGACACGTGGCTCGGCGCGCAGGGCGTCCCTCGCCCCGATCTCCTCGCCCAGGCCTTGATCGCCCGATGACCTCGCTCTACGAGACGCGGGTCATGCAGAAACACGCGGTCGTCATCGGCGCGGGCATGTCGGGCCTCTCGGCGGCGCGGGTGCTCGAACGATTCTTCGAGAAGATCACGGTCCTCGATCGCGACGATCTCCCGGCGGGGCCCGCCGCGCGCGCCGGCGTGCCGCAGGCGAGGCACGTGCATGCCCTCGTCACGCGCGGGGCCCAGGAGCTCGACGGCCTGTTCCCGGGCTTCCTCGCGGAGCTCGTGGAGAAAGGCGGGCACGGGCTCGACGTGCCCCACGACGGCGCGATCCTGCGGCCCTCCGGCTGGCAGCAGCCGATGCGGAGCGGCTGCACGGTCTATTTCGCGACGCGGGATCTGACCGAATCGATCGTGCGCCGGCGGCTGCGAGAAGGCGGCCGCGTGGAGATCCTCCCGCGGACCGAGGCAGCGGGCCTGTACGTTCATCCGGACGCACCCGGGCGGGTCGCGGGAGTGCACGCGGTGCAGCGGGGCGGCGGGGCGAACCTCACGCTCGCGGCGGATCTCGTGATCGACGCGAGCGGCCGTTCATCGAAGGCGCCGTCGTGGCTCGCGTCGCTCGGCGCGGAGGTCCCGCGCGAGGAGGTCGTCGATTGTCACTCGGGGTATAGCTCCCGCTGGTACGAGGCCCCCGAAGCATTGCCGCCGGATGTCTGGTGGAAGATGGTCTGGCTCGATCCCTCGCCCGCGGAAGACCATTTCATCGGCGGCGTGCTTTTCCCGGTCGAGGAGCGCCGCTGGATCATCACGCTCATCGGGTACGCCAAGCATTACCCGCCGAGCGACGAGGAGGGGTTCTTCCGGACGCTCGGCGCGCTGCGCTCTCCCATCTTGCAGCGCATGGCGGAGCTCGGCCGGCCCATCTCGCCCATCTATTCGAGCCGCGCGAACCAGAATCGCCTGCGCCGCTTCGACAAACTCGCAAACCCCTTGCCGGGCTTCGTCGCCCTGAGCGACAGCGTCTGCACATTCAACCCGATGTACGGCCAGGGCATGACCGTGGCCGCACTCTCAGCCCGCGTCCTCGAATCCACACTGGAGCGCGTCTCACTCGGGGATCCAGGCTTCGAGCGTGTCTTCTTCGGCAACCTGCACCGCGCGATCAAGGACGCATGGAACCTCGCGACGAGCGCCGACATGCGTTTCCCAGGCGCGAAGAGTGACCTGCCAAGGCCGTCGAAGTTCGCATCCTTCTTCGGCGATTCCATCCTGCGCACGATGACCCACGACGCCGAAGTGCTCCGGCGCGTCTCCCCCGTCTATTACATGCTGAAACCCACGCGCTCACTCTTCGAGCCAGAGCTCGCCGCGCGCGTCCTGCTCGGCGGAGCAGCCGGGTTGGCCGCAGCGCGTTTTCACCCGCGGCCAGTTCCGCCGAACCCGCCGCCGCGCCCGGAGAGCTAGCGTCTCATCGCAAGCCGCCGCGCCGGGGCTCTGCCCCGAACCCCGCGGGGGCTATTCGCCCCTCGACCCGAACCAGGGCCAGCCCTGGACCTCAGGGGGAAGAACTGCGCTCCGCGCAGTTCTTCCCACAGGCCGGTGGGACCGCCTCGCCCGTCGAAACGTCAGCGCTGCTGTCTTGATTGACAAGATCGTCGCCGGTCTTGACCCGGCTGTTCGATGAACTGCGCATTGCGCAGTTCATCGACTTTCAGTCCAGCGCGGGCGCTGGTCCGGGTGCAGGGGCGGATAGCCCCTGCTGGGGCCTGGGGCAACGCCCCAGCGAGACGCCACCAGGTGAGCCCGACTAGGCCCCAGGCTCGTTTGCCCAGTACGTGTCCCGGATCCGCTCGCAGAACGAGACGAGGTTCGCCTTCTCCTGCACGCGGGCCTTCACCGGGTTTTCGAACGGCGTGAAGAGCAGCTCTGCGAGCTGGCCGTATGCTGCCGTGTCGAGCGTCGAGGGCGCGTCGTCCAGGAAGAACGGTTTGTCGCCGAGCAGGTCGGCGGCTGCGTCCACGAGCGCGCGGCCTGTGGCGTAGACCTCCTCGCGCGTGTGACGGCCGATCCCTTGCGCCTTGAGCATGCTGCGCGTCTGACGCTGCGCGAATGCGAGCAGCGGAGAGACTGCGAAGCGCGGGACGCCCGCGGAAGCCATGCTTTGCCCGATCGCGGGGCGCAGGCGGGCGAAATCCTCGTCGCTCCACCAGCGCAGGTACACGAGCACGAAATACAGCTCCGACTCGAACATCGATTTGATGGCGCGCCCGAGGGCCTTGTCCTGCGCGCCGAAGCGGCCGTCGTTCAGTTTGTCCCCGTGTTTTTCCACGAGGTAATCGATGATCTGGCTCGAATCGGGGATCAGCCGGTCGCCGTCCGACGCGTAGGGGATTTTTCCCTTCGGCGCCTTGCGGAAATCGCCGGGCGCCGTGCGGTAGGGAATGCCCGCGATGCGCAGCCAGGTCTCGAGCTTCACGACGAACGGGCCGAGGTCGGGCAAACCGAACGCAGGGCCGAATTTGTGGACCGTCAGCATCATCGTTCCTTCAGGGCGTGGGGCTGTCCTTGCCGTCCTTGGTACCGTCGTTCTCGGGCGGCGGGGGCGGGGGATCGGGCTTTCGAGGCGGATCGCCGTATTCGACGTGTAGCTTTTTCGCGAGCGCGTCGACGATCATCCGCTCGTGGTAGCTCGGCATCGTGGCGAGCTGCACTGACACGCGCACGACGTCCTTGCCGCTCTTCACGATCTCGATCGAGCCCGCGTGCACGCGTTTTCCGCTCTCGGGGCTCGTGTACTTGAAGAGCAGGTAGCCGTGCTCGGGATCCTTCTCCGTGATCTCGAGCCCGAGATCCACGCGGACCAAGCGGACCGCGGTGCCCCAGGTTTGCTCGAAGGTGTAGGGCGACTCGTAGGCCGTGGCCGCGAGCGCCTCGCGTTCGAACGCGGGAACGAGGACCACGCCCCCGAGGAGGGACGCACAAAGAGCCATGCCCCAGAGCCGGCGGCGCATCCCCAGCATTTACCCCAAGGCCTCGGCCTTGGGCCAGCTTTCCGGCGCCCGCCGGAGCAGCCACAGCCCGAGCCCGAGCCCGAGGAGGTGAAATCCCACCTGGCACGCATAAAGCACGAAGACGAACGCCGCCCCGGTGCCCTTGAGCGCCTGCTCGGGGAAGTACATCGCGAGGGCCATGTACGCGGAGAGCTGGAATGCGCCGAAATACCCGGGACCGGAAGGGACCAGGATCCCGATGCCGATGCAGCCCATCGCGACGCACGCCTCGGCCGGCGTGATCCCCGAGAGCCCCGATCCCCACGCGAGCAGCCAGATCCCCGCGGCGTTCACGCCCCAGTACGCGGCCGTCTCCAGGAGGAACGGCACGAGGTGGCGGGGCGAGGGCAAGAAGCGGATTCCCTGCGCGACGCGGTCGACGATGTCGGCGACGCGCTCGCCGAGGCGCGTGGAGACGAGGCCGAGGACCTTGTGGGTCGTGCGGCGGGCGAAATCGCGGGCGAAGAAGAAGACGGCCATCGCGACGAAGGCCGAGAAGAAGAGGAAAAGCGCCACGTTGGCGGCGCCGGGTACGGCGGCGACGGGGACTTCGAGATCGCCGATCTTGTCGGGGAGGGGATCGAGCGGCGTCGCGCGGCGGAGGCCGATGAAGAGGATGGTGCTGAGCGCGAGGCCATCGATGACGCGCTCGGCGCCGACGGTGCCGGTCGCCTCCCACATGCGGACCGGGCTGCGCTGGGTGACGAGGTAGGGCCGGACGATCTCGCCGCTGCGGAGGGGCGAGAGGAGGATGGCGCCGAAGCCGACCCAGGAGACGGAGATGACGTCACGCAGGGAGATCCGGCCGAGCGGGCGAAGGAGGTGACGCCACCGCGCCGCGCGAAACCAGTGGACGACGGCGAGGGAGGCGACGTAGGCGACGACGGTCCACGGGCGGAGGGTGTCGAAGGCGCCGTCCGGCGGCAGCAGGGGGAGGCCGCCGCGAAAGAGGACCCAGGCGAGGCCCAGGCCGCAGAGGAGGGAGATGGCGAGGCGGCCGCGCCAGCGCGGGGGAGGGGGGGCGACGCTCGTGTCGGGCTGAAGAGGCTCGTCCGCGGCGGACACGGCGCGCAGAGTGGCAGGACGAACGGACGGGGGCAAGGCGGGAGCGGGAGCGGACGTGGGAGCGGGTCGGCGCCAGGGACGATTGCTTTCCCACGAGACCTCAACGAAGCTCTGGACGACACGGAAGATAGGGTATGGCATCCGACCTGATCGCAAGGTTCGACGGCATGGTGGAGGAGCTTCGCCGGGACCCGGCGATCGAGGTGCTTCACTACCTCGTGCGTCCGCCGAACCCCTCGGAGATCGAGGAGGTCGAGCGGGCCCTCGGGTACCCGCTGGGGGCGGCGATCACGGAGTTCTACGAGGCCTGCGGGGGCATTCAGCTCCTGTGGATCCGTAAAACCCACGAGGCGTACGAGGAGCGAGCCCGGCTCGTTCGCGAGGAGGTCGAGCGGTCCGGAGGCAGCTTCGACGAAGGCTGGTTCTATGGGGGCAATAGCGGTGACGCCATGCATCCCGATGGGGTCATCCTCATCCCGTCGATCAAGCGGGCCTTCCTGGACGAGAGCTTCAACAACAACAACGCCGGGTCCGGCGTCGTCGGGATGCTCGAGGCCTACAAGGCGGCTCTCGCAGACCCGGAAGCGGTCCTCTATCGCGGGTTCGAGATGTTCTACCCCACCGTGAACGTGGCCTTCGCGCTCCATGGCCAGCCCGATCCGGTCCTGGCGGCGGCGTACGACAGGTACGAGTACGACGACTCGGCGCTCATTCCTTTTCGCGAGTATCTCGAGCTGCTCCTCGTGAGCCGGGGTGACGCCAAGAGAGCCTTCGGATTCCTCCTGGACAGCGATCGCGTGGGCGAGGTCCTCACGCACGAAGACGTCGGGCACTGGGCACCGAACGAGTAGCGGGAGCGGGAGCGGCAGCGGGAGCGGCAGCGGCAAGAGGGATCTGTTTGTGTATCGCTGTTGCGGAAGGGGAGACGGTTCGTGAACGCGGTCCGCGACGCCGGCCCCGCCGCTCGCCCTGCCGGCTTTGCGGGCTGCGCGGGCGCTGCTGCAGGCATGGCCAGAGGTGCCGCGGGAAGGTGGCGAAAATGGGTCGCCTCTCGCGCGCTTCTTGCGCCGCACCATGCAGCATGACTCGGGGCTGACGTGCTGAGGACGTTACGAGGAACGGCGCTTCCCACGTTGAATGTCGAGACTCGTCCTTGCGTGTCGAACCCCCAAGGCTCTACAAAGAGACATGCGCCTTTTCGAGATGCTCCTCGCGGTTGCCACGTTGATCGCGCTCTTGGCCACTTTGCCCGTCAAGAATCCACGTCCACGTCTGTTGCTTGGCCTTTGGACAGGCTCGGTTCTTCTTGCCGTACTTCATGCCATCGTGGAAAAAAGTCGTTGGCAGCTTGGCCTCGTGTACGTGATTCTTGGGCTCTTGGCCATTCCCACGTTTTTGACGTGGCGAAAGCGACATGAAGAGACCCCTTCGGCAAAACGTCGACGTTGGCCCCGAATCGTCGCGGTCGTCCTGGGTACGTTGGGGATCGTCGTGTCGGGGCTTCTTGCGGCGCTTTTGCCGGTGTTTTCATCGCCTTCGCCCACAGGTCCGTATCCCGTCGGCGTCACGTCGTATGAATGGGTCGACCTCGAGCGTACCGACGAACATCCCAAGACTCCGTCGGGTCATCGTCGCCTGGTCGTCAAAATCTGGTACCCAGCAGCCCCTTCGGATGCGCCGCAGGAACTGTATCTCGACAAATCGCATGCAGAAGGGATCGCTCGAGACTTCAAACTACCAGGGTTCGTCTTGAGCCATCTCGCGCTCGTGCGCACGAATGCCCGTCGGGACGTTGCCCTTGCATCTGGAAACGAAACGTTTCCCGTGGTGCTCTTTTCTCACGGTTATGCCATGGCCCCCGAGGTGTACGCGTTTGCAGTCGAGCAGCTCGCGAGCCATGGATATGTCGTGGTTTCCATAGCGCACACGTATGACGGCGCGTATGTCGTTTTTCGTGATGGAACCCATGCATCGTTCGAACCGGCAGGCGACATGAAGCGAATGGACACCATGTTGAAGGCCATCGAGCCGCGTCTTCTGGTTTGGATGGCGGATGCTCGGTTCGTCTTGGACCAAGTCACGAAACTGAATACCTCGGAAGAGCGCTTCAAAGGACGGCTCGACCTGGAACACGTGGGGTATGCGGGGCATTCGTTTGGAGGTGCCACGGCGTATGCGGTTCACGCGGTGGATCCTCGATTCAAAGCCGCATTGGACATGGACGGAGCGCTTTTTGGCTCCGTCGAGCAGGCTCGACCCACACAGCCTTTCATGCTCATGAATGCGGATTACCCAAGCCTGACGGACGAAGACGTCGCGCGTGTCGGCATGACTCGAAAAGAGTTCGATGCATTTTTCGGACAGCTCGAGAGCCATTGGGCTGCTTCGACGGAACCAACCAAGGGAGCGCGTTATCGGGTGCAAATCGCAGGCACAACCCATGGGGGGTTTTCCGACCTTCCCTCGGGCGTCCCCGCCTTTTTTTCGGGGTCATTGCCCACGCTCGAGGCGCATCGACTGATCAATCAGTACTCGCTTGCGTTTTTCGATCAGTACCTCAAAGGTCAATCGAGCCCAGTTCTCGTGGGCCCAGCAGCGGATTCTGCCGTGAAGCTCACCTCCCATCCGGCAGCTCCCAATCCGTAGAAGCTTGAACGACCAACGGCGACGATGCGTCGGGAGCGGAGGCGGGAGCGGAGGCGGGAGCGGAAGCGGAAGCGGGAGCGGGAGCGGAAGCGGAAGCGGGAGCGGAGGCGGCGTGCCCGCGAAAAGGGGGCGACGAGGGGTCGGCGCGTGGGGATCGAGGCTCGGAGGGGGAGCGAAGAGGGGTCGGCGCGCGCGGGGGGAGGCTGGGAAGGGGAGCGAAGGGAGAGCCGCGTGCGGGGACGTCGGCTTGGAAGGGGCGCGGAGAGGGGTCGCCACGCGGGGACGTCGGCTTGGAAGGGGCGCGGAGAGGGGTCGGCGCGTGGGGAGGTCGGCTTGGAAGGGGCGCAACGCGAGGTCGGCGTGCGCGGGGGTCTGCTTGGAAGGGGCGCGGAGAGGGGTCGGCGTGCGCGGGGGTCTGCTTGGAAGGGGCGCGGAGAGGGGTCGGCGCGTGGGGAGGTCGGCTTGGAAGGGGAGCAACGCGAGATCCGCGCGCGCGGAAGCGAAAACGGAAGCGGAAGACGGGAGCAGGCGCGGACGCGGAAGCGGCACGTACGCGGGGGCGGGCGGCTTCGCTTCGATTCCGAGGAAGGCGGCAATCTCCGCTATGACGGCATCCGGGGCGAGGACGTGGTGCCGAAACGTCAGATTGGTTCGTCGTAGGAGAACCCAAGGCCGCGGCGCCCGCTCCCGGCGTCGTTTTTGACGCTGCGCGCAACGTTTGGCCGCATGGTTAAAAAAGATCATTTACCATCAATGCCGTCGCGACGGCTGGACCTTTCATGTACCGTACGATCCGACGATGGGGCGTTGCGGGGGAGACATACGCGGCGCTGCGCGTGAGCGCAGCATCCGGGGGATCAACACCGTCCACCTTCGGCGAGCGTTCGTCGTGGACGGCGTCCTCGGCCTCGTCGTGACAACCCGCGCCGCCGCGTCCTCCCTCCCTGCGGGGCGTCCGGGGACCGAGCGCTGTCGCGGGTCGAAGGATCCTGCCCACGATCCGCCGATGCTCGCACGGGTGAGAGGCCGATGACCCGCAGCCGCAATCGCGTGTTCCCGTGTCTCGTGGTCGCCCTGCTCGTGAGCGTCGCGGCGCCCGCGCTCGCCGACGAGCCGCCGGCGACGGGCGCGCCCTCCGCGCAGGACCTCTACGTGTCGGCGCAGAAGGCCTTCGATCGAGGCAACTTTGCCGAAGCGCTCGTCGGCTTTCGCCACGCCTATAACGTGTCGGGCAGCCCGAACGCGCGCATCATGATCGGCAATTGTCTCGTCGCGCTCGGGAAGACGGCCGAGGCCTACGAGGAGATGTCGGCGACGCTGCGCGAGGCCACGAAGCGCGCGGAGACCGAGCCGAAATATGTGCCGACACGCGACGCCGCCGCGAAGCATGTCGCGCTCCTCGAGTCGAAGGTGGGCAAGCTCGTCCTCGAGATCGCGGAGCCCGCGGGCGTCGACGTGACGGTCAATGGATCGCGCGTGCCGCCGGACAAGCTCGGCGCTCCCCTCGCGGTCGATCCCGGGACGGTCGTCGTCGTGGCGACGCACGCGGACGGGCGCGTCGCGCGGCAGGAGAAGGCCGTCGAGGCCGGCGCGAGCGAGCGGGTCACGCTCGTGTTTCCCGAGATCGCGCCGAAGAAGGTCGAGCCGCCCGCGCCGCCGCCCGTGGCCCCGAAGCCGCCGAGCGACGAGTTTCGAATGGGCGGCGTGGTGCGGACGGCGGGGTTCGCCGTCGCGGGCATCGGCGTCGCGGGGCTGGCGGTCTTCGGCGTCACGGGGATCATGGCGCGGAGCCGGTTCGCGACGCTCGAAGAAGAGTGCGGCGGGACGCGCTGTACCGACTTGAAATATGCCAGCGTCGTCGACAGCGGCATGGCGCTGTCGACGGCCGCCAATACCGGCCTCGCGATCGGCGCGGCGGGGCTCGTCGGCGGGGGGCTCATGATCTTGCTCGGCGGGCCGCCCTTCGCGCGCGGAGCTGCGCCGCCTTCGCCTTCGGGCACGGGCATCGCGACGCCGAAAGGCCCCGTCGTGGGCGCGGGCTTCACGATGTCGCCGGGGGGCGCCGGCGTTCACTGCACGTTGGCTTTCTAGGAGGGGGAATGGCCTCGAACCGTCACCGTCGTCCGGGCTCGCCGCCCCTGCTCTTCGTCGCCGCGGTCGCCGCGGTGGCCAGCAGCGTCAGCGCGTGTAGCTTCGATTGGGAGGGCTACGATCCGCGGCTCGGGCCGACCGGCGGGCCCGGCTCGACTGGCTCCGGCGGCGCGGGCGGCGCGGGCGGCGACGCCGGCGCGGGGGGCGAGGGGATCGGCGGAATGGGCGCCGGCGGCATGGGCGGGGGTGGAGCGGGCGGCGGCGCGCCCACGGGCAGCCTTCGCTTGCTGTACAGAAACGCCAATACGAAGGGCGACGACGTCCAGATCCAGCCGCATTTCAAGATCGTGAACGACACCCAGGAGAACGTGGCGCTGAGCGACCTCGAGATCCGCTACTGGTTCACGACCGACGGCGGGATGAACTTCGTCTACGGTTGCGATTTCGCCGAGTTCGACTGCATTCATACGTCGGGCACGTTCGTCCCGGCCACCGGCCAGAAGACCGACATGTATGCCAAGCTGACGTTCGCCGCCGCCGCCGGCGTGCTCGTCGCCGGCACCGACAGCGGCGAGATCCAGGTGCGCTTCCACACGCAGAATTTCACGACCGTGAACCAGACGGGCGATTACTCGTTCGATCCGACGAAGGTCTCCTTCACCGAATGGGCGAACATCACGCTTTATTCGAAGGGCGCCCGCGTCTGGGGCATGGAGCCTTGAGGGGCAGGCGATGGAGCTGCGCGGAGGGCGGTACGAGATCCTGCAGTCGATCGCATCGGGCGGCATGGCGACCGTGCACCTCGGGCGCGCCCTCGGCATGGGCGGCTTCGAGCGGCTCGTGGCGGTCAAGACGATGCACGCGCACCTCGCCGACGAGCCCGAGTTCGTCGGGATGTTCCTCGACGAGGCCCGCCTCGCCGCGCAGATCCGTCACCCGAACGTAGTCGGCACGATCGACGTCCAGCAGGACGGGCGCGGCGTCTTCATCGTGATGGAGTACATCGAGGGCGCTTCCTTGCAGCAGCTCCTGCGCGCCCTCCACAAACAGGGGGCCACGCTGCCGCTCGAGATCGCGCTCCGCGTGTTTCTGGACATGCTCGCCGGGCTGCACGCCGCGCACGAGCTGACGGACGCGCAGGGCAAACCCCTCCACCTCGTGCACCGCGACGTCTCGCCGCAGAATGTCCTCATCGGCGTGGACGGCGTCGCGCGGATCACCGATTTCGGCGTGGCGCGGGCCGAGGCGCGGATCTCGACGACACACGGCTCGCAGCTCAAGGGGAAAATCGCGTACATGTCGCCCGAGCAGGCCGGGCGATTGCCGATCGATCGGCGAACGGACGTCTACGCAGCCGCCGTCTTGCTCTGGGAGCTCCTGGCGCTGAAGCGGCTCATCCGTGGCGACAGCGAGGCCGAGATGCTCGCGAAGGTCGTGGCGAGCGAGACGCCCTCGCCGCGCTCGGTGAACCCCGACGTACCGGAGCCACTCGAAGCCGTGTGCATGCGCGGGCTCGAAAAGAACCCGGATGCTCGTCATGCCACGGCGGCCGATTTCGCCGAAGCCCTCGACGACGCCGTCCGCGGCATGGGAATGAAAATCGCGACGCCGCGCGCCGTGGCGTCGTTCGTCCGGGCCCTCGGGATCCACACCCCGCTCTCCGAATTGCGCGCAAAGAGCACCAGCGGCGAGGAAGGCCAGGCCGCGCAAGTTCCGACGCGCGTCGAGAATCCGCGCGCGTCGATCGTGAGCGTCTCCGACGTGAAATCCTCGGCGAGCGCGTCGGCCGTGATCGTGCCTCCGGAGGAGAACCGAGGCAGGACCCTCCGGCCGGCGCGGGTCGCCATGGTCGTGGTCGCGGCGGTCGCGCTCGGCGCGGGCGCCTTCTTTGGGCTCCGTTCTCCGGGAGCAAACGACGTCGCGCCCGCGGCGTCGTCAACGGTGCTGCGGCCCCTCGATCCCATCGTGACCGCGACGACCCCGAGCGTCGTCGTCACGCCGGTGCCCCCGACGAGCGCCGCCGAGGCGCCCGCGCCTCCGCCGATGGAGTCCGCGCGGGGTTTGCCCGCCTCGTCGAAGACGGGAAAGACCGCGGCGTCGACGAAGCGTGATCCGAGCGCGCCCGCGACGGCGCGGCCTTCGGGCGGCTCGATGTATCGACCCCCGGACCTTTAGCGATGTGGTAGACCCGGAGGCGATGCACGCGCGGACCCGCACGCTCTCCCTTTTCGTCCCTCTTTTCGTTCTCGCCGCCTGTGACAAGGGCATTCCGGAGCCGAGCCCGGCTCCCTCGATCAGCATGGGGCCGAAGGCGGCGGCGTCCGGTGGAAGCGCGCCCGCGGCGACCGCTCCGGCTGCGCCTGTCGAGGCGGTGAAGCGCATTCCCGCGCCGGCGAGGATTGTCGCGATCGGGGATGTGCACGGCGACCTCGCGGCGACCCGCGCGGCGCTCCGGATGGCCGGGGCGATCGATGAGAAAGATCACTGGGCGGGCAAGGATCTCATGGTCGTGCAGACGGGCGACGAGATCGATCGCGGCGACGAGGATCGCGACGTCGTCGACCTTTTCGATCGCCTCGCGAGCGAGGCCAAGCTCGCGGGCGGCGCCGTGATCGCGCTCAATGGCAATCACGAGGTGATGAACGTCCAGCTCGATCTCCGCTACGTGACCGACGATTCCTTCAAGGACTTCGTGGGCATCTCCGGCGTCTCGACCACGGATCCGCGCCTCGATCGCGTGGCGGAGACGGGCAAGGCGCGCGCCGCCGCGTTCCTCCCGGGCGGCCCGTATGCGAAGACGCTCGCGAAGCGCGACCTCATTGCGGTCGTCGGCGATACGGTCTTCGTGCATGGGGGGATCTCGCCCAAGCACGTTCGTTATGGCATCGATCGCATCAACCGCGAGGCGAGCGCGTGGATGGATGGCTCCGCGAAGGAGTTGCCCGCGCTCATCACCGCGGAGGATGGCCCTGTCTGGCTGCGGCTTTATTCGGCTGCGCCGGGACCGGAGGATTGCCGCTTGCTGAAGGAGACGCTGGCCATGATCCCGGCCAAACGCATGGTCGTGGGCCATACGCCGCAGCGCGGCGGCATCACGTCCGCGTGCGACGAGCAGGTTTGGCGCATCGACGTGGGGATGTCGAAGTTTTACGGGGGCAAACCGGAAGTGCTGGAGATCAAGGGCACCGAGGTGCGGCCGCTGCGCGCGGGTGGCTAGCAGGTCACCTCGAACAGGTGACCGTTCTCGTCGACGAAATACACCCGGCCTGCGCCGCCCAGCGGATCCTCGGTCTTTCCATTGCGAGGATCTTCCGGCTCGTTGCCGAACGGCGAGCCGCGCGCTTCGAGCCGCTTCACGACCTCGGCAAACCTTGTTTCGTCGACCCGAAAGGCGATGTGCTCCGGGTTCACCGTCGTCGACGCGTTGAACAGCAGGAAGGCCCCGTGTTCGAGGTCGATGCGATACATGTCATCGTCGGCGCCGTCGACGGTCGGCTCGGCCGCGCCCAGGATGGCGGCCAGGTTTCTGGCGGACGTGCGCGCGTCATGCGCGGCCAGGCCGATGTGATCGATTTTCAACATTCCAATCCTCCGGTTCCTTGCGCGGGAAGGAAAACCAAGCTCGGTCCTTCGTCCGAGCGATGTCAGGGATCCTCGGGCGGGGTCTCGTCGAAGATGCTCGTTCGCCAGGCGAACACGGCTTCTTTGCCACGGTCGGCCCAGAAGATCGTGTCCCCATCCACCGCGACGCCACAGGCCTGTTTCGCTTCCGGGGCGCGCACGCGGACGACGGTCCCGGTGGTGACGTCGAGGCGCGAGAGGGTGTCGTCGCCGTCCGCCCAGTAATAGAAGCGACCCCGAGCGAATGCGCCGCTCCCCCGATCGCCATAAGGTTTGATCGCGAGGTGCTTTCGCACGTTCTTGCCATCGGCGGCGACCACGACGATGGCCTCCGTCGTGCGCACGAGCCAGCCGCCTGCGAATGCGCTGCCGTCCATGGGCATCGCGCCGAGGCGTGCCCCTCGGGTCGTCGATCGCGTGGCGAGATCGGTGAGCGCGAGCGCCCAGCCACGATCGGTCCACGCGAGCGTCCGCGCGTCCGCGGCGATGAGCCAGGGCTGCTCGTTGTCTGGCAGGATCGGCTCGCCCGCGGGGTGCGCCTCGTCGACGCGGAGCGCGCCGCCCTTGCCGAAGCGATCGGAGACGAACACGCTCGTCGGCGAGGCGACCATGTCGAGATAATGGCGATCCTTGGCGCCAATCGTGGTCGGTTCGGACGATGTGCCCATCCGGTAGGACCAGAGCCACTCTGGATCGCTTTGCGTGCGCGCCCCGCCGGTGCACGGCGCGCCGGTCCAGTAGAGGGTGTCACCGCGCGCAATCAACCCGAAGGGGCGGTAATCGAGCTCGGCGAGCGTGACCTTCTCGCCATTGCGTCTCGATGTCCGCGTGAGCGTGCCGCCCGCCTCGGCGCATTGCAGGACCGCGCCAGCGGCGACGCCCGAGCTGCCGGCCGCATTGGGGGGAGGAGAGGTGCGCCGCTCGTGGATTTCGAGCCAGTAGACATGGGACGGGGTCACCACGAGGTCGCAGCGCCCGCTGTCGTAGGAGGCCAAGCGCAGCGGCATCGACGGCGCGGGCGGCGGCGTCTCGGTCGAGACGGGGGCGGCGGCGGCCGAATCGGGTGCGTCGGGCGGAGGGGCCTTCCTCACGGTCGGCGCCGCGACGGGGACGGGCCTTTCTGCATGGCAGCCCGATAGCGTGGCGGCGATGAGCGAGAGCAGGCCGATCGGGATTCGTGTCACCGCGGCAGTGTAGCGGCTCCCTACGGTGGCGCCGGGGACAAAAATTGCAAGCCCCGAGCGCCCCGCGGACTCGTAGGCCCGCGGCCGTTGTGTTACAAGGAGCCAAAGGGGGACACATGAAGCGACGGAGCTTTCTCCTCGACGCGGTCCTTGCATCGATCGTGTTTTGCGCAGGCTGTGGTACCGGTCCCGAGACGCAGGTTCTGGTGACCACGGAGGACGGCAAGCAGGTCTTCGAGAAATCCTCGAAGTACGACGGCAGCCGGCGGGAGATGCAATTCGAGCACGAAGGCAAGACCTATTTCGTGCTGCTCTACAGCGAGGATACCAAGTCTCCCTTCACGGGGAAAGACAAGCGCCAGTGGCATGTCGAGCTCTACCGAGACGCGATCAAGGAGGGCGCGGAGTTGACGCAGCTCATCGAGGAAGATCCGGCGACCTCCGGCAGCCTCGGCGGTTGTGGCGCCGCGTTCGACGACCGAGGCTCGCGCCTGCGTGTTTACTTCGGCCATTCGGGGAAGATGATGACCGCAAGCCAGGCCTGCGAGCGCGTCTCCCGCCCGCGATGAGGGCCCGAGGCCCCCGCGGTTCCCTCCGCCGCCGCTCGTCGGGCTCGTCTCCCCGAGGGGCGGGCATCACCGTTCTTTGAGGACGCGGTGGTCCTCGGGTAGCGTGCGCTCATGCGCCGCTTTGCACGCGTTCCTCTCCACATGATCGTCGCCGTCTCGGCGGGAGCTTTCGGATGTGCCTCGAGCGCTCCGCGACCGGGCGCGGAAGGGAACGAGCCGCAGGCAAATGCGGCAACCGCGAATGCGGTTGCCGAGGTAACGCCGGTGCCGGTCGAAGAGGGCTGCCCCGCCGCCGAGCCGAAGGGACTCGGCGCCTGCGATTCCGCCGGTCTGCTTTGTACGTATGCCTCGTCCCAGGGATGCGGAACCGTATACGATTGCCACCTCGGCAATTGGCGCGTGGCCCTACCCGTCCCGTGCACGGACGCGCATCGGGGCGGCGCTTGCGCCCCGGAGCCGGAGCGGGACCACGCTCCGAAGACGCCGATCGAGAAAAGCCCGATTTGCCTCTATTCCGGCGCCACGGCGTGCAGCTACCACCTCGACGTGCCGCCGCAGCCGTGCAGCGGCGTGCCCCGACCGGCGCCACCGATCAAGTTCGTGTGGCGCTGCCAAGCATTGACGTCCGGCGGATGCGGAGCTGGTTTCGCCGAAGGAGAGCCCTGCGCGCCCGAAGGCGCGTCCTGCGGGACGACCTGCTGCGGGCAGAGCGCGCTTTGCTCGGGTGGGAAGTGGCACGTCACGGAGCACGGCTGTCCGCCGCGAGCGCCCGGAGGGCGGTGACTTTCTAGAGCCGCACGACCTTCGTCTTGTCGCCCTCGACCTTCCGGAGCGCATCCCGCGTATCGACCACGAGCTTCGCCTCGCGCAGGAGCCGCCCATAATCGACCGACGCGTGATCCGTCACGATCACCACCGCATCGTAATCGCCGTACGCCACATTGTTCGGCTCCGACCGCATCACGATGCCGCCCTCGTCGCATTCGGGCACGTAGGGATCGTGATACCGCACCTCGGCCCCGAGCCCTTGCAGCTGGTGGATGATGTCGAACGCCGGCGACTCGCGGTAATCGGCGACGTCACGCTTGTACGCCACCCCGCTCACCAGGATCTTCGACCCATTCGCCGCCTTCCGCTCGCCATTGAGCGCCTGCTGCACGAGGTGCACCACGTATTCGGGCATCCCGCTGTTGATCGTGTCCGCGAGCTCGATGAAGCGCGCCTGGTACTTCAGCGTCCGCATCCGCCACGAGAGGTACAAAGGGTCGATCGGAATGCAGTGCCCGCCGAGGCCCGGGCCCGGGAAGAACGGCATGAAGCCAAACGGCTTCGTCGCCGCCGCCCGGATGACCTCCCACACGTCGATGCCGAGCTTGCGGCTCATCAGCGCGACCTCGTTCACGAGGCCAATGTTCACCGCGCGGAACGTGTTTTCGAGCAGCTTGACCATTTCGGCCGCGTCCGTGCTCGACACCGGCACCACGGTCTCGATGATCTTGCCATAGAGCGCCATCGCGACCTCGAGGCAACCAGGCGTCGCGCCGCCGAGGACCTTCGGCGTGTTGCGCGTGCCGTACGTCTTGTTGCCCGGGTCCACGCGCTCGGGGCTGAACGCGATGAACACGTCCTTGCCGAGCTCATAGCGGCCCGCCGTGAGCTTCGGGACCAGGACCTCGCGCGTCGTGCCAGGGTACGTCGTCGACTCCAGCACGATGAGCATGTTCGGGTGCTGGTGCTCCGCAATCTCGTCGCTCGCCGACAAGATGAACCGCATGTCGGGGTCCTTGGTCTTGTTGAGCGGCGTCGGAACGCAGACCACGATCGCATCGGCCGAGCCGAGGACGTCAGGGTCGGTCGAGGCGCGCAAGCGGCCCGCCGCGACGTGCGGCGCGAGTGCCGAGGACGGGATGTCGCCGATGTACGATTCGCCGAGCCCGAGCAGCCGAACCTTCTCGCGATCCTTGTCGTAGCCGGTGACGGAGAAGCCGGCCCGGGCGAACTCCACGACGAGCGGAAGCCCGACGTAGCCAATGCCCACGACGACGATGTGCGCGCTACGATCCTCGATCTTCTTGAGAAGCTCCTGCACGATTGCCTGTCCCTTTCACGTGTCGACCCGGCCCTCCAGGATGGAAAGCGGTCCTTCGATCAGCATGTCGCGTGCCTCCGCCGCGCCGAGCGCCCGGTGGAGGTGTTCGATGCCCGCCGCCACGTCCTCGACGTCCCGCGGGCCATGGGCGTCACTACACGCCGCGTAGTAGTACCCCTCTGAAAGGAGCGCCTCCGCGCACTTGCGCGTCGCACGTCCGTACTTGCCGACGAGCGCAGCGACGTCGAGCAGGAGGACGACGCCGCCGTCGAGCAGCGGCTCGAGCACGGTCCGATCGTCCCAGACGGGCTCGTATCGCTCGGGGTGCGCGAGGACAGGCCGGAGCTTCTTCTTGCGGCGGAGGTCGGCGAAGCGGGACGCGAGGCGCGCAGGGAAGCCACGCGGAGAGAGCTCGACGAGGACGGCGCGCTCGCCGGGGTAGGGGAGCGCCTCGCCGCGCATGAGGCGCTCGTAGACGACGTCGTCGAAGAAGTGCTCCGAGGAGAGCGCGAGCTCAGGCAAACCAGGCGCGTCCGCGAGGGCGCGGCGCGTGGCCTCGTAGGCGCGCGCGAGGTCGCTCTTCGTGTTGTCGAACATGCCGGGGCGCATGTGCGGCGTGGCGACGACCTTGCCGAACCCCGCCCCCGCGAGGCCCATGAGCAGCGCGCGGCTGTCGGCGACGGTCTTCACGCCGTCGTCGATGCCAGCCACCCAGTGGCAGTGAAGGTCGATGTACCCCGTCATCCGCGCCGCGCGAACCTAGCAGTTTTTGAACGAGGTGCGCGTCCACGATGACGGATGCCACGCCGCCCGCGGACAGCAGGCGGGGAGGTCGGGTTTTTACAGGGCGCGTGTGATGATCTTCGCGATCTCGAGATCCCGGAGGCACCCGTCGGAGCCCTTGCCGAACACACACGCGAGGGTGACGACGCCGTCCTTCAGGCCGACGGTGGCAGCGCCCTCTTTCAGGTTCGTGACGACGACGCGCTGCACGCCCTCGCGGACAGCCTCCTTGCCGAGGTCGTCGACGCAGATGACGCGGAAGGCGTTGGCGAGCAGGCGGACGCCGAGGTGCTGGACGGTCTTCAGCGCGGCCTCGTCGGTCTCGAAGGTCGGCCAGTCGACATCCACGACGACGGGCGCGCCGGCGGCATCCTGGATGTTTTTTTGCTCCTCCGGAAGCCAGGACTCCTTCGCTTCCTTGATGAGCCGCTTCTCGATGAGTCCCATGGAAAACCGCCTCCGTTCGAACGCGTGACGATCACGCCGGGAGCGGAGCATACAGGAACGGGATCTCGCCGGAAAGTGGACCCCACCCGCGCAGACGGGCGACCATTTCCGGGCAAGGAGGTTGTCTCTTGAGGATGGATCCCATCGATGCCCCGCCGTCGTCGCTCGGGGCCGAGCGCCGCAGGCGACGGAGCGACGATCCGATCACAGCGCTGCACTACCAGCTCTCGGTCGCGCGCAGCGAGGGGAAGCTCGAGGCCCTCGTGCTCGTCGACGATCGAGGCTGCCTCGTCGCAGGCGCCGGCTCATGGCCCGTATGCGAGGAGCTCGCCGCCTACGCGCCCCTGCTCGCCGAGCCCGGTCTGCCCACGACCGCAGCCGTCGGCACACGCATCGCCGATCTGTCGCGCGAGGTCCTCGTGAGCTCGCTCCCGCTCGGCGCAGCCGAAGCACTGCTCGCCGTTCGCGGCGGTGGCGACGACCGATCGGCGTTCGTCGCCCGCGCAGCGGCAGGTTGCCGGCGGATTTTACGGGCAGCGTAGCGCCGGGGTTTCACCCCGGGCCCGACCAGGAGTTGTCCACCCCTGGACCCGGACCAGGGCCAGCCCTGGACCTCGGGTGCATCGACCGCGATGCGGTCGATGCAAGCAAGCACAGGCAACCCCACCAGGCGTCCGACCCCACCCGGAAACGGGTAAGAATGTCGGTGGCGACAGACGTCGCGGTCAGGAGGCGCACGTTGGACGAGCAAACGTGGGAGCTCGTGAACAAGGCACGTCGGATCGGAGAGTCGGCGTCCGCTCCGGGGTTCGGCTCGGTCGTCGCCTGCGGGGAGTTCCTCGTGGCTTGTGACGGCGAACGATTACGGCGCCTCGACCCCGGGAAGACGCACGGGGTGATGTTGCAAGCCCTGGACGTGCGGCACGCCCAACTCGCGGCAGACGGTGCGCATGCCGTGATCGTGGCGTTGAGCGATGAAGAGGTCTGGCGGGTGCCCATCGAGGGCGGAGATGCCGAGGTCGTCGCGCGCGGGCAGGATGAACCGAGATCGCCCGTGGTGCTGGAGGCGCGCGCTGCGTGGCTCGACTTCCCGTCGCCACCTCGATGGAAGGACGGGCATCCCGTCCGGGTACGGCTGGAAGGAAGGGAGGAACCCATTCACGAGCACCATGGCGTAGGGGATTTGATCGCCTGCCGTGGGGCGCTGTTCTGGAGTCAGCGCGAAAGGCGAGGGCCGAAGAGTTTCCGGACGGACCTCCACCGCTGGGATCCCGCCATGGGGCGCGCCGAGGTCATCGCCATGCTGGAGGAAGGGGACGCGGCGGACGCTTCTGGGTTGGTCACCGACGGCAAGGTGATGGCGTGGATCGCCGGGCAACGAATCCGCGTGCTCGACCCGGTGACGGGCGCGCGGCGCGCGGTGGAGGTCGGGGCCGAGAGCGTGTGCGCCCTCCCGGTGGGCGACGATCTCTTGGTTGTCGTCGGCAGAGAAGACGTGGGGGAGCTCATTCGCCTGGGCCCAGATGGAGGGCAGCGCAAGCTGGCCCGGTGGTACCATCGTTCAAGGCCGTGGACGAAGCTCGTGCTCCGGGGCGACGAGGTCGTTTGGGCCGCGGGAGAGCGTCTTTTGGCGGTCACGTTATCCCCTGGCGCCGGGGCATGAGCGGGAGCGAACGCGGGCGAAAGCTCCCTTGACATGCTGAGCCCGGCGCCCGGGTGCGCACGCGGAAGCGCCTGCGCCTGCGCCTGCGCCTCCGCACCCGCCTCCGCACCCGCTTCCGCTCCCGCTTGCGCCGCCATCGTGCTAAAGGGCCCGCCGTGGCAGCCTCGGAACCTCGTTCGTCCACGCCCGGCGGGCTCGGCAAGCTCCTCGATTCCCGGCGGGTGCTCCTCGTCGTCGGCTGCGGCGGGGTCGGCAAGACGACGACCACGGCGGCGCTCGGCCTCGCAGCAGCCCGCCGAGGCAAACGCGTCCTCTGCTTGACGATCGACCCGGCCCGGCGCCTGTCGCAGAGCCTCGGCATCGAGGAGATGAAGACCGAGGCGCAGACCATCGATCCGGCGCTCTTCGCGCAGGCCGGCGTGCCGGTCAAAGGCTCGATGACCGTGATGATGCTGGACACGAAGAGCACCTTCGACTCGCTCGTCCAGCAGCTCGCGCCCTCCGTCGAGCAGCGCGATCGCATCCTGAACAACGTTCTCTACAAGTACATCTCCACGTCGCTCGCCGGGACCCAGGAGTACATGGCGATGGAGAAGCTCTACGCGACGAAGGGCGATCCGAGCTACGACCTCATCCTGCTCGACACGCCGCCGACGCCAAACGCGCTCGATTTCCTCGACGCGCCGGAGCGGCTCGTGGGCGCGATCGACAGCGCCGCGACGCGGTGGCTCGTGCAAGCCGTGCAGAGCTCGGGGAAGTTCTCGCTGAACGTGCTCGCCAAGGGCGCAGCCGCCATCGTGCGCGGCATCGGCAAGGTGTCGGGCAGCGGGTTCCTGGAGCAGATGGCGGCGTTCATCGCGGAGATCAACTCGGTCTTCGGCGGCTGGAAGAAGCGCGCAGACGCCGTGAGCACGGCGCTGCGCGGGCCCGACGTGGCATACGTGCTCGTGACGACGCCAGACCCGCTGGCCGTGCGCGAGGTGATGTTCTTCGCGGAGCGACTGCGCGAGCAGGACATGCGGCGCGACGCATTCGTGGTGAACCGCGTGCACCCGACCTACGGGCGCGTGCCCGACGCAGCAGAGGTGGAGGCAGCGCTCTCGCGGAGCGGGCTCTCACTCGGCCCAGACGCACCGACGCGGCTCCGGCGCGCGGCAGAGGACGAGAGCCGCATGGGCAAGCTCGACGCGCTGCACCTCGTAGGGCTCGAAGCAGCGCTGGAGGACGAGGCCTCGGTCGGGAGCCTGCTCGCGCACGTGCCAGCGTTCCCGTACGACATCCACGATCTGGAGCGGCTCTCGCGGATCGCCGAGGTCCTCGCGCCCTGAAGGCTTCGCTGGGGCTTCGCCCCAGGCCCCAGCAGGGGTTGTCCACCCCTGCACCCGGACCAGCGCAAGCGCTGGACTCGGGGTCGATGAACTGCGCGATGCGCAGTTCATCGAACGAGCCCGTGGCAAGACCACGGGCGACCCTGCCAACCGAGACGGCAGCGCTGATGGTTCAGCGGTACCACCGGCCTGCGGGAAGAACTGCGCATCGCGCAGTTCTTCCCCAAAAGGTCCAGGGCTGGCCCTGCAGAGAGGGGGCGGACAGCTTGAAAAACGTTCCCCGCATCGACTGCGCTTCGCGCAGTCGATGCCCAGAGGTCCAGGGCTGGCCCTGGTTCGGGTCGAGGGGCGAATAGCCCCCGCGGGGACCGGGGCAGCGCCCCGGCGCGGCGCCTCCCTGAGAGGGGTAGGCGTGAGGCATTCCGCCCGGCGCGTCCTCGTGGCATGGTCGAAGCATGAAGCGAGGCGGCAAGGCAGCCGGAGAGTTTTCCCGTGCGCGCACACGGTGGGCGTTTCTTTCCTTGTTCGGCGCGCCGCTCGTGGTCGCGTGGCTCTCCGGCGCGGCCGGATGCAAGGAGGACGAGACGCTCCAGCCGCGTCCCGGCTTCCCCGGCGATAGCTGCACCAAGACCGACGATTGCGCAGTGCCGCTGCGCTGCATTGCCAACGTCTGCGTGGAGCCCGGCGGATCAGGCGGCGACGGCGGCACCCAGCCAGATGGCTTCGGCCCGGGCCCAGGGCCGAGCGCCGACGCAGGCCCCTGGAGCCAGTGCGACGAGTGTCTGGAGGGCACCTGCGGCCAGGTCGAGAAGGCATGCGGGCCCGATTGTCGCAACATCGAGGCATGCATCGAGACCTTGTGCGCAAACCTCAGCGCCTCGGGATCACCAGACGAAGGCGCATGCTTCGTGTACTGCCAGGACCGCTTCCCCTCCGGGAAGGATCAGCACATCGCCGTCGTGAACTGCGCGCAGGACGTGAAGTGCTCGCCGCCATGCACGTTCTACCCGCAGGACTACGATCTCTGCCGCACCTTCATGAACAACGGCGACTGCACGGGCTACCAAAAGGCGTGCGATGCCGACACGCGATGCTCAGCGTACCGCGATTGCGTGAAGTTCTGCGGGACGATCGCAGCCTGCACCGCCTGCGACGACACGCCCGACGCACTCGAAGGCCGAAAGCTGCTCGAAGCCTACGAACAGTGCGTCGCAGGCGAATGCATGACGGAGTCGTGGATCCCCTGATGGCGTTTCGCTGGGGCTTTGCCCCAGGCCCCACCGGGGCTATCCGCCCCTGGACCCGGACCAGCGCAAGCGCTGGACTCGTGGTCGATG
>NZ_JARZHH010000082.1 GCF_029946515.1 Polyangium sp. 6x1
GCGGACCTGCGGGCGGCGGGCTCGGCGGAGGCGCGGCGGCGTCCGGGGCGCCTGCGTCCGCGTCGCTCGGCGCGCTCGGCAGCGGGGCCACGGGCGCAGGCGCCTCGGCAGCGGCCGCGGCGGCGAGCTCGCCTTCCTTGAGCTTCGCGCGCTGGAGGAGCTCCTCGGAGTCGTCGCGCTCTCCCTTGCGCCGGAGCTCTTGATACTTCTTCAGCTCGACGATCGCCTCGGCGACCTGCTGCTTGGCCGACATGCCGGGGACGCTCGGCGCGAAGAGGTACATGAGGCCGAGATCGTAGTGGACCTGCGGCATCGACGCGTCACGCGCGAGCACCCACTCGAACTCGCGCTTCGCGTCGCCGTAACGACCGAGCAAGCGGTACGTGTCGCCGAGCGCGAGGTGCGCGGGGAGGTTGTCGCCGTCGTAGCGCACCGCGCCTTCGAGCAGCGGGAGCGCCTCCAGGCCGTTGCCGGCTTCGAGCAGCATCGCGGCGAGCTGCACGCGCGCCTCGACGAGGTCGGGCCGGCGTTGCACGGCGCGGCGGAAGTTGTCCATGGCGCCGGCGCGCTGGGATTGCTCGCGCAGGATGAGGCCCCGCAGGAGCAGCGCCTCGGGGTTGTCCTTGTCGCGCGGAGGGTTGTCCGCGCCGAACCCGTCGAGGATCGCCTGCAGCGCGTAGAGCGCGAGATCGAGCCTGCGGTTGCGGTAGTGGTCGCGGGCGATCACGACCATCGCGGGCCGGTAGTCCGGGTTGATCTTGAGCGCCTCCTGCGCGAGGCGTTGCGCCGAACCGGTGTCCTTCTGCAGGCTCTTCACCTCGGCGAGCGTGGCCGTGACCGCGGCCGATCGCGGCATGAGGGCGCGCTTCTCCGTGAGCAGACGTTCGGCCTCGCCGAGGTTGCCCTTCCGCGCGAGCAGCATCGCGTACGCGATGATCGCGGGCTCGTAGTCGGGCGTGATGGAGAGCGCCTTCTGGTAGCTCGCCGCGGCCTCGGGCTCGCGCAGGCGCTCCTGCACGGCGCCGAGCGAGTAGTGCGCGTGGTGCGCGCGCGCGTCGGTCTGGATGACCTGCTGGAAGAGGCCCTTCGCCGCAGTGAGATCGCCCGCGGCGAACGCGGCCATGCCTTGCTGGTAGGGCCCGGACGCGGCGGGCGGGAGCGGCGCGGGCGGCGGCGGCGCGGCCGAAATCGAGGGCGGCGCGCTCGGCGTGAGGGTCGGTGTCGGGCTCATGCCCACGACCGGCGCCTGCGGGCCCATCTGCTGGCCCCACGGGTTCATCCCGTTCGGGCCGTACGGATACGCGGCCGATGGTTGCGGCGGCGTCTGCGGCTTCTGCTGCGACGTCGTCTCCTCGCAGGAGGCCGCGAGGAGCGGCACGAGCGAGCACGCGAGCGCGACGAAGACCAAACGAGGCGAACGCTTCATGGCAACGTCACCGGGAGCGGCGCGGGCAAACCGTCGGGCTGGAGCGCGGGCGCCATGCCGGGCCGCGTGCGCAGGAACATGCCGTCCTGGTACATGAACGGCTGCCCCGTCTCGGGATCGATGATCCCCTGGCTCATGTCGCGGATCTTCGCGTCGCCGAGGATGTCCGTGAAGAACGCGAGCCTCTGGATCGCCTGGTCGACCTCGGGGTTTCGCACGTTCCACGCCCGCGCGTAGACCACGGCCTGCACGTAGAACTTGATCATGGCGCGGTCAGCGTCGTTGAGGAGCCGCTCGCGCGCCTCGCGCCACTGCTCGCGGCGCTTCTGGCGGATGGCGTCCGCGGTCTCCTGCAGGTCCTCGCGATCGCTCGTCTCGGCGAGCTTGAGGAGCTTCTCCTCGCGGTCGGTGTAGAGCTTCAGGCCCGGCGGGCGCGTGTTGTAGAGGCCCGTGCGGCACGAGTCGTAGAGCGAGCCCTGCCGCGCGAACGCCGCGACGGACAGCGCGCGCGACTCGTACGTCTTGATCACGGACTGAAGGTCGTTGAAGTACGTGTCGCCCGCCTTCTTGAGGTCGTCGCCGTACGTCTTGACGACCTTGTCGATGACGCCGGCGTAGCGATGGTGGCCGGCGTCGTAGTCCCACGACTGCCGGAGCCGATCGTTGACGACGCCGTACGCGCACTCGGCGGCCATGTCGGCCTGCATCGTGCCGAGCGCCTTCTTGCCGTCGACGGCGGCGAACGCCTTGAACTTGTCGAACGCGGAGGTGGTGTTGCGGCACCACTCGACCGACTTCGGATCGCTCCCCGCCTTGCGCATCTTCGCTGCGTGGTAGGCCGCCTGGACGAGGAACGGCGTGGCCGCCGGCGTGAGGCGGTTCATCTCGTAGTAGTCCTCCATCGCGGTCATGGCCTTGACGCGCGCGGCCTTGTTCGCGCCCTCGTCGAGGCCCTTCTCGTCCCACGCCTTGAGGTCGGCCGACGCGACGATGTAGTCGATCTCGGCCTTCTGCTCGACCGGCGCGTCGAGGTTCAGGAACGCGTTTCGCGAGGCGATCATCCGATCCCGCTCGCCTACGTTCGCGTACAGGAGGACCGCGCTTCGCGCTGCCTCGCGCCGCGCAGGTTTTTCGAAGCGACCGTTGCGCGAGATCGTGTCGTACGTCTCGGCGGCGGCGCGGTAGTTGAAGAAGAGCACGTACGATGCGCTGAGCGCGTCGTAGGCCTGCTTCAGGTACTTCACGCGCTCGCCGTAGCGCTTCGGATCCGCGGGCTTCGGGGGCTTGCCGGCCTCGTCGCCCTTCTCCAGCTTCGAGAGGTTCGCCTCGCTCCCGTACTCCTTGATGAAGAGCGCGTACATCTCGATGGCCTGGTCGTAGTCGCCGACCTGCTTGTAGCAGTACGCGCCGTTCATCGCGGCCTCGGGCGCCTCGTCCCGCGCCGGGGCTTTCTCCAGCGCCACGCGGTAGAGCGCCGCCGCCTCACGCCAGGCCTGCACGCGCTCCGGGCCGTCGGGCATCTTCTCGGCCTTCTCGAACTTCGCCGCGGCGTCGACGTAGTAGCCGCGCGAGATCGTGGGCTGGGCGATGCCCGTCTCCTTGAGCTTCTGCTCCTCGCTCACGGCGCAGCTCTTCGTCATCGCGGCCTCGGCGAGCGCGCGGGATCGCGGCACGTCGTTCTCGAGGTTCGCCATCGTCGTGAGCTTCTCCCACGCGAGGTAGCCGAACGGCGTCTTGCCGCACTGCTCGGCGTAGATCGGCTCGAGCCTGCGTCGCGCCTCGGCGAAGTTGCCGTAGAGGAAAGAGAACTCCGCGGACTGGTAGGCGTAGAGATCGCTGTTCTTCTGATCCTGGTTCGTCTGCGGATCCCGCGTCGAGAGATCCATCGCCGGCGGCACGCGCTGGATGTACTCATCGCGCGCCGCGATCGCGTCCTTGATGACCTTCGGCAGCTCCTCGGCGACGACCTTCTGCTTGTCGTTCTCCGTGACGATCTTGAGCCCCGTGCGTTGCTCGATCCCCTCTTGCCCGCCGGTGCGCTTGTAGAGCTTGTACTGGTCGAGCAGCGCCTGGTACGCGGTGTCGACGACCATGAACGCGGCGGGCTGCAGGTGCTTGTCGTCCTCGTTCGAGTCGCGGACGTCGACGCCTGTGCGCCGCGCGGTCTCGATCTCGTCGGCCGTCGGCGAGCGATCCATCGCCACCGCGATCACGACGACCATGTGGTTCGCGTCGGCGAGCCAGTAGCGGCTGTCGTAGGCGTCGGGCGCGTTCTCGTCCTCCTGAAGGACACCCTGCCAGCCGAGCGCGGCCATGCGGTACTCGGAGAGGGCGCGCTCGAAGAGCTTGGTGCGCGTCTCCTGCTCGCCGCTCTGGATCGCCGCGTTCACGAGCGCGCTTCCCGCGTTCGTGTGATCGGCCGCGGCGCGACGCAGGCCGCCGCGCACGAGGCGCTCGGCGGTCTGGATGGCCTCCGGATCGTCCTTGTTCGCTTCGACCCACGGCGTCTTGCCGACGTAGTTCGCGAGCTTCGTGCGCGCGTCGAGCGCCTTCGCCGCGTTCTCCGCGCGCTCGGCCGTGCCCTCGCGCGACTGGCCGGTGAGCGTGTCGTAGATGTCAGCGATCTGCGCCTGCATCACGGGCGCGTCGCGGTGCATCGGCCACTTCTTGAGGATGAGCTCCGAGACCTCGACCGTGTTCCGGTACTGGTTCAGCTCCTTGAACTCGGCCGCGAGCGCCTTGTAGATCTCGACGGTCCACTTGCGATCCTGCGGGATCAGCGCCGCGTTCTGCACGCGCTCGATCGCGACGCGCATCTTCTGCTCGCGGATCCGCGGGTCCTGCTCGAGGTCGAGGATGTCGCTGCGCGGGACGAAGGGCTCGTCGGCGGCGGGCCCCGTGAAGTCGAGGAACGTGAGCGCGCCGGCGATGTACGTGTACGACTCGCCGCGGAAATCCGTGCCCGGATCGCCCGTGAGTTTTTCCTGTTCGTCGGTGTACTTGAGCAGCTCGACGAACTGCCGGACGCTCGTCTCGTAGCGGAGCTGCTTGAAGTACGTCCAGGCGAGCTTGTACATCGCGACGCCGTAGACGGGCGGCTTCTTGTACTGGAGCGATCGCGTGTACGCGACCTCGGCGCGGTTCAAGCTGAAGGGCCCGCCGCCCGGATCGATCTCGTTGAAGTGGTAGTCGCCGATGAGCCACCAGACCTCGGCGAGGTACCGCGGCTCCGCGCCCTCCGCGACCTTCTGCGGGATCGGCTTGCAGCTATCGGGGTACGGGTTGACGAAGACGAGCTCGTCCTCGATCGCCGGCGCCTCCGGCTCGGGCTCCGGCTCCTTCCCCTTGCCCTTGCCCTTGGCGTTGCCCTTCTTGGGGGGCGGCTGCGCGGCCTTGCGTTTCGCGGCCTCGCCGATGGGGATCGGGTGCCGCGCCTCCCAGCCGAGCCAGTAGTCGCGATCGTGATCCTGCGGGAGCTTGCCGACCGTGTCCCGCGTCGGATCCTTCGGATCCGTAGGAACGGGGTACGGGTAGCGGTCGTGGCAGACGAGCGATCGGAAGACCTGCTGCGCCTCGAAGATCCGCGCCGAGTCGTTCAGCGCGTGGCCGAGGTAGTAGTAGACGCCGGCGAGCTCCTTGTACTGCGGGAACTCGCGGATGATGCGCTTGTAGAGGGCGATCGCGGGCCGGAGGCCGACGGCGAGATCGTCGGAGAGGTCGGTGTCCTCGCGGGCGCGCTCCTCGTAGAGCGCCGCGAGGCGGAACATCGCCGTGGGCGTGCTCTCGGGGTGCGCGTTCCTGCCGCTGTACGTCTCGACGAACTTTTCGAGGCGGCGGATCGCCTCCTCGCGCGCGGTCCGGAGATCCTTTTGCTCGACGTCGATCTCGCGATCGAGCGCGGCGATGACGCGGCGCCTGCGCTCCTCGTAGTGCTGCTGGATGATCCGCGTGATCGAGGAGCGGTAGTCGCGCGCGGCCTGCTCGTACGCCGCGGCCTCCTTCTCCAGCTCCGCGAGCACCGCGACCTGCTCGGGCGTGGGCGGCGGCGGCGGAGGCGCCTGCACGCGCGGCTTGAACGCGGGCGTGGGCGGCGGGATGGGCGGCGCACTCGCGGACGTCGCTGGAGGCGCGGACGCCTGCGGCGCGGGCGCCTGCGGAGCTGCGCTCGGCGGCGCTGAAGGCATCGCGCCCGGAGGCGCTGTGGGCATCACGCCCGGAGGTGCTGTGGGCGCTGCGCTCGGCGGTGCCGTGGGCGCTGCCGTCGGCGGAAAAGGCTGCGGCTGCGACGCGGCGCTCCCCGCGACGCACGTCGCGACGAGCAGCGCGAGGACCGACGACGCGCCGCGCCCCGACCGCGACGAGGAACGACGAAGCACGCTCATTTGCCCTCCGTCTCGGGCGCGCTGCTGTCATCGAGGACCTCGTCGAGCTCCTCGCGCAAGAGCTTCTCCTCGCGCGCCCGCTCGACGCGCAGGCTGCGTACGCGGGTCATCTGCTCCTCGCGCACCTCCCACGCCTCCTCGGTGATGCCCACGTCCGCGCGCAGGACGATGTTCCGCAGCCGATCGCGCACGAGGCCGAAATTCCGCATGGCCACCTCGCCCACGACGCCACGCGCCTGCTTGTCGAGCCGCTCGAGCTCCACTTCGTACCCCACCACCGCGGCCGTCTCGCGCGCCAGGATCGCCCGCACGTCCGTCGTCCTCCGCGCGACCTCGCGCTCGAGATCGCTCAGCGCGGCGAAGACCTTCGCGTCCGTCTCGTCGCCCTTCTGCAGGAGCGGCGCGACGCGCCTCGCATACGCGGCGAGCGACGCGCCCCCCTGCCCCGCCATCGCGAGGTGGACCTCGCGCAGGATCGCCTCGCGGTACGCACCCCGCACCTGCCCGTCCTCGATGAAGCGCTGATCGCCGAAGCCGACCTGCATCTTGCCGGCGCCCACGAGCTTGCGCAGATCCGTGATCTGCTTGCGGTAGATCGCGAGATCACGCTCGTGCACGGCGAGCTCCTGTTCGAACCGCGCGACCGCCGCGGGATCCCGCACGACGCCCGCCTGCGGCGCCTCGCGCAGCATGCGACGGAGGCCGTTCACCTGCGCCTGGAGCGAGTCCACCTCGAGCGTCATGCGCTGGACCGACTGCGACGCGCCGTTCCACTGCTTGAGCGCCTGTCCTTCGCGCTCCTGGAAATCCGCGTCGTTGACGGGGATCAGCCCGAGCCGCTTCTCCAGCGAGCGCCTTCGCGCGCGCACCTGCCCGATCTCGCCGGAGAGCGCCGAGGACTCGACCTCGTCCATGCCCTGCCCGATCGAGAGCCGCGCGATGCCTACGCGGTTGATGAGACCGAGCGCCTTCTCCTCGCCCGCCTTGAGCTCGGGGAACGCGCGGACGCGGTTCGTCGAGGCGACGACCGCGTTCAGCTTCTCGATGAGATCGTTCGACTGCTGGATCAGCTCGCGGCACTGCGCGATGCCCTCGATCACGGCGAACGCGGCCGGGCCGTCCTCCGCGTCGCGCGCCCACTGGATCGCCAGCGTGGGCAGGCCCGAGCTCGAATCGAGGACGTCGAGCTGCTCCTGGCTCAGCTTGTCGTAGTAGACGGCCGGATCGCTGGTCGAGCCGAGGAACGCGTCGACGCGCGCGCGCATCGGATCGTAGTTCGCGCGGACGCCCTCGTAGACCTTGAGCGACTTCTCGAACTGGCCCGCGCGCAGCATGAGGTCCGCGCGAAGCAGCGAGCCGTCCGCGATGTTCTGGCTGTTCGGATCGGCGACGGAGAGGACCTCGAGGGCCCGCTGCGCGCGCTCGACGTCGCCGAGACGGACGTACACCCAGCCGAGCTCGTACAGCATCGTCCCGAACTCCGGCGAGGATCGGTCGATGTGGTTGTACGCATCGACGGCCTGCGACCACTGATCGGACTCGTAGAAGAGCCGGCCGATCGCGAGCCACGCCATGTCGATCACCCGCTCGTGATCCTTCGAGTCGGGCGCGAGCTGCGTGACCTTGCGGAACTGATCGATCGCCACGACGTAGCGGCTCCGCGGCGCGCGCGGCGGCACCTCGCCCTCGGCGAGCGGAACGGGCGGCGGCGTCGCCTCCTTCATGGCCACGACGCCGAGCAGGTAGCCGGCCTGATGCGCGTATTCGCTCTTCGGATCGACTGACGCGAGCGCGGCCTTCGCGCCCGCCCAATCCTTCCTCACGACGAGGCCCTTGCCCCGCGCGTACGAGATCCCGCTCGTCACGGCCGCCGGCGGGAGTCGGTTCATCGCGGCGAAGACGTCGTCGAGGTGCCGGTAGTCCTTCGTCCTGAGCGCGATGTCGACGAGCCGCTCGAGCGCCTTGCTCTGGTAGGCCAGAAAGCGCGGCTCCTGGTTGCGATCGGTGATCTTGAAGTAGACGCGCCGCGCCGAGAGGTACTGCCGCGACTGGAAGTACGTCTCGCCGAGGAGCGAGAGCGCGTCGGGGTACGCGGTCGGGTGATCGGGGTACTTCTCGATGATCTCGTTGAGCAGCGTGGCCGCGCGCTCCCAGTCCTTCGAGCCCACGAGCAGCACGGCGTCGGCGACGCGCTGCGCCGGCGTGCGCTCGCGGCCCTTCGACTTCTGGATCGCGTCCTCGATCGCGCGCAGGCCGTTCGAGGCGATCGTGATCTGCTGCGAGGCGCTCGCGATCGCCTGCTCGGCGTCGATCGCCTGGGCGAGGCTCGGCGCGAGGGTCGCGAAGGCCGCGACGAGGCCCGCGAGGAGCGCCTTCCGCGTGCGGGAACCGCGTGTGCCGTTCATGCGTGCCCCTTCGGGAGATCGCTCACTTGGCGACGCCCTGCGGCGCCGGCGCGCCCGCAGGGGCGTTCGGATCCGAGAGCCCTTGCGTGACCTTCTCGACGAACCGCACCGCGGGGCGCTCCTCGATCGGCACGGTCACGCCGCCCTTCTCGAACGACACGATCTGCAGCGTCATCGTCTTGCCTTCGAGCGCGGTGAACGAGTGGTTCGAGCGGACCTCGAGCCGGTAGCCGCGCATGTACGAGAAGACGCCGTAGCCGTTGCCCTGCAGGTTCACGAGGACCTGCACGGTGTGATCGCCGGGCGGGATCGAGCCGTTGAAGATCGGGATCTCGCCGGCCTCGGCGATCGCGCCCGTCTGGTCGGTCTTGTTGTACTGGACCGCGCCGTCGAGGACGACGAGCAGGCGCGTGATCTTGAAGGCGCCCGAGAGCTCGTTCGTGTACTTGAGGTTCGCGCGGGAGCCGGCGCCGCCGCTCGACAGGATCGTGTCGCTGAGCAGCGAGAGGCGCGTGTGGCTGCGTCGGATCTGCTCTTTCAGCTCGTCGATGCGTTGCTCGAGGTCCCGCAGGCGCACGGCGTACGTCTGGCCGTCCATGCCAGGCGGCGCCGCGGGCTGCGCCCCAGGAGTTGGCTGCGCGCCGGGCATGCCCGGCGGAGGCGCGGGCTGCATCGGCGGCTGAGGCTGCATGCCGGGTTGCGTCGGCGGCGGCTGCATCGGCTGCGGCTGCATCGGCTGCGGCTGCATCGGCGGCTGCTGCATGCCGGGCTGCGTGGGCGCCGCGGCGGGTGGGGTTTGGCCGGACGGTACGGCATGAAGCGCGCCGGGGCCTGCCGGCGGAGGCGCCGTGGGGGCCTGGGCAAACGCCGGCGCTACGGTCAGCCAGGTTGCCGCGAAGGTCACGGCGAGCGTCTTCGGGAGCAATCGCATGAAGACCAACCCCATCGGTCGAAGGAAGGCGGGAGGACGCGCTGTCGCCCGGCGATGCTTGCCGGCCTTCGCCAAGTGTACGTTCCGGGAGCGCGCCGATGCAACCGAGGACCCCGCGCGCCCCGGGGACGTGACGTGCCGTGAATTTGCTGGCGCTCCGTGTCCGCCCTCGGCGCGAGGTCTTTCCGACGCGGCCGGGCACCCAAACTTCGCGGCTCCGCCCGTGTCCCGATCCGGTAAGGTGGCGTCGTGCAGCGACGACCCCCTCCGTTCAGAACTTCGGGCCACGTCGCGCGTCCCATGGACCGGTTCGACGCTTGGGGCTTCGGGTCGCCTGATGGCGCCCTTCGCCCCAAACCCCGGTTCGACCATCGCCACGGCCCCCTTTCGCCCGCTTCCGCATCGACGGAAACGCAGGGAACGAGGAGGTGACGATGGCGAGCATCTCTCGCGAGGAGGTGACCGACGAGGTCCTGATGATGCGGTTCCAGGGTGGTGACCGATCGGCGTTCGCCGGTCTCGTCCGCCGGCACAAGACGAACGTCTACAACTTCATCCTCCGCCAGGTCCGCGCGCCCCAGATCGCCGAGGATCTCGTGCAGGACGTGTTCGTCAAAATCGTGCAGAACGCGGCCGACTTCAAGCACGAGGCCCGCTTCTCCACGTGGACCTACGCCATCGCCCGGAACGTGTGCATCGACCACCTGCGGAAGGCCGCGCTCCGGCGGCATCCGTCGCTGGATCAGGCCACGAGCACCAGCAGCGGCGAGGAGGGACCGACGCTCGCCGAGCGCACGGCCGACGCGCACCCCACGGCCTCCGTCGAGCGGGTCGCAATCGGCGCCGAGCTCGGCCATCGGATCACCCACGCCGTCGAGCGGCTGCCCGCCGAGCAACGCGAGGTCTTTCTCCTGCGGGAGATCGGCAACGTGCCGTTCAAGGACATCGCAGAGATCACCGGGGTGCCGGAAAATACCGTCAAGAGCAGGATGCGATACGCCCTCGAGCGCTTGCAGGAAGCGCTCGCCGAGTACGAGGACTACGCTCGAGCCCTGCGATAACGCCGGGCAAGGTGCTCCCATGGATTGCCAGAAGTTCGACCAGGTCGTGATGGACGCGCTGTACGAGGAGCTCGACGAGCTCACGTACGCGGCGCTCCGTCGGCACGTCGAGTCCTGCGCCCGCTGCGGCGAGGCCTGGAACGGGCTCCGCGCGACGCGCGAGGTCGCGATGCTGCCGCTCGAAGAGCCGAGCCCCGGCCTCGAAGATCGCATCCTCGCCGCAGTGACGGACGCGCAACGCACGACGCCCTGGCACCGCAAAGCCCTGCGCGCCCTGGCCTGGGCCGGCAGCCACGCGATGCGGCCGCAGCTCGCGATGGCCGCGCTGTTTTTCCTGGTGATCGGGTCGAGCCTGCTGCTCCTCCGCGCCAAACCCGGCACGGTCGGGATCACGCCGGTGCGCGTGACCGAGCGCGGCGTGCCCGCGCCAGACGAGGGCGATCTCTCGCAAGCAGCCGCCCAGGCTCCGCCCCCGCCCGTGGCCGCAATGCCCATGCCCGCAGCCGCCGCCGAGCAGCCCGCGGAAGGCGCGAAGAAGGGCAAGGACGACGCGACGGACAAGAGCGCGGCGAAGGACGACGGCGCAGTGAAGGCGCTCGCCGAGGCGCGAGCCACGCGGGACGGCTCGGGCTGCGACGCAGCGCTGCGCCGCTACGACGACGTCGGCGCGCATTTCCCGGGCACGCCGCAGGCCGCCGACGCGATGTGGGAAGCGGCGCAGTGCCAGCGCAGCCTGGGCAACACGGATCGCGCGAGAGAGCTCTACTCCGCGCTGAAGCAGAGCGACGGATACAAGGCGCGCGCCGAGGAAGCGCTGAACGAGACCGACGCGCCGGCGCAAACGAACAACGCGGGCGGTGGGCTCGTCGCAAACCGCGCCGCATCTCCAGCCCCGGCCCCGCCTCCGGCCGCGACGTCGACGGTCGCGGGAGCCGGCAAGCCCGCGGCCGCGACCGGGGACGAGGAGGCGCAGCGCGCCAAGGCCGCGCCGGGCGGTGGTCCCGGCCGCAACGTGAACGCCGCGCCGAAGCGCGCCGCAGAGCCCGCCCCAGCCAACGCCGCGTACTGACCGGCACATCAACGGCCTGCGAAACCAGGCCGCAACCCGCTAGACTCGGGTCATGCGCCGATCACGCCTTTTCTTGGGCCTCGTCCCTGCCCTGCCCGTGGCCATCGCGGTGGGCGCTTGCGCCGAGGCGCCCATCAACGTGGGCCTCGTCATGCAAGCGCCCCTCGGGCTGCTCGACACGGCGACGCGCGTCACGCTGCGCGTCTTCGACAAGGGCAACGCGACGTGCACGCCCGCGACAGGTCGCGTCGAGAACGCCCCCACAGGCGACGCCGTGCAGACCTTCGATCTGCAGAAAGACGGCTGCGGCGAAGGCGTCACCTGGTGCAAGGACATCGAGCTCGATCGCGACGGCGCCGAGAAGATCTTCGCGGTCACGGCAGAAGGCGGCGCAGGCGTCCTCGCCGAAGGCTGCGCCGTGGAGAAGGTCGATCAGGACCCGCTCGAGGTCACAATCAAGGTGCAGCGCTACACGCCGCCCGCATGCTGCAACGACGGCGCCGTCGGCACCGGCGAGCAGTGCGATCTCGGTCCAAGCGTGGCGCTCGCGTGCAACGGGAGCCCCGCCGAGACATGCGGCGGCATCGCCCCCGACGCGGTTTGTCGCTGCGACTGCACCGCGCAAGAGATCCTGCTCTCCGTGAAGAACGCCGTGTCCCCCCCGCTCGACAACGACGGTCCGGGCACGAAGACGCACCTCGCGATGGAATTCTGCCCGGGCATCGAGGCGACGAAAAACGCGCTGCGCACCGCATACATGAGCACCACGGGCAGCGGCGGCGGCGACATCCTGATGCGCTTCCTCGCGGCAGATCTGTACCCGATCGAGAAGCCCTACCTGCTCTCGCAGCAGCTCCAGCTCCCCGCGCGTTGCACCACGCTGCCCGCGTCAGGCCCGCCGCTCGTGCAGCGCGATCCATCCCTCGCGCCCGTCGGCCTGAACCACGTCGCGATCGTCTACGCGAGCGATCAGGAGGCGACGAACAACTACCACATCTACCTGAACGCCCAGAACGAGTGGGGCTGCGCAGACGTGCCGCCACTCAAGATCAGCACGCAGGTCGGCGACGTGCAGATCCGGCCCGACGTCGCAGGCGGACCCGAGGACGCAGCGCTCGTCGTGTGGAACCGCGGCACCGGCGTCTTCGGTCGCATCTGGAAGAAGACAGGCGAGCTCGATCCGCCGATGGGCGAGATCCCCATCGCCACGAACGGCTCGGCACCGCGCGTCGCAGGCACCAAGGACGGCTGGGTGGTCGTCTATCAGGGCGCAGGCGACGGCGACGGCAACGGGATCGTCATGGTGACAGTCAAACCGAACGGCGAGGTCGGCACGCCCAAGCTCGTGAACGACGCGACGACAGGCCTGCAAGACCAGCCCGACGTGGCGATGCTCCCCGACGGTCGCTTCATCGTCGTATGGCACGCGAACGGCGACATCTTCTTCCAGCGCTACGACAAGGACGCCGTCCGCGTCCCCAGCACCGAGGATCAGAAGACCGTGAACACACAGACCAACGGCGCGCAGCAAAAGCCGAAGGTCGCCGCCGGTCTCGGCTTCTTCACGGTCGTCTGGGAGGACGAGCGCGGCACGATCGGCGCGCGGTTCATCGGAGGCACGTCCGGCTTCGGCTACAACAGCGTCACCGGCCAGAACGACGCGTTCCTCGCAAACATCCCCGACCCCGAAGGCACGAACGGCTCCCGCAGCGGGCCCGCCGTCGCCATCGGCGGCGCAGGCTTCGTCGCCATCGGCTGGCAAGACGACAACCAGAGCCACTTTGGCGTGTACGTGCGCCGCTTCCCCCTGCCGATCGGGCTGTAATCAAGGCGCTTCGCTGGGGCTTTGCCCCAGGCCCCAGCAGGGGTTGTCCACCCCTGCACCCGGACCAGCGCAAGCGCTGGACTCGTGGTCGATGAACTGCGCTCCGCGCAGTTCATCGAACGGGCCAGGTCAAGACCGCAACCGACCCTGCCAACCAAGACAGCCGCGCTGACCGTTCAACTGGCGACGTGGTCTCAGCGGCGGCCTGTGGGAAGAACTGCGCTGCGCGCAGTTCTTCCCCAAAAGGTCCAGGGCTGGCCCTGGTCCGGGTCGAGGGGCGGATAGCCCCCGCGGGGTCCGGGGCGGCGCCCCGGCGCGGCGCCTTCAGTTCGAGACGGGCCCTGCGTTCTCGCGCAGATACGCGATCGTGCGGATCGTCTCGACGAGCCGCTCGCGCTCGGCGGCTGTGATGTGCACGAAGCGCACGCCCATGCCCGGGTTTGGGTTGTCGTGCAGCGGGCGGACGACGTTGATCCACTGCACGGTTCCTTCGAGCACGAATGAATCGCCGCTGTTTGGCGGGGCGAAGCGGAGTGTGAGGCTCGTGCCGATGGGCAGGGGATCTGTCGTTCGCACGAAGATGCCGAGCTCAGAGATGTTCGTGATTGCGGCGTAGAGGAACGTTTCCTCTGTCTCGCAGTCCACGGACCAGGTCACGTCGTATCGCTCCGAGGAACGGCGTTCGTACCAGCTCGGGCGGCTCGCGGGGGCTGCCTCGTCCCCGCGCGTCGACGCAGGAGGTTTGTCCGCCGTGGCGGCTTCGTCGACCGCTCCGCGTTCTGGATCGCTCCCGCGACGCTCACCCATCGAACCCTTCGCGTAGCCGCTTTCCATACGGGCGCCAAGGGATCCGGCAGGCTTGCTTCGATCAACGCACGCGGAGCGCTCCGGCGATGACGCGGTTCTCGTGGTTCGGGCCACGGGTCACCCGGAAACGCGTGTCTCCGGAGAAGAAGCCGAAATACACGGTGTAGTCGCCTGGCGTGAAATTTGGCTCGAGCTCGAACACGTAGTCGTCCACCACGATGTCGTTCGGCTGCCACAGGTTCATCGCATATTTGCCATCGAGCACGGTGTGATCGCCGTTGTATCGGCGCTGGAAGCCGTCGATGTGCAGGAACGCCTTCCAGGTGCCGGTGATGGGCTTCACGACCCGGTAGTAGAAGCGCATGTGGTACTTGCGCTGCGGGACCACGCTGTCCACGGCCTGACCGGCGCCGTCGCGGACCTCCCAGCCGAGCACGTCGAGTTGATCCTCGAACGCGGCGTCGACCATGTGGAGCTCGGGCGGCGGCTCGTCGAGCACCAGTGCGCCGAGTGGGTTTTCGTTGCGCTGGCCGCCGAGCTCGCTCGACACGAGCAGGATCTGGCTCGACCGCGCGTCGAGCACGGGCAGGTTCGACCCCTTCAGCTTGCGGTGGAGCGCGTTCAGGCGCGTCAGCTCCTCGGCGCGGACGATGAGCCAGCGGCGATCCGTGCCCTCGGTGAGCCACTTGAATGCCTCGGCGGGATCGCTCCACTGCGCGACCTCGCCGCCGTGGTGGTAGTAGGCGATCGAGCGGGCGCGCACGCCGAGCAGACCGAGCGGCTCGCCGGGCTTCTGGAGACGCGCGTAGGCGTCGAAGACCTCCTTCGGCGAGAGCTGCGCCGCGAGCGCTGGGTAGTAGCCGAACGAGAGCACCGCGCCCGCCGCGAGCGCCGCGAGAAGCACGCCTGCGCCGCGTGGAAGACGCGTGAGGCCGAGGGCCGCGCGGAAGCCGTCGCGCAACGTGGCGAGCGAGATCGGCAGCATCGCTAGGACGAGCGGCAGCGCCCACCAGAGGTTCAAGCCGGCGTCGATGAAATTGCGCGGTAGCCTCTGCACGGACACCCAGCCGAGCCGCGTGCCGAGGAAGAGCATCGCGCCGAGGCCGACGAGCGCGGCCTCCACGACGACCGCGGCGAAGACGAGGTTGCCGTTCCAGACGGCGGCGAGCTCGCGGCCCAGGTTGCGGTAGTCCTCGACGAGGCCGTCGGCCCACGCGGCGATCGAACCAGGTTTGTCGGCGCGCCCCTCGAACCACGCGATCGCCACGAGCGCCGTGAACGCCACGGCGGAGAGGCGCATCAGCGTCGTCGCGTCCTGCTCGAAGCTCTTCGGGAACGAAGGTTTGTCGACCTCGAACACGCTGAACATGCGCCCGGGCTCGAGCACCATGTCGCGGTAGAGCACGAACGCGAGCAGCGCGACGCCGAGCGCGAGGGCCCGCGACGGAGGCGCACCGCGATCGAAGTCGGCGACGGCGAGCCCTGCGACGCCCGCGAGCAGCGCGACGCCGCTCCACGGGAGGAACGCGACGTGCGGCGTGAGCGCGGCGTACACCGCGTACGCGACAGCGGCGCCGACGAGCAGCGCGACACGCAGGCCCACCTCGCGCCTGCGGGCAGGCGCGTCGAGCTCGACGGGCGCGCGGAACAACCTGCCGAGCGCGAACGGAAGGAACGCGCTCCACGGGAAGAGCGCGTGGCCGAGGTGCCGGATCGTCCGATCGAACGTCGCATCCACGCTCGCCTTCTTGGTCAGCGCGACGCCGAGCGCGCGCGGCAGCGCCGCGTCGGGTGAGGTGCGGGCCAGGAGCGAGATCCCTAAGCCCAGGGCCACGAGCCCGAGGGCGAGCGAGAGCGCGCCGATGGCATGCTCGGCGGCGGATCGCTTCGCGGAAAAACCTCCGAGCTCGAGGACGAGCCAGGCGAGCCCCGCCGCGAGCGCCGGCACCGCGACTCCGATCACGAGCCCGCGCGACATGTATCCGGCCACGAGGCCGAGGGCCCCGACGAGGAGCCAGACGCCCTTCACGGCCCACGTGCGCGCGCCCGGGACCTCGACCTCTGCGCCTTCTTCGATCCCGCGCGCGCGATCGAAAAGCGCGCCCACGAGGCCCGCGAACGCGAGCGAGAGCGACGACATCGTGACGATGTCGCCGAGCATCGTCCGCGCCTGCATGAAGTAGAGCGGCGTCGTGGCGAGCGCGACGGCGCCGTAGAGCGCGGCCCGCCGCCCCGAGAGACGCGCGAGCAGCTCGTGCAACGCCACGACCCCGACGAACGCCCAGATCGCGAGCGGCAGCCGTCCGGTCCAGTCCGAAAGCCCGAAGAGCTTGAAGCCGAGTGCCATCGAGGTGAATGGCAGCTCACCCATGCGCAGATCGCTCAGCGTGGGCATCTGGTTGACGGCGTCGGGGAGCGCGAGGTTGTCCGCGTGGAAGACGTGGATCGCGATGCGGCGCGAGAGATCGGCCGCGTCGAGCTCGTACGGATCCCAGATCCCGCTCTTGCCGAGGGTCGAGAACAGCACCAGGGCAGCGACCACGAGGGCGAACGGGCGAGACCACGCGGCGAGGGAAGGCGCGCGGGCGCTCGCGTGGTTCGGCGTTTCCTCACGGGTCGCGCCGCCTTGGGCGCTCTCGGGGACGGCTTCCATGGGGGGCTTCTACCGCTGCTCGGGCCGGTAGCCAAAGGCGTTTGGCGGCGCGGACGCGCGCGCCGGGAACGAGCCCCCGAGCGTGGAGAACCGTAAGAAGCCGTTTGAGGCCTCCCTCGCTGTCTGCTATCGCGCCGCGCTGTGAAGATCCGTAGACCCGACCCCCGCGCCGAGCGCCCCGGCCGGAAGACCGAAACCGCGCGCGTAAAGCCGTCCGATGACGAACGAGCCGGCGCGTCCCCGCAGAGGGAGCCGCGCGGGCCGAGGCCCGAGCGAGGGCGCGGCGGAGGTCGGCCGGGCGAGGAGGCGCGCGGCGCGAAGGGAAAACCGCGCGTCGCCGAAGGACGAGGCCAGGCGCCCGGCGCGGCGCGCGGCAAGGGTCCCGCGAAGAAGGGGGCGCCTCCCGCGCGCAGCGGCAAGGGGGCACGACCGGAGGCGCGGGGCGCCGCGGCGCGGCCCAACGCGCCTGCGCGAGGCGGGAGGCCTGCGACGACGGACGATCTCACGCGGGGCGCCGCGGCGCGGCCTGGAGCGCCTGCGCGAAGTGGAAGGCCTGCAACGACGGACGATCTCACGCGGGGCCCGCGGGGCGGAACGGGCGCCGGTCGTCGCGCGGAGGCGCCGCGCCCGAGGCCCGAGCCTCGCCCCGCGCCGGAGGCGAGCGGGCCCTCGCGAAGCGGCACGGTCGCGCTCATCGGAAGGCCGAACGTCGGCAAATCCACGCTGCTCAACGCGGCGCTCCAGCAGCCGCTCGCCATCGTGTCGAAGACGCCGCAGACCACGCGCGACGCGCTGCTCGGCGTCGTGCACCACGGCGCCGCGGAGATCGCGCTGCTCGACACGCCGGGCCTGCATCGGCCGCGCACGCAGCTCGGCCGCGTGATGAACGAGGCCGCGCGGGACGCGGCGCGCCGCGCCGATGTCGTCGTCTTCGTGACGGACGTCTCGCCGCGACCCGTGAAGCACAAGGAAGACGGGACGCCCATCGCGCCACGCCCGCTCCTGCCGCACCCCGGGGATCTCGTCCTGCTCTCGGATCTCGCGCCCGATCGGCCCGCGGTGCTCGTCGTGAACAAGGTCGATCTGCTCCGGGACAAACGGCACCTCTTGCCGCTGCTCGAGGCCTACGGAAAGGTGCGGAACTTCGACGCGATCGTGCCCGTGTCGGCGCAACGCGAGGACGGGATCACGCTCGTGCTCGACGAGATCGCGCGCTTCTTGCCCGAGGGTCCGTTCCGGTACGGCGTCGACGACGTGACCGACAAACCCGCGCGGTACTTCGCTGCGGAGTACGTGCGCGAGCAGATCCTCCGCGCCACGCAGGACGAGGTGCCGCATGCTGCGGCCGTCACCATCGACCGGTACGCCGAGCCGCGCGCCGCGGGGCAAACGGTCCAGATCGACGCCACGATCCACGTCGAGCGGCAGGGCCAGAAGCGGATCCTCATCGGCGCGGCCGGCGCCATGATGAAGCGCATCGGCATCGCCGCGCGCGAGCGCATCGAGGAGCTCGTCGGCGGCAAGGTCGTCCTGCGCCTCTGGGTGCGCGTGACGCCGGACTGGCGCGAGTCTTTGCCGCGCCTCGAGGAGCTCGGTTACGGCAAGGCGCGCAGCGGCGGAGCGGACGCGGCCGAGTACGTGATCGTTGCCGAGCAGGACGCGGAAGCCGACGAGACCGACGACGAAGGCGACGAAGACCTCGACAACCTCGACGACGAGGGGGAAGAGGACGAAGACCAGGACGAGGAGGACCTCGACGACGACGACGAGGACACGTCCGACGACGACGAGGAGGAATGACGATGCAAGAAGACCAAATCGAGCAGCCGGACGAGGGCGTGAACCCCGCGCGGGTGATGAACGCTCCGCTGCCGATCGTCGCGATCGTCGGCCGCCCCAACGTCGGCAAGAGCACCCTGTTCAACCGCCTCGTCGGGAAGAAGACCGCGATCGTGCACGACGAGCCCGGCGTCACGCGCGATCGCCACTACAGCGACGTCACCTCGCGCGGCCGGAGGTACACGCTCGTCGACACGGGCGGCTTCGATCCGGAGAGCGACGATCCCATGCGCCAGGGGATCAAGCGCCAGATCGACGTCGCGATCACGGAGGCCGACGTCATCGTGTGTGTGCTCGACGCGAGCCAACCGCCGACGCCGGCCGATCACGCCGAGCTCGATCTGCTCCGCCGCGCGGGCAAACCCGTCATCTACTGCGCGAACAAGGCCGACTCCCAGCGCGCCGAGCTCGAGCTGTCCGATCTCTACCGCCTCGGCGCGCGCGACCTCATCCCCTTCTCCGCCCTCCACGGTAGGCGCATCGACGAGCTCGAAGCGGCGATCGCGGCCGCGCTCCCGCCTCTCCCGCCCGAGCCGCAGGAAGGCGAGGCGCCGGACGAGGCCATCCGCGTCGCGATCGTGGGCCGCCCGAACGCCGGCAAATCCTCGCTCGTGAACCGCCTGCTCGGCGAGGAGCGCCTCCTCGTCGACTCACGCCCCGGCACCACGCGCGACGCCATCGACACGCGCATCACGAAGGGCAAACACTCGTTCCTCTTCATCGACACGGCCGGCATCCGGCGCAAGGCGAAGGTCACGAAGGAGGACAGCGTCGTCGAGGCGGTGAGCGTGCTCCACGCGATCCGCGCGATGGAGCGCGCCGAGGTCGTCGTCCTCCTGAGCGACGCGTTCGAAGGCGTGGCCGAGCAGGACGCGAAGATCCTCGGCCTCGCCGTCGATCGCGCCCGCGCCGTCGTCGTCGGCCTCAACAAGGCCGACCTGCTCGACAAGAAGGGCTTCGGGAAGGCCGAGGAGAACGCGCGGGACAAACTCTCGTTCGTGCCGTGGGCGCCCATCGTGCCCATCAGCGCGAAGACGGGCCGCGGCGTGGGCAACCTGCTCTCCACGATCACGCGTGTCGCCAAGGCGTTCCGCACGCGCGTCGGCACCGGCGAGCTCAACCGCTTCTTCGAGCAGGTCCTCGAGCACCGCCCGCCGCCCACGTCGGGCGGACGCGCGCCGCGGCTCTACTACATCACGCAGGCCGAAACCTCACCGCCGCTCTTCGTGATCATGGCGAGCGCACCGGAGCAGATCCACTTCAGCTACCAGCGCTACGTCCAGAACCAGCTCCGCAAGAACTTCGGCTTCGAGGGCGTGCCGGTGCGCGTGAAGTACAAGGCGAGGCGACGCCGCGGCGAGTGACTAGTCCCCTCGGTGCGACGGCCGCCCCGACGACGGGCGGCCCTCGTTCACCGGGATCTCGACGCGCGGCGCCTCGTCGCGCACATGCTCCGTCCCCGCGTCTTTCCACACCGGCACCGAGCGGGCGAACACCTCCAGCCGCTCGATCTCCTCATCGTCGACCAGGCACCGCAAGCCGAGCACCGCCTGGTTGATCCCCGTGAAGCCGAGCGCCTTCGCCAGCGCGCGCAGCCTGTCCTGCTCGTCCTCTTGCGGCTCCGACGGGACCGAGATCGCCTCGCTCGACGGCGACTCCACGTGCCCCCGCAGCGCCGAAGCCGCGCTCCGCGACGGGCCCACGATCTCGCGCGCGAGCTGGCGCGCCGCGATCGCGCCCCGCACGAGGTACTGCTCGCGCAGGAGCTGCGCGTTCGTCCGGCCGACCCGCGCGATGAGCAGCGCTTGATCCTGCCAGTCGCAGATCCGCTGCAGGCTGTAGGTCGTGTTGAAGAAGATGCGCGGCGTCGGCATGAACGCGAGCGCATGCGCCGAGTCGATCCGCTCCTCCGCGAGGCGCGCCACGTCCTCGTCGTTCAGCCCGTCGATGATGCCGAGATCGCTGCCCCGGATCGGCGCCACGCTCCCCACGCCGAGCATCGTCGCGGCCCGATCCGTCACCGCACGCAGCACACGCTCGCCGAGCAGCGCGACGGCCACGCCCACGATCAGCGCTCCCTTGTAGCCCTGGAACAGGTAGCCCTTCTCCGCGCTGCTCGCCTCCTCCGGGCCGGAGAGCAGCGCCACGCCGAGGAACACCGACGCCACGCTCACGATGAGCAGCGTCCGCGCCGCGAACGCCATCATGCGCGCGGTCGAATCGTTGCTGGCCGAACGAAACAGGATCTGCCCGAGGTTCAGCGTGAACGACACCATGCACGCCGCGCCCACCGAGAGCGAGACGAGGTGCCGCAGCTCGTTCTCGCTCCGCGCGTACCGGAGCAGGATCACCGCGCAGGCGATGAGGATCGCCGACGCGACGAAGCCGAAGATCGTCGCGTGCCGCGCCATGCGCTGCACCGACTCGCGCATGAGCTCGTTCTCGTAGGCCCACATGCGCTCGACCTTCTCGCGCAGCTCGAGCCGATCCCGCACCGCCGTGCCCGGCGCGTACCCCACCTTCAGCCGGAAATCGCCGCGCGCGAAGCGCCGCTCGACCAGCATCGCCGAGCACACCGCGAGGATCGCTGGCATCGCGCACGCCCCGAGCACCCGCAGCCGCGCGATCGGCGACGTGCTCCACTCCGCGAGATCCTGGTAGGCGACTGCGAGCATCCCGCCGAGACACGCGAAGATGATCCACCGCACGAACGACGGCGCGATGAGCGCGAGGAACCCGAGCAGCGCGCGGAACCGCTCCTCGCCCACCAGCATCGACTCCGCGAAGGATTGGCCGATCAGCGTGTGCAGGAAGAACACCACGACCCCGATCGCGAGCCCGGAACCGATCTCCGCCACGTACTGCGGGCGGTTCGGCGCGACGAACCGGAAGAACAGCACCGCGCCCGCGTAGGCCGCGATCACGAGCACGGCGACCGCGAGCGCGCCGCGGACGGCCGATCGGGGCTCGGCCGGGCGGGCCGCGGGCGCGCCGTCGACGATGCGGGGCGGCGCGGCGGCGGATCGGGCCACCTCGGCGCTCTTGCCGGGCGTGTGCCGCAGGGTCGGCGGCGACACCGGCGATTCGGCGGGGGGCGCAGGATCGGGCAAGGCAGGACCTCCGCCTGCATCGTACCTGCCTGCGCTCCCCCTCCTGCCGCGAAATCGCGTCAGCGCCGCATCGTCGACATCGTCCGGCGCGAGCCGCGGTGGGTCTGCGTGCGGTCGGCGGGCTCGTCGATCTCGTACATCTCGGCGTCCGGCGGCGGGCGCACGGCCTTGCCGTGCAGGCCGCCCGGATGCTCGCCGCTCTCGTAGCGGGCGTCGCTCTCCTGGCTGCTGATGCCGCCCGACTGCGCCTCGGCGATGCGCCGCATCGTGCGCTCGTCGGCCTGCTTCGGCCTCGTGCGGACGACGCGCCTGCCGGACCTGCCGAGGCGCCCCTTTTGCACGAGCCACACCGCCGCGACCACGGCCGAAAGGAGCCCGGCCGCGCGCTGGATGCCGCGCCAGGCTCCCCGGACGCGGCGCTGCCACCTGCGAGGAATGTTCATGCGTGAAAGGGTGGGGAGGCGGGCCGCGATCGTAAAGCGGCGGCGACGCTCGGGGCGCGCGGCGCGAAAAAACACGCGGCGGGAACGAGTTGCCCCATTCCCGCCGCAATGCCCACGCGGGCGCTCGGTTATTTCTGCGTCGCCTTCCGCATCTGGCACATGAGATCACAGACCTCGAGCGGCAAGGTCTCGCGCTTCGGCTTCTGCTCCTCCTTGACGACCGGATTCGACTTCTTGGGATCGGTCGATTTCACGTTCGTGTTTCCGCTCGTCCGCGGAGACGCCTTCTTCTCGGGCGCGGCCGCCTCCTTCGCGGGCGCCGTCTTCACCTCGGCGGGCTCGGCGGGGAGCGTCGCGGCGCGCTTGAGGGCCACCTCGAAATGGGGCGAGACGCGACCGCCCAGCGTCATCGGCTCGGCCTTGGGGCGCGCACTCGCGGCGCCGATCGCCATGGCCGAGACCAGGATGGCGCCCACCGCGGCGACCAGCCACTGTCCTTTGCGGCTCTGCGTCGCGACCACCTCGGCGCGCGGCTCGGGGACCGGCGCGGGCGCCGGCTCGGGCGCGCCGAAGGGAAAGACCGGCGCGTGCGGCAGGACGGGCTCGGCCGGCTTTTGTGCCGATGCCGCGAGGGCCTTCAGATCGATGATGCCGGAGTCGTCTCCGTGTGCGCTCGTTTGCTTCGTCGTGGGTGCGTCGTTCGAGGCCTGGGCCACGAGTGAGCTCAGCGAAAACGTCACCGAGCCGTCCTCACGCGTTCCCGGGGCCTCCCTCGAGGACATCGTCGGATTGGATCGAGGAATGCTCTTCATGGCTCGTAACTCGCTTTCTCCACGTTCACGGGACCGGGAGCCTCGCCCCCGACCCGAATGGCGACGGTCACTGCATTCGACGCACGGCCGCGATGGAAGTTTTGGTGACCAGGCAAAAGTGAACGAAGGATGAAATCGATCCGTGGGGGACGGGGGGCGAGCGCTCGGCTTGGTCCGGGACGGGGCTCGTGGTAGCTCTGCCGGCTCGCGTGGACGGCCCGCTTTCCCGGGCGGACGCGGCATTTTCCCCCTCGATGCGCCCTCGGCTCCTCCTCCCGCTCGTCCTCGCCGCCCTCGCTGGGCCCTCGGCTTGCCGCCCGCCGGCCGAGCATGGCGTCGAACAGCGCCCGGCCCCGCGCCCCGACGCCTCCGCGCAGGCCCCCGCGACCCCGACCGCTTCCCCGGGCGCCGTTTGCACGCCCGGCGAGGGTCGGTGCACCTCCGATGAGATCGCGCTCACGTGCCAGGGTGGCGAGCGCTGGGTCGAGGAGCGCTGCGACGCGGGGTCGACCTGCCTCGGCGCGGGCTGCGTCTCGCTTCGCGCGGAGGGAACGTCGCCGTTCACGCTCGCGCGGGAGGCGCTCCTCGCGCCCCAGGGGGAAGGCTGGCTCGACGCGTGGAGCGCCGTGGGTCCGCTCCTCGGCCCCTTGCCCGAAGAAGCGACGACGCCTCCCGACGCCGGCGCCCCGCCCGCGCCCCGCGCCCTTTGCGCGAAGGACGGCTACGTCGAGGTCCACGAGAAGGCCGATTCCAAAAAAGGCCCGAAGCCCCCCACCCATTTCGTCCTTTCAGGGCTCCTCGTCTCGGGCCGCGCCCAGCGAATCCTGCTCGCGGCGGGCGTCTCCGGTCGCGTTCGCATTTCGGTGGCCGGAAAACATGTCTTCGATGCCACGCGCGAGGCCGATCCTGCGCCCTTCCGCGACGAGACGCGCGTCCCGCTCGACCTCGATCGAGGCGTCCATCGGATCGTCGTCGAGGTCGAGCAACCGACGACCGCGCCCACGGGCTTCTGGCTCCGCGCCCGCTCCCCTTCCGGCGGACCTGCTCCGGACCTGCTCTTCGCCACGTCTCCCGAGGCCACGTGCGCGCCGGCCGATCTCCTGCGCGCCGACATCCAGAAAAAGCCCACGGCCACGGGATTCGACATTTCCGTGCGGCCGGCGTGGATCGGCCTCGGCCCACGAAACACCCGGGATCTCCCTCATCGCGCAGAGCTCGCGCCGGACAAAGGCGCCCCTCGCCTCCTCTCCGAGGGCACCGTGCTCGCCGCCTCCCTCGGCACTCCGGACGGCGCGTTTTCCCTCTCGATTCCCTTCGAAAAGACCGGGACCACCGACCTCCGGCTCCGCCTCGGCGCGGCGCCCGGGACTGAGCAGAAGATCCCGCTCGTCTACCGCGGAGCCTTGCAGAAGCGCGTCGTCGCGCTCGCGGACAAACGCGAGACGATTGAAAACGCCTCGGCGACCCGCGGCGAAAAAGACAGCCTGCTTGCGCACATCGACGGCCTCGTCGAGAACCTCGCGCAAAATGATCCCGACATCTCCTGGATCAAGCGCCAGACCGAAGAAGCCGAGTCCCTCCTCGCCTCGCTCGAAAAAGGCGAGAGCCCGTACGCCGGCCGATTCGGCATCCAGCGCCGCGCCTATCGCAGCCCGCTCGACGGCCGCCTTCAGCCGTACGTCCTTTTCGTCCCGCGGGCTCATCGCCCCGGGGGAAAACCGCTCCCGCTCGTCGTCGCCTCCCACGGCCTCGGCAATCGCCCCGAGATCGCGCTGCGGGTCGTCGTCGGCGAGGCGCCCGAGGCGGGCTTCAATGGGCTGCTCGAAGCGCGCCATTTCCCGGGCCTGCCCGATCTCGGCGCGTTCCTCGTCGCACCCTGGCAATTCGGCAATGCGGGCCAGCGCCACCTCGGCGAGGACGACGTCCTCCGGGCCATCGCCGAGGTCCGCGCCCATTTCCCCGTCGACGAGCGCCGCATCTCCATCACCGGCTACTCCCTCGGCGGCACCGTCGCGTTTTACCTCCCCTTCCATTACCCGGACCTCTTCTCCGCCTCGGCCCCGCTCTGCGGCTATCCGAACCTGCTCGGCTGGGAGAGCATTCGAAAAGCCCCCCACACGCCCTGGGAAGACGTCCTCCTCGCCAAGCGCTACATCGTGAACTGGGCCGAGAATGGCCAGCATGTGCCGCTCTTCATCGTCCACGGCGGAAAGGACGACCCCACACGCTCGCAGCTCGTCGCCGATCGGTATCGCTCCCTCGGATATCCCTACAAGTTCGACGTCCAGGAGGACCTCGACCACAACGTCTGGGATTACGGCTACGAGGACGGCGACATGATCGGATGGCTCAAATCGCATCGGCGGCCAAAGGCGCCCGATCGCGTCCGGTTCGTCACGGGCGAGTGGCGGTACGATCGGGCGCACTGGGTGCGCCTGCTCGGCATGGAGGCCGAGGACAAATTCGCCGAGATCGACGCGCGCCATTCGAAGGCGGACGGCATCACGGTGAAGACCCGCAACGTGGAGTCGTTCGCCCTCGATCTGTCGCAGCTCTCGCTGCGCGAAGGGGCGGGCGTGACCGTGGACGGCGCGGCCGTCGAGGGGCCCATCGCTGCGGGGATGCTCTGGCTCGTGAAGAAGGGCGGCGCGTTCGTCCGCGTGCCCGAGGAGCCGTCGCGCAAAGGGCGCAAGCGCGCCGGGGTCTCGGGCCCGCTCGACGACATCGATCGCCACGGCCGCCTCGTCGTCTACGGCACCCAGGATCCCGCGCAGATCGAGGCGAATCGCCTCGTCGCCGAGCATTTCGCCTCCTTCGACACCTTCGCGGCCCGCTTCCCGGTGAAATCCGACGTCGAGATCACCGACGCCGAGATCGACCAGCGCAGCCTCGTCCTCATTGGAAATCCGCGATCGAATCGCGTCACCGCGCTCCTCGAGAGCGCGCTCCCCGTACGCTTCGAGCCCTCCGCGCTCACGTTCCGCGGCAAGCGGCACGAGGGCGAGGACGTCGGAATCTCGTTCATTCATCCGCACCCGCGAAACCCGGACGAATACGTCGTGGTGCACGCGGGCGTGGGCTCCGCCGGCACGCTCGCGAGCCGCCACCTCCCGCGCTTCGCCCCCGATTTCGTCGTCTATGACGGACGCATCACGGTGCAGCGGGGTGGTCACTTGCTCGACCGGCGCGCGGCGCTCGACGGCGGCTTCTTCGGCATCGACTGGAATTGAGATCGTTTCCGGGATCGCCTAGCGTCGATCCATGCGCACGCACTCGATCCCGTGGCTTGGTTTCGCCGCGCTCGTGACCGCTCTTTGCGCGGGCTGCGGCAGTGATTCGCAACCCCTGACGACGTCAGGCCTCGTGTCCGGCGGAAGCGCGTCGAGCGGCGCGGGCGGATCCGGGGGCGCGGGCGGCGGCGGGAGCGGCGGCGCCGGGCCTGTGTGTTCACCCGAGGGGCCCTTCGATGGCCCTGCGATCAAGCCGATCGACGCGCCGCCCGGCGAATGGTCCTGGATCCCGGTCGACGGCGCGAAATGCCGCGACGGCTCGCCCACGGGGTTCGGCGTGCGCCCGCAGGCGGGCTCCGACAAACTCGTGATTTACCTCGAAGGCGGCGGCGCCTGCTTCAATGGCACGACCTGCGGCATCAACCCGGGCTCCTTCGGCGCCGTGGCGTTCGCCGGTTGGAGCGGAACCGTCGGCAAGGGCGGCATCTTCGACACCGGCAACGACGAGAATCCGGTCAAGGACTGGAACATGGTGTACGTCCCGTATTGCTCGGGCGACATCCACGCGGGCAGCGCGGACAACGTCGACATCCCCGGCGCGCTCTCGCCGAAGGATCAGGACTTCGTCGGGTACGACAACATTTCCTTGTACCTCCAACGAATCATCCCGACGTTCCCCGGCCTGTCGAAGGTCCTGCTCACGGGCATCAGCGCAGGCGGGTTCGGCGCGGCGTACAACTACGATCGCGTGGCGCAGGCGTTTTGCCCGACGCCCGTGGTCCTGATCGACGACTCCGGCCCGCCGATGTCGGATTCGTACATCGCCCCCTGCTTGCAAGATCGATGGCGCTCGCTCTGGAACCTGAAAGAGACGCTGCCGGCCGATTGCGCGGACTGCACCGGCGCGGACGGCGGCGGGATCGTCCATTACGTGGACTACATCGGCGCGAAGTACCCGACGGGCCGGCTCGGGCTGATCTCGTCGACGCACGACAGCGTCATCACGCTCTTCTTCGGGTACGGCAAGAGCGACTGCCAGAACATCGACGGCGTCGCGACCGCCGTCTCGGGCGACGTGTACGCGCAAGGGCTCGACGAGCTGCGACAGAAACACATGAATGGCTCGGGCAACTGGGCGACGTACTACATCGACGGCACGATGCACACGCACCTGCTCACCGGGCTCTACGCGACGAGCGTGAACGGGAAGAAGCTCTCGGCCTGGGTCGGCGACGTCGTGAACGACGGGCCGATGGAGCACATCGGGCCCTGAAAAAAAACGAGGGGCCGGTTGGAGGCCCGGTCCCTCGTTCAAGGTGTCTGTCGCGACGCTGGGATCAGCGCTGCGCGACCCGGCGCGGGCGGAGCGTGACCGCCGGGATGCGGAGCGGCTCGAGCGTGTCCTCGCCGAGGGCCGTGACGAAGTCGTCGTTCGCCGTGAGCACGGTGTCACCCGCGATCACGAGACGCTCGTCGCCCTCGCCTTCCGCGACGAGCTGATCCTGCGGCACGATCCGGCCTTCCCGCGTCGTCGCGTCGAGGACGCGCACGTCGGGCGAGGCGCTGGTCGCGCGCAGCGTGACCCACGCGCTCACGGGCGTCGGCAGGGGCGCGAAGGACGTGTCACCCGCGAGGCCCGCGTACACCCACGGGGTGTCCTTGGCCATTCGCATCCAGCCGGCGCCGCGCTCGTCTTGCACGTAAAACGCGCCGTGCGCCGCGTCCGCGATGAGGCGTCGCGTCTCGCCATTCGCGCCCGTCGCCGTCACGTCGGCGTACACGAGGCGGCCATCCGGGCCGAGCTCGGCGTATTCCATCACCTTCATCGCAGCGACCTGCGAGACGCCCGAGAGCGTCTCCGAGCCGTCGCTGCGGACCGTGCGCTCGACACGCGCGCGGGGGGTTTGGGGGGCCGAGCGCAGGGAAGGCTGCACGAGCCCCGCATCGTCCACCGGCGGCACCGAGCCTGCAGAGAACACGTAGACGTGGTCTCCTGCCAGGGCCGGCGCCTCCACGCACGCCTCACCCGAGGAGGCGGCGTTCCCGCAGCCCGCCGAAAGCGAAGCCACGAGCGCCGAGAGAACCAGAGCGGAGATGTATTGCGTCGTCATGGCAACCCATATCGAGCGACGGGGTGCCCTTATTTCAAGACGTCGCGATTTTTTCTCGGAGGTGCGAAAGGATCCATGACGAACCCTCCCGCGATCCCGATCACATGCACATGAGGCGCGTCAGGAGGGCGACGTCGGCGGGGCGGCGGGCGGCGGCGGCGGGACGGCGGCGGGCTTGAGCAGCACGTTCGAGAAGAGGCCGTGCAGGCCCACGGCGAGCGCGTAGAGCGCCTCGCCCGCAATGAGGCCGCCGCCGACGAGCGACGTCGTGCTCATGTCCTCGGGCAGATCCTCGCCCTTCGCTTGCTTCGCAGCGACGCTCTTTTGCCAGGTGTTGTACGCGGACGACCCGACGCCGCCGACCGCGAACCAGACGCAGACCATGAGCTCGACGAAGCCGCCGAACGACGAGGCATACGGGCTCGGCAAGACGAACGCGTCCAGCACGAAACCCGTGGCGAACCCTTCCTTCGAGCCCTTCACGAAGGTCTTGTAGCGCTCGCTCGCGTGCAGGACCTTGCGGAGCACCTCGGTGCCGATGCCGATCGCGAGGCCGATCGCGAGCGCCTTGATCTTGTAGTTCGGCAGGTAGCCGACGTCCTGCAGCGCGCCGACGAACTTGAACGTCATCGCGCTCTGCCACTGCCCGACGTCGGCCTTCGGGTCCGCGAACGAGTTGATCGTCAGCACCGGGTAGGCCTTCATGAACGTCTGCGCGAGCACGACGCAGAGCACCGAGCCCATCAGGATGCCGATGCTCTGGTAGCGGAACTGCACCGTGCGGTTCGTGCCGAGGCGATAGCCCGTCGAGCGATCCTGCTGCATGTCGCCGCCGACCGAGCACGCGACGAGCAGGATGCTCGCGCTCATGAGCCCGACGCGCGGATCCTTCAGGCCGAAGCCGCTCATGAGCAGCACCGCGATCACGAACGCGCTCGAGATCGGGTTCGAGTCGCTGATGCCGAGCGAGATGCCGTTGATCAGCACGAACACGCTCGTCAGCAAGATGGCGAAGACCGTGAAGCCGATCGGCTGCCCCATCACGAACGTCGAGACGGCCACGAGCGCCGCCGCCCAGAAGACGATCCACGCGACGAGCCGCTTCGGGTTCACCTGCTTCCACGCGTCCTTCGCGTCCGCCTCCGCGGGCTTGCCCGCCTGCGCGCGCACGCGCCGGATCGCCTCGACGGCGATGAGCGACATGTCGACGACCGCCGCGCCGAGGATCATCGCGAGCGCGATGAGGAAGCCGATCTTGCGGAAGCTCTCGCCCTCCTTGAGCCAGCCGATCGAGACGAGGTACGGCGTGCTCCACTTGCCGATGAGGCCCGTCAAGAGCGCCGGGATCGCGATGCGCGCGCCGACGACCATGCCCGCGCCGATCGTCGACGCCGAGAGCTGCGTGGCCCCGACAGCCGGGAGCTTCTCGACGAGCGCGGCGAACACCACGCCCGCGCCCGTGCCGCCGCCGAGCTGCCCGATCGAGCGCTTGAGCAAGCGTTTGTCCGTGAGCGCGCGCAGGATGTTCGCGACCGCGTAGCCGCTCGGGAAGTCGAGCTTCAAGCGGTCGACGAGGATCGGCGTGTACACCATGCCGAGGCCCACGCCGAACATGCCGATGCACGCGAAGTAGAGCGCGAGGTGGTGCCACGGCGGCATCGGGATCCCGAGCCACGTCATCGCCTGGATGAGCACGCCCATGCCCGCCATGCCCGCGACGCTCGCGGCCATCGTCTGCATGTAGTTCGCGCCGTGCTTGCCCTCGGGCCCGTAGCCGTACGTGACCGCGCTGCCGAGGATCCCCGCGAGCACCTGCCCGCCGACGAAGAACCCGAGGCTGAAGTTCATGTACGCAGCGGCGATGCCGCCGAGCGGACCGAGGATCAGGATCGCCACGGCCGAGAGGAGCGCGTGGTAGGCCGGCGTGTCGATCTTCGGGAGGAACGCAAACTTGGGGCGCGGCGCTTCCTCGGTCTCGGCGGCGGCGGGCGTCGGGGTTGTCATCGGGAACGGGATGCTAGCAGCACGGACGGGCGCGAGAAGCGCTGGATCGTGGGCTCGTACGTCCGGCAAGACGGACCGGCCGGGGAGGCAGAGGAGAATCTGGACGAACCTACGAAGCTCGCTCGCCAGCGGGCTCGACCGACCCTATGGTCACGGGGCCCCGATGATTCCCACGCGCTACCAGAACCTCGAGCAAGCCCGCGCGCGCTTCGGCGACCGCGTGGACCGCCTCGCGCCGTTCCTGCTCCGCGGCGATCCGCTGGCCGACGCCGTGATCGAGGAGATGGAAGGCGCCCCCGCCGGGCGAGGTTTTTCCCTCCTCGACAAGGCCCTGCGCGCCCCCGACACGCGCGGCCTCGATCTGCCGCCGGCGATGCGCGCCTACCTCGAATGGGCCTCCCATGTGCCCGCCTGGGTCGACTGGGACGCGGTGCGCCGTGGAGGCGAGCTGCTCCTGCGCTCGGGGGCCCTCGGCGGCGCGGTGCTCGGCACCTACTCGCTCGTGCTCGGGTACGCCTCGCCCGGGGGCAACAAACCGCTCGTCTTCTCGGGTCAGCTCGTCGAGCGCGCGCCACGCCGCCTCGGCGAGACCTCGCGCTTCGTGCAAGCGACGGCGCAGCCGGGCGGGCTCTTTCGCATGGGCGAGGGATTCGCGATCACCCTGAAAGTGCGGCTCATGCACGCGAAGGTGCGGCAGATGCTGTCGCAGTCGCCGAAATGGGACACGGCGTCCTGGGGCATGCCCGTGAACCAGCACGACATGGCCGGCACGTCGCTCCTGTTCTCGCTCGTGTTCCTCGAAGGAATCCGCGCGTTCGGGCTCGACGTCGATCGCGACGAGGCCGAATGCTTCATGCACCTGTGGCGCTACTCGGGGCACCTCATCGGCGTGGATCCCGAGCTCTTGCCGGGGAGCGAATTCGACGCGTGGAACCTCGCGAACCTCATCCGGGCGACGGAGGGACGGCCCGACGACGACTCGCGGGCGCTCACACAGGCCCTCTTCGACTCGCCGCTCCGACGAGCGAGCAGCCCGGAAGAGAAGCGGCTCGGCACGTTCCGGCGGAACATCGGCATGGGTTTTTCGCGGGGGCTGCTCGGCGACGAGCTCGCCGACGAGCTCGGGATCGAGCGCACGCCGTTCGTCGCGGCGTTCCACGCGATCCGCGCGGTCACGCGCGTGGCCGAGCAGGCGCGCAGGCGCTCGCCGGCGGCGCATCAAAAGGCCATCGGCTCGGGGGCGCGTTACTGGGAGATGGTGGTGCAGGAGGGGCTCGGAGGCGCCCCGGCGCATTTCGCGCCGCCGGAGCGCCTCACCCGCGCGGCCTGAGACGAGCGAATCACTTGCGGCGGCGGCGGCGCGCCACGGACAAACCGAGCGCGACCCCGAGGAGGCCGAGCGCGGCCGTGGTCTCGCTCCCGCTCGACACGGCGCAGCTCGAGCTCGAGCTGCCGCTCCCCTTGCCGTCGCCGCCGAGGTTGTTCCACCAGTCGACGCCGCCCGGATCGCCGGGGGTCTCCGACTCGCAAGGCGGGTAGACCGGGCACGAGGGCGGCGTGCCGACCGCCTTCGTGGCCTGGAAGAAGTTCGAGATCGGCTCCTGCTCCGTCGCCGCGCCGAGCGCGAGATCCTTGTTGAGCGCCGCCCGCGCGAGCTCCGTGTTCATGCGCGTGAGCCAGAGCTCCGCCTCGTTGATCCCGCCGAACATCTTCTCGAGGTCGGCCTGGAGCTCGTCCATCGCCGTCACGTAGCCGTCCTTCGGATCGCCGTAGCCGCTCTGATCCGGCAGGAAGCTCACGAGCTGCTCGAGCCGGCTGCGGATGTCCCACGGCGACGTGGGCTGCGCGTACTGGTTCAGCCAGCTCGCGTTGTTCACGGCCTTGAACCCGTCTTCCTTCAACGTCGCGTAGTTCGAATCGGCCGAGTCCCAGTTCCACACGATGGAGGCCGGGTCGACCTGGAACGACGAGAAGTTCTTCGTCTCGTAGCGGCCCTCGCCGAAGACCCAGAGCGTCATCGGGGCGAAGGCGCCCGTGCCGGCGCCGACCATGCGCAGGGGCAGCGTGGTGCTCGCGCCGGGCGTGGTGATGCGGACGGGGCGCATCGAGCTCACGCCCTGGCCGGGGACGAGCTTCAACGCGAGGAAGTCGAAGCCCTCGCCGACGTAGGCGTCGATGATGGGCGCGACGTCGGAGTCGACGTTGTAGCCGTTCGTCGTGAGCCAATCCTTGAGCGCGTTCGGGTCCGACGACTTGAGCTGGACGGTGGCGTAGGGGCCGACGACCTCCTGCGAGATGATGTCGACGCCGCCGCCGGCCGCGTCGCCGCCGCCAGCGCCGCCCGCGCCCGAGGAGCCGCTGCCCTCCCAGCCGCCCCAGCAGGAGGGCGGCGGCGGGCAGTTGAGGGGCGGCGCCGCGACGGACGTCGCCGTGCGCTCGCTCAGGACCGCGAAGACCGCGTCCGAGGACAAACCGACGTCGACCTGGCCCTTGATCGGCAGGATCCAGGCAAACGAGGTGGGTTCGCCCGAGTATTCGATCTGATCCCAGAGGGTGGTCTCCGTCTGCGAGACCGAAAAGATCATCCGGTGGCCGGTCACTTGCGTCGATTCGTCCTGCGGCGGGACGCAGCCGCCGCAGGCGGCGGCATCGTGGGCGTCGGTCACGACGGCGGCGACGAGGGGGAGCGAAAGGAAGAGGGCGTGGAAGAGCTTCATGCTTGGGACCTCCGAGGCAGCACGCGCGGGAAAGCATGCATCGTGCCTCTCCGATTCTTCGGGCGTTTTCATGATCCCGACGCCCGGCCGCGGCCCTCTCGGGCACATCCGGGCACACGTTGACACGATTGCGTGGAGGTTCTCGGCGACGCGCCTTCGTGGTAGGCAGGGCGCGAACGAGGAGCGAGATTGTCATGCGCGAACCCCTGGATCCCGTGCTCCGACCCATCGACGTTTTCGCGGGCGCCCGCGACGCGTCGCGCCCCGAGGATCGCCTGCGCGAGGTCCGGAGGCGCGCGGCGCGTCTCCGCGAGGAGCTGCTCTCGGCGCCGCCGGTGCCCTGTTATCGATCCCGCTCGCTCGTGCGTGTCCCCTATCCGACGCGATATGCGCTGCGCGACGCGTTCCGCGGCCCGACGCCGTTCGTGCACATCCTGAACCGCGTCTTCCTCGTGCAATTCGAGGCCGAAGGTCGGCTCCGCACCCTGCTCGCCTCGCCCTCCGACGTCCGCGCCAATGCCGAGACGCCGTTCTTCAAGCGCCTCTCCGGCACGTTCGGCCCCTTCAAGGACCTCGGCCAGCGGATCATCGCGCCCGAGCTCGGCACCGTGGCGTCTTGCCTCGCCGAGGCGGGGCTCTCTCCGGAGGACGTCGATTACATCACGTACGATCACCTGCACACGCAGGACGTGCGCCGCTGGCTCGGAACGCAGGGCCGTCCAGGTCTCCTTCCGCGCGCAAAGTTGCTCGTCATGCGCCAGGAATGGGAGAGCACGCTCGCGCTCCTGCCGCCGCAGCGCGATTGGTATTGCCCGGGAGGGATCGACGGCGTCGATCCCTCGCGGATCGTGCTGCTCGACGGCGACACGAAGCTCGGCGAGAGCGTCGTGCTCATGGCGACGCCCGGCCATACCGAGGGCAACCATTCGATCGTGGTGCGTACGTCCGAGGGGATCTTCGTGACGAGCGAGAACGGCGTCGGCCCCGACGCATACGCCCCGCGCGCGTCGCGGATCCCGGGGCTCCGCCGGTATGCCGAGGACACCGGGATGGAGGTCGTGATCAACGGCAACACGCTGGAGCGCGGGATCGACCAGTACATCTCGATGGTGCAGGAGAAAGAGGTCGCGGGCGCGTCCCGGCAAAACCCGGATTTCCCAAACATGGTCAGCTCGTCGGAGCTCAGCGCCTATGCCCTGTTCCCCGGCGTCACGCCGACGTTCTCGTTCGGCGATCTCACGCTGGGCAAACCCGCGCGCCCCGTCCACGACACCCCCCGGACCCACGCCACCGGCGCGGCGGTCTCGGCCTAGGAAAACAGGAGAATACAATGGCCGTCCTGATCTTGACCGGCTCCGCGAGTGGGATCGGCGCGCACATGACGGGGGTTTTCGCGCGCCGCGGCGACACCGTCTTCGCGACCGACGTGAACCTCGCCGCCCTGGAAAAACGCGCGGCGGAAGGCGCGTGGGGGACGAACGTTCGTCTGGTCAAACTCGACGTGCGCGAGGCCGCCGACTGGGAAGCGGCGCTCGATCGCGCCGAGCGCGAGGGCGCTCCGCCCGATGTCGTGATGAACGTCGCGGGCGTGCTGAAGCCCGGCTGGGTCACGGACCTCTCGCCCGACGACGTCGATTTCCACCTCGACGTGAACGTGAAAGGAACGGTGCTCGGCACGCGCGCGGCCGCGGCGCGGATGATCGCGCGGGGGCGGGGCGGGCACATCGTGAACATCGGCTCGCTCGCGTCGCTCGCGCCCGTGCCGGGGCTCTCGCTTTATGCCGCGTCGAAATTCGCCGTGCGTGGATTCACGCTAGCCGCCGCGATGGAGCTCGCCCGCCACGAGATCGCCGTGACGCTCGTCATGCCCGACGCCGTGCAGACGCCCATGCTCGATTTGCAGGTCGACCACGCAGAGGCCGCGATGACCTTCTCCGGCCCGCGCCCGCTCACCGTCGAGGACGTCGAGCACGCGCTCGTCTCCGAGGTGCTACCGAAGCGCCCGCTCGAGATCACCTTGCCGCTCGGCCGGGGGATCTTGGCGCGCGCGGCGAACACGGCGCCGGCCGCTTCGCGCTGGCTCGAGCCGATCCTCACGAAAAAAGGCCGCGAAGCCCAGGAGCGCATCAAGCAGGGGCGCTAGTCCACCCCGGCACCTTCGCCCGCGGCGCAGGCGAAGCGCGCCAGAGGTCCCGGGCGAGCCATGCGAAGACGCGCGGGTTGTGCCGCGCTTCCGTGAAATGGTAGGGCAATCGGGGCTCGCCGAACGGCACATACACGCGCACCGGGACGCCGAATGCGCGCGCCTCCCGCAAGGCCGGCCCGAACGGCCATCCGAGGAGCAATTCGACCTCGCACGGCGTCCCGTTCGAGACGAGCTTCTGGAGCGCCTGGCGCACGAGCGGCGCGTCGTGCGAGGCCACCCCCACATGCCGCGCCTTGCCCGCGAGCGCGTCGACCACGGCGAGAAAACCCGCCCGCGGATCGAGATCCGGCGCCGCAGGATCCGCCATCTGCCCCTTCACGACGCGCACGGGGACGTTCCGCCGCGCCGCCCAGGCCGCGTCCCGCACGCTCCGCGCGAATCGCCCGGGCAACGTGAATCCGATGGGCGTCCCCCCGCCCATGGCGCTCTCGGCGAGCGCCCGCGTCTTCTCCACGGCCTCCGGGCGCTGCGCGTCGAAATGCACCCGCGCGGACGAGAGCGCCGCGCGCGCCACGATCTCCCCGACGAGATCACGCGAGAACCCGAGCGCCGGGGCCTTGATCGCGAGGTAATGGTCGCCTTCCGCCTCCGCGAACGCCTCCAGCGTGGCGAGCGAACGGTTCGCCACGATCCGCGGGGACGTCTTCTCGCCGTTCCAGAAGCAAACGACGACGCCCATGCCCGCCTCCCAGAGCTTGCGGCTGAGCAAAAGGGCGTCGGTGATCCGCGGCCCCGCGACGTATGCGCGCCCGGCGCGCTTCGCGATCGGCTCCCACGCCGCGAGCGCGGCCAGCTTCAGACCTCGGATCTCGTCATCCATCGCCATTGCCTCCTCAATGTCCCGAGCGCGCGCGCGACGGCCTTGCGCGACAGCGCGGACGCGCTCGCGAGGCTCATCGGATACGCGCTGAGCGAAACCGTGGCGCGCTCCTCGCTCGTCCAGGGCTTGATCCACGGCGCGACGCCGCCGAGAAATTCGTACGACGAGAGCTTTTCCGTCGCCGCGCGGCGCAGGCTCTCGCGGAGCAACAAGATGCCCGGCGAGGCCTGCCGGAACGATTCATCATAGCCGATCTTGAGCAGCCAGTAGCGCCCGGCGTGCTCGACCGCGAGCTGCATCGCCGCGGCCCGCCCGCCGATACGGAGGAGCGCGACGCGCAGGATCCCCGAGCGCGCGGCGGCGAGGGCGTACGTCCTGAAAAACCTTCCGACGACCTGGTCGAACGACATCGCGGTGCGCTCGCGGCCCTTCCAGCCGGCGGCCTCGACGCGGAAGGCCTCGTCGAGGACCGCCGCCGCCTCCTCGGGCGAGGGCGAGAGGAACGAATACACGATTTCGCCCAGGCGCTCGGCGTGCCGCTCGGCGCGGCGCATGTCCTGGCGCCTGCGGGGCGAGAGGTGGCGCTCGGGCTCGACCCAGGAATCGTCGAGCGCGACGAACGGGCAAGGCTTCGACGGGCCGACGCGGACGACGCCACGGCGGCGGTAGGCCAGCTTCAAGGCGATGATCGTGGGCGAGGTGGCGAGCACGCGCGGCAGGTGCACCGGAAAGGGCCCGCGGGCGAGCGCCTGGCAGAGGGGCCCAAGTGTTCGGGGCCCGCCGTGGGACAGATCGACGGGCTCGCCGAGCTCGATCGCCCCGGCGGGCATGAGAGAGGGCGAGAGCCCGCCGTGATGGACGAGCGCCGCAATCGCGGGCGATTCGCGCGGCGGCGTCGTCACGATGACACGCAATCGATCGGACACGCCGCTCGCCGAAAGCCAGCTCTCCGTCCAGAGGCTCTGCTGCATCGGAGTGTCCTGGAGCGAATCGAGCGCCGACCACGTCTCTCTGATTTGCGAGAGCGATCGGGCCCCCGCGAGGCGCTGGGCGGAGTTCCCCGCGCGGCCCCTTTCGTCCACGCTCGCGGGAGGCTTTGGCCGTAGCTCGAGCTCTTGCATTCCGTGTCCCCCACGCTCTCGGGCGCCGTCGTCGGATCTTGGACCGCCCCCCGTGGCCCCGCCACCTCACACGACCCATGAAAACCCATGCAAACACGGGCCCGGAGGCGCGGATATCGGCGCCCGGCGCTCCCCTCGGATCCCGAGGTCTTTCCCTGCGCCGGCGGCGCGCGCCCGGGGCATGCGGGCCGCGGCGAGCGCTCTCCAGGTTCTTCGGCCAATCCCTTGCATACATGCGCTCGCGCGGCGCTCTCCGGGCATTTCTTTCTCGCCCGGCCCCGCGCCCCCCTGGCATACCGCCGCGACCCTACGCGCGCGGCCTGACTTTTCGAAAAGGAGTCCCCCCGTGAACAGGATGCTTTCGAGCACGCTGCTGCTCCTCCTCGCCCCGCTCTCGCTCGTCACGACGGACGCCGTCGCCGAAGTTGGGCCGAGCGTCGAGCTCGTCGGCGAGGCCGTCGCGCGGTGCGCGGGCGAAAACGCGGTCGTCTCGCTGCGCCTGCGCAACAAGAGCGGCCAGACCGTGCCTGTGCGGGCGAGCGCCGCGGTGGTGGTCGCGTGCCGGGCCGAGGACGGCGAGGGAAAGGCGGACGAGAAGCGCGGCGATACGCTCGAAGTCGAGGAGCGCATTCCGGACAATGGGGGCAGATCCGTCACCTACACGCTCGTGCTGGAGGGGCGGATGGGCTGCAACGCGGAGGAGCGCGTGGCCGCAATCGATTACGAGTCGGTGAAGCTCGACATCGACGGAGAGGTCGCACCCTTGCGCATGGAAGGGTGCAAAGGCTCCCGTTAATCGGTCGGTTCCGTGGGCGGCCCGCTGATCTCCTCGGTCGGGGGCACCCATCGCTCGGCGTTCGGGCCCTCCTCCGGCGTGGTCCCCTCGGAGTACGACGGGCCGCCGAGGTACGAGCCCGCGCCGCCCTCGGCGCCCATCGGCCCGCGCGAGACCGGCTCGCCCCCGATGTCCTGGGACATCGCCCCGCCCCGCACGCCGGGCACGTCCTCTTGCGTCCGAGGCTGCGAAGCCCCGGCGTCGCCCCGATCAAAAGGCCAGGATTGCTCCTTCGCCATGATGCCCTCCAGGGCTTCCCCATGGGGCCGTCACGGACAAAACGCTAGCCGTCCGCGCTTCCATGGTTCGACGACGTCGAGGACTCCGCTCGGCGAGCCGAGCTCTGCCCGGGCGACAGCGCCCCGAGCACGGCCCTGAGGCCCTCGATGATCTCGGCCGAAGGCTCCCCCTCCCCGATTCGATACCCGCCCACGGGCTTGCCGTTCGTTTCACCCAGCCAAACCCACGCGCGCTCCCCCGACGGCGCCTCGAAGCCGAGCTCGGCGCGCCGCCCCTCCTCGAGGACGCGCACGTCCTTCCACGCGAGGGCGCCGAACGGCGCGCGCCGCCGCAAGAGCTGGATCCGCGCCCCCACGGACCGCAGGAGCGGGAGCGCCGCGTCCTCCCCGATCGGATGCACGAACCTGACGTGCCGGGACAAACACTCCCCGATCGCGAGGATCCCCGCGCGCGTCGCCGCGCGATCCGCCGGCGCGGCCACGATCCCCACGGAGAACCAGTCCGTCGCCGCGATCCCCTCGCCTTCGGCCCGCGGCCGCAGCGTGACCACGAGGCTCTCGTCGCCTTCGAGCCGCACCTCGACCGCCCGCTCGCCGAGCTCCGTGAGGGACACGCGGACAAACGGCTTTGGCAGGACGAACCCGGCGAACGCCCGCGCGACGAGCGCCCGCGCGTGCACCGAGAAGAGCCTCCGGCCGGGATCGGCCTCGGCGAGGCGCTCGGGCGTGACGGGGACGAACTCCTTGTCGCCGTACATCTCCCGGTAGGTCTCGAAGACGCCATTGCAATGCGCGTCGAAGACGCACGCCGCGCAGCCCGCGGGCTTCGATTTGTCCCGCCGCTTGACGAGGTACTTGTCCCAGGGCTTGCTGAGGGTCTTCTCGCCGTCGACGGCGATCGTCATCGTCTTCTCGCCGTCGTGGTGAATGAAGGGCGAAAGCTCGGGCGCGACGCAATACGGGAGGTTGCCGATGTTGACGTCGAACCCGTCAGGGAAGCCGCGGACCATGCGTTCGAAGGGCCCGACGAGGCTCCGGTATCGCGGGATCATCGCGGCGAGCTCTTCCTCCGTGCGCACGCCCGCGTCGAGCGGCCGCACCATGTCGAGGTGGAGCTGCGAGGCGCCGAGCGGCAGGAGGAGCTCCGGAAACGCGTCCACCGATTCGTGGTTCGATTGGACGACACACATGTTCACGGTGAGCCGCTGCCCCCGCGCCCGCACGTGACGCATCGACTGCACGATGCGGGCGAACGATCCGTCTTTGCGCGTCGTCCGCTCGTGGGCCTCCTCGGTCGCACCCTGGATCGAGAAGCGGAACGTGAAATTCCCGCCTGTCGCGAGGATCTCGTCCACGAACGCGGCGCGGGCGGTCTTCACGCCGTTCGTGAAGATCACGATCTCCTCGAAGCCGAGCGCGACGCTCTCGCGCACGACGTCGAGGAACGCAGGCTGGAGCGTGGGCTCGCCGCCGAGCAACGTGATCTTGCGATGCCCGGCGGCGCGCGCGGCGCGGATCTGCTCCAGGATCGGCGCAAGCGGCAGGGGCCGCGCGCGACCGAGCGCCGTCTCCTGGCCGCTGACGCAGAAGACGCAACGGTTGTTGCACATGTGGCCGAGCTGTATTTCGATCAACGCTCGGGGCTCCGGGTCGCCTTTGGCGCCCTGCGCCCCGAACCCCCGCAACGCTCGGGGCTCCGGGTCGCCTTTGGCGCCCTGCGCCCCGAACCCCCGCAACGCTCGGGGCTCCGGGTCGCCTTCGGCGCCCTGCGCCCCGAACCCCCGCTGCGTCTTCGGCTCCATCGACCGGAGATAGTACAACAAAACGAAACCCCGCCACACACGACGTGCGGGCGGGGGCATGTCGCTCACGCGTGGGCGCTTTTCTAAGCTGCCTTCCTCTCCCAGACGCGCATGTTCAGCTGATCCTTGATCCAGGCAAGGTGACGCTGCTCGTCGGAGAAATTCCTCTCGAGGAGCGCGCGCACCTGCGTCGGCAGGTCGGCCACGTTGAGCGCCGCCTCGTACGTGCGGTTCGTCAGCTCCTCGTTCCCCCGCATCGCGAGCAGCGCGCTGTGATCGCCCTGGGCCGTGATGGCCGTGAAACCCTCGATCAGGAACCCGGCCCAGGACGTCTCCACTTCGGGCTCGCCGCCGCAGGCGCGCACCTGCTGCGACAGATCCCGAATGTGCCGCTGATGGTCTTCCTGGAACCGGACCAGGTTGCTCCGGATGTCCTCCATCTTGCAGGCGTCGATCGCCTGCTTGTACGCATGCACCGCATCCACGTCGAGCTTGATCAGTTTGTTCAGCTTTTCAGCCACTTCGCGGTTATCCATGGAAAACTCCCTCGTTGGGGCCCTTCCAGGCTCGGCATATCCATGGGGGACGAATGCACGGCGTCGAGCCCCGCCCCGGGAAGCTTTCGCCCCGCGACGTGCACAGGCTGCTCGTCGGGCAAACCCATTCGCTCGTGGACAAAACCTCGCAAGCTTCTTGCAAGCAAGGCGGGACGGACGGCGACCCCTGCGGCGCCCGATCCGTGAGCCCATCGCGGAGGAACCGAACGGGGAGGACTATCGTGGCACTCGACCTCACGAAGGAAACGGGCGTGGCCCTCGACGCCCAGGAAGACTTCACCTGGCGCGACATGGTGCGCGAGCCGATCAGCAAGCTGAACGACGACGCGTTCACGCGCCTGCGCATCATCCTCATGAACGGCGTGGAAATGGAGGCGAACCGCTTCCAGCACGCCTTCGCCCGCATGAACGCGCCCATGCGCGCCGATCTCGCGCGCGTCCGGCGCATCGAGACGCACCAGCAGGTGCTCGTGAACTGGCTCCTGCCGGCGGACCAATCGCCGCTCGAGACCACGATCGCCTACGAGCAGGTCGCCATCGAGGTGACCGCGAGCCTCGCGCTGCTCGAGCCCGACCCGTACATCGCGCAGGTCCTGCGCTTCGGGCTGCTCGAAGATTTCGATCACCTCTATCGATATTCGGCGCTCATGGACCGCATGGAGGGCAAGGACGCGAACGCCATTTTGCAATCGTACACCGACGTCCTGCCGGGCCGGCCCACGGTGGTCGAGCACCGGTATCCGACGGACGATCTGCGCGAGCCCTACGATCGCACGACGGCCTCGCCGATCACGAAGCTCGTGTCGCTGACGATCATGGCGGGCGAGCAGCAGACGCAGAATTACTACCAGAACATCGGCCCGCTCTTCGCCGACCCGGCGGCGCGCCTGCTCTACGCGGAGATCGCGCACATCGAGGAGCAACACGTCACGCAATACGAGTCGATGATCGACCCGCACGAGACGTGGATGGAGAAATGGCTCCTGCACGAGTGCACGGAGGTCTGGAACTACCTCGCCTGCATGGAGCAGGAGTCGAATGCGAGGATCAAGGCCATCTGGGAGCGCATGGTGGCCTACGAGCTCGGCCACCTGAACCACGTGATGGACCTCTTCCGGCGCGTGGAGAACCGCGATCCCTTCGAGATCATCCCGACGAGCTTGCCGGAGGGCATCAAGTACATGAGCCACCGCGACTACGTGCGGCAGGTCCTGAAGAACGAGGTCCACCTGCGCAGCGTGGGGACCCAGTTCGTCCCGGTGGGCGAGGTGCCCCCGGATTCACCCTCGATCGCCTACAACCGGCAGATCAATTCGGCAGGTTCGCCCAGCCAAACGGTCGCGGCGGGCTACGTCTACACGCCCGGGACCGAGCTCGCGAAGAAGGCGGCCTGAAGGGAGCCTGGAGGAGGAAGCCATGAAAGAGCCGACCGACATCGGATTGAACCGGACGGGGATCGGGACGAGCCCGCTCGATTCGAAGGAGCTCATCGAGGCCGCCGAGGCCACAGTGCCGAGCTCGGAGGGCGACGCGTCAGGCATCGCGAGCCTGCGCATCTCGTACGCCGAGGAATCCGGCATCGTGGGCACGATGCCCCCGCCTTCGACGGTGAAAGGCGCGGTGAAATCGGTGCTCGAAGGCCTCGGCGCCAAGAACCCGGCCGTGTTCCTGGACAAACTCGCCGAGCGCCTGCAATTCGAGCGGACCGGGACGCGCATGTACGAGAGCGTGCTCGCGAAGTTCGACGCGCTCGGGAGCTTCGACGGCGGGCCTTCGCGCGAGGCGCTCCTCGAGTTCCACGGCGAGGAGCTCCGGCATTTCCACGTGCTCCGGAGCGCGCTCGAGAGCATGGGCGCCGATCCGACGGCGCTCACGCCCTCGGCCGACATCGCCGCGGTGGAGGCGTCGGGCCTCTTGCAGGTGCAGAACGATCCGCGCACGACGCTGCCGCAGGCGCTCCACGCGCTGCTCGTCGCGGAGCTCGCCGACAGCGAGGGCTGGGACATGCTGATCGAGCTGGCGACGAACCTGGGGCACGAGGCGATGGCGGACGATTTCCGCGACGCGATGCGCGCCGAGGAGAAGCACCTCGCGCACGTGCGGCAATGGGTGGCGAACCACGCGATGCAAGACGCGGAGGGGAAGCTCGAGCAAGCGGCCTGATCGAAGGGCCGATCAGAACGGGAGCGGGGGCGTCATCACGAAAAAGGCCGGCGAGAGCTGGCCCGGCGGGATGTCGCCCTGCCCCGGATCTTTCTCCGTCGTGAGGGCATACGCGGCGCCGCCCGCCGCGCCGCCCGCGACGACGACGCCGATCGTCGTCCAGAACCACCAGCGCGCATAAATGGGCGGCGGGCGCTGGAGTACGAGCGCGACCGTGCGCTCGCCGCCGGCCGTGACGATCACGCTGGTCTCGTAATCGATGTACTCGGGGTGGCGCGCGGCGACCTTGTGCGTGCCTGGCTCGACGAGCGTCTCGAGCGGCGCCTGTCCTGCGCTCTTGCCGTCGACGAGGACCGTGACCCCCGTCTTCGGCGCGGTCACGAGGAGCTTGCCGACCTTGGCCTTGCTCTGGAGCTGGGCATCGATGACGTACGCGCCGCCGCCCGGCAGCTCGACGCGGGTCCGATAAGGGAAATATCCATCCGCCTCGACGAGCACGTCGGCCGGGCCGGCCTTGAGCGCGAGGGGTTTGTCGAGGGGGGACATTCCCGCGACGACGTCCCGCACGAGGATCCGCGCGCCTTCGACGTTCACCTTCACGGTGAGGCGCGAGAGGCGTTTTTCGAGGGCCGCGATCCGGTCGTTCAGCCCCGGGACCTTGGCGAGCAGCTCGGCGGGCGCTTTTTCGCGGAACGCCGTAAGCTTTTCGAGCGCCTCGGGCAGCCTGTCGAGCGCTTCGAGGGCGCGGCCCATGTTGTAAAGCAGCGCCGGCTCCGGGTTCAGCGCATACGCCTCGGTATACGCCGCGAGCGCGTCGAGGGGGCGGAGCTTGTCCATCGCCTTGTCGCCCTCGGCCTTGCGCTCCTTGGCGCGCGCCACGAGCGCGGGATCCTGCCCGGCGGGCGCCTGCGGGGCCGCTTGCGGCTCGTCGGCGAATGCGAAGTTTGCGATCGTCGTGGACAGCGCGACGAGAAGGACGTGGGAAAGGCCAGCGCGGAGGCGATTTCGGCTCATGGCGCGCTCCTAGAGGTGGGTCGGATCCTCCGCCGGAGGCGGGGGCGGCTTGGGAGGCTTCGGCGTGGGCGTCGGCGCGGCCGTGGCCGTCGCGGTGGCCGGCGGCGGAGCGGGCGTCGGCTCTTTTTTCGGCCCCGGCCCTGCGGCGACGGGCGCTGTCGTGGTCGTGGGAACGGGCAGGATGGCAGGGGCGATCATGGGCTCGGGCGTGACGGCGGGCGTCGGCCCGAGGGGAGGCGCGGGCGCCTGAGGGGGCGGCGGCGCCGTCGCGGTCGTCCCGGCCATATCCCCGGCCGGCTCCGCGGGCTTTTTCGTCTGCGAGGCCAGCACGGCCAGAAAAACCCCCACCACCACCGTCGCGAGGCCCGCCGAGACGAACATCAATCGCCGGTTCGACATCGGCTCGCGAGAGACGACCACCGTCTTCGCATTCAGCAACGTCTGCGGCGCGGCGCCGGCGGGGCCGAACGGCATGAGCGCGGCCATGAACGAATCGATGTCGGGCCACCGATCGTCCGCGCGCTTGGTGAGCGCCTTCATGACCACGTCCGCGAGCTTCTGCGGCAGATCCGGCCGGAGCTCGCGCAAAGGCTTGGGCTCGTCCGCGATGATCGCGGCGAGGACTGCCGTCGCGCTCGCCTCGTCGAAGGGCCCGCGTCCGCCGAGCAGCTCGTAGAGCACGACGCCGAGCGACCAGATATCCGCCCGCCCGTCGACGTTCTTCGTGGAACGCACCTGCTCCGGGGACATGTATTGCGGCGTGCCGAAGGCCGCGGTCGTGGCCGTCTGCGCGGCGTTGTCCCGTTTGTCGAGGACCTTCGAAATGCCGAAATCGAGCACCTTGACGACGCGCCGCTGACCTTCCTGGCAGAGGAACAAGTTCCCCGGCTTGATGTCGCGATGTACGACGCCCATGCGATGCGCCTGCGAGAGCGCCTCGCACGCCGAGAGGATGTGGCCGACGGCCTCCGGATACGGCAAGGGGCCTCGGATCGCGAGCTCCTGCCCGAGATCCCAGCCCTGGAGCAGCTCCATCACCATCATGGGGCTGCCGTCCGGGAGGTTGTCGACGTCGTAGACGCGCACCACGTGCGGCCCCTGGATCCGGGCCGCCGCGCGCGCCTCGCGCTCGAAGCGCGCCGTCACGTCGGGCAGCGCGCGCGCGTCGGGGCGCAGGAGCTTGATGGCCACCGCCTGCTCGGTGCGCTGGTGCCGCGCCTGCAGGACGATCCCCATGCCCCCTTGGCCAAGGACGGACTCGACGACGTACTTACCGGCGAGCACCGTGCCCGGCGCCGGGGCGCCGTCGGGCGAGGCCGGATCCCGGGGAGCGGGGTCGGTCACGGGCGCAGCATACGCGTGAGCGCGTCCTGTGTGAAGAGGCGAACGCGGCGAAGGGTCGTCGTCCGGGGCTTGGGCGGGGGTGCGGCTGGCTCGATGGTCCCGCAGTTCTTGATCCCGCCCTGTCCCGCGCCGCCGTCGGGGCACTCCACGACCGGGCCGCCGACGCCGCCGACGCCGCCGTTCCCGCTGGAGCTGGCCGCGCCGCCCGTGCCGCCGGTCATCCCGATGCCGCCCGAGCCGCCGTTCCCGCTGGAGCCGCCCATGCCCGCGACGCCGGCGTCCGACTCCACAGGTCCGCCGACGCCGCCGCTTCCGCCGCTTCCGCCGCTTCCGCCGCCGCTTCCGCCGCCGCTTCCGCCGCCGCCGCCGCCGTTGCCCGCGTTTCCGCCGCTTCCGCCGCCGCTTCCGCCGCCGCTTCCGCCGCCGCCGTTGCCCGCGCTTCCGCCGCTTCCGCCGCCGCTTCCGCCGCC
>NZ_JARZHH010000083.1 GCF_029946515.1 Polyangium sp. 6x1
CGTTCGATGAACTGCGCATCGCGCAGTTCATCGACCCCGAGTCCAGCGCTTGCGCTGGTCCGGGTCCAGGGGCGGACAGCCCCTGGTGGGGCCTGGGGCGAAGCCCCAGCTAGGCGCCTCCTCCTCCTCCGCTTCAACGCGCGTTGCATTGAGCATGTAGAGCCTGTCGATGACTTCGTCCTCGAAGCGCTGCTGTGCGGCGCGGTCCTCGCCTGAGTGGGCGCAATAGGGGGGGACGGGGAGGTCGCTCCAGCCGTAGGCGGTGAGGACGGCGCGGTCCATTTCTTCGTGGAGGGCGCGCAGGTCGAGAATGCGGGGGGCCTCGCAGGAGGGATCTTTCAGGGCGCTGTAGGTCTTCGTGAGGCCCTGGCTCGTGCTTGCCATGTAGTGGGCGCGGGTCTCGTGGAGCGTTTTGCCGATGGATTCGAGGGGGGGGAGGATGGCGCGCGGGTCGGGGGCGGGGAAGGGGAAGGTCGATACGACTTCGTCGGCGCGATAACGGACGACCGTCCCTAGGCCTCCGTGCGTCGAGGCGAGCAACATGGCCCACGCGAGGTGGATCCGGCTTTGCAGCGTGGCGAGCAGCGTGGCGCTGCTCGATGGGAATACGTACATCGTGTTGATGAAGACCTGCTGTGCAGGGACGATTGCGAAGGCCGTGTGGCGCGCGCTCTGCGCGACGGCGATGCATTCGGTCGCGCTCTGGAGCGACGAGGAGAGCGCCACCGATCGCTCGCTGAATTGCCACCACTTTTCGCGACGTGTGGCGCGTGCGTTGCGATCGCGCAGCGGCTTCACGCGCTCCTCGACGATGGCCATCGGCCGCGTGTATTGCCGGGCTCTGTCGAGAGACATTTCGCCGAAATCGATCACCCAGCGGGACGCGTCCTGGCGCGGGGATTCGTTGAATTGCTCGCCTCCCAGGAGCTTGCGCACGACGTCGGCGGCGCCGGGGCTGCTCCGGAGTAGCTCGGCGGCCTCGGCCTCGCGCAGCTCGAATCCACTGCCTCCGAGCATGATGCCCACGTACACGAGGCCTGCGTTGCGCGCGAGCGGCGTCGGGTCGCTCCGCTCGCGCCCGGCCTGGAGGCGCGACGTGATTCCTTCCACGGGCCGTCCGTCGAGCTCGGGGCGCGTGCGGAGCGCCAGGCGCCCGCGTGCGAGGTGGACGATGCTGATGCGCACGTCGGCGCCCCCGGGCCAGGGGCCGTTGCGCCGGGCGGCGAAGATTCGCCCGCCGGCTTCGAGGATGGGCTTGAGGCCCGTGCTCCGCGTATCTCCTTCGGAGATCGACACGGGTCCGACGAAGCCCACGGCACCGTCCGGGCCGGAGAGATCGACGGCGCGCCGGAAGAAGTGCGCGCAGACGTCGGCATTTCCATGCGTCCCTTCGTGAAGGTGCTGGAGCCACGCGAGGTAGTCGCCTCCGCGCGCGGCGCTCAGCGCATTTTTCCCCGCGAAGGGCGGATTGCCGATGAACGCGTCCACCCCGGCCGTCCCCGGCCGCCCCGGCCCGAAGACCTCCGGAAACTCGAGCCTCCAGTGGAATGGCGCCTGCGTCGCCCAGAGCTCCGCTTGCATCCCCCGAAGCTCCGCGAGGATTCCCTCCGCCTCGGAAACATCCCCCCGCTTCTCCGCCGCGAGCCATGCCGTGACCCGATCGAGCCGAAGACGACGATCCTTCTCGCGGTCTTTGTCGTTCTTCTGCGAAAAGAACGCGCCCACCACGAGATCCGCGATCAGCCGCACCCGGCCGAGCGCGTCTTCCGCGTCGAGGAGCAGCCGCTCCTTTTCCCGCTGCGCCTCGAATGTCCCCTCGTTCGCGAGGCCGAGGATCCGCTTCCGGATCCCGATCGCCTCGTCCAGCGCCTCCGCGAGCAATCCAGCAGAGTCCACCTGCGACTTTGGCTTCCAATGGAACGCCCGGATCTGCTCGAAGCTCAATCCCAGAAGCGAATCCCCGTGCCGGATCGCGTGGTCCACGAACGTAAAGGGCTCGTTCCGCGCCATCGTCACGAGCCAGAGCGAGAGCCGCGCGAGCTGCACCGCGTAGGTGTTCTTGTCGACCCCGTACAGACACCGCTGCGCCACGAGCCGCCGCGCGTGGTTCACCACGTCCTCGTGCGCGCTCGCCACCTTCGAAAGCGCCCCCTCCCGCGTCCACGCCGCGACGACTTGATCCGCGAGGTACCGGCATGCCGCCACCAGGAATGCGCCCGACCCCACGGCCGGGTCGCAAACGACGAGGTGGAGGAGCGCCTCCGAGCTCGGAGAATCGCCCATGGCCTCGATCAAGGGCGCGAGCGTGCGCGCGACGATGGGCTCGGTCAGCTCGCGCGGCGTGTAATGGCTGCTCGTGCGCCGACGCTCCGGACCGGGCTGAATCACGAGCATGCCTGCGCTCGCGCGCTCGGGCGTCTTGCCGCTCAGGGGTTCGAGGGCAAGGAGCGCCTGGTCCACCGTCTGCGCGGATGTCACGGCCTCGGCGATCTTCGCGGCGACGGCCTTGTCGAAGGCGAGCTCGTCCTTGAGCCAGCGCTCGCGTTGATTCTCGGGCACCACGAGCAGCGGCGCGGCCTCGACCCAGACGCGCGCCGCGCCTTTCTTGTGGCCGAGCTTGATGCGGACGGCGCCGCTCTCGATGCGGCGCACGGAGAAACCCATGAGCGCCTCGTAGACGCTGCCGATCTGCTCGACGTCGAGCGCCTTGTACGAAAGGCGCTGGCCTCCAAGATAGAGAAGTTTTTCGAGGACCGAATACACCGTGCCGTCGTCGATGCTCGGCAGCACGAGGGCCGCGCGCGCCTCGGGCCCGGCGGCGGGCGCCCGGCCTTCGAGGAAAGGATGGACGGCCGGATCGAAGAGCGTTCCGCGGCGCGGCGGGATGTGGAGGTCGCCATGCGTGACGCCGAGAAAGACGGCGCGGAAGAGGGCGACGAGGCGCGGATACGCCCCGAAGCGGCGGAGCATCGTGTCGGGGGAGGTTTCGTGGTCGGCCCGAAGCGCGTTGAAGAGGCCGAGGAGGCTGTAGTTCTCGGTGAAGAGGGGGTGTTCCACGGGGAGCAGGCCCCACGCCTCGCAAGAAAGCAAAAAGACGAGCCGGAGCAGGAGCGTGAGCAGTCCGGCATAGAGGTGGTCGCCCTCGCGCGCGAGGGCGGCGTGGAGGGCCTTCGTGCCGTCGCGCTCCTCGGCGGCCACGAAGCCGGCGAGCAAGATTTCGAGGGCTTCAAAGACCTGGCGGGAGAGCTCGGTGGTGACGTCGCCGCTGCGCTTGCGGCGCTCGGCGCGGAGGGCGGGGTGCTCTTGATCGGGGGCGACGCCGAACCAGCGCTCGTGGAAACGTTTGTCCGCGTCGATCATTTCGCGCTCAGAGGCTCGTCACCCCGCCCCGGCGACCCGTCTCCCGGCGACCCAGATCTCGGCGAGATTCGCGCGGGAGGCCGTGTAGACGATCTTCGCGAGGACGTCCTCCGGATCGTCGACCTCGTCGAAGAGGCGGATCATACCGTTCGGGGCAGCGGTGTCGACGAGGACGGCGTCGAAGCAGTAGCCGGGCGCGAAGCGGCCGATCGGGAGATCGAGCGCGTCGCCGCCCGCGGCGGTCGCGAGGTGGAAGGCGTCGCGGATGTCGATGCGGGACGAGGGCCGGCCGCGCGTCTCGGGCGGCAGCGCCGGGTCGACGCCGCTCTCCAGCATGCGCGAGGTGACGACGGCCATGCGGCAGGCGTCGAGCATCGAGGCGCTCGGGCCGCCCGAAATGTCCGTGCCCAGGCCGACGCGGATGCCCTTTGCAAGCGCCGCGCGGAGCGGGAAGACGGCGTTCGAGAAATACGCGTTCGACAGGGGACAGTGCGCGACCCCTGAGCCGCGGGCGGCGATGCGGGCCATGTCGTCGGCCGTGATCAGGTTCGCATGGGCGAGGATCGATCGTCGCGTGAGGAGGCCGAAGCGATCGAGGCATTCGGCGTCCGTCACGCCGTGGCGCGCGAGCACATAGCCGTGTTCCCAGTCGCTTTCGGAGCCGTGCGTCTGGACGTGGCAGCCGCTTTCCCTGGCGATGGCGCCGAGGCCCTCGAGCATCGCGTCGGTGCAGGAGGGTACGAATCGCGGTGTCACGACGGGGTGGACGAGCCCGCTCTCATTCGCCGGATGGGCACGCACATATTCAAGGAGCGATCGCGTGCCTTCGAGGCCGGCCTCGGTCGAGGCATCGCGATAATCGTCCGGGCATTCCTGCGGGTTGTCCATCGCGACTTTGCCCACGAGGGCGCGCTGGCCCTTCTCCAGGCATATGTCGACGAGGAGGCGGGTCGCCTCCTGATGGATCGTGGCAAAGTAGAGGGCCGTCGTGGTGCCGTTCGCGAGGAGGTCGGCGACGAGGGTTTCGTAGGCTCTCCGCGCGAAGGCAACGTCGGCGTAGCGGGCCTCCAGCGGGAAGGTGTGGCGCAGCCAGATCTCCAGCGGCACGTGGAGCGCCTTGCCGAGCTGCGGGTATTGCGGGGCGTGGATGTGGAGGTCGACGAAGCCGGGGATCACGTAGGAGCCCTCGGGGAGCGTCACCAGCGTGCCGGCCCTTGACGCGAAGCTCCGGGCGCCTTCGTGGTGGGGGTCGCCCAACCGGGTCACAGCGGCGATCCGGCCCGCCTCGTCGATCTCGACGAGGGCGTCCTTCAGCACCTCGATGGTGCCGAGCACGGGCGCGTGGAAGAAGGTGCCGGCGAGGGTCTTGCCGCGGAGGTCGGTCATTCGGCTTTGCTCTTCCTAGCACGCCTGAACGGCGCAGCCCGTCGCCGAGGACGAGGTCGACCCTTGCCGATGCGCTGGTCGCGCTGCTGCGGCAGCTTGCCGTGCATGGTCTCGACAGACCCTCCCGATCGGCGCGGTCGAGGTGAGGGCTCAAAGGCCCAAACGGGCACGCGCCTTCACGACTACGCTCTCGTCGACCCCGAGCGGGCCGCAAGCGATCGCGACGTGCCTCTTCCACATGTCCATGGTCCGCTCCAGTGGACGCGCGTCCTTGCACGTGTCTGCTCCAGCGGACGCGCTCTCCGAAGCCCGTGTCCAGCACGACATCCGCATACTGGCTCGAACGTTGCGATGGAGCTACCTCGGGCGGCCAGGACGACGCCGCTTCGTGGAGGGTTTTGATGGTTTTCGAAAAATTCATCTGGGATATGACGTATGCGTGCCCGCTGCGGTGCGCGCATTGCTACTCCGAGTCAGGGCGACGCCCCGCTGGGAACCGGGACGACGACGTGATGCGGATCGCGGAGATCATCGCAGAAGATCGACCGAAGCGCGTGTCGCTGAGCGGTGGCGAGCCGCTCGTCGTGAAAAACTGGGCGAAGGCCGCGCGGCGCATCCACGATGCGGGCGCCGAGGTCACGCTGTTCACGAGCGGGTGGACCCTCGAAGAGGCCGACGCGGAGCGGCTCGCCACGTCGGTGACGAGCGTGTGCGTGAGCGTCGACGGCGGGACGGAGCAGACGCACGATGCGCTGCGGGGGCGCAGCGGGTCCTTCGGACGCGCAATGGCTGCCCTGGAGAAACTCGACGCCTTCAAGCGAGGCCGCGACGGGCAATGCTACAAGCTCGGAATCGATTACACCGTGGTCCGTAGCAATCTCGGCGAGGTGGAGCGCTTCGTCGAGGATGTCACGGCGCGCTTCCCGGGGCTCGACGACGTCCGCTTCGCGATGGCAATGCCCAGCGGCCTCGCCGCCGAGGAGGCGTTCGCGGCGCGAGAAATACTCACCGACGAGCAGAACCGAGCGCTGTGTGCCTCGGGCCCGGCCCTTCAGAAACGGAGCCATGGCGATGCGCGCATCTCGATCGCCGACGTGCGAGGCTATCGGCTCCACACGGAGCACTGCGCCACACCGCCGTCCGTGGGGCACATCGAGCCGGACGGACGCATGCGGGCATTCCCGATTTACGAGGCCAAGGTGGGCAGCGCGTTCGAGCAGCCTCTCGACGAGATGTGGCGCCGCATGCTCGCGTGGCAAAAGGATCCCTTCGTCGTCGAGCAGCTCGGCTCCGTCGAGACGAACGAAGATTGGGCGCGCGCGGCGCGTGCGCTCGACCGGCGCTTCGGGTCCAGCGCGGACAAGGGGCGCATTGCCCTTCGCGTCCAAGGTCCCCAGAGCCGTTCCAGCGATCCGGCGGAGCTCGGCCACGTGTGAGGACGACGGCGCCGCGTCGAAGCGGACAGCCCGTCACGAGGAGTGCCACGGTATGAACGAACGATATGTATCCCTGTCCGCGGAGAGCACAGCGTGCCTGACGCGAGCGCTGTCGACGCTGCCGCGGGAGCTCGACGCCGTCGACTGGACCCACGCCGCGAGCGCGCTGTCCGCGGGCCCGCTCGATCTGGACGTCGAGCGTCTGCGGCGAATGCTGTGGAAGGACGACTTCCTGGTCCTGAAGCTCGATCCTGCATGGATGGCGCATCACGGGGCATGGGGATGCCGGGTCGCGACGCGGCTCGTCGCACACCTCCTCGGCCGTGTCATGCCCCAGAACGAGGGCGGCGATCCGGTCACGATGGTCTACAACCGGAACGCGCGTGACCGACAGAACGTGCGTTATACGCAAACCTCCAGAGGAGGCACCCTGCACACGGACCGCGCCAGCTCGCCGGACCGATGGAACTGCCTGCTGCTGGCCTGCATCGCGCCGGCCATGCTGGGCGGGGAGACCGTCCTCGTGCCGGTCGATCGGCTCTACCGGTTCCTTTCGGATCGGTTCCCGCACCATCTCGCCGTGCTGGAGCACGAGTATCACCTGAGATCGATGCTGTTCCCGAACCGCGATTATACGTCGCCGGTGTTTCGGACGATATCGGGGCGTACGACCGTGCGTTACCTCAGGCTGTGCATCGATGCAGGCAACGCGGCGCGAGGCGTGGAGCACACCGACGAGCAAGTCGTCGCGCTCGACATGCTGGATGCGAGCCTCGAAATCGCCGAGCTTCAAATGCAATTCCGGCTCGGGGCCGGTGAAATGCTGATCGCGCTCGACGACAGGGTCCTGCACGGTCGGACGGCGTTCGCCGATGCCCCCGGCGCCATCCCTGTTGCCACGGCCACGCAAGGTGATCCGCGCCCGCTGAAGCGCACGATGGAACGGGTGTGGATCGACGTGGAAGAGCGCACGTCCGCGTAGACCGAAGGCGTTCGGGAGGCCGCGGGCCACGCAGGCGAACCCCCGTCGGCGTCGCGGGTGCGGCGACCAGCGTCCTCTCGCGGGCTTTCTGCCGAAATGGATGAGAGGATGCGGGGGATGCTCGATGTCCCTCGTTTCCCTCCGCCGGAGGCGACCCTCCGCGCCTTCGCGCCGCCCGGCTGGGAAGTCGCCCGCGTGGGAGCAAACGAGCGCGGGGACGTCGCGTTGTACCTGGCGCGCTCGGGGCCCGTTGCCTCGTTCCGGCTGCGGCTCTCGGCGCGACGCTCGATCGCTCGCCCCTCGCTCGCGAGCCCCGTGGGCGACGTGCGCATCGATCAGCCGGGCGGCCTCTCGCTCGAGGCCGCGCACGCGGTCGCGGCGCTTTCGCTCGGCCGCGCACACGCCTTCCTCCTGCCGCTGCTCGCGCTCTTCCCGCACCTGCTCCTCGGGCCCGAGGAGGGCGACGGCGAGGCGCTCCGGGGGCGGCTCTCCCGGGTGCTCGCCGCGCGGCCGCCCTGGCTCGGGGAGGCCTTCCGCGCGGTGGCCGCCGCGGAGGACGACCTCTTCCTCGATCCGCCCGGGATCGCGGCCTGGCTCGCGCCGAACGTCCGCGTGGGCGGCGAGGCCGTGGCCGATCACGTGCTCGCGTCGATCGAGCTGCCCCCGAACCCGCGCCGCACGAGCCTCGATCTGCGCGCGTGCGTGCTGACGTTCGCGCACGTCGAGGACAGGCGCTCGCTGCGCGTCCGGTTCGGAGCGCGCGACGCGGTCTCGCCGCCGTTCGCGGTGGCCGGCGAGGTCGCGGTGGGCCTGCACGAATACGAACATCGTGGTGTCGAGGACGACGTGCCCGTGGCCGCGGCCTCGCTTTGCGCGTGGCTCGCCGCGCTCGTCGCGCTCAAGCGGGCAGGGGCGCGCAAGGTGCGGGTGCCTCGCCGCGTGCACGAGGTGCGCGCCCTCGTGGTGCCCGCGCCCGCGGCGGGCTCCTCCGCGCCCGCGTCCGCCGACATCGACGCCGCTGGTACGCTCCACCTGCACATCGACGCCGAGTGCGGCCAGGCCTGCGTGTTCTGCCCGATCAAGGCCGTGGTGCCGGCGCAGGACGAGGGGGAGGCCGAGCTCGAGGGGCTGCGGCTGCGCATGCGCGCCGCGCGCGAGCGGGGCGCCACGGGCGTGCAGCTCAATGGCCTCGATCCGCTCGCTTTTTCGCGCATCCTCGACCTCGTCGAGAGCGTGGCCGAGCACGGCTTCGAGCGCCTCACCCTCATGGGCCCTGCGCGGCGCCTCGCGGACGCGGATTTCCGGCGGGCGCTCTTCTCGCGCGCGCCGGAAGGCACGCGCGTCGTCGTGCCGATCTACGGCGTGACCGCCGAGGTCCACGACGCGGTCACGGGCCGCCCAGGCTCGCACGCCGAGGTGCTCGCGGCGCTCGATGGGCTGCTCGCCGACGGCAGATCGGCGCACGTGGCGCTCGCGACCGTGACCACGCGACACAACATGCACGAATGGACGGCGCTCGTCGCATTCGCGAACGCGAGGGGTTTGTCCCTCTTCAGCCAGCCAGTTTATCCGCTCCGCGCCGCCGCGGACGCGGCCTACAGGGCCGCCGCGCTCCCGGAGACGGCGATCGTGACCGAGGTCGTGCGCACGCTCGGCGTCCTGCCGCCGGACAGGCGTCCCGAGGCGCTCGCATCGCTCGCCTCCGTGGTGCGCCATCCCTGCGTGCGCTTCCACGCCGAACGCCTCGGGAGCGAGCCGCTCCCGTCCGCCGGCGCGGCCGAGCCGGCGCGCGCGCTCGCCGCGGTGATCCGCAGGGAAAGCGGCCCGAGCGAGGCCGAAGGGGCGCTCGGAGCGGCCACGGTCCCGTGCGCGGAAGCCGCCCGCTGCGCGCTCGCCGCGTCCTGCCCGCGAGAACATTACACGGCGTACGTCGAGCTGTTCGGCACGAGCGAGTTCGTCCCGGTCACGATCGCGTCCGGATAGGAGCGCAGCATTTCGACCAAGCCCCGAGGCTTGTGTCGCAGCTCTCGCATCGTCTTCCCTCTTCCCTCGAGCCGCAACCTTCGACTAGGATGCCTCGGTGCGCTCTGATCTGCCTGCATCGCGCGAGGGGCGCCGAGCGGCATTCGTTGGGTTCTCGGCCGCGACGCTCGTCGTGCTGGGCATGTACGTCGGCAGTCGCAGGTTCAAGGACTTCGACACCGCGCTCGTGCCGTACGCGGCCGCGTCCGCGTTTGCCGCCTTCGCGCTCGGGTACCGATACGCCACGTGGCTCGGGCGTCCTCCGACGTACCGCTACTTCCGACAGACCCTCTCGCTCCTCTTCACGCCCGGGAAGATCGTCTCTCGCTGGGCCATCCTCCTTCGCGGCGCTTTCCGGACCGTTGGCACGCAGCGCTTCGTCTTCCGCCGTTCCCCGCTGCGCTGGGCCTCGCATTTTTGCCTGATGTGGGGGTGCATCCTCGCGTTCGGGATCACGTTCCCGCTCTCTTTCGGCTGGATCCGGTTCGAGACGGCGCGGGACTCGCAGAACATCTACGAGGCGTTCGTCTTCGGCGTCCGCGTGTTCCGGACGAGCCTCGACAGCCCGCTCGCGTCGCTCTTGTTCAACGCGCTCGTCGGTTCGGCGGGGCTCGTGATCGTCGGAGTCATGCTCGCGCTCTATCGGCGCGGGCGCGATCGTGGTGTGCTCGCCGTGCAGGACGGCGCCACGGATCTCGTGCCGCTCGTCCTTTTGTTCGCGATCTCCGCGACGGGGCTGCTCCTCACGGTATCGACGCAGTTCATGAACGGCTACAAGTACGATTCCCTCTCGCAGGTGCACGCCGTGACCGTCGTGCTCCTGCTCTTGTACGTGCCGTTCGGCAAGCTGTTTCATATCGTGCAGCGGCCGACGCAGCTTGGCATTCACGTCTACCGCGAGGTCGCGGCGGCGGGGGAGCAGGCCCGGTGCGTGCGTTGCGGGGAGCCGTTCGCGTCTGCGATGCAGATCGCGGATCTGAAGCGCGTGCAGGCGGAGGTGGGGATTCGGTACGCGCTCCGCGCGGGCAGGCATTACCAGGACGTCTGTCCGCCGTGTCGCAGGAAAAACCTCGCCTTGCTCCAGGACGGGCTCTGGCGAGACGCGCGGCGCCCGAACGCCCGCGAGGAGGCGTGATGGCGAAGCTGCCGATCGTAAAGGAGCGGCTCATCGACGAGTTCGGCCCGCACCCGTACAGCCTGCCGCCCGGCGGTTTCTCCGCGGCGGGCGAGCCGGATCGCGTCGTCGAGACGCACTGCTGCTTCTGCGGGCAGCAATGCGGGATCAAGCTCAAGGTCAAGGACGAGAAGATCATCGGCTTCGAGCCCTGGGAAGAGTTTCCGTTCAATCAAGGAAAGCTCTGCCCCAAGGGCGTCAAGCGATACATGCAGGACGAGCACCCGGATCGGCTGAAGACGCCGCTCGTGCGCGCGGAGGGCAGGGGCTTCGTGCCGATCGGGTGGGGCGAGGCGCTCGACCGCGTCGCGAAGGCCATCCGGCGCGTGCAAGAGGCGCATGGCCCGGATTCGTTCGCCGTGCTCGGAGGCGCGTCGCTGACGAACGAGAAGGCGTACCTCGTCGGCAAGCTCGCGCGCGTCGTGCTGGGCACGGCAAACGTCGATTACAACGGCCGGCTCTGCATGGTCTCCGCGGCGGCGGCTTCGAAAAAGGTCCTCGGCATCGATCGCGCGGCGAACCCCTGGAGCGACATCCCCAAGGCCGAGGTCATCCTCATCGCCGGGGCGAACGTCGCCGAGTGCGCGCCCATCACGACGGATTACCTCTGGCGGGCGCGGGAGAACGGCTCGAAGATCATCGTGCTCGACCCGCGGATGACGCCCATCGCGCGCACGGCCGACCTGTACATCCCCGTCCGGTCGGGCGGCGACATCGGCGTCTTCAACGGCATGCTCCACGTGATGCTCGAACGCGGGTGGATCGACCGAGCGTTCATCGACGAGCACACGACCGGGTTTCCGGAGCTCGAACGGATCCTCGCGAAATACACGCCCGAGTATGCCGGGAAGATTGCGGGGATCCCTCCCAAGCTCATCGTCCGCGCGGCGGAGCTCTGGGGGCCGGCAAAATCGAGCTTTTTGCTGCATGCGCGCGGCATCGAGCACCACTCCAAGGGCGTCGACAATTGCATGGCGGCCATCCATCTCTGCGTCGCCACGGGCAGGATCGGCAAGGAGGGCTCGGGATACGCGATGATCACCGGCCAGGGCAATGGCCAGGGCGGGCGGGAGCAAGGGCAGAAATGCGATCAGCTCCCGGGCGCGCGCGACATCGAGAACCCCGCGCACCGCAAGCACATCGCGTCCGTCTGGGGCATCGACGAAAAGGCCCTGCCGGGCAAGGGCATCTCCGCGATGGAGATCTTCGAGGCCATCCACGCCGGCAAGATCAAGGGCCTCTTCTCGCTCTGCTTCAACCCCATGGTCTCCCTGCCGAACCAGGGGTTCATCCGCGAAGCACTGGAAAAGCTCGAGTTTTTCGGCGCGATTGATTTCTTCATGTCCGAGACCACGCGCCACGCCGACGTCCTCTTGCCGGGCTCGCTCATCGAGGAGGACACGGGCACGACGACGAACGTCGAGGGGCGCGTCATCCTGCACAAGAAGGTCGTCGATCCGCCGGGCGAGGCGCGACAGGACTGGCGGATCCTCTGCGACCTGGCCGAGCGCCTCGGCCAAGGCGAAAAATTCCGTTATGGTTCGCCGCAGGAGATCTTCGAGGAGCTCCGCGCCGCTTCCAAGGGCGGCATCGCCGATTACGCTGGCATCACGTACGAAAAAATCGAGAAAAACTACGGCGTGTTCTGGCCGTGCCCGTCGGAGGACCACCCCGGCACGCCGAGGCTCTACGAGGGCGGTATCTTCGGGCATGCGGACAAGAAGGCGCATTTCCAGCCCGTCGAGTGGAGGCCCGCGGCCGAGGAGCCGGACGAGGAGTACCCGATCGTGCTCACGACGGGCCGCGTCGTCGCGCATTACCTCTCCGGCAACCAGACGCGACGGATCGGCGGCCTCGTCCGGCAGACCCCCGACCCGTATTGCGAGATGCACCCGCGGCTCGCGCAGAAGCTCGGCGTCTCGGACGGCGAGCCTGTCGAGGTCGAGAGCCGGCGCGGCTCGCTGGTCGTGCGCGCCATGATCGTGAACACCATCCGGCCCGATACGGTGTTTGTTCCTTATCACTGGCCGGACGAGCGCTCGGCGAACAGGTGCACGATTCCCGCGCTCGATCCGGTCTCGAAGATCCCGGAATACAAGATCTGCGCCGTTCGCGTGCGTCGCGCTTCGGACCGAGAGGGGGCGCGTTGAGCGAGCGGACGCTTTTCATCGATTACGCGCGTTGCATCGGCTGCCAGGCTTGCGTGCAGGCCTGCGAGGAGTGCGATACGCACAAGGGTCAGGCGATGATCCACCTCGAGACCATCCGCCGCCGTGACAGCGTGCAGACGGCGCCGCAGGTGTGCATGCACTGCGAGGATCCGATCTGCGCACGCGTCTGCCCCGCCGACGCCATCAAGCAGACCCCGGACGGCGTCGTGCAAAGCGCGCTGGCGCCTCGTTGCATCGGCTGCTCGAATTGCGTGCTCGCCTGTCCCTTCGGCGTGCCGAAGTATTTCGGCGAGATCGATCAGATGATGAAATGCGATCTCTGCTACGACCGCACCAGCATCGGCAAGAAGCCGATGTGCGCGACGGTTTGTCCCTCGCAGGCGCTGTCGTACATGACGATCGAGGAATTCGAACGGACGCGGCGCGGCACCGCATTGAACCATTGGGTCTTCGGCGAGGGCGAGGAGGTCCGAACCAAGGTCTCTGTCGTCGTGCCGCGCGGGCGAGACCGCGTGCACGTCGATCTCATCGAGCTCGGCGGCCGGCCGAAGGTGGCCGAGCCGGACGACGTGGCGGCGCTGCTTTCGGAGGACGGCTGATGGCGGAGAACGACGACACGAGTGAGGGCGGGCGAGTGCCCGGGCGTGAGCATTTTCCCATCGGCACGGTGGACGATCGTTATGTCGCGCGGCGCGAGTTCGCGAAATCGCTGACGATCGGCTCGGCGCTGCTCGTCCTCGTCAACGGGGCCATCGCCGCCGTCGCCCGCTGGGTGCGAAAACCGGGGCAGATGGGCGAGGCGGCGCGGATCGGCAAAGCCTCCGATCTCCCGACGGGCGGCTCCATGCTCTTCCGGTATCCGACGGACGAGGACCCTTGTATCCTCGTGCGCACGCAGAGCGGATCCTTGCGCGCGTATTCGCAGGTCTGCACGCACCTCTCCTGCGCGGTCGTGCACCAGCCGCAAAAGGACGAGCTTCTTTGCCCTTGCCACCGAGGGCGCTTCGACGTGAACGACGGCCGTCCCGTCGCAGGCCCGCCTTTGCGGCGCCTGCCTCGGGTATGGATCGAGCAGCACGGCGACGATGTCTTCGCCGTCGGGAGGGACAGCTAGTGCTCTCCGGCCAGGGTTCGACGCTTCTTTCGGGCGTCAACGCGATCATCGGCATCCTCTCCGCCATCCAGCTATGGCTCGTCGCGGCCTCGCTCGAGGCCCTCTACAGCAACGACCTCGTGACGCCCCAGGTCGCGCTCGTCGCGTCCGTCGTCCTCGCCCTCGTCAATGCGCTGCTCTGCCGGCACGCGCTCTCCTTCGATCGCAGGCGTCAGGACGAACGACGGCGCGCCTCGTCTCCGCGGAGGGTTCGGAGCGGAGGCGCGTCGTGAAGCGGATCGAAAAGGTCGCCTGCGTTTCGCTGGGTCTGTTCGTGCTCGCGTCGTCGGGATGCGGCGGCGGGCGTGGCGACGGCAAGCTCACGCCGCAGGAGATGACCGACACGCTCTTCGCGGTGATCTCCGCCAATCGCGAGGCCTACGCGAGCGCGGTCGTCGACCGGCTTCAGTATCAAGAGCAGCTCATCGAGGCGAAGGAACATTTCCGCGAGGACAAGGCGCTGCCCTTGCCCGCGCAAATGCTCCGCATGAGCGCCGAGACGATCAGCCAGAACAAGGACGCGCTCTTCAGTTATGCGCTCCTCTCGCCCTGGCCGATCAACAAGCAGAATGGCCCGCGCACGGAGAGCGAAACGGTCGGCCTCCGGATCGTCGCCGAGACGGGGAAGAGCCATTACGCAGATGAGACGATCGGCGGCAAGAAGTATTTTTCTGCGTATTATCCCGACAAGGGCGTCGTCGAGGCTTGCGTCAAGTGCCACAATGATCACCCGGACAGCCGGCGGAAGGATTTCCGGGTCGGTGACGTCCTCGGCGGCATCGTGATCCGGGTCCGGCTCGACGAGTGAGCGCGTGGCCGGAGAGCATCGCGTGAAATCCGTGATGAAGGGCTCCTTGTCCCCGATCGTGTTGCTCTTCCTCTGCGCGGCATGCGCTGCGTGTGGAAGCCGCCAGGAACACGAGGTTCGAGCCGAATCGATGAAGGACGCGTCGACCTCGTGGATTGGGCTCACGGTGGGCCAGGTCCTTGCCCAGTGTCGCACCCCCGACAGCGAGCTGAGCATGCGCGACGAACCCCCCGGGAAGCTTCGCGGTGTAGAATTCGGCTGCCATCAAGGGGATTCAGCCAAGCGCGTAGTTTTGGAATTCGAGTATCACACCGGATTGTTCTCCGCGGAGCGAACCTGGGCGCTCGAAATTGTGAAGGCGCAACGGGTGATTCGCGTGCTCGAAGAATGAGTGACCGAGCGTGATAAAAAACCGTAATCCTCCCTTGCACTTCTGCGACGGTATCTTCGCGCGGATGCAAGCGCCCCAGCGATTCTGGTCGACGACGTGGCTCGTCGTCGCGCTTTCTCTCACGAATTCCGCATGTAACTTGTCTGGACTCGGGAAGCTCATTTATGACCCCGAGCAGGCGGCGCTCGAGGAAGACCTGAAGAAAAAGCGCGCCGAGATTGCGGAGACGGAGGACGGCTCTTGCCAGACCGCGGAGCAGTGCAAGTACCGGTGCGAGATCTCGGAGCGGGCGCTCGATTGCTACAAAACGGGCAAGGCGGCGCTCAGGGGGCGCGAGGTCCATTATGCCGGTGGCTGGCGCGTCGATAAGGTCTCGGGCTCCACCGACGACATCAACGTGCACTACCAAGAGGGAATCGTGTCGCTATTCTGGCATGATGATCGAGAAACACTCCGCCAAAGAGGCCGCTGCGTTCTATCGGAAGGGCTGCGATCTGAAGGACGAGGAGTGCTGCAAGAAGCTCGAAGTTGCTGAATAGCGGTCCTTGACAGCGCGCAAGAAGGCGCCGGCGGCGCGTGGGGCCGGGGATGGTCTTGGCCGATCAGATCCTTTGCCACGCGACTGGATTGGCTTCCGCCTTCCGCGTACCATGGGGTGATGCAGCCCAAGCCTGGCTGGAATGCCACACGTCGGAACCGCAACATCGGTACGCCGAAGGCGGGGCATGGGCAAAAGAACTGCCTGGTGATCCCAAGCCGCTGGGGAGACGGCCCCTCCTGGGCCCAGATTCGCAGCTATCGGACGGTGCGCCGGGACGTGCACGGGAGGCCGCTGCATTTCGTGGTCCAGCGCCCGCGACGCGGCTTCCTGCACCCCTGCACCGTGGACGACGTGGTCACCGTGCTCTCGGCGTTGCCGAAAGAGGTGCTGGAGGCGCCGGAGGGGTATGGCCTGGCCGGTGTGATTCTGCGGCAACCGAGCCGCAAGCAAGTCATCCTCGATCGCTGCTGGGGGCGCCTCGCATGGCACCTGGAGCTCGGCCCGGTGCAGGGTCCCGCGATATATCTGGATGCGCAGCCGGTGCCGCTCCGGCTACGCAGGAGCCTGCGCCTCGATGTGGAGCAAGAGGCAGAGCTTGGTCGCCTGCGGGAGGAGGCGGACGAAGTGCACTCCGACAAACGTGCGCACCACCTGACCTTCGGGCTGGAGGGGCTGCGGCGGGTCCTGCTGTACCGGACGCTGCTCCACGAGCTTGGGCACCTCGTGGACTTCTGGGACCGGGTGGTACGGCCGGAGCTGCTGGGAGGCGACCTCCTGGAATTGCATGACGCATACGACAGTCAGCCCGAGCGGGAGCGCGAGGAGGTGGCGCATCGTTTTGCCGAGCGCTGGTCCGCCACGTTGCGGGAGCGAGGATGCATTCCATTTCCTCGGTTGGTGGACTGCGCCGCAATGGAGGCGGACGGGCTGGATCCAGCGGCGTTCCTGCCGCCGAAGGCCCCTCCGGAAACAACGTAGTCCCGCGCCCGCGCCGCGAGCGCCTGCGTTCGCCCGCTACCCCACGGGGCGCGACCACCGCCTATCTGTATCGGAAATCCCGTCCCGCGCCACCGTAGCCCGCTCTAGCACGCGAAGCACGCTCGCCGGGTCACAACCGCAGATCCCCGACGCCCACGCAGGGTTCGCCTCCACCACGCCCCAGCCACGCCCAGCCATGCGCCCGACATCCACGACGACAGCGGGCGGCAAGTCCACAACATCATCCGCGAGGAGCGCACGAAGGAATGCACGCGCGCATTCGATGTCGGCCTGGTCCGCCTCCCATTCGCCCGTCGCATTCCGCGCGATCTCCCCGCCGCGGATGTACGGGGAGAGTGCCGCTACGTCGCGCTCGAGAACGAAGCACCGAAACTCCACCTCGAAGGCGACCGGCTCGCTCACCAGCACGGGGAGATCGGGCGGCAGCACGGGGTCCGGCTGGATCGCAGCGCCGTTCGCGTATACGCGCGCGGGAAAGCACTTCTCGTCCGTTGGCTTGACGAACACGCCATCGCGGATCGTCTGGGCCTCCGCGAGCGTCGTGAGGCGCACGTCCCGAAGGCGGTGGTGCTGGGGTAAACCGGGCAGCCAGTCGGCCGTTGGCTCGAGCAATACGATCCCGAGCTCGGAAGCGATGGCGTCCGCGAGGATCGTCTCGCCATAAAATACCGGCCCGCGAGCCGCGATGTCCTCCGGACAGCGGAACGAGCGAAGGCGCTCGACGTCCCAGCCAGCGGCGAGCGCCGCGGCGAACAGCGCGTTCGAGTCGGGGCTGTAGCGGCGGGAGAGCACGAGCGTCGGCATGGGACGAGGATGGTACACGGATCGGCAGCGGCGATGCCAGGGTTCGTCCGCGGACGAGATCGGATGCGGGAAGGGTTTGACGCCGTGCTTCGATCCGACGTGGTGCCGCTACGGGTCGTGGTTCGTCCACCAGAGCGATTGATGTTCGCCCTCGGAGTTGGGCTCGAGACGACACACGTCATCGGTGTGCCGGAGCCCCACGTAGACGACGATCGCGCCCACGACCGGGAGCAGCCAGATCATCGCGCTCTGCGCGATCTTCTGCCCGCGCGTGTAGAGGTCGCTCCTCCACAGCCGGACGGTGATCCCGATCTGGACCACCATCACAACCGCCGCGAGTATCACGAGCACGCTCCCCATCATGAGCTGCCGCGTGGCGCTCCCGCTACCTCGCCCGTAGGGATACCGTCATCCGAGCAGCTCCGCCAGGCGCCCCGAGATGAGCTTGCAGTCCGGATCCTCGCCGCTGAAGAGGGCCGCAGCGTCCGCGTTCAGGGGGTGATAATGGATTTGCTCCGGCGGCAGGCTACGCAGGTGCACGGTGTACGAGGTGTTCATGTCGAGCTCCAGCTCGTCATGCGACTTCCGGCCTACGACCAGCACCTCCACGTGCCCGCGAAGCCGACGCTTCGGCTGATAACCCAGCATGGCGGAGAGCCCCGCCTCGTACATCTTCATTCGATGCCGGAAGAGGTGCTCTTCAGCCTGGCTCTTGAGGTACCCCGCTTCCTTCACGAGCCCGGTGACGAAATCGTAACGCTCGTTCTCGGGCAGCGCACGGATCTGCTCCATGGGCAGCGGCACCTGGATGCCCAGCAGGCGCTCGAAGATGAAATGGTGATCCTCGATGGCCCGGAGCTGCAGCGCGTCCGTCCCCGGCAGGCACGCCCACGGGCGCAGGAACACCGGCATGATCTGGACGAGCATGGCCACCTCCTCGCCCTCCTCCTGCAGCCGGCACGCGAGCTCGTACGAAGGCAGTCCCCCCATGCAGAACCCGCCGATGTAATAAGGTCCGTGCGGCTGCACCGCGCGGATGTGGCGCAACGTGTACTCGACCACCTCCTCCACGGTGCGCAGCGGCTCGCGCTCCTCGTCGAAGCCAGGCGCCTGGCAACCATAAAATGCCATGCGCTCGGGCAGGTGAGGCGCCATGTAGCGGAAATAAGAAACCCCTCCGTCCGTGGCCGGGAAAAAGAAAAACGCTGGCCCGCCAGGTTGCCCTTTCTTGAATTGCACCACGTTGGAGGGCACGTCCTGGCGGGCGGCCTCTCGATTCTGAATGAGAGCGCGCAGAAGCTCTTGCTTGGTTCGTGAAAGCTCAGGGGTCGTCGTCATCGTCCTGTCTCCTACGTTGGAATCAGCTCCGAAAGCATGGCTTGGGCCTCGTCCTCGCTGAGCTCCGCCACCGCAGCCTCCAGCGCCTCCATGTCCCCGCGGCTCACCGCCGCCCGGAGCCGTGCGCGCTTGAACACGAGCGAAAGGCCGCGCACGGTGGGGTGCAGGAAGAGCTCCGTCATCGGCACGGATACGCCGAGCTGCTCGGCGGCGGCGTACAGCAATCGCGCCGCCATCAAGGAATGCCCGCCCAGCGCGAAGAAATCATCGTTCCGACCCGGCCGACGCCCCGGGAGCAGCTCGGCATAAAGCGCCGCGACCGCCTCCTCCATGGGCCCCACCGGCGGCTCGTGGGCCACCTCGGAGGCGCGCCGCGAAAACGAGGCGGGCGGCAGCGCCTTGCGGTGAACCTTGCCATTCGGTGTACGCGGCAGCGCCTCCAGCACGGCAACGTGCGCCGGCACCATGTACCCGGGCAATCGGCCCGTGAGCCAGGTGCGTAGCTCCTGCGTCACGAGCGCCTCGCCGGCCTCGGGGCAGACGCAGGCGATGAGCTCGAGCGATCCATCGGGCCCCGGGCGAGCGACCACCGCCGCTTCTCTCACCCCCGGGTGCTGGCTCAGCACGTGCTCGATCTCGCCGGTCTCGATTCGGTAGCCGCGGATCTTCACCTGTTCATCCCATCGCCCGAGGAACTCCACACGCCCGTCGCCATGCTGCCGCACGAGGTCCCCCGTGCGATAGCAACGCACGGGCGCGGGCAATGCGCTCCCTGGATTGATTTGCACGAAGCGCTCGGCCGTGAGCTCCGGCCGGTTCCAGTATCCGGCCGCCACGCCCTCGCCGCCGATGTACAGCTCGCCAGGCACGCCTGGCCCCACGGGCAGCCCCGCCTCGTCCAGCACGTAGATCTGCGTATTCTCCAGAGGGCGACCCGCGAGGATCGGAGCGCCTGGCGTCAGGCGCTCGCGCAGCGACCAGATGGTGGTCTCCGTGGGGCCGTACAGGTTCCAGAGCTCCGCGCAGCGCGTGGCCAGAAAGTCCACGACCTCGCGCGACGGGTGCTCGCCGCCGCAGAATGCCTTGAGCCGCTCGTCGCCCTTCCAACCCGACGCCATGAGGAGCGACCAGGTGGCGGGCGTGCCTTGCATGGCCGTGACGCCGCGCGATTCGAGCAGACGCGCGAGGCGCTTGCCGTCGCGCACGCCCTCCGTCTCGGCCAGCACCAAAAGGGCCCCTGTCACGAGCGGTAGAAAAAGCTCGAGCGCGGAGATGTCGAAGGACCAGGTGGTCACCGCGAGGAACACGTCCTCCGCGCCGAGCCCCGGAGCACGCGCATGGGCCCACAAGCAGCTCACCACGTTGCGGTGGCGCACCACGACGCCCTTCGGCCTGCCGGTGGACCCCGAGGTGTAGAGCAAATAGGCGGGATCCTCGGAGGTCACGGTGACCGCCGGCGGCGCATCGGCGCGCAGGGGCTCGAGGTCCCGCAATGAAAGCACAGGCACGTCTTCGGGCACGACGCTGGGGGCCGCATGCTCGGACAGGACCAGCCGGGTCTGGCTATCGGCCAGCATGAAGCGCAGCCGCTCCTCGGGCATCTCCGGATCCAGCGGCAGGTACGCGGCTCCGGCGGCAAGCACGCCGAGGACCGCACAGAAGAGCTCCGGCGAGCGCTGACCGAGCACCGCGACGAAATGGCCCGCGCCGACCCCACGCGCGGCGAGGGCGTGCGCGATCCCGTGCGCGCGTGAAAGGACCTCGGCGCCCGAGAGCGTGCGCTCCGCGCAAGTGACGGCAGGCGCCTCCGGCGTCTGCTCGAGTCGCTCACGCACCCAGGCGTGCAGGCAAAGCTCGCGAGGATAGGCGTGCTCGGTCCGGTTCCAATCCAGGAGCACCTCCCGCGCGCGCGCCTCGCCGAGCAGACAAGCCGTGTCCACGGGCGCCTCCGGCGCAGCGCAAAGGCGCGCGGCCAGCGTCGTGAAGGATTCGGCGAAACGCGGCGCGAACTCACTGGAAAAAAGCGCCGCGCTCGAGAGCAAAACCCCCCGGGTGCCTCCGGGGCTCGGCGTGAGGTGGAACTCCAGGTCGAACTGGCAGAGCTTCGGATCGAAGGGGAGCTCTTCCGTCGAGAGCCCCGCGAGCCGCAGGGGACGAGACACGTTTTGCAGGCCGAAGAAGACCTGGAAGAGCGGGCTGCGCGAGGGATCACGCGTCTGCCCGGAGAGCTGCACGAGCTCTTCGAACGCCACGTCCTGATGCTCGGCCGCCTCCAGGCCGACGCGGTGGACACGCCGCACGAGCTCGCGGAAGTCGATCCCCTGCGGGATCTCGATGCGCAGGACGAGCGTGTTCACCATGCAGCCGATGAGGGGCTCGAAGCTGCGATCCCCGCGGTTGGCGTGCGGGATGCCCACGACGAGGTCCCTCTGGCGGCTCATCCGCTGCAAGGCGACCGCGAAGACGGCGAGGAGCGCTGCGAAGGGGGTCGCGCCCGCCTCCGAGGCGACACGCGCGAGCGCCGCGTCCACGTCCGGCGGGAGGAGGCAACGATGCTGCCGCCCCTCGTAGCGGGTGAGGGCAGGGCGTGGAAAGTCGCAGGGCAGCTCCAGCGAGGGCAAGCGCTCGAGCCGCGCGCGCCAGTATGGGAGGCTCCGGGAGGCCTGGTAGACCTGGCGCTCCCAGTCCACGAAGTCCGCATACCCCAGGCGAAGCTCGGGGAGCGCGGCGGGCTCTCCGGAGAGCTCCTCGCCATAAAGCGCCGCGAGCTCCTCGTTGAACAGGCCGAGCGACCACCCATCGACCACCAGGTGATGAAGCCCGATCGCCCACACGTGGGCATCGGGGCCGAGCTCCAGCAGGCAACTCCTCACGGGCGGCTCGCGCCCGAGGTCGAAGGGGCGCGCCAAGGCTTCGCGCAGGGCCTGTTGCACTTGCTCCTCGGTGGGCGGCTCCGGGAAGCGCACGCGCTGCAAGGGCAACGTGTGGCGGTCTTCGATGAACTGCACCAGGTGTCCTTCGAGCTCCACGAAGGTGGCCCGGAGCGCCTCGTGCCGAGCGACAACGCGCTGCTGGGCGCGTTCCAGGAGCTCCGGACGCAAAGGGCCGCGGATTTCGTACGCCTGGGCGACCAGGTAGGCGGCCTCCCCGGGCGCAAGCCGGGAGAGGAACCACAGCCGGCGCTGGACGCTGGAGAGGCCGGTCGCCGTGCGTCCGGAAAGGAGCGAGAGCAACTCGGCCTTGTGGGCTCGCAGCGCCTCCTTGTCCTCCGCCTGGAGGGCGCCGGGCGGGGCCTTGAAGCGGAGCTGGCCCTCGGACGCCCAGAGCCGCACGCCCTTGCCGGTGAGGAGACCTACGAGCGACTTGGCCGTCGTCACAGGCTGCCTTCCTCCAGTTGCGCGGCGAGGGCCTCGGCGTCGATGACCGGCTTGCGCGCCTCTCGGACGTGGGCGCAGAGCCCCTGGGCCAGCGCGCGGAGGGCCCGATCTTCGAGGAGGAGTGATACCGGCACGTCCACCTGCAGGAGCGCGCGAAGGCGATTGTTGAGCTGCATGGCCATGATGGAGTCGAGCCCGAGCCGTTTGAGCGAAGACTCCGGCGGGAGCATCGACGCCGGGAGTTGCAGAATCGCGGAGGCGCGGAGGCGCAGGATCTGCTCGACGAGGGCCGGCTCGGGGGCACCTTGCGCGTCACGTACGGCCTGTTCCAGGCGCGAGAGCTCGGGCACCTCGGGCGCGGGCGCCGCGTTGATCTCGGGTTTGGGGAGCGTGGTGCCCGAGAGGCCCTCGGGCCAGTAGGGCTTTCGTTGCCAGGGGTAAGCGGGGAGGGGAAGGAAACGCCCGCCGCGCCGCTGCACCGCGTGCCAGTCCACCTCCACGCCGCACGTGTAGAGCTGCGCGAGCGCCTCGTAGAGATAACGTTGCCCCTCGCCGCGCCGCAGCGAATGCAGGATCACGGCGCTCACGCCTTCCTCGGCGACCGTCTGCTCGCAAGCATGGCCGAGCAGCGGGTGGGGCCCGACTTCGAGCAGCAGGCGGACGCCGTCCCGGAGAAGCGCGCGCACCTGTTCGTGGAAATGCACGGGTTCGCGCACGTTTCGGACCCAATGGCGCGTGTCGAGCTCCGGCCCCTCGGCGACGAGGCCCGTGGTGGTGGAGTACAGAGGAAGCGCGGCGCGTCGAGGCGTGACCCCGGCGAGGTCCCTCGCGAGCGCCCCCTGCACAGGCTCCACCTGGGGGCAATGCGACATGGGGAACTCGGGGCCCATGACGCGCGCAAAGGCGCCCTGCGCTTGCACCTCCGCGACGAGCGCCTCCACGGCCTCGCGCTCGCCCGCGAGAGCGAAGCTCCGCGGCCCGTTTCGCGCAGCCACACTCGCGCGCCCGGACCAGCGCGCGAGGGCCGCCGCGAGCTCGTCCGGCGAGCTCTCGACGATGGCCATGGTTCCCCGACCATGCAGCGATCGCAGGTGCCGGCTGCGCGCACAGATGACGCGGGCCGCGTCCTCCAGGCTCAAGGCGCCCGCCACGTGCGCCGCCGCCACCTCGCCCATGCTGTGGCCGACGACCGCCGCCGCCCGAACGCCCAGCGACTCCCAGAGCCGGCAAAGCGCCACCTGGAACGCGAACAGCGCCGGCTGCGCGACATCGGCCCTGTCCTCGATGGCCTTTCCCTCGGAGAGCCGCGCGGCGATCGACCCGCCGAGGTAGGGCGCGAGGGCCGCATCACAGGAGAGGAGCGCATGGCGAAACGCGGGCTCTTGCTCCAGGAGCTCTCGGCCCATGCCCTCCCACTGGCCGCCCTGACCCGGGAAGACGAAGGCCAGGCGCGGCGGCTCGGTGGGCGAGAGGCGCGCCCCGAGGGGGTGGGACAAGGCCGCGACGAGCTGCTCGCGCAGGCCGGCGCGCGTGCTGCCGACCACGGCCACGCGGTGCCCGAGGTGGCTGCGGCCGCAAGCCGCCGTGTAGCAGAGGTCGTCGAGGTCGAGGTCCGGCTGGGTCCCGAGGCGGGAAAGGAGCCCCGCCACCCGTACGCGCAGGGCCTCGGGTGTGTGCGCCGAGACCGGGAGCACGCGTGGCAGCGCGGGCGCCTCGGCGCCCGGGACGTCCCGCAGATGGGGGCGCACAGGCACGCCCTGCTCCTGCAAGGTCGCGGCGGCTTCGAGCAGCGCCTCCCCCTCGGGGGCACGGCGGTGGACCGAGGCGACGACGCGGCCCGGGCGGCCTGCGTGCGCGAGGCACTGCTCCACGAAGCGGACGAGCGCGGGCTGCGGGCCCACTTCGAGAAAGAGATCCTCGCCTCGCTGGGCGAGCAGGTCGACGGCCCCCGCGAAGTCCACGGGCTCGCGCAGGTTGCGGACCCAGTAGCGCGCGTCGAGATCACGCCCCTCGACGAAGCGCCCTGTCACCGTGGAGAGCAGCGGGATGTGCGTGGGCTGCGGCGATATCTCCGAGAGCCCGGCGAGGAGCTCCCCCAGGATGGGATCGACGAGCGGGCTGTGCGAGGGGAAGGCGATGTCGACGAAGGCGCAGCGCACGCCTGCCGCTCGCTGCTCGGCGGCCAGGCGTTCGAGCGCGGCGCGCTCGCCGGAGAGCGCGGTCGAGGTGGGCGCATTGAACACGGCGAGCGTGACGCCCTCCATGCCGTGGATCGCCGCCGCGAGCTCGTGCCGCGATCGCTCCACCAGCAAGAGCCCTCCCTGGCCTGCGAGCCGCCGGGTGAGCTTTCCACGCAGGCAGACGAGCCGCACGGCATCCTCGAGGGTCAGCGCGCCTGCCACGTGCGCGGCGGCGACCTCGCCGAGGCTGTGCCCGAGCACGGCCCGCGGGACGACGCCCCAGGAGCGCCACAGCTCGGCCAGGGCCACCTGCACGGCGAAGATCGCGGGCTGTACCACGTCCGGCTCGTTCAGCCGCGATGCCTCGGGCGGGGCGAAGAGCTCTTGCAAAAGCGACCACCCGACCTCCGCCTGGATCGCCCGATCGCAAGCGGCAAGCCGCGCGCGAAACAGGGGCGAGGCCACGAGCAGCTCGCGGGCCATGCCGAGCCACTGGGAGCCGTGCCCTGCGAAGTAGAAGACGGGCTGCCGAGGCGCGCGCGACGAGGGGTTCGGGGCCGCGACGGGCCACGCAGGCCTCTCGCTCGCCCGCCACGCCTCGAGCACGACATGGGCGTTGGCGCCGCCGAATCCGAACGAGCTGACGCCTGCGCGGGCTGGCCCCTCTCGCTCCGGCCACGGGCCCGGCCGGGCCTGGACCTCGATGCCCAGGGAGGCGAAGTCGATCTGAGGGTTCGGCGTGCCGAAGTGCAGGCTCGCCGGGAGCTCATGGTGGCGCAGGCTGAGCGCGACCTTGATGAGCCCGGCAATGCCCGCAGCGGCCTCGGCGTGACCGATGTTGCTCTTGACCGAGCCGATGCGTAGGGGGCGCTCCGGAGGGCGGCCTTTCCCGTAGACGGCTCCGATGGCGGAGGCCTCGATGGGGTCTCCGAGCTTCGTCCCGGTGCCGTGCGCCTCCACGTAGTCCACGGAAGTCGGGTCGACGCCGGCCCTTTGGCAGGCCATGGCGAGCAGCGAGCGCTGGGCGCGTGGGCTCGGCGCGGTGAGCCCGTTGCTGCGCCCGTCGTTGTTCGTCGCGCTGCCGCGGAGCACGCAATGAATGGGGTTGCCGTCCGCGATCGCCCGCGACAGGGGTTTGAGCACCACGAGGCCGGCGCCCTCGGCGCGGGCATAACCGTCGCCCCCCGCGTCGAAGGGGCGGCAGCGCCCGCCGGGGCTCGTGGCGCCGAACTTCGCCATCTGGACCAGGCTGTCGGGCGCGAGGATGAGGTTGACCCCCCCCGCGAGCGCCAGCGTGGACTCGCCGCTGCGCAGGCTCTCGCACCCGAGATGCACGGCCACCAGCGAGGCCGAGCAGGCCGTGTCGATGGCCATGCTCGGCCCCTCGAGCCCCAGCGTGTACGAGACGCGGTTGGCGATGATGCTGTGGTGCACGCCCGTCACGGTGTGCGGGGCGATGGCCGAGAGCCCCAGGCGGCCGAGGAGCAGGGCGAAGTCGCTCCAGATGGCGCCGACAAAGACGCCCGTCGCAGAACCGGCGAGCGAAAGCGGAGGGATGCCAGCGTCCTCGAGCGCCTCCCAGGAGAGCTCCAGCATGATGCGCTGCTGCGGATCCATGTGGAGCGCTTCGCGTGGGGAGATGCCGAAGAAGTGCGCATCGAAGCCCGAGACGTCGCGCAGGAAGCCGCCCTGACGCATGGGAATGGTGCCCGGCGTGGCCGGATCGGGCGCGTGAAGCGCGTCCACGTCGAAGCGATCGCGAGGGATGTCCGTGATCGCGTCCGTGCCGGAGCGCAAAAGCTCCCAGAAGGCCGCCGGGGAATCGGCTCCCGGGAAACGACAGGCGATCCCGACGACGGCGATGGGCTCGTGCGCGGCGACCCGAGGCGCCTCCGGGGCGGCCGCAGGGCGCGGGGCGCCGGCAAGGTGGGCCGCGAGCTCGGCGACGCTGGGGAACTCCCACAGCAGCGTGATCGGCACCGGGCGTTCGAGCCACGTGGAGAGGCGGCTGGCGAGCGATCCAGCCGTCAGGGAGTCCAGGCCCAGGCGGCGGAAGCTACTGTGTACGTCGACCTGTTCGGCTGGGATCCGCAGGCATTCGGCGACCGCTACGACCAGCCACCGGACAATGCTCTGCTGCGGAACGCCGAATGCCACCCACACTCTCCCTGATGGTCCAAAAGAAGTGACGGCCGCCACGCTAGCATGGACGGAATCTGCGTGCTAATGGGAGAAATGTTATTTGCAAAACAAATCATATCCCATGGGCGCTAACTCCTACCCGAGCCAATAGGTGGGCTTCGGCGCCATGGTCGCGGAGAGACGCGCCGCGAGGCGCTGCGCAATCGCGGCCGTATCGACGCCCGCGTGCTCGGTGAGGCTCTCGACAACGGGATAGCGTCCTCCCTGGAATTTTGCTACGCATCCAATCGTGATCCACCTCGAGAGGGTCAACAAGTCGTACCACCTGGGGCACCACGCGCTGCACGTGCTGCGCAACGTCGACCTCACTATCGAGGAAGGCGAGCTCGTATCCATCATGGGCTCCTCCGGGTCGGGCAAGTCCACGCTGCTCAACATCCTCGGCATCCTCGACGACTACGACAGCGGCACCTACCGGCTCGGCGACGCGCTCATCCGCGACCTCTCCGAGAGCCGCGCCGCGCAGTACAGGAACCGCTTCATCGGGTTCGTGTTTCAATCGTTCAATTTGCTCCCCTTCAAGACGGCCGCGGAGAACGTCGCGCTCCCGCTGTTTTACCAGGGCGTCCCGCGGGCCCGGCGGAATGCGCTCGCGCTCGAGTACCTCGCCCGCGTCGGCCTCGAGGCCTGGGCCATGCACCTGCCCGCCGAGATGTCGGGCGGGCAAAAACAGCGCGTCGCCATCGCGCGCGCGCTCATCACGAAGCCGCGGGTGCTGCTCGCGGACGAGCCCACCGGCGCGCTCGATTCGAAGACCTCCGAGCAGATCATGAATTTGCTGATCGACGTGAACGCCTCCGGTGTCACGGTCGTCATCGTCACGCACGAGCCCAAGGTCGCCGCGCGGACCCACCGCACGATCCGGCTGCGCGACGGCGTCATCGAGGCGGACGAGGACCGGGCGTGAGCCTCGACCGGCTCGTCGAGCTCGTCGAGACCCTCCGGACGGCCAAGCTTCGGACGGCGCTCACCGCGCTCAGCGTCGCGTGGGGGATCTTCATGCTCGTCATCCTGCTCGGCTCGGGCGCGGGCATTCAAAATGGCGCCGAGCACCAGTTCCGCGACGACGCGACGAATTCGTTGTGGATCTGGCCGGGCGCGACCTCGCTGCCCTTCGAGGGGCATAAAATCGGGCGCAACGTCCGCCTCACGGACGAGGACTACGACGCGGTCAAGCGCCACGTCGACGGCGTCGTCCACATCACGGGGCGCTTCTATTTGCAGGGGCAATTCACCGTCTCCTACCACGGCGCCGTCTCGTCCTTCGACGTGCGCGCCTGTCACCCCGACCATCAGTTCCTCGAGAACACGCTCATCACGAGCGGCCGCTTCATCAACCAGCTCGACCTCGCCGAGAACCGCAAGGTCGCCGTGATCGGGCCCGTCGCCGTCGAAAGGCTCTTCAAAGGGAAGGACCCGATCGGTGAATGGATCAACGTGCGCGGCATGATGGTCCGCGTCGTCGGCGTCTTCGAGGACGAGGGCGGCGAGGAGGAGCAAAGCAAGATTTACATCCCCATCTCCACCGCGCAGATGGCGTACGGCGGCGCCTCCCAGATCCACCAGCTCATGTTCACGATCGACGAGAAGACCGACGTCGAGCACAGCGTCGCCGTCGCCGGCCAGACGAAGCGGCTCCTCGCGGCGCGGCACCATTTCTCGCCCGAGGACAAACGCGCCTTGAGGGTTCGCAATACCGTCGAGGATTTTCAACGGATCGTGATGCTCTTCCAGCGGATCCGCGTCTTCATCTGGATCGTCGGCATCGGCACGATCGTCGCCGGTATCGTCGGGGTCGGCAACATCATGCTGATCTCGGTACGCGAGCGGACGAAGGAGATCGGGATCCGCAAGGCGCTCGGCGCGACGCCGTGGGCGATCGTCTCGCAGATCGTCCTGGAGGCGCTGATCGTGACGGGCGTCTCCGGGTACCTCGGGCTCTTCGCGGGCATCGCCACGCTCGAGCTCGTTCGCAAGCACGTGCCGCCGAGCGATTTCTTCCGCGACCCGAGCGTCAACCTCGGCGTCGTCGTCGGGGCGACCGTGCTCCTCGTGCTCTCCGGCCTCCTCGCAGGCTATTTCCCGGCCCGCATGGCGGCCCGGGTGAACCCGATCGTCGCCCTGAGGGCCGAATGATCGACATCGACCAGTGGACCGAGATCTTCGGGACGCTGCGGCGCAACGCGCTGCGGACGACGCTGACGGCCGTCGGCGTCTTCTGGGGCGTGCTCATGCTGATCGTCATGGTCGGCTTTGGCAACGGCCTCGAGGGGGGCATACGCCGTGACATGGCCGGGCTCGCGACGAAAAGTTTATTTGTATGGGGATGGCGAACCTCGTTGCCCTACAAGGGCATGCGCCCCGGCAAGTTCGTGCGGCTGACGCGCGCGGACGCGAGCGCGCTCGAGGCGAACATCCCCGAGATCGACGCGGTCGCGCCCCGCGCCTCGCTCGGCAATCGCGGGGCGGGCGCGCTCGTGACGCGTGGCGAGAAGACGGGGAGCTTCTCGGTCTTCGGCGACGTGCCCGCGTTCATTCGAATCCAGCCGCAGACCATGATCGCCGGGCGCTTCCTGAATGCGCTCGACATGGAGCACAGGCGCAAGGTTGCCGTCATCGGGAACCAGGTCGCCGACGTCCTCTTCCCTCACGACCCCGATCCGACCGGCGAGACGATTCGCATCAAGGGCGTCGATTTCATGGTCGTTGGCGTCTTCCGCACGAAAGCCGAGGGGGACAGGGGCGACCGGATCGCGAATACCATTCACACGCCGCTCTCGACGTTCCAGCAAACGCTGCGCAAGGAACCCTGGGTGAATACCTTCGCCGTCCTCGTCCGGGACGACGGCGATGCGAGCGCGGTGGAGCGCCGCATCCACGATGAGCTCGCGCGGCTCCACCGATTCTCGCCCGAAGACAAGGAGGCGGTCGAGAGCTGGAATGCCGAGGCGGAGTTCAAGAAGATCGCGGGCCTCTTCATCGGCATTTCGCTGTTGATATGGATCGTCGGCAGCGTGACGTTGCTCGCGGGGATCATCGGCGTGAGCAACATCATGATGATCAGCGTCCGGGAGCGGACGCGCGAGATCGGGGTCCGGCGCGCGATCGGCGCGACGCCGGGCACGATCATCGGCATGATCTTGAAGGAATCGACGGTGCTGACGGCCGCGGCAGGCTACCTGGGCCTCGCCGCGGGGGTGGGCGTGCTCGAGCTGATCGGGCGCGTGATGAAATCGAGCGAGGGCGGCGGGCCTTCTCTCTTCGATCCGCCGCGCGCGGATTTCGGGGTGGCCATGGCAGCGACGGCGGTGGTCGTCCTCGGTGGTGCAATCGCCGGTTTTTTCCCGGCATGGAACGCGGTGCGCATCCGACTGGTGGTCGCGCTCCGCGATGAGTGAGACGATGAGCGACGCAGAGCGAGCGAACGGGGGCAAAGAAGAGCGCGGCGCGGATGGGCCCGAGCCAGGAGACGAGGCCGCGGCGCCTCCTCCGCCGCGCAGGAGTGGCAAGGCGCTGCGCGCGCTCCGGACCGCGCTCGTCTCCCTCGTCTTGCTGGCGATCCTCGGGGGCTTCGTGGGGACGCTGTTTTTCCTCTACGAACGCTCGAAGGGCCCGCCGCCGGTGGTGAAGACCGAGAAGGCGGCCGTGAGCGACATCGTGCGAAAAGCCGTCGCGACCGGGTCGATCGTGCCGCGACGCGAGGTGCTGATCAAGCCGCGCGTCTCCGGGATTCTGAAGACGATCCACGTCGTGGCCGGGCAGTTGATCAAGGAAGGCGACTTGATCGCGGAGGTGACGATCATCCCGGACGTGGTGGCGTTGACCCGCGCCGAGGGGCAGGTGCGATCCGCGAACATCTCGCTGAAGCACGCCACGCTGGAGCTCGAGCGGGCGAAACGCCTTCGCGAAGGTGGCCTGCTCTCGGAGCTCGATCTGTCGAGCCGGCAGCTCGATCGCGACATCAAGGCCGCGGAGGTCGCGGCCGCGAACGAGGGATTGACGGTGGCGCGCGAGGGGGCGATCGCGCGAAGCGACAAATCGAGCAACACGCAGATCCGCGCCACGGTCGCGGGTACGGTGCTGGACGTGCCCGTGATCCAGGGCGCGAGCGTGATCGAGGCGAACAATTTCAATGAAGGGACGACGATCGCGATCATCGCCGACATGAGCGACATGATCTTCCTCGGCACCGTGGACGAGGCCGACGTCGGGAAGATATCGACGGGGATGGACGCCTCCATCCAGATCGGCGCGATCGAGAACCGGACATTTGACGGGAAGCTCGAGTTCATCGCCTCGAAAGGAAAGCTGGTCGACGGCGCCATTCAATTCGAGGTGCGGGCCGCGCTGGCGCCCGTGCAGGGCGTGACGATCCGCGCAGGCTACAGCGCGAACGCGGGGATCGTGCTCGAAAAACGGACGCAGACGCTCGCGCTGAACGAAAAGCTGGTGTCTTTCGAGGGGGACAAACCTTACGTGGAGGTGAAGGTCGCCGTCGATCGATTCGAGCGGCGCAACATCGAGGTGGGGATCAGCGACGGTATCAAGATCGAGGTGAAGAGCGGCGTGGCGGCGAACGACGAGATCAAGGTGCCGGAGGCGAACGCGGGGAAGAAGTAGAAGGCGCGGCGGGCCGGGTATCCACGCCCAGGCAGAAAAGCCCGGTGATCAGCGCGAGCACGATGTGCAGACCGTACAGTCGGTTGAAGTCCGCCCGCGCGAGCGTCGTGTGACCGAGCAGCGCGACCGCGAGCGCGACGCCGAGCACCGAGCCCATTTGCCGTGTCGCTTGGTTCACCGCGCTTCCCACCGCGTAGTTCGCCGGGGGCAATCGACTCACGGCCGAGGCGGAGAGGGACGGGAGCACCAGGCCCACGGCCACGCCGCTCATCAACAATCCTGGCAGCCAATGCAGGACGTAGTTCGGCTGCGGCCCCGGCACGAGCAGGAACCACAGGCTGCTCGCGGCGTACAGGAGCGAGCCGCCGACGAGGAACCGGCGGTGGCCGACGCGCGCAGCCTGACGACCACAGAAGATGGCCGTCGGGACGACCAGAAGCGGCCCCGGCGTCACGGCCACGCCGGCCAGCGGCAACGAGTAACCCCAGATGCCGCGCATGTAGAAAAAGAAGCCGAGGAACATCATCGAAAACGCAGCGCCGAAGGCGAACGTCGCTGCGTTGACGTGGCGGTACGTCCGATTCTCGAAGAGCGCGAGATTCACGAGCGGCGCGCGGCTGTACCGTGACCACGCGAGGAAGGCCGCGCCGGCCGCGACGCCCGTGACGGCGATCGCCGCGAGCTCTCCGCGCGTGCGTGCGGGAGACTCGGTCTCGACGATGGCCAGCGCGAGCGCGCCCACGCACAGCATCAGCAGCGCCATCCCCACGCCATCCACGCGCTTTTGATCCGAGCTCGGGACGGACTCGTCGAGGTGGACGGCGCCGCGCCAGAGCGCCAGCGCGCCCAGCGGGAGATTGATGTAGAAAGCCCACGGCCAGCCCGCCACGTCGGTGATGAAGCTGCCGAGGCTGGGCCCGACGGCCGCGGCGAGGCCGCCCACGGCGCCCCAGAGGCTCACGACGATCGCACGCCGTTCGGCTGGAAAGGCCGCGATGACGATCGAAAGGGAAGCCGGCGTCAGCAGCGCCGCGCCGATGGCCTGCGCGACGCGGGCGGCCACCAGGAGCGAGACGCTGGAAGCGAGCCCGCACGCCGCCGACGCCGCGAGGAACAACGCGACGCCGATCAAAAACACGCGCTTGCGCCCGTGCGTATCCGCGAGCCCACCCGCAGGAATGAGCATTGCGGCGTATACGACGGTGTACGCATTGAGCACCCAGGACAGCTCCGCCGCCGTGGTGTGGCCGAAGCTCTGGCGTAGCGCGTCGAATGCGGAGAACAGCATCGTCGTGTCGAGCGACACGAGGAATGCGGCGACGCTCGCGATCCAGAACACGCGCCAGGGGGCGGCGGGGGCAGCGTCGGGGGCGGCGGCGGTGGAGGGGACCGTGGCGACCATGGGCGTCACCGCGGGACCAGATAAATCGCGGGCTCGGCGCTCAGCTTGCGCTTGACCTCGCGGGTCAGCTCATCGGCCAGCACCTCGCTTTCGCCGGCTTCCAGCGCGTCGAGGGCGCGGGCGACGATGTCCTCGGGCGTGGCCTTGGGCGCGCTGATGCCGTGGGTCAGGTCGGTGTCGACGAAGCCCATGTGCAGCGTCAGCACCTGCGTGCCCTGCGGGCGCAGGTCGTTGCGGAGCGCGTTGCTCAAGCTCCACAGCGCGGCTTTCGACACGGCGTAGTTGGCCAGGGTCGGGCTCGAGAGCCAGCTTGCGACGGAGGCGACGTTGAGCAAGGCGCCGCCGCCGTTCTGCGAAAGCACGGGCGCGAATGCCTGGGCGACGCGGAGCACGCCGAAGACGTTGGTCTCCAGGTGGCGGCGCAGCACGGCCTCGGCCTCGGGGGTGTTGAAGCTGCCCAGCGTGGCGATGCCGGCGTTGTTGATGACGAGCGTGGTGTCGCTCGCTGCCGCAGCCGCGGCGCTCACGTCCTCGGGCGAGGTCACGTCGAGCTTCACGGGCGTCACGCCTGCGAGCTCGATGCTCGAAGGGTTGCGCGCGGCGGCGTAGACCTTGCGCGCCCCGCGCTCGAGGACGGCCTTCGCGAAGGCCAGGCCGATACCGCGGTTGGCGCCAGTGATGAAGACGGTCGCGTTCTGGATGTTCATGGTCATGTCCGGGTGATCGTTGTGTTTTTTGCAGCACGAGGCGCGGCGTCGGGGTCCGCGCCAGGGAGCGACATATTACGACAATCATATTACGACCATCATACGCATCTGTCAACCCGGCCCCGCGGCCCGACGCTCCCTTCTGCAGGAGGGCGTCAGACCCTGGAGGCGTGCCCTAGAGCACCAGGTCGACCGAGCCCTTCAGCGAAGCTCGGGGGTGAGCTCCACCGCTAGCCTCGTACGACCCGCAAAAACACGTCGAGCCGCAGCGCGTCCGCCCGCGTCTTCGCCCTCGATCCCGCGGGTGCGGGCTCCCTCCGCCAGGCCGCGCTCGCGAGCGCCGAGGCCTCCGCCGCGCGGCCCTTCCGCTGCACCTCGTAATCGACCGCCTCCACCGCCTCCTCGATCCGACTGAAGCGGGCCATGCTCTCGCCGTCGAAGAGGACCTCCCAGCGCTTGCCGCGCGCGCCGCGGCTCACGACAAGCGCCTCCGCGAGCTGCCCCGGCCGTGGCTCGAAATGCAGGACGAGCCCATATTTGCCGAGAGACGACCACGCATTGCCGGAGATCGCGCGGACGTCACCGGAGAGCCCGAGCCCCAGCGGATCGAAGCGCGCGGCGCGGTCCTGGATCTCGCCCAGCGTGATCGCGCCCGCCTCGAGCTCGAATCCAGGATGATCGAACGCGATCCGCTCCCACGCGCGCCTCGCCTCGGAGGCGTCGCGGCCCTCGAGGTCCAGATCCCGCGGCATGCCAAAGAGAGACGGGAGCGTGCAGAGATCCAGGGCGGAAAGATCCACGAAATCAAGGATCAAGCAATCGGTTTTTCCAGGAAAGAGACGTGTCCCGCGCCCCACGCATTGCGCGTAGAGCCCCTCGTTCCGCGTGGGGCGGGCCATCGCGACGCAGCTCACGCCAGGATCGTCGAAGCCCTCGGTCAAGACGCCGACATTGGTGAGCACGATCGTGCGGCCTTTTCGGAAGTCTTCGAGGGCTCTCGCGCGGTCCTCTGGCTTCATGGTGCCGTGGACGATGCCGGCGGGGACACCGAGGGCGTTGAGCGCATAGCAGAGGTTCCGCGCGTGGCTCACGGTCACGCAGAACGCAATGGTGCGCCTGTCGCGCGCGAGCTCCTGGATCGCGCGGGCCACGAGGGCGTTGCGCTCCTCGATGTCCACGGCGAGCGCGAGCTCGTCCTCGGCGAAGTCGAGGCCCTCGCCCGAGAGGCGCGAGAGGTCAGCGGTGGTGGCAATGCGATACCCGGAGAGCGGAGCGAGATACCCTTGCTCGATGAGCTCCGGCAAGGTCTTCGTATAAACGATGCGCTCGAAGACCGCGTCGAGGCCCTTTCCGTCGCCGCGCGTGGTGGTGGCCGTGAAGCCGAGCAAGGTGCCATTCCAGCCGGAATCGAATGCTCCGAGGCGACGGAGGACGCGAAGGTTGTCAGCGGCGGCAGCGTGGTGGCATTCGTCGTAGATGACGAGCCCGATGTCACGGCCCGCGAGGAGGTCTTCGAGGCGCGCCTCGTGAAGCGAGCGGATCGAAGCCACAAGGACCTTGGCATCACGCGGCGCGCGGCGCGCACCTTGCTCGACGGCAACGATGGCAGCACCAGCGAGGGCGCGGTGGATCTTGTCGCGGGCCTGCTCGACGAGCTCCTCCCGATGCGCGAGCACGAGGACACCGCGGCGCGCAAGGCGGGAAAGCTCGGCAAAAATGACGGTTTTGCCAGCGCCGGTCGGGAGGCAAACGACCATGCGGCGGACACCCGCGCGCCGGGCGGCGAGGACAGCGCTCAAGGCTTCGCGCTGGTAAGGGCGGAGCGAAGGCGCAGGCGATGTCGGGGGCGGGGCAGGGGTCATGCGGGGGCGGGGAGTGTAGCCGGTCCCGCGGCGGGCGTCGCTCGAAGCGCTCTGTAAGGCCGAAAGCGATACGGTAAGCTCTCGCCCCATGGATCTAGCTTCCTCTCGGCGCCGCGAGGCGATCTTCTTCGGAGCGTACCTCGCAAGCGCGGCGGCCTCGTGTGTGCTCATCACGCTCGCGCCAGGCTCGATCGCGTACCGCCTGCTCAAGGTCACCCCGCTTTTTTTGCTTTGCGCCGCGCGTCTGCGCGAGAGGCAGGGGCGGCTCGCAAAGTTCGTCGGGCTCGGGCTCTTCGCGTCACTCGTCGCAGACGCCGTCATCGATAACGTCTTCGTAGCCGGACTCGGGGTGTTTCTCGTCGCGCACCTCTTTTATCTCATCGGAATGGGTTTGCCAGGGCGCACGGCCGGCGCGTGGCTCACGATGCTGCCAGCGCTCGCCTTCGGCGGGCTCATGTGGAAAATCCTCGTCGGATCCGGCCGCGCACCGGAGGCCCTGCACGCGCCCATCACGGCGTACGCAATCGTCATCTCATCGATGCTCGGTCGAGCACTCGGGCGCGCCCTCGTCGAGCCAAAGGACCACGCCTCACGCATTTTCTGCGCAGGCGCGATCTTCTTCGTGATATCGGACTCGCTCATCGGAGTGAATCGCTGGGTATTTCCTCTACCTCTCGGGCCAGTCTGGATCCTTTCAACGTATTGGCTGGGCCAATTCTTGATTTTTCGAGGATCCACGCCAGGGTGTTCCACAGCGTAGCGCCGGGGTTTCACCCCGGACCCGACCAGGGGTTGTCCACCCCTGGACCCGGACCAGCGCAAGCGCTGGACTCGGGGTCGATGAACTGCGCGATGCGCAGTTCATCGAACGGGCCAGGTCAAGACAGGCAACGACCCTGCCCACCAACACAGCGGCGCTGACGGTTCCGCGTGAAATGAACTTCCACGGTCTTGCCACCGGCCTGTGGAAGAACTGCGCGAAGCGCAGTTCTTCCAACAAAGGTCCAGGGCTGGCCCAGCAAAGAGGGGGCGGACAGCTTAAAAAACGTTCCCCGCATCGACTGCGCTTCGCGCAGTCGATGCCCAGAGGTCCAGGGCTGGCCCTGGTTCGGGTCGAGGGGCGAACAGCCCCCGCGGGGCCCGGGGCAGCGCCCCGGCTCCACGGTCCCGGATGAGACTCAGCTCAGCCCGCGATGACGAGCGAGACGGACAGATTCGAGTGGACGTTGCCCACGCCGGGGACGTGGCCTTGCTCGCCGAAGGTGCAGAAGCCGAGGATCGGGATGTCGCCGAGCCGACCTCGGAGGCGCGAGAGCACCTCCTCGATACGACTGCCCACCGCGCCCGCGCAGCCGGCGCAGTAAATCAAGAATGCGCCACGCGCGTCCCGCGGCTCGATGTTCGCCGCAGCGAGGCAGCGGTCGACGAGGCGGTCGACGATGCCCACCAGCGAATCTGCGCTGCCGGACATGAGGCATACCGTGGCGCCCTGCGGCGCCTCGGCGAAGACGTCGATCCGGCCCTCGGGGTGCGCATGCGCCGGGTGGAGCAGCAGGTAGAATGGCTGCGCCGCGTCGCCGCCGCGTGCGATGCCCACCGGGGTCACTGCGGTCTGCATGAGCAGGTTGCCGCCCTCGCGCACCTCGGCGGCGATCGAATCGCCGATCCAGCCGTGGAGGACCTCGGTTGCTGGGCGGCCGTCGAGCTTCTCGATGGCGCGGCCGTTTGACGCGGTGATCACGGCGCGCTTGTCGGTGGGCTCGTACGGGGCCTCGATGACTGCGCCGAGACGTACGGACGCGCCCCAGAGCCCTGCGAGGGTGACGCCCTCGCGCAGCACGCCCCGGTCCGTGAAGATGCTCCAGGCGCCCTCGATCGTGTGATCGGCGGCGCTGCCGCCGAAGACGGGCACGCCGGGCAGGACGTCGGCGATGCCGGCGAGGATTTCCTCCTCGCGGCCGGGCGTGACTGCGAGGAACACGAGCCGCGGGGGCTCGCCTGCGGGGCCGCTCGACGCGAGCGCTCGCGCGGCCTTGCGGCCTGCCTCTCGCGCGCCCTCGGCGAGATCGGCGCTGCCCACGGCGAACGACGCATCCTGACCGGCTCCGAGGAGGAGCACGCCCACGCCGCCATTCGCGCCCATGACCACGCCGCTGCCCGTGAGCACCCCGAGGGATGTGGTCGCGCCGTGGAGGGGCACGCCGGGCAAGGCTTCGCGGAATGCGGCGTGCACCACGCTCGCGTCGTGATCGACTGTGGCAGCCACGATGGCGAGCCGCGGCTCCTTGCCCCCGAGCGCGTGTCGCGCGACGGATGCGGCTTCGTGCGCGGCGGCGCGGGTCTCCGGGGCGGCGCTGTGTCCAGCGCCCATGACGAGATCGCTCATGGTCCTCCTCCCTGCTTCTTTCGTTGGGGAGCGTTTTATCGTTGGATCGGCAAGAACTGCAAGAGCCCGTCGAGCTCGGTCGCGGGCACGAGGGAGCGCAGCGCCCTGGCGACCTTCGTGACGGCGTGCGGATCGTCGGGCGTCGCGGCGTCGTACGTGCGCAGGTTGATGCCTGTCATGAGGATGAGGCGCGAGATGAAAAATGCGCCGTGCTTCCGGTCGAGTTGCCGCACCACCGCGGCGATGCCCCCCAGCGAGCGCCGTGGGGCAGCGGAGGAGGCGGGCCCCGCGGAGGAAGGCGAGGGGGCGTATACCGCGTTGATGGCGCTCTGCGGCGGCGGGGTGCGCTCGAAGGGCGCTGGGGGGGGCGAGGTCTCGAAGCGCGGCATGAACGCGCTCACGGGCGCGGAGGGTGTGGGCTGGCCGGGGGGGACCGAGCGAGGTCCCTCGGGAACCGCGTCCTGGTTCCACGGGGCGCGATCCAGGGGGCGTTGCGGGCTCGTCACGGGGATACTCTCGCGCAGAATCGAGGGCGGCGTCCACAACGAACTGCAATCGTGTCCCTCCGCGAGTCTGCCGCTGTGCGTCAATCGTCTGACTCCCGGAAAAACGGGCCAGCGTATGGCCACGGTGGAATCGGTGAATGCGTGGGGTTCATCCCCACCAAACTCGACCTCCACGATCTCCTCGTGCAGGGGCATTGACAGGCCCCTGGTGGGCTTGCCAATGATTCAATAAAGATGAAATAATTCGCTCATGAGGTTTCTTGGGCCGGGATCACGACGCTCATGCTGCGATGGGAAGCTTCGAGCGAAGGTGGCTCGTGCGGTCGGACGTCGAGCTCCCTCAGCGCACGCGCAGAGGCCGTCGGGAGATCGACGCGTCCGAAGTGACGAACCCAAAAGCTCGCGCCTGCGAGCTCCTCCGCGCATCGCTGCGAAAGCTCGCGGATGTTCGGGTCGTCGGTTCGGGTCGTCGCCGTGGTCAACGACGCCAGGCGAGCACGCACGGGGAGATCGATCGCGAGTGCGCCCAGCATCAGGTGACAGAGCGCGCCGTGGAACGCCGCGAGCCTGTTCGCAGGCGAAAGCGCATGGCTCTGATCGAAGTCCCGCGAAGCGCGGAGCCGATCCTTCGAGACCGACCTCCCGATCAGGGGTTCGGCCGGCAAGACCGCGGCATCGAGCAGCGCGTCGAGGGCACCGCCGCCCGTAGCGACATCGACGGCGCTGAAGAGCCGCACGACCGGGGAGCGGGGCATCTGCACGTCGACCTCACGGCCGGGATGGATCGCGGGGGGACCGCGGAGCGTGCTGAGCAAGAGGGCGAGACCGCGGTGGTACAAGATGCCGGCGCGCCGCTCGGCGGACACGGCGCACTTCAGCGCGACGTCGAAGTGAGGGATGGCCTCCCTGGCCTGGCCAGCGGCACACAGCAAGATGCCGTCGAACTGAAAAAGCGCCGCGACTTGGTCTGCGGCTGTCGCCGAGAACGCATCCAGGTCGATCTCGGCGTCGGATCGCGTCACCACGCGCAGCGCGCGGCCGGGCTCGCGGCCCGCGGAGATCCGCTCGTGAACGCGCTCGAACGCGGCGCGGATGTCGGCTTCGCGGAGTGGCTTGCTCATGGAGCGCCTTTGTACCTTGCCATCAGGGGGCCGGCAGCAGATTCCCGAACCGCGCGTCTCCCTCGAGCGACCAAGGGAGCGCTTTGCGGGTCGCCTCGGCCACGGGGCCATTGTAACGATGTCCCACGTCGGCAGTTTTTACGATACGTGTCGGGATCTTTGCCTCCCTCAGCCGCGCGGCCGCCCAGCGGGCGTCCTTCTCGCAGAAGCTTTGAGAGCAAATGAAGAGCACGCGATTGCCGCCGCCCTTGGCGAAAGCCTGCACAACTTCGGGCTTCCAGGCGTCATGGCCGCCTTCGATGAGCACGAGCCGCGAAAAATCCGCAGGGCGGCGATCGCGACGCCTTGAATCGCGCCGAGGGAAAACCCCATGTAGAGGGGAGGGCCGGGATCCACGTAATCGGGATACGTCGCCGTGAGCGCCCGAAGGCCGGCGTCGATCTCCAGCTCGAGCGCCGCGTTGCTCTCGTAGGTGAAGCGAACATCGTCCGGGCCGGGGGAATTGTCGCGCGGGATGCCGCGAGGGCACAAGATGAACGCGCGATCCTCGAACAGATCGCGAACGGCCTGACATTGCCACTCGGGCCGACCGTAATTGCCGTGCGCGGCGATGACGACGGGCCGGCGCGACGTCGCGCCGATCGGCAGAGATACGACAGCCGCGGGATGACCGGGCACCGTGAGATCGACGATGGGCGACGCGGCTCGGAGTGGACTCGGCTCCTTCGGCGCGACGACGGCCGGGGGCAGGGCCGGCGGCGCGCTCGGACTCGGGCTCGTGGTGGGCGCCGCGGCGCTGGGCTCGGCGCGGCGCGCGTCGCAGGACGACGCGAGAGCCAAGAGGAGCATGAGGAGCGGCAGCGATCGAAACACCGGCTTTCGTGTTTAAACGAAACAGCTTCTTGGCGCCAGCGATCTGCTCGTCGACGGGGAGCTCCTCACGCTCGATGCTCGCCGCACCGCGCTCGACCGCGAACATCCGCGGGATCGACGTGGGGGAAGGGGGGCACGAGGCCGCGCGGCGCTCCACGTGCGCCTCGTGCTCGCCGCCGTGACCGCGGTCGAGTATATCCATGGGCCGTGCAAGAAGGAGCACCATGATTCTTCCCAAAAAACGTGACCCGCGGTTCATCACCATCCGCCGCGGAGGGCTCCTGGAGGAAGGCACCCATCACGCGCTGGCAATCTGGGCCGCGGATTGCGCGCAGCACGTCATGTTTTTTTTCGATGAATACAGGAAAGACGATGACCGGCCGCGGAGAGCGATTGCACTGGTGCGAGCGTGGACCCGAGGCGAGGCGACAATGAAGGAGTGTCACAAGGCGGCGTTCGCTTCCAATGCCGCAGGCCGCGAGGCGCCCGCCGCCGCCCGGTTGGCGGCCCTGTCGGCGGGTCAGGCGGTGGCCGTGGCGCATGTGGCCGCCCATGAGTTGGGGGCTGCGGCATACGCCATCAGGGCTGTCAGGGAAGCCGCCCCCTCGGGCCAAGGGGACGCGGCTGCGCGAGCCGAACGCCAATGGCAGTGGGAACAACTGCCCAGCGGAATACGAGACCTCGTTCTCGACGACCAAAAACTGCGAAACGCACTCTGCTGGAACGTGTTCGTCGACTGAGCCGACGGCACGGCCACGAGGGGCTTCGGATGCGCGGACCGAGGGAAGGCACGAGCGTCACGGAGCAGGCGAGCGCGAGCGTTGGCTTGCGATGAGGGACAATGATGATGGTCCGGCAAACCACGGCTTGGTCGAAACCCCTGCTGCTCAGCCTCGTCGGCTTCGTCTTGGCTTCTGGTGATCAACGATCGGTACGACGAGGTCGTCTTCGAGACGAACGGGGGCGCGAGCTTCGGCATGGGGCCGGACGGGAAGGCTCCCTTCGAACGAGAAGGCACGATGCCGCTGCCGGAAGGGCCGTTCATGTTGCTGAGGCGGCAGCCCCTGGGCACCCGAGAATGAAATTCGCAGGTGTCGAGCGAACGAATGGCCGGGAGGGTGTAGGGATAGGCGTTCGGGTCCTCGACGCGGTCGCGGAGCAGCGTGATGGCTCGAAGGAAGCCGTCCGAAGGAGGGCGCCTTTAGGACCTGTGGGGCTTCATGCGAGTATCGGCGTAGCAACGTGAACCGCCGAGAGGCAAGCGTTCACGACCGCTTTCGCGACCGCGACGGATGCACCCGCTTGCCGTTCTATTGGCCGCACGTGGGGTCCGGCTCGCAATTCTTGGCGTAATCGCACTTGTAGCACGAGGTGCTCCCGTCGCTCCACGTGACCGCGCAGCGGCCGTCGTCGGGCCACCATTTGTACCAGCAACGGATCGTCAACTCGCTCGGATCGGGCTCGGAGTTCTGCAAATTCTGGAGCGCATAAAGCATCGTCTCGCCATACGCAGGATCACATCCGACGGGCGCGCCTGCCGCGTCCAAGGCGCAGGCGCCGACCGTCGCGCTGTTGGCCACCGTGTCGTTGACCGTATAAATCGAGAATGGGCTTGTTCCGTTGGCGGTGGCGACGTACAGGACTCCGCCGCCGGTCAGGTGGAGGGGGATCTTGCCGTTCGCGTTACCATAATATTGACCCACGGCGGCGAGGCGAGCGCTCAGCGAGGGCGGCGCCGTCTGCGCGAAAACGGTGCCCACCGCGAGGACCAGTGCAAAGCCGAGGGAGACGGTGCTCTTCTTCATGACGTTTTCTCCGGCAGGGGGATGCCGACCCCTCGAGCACGAGCCATGCCAGAGCGCGGAGAAGCTCGATTTCGCGCGAAACTCCGTGCGCCCTTCGATCTCGCGGGTCCGTGGTTGTCGCGCGTCCATGACACCCGTCACGGCGCCGCAACGGTCGCTGTCATGCACGCGTGACAGCCACGCCCGGCGATGGGTGGATCGTCAGGGCGCGAGCTTGTGCACGCGCTGCCAATGGCGGGAGCGGCGGCGATCTCATGGCGGTGGCCTCTGCAACCGCCTGGGGCTCGATCTGGCACTTAGGACGTCGAGGGCCCCCGTCGCGATCATCTTCTCGCGCCGCCCTCGCCCTCGCCCTCGATGCCGCCCGCAGCCTCGATCCCGAAGTCCTCGGCGGGCGAGCTCGGACCCCCCGCAGCGGGCGCAGCGGAAACCCGACGTCAAGCACGGACGGAGCGAAAATGCGGCCCGTGTAACAAACCTGTTGTCGAGGCTGTCCCGTGGCCGATAGGCTCCCTGGCTATGTTACCGATTTTTCCATCATTCGTCGGTCAGAGAGGCAGGCGACCTTCGCTGCGCCTCCTCTCTTCTCTTTCCACCCTCGCACCCCTCACCCTCGGCGCAGCGCTCCTTTTGTCGTGCGCCGACCGGCCCGGGACGGCGGACGCGCCTGCCGCGGCGGACCGCGGGCCGGGGCTCTCGCTGCCCGGCACCGAGCCCAGAACGCCCGCCAACCCCCTCTACCTGACCGTAGGGTCCGAGATCGGCCTCGACGCGCCGGTCCTGGGAGACGTCGACGGCGTGAAACAAGCGCCGGCGATCGCGTACGGCGACGGGCAGTACCTCGTCGTCTGGGAGGACACGCGGGAGGCTGCCACGGGGGAGGGCACGATCAACGTCCCCCTCTACGCCGCGCGCGTGGCGCTGGACGGGACGCCGCTCGATTCGCCGGCCTTCCGTATCGGCCGGGGGAGCAAGCCGGCCGTCGCCTCCGACGGCTCGGGCTTCCTCGTGACCTTCGCGGGCGTTCCCGGCGCCGCCTGCAACCAGTGCGGCGTCCGCCTGGACGCGAGTGGCGCCATCCTCGACGCCACCCCCCTCACGATCGCCGCGACAGGCTCGCTCGGCGCCCCGCCGGCCCTCGCCTGGAACGGCGCCGCCTATCAGGACGTGTGGCCCTGCGCCAACAACAGCCACATCTGCGCCGCGCAGATCACGCTGGCCGGCGTCGTCGGGCCCACGGTCACGGTGCCCATGAAGCTCAACCCTTACCCTGCTCGCCCCCTCCGCCCGCTGCGCGTGGCCTCCGACGGCACGGGCTCCCTGGTGCTGGGCTGGAGTCAAGATTTCGAGCTCAGCGCCATCCGCCTCGACGCGCAGGGCGCGCCCGTCGAGGCAGCGCCGTTTCCCGTCGGCCCGATCAGCTCCTATTCGTACACCGACGACCTCGCCCTCACCTTCAATGGGACGAACTATGTGGCGGCCTGGTCGAAGGAGGACGGCGCTCAGAGCGTCGTCTCGGCCGCCCGCGTCACGAGCGCCGGGGCCGTGCTCGACCCTGGCGGGATCGTCCTCGATGTGCCGTGGCCGGGGGAGCCGGCCGCCCATCTCGCCATCGCCTCCAACGGCGGCGACACCACCGTGTTCTGGCGGGTGTGGACGGAGGAGTATGACTTCACGCCGCTGCGCGCCGCGCGGCTGAGCTCGGGTGGTGTCCCCCTCGACGCCGCTCCGCTCGACGTCGGGAAAGGGCGCGATCTCGCGGCGGCGTCGAGCGGCGGCGAGGCGCTGCTGATCTTCGCGGACGGGCTGTTCGACTACGACCTCATCCACACGAACCTGCGCGCGAGGCGCGTCGCGGCGGACGGCACGCTGCCGGCGCCGCCGAGCCGCGTCGCCACTGGCATGAACGGGCAGCAAGGACCCGCGCTCGCCTTCGACGGGACGAATTACTTCGCCGTCTGGACCGACACGCGCGCGGGCGGGATGGGCAGCGTGTATGGCGCGCGGGTCGCTCCGGACGGCCAGGTCCTCGATGCCAATGGCATCGAGGTCTTGCCTGGCATTCCGAGCGTGCTTGGCGATCCGGGCTTGTACCGGTATGCGTACCGCGTCGGCTTCGACGGGACGAATTTCATCGTGTTGTCGGAGACGACCGATTACCACCCGCAAGGGTGCGGCGGCTGGTCCAGCGTCACCCGGGTGAGCCCGGGGGGAGCGGTGCTCGGCAACGTCGGCCTGCCCGGGGTCGCTTGCACGACGTACAAGATGGCGAACAGTCCAGCCGGCACGCTGTTCATCGCTTTCGACGAATACATCTCCTTCACCACGGTCGCGGCGTTCATGAATGACCAGGGCGTGGTGAGCGGGCCGTTCACCATCGATCTCCCGGACGTCTACTCCGCTCCCGTGGCGTTCTCGTTCGACGGCACGAATCACCTCGCGACGTACGGAATGGAAAGCGGCCTCGGCGGGGCACGGATGAGCCCCTCGGGGGTGCTGGTGGACACAGCGCTCTTTCCCATTGCGTCGTCCAGCGCGCCCCTGGTCGAGGGCCCGGTGGCGGCGGTCTTCGACGGGCAAAACCACGTGGTGGTGTGGGTCTCGAAGGACGGCGGCGGCGCCCACGTCCTGCGCGGCGCGCGCGTCAGCCCCGCGGGGACCGTGCTCGATCCGGACGGGTTCGTGATCGCGCCGATCGTGAATGCGTGCGGCGGCTCGCAGCCGCAGGCTTTCCCCTCGGCTGCATTCGACGGGCAGCGCATCGTGGTGACCTGGCGCGAGCGCGAGGCCACGGCAGGGGGGTGCGCGACGGCGCTGCGCGGCGTGGAGCTGAGCCCCGGAGGCATGGTCGAGCCGCTGTTCACGGTGGCGCCTCCGGGGTTGGACACCCGCCCGACGGCGCTGGCCTCGGACGGCGCGGGCAAAACGCTGGCGCTCTACAGCCGGTTCATGCTGGGCGCGCCGTTCGACAGCTACCGAGTTCGTGGCCGCATCCTCGGGGAAATGGGTGGCAGCGGCGGCGCGGGCGGCGCTGGGGGTAGCGGCGGCGCTGGGGGTAGCGGCGGTGATGGCGGTAGCGGCGGCCTGGGCGGCGCGGGCGGCAGCGGCGGCGCGGGCGGCAGCGGCGGCGCGGGCGG
>NZ_JARZHH010000084.1 GCF_029946515.1 Polyangium sp. 6x1
CGACGCGCGCTCCACGAGCCCGCCGCCGGCCCCTCCCATCCCGCCGCCCGCGCCGCCCGTCCCGCCGGCGCCGCCCGCGCCGCCATTCCCGCCCGCGCCGGTCCCGCCGGCGCCGCCCGTATTCGACGACGACGGGTCATCCGAGCAGCCGGCCGCCGCGATCACGGCGGCCGCGCTTGCCAGAACGAGCGCAATCCACCGGCCCCTCCACCCGCGATGATTCATGAATTCCTCCAGGAAAAGCAAGCGACGTAGCGACTCGTACGAGTCCTATCGCCCAATGCCATTTCCTGTCAAGGAACACCGGCTCACCGGCGGGCAGAGCGGCCCGGCTCAGCTCCCGCCGAGGATGCCGTACAGCTCCTTCTTCGTCGCCTCGTCGTCCGCGCTCACGGCGACGAGCGTCGTCCCGACGAGCTGCGCCTCCTTCTCGGCGAGGGACTTTTCATAATGGATGGTCTCGATCACGAGCGTGCCTGCGTCCCCCGAGAGGAAACGGTGGTTGTACACGACGCCGCTCGGCGAGAGCCGGCCACCCGAGCGGCTGCCGAGCTCGGTCAGACCCCACTTCTTCACGGCATCGTCGAATTTGGAGTCATTGAAGAGGTCGTCGGTGGCCTTCTCCGGGGAGCAGATCGCGGCGACGTCCTTCGCGAACGGCGCGAGCGCCGGCGCGGGCTTCTTGTCCGACGTGGGCTCCCAGCCGAACCGGATCATCGCGCCTTTGCCCGTCGTGAGCTCGGGCTTCGGCGCGCCCTCCACGGCCTCGCCGAGCGCGTCGATCCAGACCTGGGCGGAGCGCTGGTCGTTCTCCTCGCCCTTCGTGATTTTGAGGTAATGCGAGGGCCAGTTCTGCTCCAGGTCCTCGTTCGACTCGATCTTCCAGCCCGCCTTCGTCAGGCGCTCTTCCAGGCCCTTCGACGAGACCGCCGTCCCCTTGCCGGCCGAGGCGCCGGCGTTCTTCGAATCAGCGGAAGCGCCCGCTGTCGAATCCGACTTGCTGCATCCGTAGCCAGCGGTGGTGAGAGCGAGCACGAGAAGAACGATGTTTTGCAGGCGCATGAATCCCTCGAAACAGGAATGACGAGAATCGGGTAAAATCGACGTGGCCGTCCCTACCAGGCACTTCGTCCCGATGTCAAGACGGACCTGCGAAAAACGTTTCGCAGCGAGCTACTTCTTTCGTTTCCGCTTCTCGCCGAGCACCGCGCGCTTCGTCGCGAGATAGGCCCCCGCGTCCGCCTTCTCGCCGTGGGCCCAGTTCTTCATGAGCGGGACGATCTCGTCGTCCCACGGATCCGCGAGACGCAGGCGCACGAAGTCCGCGTAGAGCGCCGAGAGCGAGGTCTCGAGGTCTTCGAGCAGCATCATGCGCTCGTAAAAGACCTCGTGTTTCTCGTCGTTCTTCTTGAGCTGCGTGGGCAACTTGAGGCCCGAGAGCGCCAGCGAATCGGCCTTGAGCGTCCAGGCATACTCGCGCTCCCCGTGCACGAGGCGCATCTTCGCCTCCTTCGGGAGCTTGCCCTGCCGGAGCGCCTCTTTCGCCTCCGGCGACGAGGCCGGAATCGCGCCCTTGAGACGGCTCTCTTCTTTCTCCAGGACGAGCGTGATCTGCGCCTCCAGCCACATCGAGACCGGATCGGCGCCCGTCGGGTGCAGGTTCGTCTCCTGCATTTCGCTCTCGAACCAGAGCCAGACCACGAATTCACGCCCCATGAAGCGGCGCCCTTCGATGAGATCCAGGAGCTCCATCAGCGCGCCTCCTCTTCCAATCGGGCAAGGATCGTCGGTTCGAGCCCGGCCATGGCCCGCGCCTCCTTGGCGTCGAGGCCAAGCCGATCGGCGGCCGTGCCCGGGCTCTCGGGCACGAGGTCGACCTTGAACGTGCGCTTGAAGAGGTCGTCGAGCAGGGCCGAGATGCGCTCGGATTGGCTGTACAGGTGGAGCACGTTCGTCCGCAGATTCCACACGACGTCGTAACTCTTGAGCGAGGGCACGAGCTGGCGCCGCAGCTTGCGCACGACCATCGTCTTCAACTCGGCCTTCGCCTGCCGGCCGAGGCGCTCGAGGCCCCTCTTCGCCAGGAGCGCCTGCTCGGCGTCGCGCAGGTGGGCCTTGAGCAGCGGACCGGGGATGACCCACCGATCGAGGCGCAAGCCGAGACAAACGTACTCGTTGTAGAAGACCTTTTCGTGATCGAGGTCCGTGACGAAGGGATCCTCGATGCTGGCCCAGCCCGCGCCCTCGTTCTTCTCGTCGTCGGGCGAGAGGGGCTGGAAAGCGTTGGCACGGATGCGCTTCAGCGTCGTTCCGGGAACATCGTCGGGAATGTCACCGGTGACGTAGAAGCGCGAGAACGTGAGGCTACCGCGGAGTGCACCCAAGGTCGGGCCCATCTACGAGCTTCGCCGCGCGGAGGCAAGAGGGTTCGACGAGAGGGCGCGAGGGCCCGGGAAAACGGGCCCTCCTCGGTGATCTCCTCCTCGAAGAACGATCGGCGCCTCGCGAAATGGATACCGAGAGCAAGCTCGATGGCCCGCACCAGCTAAGCCACGCCGAGCTGCTTGCACACCTCGACGAGCGCCACCTCCGCGCCCGCGGCGATGGACAGGATGCCCGGCTCGCTGATGCGCGGCGTGGGGTCGATGTTGAAGATGGGCACGCGGCGCCGGAGCGCGAGTTTCGTCACGAAATCGGTCACGCCAACCGAAAAGGACGTGCCCGCGAAGATCACGAGCCGCGCCTGCACCTGCGCGGCGACGCCCACGCGCCTCCACTGGTAATCGTGGTGGCCGGCGTACGCCTCGTCGAACCAGAGGACGTGCATCCGCAGAAACGAGCCACACGAGGGGCAACGAGGCACGTTCGCTTCCACGGGGTTTGCCCGGAACGCCGCGAGATCGACCTCGCTCGCCTTGATGGATCCCTCGGGCGCGCCGAGGTCGCAGCCGACCTGCGAACATCGATACCGATCACTCGTCCCGTGGACCTTGATCATGCGCTGCGACCCGGCCTGCTCATGCAGGGTGTCGACGTTCTGCGTGACGAGGAGGAACTCGCCGCCCCTCTCGAGCTGGAATCGCTCGAGCGCCGCGATGGCGTGATGCCCCGGGTTCGGCTTCGCCCCTTCGAGCTTGTCGAATCGCGAGAGATACCATTTCCAGGAGCCCGCCGGGTCCTCGCGGAAAAACTCGTGGGTGCCGAGCTCGGTGACGTCGCGCTTCCAGACGGCGTCGGGATCGCTGCCGCGGAATGTGGGGATCCCGCTGGCATGGCTGACGCCGGCCCCGGTGACGATCAAGATCTGTTCGGGGTGCGTGGACCGCACGGCGTCCGTGAGCGCGGCGAGAGCGTCCTGCATGAGACGCACGGTAGCACGAACGGCAGGCGTGATGAACGGCGAGAGAACGGAGCGACCCCCCCGGGGGCGGTTTCAGGCCTTGGCCGTGCCGCGCGCCGAGAGCTCCCGCCGGAGCTTCGGCAGCTCTTTCTTTCCGATCTTGGTGCGGATGATGTCGGCGATGCGACCGCGCTCGTCGTCCTCCGGGAACGTGAGCAGATCCATCGGCAATACGTCCAGCCCTTGCGCGATGCGCACGAGCGTCTCGACCGTGATCGCCGCGAGCCCGTGCTCGATGCTGGAGAGGTGCCCCTTCGACAGTTGCCCGACGTCGGCAACGTGCTGGAGGGACAGACCCCGTTCGAGGCGAAGCGCGCGGATGCGCGCGCCGACCTTGGCTGCGGCAGGAGAAGGTATGGTTCGTCTGGGCATGATGTTACGATGCCACAACCTTGCTCCTGCGACAAACGAAAGTTTGGCGGCGGGTAGAGAGGATCACGCGCGGCGCAGGCCCCCGCGCGCCCCGGTCCGCGCCCGCGCAGGTCAGCGCCTCGGCGTCTCTCGGGCCGACCCGGGGCCGACCAGGTGATGGGGACGTCGGTGATCGGAATGCGCCGAGCGCGATCTCGTGCACGGGGCGCTCGCGACGCGAGCACGTGACGAAAGACGAGGCCGCGCTCCTGGATGCACAGCCGATCGAGCAGGAGCTCCCGCGCGGACGCGACGTCGGGATCGTCCGGGGCGACGTGGAATGCGGCGTCGCAGACGGCCCGGGCCTTTTCGAGCCCCCCTTCCGTCTGCCCTGGCGCATGCACCACGTGCCGCGAGGAGATCCCCATGATGCACGCCGCACGAAAGCTCGATCCGCGTGACCTCGGCCGATTGCACGCCCGCCCCACGCCCGGCCCCCGCGACGACGCCCAGCGAGGCGACAGGCCGCTCGGGCTCGGCGACAAACGCGACGGGATCCTCTTCATTCCGTCGAGCTACGACCCTGCCCGCCCGGCCCCGCTGATGCTCTGCCTGCACGGCGCGGGCGGCGCGGCCCGTCATCGCATCGATCGCATTCGCCCGGAGGCCGAGCGCGACGGCGTCCTCCTCGTCGCGCCCGATTCGATGAGATCGACCTGGGATCTGCTCCGCGGCGGATACGGCGCCGACGTCGCCCGCATCGATCGCGCGCTCGATGCCGTCTTCCATTGCCTCGCCGTGGACCCGGCGCGCGTCGCGATCGAGGGGTTCTCCGACGGGGCCTCGTATGCCCTCTCCCTCGGCCTCATGAATGGCGATCTCTTCCGGTTCGTCTTCGCGTTCTCCCCGGGATTCATGCGGCCGCTCACGCGCGTGGGCGCGCCCGAGATCTTCATCAGCCACGGCGTCGCCGACCCGGTCCTGCCCATTCGATGCAGCCGGAACCTCGTCCCCTCCCTCGAATCCGCGGGTTATACCTTGACGTACCGCGAGTTCGACGGGGGCCACGACGTCCCGCAGGGCATGCTCCGGGAGGCGATGGATATCCTCCAAAGTGCGACGACGTGATCAGTGCCGCCGGCGGTTCGTCTCGAACCCGCCGACCATGATGGCGTGGTCGAGCGGCTCGGAGCGGCCGAACGTCTCCTCGCGCGCCTTGTCCGCGCAAGGGCCGCAAAGCAGCACCTTGCCCACGTCGACCGCTTCGTACAGACGAACCTCCGCGAGCGCCGCGCAGGCATAACAAGCGCCCACGCCGCGGACCGACCCGCTGCGCCGGGAGGCGAGCGCGGGGAGAGAATGGCGCGCGGCGGGCGCGCGAGGCCGCACGACGGGGGCGCGCTCGGGCATCGGCGCGACGCGAGCTTTCCCGTTCGGGCCGACCTTCACGATCTTCCGCGTCTTGCCTTCTCCGGCGGCGATCGGGGGCGCGTGCCGCTTCATCCGTTCCTCGAAACGGATATACAGAAGGCCCCGGGGCCTGTCCAGACCGGACGCCCCGGGGCCCTCGTGCACGGCATCAACGATTGGAGGAGGCCTCGGGCGACGCCTTCCGCCGCCGGACCACGCGCCTCCGCCGCGCGAACGTCGCCGCGGCGAGCACGAGCGATCCGAGGAGCAACGAAGACGACGCGCCGCCACTTCCAGCCGTGAGCGCACAGCCGTCGCCGCCGTCGCTCACGTCGCCGCCGCACTGCGACTCGCCCCAGACGGCGTCCTTCTTCGCGAGGGAATCCGAGCAGGCAGACCCCTCTCCGCTGGTGGTCGTCGTCGCGAGCATTGCGTTGATCGCGTCCTGCTTCGAGATCTTGGGCACGTCGAGCGAGCAGATGCTCTCGACCGTTCCATCCGCGCCGAGCCGCGCCGACCAGGTGCTATCACCCGTGTCGCTGAGCGTGACGAGCACCGCGGTACCGGTGGAACCTGCGTTGTAGACGTCGAGCGTGTCGCCCACCATCGCGACGGAGGCATCGCCGTGGAGGGCGTCGACCTTCACGGTGGTCTTTCCATCCGACGCGACCGCCGTCACAGTCCCCTCGGCCACGGCGACGGTCTTGTAGCCGCTATTCGGACAGAAGCATGCGTCGGCCTTCGTGATGAAGCAATACTCCGGCTGGATCCGGGCCGCCTCGGCCACGCTCAGCCCGGCGCGATCGAGCCAGGCGCGGAGGGTGATGTCCCCTTCGATCTCGCGGATGAACGCATTGTTTGCCGTCCTTGCCACGCGCGCGACGAGATCGACCTCGCCCGTCGACTCGATGAGGTGCGCCATCGCGCAGCGTGTGCCGAACGCGTCCACGAAATAGGGCATGCGGATGCCGGGGAAATCCAGGTTCCGCGGAAAACGCCCGGTGCGAGCGTACCGCTGGAGCTCGGCAATGAGGCCCGCGCGCGCCGCGCATTGTTCGGGGGACAAGTGGCTCGTGTCGCGCGCGCGGAGCTCGGCGAGGACCCCGCGGAAATGGGCGACGAGGCGCGCCTTCTCCCTGGCGAGCGGGGAGCGCCCGTGGCGCAGTGTGGCACGCCGGCGGGCCGCGGGGGACGAGCGACGAGACTTGGAGGTCAAAGCAAGGGTCATTCTAGGCTCCTTCGGGGCGCCCATCCGCGCCCCGGCGATCCCCGCCTATAGCAGGAGTCATGCCGTCGCAAAAAGCGCGTTCAACGCAATCGCGAGCCAGCCGGCGAGCAGCAAGAGGCCTCCGAGGGGCGTGACCGCGCCGAGCCCACGACGGCCGGTCAGCGTCATGGCGTAAAGGCTGCCCGAGAATAGAAAAATGCCGCCGAGGAAGAACCAGGGCGCGAGCGCGCTGCCTTCCTTCGTGGGTGTCGGGTGAAGCGCCGTGAGGCCTATCGCAATGGCGTGGAGGAGGTGATATTGGGATCCGGTTTGCCACCAGGTGAGGCGCTGCTCGGCGTCCGGGAACTGCGTGACCCATTTCTTGAGCCCGTGCGCCCCGAACGCGCCGAGCGCGACCCCGAGGAAGCCGAGGACGCCGGCGAGCAGGAGGGAGAAACGTTCCATGCGTGGAGCGTGACGCGTGCGCGGCCATCGCGCACGAACCGGACGCGACGAACATGCCTGGGACGGAGCGCGGTCGCGGTATGTTGCCCCGGCCGATGAAACGCCGCGCCGCCCTCCCCTTCGCCCTCGCCTTCGCGCTCTCCGCCTGCTCGTCCACGCTGTGGATGAGCGCTCCGCCGTGCCTCCGTGGGCCCGTCCCCGAGGTCGGCCGGCCCGTCCCCGACGAGATGTTCGCGTTGATGCGGCGCGAGCGGGATCGAGCCGAGCGCGCCTCGCCGCTCGTCCGAGCCCATATCCTCGAAACGATCCCCCGGCTTTTCCCCGACGTGAGTGATCTCCTGCTCGCGCCGCCTTGCGACGAAGAGCTCGAAGCGGAGAGCGCGGCGGCGTTCGACGAAAAACCCCTCCCCTTCTCACGCTTGCTCGTCGCGCGCATTCGCACCGTGCACGACGCGGAGATCCTCATGGCGCTCGCCAAGCGGGACGAGGCGAGCATCACCGAGTACCAGCTCAGCCCGGACGAACCCGGGCCGCGCCCGCCGAAATCCTTCGTTCGGTATCTCGCGCTCGCCAGCATTCCCGTGTACTGGGTGGTCACCAATGTCCCGGAGGGCCGGCGGCTCTTGCTCGATCGGGTGCGCACGAGCAAGGACGCGCGCGAGCAGCTCCTTTTGCATGGCGCTACCTCCTCCGTTTATTCCTGGATGTTCTGGGGACATCCCGAGCGCGCAGAGGGCGAGGAGGGGCCGGCGCTCCTCCGCGCCTCGCTGCCCGAAATCAAGCGGAGGCTCGAAGGCCCGGCGGACGCGGCTTCGCTGGAGCTCGTGCTCCTGCAAATCAACGATCTAGGCGCCTACGGTGTGCGGTTTGGCCTGGAGCGAGAGGCGCGGGCGCTCGTGAACGAGATCCTCGCGGCGAAAGGCGAGGTGCCGCTGACGCGAGGCATTCCGGGCGCGGCGCGGGACCTCGCGGAGGTGGCGCGCGCGGCGCTCTTCGATCTCGATACCCCCCAGAAATCGACGAGCGCGCCGGACCTCCCGCGGCCGCGCCGGGAACAAATCGATGTCCAGGCGGAATTGCGCTACGTCGAGCCCGCGGGCAGAAAGGTCCCGGAGGCCGCCGCGCTCGCCCGCGTGCGCGAGCTCGACGCGGAGCTCGAAAAGCTGCGCTTCAACGCGCCACGCTGCTACGTCCTCAACGAACTCGGCCATTGGATGCCGCCCGCCGAGGCGTCGCGGCGCTTCGACGCGTTCATCGCGCCGATCTTCGAGGGGGAGCGCATTCGCCTCGACACCGAGTCCGTTTGCCGCATGGATGTCGCACTGGGACTCAATGGCGTGGACGAGGCGCGGCGCGTAAAGCTCCTCGAAAAGCTTCTCACGGCGAAGCCCGAGCAAGTCGGCCCGCGTGATCGGAGCCGCGACGAACATCATCCGGCGATTGCCTACCCTGCGGACGAGCAGCCCTTGTGGTCGGTCGCGGCGAGCGCCCTCCTGGTTCATCCGGAGTGGATCGAGCGACACGCCGAGGTGCGCACCTGGCTCGAACAGCAGGCCCTCGCGCCGATTCCGAGCGATTCCGCGACGGCGCAGGTGTGGACGTATTTCCAGCCCTCGTTCGAGCGTGTGATCACGTTCCACGCCTCGGGCGCGCCCGGCGCGTCGATGGAAACGGCGCGCGCGATTTTGCGCGGCTACATGCAGCCCCTCGACCCGACGATGCAGAAGCTAATCGCGTACATCTACTTCGGCGAGGTGTCGAGGGCCCGAATGCGCGCGCTCGGCGACTACGGCAAGCTCGTCGGGCTCGTCCCGGAGGTCACGGCGTACCTCGAAGAACGAAAAACGGATCGCACCGCGACCGTCGCGCTCCACATGCTGAACCTCTAGCGGCGCGCGACGAACGACGGTAGCATCCCGTCGCATGACCGACCACGCCAAGTATAACATCGATCTCGACGTGAAATTCCAGCACCTCGAGCGCATCGACGTCCCATCCGTCGTCGCCGCGTGCACCGAGACATGGCAGAACCGGACGCTCACGCAGGTCAATGGCAGCGTGGTGCGGCTTGGCGTGATCGAGGGTGATTTCCACTGGCACAAGCACGAGGACGACGACGAGTTCTTTTTTGTTCTCGAAGGCAAGCTGCTCATCGATCTGGAAGATCGGACGATCGAGCTCGGGCCGCAGCAGGGCGTGACGATCACGAAGGGCGTGATGCATCGGCCGAGGGCCCCGGGCAGGACCGTGATGCTGATGGTCGAGACGTCGGCCATTCAGCCGACGGGCGATCCGTGAAGGCACCGTCGACGGCGGCGAGGGATCCGCGCCCGAGGCCTGCGCGTACGTGGGGCGTGATGCGACGTCTTTTGCTTCCTGCGCTCGTGCTCGTCCTCGGCTGCGGCGCTTCGCCCAAGGCGGCCGAGGTCGCCCCGCGTGGGCTCGTGCGCGCGGGGACACCGGACGCGGTGAACCTCGCGCTCGCGCGGGCGCAAGAAAAGAAGCAGCTCTTCCCCTGGCAGCCCTTTTCGCCGGAGACCTTCGCGCGCGCCCGCGCCGAGCGGAAATTCATTCTCCTCGACGGCGCCGCCTCGTGGTGCCACTGGTGCCACGTGATGGACGAGACGACGTACCACGACGAACGCGTGGGTCGGCTCCTGAAGGACAAATTCGTCGCCATTCGAGTCGACATCGACGAGCGCCCGGACATCGGCGAACGATATGCCGACTGGGGCTGGCCCGCGACGATCCTGCTCTCGCCCGACGCCGAGGAGCTCGGAAAATACCGCGGGTACCTGCCGGCGGACGAGCTCTTGCCCATCCTCGAAGCGATCGCCCAGACGGACACGTCGGGCGGCGAGAAAGCGCCGGATCCCGCGCGGATCGTCCCCGCGCCCGAGGCACTGCCGTGGATCGCCGCGCGAGCGTCGATCGACATGGACCGTTATTTCGACCGGGAAGAGGGGAGCTGGGGCGACTTCCAGAAATCTCCGCTCGGCGCGAATGTACTCTTCGAGCTCAGGCGCGCGGCGCACGGGGACGATCTCGCGCGCAGGCGCGCCGTGTTCACCTTGGAAAAACAGCGCGCGATCCTCGATCCGATCTGGGGCGGCATCTACCAGTATTCCGCGGGCTCGACCTGGACCGAGCCCCATTACGAGAAATTGATGCCCTACCAGGCGGCGAACCTCGAAGCCTACGCCGCCGCGCACAAGGCCACGGGCCGCAAGGATTTGCTTGAGGACGCCCGCGGGATCGCGCGGTACCTCTCGACGTTCCTGTCGAACGCGGAGGGCGCGTTCCTCGTGAGCCAGGACGCGGACGTGGGCGCGCACGAGGAGGGAAAACCGTTCATCGACGGGGACGTGTATTATCGTCTCGACGACGCGGGCCGGCGCAAGCTCGGGATTCCGCGCATCGACGACCATGTGTATGCCTACGAGAATGGGCTCGCCATCGCGGCGATGTGCACCCTGTTCGAGGCGTCGGGCGACAAGGACGCGCTCGCAAAGGCGGAGCGGGCCGCGGCCGTCTTGACGGCGAGCCACGTGGGGCGAGACGGCGCGGTCGAGCACGACGCGAAGACGCGTTCGCCCGTCCATTACCTCGCGGACGCCGCCGGGTTCGGCCGGGCGCTCGTGCGGCTCTTCGAGGTCACGCAAAACGCGGCCTACCGCGACGCGGCGCTCCGGATTGCGGAAGCCATGGAGAAGACGCTGCTCGACGAGGCGACGGGGGCGTATTTCGCGCACACGAACGATCCTTCCGCGGTGGGGGTGTTCGCGCGGCGCGAGCGGCCGTTCGCGAGCAATGCGCTCGCCGCGCGGTTCCTCGCAGGGCTCGGGCGGATCACGGGGGATCAAGCGGTTGTCGCGCGGGCGAAAAGGACCCTCGTGGCCATCGCGAGCCCCCGCGGCGTGGCGGAGCAGGGCCGGATGATTGGAGACTTTTTGCTCGCGCTCGACGAGGCGGGCGTGTTCCCGTGGCCGGGCGCGCGTTGAAGGAATCGCGGGGCGAGGCGGCGCCCCTCGTGGGTCTTGCAGGGAAGCGCGGGCTCGTGAAACACGGAGCCGCCGCTCTGTGGCAGGAGGACGCGTGAAACGCTCGATCCCATCCCTATCCGTCGTTCTGATGCTCGGCGCCCTTGGCTGCGCGAGCGCTCCTCCACCCCCGCAGGCCGCGTCCTCGCCGTCGCCCGCGAACGCGACGGATACGCAGAAGGACCCGCCCGCCGAAGCGAAGGCCGCCGAGTCGGCTTCTCCGCTGCCCGAGGCCAAGCCGAAGGTCTTCGGGTTTCGCGATTTCCTCTCCATTGCAGGCGTGCGCGCCGGGGCCACGCTGGACGACGTCGAGGCGGCCTGGGGCAAGGGAGAGCGCAGGGGCGACAAGCTCCGGTACGAGGACGGGCCCACGGTGTCGGTCATGCCCTCGGGAGGCTTGATGATCGACATCCACGTGGGCGCGGAGGGCTGGGTGAAGCGGCACGCAAACGGGCCGCTGTCCATCTGGGGAAAAACCTGCGAGGAAGCCGCCGCAGCGCTCGATTTCACCGACGTCGTGGGCGCGTACACGACCTGCAAGCATTACGAGAAAGACCTGTTCCTCGACGTGACCCTGATGTGCAGCCAGGGCCGCGTGGGCACGGTCGCCGTCGTGTGGTACCCGTTCGACCCGAACGACGCCGTCAATCCACTACCGCCGGATCATTGCAACTGACGCACGCGAAGGGGTCGTCGGCAGGACGATCCGGAATCGTGCAATCGATTCAGGGGACGAGCAGGAGCTTGCCGACGACCTTGCCGGCGCGCGAACGGACGTGCGCCTCTTCCGCCTCGGCGAGCGGGAATTTCGCCTCGATGATGGCCTCGATCTCGCCTTTCGCGAGGGCCGCGACGAGGGGCTCGAGGCTTCCGCGCGTGGGTTTGCCGAGGAGCGTCTTCGTCCGACGTGAGAACACGAGCGCAGGGTAATCGGCAGGACGAACGACCACGAGGCCGAGCAAGCCCGTCGAATGCAAGAGCTTGCGGCACGCGGACGACGGGTACACCGCCGAGCCCATGGCGTTGAGCACGAGATCGAAGGGGCCGAGGCGCGCGGCGGCCTCGATCGGGTCGCCCGCATTGTAATCGATGGCCGTCGCGCCGAGCCGCGTGACGAGCGGCACGTTCCGCGCCGAGCACACGGCGGTCACGGTCGCCCCGTACGAGCGGGCGAGCTGCAAAGCAAAGAGGCCGACCCCACCCGAGCCACCGAGCACGAGCACGCGCGCGCCGGGCTTCGACGGGATACCGGCCTCCTCGAGCCATCGCCACGCCGTCACGCCGGCGACCGGGAGGCACGCGGCGGCGTCGAAGGCGACCGACGCGGGCAGCTCGGCGCATTGATCGGCGCGCACGATGACCTCGTCGGCATAACTGCCGCGCTGGTTGCGGGAAAAGTCGGTGCCGCCGACGACGCGGTCGCCGAGCTTCGGCGTCTCGACGGCGCTCCCGACCTCGACGACCTCGCCGGCGAAATCAATCCCGACGACGAGCGGCCCGGAGGGGCCGATGATCCGCTGCGCCGTGCCGAGCGGGCCGCCCTCGCGCATCTTCCAATCGACAGGGTTGACGCCGATGGCGCGGACGCGGACGCGCAGCTCGTCCGGGCGGAGCGGGCGTGACGGCAGCTCGAGGAGGCGCAGGGGTTCGCGGGACGAACGGGACGTCGCGACGATCATGGGCAGGCCCCCGCTCAATCCTTGCTCGTCCCGAGGGACCCGCTCGCGCGGCCCGAGGCGTCGATCGAATAACAGAAGGTATTTTTCGAAGTGGAGAACGGCAAGCGGGTGACCGCGCCGCTGCAGGTCGAGGCGCCCTTTTTCCCCTCGAAGCTCCATTCGAACAGGCCGAGCGGCTTCACCTGGAGATCGGTGTAGCCCTCCTCCACGAGGGAGGCGCGCACGCTCGAAAAACCCATGCCCCAGTAGAGCGGGACGACCAAGATCGCGCCGACGACGATGAGGAGTGTCTTCCTGCGTTTGGCCGCGGCCGCTTGCTGGAGCGCGGCGATCTCGGGGTCATTCTGCAGCGAGGCGTCCATGGCCCCGCGTACCACATCGACTGCGCGCAAGCTAGCCCGGAGGATTTCGAGAGTTCATTTCGCCGGGCTCGGCGCTCCGGGTCGGGCGGGGCAACGCGGCGGCCCGGCGCGCGGCGCCGCCGTCCTCGGTGAGCTTTCGAATCGCGAAGCCGAGGCCGTCGCGCAAGGTCGCCAGCGTGCGCACGCGCGACAGGTCGAGGCCGAGGGAGACCATGGTCTGCGCGACGTTCGGGCGAATCCCCGTGATGATCCCCTCCGCCCCGAGGAGGCGAACGGCGGTGATGATATTGAGCATGTGGCCCGCCGTGGCCGTGTCGACGACGTCGACGCCCGTCAAATCGAGGATCGCGAAGCGCGCCTGCGTGCGCGAGACCTCGGCGAGGAGATCGTCCGTGACCCGCGCGGCGCGCCGGCTGTCGACGACGCCCACCATCGGGAGCGTGAGGACGTGGTCCCAGACCTGGATGATCGGCGTCTCCAGGTTGAAGATGACGTCCTGCTGCCGTTGAATGACGGCGAGCTTCGCCTCGAGCTCCACTTTGGCCTGATGCGCTTCGGTGATGTTCAGGCTCAGGCCGAGGGCCCCCGTGGTCTCCTTGCCGTCATCGCCGAACGGCATGACCCAGTTGTCCCAGAAGACACCATTCAGCTGCGAGCGCTCGTTCCCCGCGATGCCCTGGAGAGCGCGCTCGACGAGGCGATCCCCCGGGGATATCTCGAAGATGCTCGATCCGAGGAGCGAGCCGCGTTTGAACCCGGCCGCCGCGCAGCCGTGGCCGTCGTGAAACGTGAAGTTGCCTTTCGCGTCGGTCACCCAGACGACCACGTCGAGGTGGTCGAGCAAGCTCTCGAGGATCCGCGCCATGCGAAGCCTCTCCTTCTCGGCGGCGAGCCGCTCCTCCTCGGCGCGCAGCCTTTGCTCGCGCTCGGTCTCGTAGCGCCTTCGCTCCCCGAGGTCGCGGCAGACGACCACGCCGCCGCAGATGTCCCCGTCGGCGTCGCGGATGACGCGCGCCAGGCATTCGACGTGCCTGCCCGCCGGCAGCTTCTCGCTCCGCACGAAGATCTCGACGGGTTCGACGTCCTCGCCCTGCAATGCGCGAGCGAGCGGCAATTGCTTCGCCGGAAACGGGGTCACGCCGTCCAGCAGAAAGATGCCATATCGGGTGGACCACTCCTCGGGGACGGCTTCGCTCGACTTCTCCCCGAACATCACCGTCGCGGCGGCGTTGAAATGAAGAAGGCGGCCCTCATGGTCGCAAATCACGACGCCATCGGCCAGGCTATGCAGCGCCGCCCGGAGGAGCCTCATTTCGCCGTCCTGGTCGGAAGGGTTCGCCTCGTGGTGGTGTCCATTCGTCGCGGCAGGCCCCGAATCGGTCAACCGCGCTTCGAGCTCGGCGACCCGCGCGCGCAACTCGGCGCACTCCTGTTCATAGGAAATCAACGGCACGCTGTCCTCCCCCCGGCGGTCCCACACGAAATGCCGTGGAACCGAATGTCGTCCACGCTACCTAGAAATCCGTCGCGGCGTCAACGGATTGGCGCGTCGAATACGTGCCAGGCCCGACATTCATGCGTCGCCCGCAAGTCGGGAGGAGCCTGATTCGAGATACCTGCGGCGACGGGTGAGATTCGAGGAGAACGCGATTCAGACGGCCTTGGCGCTGCGGATCGGCCGGGGGAGCGACCCGGCTCGGTGCACGGCGCCGGAGGCTCCGGAGAGCTCTCGAATGGCGAGCGAGAGGCCGTCGCGCAGGGTCGCGAGCGTACGCACGCGCGACAGGTCGAGGCCGAGGGAAATCATGGTCTGCGCGATGTTCGGGCGAATCCCCGTGATGATCCCTTCCGCGCCGAGGAGGCGAACAGCGGAGATGATATTGAGCATGTGGCCCGCCGTGGCCGTGTCGACGACGTCGACGCCCGTCAAATCGAGGATCGCGAAGCGCGCCTGCGTGCGCGAGACCTCGGCGAGGAGGCTGTCCGTGACGCGCGCGGCGCGCCGGCTGTCGACGACGCCCACCATCGGGAGCGTGAGGACACGGTCCCAGACCTGGATGATCGGCGTCTCCAGATTGAAGATGACCTCCTGCTGACGTTGAATGAGGGCGAGCTTCGCCTCGAGCTCCATCTTGGCCTGGTGCGCCTCGGTGACGTTCAGGCTCAGCCCGATGACCCCTGCGGGCGCCCCGTCCTCGCTCACCGGAATGGCCCAATGCTCCCACGTGAGCCCGTGGAGGTCGTTGCGGTCATGCCCGGCGACGCCCGCCGACAGCGCGCGTTGGATGAGCAGGTCGTCGGGGTAGACGTCGTGGGCACTCTTGCCGACGAGCGCGCCGCGAAAAAGCCCTGCCGACTCGGCGCCGCGGCCGTCGTGGAACGTGAAGACGCCTTTGTCGTCGGTCGCCCAGACGACGATGTCGAGATGGTCGAGCAGGCACTTCAGGATCCGCGCCATGCGGAGCCGCTCCTTCTCGGCGGCGAGCCGCTCCTCCTCGGCGCGGAGCCGTCGCTCGCGCTCGGCCTCGTAACGCCTTCGTTCGCCGAGGTCGCGGCACACGACGACGGCGCCGCAGATGCTGCCGTCGGCGTCGCGAATGGCGCGCGCGGAGCATTCCACGTACGTGCCGGCCGGCAGGCTCTCCCTTCGCACGAAGAGCTCGATTCCGTCGACGACCTCCCCCCGAAGCGCGCGGTGCGAGGGCAGGTCGTCCGCGGGGACGAGCGTCACGCCATCGGGAAGAAAGAGGCCGTATCGCGTCGACAGATGCTCGGAGGGGACGTCGCTCGACCGCTCGCCGAAGATCGTCGTCGCGGCGGCGTTGAAGTGGATGGTCCGGCCGTCGCGGTTGCAAATCACGACCGCGTCGGCCAGGTTATGCAGCGCCGCCCGGAGAAGCCGCGCCTCGGCATCTTGCTCGGGGGGGGTCGTCTCACGACGATGCCCATTCGTCACGACCTGCGGTCGTGTAGCAAGGCGCGCCTCGAGCTCCGCGACCCGCGCGCGGAGCGCCGCGCACTCGTTCTCGATCGGAAGATACACGCGTCCCTCCCCCTCCTGTCCATGTGGACTCGGAGCGGCAATCCAATCACCTTACGCGACGATGCTTGCACGTCAATCGATTGGCGCGCCGAGCACAGAATCGTCGGAACGGCCCGCCGCGCGATTCCCGATCGAGCCGAAGTCACGGACCGGTCCCCCTGCCGGCTCGTCCCCCCGCCTGTCCGCCGACTTCGAGACGACGACGTGGGCCACGTTACACCAGTGTCCCTGCCTCCGGGTGTGAATCGTCACGTTCGGTATCGATGGGCTTGGACGCGGGCGACGGTTTCAGGCATGAGCACGCCATGTCCGTACCGGTTCTGCCGAAACGCGCGCGTGTCGTCGTCGTCGGTGGCGGCGTCATTGGCTGCTCCGTCGCCTACCACCTGGCCCACATGGGCTGGAAGGACGTGGTCCTGCTCGAACGGGACCGCCTCACCTCGGGCACGACCTGGCACGCCGCCGGGCTCATCGTCACGTTCGGCTCGACGTCGGAGACGTCGACCGAGATGCGCAAGTACACGCGTGATCTCTACACCCGCCTCGAAGCGGAGACGGGCCTCGGCACCGGGTTCAAGCCGGTCGGGTTCATCGAGGTCGCGGCGGATCCGGACCGGCTCGAGGAGTACCGGCGCGTCTCGGCGTTCAACCGCCACTGCGGCGTCGACGTGCACGAGATCTCGCCCTCGCAGGTGAAGGAGCTCTTCCCGCTCGCGCGAACCGACGACATCCTCGCCGGTTTCTACGTGAAGGAGGACGGCCAGGCGAACCCGGTCGACATCACGATGGCGCTCGCGAAGGGCGCCAAGATGCAAGGCGCGACGATCCTCGAAAACGTGCCCTGCACCGGCGTGCTCACGAAGCGCGGCGCGGTCGCGGGCGTGCAGACGCCGTTCGGCGACATCGAGGCGGAGTACGTGGTGAACTGCGCGGGCATGTGGGCCCGTCAGCTCGGCGCGAAATCGGGCGTCAACATCCCGCTGCAATCGGCCGAGCATTATTACCTCATCACGGCCAAGATCCCCGATCTGCCGAAATCGATGCCCGTGCTCGAAGATCCGGGCTCGTACGGGTATTACCGCGAGGAGGTCGGCGGCCTGATGGTGGGGCTCTTCGAGCCCGTCTGCGCGCCGTGGAAGATCGAGGGCGTGCCGGACGATTTCTCCTTCGGCGAGATCACGCCGGACTGGGACCGGATGGGCCCGTACGTCGAGAGGGCGATGCGGCGCGTGCCGGTCACGCTGGAGGTCGGCGTCCGCAAATTCTTCTGCGGCCCGGAGAGCTTCACGCCCGACCTCGCGCCCGTCGTCGGCGAGGCGCCGGAGGTCAAGAATTACTTCGTCGCCGCGGGCCTCAATTCGATCGGCATCCTCACGGGCGGCGGGCTCGGGCGCGTGCTCGCGCACTGGATCATCAACGGTCGGCCCGACGTGGATGTCACGGGGATGAACATCGACCGGCTGCACACGTACCAGGCGAACCCCGAATACCGCCGCACGCGCACGGTGGAGTCGCTCGGGATGGTCTATCAATGCCATTACCCGACGCGCTCGATGCAGACGGCGCGCGGCGCGAAGACGTCGGCCATTCACGAGAGGCTCGCGGCCCAGGGCGCCTATTTCAAGGACGTGAGCGGCTGGGAAGGCGCGGACTGGTATGCGCCGCCCGGCGTCGCGCCGAAGGTGGAGCGGCTCTCGTGGGGCCGGCAGAACTGGTTCCCGTATTGGGAAGCCGAGCACCGCGCCTGCCGCGAGGGCGTGATCCTCATGGACATGTCGTTCATGGCGAAGTTCCTGGTGCAGGGCCGGGACGCGGGGAAGCTGCTCGATTACATCTCCGCGAACAGCGTCAATGGCGCGCCGGGCGTCATCACGTACACGCAATGGCTGAACGCCGGCGGCACGATCGAGGCGGACCTCACGGTCACGAAGCTCGACGACGAACAATACTGGGTCGTCGCCTCGGATACGGCGCACAGGCACGCGCTCACCTGGATGCGGCGGCATACGACGCCGGACATGCACGCGTTCGTGACGGACGTGACCTCGGGGTATGCGCAGATCAACATCCAGGGGCCGCGGTCGCGCGAGCTCATGCAGCTCGTGACCTCGGCGGACATGTCCAATGAAGCGTTCCCGTTCCGCGCCGCGCGCGAAATCGACATCGGGTTCGCCCGCGCGCTCTGCGTGCGTATCACGTACCTGGGCGAGCTCGGCTATGAGCTCTACATCCCCACGGAGCAGGCCACGCACGTCTACGATCGCCTCGTCGAGGCAGGCAAACGCGTGGACTTGAAGCACGCCGGGCTCAAGGCGCTGGCGAGCCTCCGTATGGAAAAGGGCTACCGCGATTACGGTCACGACATCGACAACACCGATTCGGTGCTGGAGGCGGGGCTCGGCTTCGCGGTCGATCTGAAGAAGCCGGACTTCCTCGGGCGCGAGGCGGTGCTCGCGAAAAAGGCCGCCGGGCCGCTCAAGCGCCGGATCGTGCAGGTGCTCGTGAAGGATCCGGAGCCGCTCATGTTCCACGCGGAGGTCGTGCGTCGCAATGGCAAGCCCATCGGCTACGTGCGCGCGGCTTCGTACGGACACACCGTGGGCGGCGCCGTCGGCCTCGTCATGGTGGAGGCCGGTGAGCCCATCGACGCGAAATACCTCGAAATGGCCACGTGGGAGGTCGAGATCGCCGGCAAGCAGGTTCCGGCCGTCGCCTCGCTCAAGCCGCTCTACGATCCCGAGGCGAAGCGCGTAAAGATGTGAGCGCGCCAAGCATCGCGGTTGACAGCGCTCCGCCGTTTGTCTCTCCTAGGGCGCCATGGCCGCGATCGAAACACTCGCAGAGGGCATCAGCACGGTCGACGAGCTGCTCGCCGAGAGCATCCTGGAGCCGGATCCCGAGCGCGAAGACTGGGGCCGCGCGCGCCCACGCGTCACGTTCGTCCGCGACGCGGTGGAGCGCGACGTGCTCTCGCAGCTCGACGACGCGCTCTTCGCCGCCGACGAGCAGCTCGCCCCGCGCATCAAGGGCCGCGTGGCCGCCCTGCTCGGCGACGTCGCAGGGCTGAAAGCGGCGAGCGGCGATCTGGACGGGGCGCGGCGCCTGCTCGGCAAGGCCGCCCCTCTCGCGCAAGCGCCCGAGATGCGGGCCGAGCTCGAGGCGGCCGCGGAGGAGCTCCCGGTCTTCGCCAGGCTCACGCACGCGCGGTGGCTCCAGCGGGCCGGCCAGTTCAAGCGGGCCGATCGCGCTCTCGCGCAGGCCCGCCGCCAGGTGAAGAGCCGCGGGCTGCGTGATGCCCTCCGCGAGGCGGAGAACGCGCCGCGGCCGCTCGAACGCGCGCCGACGCTCTTCACGCTGAACGGCATCGGCTTTCGGCTCTACGGCGAGCGCGACGTCTGGCCCGACGGCTCGTACGTCGCGACGTATTTCTTCTGCTTCGTGTTCATCCCCGTCGTGCCGGTCGCGGCCTATCGCGTCCGCCAGGTGGACTCGACGAGTTATCAGTTCCTCGCGAAGCAACCGCTCGGGCCGATCGCGAAGGTTTGGCGCGGCCTCGCCCTGCTCGGGACGCTCGGCGCGGTGGCCTCGGTGGCCATTTCGAGTTACCTCGACTCGCCCGCGCGCAAGGCGTCCGTCGCGCTCGCGGACGCGCGCGCGGCCGAGGCGAAGGGGGATCCCGAGGGCGCGCTCTCGCAGTATCGGCTCGTGCTCGGGACCTATCCCGGCGAGGTCGACGTGGACGAGGTGGCCGCGTCGATCGTGCGCCTCGTGACCGCGGAAGGCGTGCACGAGCCGGCGACGGTGGCGTCGCTCGAAGCGATCAGCCGGGTGATGAACGCCTTTTACGAGTTGCCGGCCGACGCGCGGGACGGCAAGGCGGCGACCTTGCTGGCGGAGCGGCTCTCGGCGTTCGCCGATCAGATCGGCGAGGATACGCCGGAGAAAGCGGCCGCTGCGCTCACCGTGCTCGACATGGCCGCGCGCGTCGTCGAAGGTCGCGCGGAGGCGCAGGCGATCACGGCGCGGCGCGCGCGCCTCCGGAAAAACCTCGCCGACGGAATGGCGGAGAGCCGGCCGCTCGGCGCGCTGCGCCATTACGTGGCGCTCGGCGACGCGGCGTCGCTCGAGGCGGGGAAGAAGATCATGGACCGCTTCGGCCCTGCGCCGTCGCTCTGGATCGAGGCCGAGGCCGAGGCCGAGGCGTGGGCCGCGCAGGCCTCCAAGCAAGGCCAGGCGGACGCCGCGTCCGACGTGAGGAAGCGCCTCGAAGAAGCGCGGAAGAAGCTCGCGGAGGACCGGGCGATCCTCGAAGCGAACGACGAAGTGGCGCTCGTGGTGGCGATCGCGCAGCGGCGGGGGCACCAGGAGCTCGCCGTGGGGTTTGCCTCGGCGCAAAGGAGCCGCGGCGATACGAAGGCTGCATTGAAGCTGCTCGGCGGGCTCGGTTCGCCCGGCATGCTCACGGCGCTGGCGCAACAAGCGCTCGCCGATGTGCACGCCGAGGCGGGGGACCTCGACAAGGCCGACGCGATCCTCACGGCCCTCGTGAACGAGCGCCTGCCCGATTTCCAGGAGGCGCAGCGCGCGTTTCGCGCGGCGAGCTTGAAGGTCGAGAACCGCATCGAAGGCGAGCTCCGCACCGGAAAGGTGCCGAGCGCTCTGCTCTCCAAGCTCCAGGGCGCGACGGAGGCGCAGGAGAGAGAGCTCGTCCAGGCCTACATCTCCGAGCAATTCCGCAATGACCCCACGCTCGCCTCCTTGCAGGCCGAGTTCTTGCGGCACGAGGCGGTGATTCCGGCGTCGATCTCGCTCGGCATGGTCAAGCTCCGGCGGGCCTCGACGACGACGGGCGACGCGCAGCGGACGCTGCTCGTGGAGGCGGAGCGCGCGTTCCTCGCGCTCGGCGGCGAGGCGGCGGGGGATCCGACGTATCACCTCGGCCTCGGGCAGGTATACCATCGGCTCGGCAAGGCCAAGGAGGGCGACGCGGAGCTCGAAGGGGTCCTCCAGAAAAAGGTCCCCACGCTGTCGATGGGCGTGGCGAACGCCTACCGCGAGCTCGGCCTGGAGCCCAAAGCGCGGGAGGTCGTCGAGGCCGTGTACAACGACAGCAGCGTGGAGCAGGAGAAACGCTACCAGGCGGCCTCGCTCCGCGCGAACCTCTCGACGGGCCTCGAAGACCGCGAGAAATGGCTCGGCCTCGCCGATCCGAGCTCGCCGTACGTCAAGACGCAGCTCCTCCAGGTGAAGGGCGTGCGCGCGGTTTCGCAGGGCAACCTCGCGGAGGCGGATCGGGCCTTCGCCGAGGAGGCGGCGTTCCACGAGAAGGACGCCGCGCGGAACGCGTCCTCGGCGAACAACGCGGCCGTCGCGCATGGGGGGCGTTATCAGGCGACGGGCGACGTCGCCCACCTGCGCGCGTCGGTGAAGGGGTTCGAGACCGCGGCGCGGCTCGACGGCGACAGCGCGATCGTGCTCGGTCACCTGGCGGGCGCGCTGGATCACCTGGCGATCGTGACCGTGCTCGATCGATGGGTGGACACGCGGGCCTTGCGGCTCGAGCGCACCGAGGCGTGGAGGCTCGCGGGGGCGATGCTCGACGGGCCGCTCCGCGCGGAGCTGCTCGCGGCGCTGGAGAAGGAGCCGAACGAGCGGCGCGCGCTCGAGGTGTCGCGGAGAGAGCAGATCCTCGCGCCGCAGAAGGCCTCGGCCTATCGGCGCGAGGTCGAGTGGCTCACCCTGCGCGCGGATGGCAAGGGGCTCGGCGAGCTCTCGGCGCGGCTCCAGGCGATGCCGCCGTTCGACGCGCAAAACACCGCGGCGGCGCAGGCGCCGTGGCTCCAGGGAAAGCTCGACGCGGAGCTCGACAGCTCGACGAAGCGCGAGGCCGAGGTCTGGCGCGGCCGCATCGTGGAGCTCGAAAAGCAACAGAAGGCGCCCACGACGGCGGCCGCGTGGCTCACGCTCGCGGAGCTCTACCGCATGCGGATCATGGTCGACGACTCCACGGAGAACCTCGACGCGATGGCGAAGGCCTACCGGCGCGCGCACGAGCTCTGGCCGGAGGGCATCCCCGCGCGGCAGCTCAGCAATGGCCTCACCGCGGTGGTGTTCGGCAAGGCGCTCGGCCTCTCGCCGAGCCTCGCGAAGGCGTGGGCGGCCGACCGCCGGCAGGTCTCGCCGCTGCGGATCGCCTACCGCGCGAGCATCGGGCCCGACGGGGCGGAGGTGCTCGCGGCGCTGCGAAAGCAGCCCGAGCTCGCCGAGGTGGTGGCGCTGCGGCGGGGCAAGACCAACGGCCGGCCGGGGCTCACGGACTGGATCCTCGCGCGCCTCGCGGGGGACGCGGAGCTCGAGAAGGAGGCCGAGGCGGTCTTCGATTCGGACGTGATGCGCCACGCGGTGGACATCGACGCTCGCATGCGACCCGGGCAACCGGAGGAGCAGATCGAGCTGGATTTGATGCGGTCGCGCGGGAAGACGCCCTAGCGGCTCCACCGCGCCGGGCTCTACTTGACAGACCAGTCCAGAAAGCGTACAAGCAGAGGTGCGAGCATGGCGCGCCCCAAGGAGTTCGACCGCGACGAGGTGTTGAAGCGGGCCATGGCCGTCTTCTGGGAGAAGGGCTACGAGGCGACCTCGACGGAGGATCTGCTGCGCGCGATGGGCATCGGGCGCCAGAGCATGTACGACACGTTCGGCGACAAACGTCGGCTCTACCTCGAAGCGCTCCAGCATTATCAGGCGGAGCAAGGTGCGGGGCTCATCGAGCGCCTTCAGGCCGGGGAATCGCCGCTCCGGGCGATCGAACAGGTCTTGATGGCCGTCGCCGCCGAGACCCCCGCCGAACGGGCGCGGGGCTGCTTGTACGTGAGCTCCATCGTGGAGCTCGCGCAGAAGGATCCGGAGGTCGCGTCGCTGACGAAATCCGGCACGATCCTCTGCGAGACCGCATTCGAGCGGATCGTGCGGGAAGCGAAGCGCAAGGGCGAGATCGAGCCGTGCGTCGACGAGCGAAAAGCCGGTCGCTTCCTGCTCGCCACGGTGCAAGGCCTGCGCGTCATGGCGAAAGCCGGGTCCACGCCCGAGACCCTGCGCGACATCGCTGCCGTCGCCCTCACCTCGCTGAAGCCTCGTTAGCTCAGCTCGCGCGCGGGCGCGCGAAGGAGCGCCCCCGCGTGTTCGTTTGCTTGATTCTGGACCGATCAGTCAACCAAGGAGTCAACCCATGTCTCTCGATCGATACTATCTGCTGGGCCGCTCGGGGCTTCGCGTCAGCCGCCTTTCCCTCGGGACCATGACGTTCGGCACCGACGGGCCGTGGGGCGCGTGGGGCTCGACCGAAGAAGCCGCGCGCGCCGTCTTCGACCGGTACCTCGACGCAGGCGGTAACTTCCTCGATACCGCAGACCTCTACACGCGGGGGACCAGCGAGACCCTGCTCGGGAAATTCATCGCCGAGCGCGGCGCGCGGGATCGGGTCGTTTTGACCACCAAGTACACGTACGGCCTCGACCCGGGCAACCCCAACGCCGCCGGCAACGGCCGCAAGAACATGATACGCGCCGTGGAGGCGTCGCTCCGGCGGCTCGGGACCGATTACATTGATCTTTACCTCTTGCACACGTGGGACCGCATTACGCCCGCCGAGGAGGTGGTGCGCGCCTTCGACGACCTCGTGCGCGCCGGGAAGATCCGGTATGCGGGCCTGTCCGACGTGCCCGCCTGGTATGCCGCGCGCGCGCAGACGTTCGCCGAGGCACACGCGCTCTCGCCGTTCGTCAACCTGCAGCTCCAGTATTCGCTCGTGGAGCGGCACATCGAGCACGAATTCGTGCCGCTCGCGCAGACGCTCGGCATGGGCATCACCGCATGGAGCCCGCTCGGCGGGGGTCTGCTCTCCGGAAAATACCGGCCGAGCGAGGGCCACGGCGACGGCGAAGGGCGGCTCACGAAGGGCGACGCCGGCAGCCAGCTCGGGCTGTTCACGGAGCAAAACTTCCGCATCGTGGCGGCCGTCGAGAAGACGTCAAAGGAGCTCGGCCGCAGCATGGCGCAGGTGGCCTTGAACTGGGCGGCGACGCAGCCGGGCATCGGCTCCGTGATCCTCGGCGCGACCAAGCTCGCGCAGCTCGAGGACAACCTCGCCGCGCTCGACTTCGAGATCCCGGCCGAGCTGCGCCGAGAGCTCGATCAGGCGACCGCGCAGCCGCCGCCGTTCCCTTATAAAATGTTCGGAGACGCCTACCAGAAGCAGCTCCACGGCGGGGCCGCCGTGGGCGACAAACCGGTCGGGTATGCGCCGCCGGTGTGGACGGGAAATACCGCGCTCGGGGGCTGAGCGCGGCGAGGCGAGCCGCCCGTCAGTCGTCGTCCTTCGAAGGCGAGAACGGCATGACGGGCGCGGATTCCTCGATCTCGCGCCGAGGCGGGTTCTTGACGGAGAGCGGGCTGTCGATGAGGACGGCTCGACGCGGGCGCGGCGCGCTGACCTGCGCTTTGCAAAGCTCCTCGACGACGCGGCCGCGCAGCGCGTCGTTCACGTCCTTGTTCCTGCCGGGCGGCACGCGGGCGCTGATACGCAGGACGATCGAGCCCTCGTTGAGCTCCTCCACGCCGACCTCCACCTGCGGCGCGGTGCCCGTCTGCTGCTCGACCTCCTTTTCGGCGATCTTCGTGAGGAGATCACGCACGCGCTGCACGTTCTCCTCATACGGCACGTGCACGTCGACCACGGCATTCACGTAGGTTCGCGAATGGTTCGCGACCTTGCGCACCTCGCCGTTCGGGATCGAATGAAGCACGCCGAGCTCGTCGCGGATCTTCGTGATACGAACGCCGATCTCCTCCACGCGCCCCTGGATGCCGCCGATCTCCACGAGATCCCCGACGAGCAGCAGGTTCTCGAAGAGGATGAAGAAGCCGGCCACGATATCGCCGACGAACGTCTGCGCGCCGAAGCCGATGGCCACACCGATGACGCCGGCGCCGGCGAGCAGCGGGGTCGGATCGATGGACGCCTCACGCAGCCCCATCACGAGCGCCGAGAAGTAAATCGCATACCGCACGAAGCCCATGGCCACGGGGACCAGGGTCTTTCGTTGCTGGAGCGTCTGCGGATTCTCCTCCGCCACCTTCCCGAGGAAGAGGTCGTTGATGAGGAGCACGCAGATCTCGACGAGGACCCGGCTCGCATAAAAGATCGCGATGATCCGGAGGCCGACCCGCCCCGCCGTCGAGAGCCACGTGTCGGGCGTGAGCGCGTCCGCGACCCACGTCGCCGCCGTGAGGTACACGCAATAATCGACGACGCGCCTCGTGATCCCGAGCAGGTGCGAGAGGTTTCCGAGGTACCGGAGCGGGCTTTCGAGGCGGGCGAGCCTCGTCGAGTTGTCGAAGATGACGTCGAGAAGGAGGTATCCGATCCCCGTCGCGAGGCGGCTCACGTAAAACGCGCCCAGCGAATAGCTGGCGAGCAAGACGGTGCGCTGCGTTCCCTCCGCGAGCGCGAGCTTCTCGGTGATGAGGACCGCGGCGGCGCCGAGGACGACCACGCGGACCGCCTTGCGCAGGCGTATCGTGACCTCGGCGAGGGGCTCGCGTCGTTTTTCCAGCCATTCCGAGCGCGAGACCGCCTGGCCGAGCACGTCGGCGAGCCCCCGGGCGAGGGCGTCGACGAAGAGGGCGCCGACGCCGATGCCGAGGGTGGTGAGCAAGCGTGTCTTGACGAGCGCGGGATCGTCGCCGGCGAGGCCGCGGAGCGCGGTCTTCGCCACGTCGAGGGCCCAGATGCCTCGATACGTGGCGAACGCCGCGCCGCCCATGAGCACGGCCCCGACGAGCGCGACCCAGACGAGCGAGCGGCGACGAACGCGGCGCCGGAACGCCTTGCGGTCGTCCGCCGTGACGTGCTCCAGCGCTGGTGAGCGCAAGACGAAGGCGTAGCCTCGATGGATCAAGGTGACCACCAGCTCCGAGAGGAGCAGGAGCACCACGATCGCGATGCACAGGGCGACGAGGTTGTGGAGGAGCAGGTCGAGGTGCAGGGTCATCGAGGCCGCTGAGACTACCGCCCGATCTGGACGTTCTCAAGGACGCCGAGCGCGTCCGGCACCAGCACCGCGGCCGAGTAATAGGTACTCACGAGGTACGAGGCAATGGCCTTCGGGTCGGTGTCCATCTTGCGGACCGAGACACCGGGCTCGATTTCATCGGGGAGGCCCGTGTGGTGGAGGCCGATGACGCCCTGATGCTCCTGCCCCGTGCGCATGACGAGAATGGAGCTCGTGTCGTCGTTGTGGATCGGGATCTTGTCGCAGGGCAAGATCGGGACGCCGCGCCACGCCGTGACCTTCGTGCCGGAGAGCTCGACGTTGGTCGGGTAGACGCCGCGGCGATTGCACTCACGGTGGAACGCGGCGATCGTGCGCGGGTGCGCCAGGAAGAACTGCGACTTTCGGCGCCGGCAGAGGATCTCGTCCATGTCGTCCGGCGTCGGGGGGCCGCTCCGGGTATGGAGGCGCTGCTTCAGGTCGGCGTTGTGCAAGAGGCCGAAATCGCGGTTGTTGATGAGCTCGTACTCCTGCCGCTCGCGCAGGGCCTCGACGGTCAGGCGGAGCTGTTCCTGGAGCTGATCCATCGGATCGTTGAAGAGATCCGAGACGCGCGTGTGGAGCCGGAGGATCGTCTGCGCGACGCTGAGCTCGTATTCGCGCGGCGCGGTCTCGTAATCGACGAATGCGCCCGGCAGCGTGGCCTCGCCCTTGTGACCGGCCGAGAGCGCGATCGCCGCCTGTCCGAGCTTGTCCTGCGGCTTCTTGAGCCGCTCCTTGAGCGCCTCGACGTGCGCGTGGAGCGCCGGCGAGCGCGTGATCAGCTCCTCGAAGACGCGCTGCGGGAGCTCGAGCACGATGCACGGCGTGACGGCCCGGACCGAATACGTCCAGACGTCGTCCGACGCGAGGACGGATTGATCGCCGAAATGGTCGCCGTCCGCGAGGACGTCGAGGATCGTCTCGTCGCCGTACTTGCCGGCGCCGAGCTTCTGGGCCTTTCCGTGCGCGAGCAGGAAGATCGTCTCCGCGGGCTTTCCGCGCTCGGCGATGAGCGCGCCGGCCTTGTACTCGCGCTGGACGAACCGGCTCGCCAGGGTATTGAGCACGTCATCGTCCGCGAAGCCCTGCAAGAGAGGCAGGTCGCAGAGCTCCTGCGGGATCACCTGCACCTTCGCCCCGATGTTGCCGAAGCTCAGCCGGCCGTCGCCGACGGCATAACTCAGGCGGCGGTTCACGCGATACGTGCCGCCCTTGACCTCGACCCAGGGCAGGACCCGCAAGATCCACCGGGGCGTGATCCCCTGCATCTGCGGATGCGACTTGGTCGTCGTCGCGAGCTTCCGCGCCCCCAGCGTCCCGAGGCTCGAACGATCCCCCTCGTTGCCGATCCCAGGTTTTTCCGCGTTTGCCATGACGTACCTTTCCTTCTACGCGCTTCGGAGAGCAGAGCGCTCCGCGTATCCCCCGCGCTTGCACGGGGCACACGCGGAGCGCCTACCGCCCGCGGCTCATTCGTGGGCGCGACCGATCTCGACGCTCTCGAGGACGCCGAGCGCGTCGGGGACCAGGACGGCCGCCGAGTAATAGAGGCTGACGAGGTACGAGATGATGGCCTTCTCGTTGATCCCCATGAAGCGCACGTTGAGGCTCGGCTCGACCTCGTCCGGAATGCCGGCGTGGTGCAGGCCGATGACGCCCTGGTTCTTCTCGCCCGCGCGCATGAGCAGGATCGAGGTCGTCCGCGTGTCCGAGACCGGGATCTTGTTGCAGGGGAAGATCGGCACGCCGCGCCACGCGGGGACGTGATTGCCGTTCACCTCGACGCTCTGCGGATAGATGCCGAGGCGGCTGCACTCCTGGCCGAACGCCGCAATGGCGCGCGGGTGCGCCAGGAAGAACGACGGCTCGCGCCAGACCGTGGCGAGGAGCTCATCCATGTCGTCCGGCGTCGGGGCGCCGTTCCGCGTGTGGATGCGCTGCTTCAGGTCGGCGTTGTGCAGGAGGCCGAACTCGCGGTTGTTGATGAGCTCGTTCTCCTGGGTCTCCTTCAGGGCCTCGATGGTCAGGCGGAGCTGCTGCTCGGTCTGGTTCATCGGCTCGTTGAAGAGATCCGCGACGCGCGTGTGGATCTGGAGCACGGTCTGCGCCACGCTGAGCTCGTACTCACGGGGCGAGGTCTCGTAATCGACGAACGTGCCGGGGAGGACGTGCTCGCCGGAGTGGCCCGCCGCGATTTCAATCGCCGCCTCGCCCGTGTTGTCCTGCTTCTTCGCGGAGAGCGCCTTGAAGTTGTCGAGGTGCTTCTTCAGCGACGGGTACTGCGCGACGAGCTCCTCGAAGGCGTTCTGCTGGAGCGTCAGCACCGTGACCGCCGTGACGGCCTTGGCCGTGAACGTCCAGTAGTCCTGCGTCTCCAGGAGCGCCTGGTAGCTGTAATGGTCGCCGTCCGCGAGGACCGCGAGCACCGTCTCGTCGCCGTACTTGCCCGTGCCGATCTTGTTGATCTTGCCGTGCGCAATGAGGGCGATGTGATCGGCCTCCTTGCCGCGCTCGGTGATCACCTCGCCGGACTTGTATTCACGCTGCACGAAGCGGTTCGCGAGCGCGGTGAGGACCTCGATGTCCTCGTAGCCGCGGAGGAGCGGCAGCTCGCAGAGCTCCTGCGGGATGACCTGGATCTTCGCGCCGGTGTTCGTGAACGTCACGCGCCCGTCGCCCACCGCGTAGCTCAGGCGGCGGTTCACGCGGTACACGCCATTGACGTGCACCCACGGCAGGAGCTTGAGCAGCCACCGCGACGAGATGCCCTGCATCTGCGGCGCCGACTTCGTCGTCGTCGCGAGTTGCCTCGCGGCCGCCGTCGCGAGGCTGGTCTGCTGCTGATCGATCGAACCCAACTTCCCTGAGATAGACATGAGTCCCTCTTTCCCGGCCGGTTAGGACCGCCCGAGCTTCACCGGCACGGAACGCGCCGTACCCATCGAAAGATCCGCCTTCGCAGCAGGAGCCACGGCGCCGGCCTTTCCGGTGCCGAAGAAACTGCTGATACGCGCCGCAGAGGCGCCAAACCCACGCGCGCCCTCGATCGCCCGCTCGATCGGGTGGCGCTCGAGCTCCGTGTCCACGTACCGGCTCGTGCCGACGTGCCATTGGAGGACACCCGCCATGTACAATCGCTGCTTCTCGACGTACCCCAGCACGGCTTCGCGGGCCGCCTTGTCGAGGTCGTATTCGTCGAGGATGCGGGGCAGCTCGGTCGCGGCGATGCGCTCGAACTCCACGATGCGCGCCGTGATCATGTCATTGACGACCTGCTTCGCCTGCAGCGGATCGCATTCGAGGAACCGCTCGACGACGAGCACGAAGTTATTGAGCTCGCCCTCGAACTCGATCTCCTTGCGGTACGAATAGAGATCGTTGATCCACCCGCCGACGTCGGCCGTGGTGTTGTCGAGGCTCCGCATCGCCCGCGTGCGGAAGACCTCGGCCGGGACGGCGTCGCAGAGCGTGAGCTTGGAGAGGCCCATCGTGAGATCGGCGCCGAACGTCTTGCGGCGCATCTCGACGTAATCGACCGGATCCGGGATCCGGTTCTGGGTCTGGTTCAAGAGCTCCCAGAGCCAGCTCTGCGTCATGGTCTCGATGCTGCTGCGGAGCGTCTGCCGCGCCTTCATCGACATCGGCGTCGCGGTGCGAATCCAGAGGTCGAGCAGGCTGCTCTCCAGCGGGTTCTCGGGCACCGGGGCCCCCGCCAAGTCGAGGGGCATGAACATCGAGAGCCGGACCGTGAACCGCTTCGCGCCCGCAAAGTCCCGCGTCGCGCCGAAGACGCGCGGGAAATAATCGTCGCCGTACGTCCCCCACGTCAGCCAGCCCGAGCTGAGATCGAGCTCCTGGGGGGACGCGTCCGGGTGAATGCCCGCGGCGCAAAGGGGAAAATCGAAGCCGTTGAGCTCGCGCTCATTCCAGAGCCCGGAGCCGAAGACGCCCGGCACCACCTCGAGCATCCCGAATTTGCGGGCCCACTCGACGGTGTTCCGGCGCGACGCGGGCAGATGCGGGCTCAAGCGGAGCTTGAACGGCATGTGAATCTTCGGGAGCGGCATCCTGCCCACGGGCCGGAACGGCGTGTGGGTGAGCGTCTTGATCCGCTGCAAGCCGAGCGCGCCGGGCGTGAGCCGGATCCGGAGCGCCCCGGTGCCGAGCCCCGTCGGCCCGCCGAGGAAATCAGGCACGGACGCGGATTTGTCCGCGTGCTCGTTCATGTAGCGGCTCGACCGCATGTGCCATTCGTGGCCGCCCGATTGCCAGTCCTGCAGGCCCTTCACGTATTTCGCGACGTCGAGGGCTTCTGCCGGCGTAAGCCCGTACTCCGCGCAGAGCGCCGGCACCTCGACGAGCGCCGTGTTCTCGAATTGATGGAGCCGCGACGTCAGGATCTCGTTCGTCAGATCGGCCGCTTTTTGCGTGGGGACGCCGAGGAATTTCTCGAGGACGAGCACGCAGTTGGCATTCTCGCCCTCTTCCTCGACCTCCCGCTGGTACGAGAACAGGTCATTGCGCAGGTGGACGCCGTCCGAGAACGTGTCGCGCAGGACCTCGAGGGGGCGCGTCGCGGCGACGGAGGCCGGGACCTCGGCGCCCACGGCGATCTCGACGAGGCCCGCGGACCAGGGCGCGCCGCCGACCTTGCGGCGCATCTCGACGTATTCGACCGGGTTCGCGACGCGGTTCTCCTGGATATTGGCGAGCTCCCACATGCACTCGAGCAGCAGGTTCTTCGTCGCTTCGAGGAAACGCTCGCGCCAGTTCACCGAGGTGAGCGGCACGGTCCGCGCCCAGAGGTCCGCGAGCGCGCGCTCGACGACGTTCGTCGGCTCCGGCGGCGCCGCCGTGGGCACGACGGGCATGAAGAGCGGCAGGCGATCGAGGTACGCCTTCGCGCCGCGCATGTCCTTGGTGCGCTTGTAGATTTCGAGGAAATGGTCGTCGAAGTAGAACACCCAGACATACCAATCCGTGATCAGATCGAGCTCGGATGCGGGCGCGTCAGGGTGGGTGTACGCGCAGAGCAGCGCGTAGTCGTGCGCGTCGAGGTCGCTCTCGGTCCAGATGGGCTTTCCCTGCGGGTTCTCCTCCAGGATACCCATCTCGTAGGACCAGGCCTTCGTATGCACGCGCGCACCTTCGAGGTGCGGATTGATGCGCGCCGGATACGGCATGTAGAAGTCGGGCAGCGTGAAAGGTTGCATGTTCGCTGACTTCTCTCGCACGTCGTCGATAGCGGCGACGCGGGCGACCTGATTGTCTTTGGCGGTATGTATTCCGGACGCAATGCGGTCCGTCACACGCGGACGTGCGACGACGCCTGTAGGGCCCGTCCATACAGACCGTTCGGGATCTTCCGGACGGGGCGGATCTAGCTAGCGGCTTCGACCAAGTAAATTGAAATGTGACCGTGCGGGACATTTTTCTGACGGGCCCCTTGGCCAGAGCCGACAGACGGCAAAATTTCGATTGAATTTCGCTTGGTTCCCAGCGATCACGTTTGTCTGCGGATATTTTTCAACTGTAGCTAATCGTACAGCATTCAAACCGACGCAGACACCCTCGCACATCAACCTTCATCACCAAGATGGATTACACATCCACCACGCGGTAACACGCGGTACGTTATTGCGGCTTGTACAGTTTTTGGTCTCTGCGACCGAAGGATCCAGGCTCGCGTTCAGCGCCGCAGTGTCAGCGCGAAGGCCGGCGCTCGTCGCGCCTTCGTGGCCTGCTCGAATGCGAATGCCATCCCGAGGAGCTCTCCCTCGGAATAGGCGCGCCCCATGAACACGAAGCCGAGCGGGAGGCCGTGGCTTTCGCCCATCGGCACCGTGATGCTCGGCGTGCCGGCGACCGCCGCGACCCCATAACTCGCGCTGACGAAATGATCCCCGAGCACAGGATCGGTGATCCAGGCCGGGGCCATGCTCGGCGCGACGACGGCGTCGAGCCGATGGCCGTCGAGGACCACGAGCAGGCCCTCTTTCCCGGCGAGGCGCCGCGCGGCCTCGCGCGCTTCGAGATACGCCGCGTCGGTGAGCGGCCCCTTGGCCTGCGCCTTCTCGAAGAGCTCCTGGCCGAAGAACGGCATCGTCGTGTCGGCGTGGGCCTCGTTCCACGCAATGAGGGCCTCGAGGGACGCGCGCGGCGCGCCACTCCGGCGCAGGTACGCATTCAGGCCGTCCTTGAATTCGTACAACATGAGCGTGAGCTCGGGCTCGTTCCAGCGGTCGTACGTGGCCATCTCGACGTCGATCACCTCGGCGCCCCGGGCCCGCAACGTCGCGATCGACGCCTCCGCGGCCGCGTCCACGTCGGGATGGTATCCCATGGCCTGGCGGAGCACGCCGAGCCGTTTGCCCCGGAGCGCGTCCGGCTTCAAGAAGGTCGTGTAATCGCTCGGAAGCCGGGCTTCCTTCGGCGCGGCCGGATCCGAGGGATCGACGGCCGCGAGGACGCCGAGCAAAAGCGCCGCGTCGGTGACGGTCCGCGCCATCGGCCCCGCGGTGTCCTGCGATATCGAGATCGGAATGATCCCGCCGCGGCTGATCAATCCCACCGTGGGTTTCAGCCCCACGAGGCCATGGACGGCCGAAGGGCAAAGAATGCTGCCGTCGGTCTCGGTGCCGATCCCGATCGCGCCGAGGCTCGCGGCGATGGCCGCGCCGGCGCCCGAGCTCGAACCACACGGATTGCGATCGAGCGCGTACGGGTTTTTCGTCTGGCCCCCGCGCGAGCTCCACCCGGAGGTCGAGCGCGTCGATCGGAAATTCGCCCATTCGCTGAGGTTGGTTTTTCCGAGGATGACGGCGCCCGCGGCGCGAAGGCGCACGACGAGAAAGGCGTCCTCTTTCGGCCGATGGTCGGCGAGCGCGAGCGACCCGGCCGAATTCACCATCCCGGCGACGTCGATGTTGTCCTTGATGAGGACGGGAATGCCGTGCAGAGGCCCGCGAAGCTTGCCAGCTCTCCGCTCGGCGTCGAGCGCCTCGGCGTCCGCGAGCGCGCGCGGATTCAGCTCGATGACCGCGTCGAGCCGGGGGCCGGCGTCGTCGATTTGCGCGATTCGATCGAGATAGGCCTGGGTGAGCTCCCGCGCGGTGAGCGTGCCTCGGGCCATGCGATCCCGCGCGTCGGCTGCGCTGAGCTCGACGACGTCGAGGGCGCTCGCGGCGCCGCCGCGGGGAATGGTCGATGGGCCTCCAGGCCGGGCGCGGCCTTGGACCAGGCCTCCGTCACATGCGCCGACGCATGCCGCGCCGAGCAGCACCACGAGCCCCATCCATGGCGCGTTTTTCATGACCACAGGTCAGGAGAGGCTGCCACGATGTGGCCCCGAAAAACAAGTAGGTTACTCGCTTCCCTCCTCCGCGAGCATCCGCTCCACCTCCTTCACCGCCGCGCCGCGTTCCCTCGCGAGCAGCGGATTCTCGCGCAGCGCGGATTCGAACGAGGCCTTGGCCTCCCGCGCCGCTTGCGTCCTTCCCTTTTTGCCTCGCGCGGCGGCGCGGGCGCGCAGGAGATGGAGTGCGCCCTTCGACGCGAGCGCCGTGGCCATCGTCGGATGGATCGCGAGCGCCTTGTCGGCCATCACGAGCCCTTTGACCAGGTCGTTTTCGGCATTTTTCTTTCGCCCGAGCAGCCAGCCGGCGCGCAGCTCGTGGAGCTCGGCCAGCGCCTCGTAGACGTGCGGATTGGCGCGCTCCTTGTCGAGGACGGGCGCGAGCGGGGCGAAAGCGGCGTCGAACATCGCCGGATCGGCTTTTCCCTTCGCGAGGGCCCAGCGCAGGGCGAGGATCTCGGCGCGCGCCTGGTCGACGCGATAGTCCACGTCCCACGGCGACGCCTGCGCGCTCTTGCGGAACGAGGAGCGCGCCGCCTCGATCGCCGAGGTCGGGTCGTCTCCTCGGCGCAGGAGGTGGAGCGCCCGCGTCGTCGCGAGGAACCCGCGAATCTCGTCATTCGTGGAGGCGGGCGCGACCCGCTCTTTTTCCTGGAGGAACGCCTCGGCGCGCGAAAGCGCGCCGCTCGGATCCTCGCCCGCGTCGCAGGCATACGAGGCTTCGAGCCAGAGCACCCAGGCGGAGACGAGCGCCGTGTCGAGCTTGTTGTCTTCTTTCACCGACGCGGCGGCCTCGAGCGCGCTCGTCACGGAGGCCGCGGGCGAGCGGCCCTTTTCGACGAGGTACTTCCCCGCCCAGAAATGGGCGAGCGCCTTGTGGGCGGCCGGAAACGTGAAACCCGGGTTCTGCGTGATGGCTTCACCGCAGCGGGAAACCGCGCGCTCGACCGTTCGGCCGGGATCGACGCCTCGCCATGTCTCGCCCCTGGCGCGCTCCATGTACACCGCGCAGCTCTCGTTGTAGGGCCACAGGAAGCCCGGATCGAGCCGGATGGCCTCCTCGTAGGCCGCGATGGCGCGATCCGTCGCGGTCCGGGCGTCGAGCCCTCGATTCATGTGGTGCCGGACCTCCATCCAGGAGGCCGCGCCGGCCACGTAATGCGCCATCGGGTCGCTCACCTGGGTGCGCGCGGCCTCCTCGGCCCGCTGGATCGCTTCGCGGATGCTCGTCTCGGGGTCGTTCCGCTCCGTGCCGTTCACGACCTGCCAAGCATACGCTTGATAGACGAGCGACATCCTCACGCGCGCCGAGCCACGTTGCGGATCTGCCACGAGCGCCTTCTCGCAGGCCCGCCGAGCTGCCTCGAAGCTCGGACGCAAGCGGTCGGGTTGCGTGTCCGACGCGAACAGGATCTGCGTCCAGAGCTCGCATTCGGCCTCGTGCACCGCCGGATCGCTCCGCGCGATGGACGCGGCCTCCGCGTACGCCGCCGCCGCCGGCTCGAAGGACCGCATCATCTTGTCGTCATCGAACGCGGCGTCGCGCCCGAAGCGCTTGCCTTCTGCGAAATGCGCGTCCCCTTCGAGCTTCTTCGCCTCGTGCAGCCAGGGCGATTGCGCGAACGCCTCGCGCGCCTTCGCCAGCGCGACGTCGTTTTGCCCCTCGTGCAGCGCGACGAGCCCCTCGACGTACGCCGGTGACGAGAGCCTCGCCCCGAGCGCCGCGCGCAGGTGGGCGAGCGCCGGAGCCTTGTATTCGGCGTCGATCGCCGCGAGCCGCTCTTTCTTGCGCCCCTCGTTCTGGATTCGCTTCGTCTCCTCGAGCGCCTGGCGGTAGAGCTCCACGAGCGCGAGGCCCATGGCATAACGGAGCTCCGGCGGCGCATACCCCACGGCCTCGGCGCGGCGCAGATGGGCGAGCGCCTCGCCGGACTCTTGCAGCGCGAGGAAACCTCGACCGAGCGCGTAATGCCCCGGCCCCTCCCCCGCCCGCCCGAGGGTCGCCATGCGCGCCTCGATGTCGCGCAATTGCCGCCGCACGATGGCACGCTCCCGCTCGATGTCGTGCAGCGGCAGGCCATAAGCCCGCGAGAGGAAGAGCTCCATCTCCTTCACGTCCTCGCCGAGCTCGCGCGCGAGGGCCGTCTGCTCGGCCAGCGCTTGCCGCTCCCGCACCCAGAGCGTCCCGAACACCGAAATCACGACGAGGAGCGACGCCGCGGCCGCCACGCGCAGCTTGTGCCTCCGCGCGGCCTTGACGAGGACATACCCGAACGAGGCCCGGCGCGCGAGCACCGGGACGCCGTCGAGGAACCGCTGCAAATCCTCGCCGAGCGCGAGCGCCGATTCGTACCTGCGCCCCTGCTCCTTTTCGAGGCATTTCATCACGATGGCCTCGAGGTCCTCCGGCACGTCCGGGCGCAGCTTTCGGAGCGCCGGGGGATCGTCGGAGAGGACCTGCCGCATGATCACGAGCGCGTTGTCCCCGGTGAACGGAGGGCGGTCCGCGAGCAGGTCATACAGCGTCGCGCCCAGCGCATACACGTCGGTCCGTCGATCGAGCGCCTCGACGTGGTTCGCCGCTTGCTCGGGCGCCATGTACGCGGGCGTCCCGGCGAACGAGGTGGTCGCCTGGATCGATTTGCCGACCTCACGGGCAATCCCGAAATCCATCAAATAGGGCTTGTAGGCCCCGTCCTCGCCCTGCTCGACCATGATGTTCGCGGGCTTCACATCGCGATGGATGATCCCGAGCCGGTGCGCCTCGTGCAGCGCCAGGGCCACCTGCCGGACGGCGCGCACCTTTTGCTCGCGGGTCATCCGATCGCCGACGCGATCGAGCGGCTCGCCCACGATGTATTGCATCACGATATACGGGCGGTCGCCGTCGGCCCCGACCTCGTGGACCTTGCACGCGTGCTCGTGCTCGATCCGCGCCTGCGCCCGCGCCTCGCGCAAAAGCGTCCGGTTCGTCTCCGGGTCCGCCTGGTGCAGAAACTTGATCGCCACGTCGCGGCCGAGGTGCCGATCCCTGGCGCGATAGACGGCGCCCATTCCGCCGGCGCCGAGGAAATGGAACTCCCCGAAGCGCGAGAGAAGCGCCTGCGGAATGCTCTGCGGCGGCGCGCTCGAAGGCGTCACGTCCTGTTGCAAGGTTTCTGAAACTGTAACAGGCGCTACAGGACGCACATCGACACCATGACCCATCGGTGGGGGGCACGCCATGGGACCAAGGTCCCATGGTGCTGCATTTGCAAGAAGCCTACCTTGTGTTCGGCTCTGGTAAGCCAGACCGCCGACACTCGGGGACCTGCCGCGAGTTCGATGATAGAGAGGCTGTCTACGCAGCCAGAGCCGAGCGGAAAGCGAGAGAGATCATGTTGTCGTTTCGCATGCTTACAGTTCTTGGGATGGCCTTCACACTCGCCGGCTGCGTCGGTGCCGCGGAGGCGCCCGAAGATCTCGCCGAAGCCCCGGAGCTCGCGCCGCAAGGAGGGCCCAGCACGGGCATGGGGGGCATGAACGGCCTGACCCCCGCCGCGTATCACGCGAACGTCACCGCGCTGCTCGCGTCGCTGAGCGTCGCCGCGGCGAACCCCCTGAACCCCTCGGCCGTAAACCCCGCGATCGAGGCGACGGGTCTGCTCGCCACCGCGGACGGGCGAGACGTGTTCGAGTACGTCACGCGATGCGCGCTTCCCGCGGGGAAACAGCTCACGAGCGGAGGGCGCGTCTACACGGGCGGCGGGATCCTCGCCACGACCGGATCGTGGGTCACGGGAGGCCTCACGACGGCGCAAAAGGAGGACGCGCTCACATGCATGGTGACGCACCTCAATACGGCGGGCGCGCACGTCCCGATCTTCCTCTCGGGCCCCAGCATCGCCGGAACCCAGAGCCCGGCGGCGGGCGACTTCACCATCGAGGAAGCGGTCTGGCAGGTGGATCTCCAGGGCCCGGGGGAAACCCCGGTCTACTACGCCTGGCCCCGCGCGGACCTGCTCAACACCTGCGGGCTCTTGACGAGCGTGTCCTGGATATCGCGCATTTGCGGCACGGCCCTCAACACCTGCGGCGTGCAGATTCGTTACGATCGTGCGACGGCTTGCACGGGCGCGGACGGGCTCTTCACCTGCAACGGCGCGCCGGCCATCCAGACCACGCTCGAAGAGAGCGGCCTCTGCATCCTGCACCTCAACCTCCTCGGCATTGGCCTGCTGTAGCTTCGGCTGATGCCTGCATGCCTCGACGTCCGAGGACACAAGCCCTCACGTGAGGTATATCGAGCGCGCTTCCCGGTAACGCCGCGCTCCATGTATTCTCCGCACACGTGAGCCGCCTCGCACTTCCCGCGCTACTCGCCCTCCTCGTCGCGGCCCCGAGCCGCCCGTCCTCCGCCGCCGACGCAAGCACGCTCGGCGCCCCCACCATTCGCGTCTTCGGCGTCGACCAGGGCCTCCCCCATAGCGTCGTCAATGCCATCACCTTGGACCGCGCCGGCCACATGTGGATCGGTACGCAGGGCGGCGCTGCCTACCACGACGGCCAGCGCATGACGCCCTTGCTCATCCCGACGGGAGGCTCGCCGAGCTGGGTCCAGGCGATTGCCGACGCAGAGGACGGCTCCGTCTGGTTCGGCATGGTCGACGGCGCCGTCTTCCGGTTCGCCGACGGGGTTTTCCAGAGATTCGGGGCCGCCGAAGGCCTGAGCGGGCGTCCGATCCGTTCCATGCTCGGATCACGCCGCGGGCCCGCGGTCTGGGTGGGCACGACCGATGGGCTTCATCGGTTCGACGGCGGGCGTTTCCACCGTGTCGAGCTCGGGCCGGGCTTCGAGCACCCGGACATCCACTCCCTCCGCGAAGGGACATTGCCGTCCGGCGAACCGACGCTCTGGGTCGGCACCGGAGGGCTCGTTCATTGCGAGGAGGGACGCTGCGCGCGCTTTGAGACGAACGGCGCGGCGGCGAACGTAAAAGCTGTCTATTCGTTCTTGCAAACCACCGACGGGAAGGGCCGGAGCGAGCTCTGGGCGGGCTCGAATACGGGCCTCTTCCGATATACAGACGGCCGGTGGGAAAGCGTGGCGCCGGAATCCTCGCCCGTGTCTCGTTTGCCGATCCGCGCGCTCGTCGAGACGGTGGATGGTTCGGGAGAACGTACGATCTGGGCCGGCACCTACGGCGGCGGCCTCGCCCGCTTCGCGAAGGGGGAATGGGCGACGCTGACGACGACGAGCTCCCATCTGCCCGACAATTACGTCCTCGCAGTCGCGGCGACCGGCCGTACGCTCTGGGCCGGCGCAGGCGGGCTCGCGCAGCTCCGGCACGACGCGTGGGCGGCCTTCACCCCGCGCAATTCGCCGCTCTCCGGCATGGTCGTGGGGCCCGCCGAGGTGCAAGGCGCAGGGGGTGACCGCGAAATCTGGTTTGGCGCGGACAACAAGGTGCTCCGGCTCTCGGAGCAGGGGATGTCTCCGGTCCTTCCGCCTGATGTGTCGGACAAGCTCGGAACGATGATCACGACCCTTCTGCCCTCTCGACGGGAGCCCGGGGTGGTCTGGATCGGGGGCGACCGCCACGGGTTCCACCGCTGGGAGGACGGCCGGCTGACGACGTACGACGACAGCCGCGCGCCGATCCTGCGGGGCGTCGTGTACGACCTGAAAGAGTCGATCGACGGGCGTGGCCTCTGGGTGGCCGCGGCCGGCGCCGGGCGCCTCGACGACGACGGGACGTGGCAGGTCTTTCAGGCGGAGAGCTCTCCCCTCCTCTCCAACCAGGTGCACGCCATTCTGGAGACCACGCGCCCGGGAGGCGGGACGAGCACGTGGTTTGCCACGTCGAAGGGCCTCTCGCGCCTCGAAAATGGCGTGTGGAAGAACTATTCCACGGCAAACGCGCCGCTCGGCTCCGATTATCTGATGACGCTCGCCGAGCTGCGCGACGCGCGCGGGGCGCGCGTGCTCTGGATCGGCACCATGGGTGCCGGCGTCGCGCGGTATGACCTCGACGCCGAGGTTTGGCTCGACCGGCTCGACACGAAGAGCCGTCCAGCGCTGCCGGGCGACGACATCGCGCAGGTGCGCGCCGACGGCCGAGGGCGCACGTATCTCTTCACGGTGCGCGGCGTCGCGCGCCTCACGCCCCGCGCGCCCACGCCGGACGACCCGGCGGAGTTTTCCCTGTACACCTTCACGATGGACGACGGGCTGCCGAGCAACGATTGCCAGCAGAACAGCTCGCTCGTCGACAGCCGCGGCCGCATCTGGGTCAGCACGGCGGGCGGCGCGGCCGTCTTCGATCCGGCGGGCGAAATCGAGGACGTCACGCCGAAGCCCCTCGTCCTCTCCGCGGTCCGCGCGGCGGGCAGGGCGCTCGCGCCGGACACGTCGCTCCCCTGGAATCAGAACAATCTCGCCTTCGATTTCTCGCTCCTCTCTTTTTTTCGCGTGCCTGACACGCGATACCGCATGCAACTCCTCGGCTTCGACCCTTCGCCGAGCGATTGGACCGTGGACACGAAGGCGCGTTACACGAACCTCTCCGCGGGGGCGTACACCTTCCAGGCCTGGGGCCGCGATTATGCCGGCAACGTGGCGGGGCCCGTTTCGATCGCGTTCGAGGTCAAACCCGCGCCGTGGCGGACGTGGTGGGCTTACCTCGGGTATGTGCTGACGGCCTCGGCGCTCGTGTACGGAGGCGTTCGGGTGCGGCTCCAGGCGCTCGCGCGGCGCAACGAGGAGCTCGAAACGCAAGTGGAGGAGCGGACGGCCGAGCTGAAAGCAGCGAAGGAGGCCGCCGACGCGGCGAACCGCGCGAAATCGAGCTTCCTCGCCAGCATGAGCCACGAGCTGCGTACGCCGCTCAATGGCATCCTCGGATATGCGCAGCTCCTCGCCCGGTCCCCGCGCCTGTCGCGGGAGGATCTCGCGGGGCTCGGCGTCGTCGAGCGGTCAGGGGAGCACCTGCTCGGGCTCATCGACGATGTCCTCGACCTCGCCCGGATCGAAGCCGGCAAGTTGGAGCTCGCCCCGGCCGAAGTCCACCTCCCGGCGCTGCTCCAGAGCGTCGCCGATCTCTGCCGGGTGCGCGCGGAGCAGAAGGGGCTCGCGTTTCATTACGTGCCGGCCGCGGGCGGGCCCGCGTTCGTCGAAGTCGACGAGAAACGATTGACGCAGGTCCTCCTGAACTTGCTCGGCAATGCGATCAAGTTCACCCGCGAGGGGCGCGTCGCGCTCCGCGTCGAAAGAGAGGGCGAGGAATTCGTCTTTCGCGTGGAGGATACGGGCCCGGGGATCACGCCCGCCGATCTCGCGCGGATCTTCGAGCCCTTCGAACAGGCCGGCGACCGGGGGGCGCGCGCGCAGGGCGCCGGGCTCGGGCTCTCCATCAGCCGCAAGATCGTGGAGCAAATGGGCGGCCGGCTCGACGTGGAGAGCACGCCCGGCGCGGGCAGCACGTTCGCGGTCACGCTCCGCCTCCCCGTCGTCGCGGAGAGCTTTTCGGCGAACGACGCGCGTCCCGCCGAGGAGATCACCGGCTACGAGGGCCCGCGGCGGGTCGTGCTCGTCGTCGACGACAACGAGGGCAATCGCGCGTTCTTGCGGGATGCCCTCGGCCCGCTCGGGTTCGAGGTCCTCGAAGCCGAGGACGGCGCGCGGGCTTTCGCGGCGATCGAGGCCCGACAGCCTGATCTCGTCCTCCTGGACCTCGCCCTGCCGGACGTCTCGGGCGACGAAATCGCGCGCCGGTTGCGGCTTCGCCCCGCGCTCGTGACATTGCCCCTCGTCGCCTCCTCGGCGAGCGTGGACGCGGCGCAACGAGAGCGCGCGCGGGACGCGGGCTGTGACGACTTCCTGCCGAAACCCGTGCGTCTGCCGGCGCTCTTCGAGGTGCTCGCGCGGCGCCTCGGTATCGTCTGGATTCGGACCTCGCGCGTCTCGACAGCTCCCGAGGCCTCACCCCGGATCGAGCCGCCGGCGGAGGCGCTCGCGCGCCTGCTCGATCTCGCCGAGCGCGGGCGAATCCCGGAGGTCTTGCAGGAGCTCGCAGCCCTCGAAGCCGAGGACACGCGTCTCTCCGCGTGGGCAGCCGAGGTGCGGGCGCTGGCGGAGGGCTTCCAGCTCCGCGAGCTCTGCGCGGCGCTCGCGCCCCGCGGCTAGACGCCATGTAGGACTTTGGTCCCATGGCCCTGCCGGTGCGGCCCTGGTATCCCGTTTGGCACCGAGGACGACGCGCGCGCCGCCCGCCCTCGGGGGGAGTTTCAGGAGCTTTGGGCCCGATCCACGAGGCGCACGAGGTCAGCGACCGATTCCACGGCGAGTTTTTCCATGACCCGCCCCCGGTGCACTTTGATCGTCTTCTCCGCCGTGCCGAGCTCTGCCGCGATTTGCTTGTTCAAGAGCCCTCGCGCGACGAGCAGACACACCTCACGCTCGCGCGGGGTGAGCGACGCGAACCGAGCGCGCGCGGCGTCCTTCTCCGCCCGCACCACGCGCGCCTCCGCGTCCCGCGCGAGCGCCCGCTCCACGGCCGCGAGCAGATCGGTATCGTCGCAGGGTTTGGAGAGGAAATCGATCGCGCCGCCCTTCATGGCGCGCACCGAGCTCGGCACGTCACCATGCCCCGTCAGGAAGACCAGGGGGAGCTCGAAGCCTCGACGCGCGAGCTCCTCCTGCAGATCGAGGCCGCCGATCTCGGGCATGCGCAGGTCCACGACCACGCACCCCGGCCGATCCGCGGGCGCGTGGTCGAGAAACACGCGGGGAGAGGCGTGCGCCTCGACCGCGTACCCCGCCGAGCGCAGGAGCCGCTCCAGGCTGCGCAGCACGGAGGGGTCGTCATCCACGACGAATACGGTGCGCTCCGTTGGTGTCATCGCTTCCCGTCCGTGAAACCATGAACCTGCATCGCTGGCATTCCTCCCCCAGATCCGTGAGCATGTCAACGATGCGAGCGTCCCTCGTCCTGCTCGTCGACGACGACCCCCAAAGCCTCAAGCTGCTCTCCGACGCGCTCGCGGCCGAGCCCTTCGCCCTCGCCGTGGCGCTCGACGGGGAGATGGCGCTGCGGCAAATCCGGCGCGAAGCGCCCGATCTCGTGCTGCTCGACGCGATGATGCCCGGCATGGATGGTTTCGAGGTCTGCCGGCGCTTGCAGGCGGATCCGGCCACGCGCGACATCCCCATCATCTTCATGACCTCGCTCGCGGATACGACGAGCCGGGTCCGCGGGCTGGAGCTCGGCGCGGTCGACTACGTGACGAAACCCTTCGTGCGCGCCGAGCTCGCGGCCCGGGTGCGCGCGCAGATCGCCGTGCGCATCGGGGCGCGGGCGCTCGTGGAGAAAAACGCAGAGCTCGAACGCACCGCCGCGGAGCTCGCCCGCGCGAAGGATACGCTCGAAGCCGAGGTCGTGCGGCGGACCGACGAGCTCATGGCCACGAACCAGCGGCTCACGCACATGAACCGCGTGGCGGCGATGAGCGAGCTCGCGAGCTCGATCGCGCACGAGCTGAACCAGCCGCTCGCCGCAATCCTGAGCAACGCGCAGGCGGCGCGGCGCCTGCTTCAGAGGGAATCGCCGGACGTGGCCGAAGCGCTCTCGGCGCTCTCCGACATCGTGGACGACGACCGGCGCGCAGCGACGATCATCCAGCGGATGCGGGCGATGCTGAAGAAAGGCGCGCGGCGCACGGACGGGCAGGATCTGAACGAGCTGGCGAGCGAGGTGGCGCGGCTCGTGGGCAATGACGCGCTCCTCCGGAGCGTGGCGCTGCGGCTGGATCTCGCGCCGCGGCTGCCCCGGGTGGACGGCGACGGCATTCAGCTCCAGCAGGTGGTGCTGAACCTGGTGGTCAATGCGCTCGACGCGGTCGCGGATCGCCCGGCCGGCGCGCGCCTCGTGGTCGTGCGGACGCGGGGCAATGGGAAGGATCGGGTGGTGCTGTCGGTGGAGGATTCGGGCAAGGGAATCGCGCCGGCGGATATGGAGCGGGTGTTCGAGGCGTTTTATACGACGAAGACAGAGGGGCTCGGCGTGGGGCTTTCGATCAGTCGGTCCATTGTGGAAGCGCACGGGGGGAGGTTGTGGGCGGAGAACAATGCCGGGGAAGGGGCGACGTTCTTTTGTGCGCTGCCGGTGGGGGAAGAGGGGACGAGCGGGGGGTGAGGGGCGGGGGCGGAGGCGGGAGCGGGAGCGGGGGCGGCTGCGGGAGCGGCTGCGGGAGCGGCTGCGGGGGCGGGCGCGGGAGCGGCAGCGGGAGCGGCAACAGGAATCTGTTTGTGTACCGTTCTTGAGGAAGGCGGGGGCAGGTCGAGCGTCAGGTGGGCGGTGGACCTTGCCAGGTGTGGCGACCGCCATGGCGGAGGGTGGCGGCCGCCAGGGAAGATCGGGGAAGTGCTCGGTCATCGGCGTCCCTTTCGTTTGGCATGGCGCGCGCGATGGGGACGCGCGTGGGGCCTTCCGGTTCGCTTTCTGCACTGCATGGCGACGGCGACCGCTACGAGCGGCATCGACCTGAGGAGACGGTTCTCTACCGAGTCGTGCGTTCGTATTGGGACTCGTTTCGGGAGCGCGTGGAGCCGATTGGGAGTTTGCCGCGATTCGTCGTGCGCGAGGTCGAGGAGTATCTGCGCTGCGGGATTCTCGAATACGGCTTCATGCGCGTGGAATGCTGCGGCTGAACGTGCATGCGCATACGCTCGTGCTGGATGGTGTGTACGTGCGGCACGCGGGTATGGATGGAGAATGCTGTCGTTTCTGCGGCTGTCAGCGCCGACGGAGGGTGAGGTCCAGAATGTCGCCGAGCGGACCGCAAAGCGGGTGGCGGCGATATTGAAGAACCGGGGCCGCTCGATCGAAGGCCTATCTGGCGGTGA
>NZ_JARZHH010000085.1 GCF_029946515.1 Polyangium sp. 6x1
CGCGATGCGCAGTTCATCGAACGGGCCGATGCAAGAAAAACTCTCCCCGCATCGACTGCGCTTCGCGCAGTCGATGCCCAGAGGTCCAGGGCTGGCCCTGGTTCGGGTCGAGGGGCGAACAGCCCCCGCGGGGTCCGGGGCAGCGCCCCGGCGCGACGGCTCTCCTTGTTACCGGACCGCTGGCAAGAGCGGATCGCTCCCCATTTTCGTCGCGACGATGGGGCCTTGCGCGCCCGAGCGCCACGGCAGATCGGGCCACCAGCGCGCGGGGGGCGGCGCCGCGCCCGGCTCGACGCTCTCGCCTGGCCGCGGCACTACGGTTGTCACGCCGGACGCTTGGGCGGCGACGAGCACGCGCTCGATGGGCTCGGTCCAGCCGTGGAAGGCGAGGTCGAAGAGCCCCCAGTGCACGGGGAGCAGCACGCGCCCTTGCACCATCTGGTGCGCGATGACGGCCTGCTCCGGCCCGAGGTGCCAATCGGGCCACGCGCGCCCGTAGGCGCCGACCTCGATCATCGTCACGTCGAAGGGCCCAAGCTTCGCGCCGATGTCCCGGAGCGCGGGAAAGAGCCCTGTATCTCCCGAGAAATATGCCCGATGGTTCGCCCCGACGAGCGCGTAGCCGGCCCATAACGTCGCGTCCTTGTCGGAAAGGAAACGCCCCGATGCGTGCCGCGCCGGCGTGCAAACGATTTCGAGCTCCCGGACGCGCGTTTTTCCCCACCAATCGAGCTCGACGATACGCGCCTCCGGCACGCCCCAGTACGCGAGGTGCGCGCCGACGCCGAGCGGCGCGACGAAGAGCGTGTCGCGATCCTTCATCGCCTCGATCGTTGGCTGATCCAGGTGATCGTAGTGATCGTGCGAGATGATGACCGCGTCGAGCGAGGGCAGATCCTCGAGCGGCAGCGGCGGCGCATAAAAACGCGCCGGGCCGATCCAGGTCAGCGGCGAGGCGCGCTCACCCCAGACCGGATCCGTCAAGATGCGGTGCCCGTCGATCTCGATGAGCATCGAGGAATGCCCGAGCCACGTGATGCGCAGGCCGCTCGGGGGCGGCGTTTCGAATCGCGCGCGGCCAGGCTGGACCGTGGGCAGGGCTTGGGACGGCGTGGCGTACGGGCTCACGTCGAGCATGCCTTTGATCATGCCCCATCCGTCGTTCCAGAGCGGCTCGGGGTTCTGAAATTGCCCCTCGTTATACTGGGGCGACGCTTCCATCCGTGCGCGCCGCGACCCCTCCGCGCGGCGCCCGAAGGCCCTCCAGCCGTCGACGATCCCGACGAGCACGAAGAGGAGCACCGAGGCCCCGAGGACCACGAAGGCCCGGCGCAACCAGAGGCGCCACGCGGGCTTCGCTTTCGGCTTGGGCTTCGAGGCCGGCTCTGCCGCGGAGGACATGCCGGCCACGCTATCGCCTTCCCCCCTTCACTTGCAAGCGGGGCACTCGCAGAGGACGTTCTTCTCCGAGGCCTGGATGCAGGTGAACCCATCCCCGCAGACCGGCTCCGCGCAGGCGCACGAGAGCGGATCCGGCCCGCAAGGATCGGGGACGCATTGGTATTCGGACCCGAAGGCCTGCTTCGTGACGCAGACGTACCCCTCGAGGCACTGGAGCATGTCGCCGCAGAGCAGGGGCACATGGCACAAGGACGCCGAGCCACTGTGCCAGCGGTCGTCGTCCCCGCACGTCACGGTGAACAACACGTCGCTTTGCGCGCAGTTATAGGTGCACGGCGACTCCTGCGCGCACCCCGACTTGCACGGGGCTCCTTCCAGAGGCGGTGAGGACGGGCAGGGATTGGGCGGCGCGCAATCGACGTCGGCCTCGGACCAGCTCCCCGCCGTGCACGAGAACAGGCGCGGGCAACACGCGCCGTACGTGCACTCCTGATCCGCCGACAGATGGCAAGGCGCGCCGTTGACCGGCGGATCGACCGGACACGTGGTGCTGCCGGAGCCGCCCTGACCCCCGCCGCCGGCGCCACCGGATCCGCCCTGGCCCCCGCCGCCAGGGCCCCCCGAAGTTTGCTCGACATCGACCTTCCCGCTGCAGGCCACGAGGACGGGGAGGACGAGAAGAAAAGCACGATGGATGGGAAAAAGCATGCGCGCGATTCTACACGAGCTCTCCCGCGCGGCGCGCTTTCTCGACAGCGGGGCGACGGGCACCGCCGTTGCAGTCTCGCCCGCGCATGCCGGCGACCGTGGCCCTCGTGCTCGCATGCCTCCTCGCGGCGCGCCCTGCCCTCGCGCTCGCGTGCCCGGACTGCCCACTCGCGCGGAGGACACGCGCGTTCATTCTGGAAGATCCGAATACGTGGGCCCACCTCGCGCTCCTGCTCCTCCCCTTCTTGGTCGTCTGGCTCGTGGCGATCTGGCTTCACCAGCGCGGGCAAACCGCGGGAACGGGAAAGGACGGGTGACGTGATGGGACGGGACAAGAAAAAGGGCGGTGGTCTCCTCGCGGCGGGGATCCTCCTCGGCGTGGGGCTCGGGGGGTTCGTGGACGGCATCGTGTTCCACCAGATCCTCCAGTGGCACAACATGCTCTCGTCGTGGCTGCCGCCGACGAACCTCCTCGACATGAAGGTCAACATGTTCTTCGACGGCCTCTTCCACGCCGTCGCGTGGACGACGACCGTGATCGGCCTCGCCTTGCTCTGGCGTGGCTTCAAGAAGGACACGATTCCCCGCTCGACGCCGATGTTCGTCGGCGCGATGTCGCTCGGCTGGGGCCTCTTCAATTTCGTGGAGGGCCTCATCGACCATCAGCTCTTCGGGCTGCACCACGTGCGGCCGGGCGAACGCGAGCTCGTGTGGGACATCGGCTTCCTGGCCTCCGGTCTTGTGCTCGGCGGTATCGGGTGGGCGCTCATCCGGAAGGGGCGCACCGCGAAAACCGCCTGAACGCCAAACTTGGCCAGGGCTCCTCGCACGCACGACGATGGCGCGGGGGAGAACTCGCGTGTCATCCGATCGCTCGTCCCGCTTCGGGCCTCCTGCCAGGCCCCCGCATCCGGCTACCGTGGCGCAGCGGCGTGCCGCCCCGCCCGGGCCGCCCGCCGCATTGCCGCCCCACGCCGCGACCGCACCGTTCGGGCCCTCCAAGGCCCTGCCGCCGCACGCGGCGACGGTGATGCAGCGGCGCCCAGCTCCGTTCGGAGCTGCCAGCGTGTCCGGAACGGCCCAGCGGGCGCAGCTCGTGAATGAAGTCAACCAGAAGGGAAAGATGCTCGCGTGGTCGACCGGGGCCGCCGTCCGCGTCGGCCGGCGCGTGGCGTTCTTCGACAATTCGCCCGCCACGCATGCCGTCTTCAGCGTGAACAACGTGGTCTACGGCCTCAAGGGCGACTTCAACGGCGGCGAGATCGACGTGGACGACAATTCTCTCGACGCGCCGTACACCTGGGTGACGGAGGTCGTCGGCCTGGGCTCCCAGGAGATGAACCTGTTCTGGGCCGTCGCGCAGAAGAAGGCCATCGAGATGACGTACACGCTCGTCACGCACAACTGCTACACGCCGGTGACGGCGGCGCTCGTGGTCGTGCGGGATGCGATGAACGAGCAGGACAAGCGCGTGCAGACCATCAACAAAATGCTGAAGGACCTGAGCGCGGACAACTTCGGCCTCGGCGCATACAAGCACACGCACAAGCACAAGGACGTGCTCTGAAAGGCCGCGCCCTCAGTACGTCGAGAATCCCGAGCAGCTCGACGTGATCTGCATCGACTGCGATCCGCTCGCCACGAAGCTCGAAATGCCCTGATCCCGATCGTCCACGATCCACACCGTCTTCGGCCCGCCGCCCGAGTACGACGAGGTCGTGTTCGAACCGAGCGACGTCCGCGTCCCGCTGCCGAACTTCGGGTTGTCCCCGAAGAACAATTTTACCGTACGCGAGCAGCTGTTGTGCAGCCTCAGCGAATACGTCGATCCGCCGCCGCCCGAGCTCGCCCCCCCTGCCCTCGCGGCGCGCTCCTGGTCCGCGCGCGCGCGGCTCGCGTCGAAGTCCGCGCGCATCTGCGCCGAGTGCGCCTCCTGCTCGGCCCGGTACGCCGCTTTTTGCTGGACGATCTCGTTCGTTTTCTGGTTGTAGAAATCGACGTCCGCCTGCCCCGCCCACGCGAGCCCCTTCTCCGCCGGGGCGCCGTGCGAGTGCTGCAAACAGCTATCGAGCAACGCGAACCGCTCCTCGTCGTCCCGGGCCGCCGGCCGCGCCTTCTTGCAATGGCCGACGACCTCCCCCGATCGCCCCGCGTCGTCGAGCTCCTTGAGCAGCGGCACGCACGCGAACACGGTGGGCCGCGCGGCCATCGAGGCCTCCAGCGTCGTCATCGCGTCCGCGTTCCGCTTCGCGTGGATGAACAGGATCCCCTTCGAGGCGAGCGCCTCCGCCTTCTGATCGGGGTTTTTCTTCGTGGCCTCCTCGAGCGCCGCGTCGACCTCGGCGAGCGCCGCCTCGCCGTCGAGCTTCTTCCGGTCGACGATCCCCAGGACGAAACAGGCCCCCACGCGCTGCGCGAGCAACCGCGCCGCGTTCATGTCGCCAGGGCTCGCCTTCACCGCGGCGCGTGACTCTTCGAGCTGCGCCAGGATCTGCGCGTCATTCTGCGCCTGCGCGTCGGCCATCACCTGCTGCTGCTGCGCTTGCATCGCCGCGGGATCGAAGAGGCCCGCGTAGGGGTTGAAGCAACCCGCGGAGGAGATCGCTGCGAGGGCGGCGGCGGTGAGGAGAGAAAAACGGTTCGTCACGGGGAGAGCTTTCTACCAGAGCTGCGCCGGGCGGGAAGAGAGAAGCTCGCCGGACGTGCAAACGGCTTCGTGGTACGCTGGCCCCGCCGGAGGCCCTCCATGACGACCGAAGCCGGGACGTTCCAGAAGACCGCGTGTATCCTCTGCAGCCTCAACTGCGGCATCGAGGTGCTCGTCGAGGATCGCAGGCTCACGCGCGTGCGCGGCGACCGAAAGCACCCGGCGTCGCACGGGTATCTCTGCGAGAAGGCCCAGAAGCTCGACCATTACCAGAACGGAAGGGATCGCCTGCACACGCCGCTCCGGCGGCGGCCCGACGGATCGTTCGAGGCGATCGACTGGGACACGGCGATCCGCGAGATCGCGGGCAAGCTCGCGAGCATCCGCGATACCCACGGCGGGGCGTCGATCTTTTATTACGGCGGCGGTGGCCAGGGCAATCACCTCTGCGGCACCTACGCCACCGCGACGCTCGCGGCGCTCGGCTCGGTGTACCGCTCGAACGCGCTCGCGCAGGAGAAGACCGGCGAGTTCTGGGTCGACGGCAAGCTCTTCGGCCGCCCCCGCTGCCACACCGCGCCCGATTTCGAGCACGCCGAGGTGGCCGTCTTCGTCGGGAAGAACCCCTGGCACTCGCACGGCTTTCCCCGCGCCCGCCACGTGCTCAAGGAGATCGCGGCCGACCCCGCGCGCGCCCTCGTCGTCATCGATCCGCGGCGCTCCGAGACGGCCCGGCTCGCGCAGTATCACCTCGCGGTGCATCCCGGCACGGACGCCTTTTGCCTCGCCGCCATCCTCGGCACGCTCGTGCAGGAAGACCTCGTCGATCATCGCTTCCTCGCCGAGCACACGACCGACGCGGAGCCCGTGCTCGAAGCCCTCGCGCGCGTGCCCGTCACCGAATTCGCGGAGCGCGCGGGCGTCGAAGAATCCCTCGTGCGCGAGGTCGCGCGGCGCATCGCCCGCGCGAAGAGCGTCGCGATCCAGGAAGATCTCGGCGTCCAGCAGGCGCCGCATTCCACGCTGGATTCGTGGCTGGAGAAGCTCGTGTACCTGCTCGTCGGCAGCTTCGCCAAGGAGGGCGGGATGAACATTCATTCGCGGATGGCCTCGCTCGGCGGGGGCGGCGGCGGGGGCAAACGCGGGAGCACCACGCCCGTCACGGGGGCGCGGATCATCACGGGGCTCGTACCCTGCAACGTGATCCCGGACGAGATCCTCACGGACCACCCCGGGCGGTTCCGGGCGATGATCGTCGAGAGCGCGAACCCCGCGCACTCGCTCGCCGATTCGAAGCGCTTTCGCGAGGCCTTCGCCGCGCTCGATTGCCTCGTCGTGATCGACGTCGCGCTCACGGAGACCGCGCGGCTCGCGCATTACGTGCTCCCCACCGCGTCGCAGTTCGAGAAATGGGAAGCGACGTTTTTCACGCTGGAGTTCCCGAAGAATGCCTTCCAGCTCCGCGCGCCCCTGCTCGCGCCGCTCGCCGGGACCTTGCCCGAGCCCGAGATCCATCGCCGCCTGGTGCGCGCCCTCGGCGCGCTCGACAGCGTGGATCTCGCGCCGCTCGCCGAGGCCGCCCGGGCCTCGCGGGGCGAATACGCCATGGCGTTCATGGGCCTCGTCGGGGCGCGGCCCGAGCTCATGGCGCTCGCGCCCATCATCCTTTACGAGACGCTCGGCCCGACGTTGCCCGAGGGCGCCGAGGCCACGGCCGTGCTCTGGGGCATCGCGCAATCGTGTTTCATGAGCTTCCCCGAGAGCGTACAACGCGCGGGTTTTCCCGACGCCGACGCGCTCTTCGACGCGATCCTCCGCGAGCGCTCGGGCATCACGTTCACCGTCGATCCGTACGAGGAGACGTGGGCGCGGCTCGATACCCCGGACAAACGAATTCGCCTCACGGTCCCGGAGCTCTTGCCCGAGCTCGTCGGCCTCGCGACGGAGCCCTCGCCGGCCCGAGACGCGCGTTATCCCTTCATCCTCGCGGCCGGCGAGCGACGATCGTCCTCGGCGAACACCATTTTTCGCGATCCCGCGTGGCGCAAGGTCGACCTCGACGGCGCCCTTCGAATGAGCCCGGCGGACGCCGCGGAGCTCGGCGTCTCCACGGGCAGCGTCGTGCGCATCGTGACCGAGGGCGGCAGCGCGACCGCCACCGTGGAGGTGAACGACGGCATGCGGGCCGGCCACGTGAGCCTCCCGAACGGCGGCGGGCTCGTGTATCCGGATGCGGCGGGCGGAGAGCGCAAGCACGGCACGGCACCGAACGAGCTCACGCACCACGCGCAGCGCGATTGGCTCGCGGGCACGCCGTGGCACAAGCACGTGCCGGCGCGGATCGAGCGGATCGACGCGGCGTAGACGTCAACGACGCCGCTTGCCGATCCCGTAGGCGATGCCCTGCTCCAGGCTGCCCAGCGTCACGATCCCGCGGAGATCCGAGCCGAGCTCGATGAGGGTCTTCGCAACGTCGCGGCCCACGCCAGTCAGCACGAGCTCGGCCCCGAGCAGGCCCACGGCGCGCGCGGCGCGCGTGATCGCGTCGGCGGCGTCGTGATCCACGTGCGGGACGCCGGTGACGTCGAGCAGCACCACGGAGGCGCCGCGCTGCGCGACGCCATCGAGCAGCACCTCGAGCAGCCGCTCGGCGCGCTCGGCGTTCACGCTGCCGACGAGCGGGACCGCGACGACGTGCCGGGCAATCGGCACGAGCGGGGTCGAGAGCGCGCGCAGGGTCTCGTTTTGCGCGGCGATGACCTGCTCGGCGAGCGCGCGACGTTCCTCCTCGACGGCGAGCGTCGCCGTCACGTCGGCGATGATGAAGGCCTCGCAGGAGGGCCCTCCGTCCTCGTGCAAGGCGAACGCCGTGAGGTGCCCCTGGAACACCGACCCGTCGGTCCGCCGGAACGTCCCGATCTCGCCGCACCCCTTGTGGCCTCGCGCGCGCTCCTCCGCCACGCGACCTCCTGCCACGAAGGCCGCGACGTCGATTCCGACCCCGGCGCCTTCCACACCGAAGAGCGCGCGGCTGGCGTCATTCGCATAGATCGGCTCCCCTCCCGTTCGGGTCACCGCGATCGCGCTCGGCGCATGATCGGCGAGCGCGCGAAACAGCCGAACGGAGCGCAGGGATTCTTCCAGCTCGGCGGTGCGGCGCGAAAGCGCCTCCCGGTTGAGGTGCGCCTCCGTCGTATTGCGGACCAGCATGACGATCTGCTCGGCATCCAGAGGGACGATACGCGCCTCGTACCACTCCACGCTGGGGCCCATCGTGAGCGAATACTCGGTTTGCCCCACCTTGCCACATGCGAGCGCCTTCGCGACGACGTGGAGGAGCTCTGCGCCCACATCGGGAGGCAATACCTCCTGCATCCGCTTGCCGAGGAACACCTCGGGCGGGACGTACAGGTCGCCGTCCGTCCTGGCCCGGTAATCGACGATGGTCCCGTCCCGCGTCAGCCGAAAGAAGAGATCCGGCAATGCACGGAAGAGCGCCCTCACGGTGTCGGCTTCCTTCGCCTGCGCCTCGCGCTCCTGTTCGAGACGCGCCACGCGCTGCCGGAGCGCCTCGTTCTCGTTCCGGAGCTCACAAACTTCCGCGTCGACGGTCATCAGCGCTGTCCCCCTGCGGTACGTCAGGGGCACACTAGCACGATTTCGTCGCCCGGGACGGAGTTCAGGGCGGGGCAGGACGCGATGGCTACGTCATGCCATTGACGCAGGCCGCGATCACGCCGCCCCGATCCACGACGCCACGAAATCGAGGTATGCCTCACGAAGCTCGGAGAACACCGTCACGTTCGGGATGTGGTTCAGCTCGAGCAGGTGCTTCGTGCCGTCGGGCTCGACCATGTAATCGATCGCGAACATCTCCAGGCCGAACGCCGCGCCGATGCGCCGCGCATCCTCCACGAGCTCCGGATCGGCCTCCGCCTCGGGCAGCAGCACCGATCCTGCATCGTGGATGGACTTGAGCCACGTCGCGCCGGCCATGCGGATCTGCCACGCGCGCTCGCCGAGCACGTGGATCCGCGTTGCCTCGCCGCGCACGAACGGCTCGATCAACGTCGGCTCCTCGGCGCGCCGCGCCCCCGTGAAGAGCTCTTTGTTCTCCCCGCAATGCCACTCGCCCCATTTCGCGACGAGCGTCTCCCCTTCCCTCGCCGAGACCGGCGAACCCCGGTCCGCGAGCCCGCGCTTCATTGCCCCAAACCGCGTGACCGCGAGCGCCCGCACGAGGCACGGGATGCGTGGACGCGCGTCCATCATCCCCCGCGCGAGCGGCAGACACGGGCCGCCCCAGAGCGCGAGCGCGGTCAGAAAGGGCATGTCGTCCTCGAAGATGCCGTGAAACACGACGCGCGAGACCGGCACGTACACTTCGTACGCATTCGGCCGCTCGACGAAGAGCTCACCCGCTTCGAGCTTGATCCGCGGCAGGACGGGGCAGGACAGGAGGGGGATCGGGGTTGAGAGGCGTGCGCGGAGATCACGCACCTCGGGCTCGTCGAGGCCCACGAGGAGGAGACGGGTCATGGGAGGTTACCTCCGCGCATCCGGCAACGGATCCCTTGGCGCGTCAATCACCAAACGGTCAACCATCTTTCGTCGCCCGCGACGGACGCACGGGGGAGCACGACGCGACGGCTACGTCGCGATGCGACGGTACGCCTCCGTCATCGTGCCGTCATTGATCCAGGAGGCCACGAAATCGAGGTAGGCTTCACGATGCTCGGGGAACACCGTCACGTTCGGGCTGTGGTTCAGCCCGAGCAGGTGCTTCGTGCCGTTGGGCTCCACCATGTAATCGACCGCGAACATCTCCAGGCCGAACGCCCAGCCGATCCGCCGCGCGTCCTCCACGAGCGCTCGATCGGCCTTCGCCTCGGCCAGCACCACCGCTCCGGCATGGTGGATGGCCGTGGGCCACCTCTCGCCGGCCATGCGGATCTGCCACGCGCGCCCGCCGAGCACGTGGATCCGCGTCGCCTCCCCGCGCACGAACGGTTCGATCAACGTCGGCTCCTCGACGCGCCGCTTCCCTGTGAAGAGCTCCTTCTTCTCCCCGCAATGCGACTCGCCCCATTTCGCGACGAGCGTCTCCCGTCCCCTCGCCTCGACGCACGCACCGAGGTCCGCATAGCCGCGCTTCATCGCCCCGAAGCGCGTGACCGCGAGCGCCCGCACGAGGCACGGGATACGCTGACGCGCGTCCATCATCCCCCGCGCGAGCGGCCAGCACGGGCCACCCCAGAGCGCGAGCACGCTCAGAACGGCGAAATCGTCCTCGAAGATGCCATGAAACACGACGCGCGAGACAGGCCTGTACGACGGGCTCGAATGCGGCGCGACGAAGAGCTCGCCCGCTTCGAGCTTGATGCGCGGCAGGACGGGGCAGGACTCGACGCGGGCCGAGTTGTAGAGGAGCGGGCGGAGATCACGCACCTCGGGCTCGTCGAGGCCCACGAGGAGGAGACGGGTCATGGGAGGTACCTCCGCGCATCCGGCAACGGATCCCTTGGCGCGTCAATCCCCCAACGTTCACAATCGTCCCCCTGGAGGACCGAACTTCATGCGCGAACGGACCATCGCTTTCCTCGTCTTCCCCGAGATCACGCCCCTCGACCTCGTCGGGCCCTTGCAGGTGCTGAAGGCCCTCGAAGGGTCTTCCGATCTCCGGACCGTCACCGTCGGCGAGCGCGTCGAGCCCGTCGAGACCGATTTGCCTTTTCGTATCGTCCCCGAACGCACGCTCGATGAGGTGCCCGAGCCTTACGGCATCGTCGTCCCGGGGGGCCTCATCGGGCCTTTTCACGCGATGGCCAGCGATCGCATCATGGGCTGGCTTCGCGCGGCTGCGCCGAAGGCTGCCTTCGTGAGCTCGGTGTGCACGGGCTCGCTCGTGCTCGCGGCGCTTGGCTTGCTCGAAGGCAAGAAGGCCACGACGCACTGGTCGTTCCTGCCGCACCTCGCGCGCTTCGGGGCGACGCCCGTCAAGGGGCGCTGGGTCGAGGACGGCAACGTGATCACGGCGGCCGGCGTCTCCGCGGGCATCGACATGGCGCTTGCGCTTGGCGCTCGCCTCACGAGCGAGGCTGCGGCGAAGGCGGCGCAGCTCGTCATCGAATATGAGCCTGAGCCGCCTTTCGGGCCCATCGCCTGGGAGGGCACGGGGCCGCTCGTCCAGGCCATGGGCGGCGTCGTCGCGCAGCGGCTCCCCGCGATTCTTCGCGACAAGCCGGAGCTGCTCGCGAAGTTCGCGCCGTAGCGCTCGTCCTCGGGGGCGTGGATGTGCAAGGATGCGCCCTCCATCATGACGAACATCGCACAAGGGCAAACCCTGGAGATCGGCCCCCACCGCGCGCGCTTCGAACCACCGGACGTCATTCGCGTAAGGTGGCAGGGATCCATGAACGCCGACGTCTTCGACACGCTCTTCCAGTGGTCGGACGAGCTGCTCGGCGGCGCGAGGCATTTCGTGATCTCCGACATGACGCACCTCGATACCGTGAGCCCGTCCGCGCGCAAGGCGGCGGCGACGGATCCGAGGTCCCCGCGCATTGCGGGCATCGCCATCGTCGGCGCGAGCGCCCACATGCGGGCGCTCATGGGGCTCTTTTTGAAGGCCCTCGAGCTCATGTACGGCGAGGGCACGTTCCGGAGGGCCTTTTTCGATTCGGAGGACGAGGCCCTCGCCTGGGTGAATGCGCAGCGCGCGGAGCTCGGCCCCGCGTCGCAGGCGGGGTCCGAGCGCGCCCGGTTCGCGCCTACTTCGGGATGATGATCGGATCGCAGTTCGTGAAGCTCAGGGTCGACTGAACCTTGAAGTTCGATCCCGTGCTGTGCCGCTCGGCGTGGAAGAAGTCGAGCGTGTACTCGTTGCCGGGCACGATGCCGAGCTCGGCGGCCTTTGCGTCGAGGTTCAGCGTGTCGGTCTGCGGCGGGTGCAGGCCGCCGAGATCGATGGCGAGGCGGTTGTTCACGAAGACCCAGAGGTCGTCGTCGCCGCTGAACGCGAACGTCTCGCCGCCCTTGTACTTGAACGTCATGTGCAGCTCGTAGGTGAACCCGTAGTTGTGGTCGAAGTCCTCGTTGCCGAAGAGCTGCCCGTCGATCGGGAAGAACGCGGTGCTCTCGAACGTGGCGATTCCGGTCGCCGGGTCCTCGGTCAGCGTCACCTTGAACGGCATCGACATGTTCACGCCTTCGACGTCGCGGTACCACTGGTTGAACTCCGTCGCGCCCGTCGTGTGCGCGGTGGGGCCATCCGGGGCGTACACGGGCTTCTTGTCGGCCCCGAGATCGAACTTCACGAGGCCCTTCAGGCCGTCGCCGCTGAAATGCTCGAAATCGGGGTGACCATTCGGATATCCCTTGAAATCGCGCACGATGCCCACGAGCTCGGGCGAGCAGTTCCCGCCGCCCGCGCCGCCTGCGCCGCCGCTGCCGCCGGGGCCGGCGAAGATGAAGCCGCCGTCGCCGCCTTGACCGCCCATCCCTCCGAGACCGCCCATCCCTCCCGAGCCGCTCTGGGAGGACGAAGAATTGCCCGCGCCCGCGCTGCCGCTCGGGTCGCCGCCGCCTCCGCTGCAGCCGATCGCGGCGCCGGTCAAAAGGAGCGACGTCGTCATGGTGAATGTAAGGGCCGCCTGTCGTAAAAGCATCATTCCTCCTACGTGAAGCTGAATCGCATCCGCGTGAGCAGACGAACGCGAGCCTACAGCTTGAATTTCTTTCTTGCGAGCAAGAACGTGGCTGCTATCTTGCTCGCCCCTCTCGGAGGACTCCGCCCTTGCGCCTGTTTTCCTGAATCCAGCCGTTCATAGACGTGCCGTGACGCCCGGCGCCCTGCCCCGACGATGAAACGCGGGGGACGCGCGGGCCACCGATTCAGGAGAACAGAATATGTTATCGCTTCATGCGCTGCGCGTAGCGTTTTCCCATGGGGATGCGACGTCTCTGCTCGAGGACGTCGAGCTTCACCTCGGCCCGGGATGGACCGGGATCGTGGGCGAGAACGGCACGGGCAAGACCACGCTGCTCCGCCTCCTCGCCGGTGTTTTGCGGCCCGAGCGCGGACATGTGCGGCGTGATCCGGCCGAGGCTCGCGTGGTGCTCTGCCCGCAGACCGTCGATTCGCTCTCCGATTCGATCGCGCGGTTCGCCGAGGATCTCGACGGGGAGGCCGCTGTGCTCCGGGGCAGGCTCGATCTCGTGGCCGAGGACCTCGAGCGCTGGCCCACGCTCTCGCCCGGCGAGCGCAAGCGCTGGCAGATTGGCGCGGCGCTCTTCGAGGCGCCGGAGATCCTCATGCTCGACGAGCCCGCGAACCACCTCGACGCCGAGGCGCGGCGGCTCCTCGTCGGGGCGCTGCGCCGCTTCGACGGCGTCGGGCTTCTGGTCTCGCACGATCGGGCCTTGCTCGACGCGCTCACCACGACGACGCTCCGGATTCATCAATGCCGCGTGCACCTCTACCGCGGCCGTTATGCCGATGCGCGGTCCGCGTGGGAGGCCGAGTCGGCGCACGCGCGGGACGAGCGCGAGGCGGCCAAGAACGAGGAGAAGCGCGCCGCGCGCAGGCTCGATCAGGCGCGGCGCGAGCACGCGATGGTCGACGCCTCGCGCAGCATGAAGAACCAGATGAAAAACAAAAATGATCACGACGGCCGGGGCATGCTCCGGAAGATCGCGATCGAATCCGCGGAGAAGCGCGCCGGGCGATCCGTGGGCGTGGCGCGGGCCGAGCTCGCGCGGGCGAGCGCCGAGCTTTCGCGGCACCACGTCGAGAAGGAGCTCGGCGGCGAGATTTACGTCGGCTGGGAGCGACCGACGCAGCCCTGGCCTTTCGTCCTCGATCTGCCCGTCCTTCGCGCGGGCGAGACGGAGCTCGTTCGGGACGTGCGCCTCTCCGTCCCGCGCGACGGCCGCATTCGTATCGAGGGACGAAATGGCGCGGGCAAGAGCACGCTGCTCGGCGCGCTCGCGGCCGCTTCGCGTATCCCGAAAGAGCAGCTCCTCTACCTGCCGCAGGATCTCCCGGTGGAGGCGCGGCGGGCGCTGCTCGCGGAGGTCCGCGCCCTCGATCCCGAGGCGCGCGGACGCACGCTCTCGCTCGTGGCCACGCTGGGCACGGATCCCGAGCGGATCCTGGCCTCGGCCGAGCCTTCGCCGGGCGAGGCGCGCAAGCTCGCCATTGCGCTCGGGCTCGGCCGCAGGGCCTCGGCGCTTTTGCTCGACGAGCCCGAGAACCACCTCGACCTGCCCTCGCTGGAGCGCCTCGAGCGCGCGCTGGAAGGGTATCCGGGGGCGATCGTGATGGTCAGCCACGACGCCTCGTTCGCGCGCCGGGCGACGCGCACGGTCTGGCGTATCGAGCAGGGCCGCGTCCGCGAGCTCGACGCGGCTCAGGGCACGGCGATCTCCACCGGCGTGCGCTGAATGGGCTCGCGATCTCCCAGCGCGAACACGCTCCCCCAGCAGTAAATCTCTCCCTCCCGCGTGAGGCCGCAGTCGCGCGCGATCTGCACGACCCCGGAAGCGGGCAGCCCCTCGATCCGCCGGAACGTCGCGACCTCGCCTTTTTTCGTCGCCGTGCGGTCGAAGCAAAACACCTCGCCTCGCTCGGTGCGCACGCAATCGGTGTCGACCTCCGCCACCTCGGTCAGGACGACCTTCGGTCCCTGGGCCGCGCCCATGCAGACGAGGCGCGCGCCCTCGTCGACGGCGCAACGCGCGGCGTACAGCACGGCGCGGAACTTTCCGGGGACCCGCGTCTTTTCGCCGAGGGAGTCGTCCGGAAAGACGGCCGTCCCGTCGGCGAGGATGGCCCTGCGAAAGAGGGTGAGGTACGTGGCGTTCGCCAGCTCGTCCTTCGGGTCGAACCATTCCACGCGGAGGGGCTTCGGCCTTCCCTCGTAATGGAACATCCCCGCGCCGCCGCCCCGCTTGGCGACCGCGATGCCGACCCCGTTGTTGACGTTCACGGTGACGTCCTTGACCGCCGCGCCGCTGGTGTCGACGAGCAAGGCGAAGTCGTCCTTCATCGTCCCCAGGAAAAACGAACGGTTCCGGCAGTACCATTGCCCCGACTTCGCGCCGCGCACACAGAGCGGCATGCCACCTTCGATCGCATCGACGGCTGGCTCGGGCAGCACGAGATCCTGTCGGGGCACGTGCACCATGTTGGCGATCGCGCCCCAGCAGGAGACGCGGGTCGTGCCGAAGCGCGCGCAGACGACGCCGTCCTCGGCGCCGATCTCGCTCGCGCCCGTGATGCCGGGGACCATCGCGGCGCGTTCGAGCTCGCGCGACACGCCGTCGCCGAGCATGCCGCCGTTATGCGCGCCGAAGCAGCGCACGCGATGATCCTTCCCGAGCGCGCAGACGTTTCCCGGACGCACGGCCACCCCGAGCGACGCATCGACCGTCGGGAGCACGTCGTACGTCTTTTCAAATTCCCCGCAGGGCCGCTCGAAGGAGCAGGAGCAGCGCGACACGCCGTCCTCGCGGCTCACGCACAGGTTGTACCCAGCGGACGCGAAGAGCCGCGTCACCCGCTTGCCCTCGGCGAGCGCCTGGAGTTTTCGATCGACGAGGGAATCGTCGCAGAAGATAGTCCCGTCGGGCCGCCGCGCGCATACCTGGCGCCCGAGCTTCTTGACGCGGGCGACGAGCGCTTCTTCCACGGGCCCTTTCAGGGGCATGAGCGTCACGCCGTAGCCGGGGACGGGCTTGCCGAAGCGCGTCGTTTCGGCCCTGTCGAGGTTCCAGCAATAAAAGCCGCCGTCCACGCCCATGCCGCATTCCTGATCGGAGAGGGCACGCATGGGCGGGGCCTGCACCCGTAGAAAGGCCGCGTCCGTGGAGTCCATGCCGAGCGAGCAAAACACCTCGCCCTTGTCGGACAGCAAGCAATCGTGGCTGCCGGCGACGATCCGCGCGGTCCCGGGGGTCGTCATGCCGAGCGAGTACTGCGCGATGTCCTCGGGCTTGGGCTGCGCGACCCGGAAGCCCTGCACCACGCGGAAGGGTTTCGTCGCGTCATCGCGCACCACCCGGAACAGCGTGCCGGCCGCGTCCCAGCCGACGAGCACGCCGCCGGTGAGGATGGTGAAGCCTTTCAGGTTGGAGAGACCTTCGATGCGCACGGGGCGGTCGTGCCCGTGTCGGGCCATCTCGCCGGGGAGGGCCATGCCGCCCCAGCAATAAAGGGAGCCCTGCTCGGTGCGGGCGCAAAACCCGCCCTGCCCGCCGCGGACCTCGACGAACGTGTGATCCTCGGGGGGCGGCGCGGCCGGTGCGGACGAGGCCGCGGGGGCCGGGATGGCGAGCGTCGTCGGAGGCGCGGGCGCGAGGTCACGCGCCGTGGGCGGCGGCGGCTGCGCGGCGGTCGTGCAGCCAAGGAGGAGGAGGGCGGAAGCGGGGGCGAGCGCGCAGCGCATGGCGGTCACTCTACCGCAGGGGCCCGTGACCGAGGAAGGATCCGGAGGGCGCGGGGATCAGGCGGGCAGCGCGGCGGAGGCGGGGGCGATGGGCGGGGAGGCGCCGTTCGTGGGCTCCTTCGTTTTCGAGGACGTGGACGACTTCTCGCGAAAGAAGAACGCCTCCGCCGCTTGCGGGCTCGCCTTGTAATGGTCGCGGAGCCGGCCGAACGCGCTCACGAGTTGCTCCCGCACGGCGCGACGCGCCTCGCGCTCCTCCGCGAAACGTATCTCGACCTCGGCCACGACCATGTTCACGGTCTGCAAGGCCGCACGATGTTGCGCCTCCGCGAGATCGAGGCCGGCGAGGGCCTCGTCCATGTCGCCCTTCCCTGCGAAGGGCGCGAGCCGGATCCGGAGGGGCGGCAGCACCTCGAGCTGCGCCGGGCCGTCGGGCTTGATCACCGGGGTGATGCCCGCCGGGAAGATCGTGCGTTGCGCCGCGAGCGAGGGGTCTTTGCGGTCGATCTTCTTCGCGGCGGCGTCGATCTCGCGGATCGCGTTTTCGAGGAGGCCTTCGGTGCGGGCGAGGCAGGCCGATGCGGCGGTGGCCGCGTCCTCGGCGTCCTCGCGGGCGCGCAGCGCGTCGCGCAAGCTCGCGTAAAGGATGCTCGCCTCGGCGTGCAGCGTGTCGTGCAAGGGGCTCACGCCCTTGGTCGCGGATGCATGAAACCGGATATGGCGGCGGTGAACGGAGCTTCCATCGATCTCACGAGGGCAACGCATGGCTTCTCTCCTCCCCTACCCCCGCGAGCGGGAGCGGGGTCGTCTCGGGTTCGCGCGTTAGACGTTCGGAGCGGATCAATCGTGCGACAGCGGACGCAGAGGAGCATGAAAACGTCGGAAGCCCACGGGGAAACGGTGCAACGGGCGCTTCCCGGCGGGGAAACGAGCCGCGAACCGTGGCGGGGTGCATTTCCTGGCGGAGAAACGGGCCGCGGCGTGGAGGCGCAAAGCGTTTCCCGGCGGGGAAACGGCGCTGGATTCGGCAGCGAGGGGGGATGCGAGGAAGGGAAACGCTTGCGGAAGCGTGGACGGGTGTGTTTCCCGGCGGGGAAACGAGGAGGGAGGCGGAGGCGCGTGGCGTTGAGTCGCCGGGAAAGGGGCCGCGTGGTGGCGGCGGGGAGCGTTGAGAGAAAGGGAAATCGGTTGGGAAGCGGATCCGCGACGGTTGCGAGGGAGTGAAGGCGGTTTCGAAGGGGAGCTCGGGCCGGAGGCGAGGGCGGAGGGGAGCCGCAAACGCATCAGTCCGGTAGCAATGCCAGCAGGTCGTGGATGCCGGCGAGGATCGTCCGGGGGCTGAGCGTCCCGGCGACCCGCTCTCCGAGGCCGTCACGGTCGCTGTCGACGCCGAGAATGGTTGGCTCCACTTCCGGATCATTTTCGACGCCGAGGTAACGTTCGACCAAGGAATCGCCGAGGTCGTAGACGACCAGGTTCCCATTCGAAGCCCCAACCGCGAGGAGGCCATCGTCCGGTGACACGCTCAGGCAAGAAAGGGTCGCCCCGGGCACCTCGAAGGGCAGCAGCCCGAGCGCTCGCCCGCTGCGAATCGAATGGAACATCACGCCGCCCTTGCCGACGCTCGCGACCCAGCGCTGGCTCCGGGCCATCGTCAGCAGCGGTTTGTCGCCATAGGGATGTCCCAAGATCTCCGTGCCCCATACATGCACGTCGGAATCGAGGTTCCACTTGTAGATGCGCGGCCGGATCGGATCGTCATCACGGTTGAGCATGGATTGCACGACCACGGCGCATCGCTCGGAGGAGAGCATGAGGCCCTCCCCGAAGGCCGTGTCCCTGTCGCCATGAATCCGCGCGATCTCCGCGCCCGTCCGCGTGTCGAAGCCCACGAGATCCCACTCGAAGAAGCACCACAGCTCCTGGCCGTCACGCGCCAGCGACAAGCTACAATCAGGCTCGAAGGAGTGAATGTCGCGGAGGAGCGACTTCGGGGCCTCACCAGGGAGCCACGACCACACGACGGTGCCATCGTCGCCGAAGCCCGCCCAGTACACCCCGCCGGCCGGAGACACGCAAAGCGCCCGGGGACGGAGCATCTGGTGCGCACGCGCGAGCTCGCTGCCGCTTTCGAGCTCGTACACACGCGCGACCCCGTCGTCGAACGTGGCAGCCAGCCGGTCCCCGGTCGGGAACAGGCGAGCCTTGTTGACGCCTTTCGCGATCTCGAGCCTTGATATCGTTCGCGCGGCTTCGACGTCCCACACGCACACGGTGGGGTCGTTCGAGGCCACCGAGACGAGCCGGGACCCGTCTCGGGAAAAGTCTGCGGCGAGGATACTCGTAAAATGGCCGCTGAGCTTCGTGCCCGGCCTGTGAAGGTGCTTCGTCATCGAAATCATGAGGAGTGGGGACGCACCCGTCCCGCGCGTCAAGCCCAAACCGCGGATCCGGCCCCGTCCCTCGCGCCGCCTCCTCAGGCGCTCGCGACCTCCTTCGGCGCGGCGGATGCCGCTCGAGCGCCGACCCTCCAGCAGGCAGCGGTATCGCCCTGGCCGCTAGGCTAGAATCCGCCCCATGCCCGGCGGCCTGATCCACCACGACGACGGCCCCCCCATCGCCCGCTGCACCCGCTGCGGCGCCGTAGCCGCCGGCCCCTGCGCCCGCTGCCAAGCCCCCGTCTGCGGCGACTGCTGCGTCCTCACCGAAGGAGGCACCCGCGTCTGGGCCATCTGTCTCGCCTGCGAAGACCGCGGCGGTCGCTCCCTGCGCCGCAGATGGATCACCGTCCTCGGCTGGATCGGGCTGCCCATCGTCGGTCTCGCCGTGCTCGTCGCCTTGCTGGAGTGGCTCGCGAGGCGGTAGGGAGGCGCCGCGCCGGGGTTTCACCCCGCTCGCTCGTCGTCTTGACGCCGCCCGTGACACGGGCGACGGTCCCTCCATGACCGAGAGCGACTCGCTCGGCGCCGTGGTCGGAACCATGCGGCATCGGACGCGTTATCTTCTCTTCGGCGCGCTCATCCTCCTCGCCGTCTTCGCGGTGCTCGTCGCGTGGAACTGGCTCCGGCGCGGCGACCGCACCGCGATGCTGATGTCAATCCTCATCGGCGGCGCGGCGATCCCCGCGTTCGCCATGTACCTGAAGACGCCGAGGCGCGTCGTCGTGCGGGAGCGTGGCATCGTCATCGAGCCTTACGTGGGCGAAACGCGGCGCATGTCGTGGAGCGACATCGCGATCGCACGCTTCTGCGAGCCTACCGGCGGACAGCGTTCGAGGACGCTCTTGGTTCGCGGCCAGGCGCCGCCTTCCATCCTCTTCGGGGACGTTGTTTACGACGATTTCCGCGTGCTCGTCGACGCGCTTCACGAGAACCTCGGCGACCGCTTCGAAGAGGGTGGCGCACCGCGTTGACGCGCGAACCGCGACGGAAGCGGCGACAAGTCGAGATCGACGAGTCTCTCGCTCGCGCGGAGGATGATCCCGACTCACGGGCGCTCGAGGAGCGTGAGCTTTTTCTCCCCCTCCCACAACCACTATAGCTTTCGTGCCGATATCGGTGTATACACGCCCCGTCTATCGAGTGCGCACATCGACTTGCTGATGCCCACTCGCCAGGACCCCATCGTTCCTTTTTCTGACGACCACCACGGTCGTTTCTCCTGAGGTGTGCACATGAATAAGCTCGGTCTTTTTGGTGCTGCTGCGATCGCGACGGCTCTCTGCTTCCCCTCGGACGCGCAGGCCGATCCCGTGCTCAACGCGTCCATCTCCGCCCACGCGGTGGCCCTCATCGGCTCGAACACGGGCAACGGCGGCGCCTTCGTCACCAAGGCGGTGAAGGACGCTCTCGCCTGGTCGAGCAGCCAGTGGCTGTACTGCTTCGACTCCTCGACCCTGAGCGCCGCGCAGTGGTACGCAGACATCACCGCGGGCAACAACTTCGTCGAGATCACGAACATCGCGGACGTCGAGGCGGGTCACATCATCGCGATCAACGCCACCGGGTCGTACTCCGGCCATGCCGCTGTGATCGTCGGCGATCCGATCGACATCACGCCGCCGAACGCGTTCTACACGCCGTACCGCACGGCGCAGAAGCAGTGGGCGCTGCCGATCGTCGACTCGACAGGCAGCGAGCACGGCCAGAACGTGTCGTACCCCGATAGCCGCCGCAACGGCGCCGTCTTCACGCCGAACATCGGCGGCTCGGCCTACCTGCGGATTTACTCGGACGAGGCGACGGGCGAAATCCTGTCCTACGGCTGGAGCGTGACTTCGACCACCGAAGCGAACGTCTACGATCAAAGCGAGCGGCCGTTCGCCATCGGCGAGCTCGACATCACCGCCTGCCTCTGATCACGAGCCGCCGCGCCGGGGTTTCACCCCGAACCCGACCAGGGGTTGTCCACCCCTGGACCCGGACCAGGGCCAGCCCTGGACCTTTTGTGGAAGAACTGCGCGATGCGCAGTTCTTCCAACAGGAGCCCGTCTGGAAGGTCCGCGCACGTGCGAGCGTTCGACGCGACCATGCCTCCGCGCTGGACACGAAGACAAACGCTACTCGGCACCCTCGCCACGCTGGCGGCCGCGTGCGCCCCGTCCCGCACCGCCGTCCCACCGGTCACCCCAAGCCGCGCAGAACGCGTCCTCGCCGAGATCGAGGCAAGCGTCGGCGGGCGCGTGGGCGTCTTCGCCCTCGACACCGGCACCGGCCGGCAGCTCGCCCACCGACCCGACGAGCGCTTCGCGATGTGCTCGACGTTCAAGTGGGCGCTCGCCGCGGCCGTGCTCGCGCGCGTCGATCGCGGGCAACTATCACTCGAAGAGCGCGTGCCCTATGGCCCGACCGATCTGATCGAGCACGCTCCCATCACGAGCGAGCATGTCGCCGAGGGATCCATGACCGTCGACGCCCTCGCGCAAGCCGCCGTCACGGTCAGCGACAACACGGCAGCCAACCTGCTGCTCGCGAAGGTAGGCGGTCCCGCGGGCTTCACGCAATTCGTCCGTCAGCAGGGCGACGCGGTGACGCGCCTCGACCGCAACGAGTTGTCCCTCAACAACAACGAGCCCGGCGACCCCCGCGACACCACGTCGCCACGCGCGATGGTGGGCCTGATGCGTCAGGTCCTCTGCGCGGACGCCCTTTCGCCTGTCAGCCGCGAGCGTTTGCTGGGCTGGCTACGCGCGTGCGAGACGGGCAAGGACCGCCTCCGCGCCGGCCTGCCCCGGGATTGGACCACCGGCGACAAGACGGGGACGGGCCTGCGCTGCGCCGTCAACGACGTGGCCATCACCTGGCCGCCCGGTCGCGCCCCCATCCTCATCGCCTCGTACATGAGCGACGGAGAAGCGGGGCTCGCCCGCCTGAAAGCGGCCCATGCGGACGTCGGCAGGCTGATCGCGCAGGAGCTCTGAATCCACCCGGGAGATGTTCGGCGCGTCGGCCGATCGAAACGAGCCCGCGAACCGGTCAGGTGAATCCGTTGTCGTAGCGAGGCCCTTCGAGGAAGCGGGCCGCCGGCGGGTTCGTCCATCGCGCGACGCGCGCGGCGTGCTCCTCGGCCGTGAGGGGCGTGAGCGAAGGGAGTGGCAGGAGGGGCGAGCCGACGTGGAGCCGCACCGAAGGCCTGCGCGCGATGAGCCGCTGGCCCGCTTCGGGGAGCCAGACGGTCGCGGGCTCGACGACGCGGACCTCGACGAGGTTCGGGAAGAGCTCGGTGGATTCCAGCGCCGCCCAGGCCGCGGGGTCCTTGTCGTCGCTCATGCAGATGGAGACGTAGGGCACCGGCCGGTCGATGGCGCAGAGGAGCGCGGGCGTCGCTTGGAGCTGGCGCACGGGCGGGAGCAGCGCGACAGGGCCGGAGAAGATCACGCTCTCGACGGTGGACCAGGCGGGGTGGCCGACGAGGGGGTCGCCGGGCACGGCGTTCCACTCCACTTCGACCGGAAGGCCTTGGTGGAAGGTGCGCACGCGGCGGAAGGGGTGGTGCACACGCGGGTCGGCGAGGAGCTGCTCGTGACGCTTGAGCTTTCGGTGGGTGAGATTCTCGGCGCAATCGAGGGGGATGAACTCGCCGCGAGGGTCGCCGAGGGCGGTCAGCTCTTTCGCGCAGGCGAGGCGAACATCGAGGTCCGTCGGATGGGCCCACAGGCGCGCCAGGATGGCGTCGAGAGAACCGGCGTTCGCGCTGGGCGGGGGCGGCTTCGGAGCGGCGGGGGGCGCCCGGTCCGTCACGCTGGAGGGCCAGCCGCAGAGCGCGTCGGGGTCGCCGACGTCGAGCTTCCGGTCGTCTTCGTCGAAGTCGAGGCCGTCGCAGGGGTCGAAGAGCGACTCGGCGCGTGTGGCGAGGCGAGCACCGTAGCCCTTTGCGGCGAACGCGTCGAACCAGTTGATGCAAGCGATGAGCTCGGCTCGGGTGGACTCGAAGCGGTGGGTGTTGAAGACGAGCACGCCGGGATTGTGGGGGGCGCAGGCCTTCTCGACGGCGGCGAGGAACGAGTGCAGCGCGGCGTCGAGCTCCGGCGTGATGTGGGGCTTCAGTGCTTCGAGCCGTTCGTGGGCGCGGGCGACGGCCGGGGATGCGGGGCGGCGGAGGAGCGAGTAGGTGCTGCCGTCGTGGTTCGAGCGCACGGAGGCGAAGTCCGTGGCGTCGAAGAAGAGAAACCAAGCGGGCGGGAGGAGGCCCTTGGTGCTGAAGAGCCCGGTGCCGCCCGAGGCCGGGTCGAAGACTTCGGAGCCGTAGCACTCGAGAAACGCGGTGACGCCCATCGCCACCCCCCCTAACAGGGAGGCCTGAATCTGTAAATCTCCGACCTTCGGTCCCGTTCGATGAACTGCGCATCGCGCAGTTCATCGACCTTCGGTCCAGCGCGGGCGCTGGTCCAGGTCCAGGAGCGGACAGCTCCTGGTGGGGCCTGGGGCAACGCCCCAGCGAGACGCCCTCGAAAGAGAAAAAAGGACCCCTGTCGATTCTGCGTAACCTTTCGCGACCCCTGATCGTGCCTGCCCTGAGAGGTGCGATCATGGCGACGAACACGGCGGCACGGGTGGTGGTCATTGGGGGCGGGCTCGCGGGGCTCGCGGCGGCGGCGTATGCGGCGCGGGCTGGCGGGCGGGTGACTGTGCTGGAGAAGGCGACGGAGCTTGGGGGGCGCGCGGCGACCCACGAGAAGAAGGGGTTTTCGCTGAACATCGGGCCGCATGCGCTCTATCGAGGCGGCGAGGCTGAGCACGTGCTCACCGAGCTCGGGGTGGAGACGAAGGGTGGGCCGCCGCCGACGGGCGGGGGCGCGTATGCGATCGATGGGGAGATCCTTCGGGCTCTGCCGATGGGGCCCGTGTCGCTGTTGACGTCGTCGCTCCTGCCGTTCGTCGGGAAGATCGAGGTCGCGCGCTTGCTTGCGGGCCTCGGTTCGCTGGATGTCGCGACGGTCGCGGGGATGAGCTTCGAGGCGTTCCTCCGGAAGAAGGTGCGCACGCCCGAGGCGCGGGACGTGGTTCGGGCGCTCATCCGGCTCTCGACGTATACGTCGGATCTGGAGCGGCTCGCTGCGGATGCGGCCATTTCGCAGTTCCAGCTCGGGACGACCCGCGGGGTGATCTACCTGCACGAGGGCTGGCAGACGATGGTGAAAGGGCTCGCCGGCGTCGCGCGGGCCGCGGGGGCGGAGATCGTCGCGAGTGCGAAGGTGGTTTCCGTCGTCCGGGAGGACGGGCGTGTGAAGGCGGTCCGGCTCGCGGACGGGGCGGAGATTCCCGCGGATGTGGTGATCATAGCGGCGAGCCCTTCGCTTGCGGCGTCGCTGCTCCCCGACGTTCCGGCCCTTTCGGACTGGGCTGCGGCGGCCATCCCGGTCACGGCTGCGTGCCTCGACGTCGCGCTCTCGCGCTTGCCGCAGCCGCGGAACACGTTTGCGCTCGGGATCGATCGGCCGCTGTATTTCTCGGTGCACTCGGCGGCCGCGCGGCTCGCGCCCGAGGGCGGCGCCGTGATCCACGTGGCGCGGTACGGCGCGCTCGAAGATCCGCGGGCCGCGGAGCGCGAGCTCGAAGAGGTGCTCGAACGCCTGCAACCCGGCGCGAAGCACCTCGTGGTCGAGCGGCGGTTCTTGCCTTCGATCACGGTGGCGCACGACTTCCCGCAGGCTTCACGCGGCGGCGCGCGCGGCAGGCCCGGGCCCATGGTGCCCGGCGCGCCCGGGGTGTTCGTCGCCGGCGACTGGGTGGGGCCCGCAGGCATGCTCGCAGACGCGAGCCTCGCGAGCGGGCGGGCGGCGGCGCAGGCCGCGACGCGGCGGGAGGCGAAAGTGCTTGGCGAGGTGGGGCGAAAGGTCTTGGATGCGAGGGCGTGAACGTGATGGCAGCGGCGGACGCGGACGGGCTCGCGCGGGAGCATCGGCGATATCTGTGGGGTCTCTGCTATCGGCTGACCGGGTCGGCAGCAGACGCAGACGATCTCGTGCAGGAGACGCTCTTGCGCGCGATCGAGCGTCCCCCCGTCCGCACCGATGAACCCGTGCGGCCATGGCTCACGCGCGTGGCGGTCAACCTCGGAATCGACCGGCTGCGCGCGCGGCGGCGTCGCGCATACGACGGGCCCTGGCTGCCGTCGCCCGTCGAGACGGAGGGCGATTTCGAGCAGGAGATCGCAATCGAGCCAGTCGAGACCGAGGGGCGTTACGATCTCCTGGAAAGCGTGTCGATGGCGTTCCTCGTGGCGCTGGAAGCACTGACGCCGCGGCAGCGGGCGATCGTGCTGCTCTGCGACGTGTTCGACTGGTCGGTCAAAGAGGCAGCCGACGCGCTCGAGATGACAGAGCCAGCCGTGAAGACGATGCACCACCGGGCACGGCGCGCACTCTCAGCCTACGAGGCGAGCCGAACACGCCGCACACCCGAGCACGTGGAAAAGACGCGCGACGCACTCGGGCGGTTCCTCCTGGCACTCGCGGCCACGGACGGAAAAGCGCTGGAATCGCTCCTCGACGCCGAAGTCCGGCACCTGAGCGACGGCGGCGGCGAATTCTTCGCAGCACGCTTGCCCATCCTCGGACGAGATCGCGTCAGCCGCTTGATGATGGGGCTCGCAAAGCGAAGCACCGGAACGGCCGAACGATTCGCATTTCGGATGGTGAACGGAATGCCCGCCGTGGTGCTGGAGCACGCGCCCGGCCGGAAGATCGCGCCGCGAACGGTGGTGCAATGCGACATCGGCGAGGATGGGGCAATCCGCGCGATCTACTGGGTGCTCGCGACGAAGAAGCTTTCGGCCGTGGGGCCCATTTGAGCATGGGGGCGCCTCGCTGGGGCGTTGCCCCAGGCCCCACCAGGGGTTATCCACCCCTGGACCCGGACCAGCGCAAGCGCTGGACTCGTGGTCGATGAACTGCGCTCCGCGCAGTTCATCGAACAGCCAGGGTCAAGACCACGAGCGATCCTGCCAGCCGAGACGGCAGCGCCGACGGCTCAACCGGCACGGCGGTTCCACCGGCCTGTGGGAAGAACTGCGCGGAGCGCAGTTCTTCCCCAAATGGTCCAGGGCTGGCCCTGGTTCGGGTCGAGGGGCGAATAGCCCCCGCGGGGTTCGGGGCAGCGCCCCGGCGCGGCGCTTCAGAATGCTGCCCCGTTCGCGCGCGTGCCTGGCGAGCTCGAGGCGGCGACGAGGGTTGTGTGGAGGACGAAGCTCGCGTTTTCGGCGGCGTCGGGGTTGCGGTTCATGGAGACGCCGTCGACGGCGGCGAGGGAGGCGGGGTAGCTGAAGGAGTCTTTGGTGGTGCTTGCGGCGTCGCGTAGGTAGACGGCGTCGCCGCCGTTTGCGAGGCCCAGGTTGCTTGTGGAGCTTCCGAGGGCGTTGGGGGTGCCTGCGGGGATGCCGGCGGCTGTGCCGAAGATGACGAGGCTTTTGCCGGGGGCGAGGGTTGTGCCGGCGGCGAAGGTGTGCCGGATGGAGGTGCTGTCGGAGAGGGTCCAGCCGTCGAGGGTGGCGGGGGAGCCGCCGATGTTGACGAGCTCGATGAATTCGCCGACGACGCTGCTGCCGGGCTCGTTTGCGCAGATTTCGTTGATCACGACTTGGGCGGGCTTGGCGGCGGCCCAGGTGTAGCGGCTCAGGATGGGGAAATGGTCGCTCGTCGTGGAGGCGTAGCTCGGGATGAACTCGGAGACGCGGTAGGCTTCGACGGAGCCGGGGATCAGGGCGAGGGCGAGCTCGTTTGTGAGGAGGTGGTGGTCGATGGTTGCGCCGCCGCTCGATGTCGAGGAGATGTTTGCGTCGGTGAGGGCTTTGGTTGCGAAATGGTAGTCGGCTGTGTCGGCGAGGTAGTTTGCGTAGGGCGTGGCGTTGCCTGAGATGGACTTGTCGAGGTCGTCGTTGAAATCGCCGATGACGAAGACCTTTTGCGTCGGGTAGGTCGTGTCGAGGTAGGATTTCAGTGCGGCGGAGGCGTCGACGCGGCGCAGGTAGCTCGCGGAGTCGGCGAGGGCTTTCATGTGGAGGACGATGACGACCACGTTTTCCGTCGTGCCGTTCAGCGTGACCGACAGCTTTACTTCGAGCGGGGGCCGCCCGGCGAATTCGTAGTCGTAGGCTGTCAGGATGACGCGCGCGCTCTGCACCGTCGCGACCGAGGTCTTGTAGAGCAAGCCGAGCTTCTGCTCGGATGTGGTGTAATACGACGCGCCGTTCGTCACGATGGGGTCGTTCGACAGGATCCCCGCGTAGCCGACGAGCTGCGATTTGAGCGTGTTCCACTGCGAGACGCTCACGATTTCCTCGACGCCCCAGAGATCCAGGTCTGCGCCGCTGATCACGTCGTATGCGTTTTGCCGCTGCAGCGTGTCGTTCGAAGGGCCGCGGCTCGTGTCGCCGAACCACTCCAGGTTCCAGGCGGCGACGTCGAGCGTCGTCGCTGTCCCCTTCGCCGGGACGGTGTATGCGAACGTCGCCGTGTCGACGGATGCTTCTTCCTCCAGGTCGGGCGCGACGCATGCGGGCGCCCCGATGATCACGAGCGACGAAACGAGAATGACGAGCGATGAAGGTGCGCTCGTCCTGGATCCAGACCTCGATCGACCGTGCGCGTGTTCCATGCTTTCCATGGTACGCGAGGAGCTGGAACCTGGGCGAGGAAGTTCCGATCAGGGGCGCGCCATCGGGTACGAGCCGAGCACCTTCAGGTAACCGGCGCGCGCTTCGAGCTCGGCGAGGGCGCGGCGGAGGGCGACGTCCTCTGCGTGGCCCTCGACGTCGACGAAAAAGAGGTAATCCCAGAGACCTCGCCGTGAGGGGCGTGATTCGAGCTTCGTCATGCTGACTCCGTGCCGCGAGAAGGGGCGGAGCAGCGCCACCATCACGCCTGGGCGGTTCGGCGCCGACATCACGAGCGAGGTTTTGTCGTGGCCCGAGGGCGCGGCGCTCTTTTCGCCGATCACCAGGAAGCGCGTGGTGTTCGTTGGGTCGTCCTCGACTCCCTCGGCGAGGATGTCGAGCGCGTGGATCGCGGCTGCGCGCTTGCTCGCGAGGGCGGCGGTCCCCGTCTCCCGCGCGGCCAGGCGCGCCGCCTCGGCGTTGCTGGAGACTGCGACGCGCTCGGCTGCTGGGAGGGCATTTTTCAAGAATCGCTGGCATTGCGCGAGGGATTGCGCGTGCCCGTAGACACGGAAAATCCCTTCGAGCTTCCCGCCGCGCCGAAGCAGGTGTTGCCGGATCGGGAGCGCGACCTCGCCGGAGATGCGGAGCGGCCAGGCGACGAGGCGGTCGAGGGTATGGGCGATCGCGCCTTCGAGGGAGTTTTCCACGGGCACGACGCCGAAGGGCGCCGCGCGCGCCTCCACCACGTCGAAGACGTCGTCGATCGAGGTGCAGAAGACGGGCCGGGTGGCCTCGCCGAAATGGCGCGAGGCCGCCTCCTCGCTGAACGTGCCCGAGGGACCGAGGCAAGCGACCGAGATCCCCTTCACGGTGCCTCGGGCCTCGATCAAGCGGCGTGGGGCTCGGTCGCGGAGGACGCCGCGCCCGGGCCGAATTCGCGGACGATTCCTTCGTAGGCGAGCCGCACGCTCTCCACGTACCGCGCGAACCGCGGCAAGGCCTGTAGCTCCAGGGCTTGCGGGCCGTCGCAGAGCGCCTCGTCGGGCCGCGGGTGGAAATCGACGAGCACCATGGAAGCGCCCGCGATGATCCCCTGCCCCACCACGTGAAAGATGTCCGGCAGGCCGTCGGGCGCGTTGTCGAGGCGGCCCACGGCGTGCGAGGGATCGATGCACACGGGCAGGCGCGTCTGGCGGCGGAGGACGGGCACGTGCGAGAAGTCCACCAGGTTGCGGTGGGGATCGCCGAGGTGCGTCTTCACGCCGCGCAGGCAAAACACGATGTTCGGGTTGCCCTCGCTCGCCACGTATTCGCAGGCATTGAGCGACTCTTCGAGCGAGATGCCCATGCCGCGCTTGAAGAGCACCGGGAAGCGGCGCTGCTGGCCCACTTGCTTCAGGAGCTCGAAGTTCTGCGTGTTGCGCGTGCCGATCTGGAGCATGACGCCGGTCGGCTCGCCCGCGGCCGCGAGCGCCGTGTTGATCTCCTCGATGTGGCGCGCGTCGGTGACCTCCATGGCGATCACCTTGATGCCGTGCTTGCCCGCGAGCTCGAAGACCCACGGCAGGCATGCTCTTCCGAGGCCCTGAAAATCGTAGGGGCTCGTGCGCGGCTTGTACGCGCCCATGCGGGTCGTGCGGATGCCCGCTTGCTCGAGCGCGGCCATCATCTGGGCGACGTGCTCGCGCGTGTCGACGGCGCAGAGGCCGGCGAAGACGTGGACGTGCTTCTCGTCGAAGGGGACGCCGTTGTACTCGAACCCGTGCGTCTCGGCGTCCGGGTGGTGCCGGCCGATGAGCCGGTATTTCCGCGAGACGCGGACGACCTTGCGCACGCCGGGCAAACTTTCGAAGGGCTCCGTCGGTACGGCGCGCGTCGAGCCGATGAGGTGCACCTCGGTGATGGAGATGGATTCGCCCTTGAAGACGAATTTCTGGACCGAGACCCCCGGATACCGCGCCGCGAGGCGGACGACCGCCTCGGCGCGCGATTCGGGCGCGTCGGGCTCGAGCGTGACAATCATGAGAAGTTCCCCCTACAGTGCGTGTCCTCTTGGATGCCGCACAAGGCGCGGCCGGATCGCGAAAAAGATCAGTCCGTCTCTTCGATGGGCGCCTCGTGCTGCAAGCGCCTGGAGAATCGGAGAATGGCGTCGAAGATCTCGTGCACCGAGGCCGGATCGAGCTCGTGCTCGGCCGCCCAGCGCCGCCGCGCTTCGAAGAGCTCCGCCTCGCGCTCGGGATCCCGCACGGGACGGCCGAGCTTCGCCTTCTCGCGCGCCGCGCGCCGCGCGAGCTGCGCCCTGCGCCCGAGGAGCTCCACGATTTCGCGATCGAGATCGTCGATGAGATCCCGCGTCTCGCGCAAGGCCTGCGAGCCCGCCTTGGAGGGCAAGAGGACGAGCGCGGACGACGGCGGCGGCGCCATCCCGTCCGAGCCAGAAAGGTTCTGATCGGCGGCGAGCAGCGCGTCGACGAGCCTCCGGCGGGCCTCGGCGGCATAGGGGTTTTCCCGGTGGAGCGCGGCATAGAGGTGCCCCGCGTCCGAGCGCGCGGCCTCCACGGTCCGCGCGAGCGCTTGAAACGAGGGCGGCGCGTACGGGATGTCGAGGGGCACGGCCGCGTCGAGCATTCCCTTGGCGACGAAGAACGCGAGCGCGTGCGTCCAGGCCATGTTTCGGTCGTGCGTGGCCTCGTCCTCCAGGACGACGGTGCAGCCGATGCGCTCGTAGAGCTTGACGACGCGATCGACGGCCGCCGGGTGCGTGGCATTGGGACAGACCACGGCGACGAGGGGGCGCTCGCCTCGCGAGAGGCTGATCGGGCCGAACAGAGGATGCGTGGCGACCCATGGGATCTCGGCGCCGAAGCATTCGTTCATGGCGGCCGAGGGGCCGAGCTTGACGCTGCCCACGTCGACGACGATCTGCGAGGGCGAGAGGAGCGGCCGCATCGCCGCGAACGCGCGGCGCATCACGGTGACGGGGACGGCGACGACCACGACATCGCGACCCTGGACGAGGTCCGGGAGCGACTCCGCGCGCATTTCGTCCGGCACGGGGGAGCGGAGATCGAAGGCCCGCACGTCGACGTCCGCGTCCCGGAGGAGCGAGGCCATCGCCGCGCCGAAGCGGCCGTATCCGAGCAATGCGACGTTCGTCATGACGCCTGTACGGGGGCTTCGCCCCCACGAAGCATAGCGGATGAACAGCCGCGTGGGCGAGCAGTCCTCGAAGAGAAAATCGATCCGTCACGGACGCGTCCGCCGCGTCGTTTCCCGATAGCATCGATGATGGAAAGGATGCCGCTCAGGGGGCGCGGGGCGGCTCGGACTTCGTCACGACGAAGGCCCGGAGCGCGGCGATCGCGTCGTCGCGCCGGGGCTCGATCCAGTACATCCGGAACGGCGCGGCCGAGTCGATGCGCCGCGCGAGGATGCCCGCAAAGCGATCACAGGCGCGGAGGGGCATCTTCGTGTTCGAGGCCGCGGCGCCGGGATCCCGCGGATCGACCTGCTCGTGCTCGCGATCGAATTCGCCGTCGCCGTCGCGGCCCCACGTGGCTTCTCCGTAAGCGTCGAGCTCGATGGCGCCGATCGCCGTTCGATCCTCCAGCGCCGCGAGGACGAGCTCACGCATGCCGGGAATCGGGAGCAAATCGGGATCGAGCAGGTCGTCGCGCTCGCCGCGACGAAAGCGGAGGGCCCAGGGTGAGGTTTTGGCCCCGAACATCGCGCGGCCGGAGGCGACGATCGAGGGGCGCGTGGGCCGGAGGGCCAGGGGCGCGAGGAGCGTGGAGAGCGTGGCTCCGCGGAGGGGGACGGTCGCGGGATCGATTTCGCGGATCCATGATGCGTACTCGTCGAATGCCTTTTCGTCGCCCGAGGCGCCACGCGCCACGAAGAGCACGGAGAGGCATGGGCGCAGCTCGTCCGCGGCGTCGGCGTCCTTGTCGTCGTTCGCGCCCTTGCGCAAGGTCTCTGCGATCTCGCGGAGCGGGCGCGCGGCGCCCTTGGGATCCCAGAGCGCGAGGAGCACGCCCATTTCGCACGAGGCACGCAGGTTTCCGTGCGCTTTCCCTGCGGCGAGCTGCTTCATGCGTCGCGCGAGGAGCTCGGTCACCGAGGGGTTTTTCCGGGACGAGAGGCCCGCGAAATGAGGCTTGGGAGGCCCGTCCACGCGCACGAAGAGCGCGAGGAAGTCCGAGGCGTCGGAACGCCGGAGCGGCGCGTCCGTGGGCCCGACAATCCGCATGGCCGCCCTCCCCCAGCGCGCGGGCCCCGCGGTCTCGTCCGCGAGCTCGCGATACCAGCGTTCGTCCGCGGGGATCGATTGGAACTTTTCCGCGGCCTGCTTGAATCGTTCGGCCTTCTGGGGCCTGGTCTCGTCCGGGGGCGCGGGCGCGAGCGGGAGATCCGCGGCGAGTGTGTCGAGGGCGATCTCCGCGACGTCGCGGACCGTGAACAAGACGATGCCGTGCGCCTCGTACCATATCGATCGCGTGTATCGTTCGTCGGTCGAGAGCGCCTCCGCGAGCGGCAGGACCGCCGCTTCGCCTTCCGCGAGCAGCGCCCGCAAGATCGGGTCGGCGAGGACCTGTCCCTGCGATCCAGGCCGCCCGAAAACGGGCTCGCGCACTTCGCCGAGCGCCGCGACGAGCGCCGCCACGCGCGCCGCCGGCTCCGCGGGCAAGGGCTCGGGCAAACCCTTTGGGGCCTTTCGCGCGGCCCGCATTTCCTGGTCCGCGAGCAAGAGGCCCGGCGGCGCGGCGAGGCTTTCCACGGTGGGCTCGCGCGACGCGAGCACGGGCGCGCGCGCGGAGAGCGCGGGAGCCAGCCGCGCGAGTCCGCGCAGGCTCGCGAGCGCGAGCGAATCGTCTCCCCGTACGTGGGCCCAGAGCCCGCGATCCCGCAGCACCTCCAGAAAATGCCCGGCGAGGCGCTCGAAAATGTCGCGCTCGCGCCCGGAGACTTCGGGGGTGTCGTCGGGCCCCCCGCCCGCGATCCAGGTCTGCCAGAGCGAGCGCGCGAGCGCATCCTCGCCGAGCTGCACGAGGATCGCGGCGTGCATCGGCAAGATCTGTTCGAGCTTGTGGGAATGGATCTCCGGCCGGGGCCCGCGCGTCCGGGAGCAAGGCATTTCCGGGAGATGGGCGGCCAGCTTTTCACAGATATGCTTGTCGCTGGCCCGGAGCGATTGGACGTCGGCGCGGAGGTCCGCCGCGCGGCCGACGGAGACGAGCGGATACACGAGGCCATTCCAGAGGACCCCGAACCGCGGCCCGCCCTCGGGCCCCGGGAGCACGAACCCCTTCGTCGCGACGGTCTCGCCGGGCCCTTCCGGCTGCGTCGTGAGCGTGATGGCGACCTCGTGATAGGGCAATCCACGCGGATCGGCGATCCCAAGTCGAAAAAGCATCTCCGCGGCGTGGACGAGGCCCTCGGGCAAACCCGGGCGCGGGCCGGGATCGGTCGGCTTTCCCTGGGCGGGCGGCGCAGGCAGGACGGTGTCCGCGAAGGGCCACGGCGGCGGCGGCGCGTCCTCGGTGGCCTCGTGCGGCGTCTCGACGGGCCGCGGCGCAGGGACGCTCGCGGGGCCACAGGCAGCGAGCGCCAGGAGGGCCAGGCGGAACACGCGGCGACGCATCACGGAACGAATGTACCGCGGCTCGCAGGGCGTGGGCAATCACGTGCGCCTGGATCCCACCCGCCTCGCCGGGTACCGTGCCCCGGATGGCAAAAACGGCGGACGTCGCCGCGCGGGGGCTGCTCGGGATCACGGCATTCTGTCACGCCGCGGGAGGTTTTGCGTATGCGCTCTCGCAGCCGCGGGGATTTTCCGTCGCATCGGCGGCCTTTTTCGAGCACGAGCTCCTCGGGCCGCTCGTCGTCGTGGTCGCGACCGTCCTCGGCTTCGCGCTCGTCACGCGCCGGGAAAAGCTCGTCGCCGCGGTGACGGGCGCGTTCGCGGGGTTCTGGTTCGTCGTGGCGGGCTACGGTCTGTTTACAGGCACAACCTCGTATGCGCGGCTCCTCGTGCTCCCTTTTGCAGGGGCGTTCCTGCTCGCCGCCCTCGCCCATCGAATGCACCGGCGCCTCGTCGTGGTCGTGCTCCCTGCCCTCGCGGGCGCGCTCTCGGGCGCCGGGTTCTGGGCCTCGGTGATGGCCCCGAGGGCGTCGACGTTTCCTTCGAACCATGCGCCGAAGACGGGCACGATCCCCGAAGCGGAGCCGGCGCTTCACAAAGGCGGGCTCCGCGTGCGTGTCGAGGGGACGTCGGTCGTCGTCGACGCGGGGATTCATCGGGCGCAGATCGTGCCCTCGTTCGATTACGACGCCGTGGCGGACGGCTGCGGGCTGACCGTGCTCGACCATCGCTCGGCGAGGCTGCCCCCCTTCCGCGCCGGCCGCGACGGCGATCGGATCGTATTCGCCGCGGAGGACGCCGATTTCGAGGCGTTTGGCATGGTCGAAATCCAGGGCGCGTCCACCGTGCGGATCGACGTCTCCACGACCGTGCGGCGCGAGCTCTGCGCGCACCTCGGGTCGGTGGTGGCCGTGCGGCTGTCACGGCTGCGAGGATCCGGCGACTTCATGCAGGGAGAGGAGGCCTCGATCAACGGGTTTTCCTGGCCCTCGGGAGACACGGGGGAGCCTTCGTTTTTCGTCGCGTTCCGGGGCGGCGAGCTCGGCTTTCATCGGGCGACACGCGACGAAAAAGGGCCGTTCACGACGCTCGGCACGATCGACGAGCCCGTGATCACGACCCGCGGCCTCCGGCTCCGCGTGCCGTCATGGAAGGATCAAGCCTCGCGCGAGCCCTCCCCCACGGCCGGCTGGGGCATTTCGCAAGGGGCGATCGAGCATTACGGCGCGTGGTTCTTCTGGCACATCGCCGCGACCTCGATCGGCCGCGGATGGCATACGGTGCGGACGGCGCCCGGCACGTACGAGACGACGATCCTCGTCGACGCGCTCTGACGGCTCCCCGATCGCGCGCATTCGCGGTACAAGGCAGCATGGATCCGCGCCCCGTCACGCTCGAAGGACGTCACGTCCGCCTGGAACCTCTCACGCTCGCGCATGCGCCGGCGCTGCTGTCGGCCCTCGCGGAGGACGAATCGATCTGGCGGTGGATGTCGATCGAGCCGCCGCTCTCGCTCGAAGCGATGGAAGCGTACATCGCGGACGCGCTGGAGGCGCAGGCGTCGAGGGCGCAGGTTGCGTTCGCGCAGGTGAGCCTCGCCGACGGGCGCGCGTGCGGCTCGACGCGGTACCTCAACATCAGCCGCAACGATCGGGGCCTGGAGATCGGCTGGACCTGGATCGGCAAGCGCTGGCAACGCACGGCGATCAACACGGAGGCGAAGTTCCTCCTCTTGCGGCACGCGTTCGATACGCTCGGCGCGGCGCGGGTGCAGCTCAAGACGGACGCGCGCAACCAGCAATCGCAGGCCGCGATCGAGCGCATCGGCGGCGTGCGCGAGGGCCTCTTGCGCAAGCACCAGCGGACGCGCGGCGGCACCCTCCGCGATACGGTGATGTTCAGCCTCGTCGAGGACGAGTGGCCCGCCGCGAAGGCGCGGCTCGTCGCGAAGCTCGGCGGCTGATCCGATCGCCACGGCGAGCGGTTTGTCCGGCTCGAAACGCACTTGGGGCCGCCGCGCCGGGGCGCCGCCCCGGGCCCCGCGGGGGCTGTTCGCCCCTCGACCCGAACCAGGGCAAGCCCTGGACCTCAGGGGGAAGAACTGCGCGATGCGCAGTTCTTCCCACAGGCCGCCGCTGGTGCCACGTCGCCCGTTGAACCGTCAGCGCGGCTGTCTTGGTTGGCAGGGTCGGTTGCGGTCTTGACCTGGCACGTTCGATGAACTGCGCATCGCGCAGTTCATCGACCCCGAGTCCAGCGCTTGCGCTGGTCCGGGTCCCGGGGCGGACAGCCCCGGGTGGGGCCTGGGGCAACGCCCCAGCGAAGCGCTTCCCGGATGAGACTCCGTCAGCCCGAGGTCGCGAGCGCCGCGAGGCCGTGGTGCATGCGGGAAAACGTGTTCTGGTGCGCGACGAGCGTGATCGCCGCGAGGATCGCGGGATCGTCGAGGCCGTGGGCCCGCAGCGTCGCGGCGTCGGCGGCGCCGACGGCCCACGGCGTGCGGGTGAGCTTCGTCGCGTAGGCTGCGAGCGCTTGCTCGCGGGGATCCCGCGGGCTCGCGTCCTCGTGGCGGGCGACGGCGCCGGCATCGCAGAGCTCGGCGGCGGCGGCGCGGGCGAGGATCCGACGCTCGCGGCGCGAGAGTTGCGCGTCGCGCTCGAAGTGGTAGGCGTGCCACTCTTCGAGGAGCGGCTGGGCAAACGCGCGACGTGGAAACACGGGGACGCGTGATCCGTCGACGGCTGGATTCCAGTCGCTCGGCGGAGGCCGCGGGAGAGGTTCTCGCGTCGGATCGATCGAGAGGCGCGGCAGCGGCGAGTCGTAATCGAACTCGATGCCGGTGCCGTCTGCGACGCGCGTGTAGTAGTTGAAGAACGACGCGACGCAGATCGCTTGCTCGACGCCGTCCTCGGACACGCCGACGGCGCGGAGGCGGTCGAGATCCGCGGCGTCGATGGACCACGGCGCTTCGGTCATGACGACCGCGAAGCCGGAGAGGGCGCGATCCCGCGGGGAAGCGCGCTGCATGTCGGTCCCCGTCACGACGTCCGTGGCGAGGGCCTCATCCCGAGAAGCGACACGCAGAAACTCTGCGTGAGCGGTCGTTCAGTAAAAGCACTGGTTCGTGCGCGACGCGGCTGCGGCGATGAGCTCGCGCTCGGCCCACGAGAGCCCGTCGCCGCGGTGGAACGTGCCGGTCGCGGTGAACGTGATCCGGAGCAGCTCGGGATCGAGGCTGTGCGCGCGCTGGATGCCGGCCGGGCCGCCGTGCGGGGCGCGATAGGCCGCGGGGATGGGGCGGGACATCATGGCGTCGTAGACGGCGCGGAGGGGGGCGTCCGCTTCGTGGTGCTCGACGATCCGGATGTGGGGCATGCAAGGAGGCTATCACGGTTCGGGCGGCCGAGTGAAATCCGGACGTGCAGGCGAAAACGCAAAAGTGAGCGTCCGGAGATTGGCGCGCCGTGGGGGCAAACCCGGCAAGGCGCGGTGATTATCGAGGCCCCGGCGGGGCGAAAGGGCGCGTGATATCGGCGTGCTGCACGCGGAACGTGCCACGCCGAACGGGGCGGAAGGGATGGCGAGCTTGGCGTGAAGAACCGATAACCGTTCGTGCCCCTCGATGAACGAGCACGAAGGACACCATCCGGGATGGTGACGGACCGGGGGGTTCGTGTAAGCTGCGGGCACTTCGTTCCTCGGAAAGGACCTCTACGGGCGATGGACTCCAAGGAGATGCTTGACAAACGGATCGCGCTGGCCACGAGCACCGACAACATGCTCGGGATGGTGCTCGACGGCGCGCTGAACCACCTCGGGCAGGCCTACGGGCCCGCGAAGGTGAGTGCCATCCGCACGCAGGTGATGGGGGACAAGACCATCCGCTCGTTCTTCTGGTACCCCGTGAGCTCGCTGCTCAAGGTCGCGCGCCGCCTCGTCGACGAGCCGAGCCTCGGCTTGAGCTGCGACGAGATCATGCGCGGGTGTGGCGAGCACGCCTTCAGCTCCCTGCTCGAGTCCCCCGTCGGCAAGATGCTGGCCCGGTTCGGCCAGGGCAACCCCCAGGCCCTCGTCGCCAACGGCCCCTACGCCTATACGCTGGCCGTGAGCTTCGGCGAACGCGAGTACAACAAAACGGGCGAACGCTCGGCCGACGTGGTCTTCACGCGTGACCTGTTCGGCCCCACGTTCACCGTCGCGGTCTACAAGGTCGCCTACAAGCTCGTGAGCAACGTCGACGCCGCCGTCTCCGCCACGGTCACCAACGACGCCGGGACCGACTTCATCGTCCACTCACGCTGGTGAACCGAAGGCCGGCCGCGCCCCTCGCTTGCGCGCGAGCAGCAGGTGGAGGCAGCCGGTCGGGTCCGTCCAGACCTCCGCCTCCTCGACGTTCGGCAGTCCTACGGCGAGCCCCAGCATGTCGGGCTCGTCCCTGTAGATGAGATACCAGTCCATGGCCGCCTCGATGAAGCGGCGCATGGGGTTGTGGCCGTTGAAGTTGCCGATCGCCAGGAGCCCGCCCGGCGCGAGGTTGAGCCAGAGGCGCGCCGTCAACGCCGTCGCGAATCGTGGCGACAGGTAGTCGTACAATCCGATCGAATAAATGAAGTCCTGGTCGCCTGGGACCAGGCTGGTCTTGCCGCGGATGAGCGTGAAGACGGAGCCGGACCAGGTGCGCACGCGGGCGGGATCCATCCGGCGCCCGAGCGAGGTGGTCGCGGCGAACAGGGCGCCCTGGTCCTGATCGAGGAGCGTGACTTCCTGGAACGGGTTCGTGGGCACCACGTCGGCGAGCTCCGACGCGGACCCCGAGGCGACGTTCATGACGTGCCGGGCCCCGCTGGTCCACTCGTCGCGCAGGAGCGTCTCGAGCTTCGCTCGGCGGTTGCGGACCGCCACGAAACCGGGCTCTTCGAGCACCCATCGGTCCATCCAGCGCCCGAGGGTCGTCTCGCCCTTGGGGCGATTCCGATAGACGTCCTCCATCATCAAGAAGTCGCCGGCGTAGCCCCGGGGTTTGGCGAAGCAGCGGTGGATGATGGGGCTCTGCCAGAAATACTCGCCGAGGACCTCCTGGAAGCGGCGCTGGGCCGGAGAGTTGCGCAAGAGGCCCATGGGGCCGAGAGCGTCGCTCGCCGCCCAGATGCCGCGCAGCATTTCCCCGAGCCGGGCGCTGTCCTCCGGCGACGGGGGCAACGCGCACCGGGGGGACGCCTCGAGGTCCCTGCACCAGGTGGCGAGCTCGGCGAGGCGCCGCTCGCATTCCGGTGAGACCGGAGGCCCGGAGACCTCGTCTTCCAACGGCTCACGCGACCGTCGGGCGGCCGGCGGCTCCACCGACGCCGTCTCCTCGGGCCCTTTCGTGATGCTCTCCCTGGCTAGCTGCTGGGCCATGGCCGGGCTCCTGTCTTCATCTTGCACGAACCGCCCGAGAGCATCGCCGAAAAACCCCCTCGCTGACAACCCTTCAGCACGCCGCGGTGCGAAACGCGTGAGGGGGTGAGTTCGACCACGAGGACCTCCAGGTGTACCCGTGCGCGGGACGGACGCAGGTTTGGCTCGTGGAACCAATCCCCCGAGGGGGGGCCTCTCTCCCGGTGACACGCAAACCTTGCCGTGTAGAATGGCCACGAAGAAGGGGGAGCCCATGACGGCGAAGAGCTCGTATGCACCCGGCCAGTTCTGCTGGACGGACCTGATGACCACGGATCCCGCGGCCGCGAAGGCGTTCTACACGGCGCTGTTCGGCTGGAGCGCCGCGGAGAGCCCCTACCCCGGCGGCGTGTACACGATGTTCCGAATGCGCGACCACGACGTGGCGGGGCTCGGCGGGCAACCGCCCGAGGAGGCGTCGCGCGGGATCCCGCCGCACTGGAACGTGTACGTCTCGGTGGACGACGCCGACGCCGTCGCCGCCAAGGCCACGTCGCTCGGGGCGACCGTCCTCGCGCCGGCGTTCGAAGTGATGGATTCGGGGCGCATGGCGATCCTCGCGGATCCCACGGGCGCGGTGTTTTTCCTCTGGCAACCGCAGAAACACATCGGCGCGACCTTGTGGGGCGAGCCGGGCGCGCCTTGCTGGTTCGAGCTCCAGACCACCGATCCGGAGAAAGCAAAAGCGTTTTATTCGGCGCTCTTCGGCTGGTCGACCGGCGGCGACGCGACGTACGGAGAGTGGATCGTGGGCGGCGAGCACGTGGGCGGGGTCTTGAAGATCGACCCGAGCTGGGGCCCGGTGCCGCCGAACTGGAGCGCATATTTCGCGGTCGAGAATGCGGACGACGCGGTGGCGAAGGCGCGTGGTCTCGGCGCGAAGGTGTACATGCCGCCGAAGGAGATCGGCACGGGGCGGTTCGCGGTGCTCGCGGACCCGCAGGGCGCGGTGTTCTCGATTTACGAAGAAAAACGCCGCTGACCCGCCCCGCGCGATCGCCGGACCGACGTCACTCCGCGGGCAAGTTCCGGAGGAGCTCCTCGGCTGCCTTCAGGTGTTCCCGCAGAAGCGGCAGGTTCTTCTCCGCGAAGGCCTGGACGTCCCGGTCCTTCGAGAGAAGCGCCTGCGACAGGTTCTCCACGTCGAACCGGTGCGACTCGATGACCGTGTGCAGGTAAACCCTGTCGAATTGATTTCCCCGGAGGCTCGAGAGCCGCTGGAAGAGGTGATCGATCAGCGGCTCGAACGCCGTCTGCCTCTCGACGCGGAATTTCACCGCGAGCGCCTCGATCCCCTCGGTCACGTTGACGTGCTCGGCGATCTCCTGCAGCGCGAACGCTTGGACCTTGGAGTTTTGCGCGCGCTGCACGGCGAGCCGCGCGGCCTTCACCGCCCATAGATTGCTCTTCGCAGCCTCCAGCACGATCTTCGCGTCGCCGCTCACGGCCGAAAGCTCGGACGTCGCTTCCTCGTCCAATGTTTCCGCCAGGGCCACGGACGACATCCCCATCATCGCGAGCGCGGCCACCATGAATACCTTTTTCATCATGACATTCCCTCCCCCGTTGGGTGGAAGCCACTTCGGCTGTCCTGGCTGAAACCTGCGACACAGGAGGCTTCGCCGGGAGTGCCGGAGGGGCGTGTGGAACCCATCCGCGCAGCGTTCCGGGCATGTTGCCTGCAATCGGGACGGCGGATCGGAGGAACGTCATGAAGAAGCTCGTGGGCGCCGCCGTGGCGGCGGCATGGACGGCAGTTTCCGCGATCGGGATCGCGCAGCCCTTCGAGACGTGCGTGGATGCGCGCAACTACGGCCAGAACATCAGCGAGGTGGCGGTGGGGCAGGTCATGGCGCGCGTGAACTGCAATGCCTCCATGCTCCCGGAGGCGGAGAGCTCCCTCGTCGCGGCCCTGCAGAACCTCGTCGCGACCTGGACCGGGAACGCGGACCTGAAGCGCTGTTATTACGAGGGAATCTACGAAAACGCTGTCGAGAGGCTCCAGCGTGATTACGCGCGCTGCAGCGACCCGGCTTTTCATGCGCCCTCGCTGGAGACGATCTCCCGGATCGCCGTCGCGACCTTCGTCGCCATGATTGATACCGGCAGGGGCCTCGTCACCACGACCAACACGAAAGCGGTCTTCGACATCGACTACGGCTTCCTCGGGGTGATCGATCCGCGCGTGTGCCGGCAGGGGGTCGAGGCCGCAGAGCGCGAGGTGCTCGGGATGGAAGCACCGGTGTACACGCGGTTCCTGAACATCATCGAGGCGCAGATCTGCGAGGACCGCTGACGGCGGGCGCGCTTTTTTTTCGGAGGACGAGCGAAAGAGGGGGAAAACATGAAGCTGAACACCGTATCGCTGGGCGTGTTTCTGGTCGGGCTCTGCTTCGCGGGCGAGGCGCTCGCGGTGATGCCGCCGCCGCGCTGCTCGCAGCCGCGGGACCGGCGGGCCTTCGACGCAGGGGTGATGTCCGGCGCGAGCCTCGTGGAGTCGGCGTGGAACTCGGTGAACGATTGTGATCAGATCGAGCGGTTCGCCGATCTCGTGATTCGCAACCTGGACAGCATCGATATCCCGCGAGAATCGAGCAATTACGTCCTCTGCCGCGTGGCCGGGATCGTGCAGGGCGCCGAGGAGGTGGTCGATCACACCTGGAATCGCTGCGACTGGGAGTGCCGGAAGGAAGGCGAGCTCATGGCGCGGATCGGCGGAAAGCTGTATTGCGATCTCTCGATCAGCCTCGGGGGCCTCGGCCTCGCGTCGGACATCATCCGGCTGCCCGTGCGGACGTGCGGGCTGGCCTTCCAGATCGGGTGCGACGCCGAGTTCATCGGGTACACGCAGAATTATCCCATGTGCGGAGCGTTCACGAGGGACCCGTTCACGCCGGTATGGAACCAGACGCGGAACAACCAGTGCGTCTACAACCCCGCCCCATGAATATGGCAGGGAGGAGGAGGTTTCCGATGAAAGGCAAAGCTCTGACGTTCGGGGTCTTGGCGGTCGGGCTCGGGCTCTCCGGGACGGCCATGGCGCAAAACGCGCCGCTCGGGTGTAGCGCGGCGCGCGAGGCGCGGGCCTTCGAGTCGGGCCTGCAATCCGGCCGGAGCCTCGTGCAGCAGGCGTGGAACTCGGTGACCTCGTGCGGGAACCTGGAGAGGTTCTCGACCGTGGTCATGGAGACCCTGACAAACGTCACGCTGCCGCCGGGATCCGACGATTACGTCGTCTGCCGGACGGTGGGAACGCTCGCGGGCGCGGTGGATCAGGTCGACGAGATCTGGGGCCTCTGCGCGATCGCGTGTTGTGACGAGGGCGAGCTGGTCGGATGGATCATGGGCAAGCTGTATTGTGATCTCTCGATCTGCCTCGGCGGCGTGCGCCTCACGAACTTCCTGGTGCAGCGGCCGATGGGCTTCTGCGGGGCCACGGCGCAGTCGTGCTGCAGGAGCGAGTTCACGTCGATCACGCCGTCGTACCAGGGGCCGTTCGGATCGTGCAGGCCCTACACGCAGGGCATGTTCCGCGCGACGTGGTCGCAATCGCGGGACAGCGTGTGCGCCTATCGCCAGTAAAAGCGAGGATCGCCATCCAATGAAATGGGCATTCGCGATCTTGGCCGTCGCGTCCTTGGGGTTCGGGGGGGAGGCCTCGGCGCAGCCGGGGCAGCCCCCCCGCGCTTGCCAGGGCGCCGAGGAGCGCGGCGCATTCGAGGAGGGACGCGCGCCCGGCCGCGCCCTCGCGCGAGGGGCCGCGGGCGAGGCGCGTTGCGCGCACCTCGAACAGGTCGCCGAGCGAGTCCTCCGCAAAGCACGCCGTCTCCGTCCGCCCCGCGGAATGCGCGGCCATCGCGGCGCCGCCTGCAAGCACGCGGGCAACGTCGCCGGCGTGATCGAGGAACTGCACGGGATCTGGGCGCGTTGCGGTGCACTCTGCTGCCAGGAGGGGCAACTCATCGCGGAGATCACGGGCCAGCTTTATTGTGATCTCTCGATCGACCTCGGAGGCGTCGACGTGGACGAATTCCTCCCGCGTCCGGTGCAAGCGTTCTGCGGCGAAGCCTTCCAGACGTGCTGCGACACGCGGTTCTCCGAATTCACGCAGAGCTATACCGACGAGGAAGGGCAGAGCTGCAAGGCCTATACGGAGGGGGCATTCTCCTCCGCGTGGGAAGGGGCCCGCGGCGCGCAGTGCAGCTACGACGGGGGCTAGCCGAAGCCGTTTCGCTGGGGCGTTGCCCCAGGCCCCACCCGGGGCTGTCCGCCCCGGGACCCGGACCAGCGCCCGCGCTGGACTGAAAGTCGATGAACTGCGCGATGCGCAGTTCATCGAACAGGCCGGTTCAAGACAGGCAACGACCCTGCCAACCAAGACGGTTTCAACCGGCAACGCTGTCCCTGGTCTTGCCACCGGCCTGTGGAAGAACTGCGCATCGCGCAGTTCTTCCAACAAAGGTCCAGGGCTGGCCCTGCAAAGAGGGGGCGGACAGCTTGAAAAACTCTCCCCGCATCGACTGCGCTTCGCGCAGTCGATGCCCAGAGGTCCAGGGCTGGCGCTGCTGAAGAGGGGGCGGACAGCTTGAAAAACTCTCCCCGCATCGACTGCGCTTCGCGCAGTCGATGCCCAGAGGTCCAGGGCTGGCCCTGCTAAAGAGGGGGCGGACAGCTTTCAAAACTTTCCCCGCATCGACTGCGCTTCGCGCAGTCGATGCCCAGAGGTCCAGGGCTGGCCCTGGTTCGGGTCGAGGGGCGAACAGCCCCCGCGGGGTCC
>NZ_JARZHH010000086.1 GCF_029946515.1 Polyangium sp. 6x1
GGCGGCGTCGCGGGACAGGGCGGCAGCGGCGGCGTCGCGGGCCAAGGCGGCAGCGGCGGCAGTGGTGGCAGCGGCGGCGAGGCCGGCCAAGGCGGCGCCGGCGGCGGCGGGGGCGCCGCGGTTTGTCCGATCGGCGAGCACCGATGCGGGCTCGTGTGCGAGCCGGATACGGCCCTCGAGAGCTGCGGCAGTTCCTGCGAGTCCTGCCCCGCCGTCCCGAATGGCATGGCCACCTGCGACGGCACGACCTGCGGCGCGTCCTGCGCGGCCGGCCAGAAACAATGCAATGGCGCCTGCATCGCCGGGTGCTTCACCTGCCCGAGCACCCCGCTCGCGCGCTGCGCCGGGGGCTTCCAGGCCTACACCTTCACCGAGGAGATGATCTCGACGGCCGTGACGGGCATCTCCAATGCGCGCGTCCGCGTCGATCCGGCCGGCTTCGTCCACGCCGCGTTCACGAATCGAGTCGTCCCGGTCCACGTGGAGTATGCGACGAACCGCAGCGGCGCGTGGGTCGTCGAGACCGTGGCCGTCGCGGGCCCATCTCCGGGTTCCGAGGTCTCGCGGGCCCACCTCGCGCTCGGCGCGTGCGCCACGCCCACGGTCGCGTACATGCGCACCGGCGGGGGCCTTCAGCAAGCGTGGCTGGCCGTGAAATCGGGGATGAGCTGGGCCGAGGAGCTCATCCCCGTGCCGACGAGCGCGGCGGATACGACGCCGTCGACGAACGTGTCCTCCCTCGACGTCGCCTCGGACGACGCGGGCGTCCTTTACGTCGCGGCGAGCGTCGGAAACACCGCATTCCTCCTGCAACGGAGCGTCGCGGGCGTGTGGACGAGCGAGGCCGTGCCTTTCTCCATCAATGGCCTCGAGACGCCGGTGATGACGCTGCACCCGACGATGGGCGTCATCCTCGCGTATGGCAGCGTGCCGCGTATTGCCTGGAAGGACACCGGCACGTGGACGGAGTCGGTCGTGCCGGGCGCGAAATCGCTGCTCAGCTCGGGCTTCAACCACCAGCCGCAGATCGGCGTCGCGGCTGACGCCGCGGGGACGGTGTACCTCGCCTGGGGCGCCGGCGAGGCCAATGGAAGCGACAGCCTCTACGTGAGCCGCCGCAGCGGCGGGACGTGGTCTGTGCCGGTCCAGCATTCGAATGCGAGCGGCTGGGCCGCGGACAACCTGCGGGTCTACGTGGACCCGAACGGGCGCGCGCGCATGAATTACGAGATGTACGCGACCGGCGGCTCCGTCACGCCTTTCTGGTCCGTCGCGGAGGACGACGCGTGGCTGAGCCGCGGCATCTCCACGGGCGTGAGCGGCGGCGCCGTCACCACGACCGACGACGTCGGCCGGCTCTTCCTCCTCGTCAACGATAACAATGGCCTGAAGCTTCGTCATCAAGCGTGCGTCGCGTGCAGCGGCGGCTTCTGCCCGCAGATCGTCGCGGGCGCGGGCAACGTGGGGAACGACCTCTCGCTCGCCGTCGATTCGGCGGGCCGCCCGATCATCAGCTACACCGACACGGGCCGGAGCCTCCTCCGGCTCGCGCGGTGGAATGGCTCGACGTGGGTCCACGAGACGGTCACGACCGGGAGCATCGGGGACAACTCGATCGCGCTCGACGCGAACGATCAGCCGCAGGTGAGCTTTCGGGACGCCACGAACACGGACCTCAAGCACGCGCGATGGGACGGGGCGAGCTGGGTCGTCACGACGGTCGATTCGATGGGCAGCGTCGGCGCCTTCAACAACCTCGCCCTCGACGCGGCCGGGAATGCGCACATCGGGTATTTCGACTCGACGAACAGCGATCTGAAGTACGCGCGGTGGACCGGGGCCCTGTGGGAGGTCCAGGCCGTCGATACGGCGGGCGACATGGGGCGCTTCGGCTCGCTCCGGGTGGACAAGGACGGCCATCCACGGATCACGTACATCGACTTCGACGCGCGCGACCTCAAGTACGCCGCGTGGAACGGCTCGCAATGGAACATCGAGACGATCGATCCGGACAGCACCGCCAACGCCACGAGCCTCGCGCTCGACGCGGCGGGCAACCCGCACATCGCGTACCTGGATGCCGGCATGGTGAACGATCTCAAATACGCGTTCTGGGACGGCGCGCAGTGGGTGATCGAGACCGTGCTCGCCGACGGCGCCGTGGGGTCTTCGCCGGCCCTTGGGCTCGACGCGGAGGGGACGCCGCACATCGTGTTCGGTAATTTCACGACGAGCGAGGTGCGGTACGCGCGCAAATCGGCCATGGGCTGGTCGTTCCAGACGATCGACAAGTTCTCGAACTCGAGCTCGACGAACGCGCTCGTGATCGACGGCAAAGGCCGGGTGCACCTCGCCTTCCAGGACCCGAACAACTCCGACGTGAAATACGCCCGTCAGTGAAGCGCGCGGCGTCCGCACCTCGTGCCCTCGCGCTCGCCTCGGGCGCGCTCGCGCTCGTGGCCTGCGCGGGCGCGGTCGCGCCTTCCCCGGCGGCGCGCGAAGACGTCGCGAGCGTGACGGCCGCGCCGCTCGGGCTCGTCGTCCCCGCGGACAATTCGCAGGCGGTGGAGAATGCGCGTTGCGAAGGCTGTCACGAGGACGTGGCGGCCGAATGGCGTGGATCGCTGCACCAGCGCTCGTGGACGGATCCGGTCTTCCTGGCCGCCTATTCGATCGAACCCCTGCCGTTTTGCCGCGGCTGCCACGCGCCGGCGGCCGATCCCCAGAAGCCGCCGGATCCGGGCGCGCGCGCCATGGGCGTCGGGTGCGTGACGTGCCACGCGGATCTCGCGGGCGAGCCTGTCCTCGCGGGACCGATGCCGCACCGGAGCCGCTCGGCGCCTGGATTCGACACGGCCGCCGCATGCGATGGCTGCCACGAGTTCGATTTTCCGCGGCGCAAAGGCGCGCGCATGCAAGCGACCCTCACGGAGCACCGCGCGAGCCAGCACGCCGATACGCCCTGCCAAACCTGCCACATGAAGCCCGTGGCCCGCGCGCGTGGCCGCTCCGGCAAGGGACATCGATTCGAAGTGCGCGAAGATCCGGCCCTGCTCCGCTCGGCCGTCATGGCCGCCGCCGCGCCGCGCAGCGCGCGCTCGATCGTCGTGACCCTGCGCGCCGCCGCCGTGGGCCACGCTTTTCCCACCGGTGACCTCTTCCGCAGAATCGAGATCCGCGCCTCGTCCGTGGAAAATACCTCGCTCCGCGCCCCGGCCGTGGCCCTCCAGCGCGTCTTTCGCCTCGAAGGGTCGGAGAGCGGCTCCGCCTCGCGGATCGAGGTGCGCGACGAGCGTGTCCCCGCCTCGGGCGCGCCGCGCGACGCCGTGCTCGTTTTCCCCGATTCGATCGAGGGGCAAACCATTCGCTGGGAGGTCGTCTACCAGCGCATGGGCCCCACCCTGGCAGCGTCCTTCGGCGTGGACCTCGAAAAAGACGAAATCGTCGTCGCCGCCGGCACCCTCCGTATCCCCAGCCCCCCCGCATCGCCATGATGAAACGAAATGCCATGCTCGCCCCGCGTTCGCTCTTGCTCCTCACCGGAGCCGCCCCCCTCGTCCTGCTCACCGCGTCGTGCGGCTCCGCGCCGCCGACGCCGCCGACGGTCGTCGCGCCTCTGCCGAAGCCCGCGAAGGCGGCGGAGGCCCCCGCCGAGGCGCCGAAGCCCGAGATCCTCGTCGCGTGGGTCGAGACGACGCCGCCGAATCCGGTGATCGACGGCGAGATCGACGAATGGGGAGAGAGCCAGGGTTCGCCCTCGGTCAGGCTCTCCGTGACGAAAGACGGCGCGCATCTCATTGCGGATCTCGTCGGCGACGCGAAAAACGGCCTCTGGATCGCCCTCTCGGCGCCGGCCGCCGAGCTCCGGCCGCTCGGGGAATGGGGCCGGGACGGCACCTTTTACAAGTTCGACTGCGCGGAGGGCCTCGAACCGGAGGCCGCCACGAAATGCAAGGCGACGCTGGACCTCCACGCCGCATTCACGGCCAGGCACGCGGCGCGCTTCGAGCGGCTCTTCCGGCTCGACGCCAAGGGCCTCCGCTGGCTCGAAGCAGGCGGCCTCTCGCCCGTCCCGAATGCGATCGTCGCCTCGAAGGTGAAGGGCGACCGGGTCACGACCGAAATCAGCCTCCCGCTCTCGGCATTGCCGCGGATCTCCGAGTCCCCGGCGTCGACGTTTTCCCTGGCCGCGGTCACGGGGCCCGCCGACAAGGCGCCGGCGCTCGCGCCCGAGCAGCGGGCGGAGCTCAGCGCGCCCGAAAGCATCGATTTCGAGCCGCACGGCGAGCTCCGCGCCGCGGCCCGCATGCACGCGCTCGACCAGGCATTCTCCTATCACCCCGCGCAGCCGAACATCGTCGAGCTCGTCGATTTCCCCGACCGCGTGCACGGCGGCACGTCGCTCGAGCCCACCGAGCAGGTCCTCTGGGAGCCCGTGACGAAGCTCGGCGATCTCGAGCTCGGCTACGTGCACGTGCTCGACACGTACGTCGGGATCTTCAAGGCGAAGAAGCTCGTCGACACCGTTCTGCTCGTGGGCGAGCCCAAAGGGTTCGTCGAGCGAAACAAGATGGTGCATTTCTTCGGGTACGACGAGCACATGATCGATCCGATCGGCGCGACGAGCGCCTCGTGGAGCGTGCTCGCGGTCGACGCGACGGGCAATACCTCCGAGCCCCTGGATTCGGACCTCCTGCCATCGGGCTGGTCCTCGGTCACCGCATTCCAGGACAAGAGCTTCGACCGCTTCGGCGTGCGCGGCGTCCCGTATGGCGGCGACGAATCGGAGCCGGGGGGCCCGCTCGAAGTCGTGTGGACGTGGAACAAGAAGAAGGCCGCGTACGTCCCCTCGCGCCAGGTTCCGCGCGGAAAACGCTGAACTTCCGGGTTTCTCCGGTTTCATTCCGTCCCTTGACGATCGCTCTCCGCCTGCACAGCCCTCGGGCCGGCGCGAGCGGAAACGGTACGCTCTCAGCCGAGCCTGCTGGCCCGGGCTCTGCAGTGGTGTTCGGACGGCCGCCAGTATTGGTAGGACGAAGAACACCATGAACAGAACCCGAAGCGTCATTCTGGTCGCGTCCGTATTCGCGCTCCTCGGCGCACAACGCCTGACCTCGGCGCAAGAACCGCGGCTCCGCCCGGATTTCGCGTCGATCGGTGAGTTCCGAACCCACGAGATCCTCGTGCCGCGGGCTCCCGGACGAGAGCCCATGAACGAGACGAACCGGCCCGCGCGGCTGCACCCCGAGCTCCGGGGCGCGCTTTTGCGCCTCCAATCCGGTGCGGATTCAGGCGAGAGCTCGCGGCCCATCTTCCCGTCGAGCTGGTGGCCGATGAGCGACAACGGCATCGCCGCTCGCTGGAATACGCGAAACAAGGACTACAGCGATTACCGCTCCGATCCGGACAACGTCTCGCCCGTCGAAAAATACGATCTACTCATGAATCCGGGCGAAGCGCAGCGGCTCCCGCAGGTCCGCGCGTTCACGTCCGAGGAGATGCGCAGGCCGGAGCGCGAGCGCGGGCAGGGCACGGTCCGCCCCTCGATCGTCGTCGCGGGCCCCGCCACCGCGTGGGAGCTCTTGAACCACGGCACCTACCAGACCACGGTCCCCGAGTCGTGGTGGGGCCATTGCAATGGCTGGTCGTCGTACGCCACGGCCGAGAAGAACGGCGCTCCGATGCGCGACGTGCGCGTCCGGCGCGAAAATGGGCGCATCGCGGAGTGCAACGGCGAGCGCGACCGCTCCTGCGTGCTCTTCCGCATGGCCGACATCGAGGCGCTCTTCTCGGAGGTCTACTTCCACGACTCCTCCACGATGGCCGGCAACCGCTGCAACGTGCCCGAGGACGACATCACGCGGGACAACGTCGGACGGCCGACGACCCCCGCCTGCCGCGACGTCAACCCCGGCACGCTGCACATCGCCTTGACGGGCCTCATGGGCCGCGGCGCGCCCGCGCTCGCGAACCTCGGCGGTCCGCGCGAGAAGCTCCCGTTCGTCATCGATTACGCGTACGGCGACGAGGTCTGGACGTTCCCGGTCGTACGATATCGCGTCCAGGAGAACGAGGAGATCGACGAGAGGCGCGCCTCGCAGCTCGTCTGCAACGGCAATGGCCCCTCGTCCGGCTGCCGGACCTACCGGTGGAACGAGAACGCCACCCGGTTCGCGCGGATCCGCACGAGCATCTACCTCGTCAATTACGCGGCGTCCATCGAGCAGATGCTCGTGCCGCCCCTGCAGCGTCGTCGCCCCCTGGCCGAGGTCTCGCTCAATTACGTGCTCGAGCTCGACGGTCGCGGCACGATCCTCGGCGGCGAATGGACCGAGTCGCCGACGGGCGTCGGACCGAACAGCAAGGAGCTGCATCCCGACTTCCTTTTCATGTCGGCGTTCCCGGACGCGAGCGACGAGGCCGGCGACGATACGAGCGGACGCTCCGACAACCCCAACATCTCGTACGTGGTGCTCCAGCAGATCCTGCGCCTCTCGCGCAATGGCCGGTAGGACACGAAAGGCCGTGATGGGAAGACACGTGATCGCCCTCGGGGCGCTCGCCGCAGGCCTCGCGGCGTGCGCCCCCGAGGGCCCCTCGGCGGGCGTCGTGGAGACGGCGCCGGCGGTCGAGCAGAGCAGCGCGGAGCTCCGTCGCGGGCCGCCCTCGCTCTGGACCGCGGAATGGACGTGGCTCGTCTTCGCGGCGAACGACGACCTCGATCCGAACCTCGTCTCGGCGTTCGATCAGGACGCGCTCGAATGGCAGCACGGCCTCGGCGGCAGCGCCCTCTTCCGGATCCTCGTGCAGCGCGACTATGCGCCGTTCCAGGTGGGCGACGACGGCAGGCCCCGCCCCTCCGAGCGATACTCGCTTTATCGCGAGGAGATCCGGCCTCCGGGCCGGGAGAACGAGGAGCCGGGCGTCATGGTCCTCGGCGAGACCGACACGAGCGACATGGCGACGCTGCGTGATTTCCTGGTGGAGGGCGTGCGGATGTACCCGGCGCGCCATTACTGGGTGACGTTCACGGGCCATGGCGACGGTTTCGCGGGCCTCGCGGACGACGCGACGTCGGGCGAAGGAAAACGTTTGTCCCTGGAGGGGCTCTCGGCGGCGCTCGGCGAGGCGTCGAGGGTCATCGAGACCGAGATCCGCACGAGACCCGGCCTCGGCGGGATCGGGGCGTCGAACCGCATCGACGTCGTCGCATTCGACGTCTGCCGGCTCGGCGCCGTCGAGGTGGCCTCGTCGCTCGCGGGCGTCGCCGATTACATGATCGCCTCGCGCGAGACGGTGCCGGACGCAGGTCACCCGTACAGCGCGCTCCGCTACATCGCGCAGGATCGCCCCGCGGCGAGCCCACGCTTGCTCGTGGAGACAGTCGTCACCGATTACGTGCGCGCCTACATCGAGGGCGTCTCGACGGCGGGACGCGCATACGTCGGCACCTCGGTCACGAGCGTCGGCCTCGATCTGCGCCGCATCGGCAAGCTCGAAGCAGCGCTCACCGACCTCGTCACGGCCGTGCGCCGGGAGCGACCTCGGGGCTTTCGCTGCGAGGATGTCACGTCGCTCCTCACCGAGGCCTGCGGCGGGGCGGGCATCGTCGCTTCCGCGGCGTCGGCGTCGCACGGCGGGCGCTCGCGGCAGCGGTCGCGGACGCGCACGACGGCCTCCGACGCGTCGGTCGATCTCGTGGCCTTGCTCGAGCGGCTCGCGGATCCCGCACATTGCGGCCCGGGCGGCTCGGGCTCGGTGATCGTCGGCCCGGACGTGGCGGCGGCGGCGCGCGAGGTGCTGACGGTCATCGGCCGGCCGCACCTCTGGACGAAATCGGAGCCCTGGGGCGAGCAATTGCAATATGGTGACCAGTACCGCCGCCTCTCCGGCTTCCACGCGCTGAGCCCGTTCGTGGTCGAGGCCCAGCGCCTGGAGCCGCGCACGGGCGCGCGGCTCGGCGGCCTGAGCGTGCTCTGGGGCAATCCATTCGAGCTCTTGCTCCGCGAGAATGGGCGTTCGCTGATGGACACGTACCGGGCGACGTCGTTCGAGAAACGCACGGGCTGGACGAAGATGCTGGAGGCGTGCGTCGACCAGGCCGAGGCGTGCCGGACGGGCAAGCCGTGGCCGAATGGGCCCGCGGGCGAGGATCCCTGCGAGGGCCTCTGATCTCGCCCGCCCCGCCTACTTCTTGATCCTGTCCGGATCTCCGAGGAACTCGAAATGCATCGTGTCCTCGAGCGCGTCGTGCCCGAGCCAATCGAAGCCGAACCGTTCGAATGCCTTGATCCAGCATTTCGGCATCGCCGCGCGGTCGTAGGGCGAGCGCGACTTCTGCTTGCATTTCGGGTGGCTCGGCCAGGGGTCCACGCAGCCGCAGCACGGGTTTCGGTCGGGGTCGACGTCGAGCGCGATGCCGAAGAGGTGGTTCGAGATCTCGATGCCGCGATAGGTATTCGCCCCGCGAAAGCCCCCGAGGGCGCGCGGCGTGTACTTGGAGGCGCCGGTGCAGGATTTCTTGATCTTCTTCTCGACGCAGGCGAGCGCGGGCGCGACCTTCGCGTGCACCGAAACCGGGAGGCCCATGAACTGCACGGTCACGGCCTGAGGGAGCGCGCCTTTCGGGTTCAGCTTGCGCGTGACGTCGTCACCGACGTTGCCGTAATGGGTGGCGAGGAACTGCACGGCCTTCGCGTGTTTCCCGCCGTCCAGCGCGCCCTTCGAGACGAACGTGCGGCGCTCGAGGAATTTCTGCGGGCTCTGCACGCGGCAACCGTGCTCGAACACACCCTTGCCGGCGGGGGCCTTCTTCTCGGCCTTGGGCTTGGCCTTGCCCTTCGCCTCCTTGGCCTCGGCGATGGGAAGCTCGCCGGTGACGAAGGGCGCGGCACAGACGAGGCCGAGGGCGGCCGCGAAGAGCAGGCGCGAGGCGCGCTTCAGCCTTCGGTCGTCGGGGCGCGGGGAGCGGGCGGACACGCCGGAGTTCTACACGCAGATCGGGCCGGAGGGAAGGGACAGCGGCGGGATTCCGTCACCGCTGCCGATGCCGCTGCCTTGACGAGCACGACAGACCGTGGTTTACGGCCCGGGTGAGCTCTTTCCTTGGCCTTACCGCTCGGCGATGGCTTGGATTCTTCGCCGGCTTCGTCGCAATCGGTTGCAGCGGCAGCAGCACCAGCACCAGCACCACACCACCGATCGCGCAAAGCACGCCCGCGGCACCGCCGAGCCCACCGGCCGCGCCTCCGGTGACCGTGGTCTTTCAGCCGTGGCAAGTGGGGGGAACGCGCCTCCTTTCCTTGCCAGAGCGGAAGGTGATCTGGGCCGGTGAAAACCATCTGACGTTCTTCGACAGGCAAAACGCCGGCGAGGCTGTCGATCCGGGGCGGTTCGTCGCCGTCGCCTCGCTTCCCGTGAACAACCTCAACACACGGAGCATTGTTCTCACGTCGAATGGCGCCGACGCCATCGTGCTCGCTTCGGTCGCCGCGCCCGTCTGGGAGGGAAACATCATCCGGCCACCGTCGGCGCGGGTGGTGGAACGGTGGAACCTCGCCACGCGCACGCGGATCTGGTCGCGCACCCTGCCGGCCATGCCGAACATCCAAACCGGCGCGTCGTCGACCGAAAATGACGACCTCCTGACGCTCGGCCCGCGCGGCCTCTTCGCGACCCGCTGCATGCAGATGATCGCGCGCTCGCAGACCAACTGCCATGTCGTCGCGCTCGACGAGCGTACGGGAGCGATGGGCGCCTCGGAGGCATGGACGTTCACGGACTTTCCTTTCTCGTGGTCGAACCATGACTCTCAGGAAGTGTCGAAAGGACGGCGTCATACGCTCGTCAATGCATACCGGTACTGGCAGCAGTTCCCCCACTTCCTGGTGTTCGACGACGTGGGGCGCATCGTCGGGAGGGTGCGAGCGTCGTGCGCTCGTTTCGCAGATGACAATGCGGAGCAGATGCCGACGATCCTGGTCGACGAGCAGAGCAACCTCGAGGAAAACGCCGACGTCTCCCGGCGTTTTCGCCTGATCAAGGACGCGAGCGCCTGTCAATTGCAGCAACATTTGACGGACGCGCGCAAGTACCAGAGAACGGACGACACCTATCCGTTGACGAGCCAATTCAACTGGATCGGCGGGGGCCGTCGGATCGTATGGAGCTCCCTCACCCACCGTATCAGCGCGCCGGGCGAGCTGCCCAAGGCTCATTCCGTGGATGTGGGCCGCCTGGGCCTCCCCGCGCCGCTTTCCCCGCCGCCCGGCGCGGCGGATGCTGACGTACTCTTCGCCGGATCGGGCTCGGATCTGTATGCGTACACGAAGGAGAAGATTTTTCACCTCGAGGACACCGGCTTCGTGTTCGATTCGGCGAAGACCGGGCAGGGCGTTCTTTTCAGCCGTGGCAACGAGGCGCTCATGGCGACGTACGCGGGGCTCGACGCCAGCAAGTACGTCCTTTCGCTAGGCAAGCGAAAGCCAGGCAAACCCGGCTTCACGTGGCAAAAAATCACTGCCGTCTCGCAGTTCAGGCCGGATTTCATCTCGTTCGAGAACGCCGGGCGTCCACAAGTGCTGATTGCCGGCGGCAAGCAAGGGCTCCAGTGGGTCGACACGCGGACGGGGCAAGTGTTCCTGCGGAGCTGCGCGCCCGGCGCTCCATCGCCGAATCCCTGTAGCGATCGCAAAGCCGAGAACGATTATCGCGGATTGGTCCTGTCGAGCGCTCGGAAGACGGCCTTCACGGTGCACCTGAAGGACCAGAGCACAAGGTACAACAATTCGTTCGACGAGATCGAGTTGTCCACCGGCAAGACGCTGCGGAGCTTTCCGGCGCCGGATTGGAGTACGTCCGACCCTCTCGACTTGCCCATGGGCTGGCTCGAGAAAGAGCGCCGGTTTTGGGTCGTGGGGCACGATTTCCGGGCCGGGAGGTCCGGGGCCTCCGTCACGATCGTGACCCTTCCCGCCACGGACGGCGCCGAACCGCATTACGAATCGTTCGCCACCCACTCACAGCCCGCTCATATCGGCGCGGATCCGGAGGGTCGCTTCTTCGTGGCCGCGCGCGGTGCCGATACGATCGACGTATTTGCCCCCCATGGCGCCCTCGTGCTCACGATGGGCGTTCGCGCCGATGGCTCCTTCGCACAGGCGGGCGACGGCCGGTTTGCCTGCACGGGCAAAGCATGTGACGAATTTCGATGCGTGGTCGGGAACGTGGCTCGCCAGGTCACCGACCCGGCCTGCGCCGCATTTCGCGTGGAAGGGTTTTCCATCGTCGACGAGCTTGCGCGCATCGAGAAGGCTCGCGCGGCCGGCAAGGCGAGCCGGCCCGAATGACGAGCGGCTCGCCCGAGCCCCGTTTCAAGGGTCGTACGAGAGCTTCAGCACGGACTGCTTCGACGAGCTGTAGCGGATGTTGACCTGGTGCACGCCCAGCGAAGCCGGCTGATAAAGCGGGTCGTAGGTGTCGAGCACGAGCGCCAGGCGGTGGCCGGCGGGCACGTCGTAGCCCGCCGCGACGAGCTCGATGGACATCTTCACGTCCTGCCCGGGCGTCGCGTTGTGCAGCGTCCTCACGCCGTGCGAGATCAGCTTCCCGTTGCCCAAGGCATCCTCGTCGTAGAGGTAGGCGACGAGCTGGGTCTTCGAATGCGAGGGAGATATCCAGACGTCGAGGGTCGAGACGCCGCGGAGCTTGAGCGGGGAGCTCAGGGACGAGGTCTCATAGGTGATCGAATTGACGTCGGAGGCCGCGGGCAGCCAGGCCGAGACTTCGAGGTCGAGGTGCGCGTCGAGCGCGGCCGAGAGAATGGGGATGCCCGTCGTGGCGATCGAGTCGGCGCCCGACAAGATCGAGTTCGTGTACGTCGATGTATAGGGAGAGCTCCGCAGGGAGCCGTCGCCGATCAAGCCGCGGGGGCCCAGGTAGAGGGTCTTCGTGCTGACGCTCGCGCTCGGCCAGTCTTCGAATGAGACGCGCTGGTGCGAGGACTGGAGCTCCATCGTGACCGGCGGCTCATCCGCGATGCCGTTGTCCACGCCCTTGAGCCAGTAATCGAACCAGTCGTGGACGTTGTCCCACACGTAATTCGAGAGCCCGAGCAGGCCCGTCGCCTCGGCGCTGATGTGGATGCCCTGGTTGACGTCGATTCGCTTGGGGCCGGTGAGGAGTGAATACAACTTCAGCGAAGAGTTCGGCTTGAACAGCTCGTCGTTGAAGTTGTTGCTGATGTAGACGGGGGCATTGCGCGCGTTGATCTTGTCCACGTACGTGAGGGGGGAGCGGTCCTCCGCCCAGGCGAGCGCCTCGGAGACGTCGGTCCCCGCGAGCAGATCGCCGAAGTACACCGGGATGTCGCTCGAAATCTCCCCGAGCAGGAAGCCCGAGCCGACGAGGAGCGTGCCCCATACGAGGCTCGTCGATTCGCCGCCGTAGAGGGCGTCCGGCAGGCTGCCCCATCCGCTCAGCGCCGCCGCGGTCTTGATGCGCGGCTCGTGCGCGAGCCCGAGAAGCGAGAGCCCCGCCCCGTACGACATCCCGGAGATGCCGATGTTCGAGATGTCGGCCTGCGTGTTCGCGTCGAGCCAATCGATGATCGCCGACAGGTCCTCCATGTCCTCGGGCCCGCCCACGGTCGCGAATGCGCTCGACTGCCCCCAGCCGCGCGCGCTGTAGCTGAGGACGAGGTAGCCGTCCTGCGCCAGCTTGCTCGCCTGGACGAGGTACTCGTGCTCCTCGAGCGCCCAGCTATTCACGAAGATGATCGTCGGGAGCGCCGCGTTCGAGCTCGTCGTGGCAGGCGTGAAGAGGTTGGCGGCGATCTCGGTTCCGTCCGCCGACGTGATGACGATCTGATCGTCGAATGTGACGCTCCCGGCGGCCAGCGCGCTTTGCGAACAAACCAGTCCCGCAATGGTGCCGAGCACCACCGTAGTAAACTTTTTCATGTTTTGCGTCCCTCGGTAAGAGCCTGGGAAACGGCAGAAAAATCCGCCATCTGCGCGCACAACCACGCGCATCGCCCGTCATCGCGAAATACCCCTACACGAGCCAGGGTCGAAATGGCTAGCGAATTCCTACGCACGCGAAGGGATTTGTGGGGACTCCCAGGAACGTGACGCCGCCTGGCGCTGCCATTGAAAGTTTACGACATGCGCGGGTGAGGGGCAGCGGCTGCTGCCGCCGCCGCCTCACCCGCGCGGAAAGGACATCACGCGCGCCGCGCGCGCCTCCGCCATGCGGGCGCCGACGTGCCCTCGGCGGGCAGATGGTGTTCGAATGTTGGGAGACGCGGACGAGAGCCTGACGCGACGGTGTTCGAATGTGGAAGCGACGCCCCGCGGCCGCTCCCGCTACGCGCGGAGCGACGCCGATCCGCTACGCTTGAGAGCGCGCGCGATGCCGCTGCGAAGCGTGCCCATCGTGACGATGCCCCCGAGGTCGAGGCCGAGGCAGATGAGCGTCTGCGCCACCTCGCGGCTGAGCCCCGTGAGCATCGCCTCGGCGCCGAGCAATTTGAGCGCACTTGCCGTGCGGAGCAGCGTGCTCGCCACGGCCGTATCCATCACCTTCACGCCCGTGATGTCGATGATCACGACCTCGGCCCGATGCGTCTGCACGCCTTCGAGCGCCGTCGTGAGCACCTGCTCGGCCCGCTGCTCGTCGATGGCTCCGATGAGCGGCATGACCATGATCCGGTCCGTGATCGGAATCATGGGCGTGGACAGCTCCAGGAGGCGGGCATTCTGCGCTCGAATGATCTCCTCCTGCAATCGGGCCCGCTCCTCTTCGCCCCGCGCGCGCTCCGAGAGCTCGCGCGAGAGGTGCTCGTTCGCGTCGTAGAGCTCCGCGGTGCGCCGCGCGACCTCGCTCTCCAGCGCCTCGTTCGAACGCTTGAGCTCGCCGGTCATCACCTCGAGTCGCTGATAGAGCAGCGCATTCGCCACGGCGATCGCCGCCTGGGACGCGAGGAGCGTGCAATGCTCCGTCTGGCGCGGCGTGAACGCCTCCTTCACGGCGTTGTTTTCCATGTAGAGGATCCCCCCGAGCTCGCCCTTTTGCACCATGGCGAGGCAGAGGACCGATTTCGGGGAGGTCTTCGCGATGTAGGGATCCGCCGCGAATCGGCTGTCCACGCCCGCGTCGCCGAGGACCATGGGCTCTTTCGTCCGGGCGACGTATTGCACGATGGTCCGAGGCAGGTCGGCGCTCTGCTCGAGCGGGGTCGAAAGGCCGAGCTCCACCCGGTCCGGATCGACCGTGATCGAGGCCGCGATCACGAGCTCGGCGTCGCGCCCGAGGAGCAGGACCGCCCTCCGCGCACCACCAATCTCGATGACGAGCTTCAAGACCTGCTCGACCACCTTGTCGAGCACGAGCTCCGCCGCAATGGCCTGGGCAGACCGGACGACGGCGGCGGCCTCGATGAGCTCGGAGGCCAGGGCCCTCGTCGTCGTGCTCGTCGTGAGGGAACGGAGGTTCGCGGCGACGCTCGTCGCGACGTTCGTCGCGGGCAGCGCCGCGGACGGGGGAAGCAGGTGCGAATGACGCTCGACGATGTCGTCCGCCTTCGCCGTGGCCCCCCAGCGCAGATAGGCGTAATGCGCGTCGGACATGTAGATGTGCGCGACCCTGGTCTTGCCCTTGGAGAGGTAGAGCCGCGCGCAGAGCTCGCTCGCGAGCGCTTCCAGGGAGGTGTACCCATTCTCGCGCGCGGCCTCGATCGCTGCGTCGTAGAGATCGATCGCCTCGGCTTCCCTCCCCGCTGCGCGCGCCTCTTCGGCCCGCACGAGCAGAATCTTTTGCCGGAAATTCTCGGGGCAGATCGAAGCGAGCCGTGCGAGCTTCTCCTGGTGGGGCTCGGCCGCCGCCGCGTACCGCGCCCGCTCCTCGGGCGAGGCGCCTGCCGAGAGCGCGTGGCTCGCCATGCAGAAGTAGAACGAGAGCTCGGTCGCGAAGTATTGGCCGGCGCTGCTGCCGAGCCTCTCCTCCGCGAGCCGGGCCATTTCGAGCGCGGCCCGAAGATCGCCGTGGAGATAGAAGAGCTGGGCCTTCACCGTGTAATACCAGCACGTGATGAAGAGCGCGCCGGCGGCCTCCTGCGAGGCGACGAAGGCGGCCTCGTCGAACGACTCGCTGGCGAGCGAGGTGCGGCTCGCCGTGCGCCCCGTGAGGGCCGCGAGCGTGTGCTTCGCGATCGTCAGGAAGCCGATGGCCATCGCTTCCTTGGTCCGCTGCGTGAGGCCGAGGAACCGGTCGAGCTCCTCGCGCACGGCGGAGAGCTCCTCGCCGAGGCTCAGCCGGACGATCATCGTGTAGAAGCAGGCGTGGGACGTGTACACGAAATCGCCCGAGACGAGGTCGGACTCGTAGGCGCGCTTGTAATACGCGATGGCCTCCCGGACCGGCCGCGTGAAATGCAGGAACACGCCGAACACCATGTTCACCTTGGCCGTGAGCTCGGCGCTGCCGAACTTCTCCTGCAAGGCGAGCGCGAGGCGGCCGTACCGATACCCCTCCTCGTATCGATCCATTCCTCCGGAGAGGATGAAGCCATAAAGGACGTAGCCGTAGGCAGAGCCGTCCGAATTGCCGTAGCGAAGGGAGATCTCGACCTGCTTCAGCGCGACGAGGGCGATGAACGTCGGCCCCTCGTAATAGGCCGGTGAGGTGAGGAAGATCAAAAGCTTCTGGACCGCCCTGCGCTCCGGATCCGTCATCGCCGGAGCGTCCACGAGATCCTCGATACGGCGCTCGCCCAGGTTCGCCCGCACCTCCTCCATCTCGCGGGCGAGCTGCGCCTTTCGTGCTTCCTCGTCTCCAGGAATCTCGACCCCGAAGAGCGCGAGGCCCCGGAGCCCGGCCTGGATGGCCTCGGGAAGCCGGCCGGCCGTGGTGCAGAGGTTCATGCGCAGGCAATGGACGTGCGCGAGATCGAGCTTCTTCTCGGCGCGGGCGAGGAGCACTTCGAAGAGCGCGTCCGACGCGTCCATGCGGCCCTGGATGGCCTCGCATTCGGCCTGCTCCACGTGCAGCCAGAACGCGAGCTCGTGGTCCTCGTCCCAGCTCGACGCGGAGAGGAGCGCGAGCCCTGACCCGAAGTAGCCGGCGGCGATCTGGTAGGCGGCCGCGGCCTTGGCCTTCCTGCCGGCCGCGAGGTTCAATCGGGCGAGCATCCCTCGTTCGGCGGGATCGGTGATCAGCTCGGCGCCGATGTCGAGATGATTGACGATATCGAAGAGCTCTTCGCCGAGCGCGCCCGGGGCGCGGCCCGCGAGCATGAGCCGGCCGATGCGGAGGTGCGTCTCCCGCTCGCGGCCGCCTTCGAGGAGCCCGTAGGCGGCGTGCTGCACGCGATCGTGGAGGAACTTGTAAGAGACGTCGAAGGGCTCGTTTGCCGGCGCCTCGGCGGCATCACTCGGGACCACGTCGAGGAACCGGTCGCTCGTGTCGAGCGGCAGGACGAGGCCCTCTTGCAGCGCCTCCCCGAGGGTCGCGGCCGTCTCGGTCATCGATTGCTCGGCGAGCGTCGCGAGCGTGCGCAGGGAAAACGTGTGCCCGATGCACGCGGCGAGCTTCAAGACGCGCTGCGTGGAGGGCGCGAGCCCCCGCAGCTTGTGCATCATGAAATCGACGACGTTGTCCGTGGTGTTCGCCCGCTGGATACGCTCGAGATCCCATACCCAGGAGCGCGCGCGCGCGTCGAACGCGATGAGCTCTTGCTTGTGGAGGTCGCGCAGGAGCTGATTGATGAAGAACGGGTTGCCGTGGGTCTTCGCGAAGACGAGCTCCGCGAGGGGCGCGCACGCCTCGGCGCCGCAGCCGAGCGTATCGCCGATCATGTCTCCGACGGCCTTGGACGAGAGCGGCGAGAGCGTGATCGACCGGATCCCGACGCCCTCCTTGCGCAGCTCGTCGAGGGCCACGAGGAGCGGGTGCCCGGGCTCGACCTCGTTGTCGCGATAGGCGCCGATGACGAGCAGGTAGCGGCTCTCGGGGCCTGCGAGGAGAATCCGGAGCAGCCGCAGCGACGCGGGATCGACCCATTGCAGATCGTCGAGGAAGATGGCGAGCGGGTGCGCCTCGGAGGTGAATGCGCGCACGAAGCTCTCGAAGACGAGGGCGAACCGATTCTGGGCCTCCGCCGGCGCGAGCTCCGAGAGGCTCGGCTGCGGCCCGAGCAGGAGCGCGAGCTCGGGGATGAGGTCGACGATGAGCTGGCCGTTCGGCCCGAGGGCTTTGCGAAGCTTGCCCTGCCAGCGCGCGAGCGCCTCCGCGGGCTCGGTCAAGATACGCCGGATGAGCTCGCGGAAGGCGTGGACGAAGGGGGCATAGGGCACGCTCCGGTTGAGTTTGTCGAGCTTGCCCGCGACGAAATACCCTCGGGAGCGGCGAGCGATGGCCTTGTGCATCTCGCTCACGAGGACCGATTTGCCGACGCCCGCGTAGCCGGCGACGAGCAGACACTCGGCCTTGCCTTCGCTCGCGCGGCCCCACGCGGCGAGGAGCGCCTGCGCGTCGTTCTCCCGGCCATAAAGCTTCTGGGGTACGCGCAGCTCGCCGCCCAGGTCGAGCCGGCCGAGCTCCATGGGCCCGATCCACCCGTTCGTCTCCCATTGCCGCAGGCACTCGTCGAGATCCGCCTTCAGCCCATACGCCTGCTGATAACGATCCTCCGCGGCCTTGGCCATGAGCTTCATGGTGATGTCCGAGATGGCCCTCGGGATCTCCGGCGCGAGCTCGTGCGGGGGCGTGGGCATCCGCGCGATATGGCAATGCAAGAGCTCCATTGCGTCGTTCGAGCGGAAGGGCCGGACGCCGGTGAGCATCTCGTAGAGGGTCACGCCGAGCGAATAGAAGTCCGTGCGGTGGTCGACCTGCCTGTTCATGCGCCCGGTCTGCTCGGGCGACATGTACGCGTGCGTCCCCTCGATGAGCTCCGGGCTCGTGGGGCGCAGGATCTCCTGCGAGAAGCGCGCGGCGATGCCGAAATCGATGAGCATGACCTCGCGCGTCGCGGGATTGTAGAGGATATTGGAAGGCTTGGTGTCCTTGTGGATCACCTGGGCGCGGTGCAGCGAATCCAGGATCGTCGCGAGCGCGGAGGCGATATGGAGCACGACGCCAATGTCGAGCCGCTGCGCCGCGAGGATGCCGTCGAGCGGCTGGCCGCCGCGATCTTCCATGACGAGCGCGAGGCCGCTCCGGAGCCGCTCGAGGCCGTAGGCCGTGAGGATGCCCGGGATGTGAAGGCTCTTCAGGATGGCGTACTCGTGCCTGAGCTTCGCGATGTCCCGCGGGGTCGGGTGCTCGTGCTTGAGGAGCTTCACCGCGACCGGAGCGCGATCCGCAATTCGGTGCCCCCGATGGATGATCGTGGTGTCGGTCTCGTGAATGGTCTCCGACAGGACGTAATTGGGAAGACTCGAACGCATGTTATCCTTGACCGAACCGCGCGATCGTGGCCGTGGTTGCTCGTGCCCCTCGTGTCCGCCCGCCCCCCACGCGGCGAACGGGTACCGATGGCATGGGGATCCCGTTTTGGGATACACCAATCCAATTCGGGCGTCTACCTGTCAAGCAATTGGCGCCTGCGCCGCGACCGGTCGCGTCGGAGATCACGGGAGAGGAGAATGGGTCCGTTTTGCCCGGTCGGGTGAAAAGGACGCGCGGGGGTGGGGCGGATACCCCGCGGCGTGCCTTTCCAGGAGGGCTACTCGCACGTACCCGCGCGGCATGCAGGAGGTGATGGCGGCACGCACGGGGGCACGATGAACGCCCGAAGAAAACTTCATTCAGGGTGAGCAGGTTTCAGGCACGCGAGGGTGTTCGGACGTTCGAAGGGACGCGGGTGATGGTGACGCGAGGGGAATCGGACGTTTGGAGACGCGGAGGAGACGGTGACGCGAGGGGAATCGGACGTTTGGAGACGCGGAGGAGACGGTGACGCGCGGGGGATCGGAGGGCCGGAGAGCCACGAGCGATGGTGACGCGTCGGGGATCGAGCGTTCGGAGGGCGGCGGGAGACAGTGACGCGAAGGTGGTCGAACGTTCGAACGGGCGCGAGAGACGGTGACGCGACGGGGGGAGGACGGTTGGAGAAGCGGGAGCAGCTGGTGACGGTGTCGCCGGCCGTGCGCCCCTACGAGCGCACGCAATTCCGGCCGTCGCACTTGGCCTGGTAGAGCCTCTCGTCTGCCGACTTGATGAGATCGATGGCGACGCAGGTCTTTTCGTCCGCTTGCGCGACGCCCGCCGAGATGGTCAGCGAGATCCTGTGCGCCTCGAAGGTCACCACGTGGGCCGCGATGGCTGCGCGGATCGTCTCGGCCATGGCCGCGGCTCCTTGAAGGTCGGTCCCGGGCAGCATCCACGTGAACTCTTCCCCGCCGTATCGTGCAAAGACATCACCCGGGCGCACGTGCTGCTGCATGAGCGATGCGACCTCGCGTAGCACCTGGTCACCTGCCAGATGCCCGAACGAGTCGTTGATCCGCTTGAAATGGTCGAGGTCGAACATCACCAGCGCGAGCGGAGGTTCGGGATGCTCCATGCGCCGCAACGCGGCGTCGAGCTGCTCGAGGAGATGACGGCGGTTGTACGCCTTCGTCAGGCCGTCGATCGACGTCATGGTGTACCGTGTTTCGTCGATCGGCCGCCCGCACGCGGCGCAGCAGGACTTGAAGATCGTGTTTCCGATGCTGACCCGATCGCCACAACGAAGCCGCGCCTCCGTCACCCGCTCGTCGTTGACGAAGGTGCCATTGGTGCTGTTGTCGTCGACCACCCAGAAGCCATCGGCGCGCTTCTCGAAGCGCGCGTGGTGCCGCGAGGCGGAGTCGCTGTCGATCGAGATGGTGTTTCCCGCGTGGCGTCCGACCGTGACCACCGTGGCGGTGCCCAGCTCGTAGCAACGGCCCAGGAGCTTACGATCGCGCGTGTAGATGATGACGAGGTTGTCGGGTCCTGCCTGGTCCTGCGAGCAGCAGATGATCATGGGGGTCCGCGGCGTAAGGTTGGATCCATAGAGTAGCGTGACCTGTCAGCGGTAGCAGCAGCGGCAGCAGCAGCAGCCCCCTTGACCCCCTCCCCCGCCCCCGCCTACCGTCCCGCCCCGTGACGCCCGGGCCGCGCGCTCTCTCCTTCCTCCTGCCGGCCCTCGCGCTCGTCGCCTTCCCTTCCCTCGCGGCTGCCGACGAGACCCCTTCCCTCGCCCTCGAACCCGCTCCCGCCGGCGATCGCGCCTTCCTCACCGAACACGCCGACGTCCGCGGCCACCTCCTCCCCTCGGCGCGCCTCGTCCTCGATTACGCGCGCCGCCCCCTCGTCCTCCGCAACGACCGCGACGAGCTCGACCCCGTCATCTCGGATCAAACCTTCTTCCACGCCCTCGCCTCGCTCTCCCTCTTCTACCGGGCCAGCGTCTCCCTCGACGTCCCCTTCTCCATCACCCAGGCCGGCAGCACCCCGCCCTCCGGCGACGCCTTCCCCCGCGCCGCCGTCGGCGCCGCCCTCGGCGACCTTCGCATCGGCGCCCGCGTCCGCCTCGCAGGTGGCCTCGACGAAGCCGGCCTCGGCGCCGCCCTCGGCCTCTCCGCGTCCCTCTGGCTCCCCACCGGCACGGATGGATACGCCGGGGATGGGGCCTTCCGCGCGCGCTTCGCCCTCGTCGCGGAAGCGACCGGAAAGCGCCTCCACGGCGCGTTTTCCGGCGGCGTTCGCACCCGCCCGCCCGCGGCGCTCCCGGGCGTCTTGCCATCGCGTGTCGCCACCTCGCTCACGTTGGGCCTCGCCGGCGGCTTTTTCGTCGACGGCGCCCGCACCCTCACCCTTGGCGGCGAGCTCGCGGCCGATCTCCCTTTCCTCGGCGGCGCCCGCCTCTTCGATCCTCGCGCCACCGTCGCACACGCCCTCGTCACCGGGCATTACCGCATCACCGGCGGACCGCTCGAAGTCGGCCTCGCCATGGGCCCGGGCCTCGGGCAGGGCGCGGGGAGCGCCGACGTCCGCGTGCTCGCGCTCTTCGGGGTTGCGCCGGAGAAGGCCAAACCCCCGCCGGATCGCGATAGCGACGGCATTCCGGACAAGGCCGACGCTTGTATCGATCTCGTCGGCGTGGAGTCGGGGGATCCGCTCCTGCACGGCTGTCCCGAGCCGCCGCCCGATTACGACGGGGATGCGATTCCCGACGAGAACGACGCTTGCCCGCGCGCCGCCGGCGAGGCCACGTTCGTGCGCAAGACGCACGGCTGTCCCAAGGACACCGACGAGGACGGCGTGCCCGACAAGAAAGACGTTTGCCCCACGGAGCCCGGCCCGAAGCCGCCCGAGGGCAATGGTTGCCCCAAGCCGAAGGAGCCGGAGCCTCCGCCCGTCGCTTCGCTCGCCGAGCAGGAGATCGTGATCTCGCAGCAGGTGCAATTCGAGACGGGCACGGCCGTGCTCCGCCCGGAGAGCGACGGCGTGCTCGGCGAGGTCGCGCGGGTGCTCGCGGATCACCCGGAGGTCACGCGGATCGAGGTGCAAGGCCACACCGACGACACGGGCCCGCCCGACGTGAACCGCAAGCTCGGGCAGGACCGCGCCGAGAGCGTCGTCGAATGGCTCGTCCGGCGCGGGGTCAGCCGCGCGCGGCTCGCGCCGAAGGGGTACGGCTCGGACAAGCCGATCGCGGACAACACGACCGAGGAGGGCCGCAGCAAGAATCGGCGCGTCGAGTTCCGGATCCTCGAAAAGAAGCCGGCCACGAAGGACGATGGCAAACCGGCGTCGGGAGGCGCGAAATGAGCCACGCGAAAGGGATGTTCGCGTTCGCCGCGCTCACCACGCTCTCCGTTTCGGGCGCGGGCCATGCCGAGGAGCCGGCCGAGGATCGGGGCGCGCTGGGCCCCGAGGTGCTGCACAACCCGACGCTGGAGCGGACGGCCGAGCAGGGGATCCTGCGCGCCGTTCCCATTTCGATCGAGCTCCCCGTCGACATCGCGCTCCGCGCCCGCCGCGTGCTCGTGCACTACCGGCTCTGGGGGGATCCCGACTGGACGGCGCTCGAGTTGCGGCGAAACGGCGCCAGGTACGAGGGCGCGATCCCGTGCCTGGAGATCAGCACCGTCACCGGGGATCTGCGCTACTACATCCGCGTCCACGACGCCGAGGGCCGGGTGATCGCGACGGGCGCGTCGCGCGCGCGGCCGTACCTCGTGACCATCAAGCACGACACCGTGCTCGAGCCCGGCGAGGGCAGCGGCGCGAAATGCCCCGATCCGGCCGATTGTCCCGCGGGCCTGCTCGGATGCCCGAGCGAGCGCGTCGTGGAGATCGCCTGCCAATCGGACGCCGATTGCGAGGGAGGCACCACGTGCAGCTGGCGCGGCTTCTGCGAGCGGATCGATCGGCGCAAGAACTGGATCTCCCTCGGCGTGCAGCAAGACGTGGGCGCCTTCGCCACGGCGGGCGCGTGTAGCCTCGTTTCGCAGGAGAATGAGGGGTACGCATGTTTCCGCGCGGACGGCGCGCAGTACACGGGCACGCCGGTGCAGACGAATGCAAAGCCGTCCGGGAGCCTCGGGCCGACGCGGGTCGTCGTCGCGTTCGATCGGCTCATCCATTACGACACGACGCTCGGCCTGCGGCTCGGCTGGGCCTTCTTCGGCGAGGGACCGACGCCGCGCGAGGGCACCACATTCGTGCCGTTCTCCTTCGCGGCCCGCGCGACCCACTGGTTCGGCGACGACCTCTTCGCCCGCTCGGGGCTCCGGCCGTATGCGTTCCTCACCGGCGGATACGCGATGGTCGACATGAAAGGGAGCACGGTCGTCCGTGAAAACCCGCTCGCCCCGCCTTACCAGGGCGGCAATGACCTGGAGCAGGAGGTCACGGTCTGGAAACGCGCGGGCGACGGATTCGTGGGCGCCGGGACGGGCCTCGCGTTCGCGTGGGAGAGCCGCCGGGCGGCCTTCGTGGAGATCGCGGCGCATGCCGTGTTCCCGTTCGGCGCATTCGTGCTCGCGCCGAGCGCGGGCATTACCCTCGGCTTTTGAAGGGAGGCGCAGATTGATGCGAGCAAAGCTCCAAGACCTCTGTTTCGGTTTGGCGAGCGCGGCCCTCGCGGCCGCTTGCGCGTCGGACGCATTGACCCCGCCCGAAGCGCACATCGATACCCCCGGCGCCTTCGTGGCCGTGGAAGGGTATGACGAGCCGGGGGAGCTCACGCTCGTCCGGATCCTCGATCGCCTGCAATTCGAGGAAGCCCGGCTCCTGTTCATGACGGTCCACGACGCCCGCCCCGAGACCTACGACGAGGCGCGCGAGCTCGCCAAGGACCACGATCTCCCCATACGCGAGCTCATCCGCATCGAGCCGGACACGGTCGTCACGCAATCGCCCCATCAAATCGTCTGGTTCCGGACGCTCACGAAACAAGAACAGGAGCGCGTACCGTGAAAGCCCCGCAGCTCGCCCCCGTCGCGCTCGTCGCCGCGGCCCTCGGCGCCACGGCCGCGCCGCTCGCCTGCACGAGGCACGCCGACATCCGCGACGAACGCGAATCGATCCTCGAGCGTCCCCCCGCGTTCGACGCCGGCGGCATCCCCGAGCTCGACAGCGGCCTCGGCAGCGACGCCCATCCGCTCTGCGCCGATCGCCCGACGGGCGAATGCGTCGGCTCGAACGATTTTCCGTGCGGGTTCGAGGACTGGGCCATCGCGACGGCGAAGGCTTGCCAGGAGGCCTCGGGCTGCAAGACGAACGGCTGGCTGGAGGTGAAGATGGGCCCCGGCGGGTGCGTCGAGGCGATCGGGATGGAGGAGCCGAACGACGAGGTGGTCTCCTGCCTCGTCGCGGAGATGGGCGCCGTGAAGTGCCCGTGCGGCGAGGGGATCAGCAAGTATTATTTCGGTTCGGGGAACGCGGGGCCGTGCGACGCGAAGTGAGGCAGAGCGTCACTTCGGAATGACGCTTTCTCCCTGCTCGAAGTTGTTCATGATGGCCGCGACGTCGCACGCCTTCAGGTACGTCGAGAGGACCTCCGCGCGCCGCGGCAAGAACACGTCCGTGAGCGCCTCCGAGAGCGTGCCATTCTCGTCGATGTGGACCTCGCCGAGCGTGGACGGGAACGTGAGCCCGCAGCCGAGCGACCTGTCCGGGCCGAGGAAGCGCTGCGGCGCGTGGCAACCGGCGCACGTGAGCGAGGTCGCGCGGTGCAGGACGGCCTCGGGCGTGAGCGGATCGTCCGGGGGGCAATCCTGGCCGAGCTTGTAGAGGTCGAGCCCGAGCTGGATCTCGGACGCGAAATCGGAGCCTTCGACGCCGAACGCGCGCGACGCATAATCGACGGACGCGTCCCCGGAGACGAGGCTCTCGCCCATGTTGAATTGCTTGCCGGTCCGCATGCGGACCTTGGGGAACTCCGTCTGCGCGAGATCCCAGAGGTTGTTGTTGACGAACTCGCTCCGGAAGCTCACGGCGGTCTCCGACGTGTTCGCGCGATCGAAGAGGTCCGGCAGCGGGTTGTTCTTGACCGTGACGGGCTGGAACGTGAGCTCGAGCTCCATCGACGCGAGCGGCGTGCGCTTCAGGTGATACTCGCGCATCTCCCAGGGCTCTTGCATCTGCTGGCTCACGCGCACCTGGCCGCGCGTGGCGCTGTAAGGATCTTCCTCGGTGGAGACGGCGCCATAATGGTCGGGGTGGACGACCGGCAAAAAGCCCGGCAGTCCGTCGAAGAAGAGCTCTTCGAGCTTGGCCGCCACGACCTCGAGATCCGCCTCGTCTCCGAGGCTCGCCCACGTCTCGGCCACGGGGCGGCAGCCCCCGAGGACGTCCATGCCCGTCGGGTTCGGCAGCGCCGCCTCGAAGATCAAAAAGACGCGGTTCGCCGGGTCCGTGCGGCCCGAGGTCTTCGCATACACGATGCGGTGCTCGCCGCAGGTCGCTCCGGACTGTGGCGTGAGGTCGAAACGATTGACGATCGCCACAGGCACGAAGGAGTCGGGGTGGCCCGCCTCGAAGAGGCCCGCGCTCGACGCGAGCGCGCCCTCGGCCCGCGGACAGAAGAGGGCCGCGCCGTTCTTGAACGCGGCATTGTCGGGATCGTCGCAATGCGGGTTGTCCGAAAAAACCCCCTCCGCCGCGGGGTTCTGCGCGTCGAAGAGGCGGCGCACGAGGTCCGCGGGCGCGGTGTCCTCCCCGGCGATCGTGACGAGCTGCGTGAGGACACGCTCGAGGCTGAAGCGCGCGAGCACGGCCGGATCCCGCACGACGAGCGCGCGGCTGTTCGCCGCGACGGAGATGTCCGGGTTGCACGTGGGGGGCTGTGGATATTCGACCGGCGGGACGTCCGGGAGGTCGGGGGGTGGCAGTTCGACCGGCGGTTCACCCGAGCTGCTCGGTACGATCCCCCCTTCGGTCTGCATTCCACAACCCGCGAGGGCGAGGACCGCGACGGCCGCAAAGGGCCGGAAAATGAAGCGTGAATGCTCGTAAGCCATGAGACCCTCCAAACCTGGAGAAGGAACGAGGTGTCCTCCCAGGGTATCGGGCCCCACGTCGGGGTCAAGAGCGAGCGAACGTCAGGATTCGGCGGACGAGGCGGCGGTTTCGCCCCCGTTCTCCTTGGACGGAGCCTCGGGGACGCGGCCGCCAATGGAGACGAGCAGCTCGGCGACGGCCGCATGTGTGCGGTCGCGCAGGTCGACGACGCGCGCCGCCTCCTTGCCCGTGGTGAGGGGCTGGATCGGCTTGCCCACGCGCACGCGGACGAGGCGCATCGAGCCGTCGCCCGTGTCGATGGCGCCCTTTTGCATGAGGTTGCCCGCGCCCTCGAGCGCGACCGGGACGACGGGGACGCCGGCGCGGACGGCGGCGTAGAAGCCCCCCATCTTGAACTCCTTGAGGACGCCGTCCTCGCTGCGCGTGCCCTCGGGGAAGACGAGCAGGGGTTTTCCGCGCCCGAGGACCTCCTGGAAGCGCTTGATGACCTCGGCCGCGACCCGCGCCCCGCCCCCGCGCTCGACCGGGACGTGCCCGGCGAGCTTGAGGTGCCAGCCGAGGAAAGGAATGTTCATGAGCTCGCGCTTCGCGGCCCACTTGTAATCCCCCGGGAGGACCGCGCCGAGGACGAGGATGTCGAGCAGGCTCTGGTGATTCGAGCAATAGACGTACGCGCCCTCGGTGGGCACGTTCTCGAGCCCCGTGGCGTCGACGTCGAGGTGCAGCCCCCGCGCGCTCGCCTTGCACCAGCGCTTCATTGCCCAGGTGCTGACGCCGTGATCCTTCGTGAGCGGGCCGAGCGTGAGCGAGATCGTCCCATACCCGACGGTGCGAGCCGTGAAAGGACCCCACTGACGCGCGGCGCGAATGACTTCTCGGAGCTGCATGGATCTCGCTTCCTAACACCACGCGGGAAGCAATTCCAGACCTGCAAACTGCGCAAAATGATACGCGGTATGGGACCTCAGAGAGGGTCCATGATGAGGCCATAACCGACGACTTCCGGCTTGCCCGCTCGCTCGAACTTCACGGTGAAGATGCCCGGCTCGTTCTCGCTCTGCATGACGGCGCGGCGCATGGTGCCCGCCCACTCGGCCCATACGACGGCGCCCGGCTTGCCTTTCCATTTGATCGGGATCGGCTGCAAATCCGCTTCGTCCGCGATCAGCGCCGCGCCGCCGAATCCAAGGCAGAACCACCGCTTCACGCCGGCGGTCGACGCTCGGGGCTTCGGATCGCCTCCGGCGTCCTGCGCCCCGAACCCCCCCTCGAACGGCGAGACGAGCAGCACGTGCCGATACTCACCCTCCTGCCGGTGCGCCGCATAGTTGCCAGGCTCGAGCCCGTTGACCTGCTTGACCCAGCGCACGCCCTTCAAGAGCCCCTCGGGCGCGCGCGCCTCCATGTCCGTGTAGCGGACCGCGATCCGATCCTTGACGTACCGCCGCACGACGGCGTGCTTCATCACGCCATTCCACTCGGTCAGCACGACGTCGCCGAGCTTCGGCTTCACGTTGTCCGGAACCGGGATCACGTAGCCCGGGTGGACCTTGTACGACGGGCCGCCGGATTGTCCCTCGATGACCAGGTCGTCGCCGTCGAAGCCGATCGCGGTCGCCGCGTAGAGGACGAGCGTCGAGCCGATGCGCGCGTTCGTCAGCATGGGCTCGGAGAACGTGAAGACGCGGCGCCCGGGGTCGAGCTTGATCTTGCGCGGCGGCAGGCCGAGTGGGTTCGGCTGGGGCGACTTCGGCTGCGGGGGCTGCGTGGGGCTCGGCGCGATGAACGAGCCGAGCGGCGGAGCACCAGGCGATCCACTCGCGGGAGGCGCGGCCTCGGTGGTCGTCGACGACCCGCTGCTGCACGCGGCAAGCAGGGCCGCTGCCAGGAGGCCGCGGGCCAGAGGTCGTTGGAGGCCGAACATCAGCCGCGATCTTTGCCGTGTCGCGGCCGGTCTGGCGAGCAAAAAGCGACCGAAGGTCGCTTGAACCATTCGTTATGGGCTCAAACGATTCTGCGCACGCGCCTCAGTGAAAGTCGCGTGATCGCGTGGGAACGCCGCGTTTGCCGGGTGCGTCGAGGCGATCGAGGGCTTCGGCGAGGACGTGAACGACCTCGTAGTTCGACGCCCGGGGCTCCGGGTCACCTGCGGTGCCCTTCGCCCCGGACCCCTGCCGCTCGACTCGGCCCCGGACGGCCAGGATCTTCGCGTAGCGCGCGGCCGCGTAGCTCGCGTCGAAGAGGTCCTTGCGCACGATGACGTTGACCACGCCGGTCTCGTCTTCGAGCGTGACGAACGTGACGCCGCTCGCCGTGGCCGGGCGCTGTCGGCCCACCACGAGGCCCGCGACACGTACGGTCTCACCCGTGCGCTTCTCCTTGATCGAGGCCGCCGTCACCGTGCCCTCCTGTTCGAGCCGCGCGCGCAGGTGCCGCAAGGGGTGGTCGTGCAGGGACAAACCCACCCGCCCGTAGTCGAGGACGAGCTGCTCGGCGGGGCGCATCTTCGGCAGGCCCACGTCCTTCTCTTCCTCGAGCGGGACGTCCGCGAAGAGGCCGTCGGGCATGCGCGGCGCCCGCGCCCTCCAGAGCGCCTCGCGCCGGCTCGGGACGAGCGCTTCGAGCGCGCCCGCCTCGGCGAGGGCCTCGATCTCGTTCTTTTGCAGGCCCGCGCGCCGCACGAGGTCCGCGACGCCCGTGAACGGCGCCTCCGCGCGCGCCCGGAGCACGCCCTCGGCCCCGCCCCAGCCGAACCCTTTTACGAGGCGCATCCCGAGCCGGATCACGCCGGCGTCTTCGAGGAAGTGATCCCAGCCGCTCGACACGACGCACACGGGCCGCACGATCACGCCGTGCCGCTGCGCGTCCTGCACGAGGGAGGACGGGCTGTAAAACCCCATCGGCTGGGAGTTCAGGATCGAGCAGGTGAACGCGGCCTGGTGGTGGACCTTGATCCACGCGGAGGCATAGACCAGGAGCGCAAAGCTCGCCGCGTGGGACTCGGGGAAGCCGTACTCGCCGAAGCCGTGGATCTGCTGGTAGAGCTGCTCGGCGAAGCGGGCCGAGATGCCCTTCTCCGAAAAACCTCGGAGCAGCCGCTCGCGATGCCGCGCGAGGCGGCCGTGTTTCTTCCACGCGGCCATGTCGCGCCGGAGCTGATCGGCCTCGCCGGGCGTGTAGCCCGCGCCGACCATCGCGATCTGCATGACCTGCTCCTGGAAGAGCGGGACGCCGAGCGTGCGCGCGAGGATCTCGTCGAGGCAAGGGTGCGGCGAGATCGGCGCCTCCTGCCCCGTGCGGCGCCGCAGGTACGGGTGGACCATGCCGCCCTGGATCGGGCCCGGCCGCACGAGCGCGACCTCGATGACGAGGTCGTAAAACTCCTTCGGCTTGAGGCGCGGGAGCATCGACATCTGCGCGCGGCTCTCGATCTGGAAGACGCCCACGGTGTCGGCGCGCTGGATCGCCTGGTAGACGGCCGGATCTTCGGCCGGGATGCGGGCGAGCGCGTCGATCGGGTCGAAGGGTTCTTCGGGGCGCGTGCGCTCGTGGATCATCGCGAGCGTCTTGCGGATCGCGGTGAGCATGCCGAGGGCGAGGATGTCGACCTTGAAGAAGCCGAGCTCGTCGAGGTCGTCCTTGTCCCACGGGATGACGGATCGGCCGGGCATGCGCGCGGGTTCGATCGGGGCGACGTGGTGGAGCGGCTCGGCCGAGAGCACGAAGCCTCCCACGTGGATCGACAGGTGCCGCGGCATGCCTTCGAGCGCGTTCGCCAGGAAAATCACCTGCCGCAGGCGCGCGTCGTTCGGATCGAAGCCGAGCTCGGCGAGCTTCTTCTCGCTCGTGTCCGCCTCGTGGTAGAGCGCGAGCCCGCTCAGCCGATCGAGCTGATCCGTGGTCAAACCGAAGACCTTGCCGACCTCGCGGAGCGAGCTCTTGCCGCGGTAGCAGATGACCTCGGAGACCATGGCGGAGCGGTCGCGGCCGTACCTTTCGTAGATGGCCTGGATGACCTCCTCGCGGCGCTCGTGCTCGAAGTCGACGTCGATGTCCGGAGGCTCGCGCCGCTCGGGCGAGAGGAAACGCTCGAAGAGCAGGCTCGATCGCGCCGGATCGACGGCCGTGACGCCGAGGACGAAGCAGACCGCGCTGTTCGCCGCGCTGCCGCGTCCCTGGCAAAGGATGCGCTTTTGCCGGGCGATCGAGACGATCTCGTGGACGCTGAGGAAGTACGGCGCGACGTCGAGCAGCTTGATGAGATCGAGCTCCTTCTCGATCTGCGCCGCGACCCGGGGCGGCGTGCCCTCGGGGTAGCGGTCCTTCGCGCCCTCGTACGTGAGGCGGCGGAGCGCGTCGTCCGGGGTTTCGCCGGGCAAACAGAGGCCCTCGCTCGGGAAGCGGTAGCGGATCTCGGCGAGGGAGAAGCGGCAGGCCTCGGCGATCTCGACGGTGCGCCCGACCCAGGCGGGTTCGTCGCGGAACAGGTTCCGCATCGAGGCGGCGCTGCGCAGGGTGGCCTCGGCGTTCGGGGCGAGGAGGGCGCCGGCCTGATCGAGCGTGGTTTTGTAGCGGATGCAGGTGAGGACGTCGGCGAGGGGCTTGCGGCCGCCGTGGTGGAAGAGGGGGCGCGCGGTGGCGAGGACGGAGAGGCCGTAGCGGGCGGAGGCCTTGGTGGCGGCTTCGAGGCGGGCCGCGTCGCCGCGATCGAGGTGGCGCCATGTGGCGAGGAAGGCGCGCTCGGCGAAGGCGTCGCGGAGCGGCCCGAGGAGGGCGTCGGTCGCGAGCGCGGGGCTCCCGAGCGGGACGAGGGCGAAGAGGCCGCGGTGGACCTGGGTCACGTCCTCGATCGTGATGCCCGCCGTGCCCTTCTCGTGCGTCGCGTGGGCGAGGGTGAGCAGGCGGCAGAGGTTCGAATACCCCTCGTGATCCTGGGCGAGGAGGACGACGCTGCCGCTCCTTTCGCCGTCCCTCTCCAGGGTCAATTCCGCGCCGACGATGTAGGGCTGCTCGAGCTTCTTCGCCTCCGTGTGCGCGCGCGCCGAGCCGTAAAGGCCGTCCCGATCCGCAATGGCAATCGCGGACAAACCCAGCTCGTGCGCCCGGCGCACCATCTCCTCGGGCTGCGAGGCGCCTTCGAGGAACGAGAACGCCGAGCGCGCGCAGAGCTCGGCGAACGCGGGTTTGTCCTCGGGCTCGGGCGAAGGCTCGGGGGGGCCCGCAGGGACGACGGAGAGGGCCGGCCTTCGTCGGTTCATTCGCACCAGCCCTGGAGGTACCCTTCCCCGGTCGTCCGGTCCACGAAGACCCACGCGAGGCCGGCCGCCCGCGACGCCCCCTCGGCCTTCGATCCCGAAGGGACCTTCGCGCTCGTGGCGCCCGGGACGAGCCAGGCGACCCCGTAATCCCGCGACGCGGCCGAGCTCGTCCACCACTCGACGCCGTCGAGCCGCATGACGAACCGCAAGGACTCGATGGCGTAGAGACGGTTGTCGATGGCGACGACCGCGCCCTTCGTGATGCGGCCGATCGGGACCGGGGTCGCGAAGAGCCGCGTGGGCAGGGGGACGTCGCGATCCTCGGCGGATTCGAGGTCCGCAGCCCCGGCGGGCGCGCGTTTCTGGTCGAGATCACGGACGGGGACGAGCTTCGAGCGCGCCTCGGGCTTGTGGGCGTGCATCGCTTCGAGCACGCCTACGCGATCCTGGCCGATCTCGGCCGAGAGCTCGGCGAGCAGGGCGGGCAGGGCGTCGGGACGAACGGCCTTGTCGCGCGAGAGGTCGATCTGGACGCGCCGCGCCTCGACGATCTGCGAGACCTCGAGGTGAACGCCGACGGCCGGCGCGAAGAGCTCGGCGCGCTCGAGCTTGGCCCGCAGCGCGCGGTGGAGGTCGCCCGCGTCGGAGAGCGGCGAGGGCAGGTCGATCGAGAGCGAGAGGACGGGCTCGCGGGAAGGATCCCGCAGGTTCGCGATGGATCGGTCGAGCGGGATCGTGATCACGAGCGAGAGGCAAGCTTCTCCGCGGGCGCCGAGGCGGGCGGCGAAGCGCGAGGTCATGCCGCGGAGGACGAAGAGGATGGGCTCGACGCTTGCGATCGGGTCGTCAAAACTCGTCTCCTCGACGATCGTGCGCGGGGGCGCGTACGGGACGAGCGGGAGAGCGTCGTGGCCGGAGGCGAGATCGAGCACCTCGGCGGCGCGCAGGCCGAGCCTCGGCGTGAGCTCGCTGCGCGGGAGTTTTACCAGGGCCTCGACCGTGAAGATGCCGAGCCGGGCGAAGAAGGCTGCCGTGTCGGCATCGAGCGGCAGCGCCGTGAGCGGCAGCGGGCCGAGGACACGCGCGCCGGGCTTGGCGACGACCGTCGGGTGCGGGGTTTTTCGCACCAAGAGGGCCGATCCGCTGGAAAGAACCGGACTCGCGGCGAACCGGGCGAGCGCGCGGGCGATGCGCGGGCCGTCGGCGATCGCGGCCTGAACCTTGTGGCCGAGCGCGTGGATGCGCTCGCAAAGCTCGTCGAGCAGGGCCTCCTCGCCGCCCACGAGGTGCGCGGCGCCCGTGATGTCGAGGAAGACCGTGTCGAAGGGCGCGTCGCCCGCGGGGCCGCGGCGTTTGTCTTCGTCGGGGTTCGGGGCGTAGGGCGCCGAAGGCGACCCGGAGCCCCGAGCGTTGAAGGCGTGCTCGGGAGCGAGGCGGATCGCAGCCGTCGTGCCGAGCCCCGTTTCATGCGCGGGGTCCCCGCCCAGGCAAACCTCGGCCACGCGGCCGAGCGCCGCGTCGACCTCGGCGAACGAGACGTTCTGGATCGTGAGCTCGGCGAGCGTCGCTTGCGCCTCGGCCACGCGCTGGCCGGGGCGGATCCCGTACCGCCAGGCGGCCTCGTCGACGAGGTCGAGCGTGGCCGTGGCTCGATCTTGCGCCTCCCCTCCCCCGTCCGGTTTGGCCCGGGAGAACAGCACGGCGAGCGGGCCGCCTTCGTGGCCCTCCTCGTGGGCGCGTTGCCGCACGAGCTCGCAGCCGAGCTGGGGCAAGACCACCGCCACGATTCGCCGGCCCATCACGGGATCCTCATGCGCTCTTCATGCACTTTTTCCAAGCTCGATCGACTGCGCGCCCGTCACGCGGCCGCGCCGGTCCTTGGCGACCCGCAGGCCGAGCCGATCCTCGCCGAGGCGCTCGAGCTCGATGCGCATCGCCGCCGGCAGCGGCATCGCGCGGGAGGCGGCCGCGTCCGTGAGCAAGAGGACGGTCGTGTCGCTGCCCTCGATGGCGAGGGCGAGGCGGCGAACGATCGTGACCCACCGGTCGAGCCTGGCCTCGCCACGGCAGCCGGGCACGCCGGCCGTGTCGACCACGACCACGGAGAAGGCGTGGCAGCCGGCGACGCGGACGGCGACGCGGGCGAGGTCGTCGAGGTCCGGCCGGACGACGAGCAGCCTCTCGAGATCGACGCCGGCGCGGGCGACGGCGGGCGCGAAGAGGGAGCCGGGGTTTGGAGCGGAGGGCGCCGAAGGCGATCCGGAGCCCCGAGCGTGGACCGGGTCGAGCCAGGCGCACCACGCGCCGCGCGTGTCGCTCTCGCCGCGGAGGCGGGCCTCGGCTTGCGCGGAGGCGCAGAGGGACAAGGCGAGCGTCGTCGAGCGGGCGAGGCCCTGGGGCGCCGTCAGCTCGACCACGGCACCTCGTGGCAGGCCTCCCTCGGGCAAGGACGCGTCGACGGCGCCAAGGCCCAAGGGCAGGGCCTTGGCGCGGCCGGAGAGGCCTTCGATCGCAGGGCGGACGAGGGCGCTCTGGAAGAGCTCCTTGTGGCGGGCGTCGGCGTCCGTGGCGAGGACCGTGGCAGCGGCGGCGCGGTGCATACTGAACACCCTACCAGGTACCTGAACGCCGGCCAAGAAAGATGACACGAACCGAGCGCCCGTGACGGACATACTCTGTCCGCTCAGCGATGAACTTGTCCGGTGAAGACCGAAACGGGCGGCCGGCGCCCTGGTTCGTGTTCTGGACGACGGATCAACCGAGGACCACTGAACAGACCGGGCGAGGGAGGGCGACAGATGGAGGGGCGCTCCGTCACGTTTTCGCGGAGGGGCCCGCTCGCTGCGGTACGCTCGCGCCGCGTCGGGGGGATGAGGAAGCAGCCATGCAGGAGGAGACCTTGCGAGACGTTTTCACGGCCTTGATCGAAGAGCTCCGCAACGCCCCCGAGATCGTCCTCCTGGGCGCCGAGCTCGGGCCACCGGCTGCGGCCGAAGCGCTCGCGCGCCTCGAGACCTGGTTCGGCGGCCGTGTGCCCGACGACGTGCGCGCGTTTTACGCGGAGGTGGGCGCCGTGCAGATCCGATGGATGGCGGCGAAGAGCCCGCGCTACGTCGGTCGCGAGGACGAATACCCGCGCGGCGCGGTCCCGTGGACGTACGCCCTGTTCGACACGCTCGAAAACAAGAAGGAGGACGGCGTGCTCGTCCTGCCGCCTCTGGACGTGGTCATCGAGCGTTCGTGGGAAAACCTCATGGACGATGTCGATATCTGGATCGACGGCGAGATCGACGAAGGACCGCAGATCGAACCGGGCGACTTCGACCGCTCGGTGCGCATTTTCGACTTCTCGTCGTTCTACGACTGGCCGGGCTTCTTCCGAGCGACCGGCCGTGTCGGTGTGGGCACCGACCACGGCATCGACTGGTCCGGAGAGCGCCACACGTTTCGCGAGCACCTCGACGATGCCCTCGACGAGATGCGAGGGCGCATCGAAGCCGCGCGCCGCGGAGACACGAGCTTCTGACGGCGCGTCCGGGACAAATGGGACCTCGCGCTCCGTCGGTTCAGCAGCGCGTCCGTGCCCCGCGACCCGCGTTCGCTTCCGCTTCCGCTTCCGCTCCCGCTCCCGCTCCCGCTCCCGCTTCCGCTTCCGCTCCCGCTCCCGCTCCCGCTCCCGCTCTCCCCGTCTGCAGGATCGGAATGCCACCCATTGGGGGCGCCGGTCCACCGGTTGTGGGAACGCATGGAACTTATCGCCCCGTACGGTGCCCTCGTGGCAGACTGGGGGCAGTGTCTCCCGACAAAGGACTGAAGCACAAGCCCTTCTCCTCGCTCCGCGGTGCCGTTCGGACCGCCGACGCGTCCGCGCCCCAGCCCAGGTCCGCCCCTGCGGCAGCGGCGCCGCTCGGTCGCGTCGTCGTGCGCCAGGAGCTCGACGCCACCGAAGGCGCCGTGCTCACCCGCGTCATCGGCGTACCGCCCGAGCACCGCGCCCCGCTCGGCAGGCGATGGCGAGACGAGCTGGGCCACGAGGTGCTGGTCGAGGGGCGCGATCTCCTGGTGATGACGGACGACGTCGAGAGCGTCGCCGCCGTGCTGCGCGCCGCGGGCGTGAGCGAGATGAAGCTCGTACGGCGCGAGGTCCCGCCCGATCTTTCTCGCGCCGGCGAGCCCGGAGGGACGCTGCGGTCGCAGATCCGCCGCGGCCTGCGTGTCGCCATTGTGCAGAAGGCCGATCAGGAGGCCGGCGCGCTGACCGAAGGCGTGGTGCGCGACATCCTCACCAGCTCGCCTGAGCATCCGCGCGGCATCAAGGTGCGCCTCGAATCGGGCGAGGTCGGGCGGGTGCGCCGAATTCTCTCACGTTGATCAGGGGTCGTTTGGCAATGAAGGCACGAGCGCGGCGCTGCCTCGAAAACGGTACACAAGTTCAGGGGGAGCCCGCTCACGTCGCGCCCGTCCGGCGGACGAGGCCCGGGATCGGGTTTGCGCAAAGAGGACGATTTGGCGACCATGACGGGCCGCACGCCGGCACACGGAGACGCGACCCTTGGACGAGACGCCCCTCAAAAGACCCTTGGACGAGACTTCCCTCCGAGAGCGCATGGAAGACGAGGGCGAGCTCGATCTCTGCGGGCTCGAACTCTGCGACGGCGACATCGAGGGCTGGGACGCGTTCCCCTGGCTCGTCGAGGTGAGCCTCCTCGACCTGTCGAGCAACGACCTCACGGACGACGGGCTCGAGCGGATCACGCGCTGCGAGCACCTGCGAAACATTTGGCGGATCGATCTCCACAGCAATGAGCTCGGGCCGCGCGCAGGGGCGATCCTCGCGGCGGCGAAGCACTGGAAGAACCTGAACGATCTCGAACTCGGATCCAATGCCATCGGCGACGCCGGCGTCGTTTCCCTCGCGGACGCCCCGCTCCTCGCGAATCTGTATTTTCTGGGCCTCGCGCGGACCGGGATCCGCGCCGAGGCGCTCGTGCGCCTCGTCACGTCGGAGCGGCTGGGATCGCTGCGGATCCTCGATATTCGAGGCACCCCCGTGGGGCCGGAGGTCATCCGCGCCATCGCCTCCGCACCGGCACTCGGTGCGCTGGAGACGCTCGATTTCAGCGACAATGAGCTCGGCCCGAATGCGATCGGCGATGACGAGGTCGAGGTGCTCTTGCAATCGAGCGCGCTGCCGAGCCTGAAAAAAATCGTGGTGCTGCCCCCGCGAATCTGGGGCTCGGCCGGGGAGGTCGACGTGGTAGCGTGCCGGGAGAAGCTCCGGTGAGCGCGACGGTCTCCCCGAACCACGGCCTCGCGTCAATGCGACCGGAACCGCCGCAGGCGCGCGTCCTCCCAGCCGCCGCCCACACCCGCATCCGCCTCCGCGCCGTTTCCGTTTCCGTTTCCGTTTCCGTTTCCGTTTCCGTTTCCGTTTCCGATGCCGTTCCCGGAGCCTGTTCGGAGCGTACTGGGTACTATCGACTGCGCCCGATTCACGGACCGGGGCGTGGAGCCGAAGATCGCGATTGCGGCACGAATCGGAAGCGCACGAGCGGCGGGCTGCCGTCGTCGCTCTCCGGCCGTTCGATTTCCACGCGGAGGGCCTCCGGCGATACCCCGTGCCGGACCAGCCATCGTTTCACCTGCTGTGCGCGCTCCTGCGCGAGCTGCTCCGCATTTCGCCCTTCATTTGCTTTGACGCGCGCGATGATTCTGATCGAGCCGGGCAATTCCTTGAGGGCTTGGGGCAGCGGTTCCAGCTTGGCAATTTCCTTCGGATCGAGCGCGGTACTTCGGAGCGCAAAGCCGACCAAGGCAAGCATCGGGAAGCTGCAATCCCCCGGGGAACGCGCCCAGTTGCCGCTTTTGCATTGCAAGACCTCGCATGACCGTCGCAGTAGAAGAGAGCTTTTATCGGGAAGCCATTCTCCGGCATAGAAGCAGGACGACGAATCGTTCGGCTGGCAGGAGGCGCGTCCGCGATGACAGCCGCACATTTGCTCGCCGATGGTGACGTGCTCCTCGGGCGCATACTGCCTGCCCTGAAGCTTGCACCCTGTCTCGTTCACCTCCAGCTCGGCAGGCGGTGGAAATGGATGAAGCGCGCAGAGGCGCACGTCGGTGAGCGAAGGATACACGAGATGATGTTTCAAGCGTTCCGGGGGAATGGGCTCGATTCGGCCGTACACGAGCACCTCCACGTTCGGCGAGAAGGTGCAGCAGGTCCAGGAATCGTCACCCCCGCAGCGAAACGCGTGGGGGTTTGCTTCATCTGCAAGCAGCAGGCTCGGAGGCATCCCCCGCTCGGAGCTTTCGAGAGGCGAAAGGACGATGGGGCCTCCCGCCGAATTGCAGCACTGAAAGCCGCAGTCCACCAGGGTCATCCTCGTTCTGGCGCGCAGCATCCCACGCACGAGCGCGGACTGGCCGGAAAGCTCGTCGGCGCGCGCGAGGACTTCGGTGACATCGAGAGGATCGAGCCCCGAAGGGCATGGCGGCAGCACAGCCGGCTCGAATGGACAACCGTGGTCGATGAGGCACTCAGGCCGAAGGTTCTGGAAAGGCTTGTAGGGCGAATCTGCGGCGCTTGCCCATCCGCGGGTGTCGACGACCCGAGCGGCATCCAGCGCGTCGGGTCCGGCATCCGTGGGAACCACGGACGGGGTCGAAGGCGTGAGATGATCCGGTGCTCGCGGTGTGCCGCACGCGGTGGAATACGCGATGAGAACAACCGCGGGCCACCGGAAAAGCGTCCGTGCAAGCACGGCCTCAGTCTATACTCATCCGTGGGCGTATGGCAGTCCCTTCGTGATCCGGGGATCCACTCCCCCGTTCCTCAACGGCGGTACACAAACAAGGCCCTCTTGCCGCTCCCGCTCCCGCTCCCGCTTCCGCTTCCGCTCCCGCTCCCGCTCCCGCCTCCGCAACCGCTCCCGCTCCCGCTCCCGCCTCCGCTGCCGATTCCGGAGGCCCTTACCCGTCGTAACCCGATGGTTCTGCGTCCTGCTGCCGGCGGATCGACCCCGTTGGCGCACGTTAATGCCACTTCCCGCCCCGTGGCCGCCCTTTGGGACGTTCTCGGAGCCGATCCGCGTACGGCGCTGCTCGCGGTGCTCGTCCAGAGCGAGATCACGGCCGTTGCGGCGGGGGATGTCGAGATCGTAGCCATCTCGCACGACGCCGCAGGCAAGCTCCTCGCGATGCTCCCCTCAGGCGACCCATCGATCGACGCCGCGGGCCAGCCACTTCGGCCGCCCACGGCCCCCTGCAAACGAGCCCTGCCCGGCGCCTGCCGTCTCGGCTCGAGCGGACCGAGGTCCTCACGAAAACGCGCAGCGAGCTCGCCGAGAGCCGGGTCGATGAGGAGCACGTGCAGCAGCTCGCGTCGACGCGTGCGGCGCTGCGTGAGGATGGAGGACCTTTCCCCCTCTTTTGCCTACCACGGCTCGAGGTTCACTGCGTCGATCGAAGCACGGACTCCAGCCGAAACCACTGCATCGAACGCGGGGTCGCTGTACGGCCCCTTGCTCAATGCGTGCGCTGCCACGTCGTCGGCGACGGCGCGGACCTCGGCTTCGAGCCCGAAGCCCTTCGCGAAGCGTGCGACGAGCATGAGCGCCCGCGCGTTTGGCAGTGGACGCTCGCGGAACCCGACGAGGTAGCTTTGGAGAAATGCGCGCACAATCGGATCCCCAGGCTCGCTCGCGGCAATCGCGAGGTGGACGGGGCGGAGGGCATCGTGAAGCGGGTTGTCGGAGAAGGCCTGAAGCTCGCGCGGATGGCTCAGGAGGAGCGCGCGAACGTCTGCTCGCGCGGTCACCTGTTCTGGCTGCTCGGGAAGGAGTTGGAGCAGGTTGACTCCGTCGCGCGGCGAGAGCGTTCCTTGCGCGAAGCGCTCCAGGTACTCGGACAGCTGGACCCAGGTGCTCGTCTTGCTCGTCTGTTCGGGGCACTCGAACCCGCGTTTGTACAGAGCTGGCTCGAAGACGAGCTCGTCGAGCGTCCGGGGCGCCTCCTCGTACCACCGCCACGATTCGCTGAACTTGTAGACCTGGTGACACTCGGCCTCGGCCATCCTCGCCGCGACGTAGAGATCTCGCCGTGCTGCGGGCTTGCCGCGGACCGACGCAACGCGAGCCTCGCGGTCGACGATGGTACGGAAGAGGCGTGACGCGGGGAGTTCGCGCCCGAAGTGCTTCGCGTAGAGGGCCATGAGCTGGAGGTGATCGAGGATCAATCCGTGCTCCACTTCTTCGTAGTCGCGGTCCAGCGCGGCCGTGGTCTCGGCCAAGATTTGATCGAAGAGGGCGAAGCTATCGTTGATCGCGGCTACGCTCGGACGACGCGAGCGCGCCTCCTCGAAGCGGTATGCGGTGTCGGCCTCGAGGAGGCGGCGCTCGATCGCATCGCTTGGGTGCCGTCGGCGGGCGAGCACGGCGGCCCACACCACGTTCTCGTTGACCTCCACGTGGCTGTTCGTCAGCGCGCGCAACGCGAGACGGCGAAAGATCTCCTTGCCGAGCGGCGGTCCCCGTTCGCCCGGCGTCAATTCGTAGTCGGCGATGTCTTCGGGGCGGAGCGCGGCGAGGCGCAGGAGGATGTCGGCCTGCTCGGGCTTGAGCTTATGCGTCGCGGCCGTGAGGGAGATGGCGTTGATGCGCGCAAGCTGGAGGCGATTGTTCGCGACCGGAGAGTGGCGGAAGAGCTCGGTCTCGAGGCGGTTGACGATCTCCTCCTTGCACGCGGGCGGACTTGTCCAGTCGTAGTCGTCTTCGTAGTGGGAATACGTGATCACATCCTCGGTGGCGCAGATGCGCGTCTTCCAAGCGCCGTTCGGATCCGTCGCTTCGCCCCAGCGCTCGCGAACAAACCTCGTCCGGGCGGAATCGCTCTTGAGGCACGGCCGCATCGTCCATGGGCTACACGCCGCGACGCCGAGGGCAAGGATGGCGAAGAGCCGGCGGACGCCGCCGATTCTAAGCCGGTAGAGTTTCGGAAATGGATGCTCGATCATATCAGACGGCCGGACATTCAAAATAGTCAACCAGCGCCCCGTCAATCTGAAGATGGACGATTGTCCCTCCCGCGCCCACGGCAAACCCGTCGAGCTCCTTGAAAGCAACCGCGTCGAGTGTCGGTGAGCCAGGGATGCGGATCGTAGCGGGGTCGCCAGGCGGAGAACGATCGCCACCGGCGGGGAAAATGACGATAGCTCCGCCGTCTCCGACGGCCACGTCGTCGTGCCCGGCCTCCATCGCCCACGAGTGGAAGTTGGTCGCGGCACTACGTAGGGTGGTCTCGAACCGACGCGACGTTTTGTAGACCGCTGGTCCGGGGCTCATCTCGCGCTCGAGACTGAGCCCTCCGCTACCGAAGACGATCTGGCCGAACGGACCACGGAACGCCCATAGATCTACATCGACCGGCGATGGACGCGGAACGCACGCGAAGGACGTTCGCTCGGCCGATGCCCAGCGAGGACAGTCCACGATGGCGCCAGCCCGACCGACGGCTATGCCTGCGTCGGCGATCGCGCGGAGGTCGGCGTCCGTGTGAGCGGCGATCGATCGCCAAGAGCCCGTCTCTTCGCGCTCGAGGATGGTGCCGCCGTCGCCGACGGCGAGCAATGCACCCCCGACAAACTGAACGGCATGGAGGTCGCGCGTGGTCCCGCTCGGCTCGGCGTGCCAGCCCGCAGCGTCGCGACGCAGGATCGTGCCCGTATCGCCGACGGCGAAGATCGTCGCATCGCTGTCGGCCTGCTGGCCGTCGCTTCTCGGAAGGACCGCGAAGCCGCGGAGCGCGTGCGTGGTACCGCTCTCCTCTCGCTTCCAACCGGTATGCGCGCTTCGGCGCAAGACGATCCCGCCCGCACCCGCAGCGTAGGCGTGCTCTCCGTCGATGCATACGGCGTGGAGCGGCCCACCGCCATCGCTCCTCTCGATGTGAACGATGTACCGATAGCCCGGCCCCGCGGCTCGCGACATCCCCGAGCGCATGGGAACGACGATGTCGCGCGAACCGGAAGGTAGGAGGCTGAACGTTGGCTCGAGCGGCGTGCCCTTTCGGGGATACGACGGCACCTCGGGCGGCATGCACCCCGCGATCCCCAAGACGATGCAAGCGATGCCGATGCGATTCACTCCAAGCTCTCCAGGTCGAGGACGTAGGCCCCTCGGATCGCCGCGCCGGAGCGCGGGTGCAGCGGATCGTAAGAATCGCGTATCAAGTCCGTATTGGCCTTACGAACGATGGCGGCGGAAAGGGCGGTCGCGTCCAAGACGAGAAGGTAGTCTCCCTCGGCCAGCCGCTGCGTCATCTCGACATCGAACGCTCCTTGCGCCGATCGCGCGCATGCGATGGACTGGCCCGACTCATCTCGAAGCTCGAGTGCCACAGGAAACTGCGCTGCTGCGCGAAGACGTACGGACCTCCCGCCGGGCGCTATCGTGAGGCGGTAGACGGTGTCGCTCCCGAGGCCGCCACATCGAGCTCTCACGCCTCCCGAGGCGGATTCGAGTGTGCCGAATGTACGGCCAAGACCAATCGGCTTTGCACGCGCAAGGAGCGGGTCGACGATCGTCGGATCTTCCGGCCGCACGAGCGCGGTCGGCGAGACGTCGGTCGAGACGGCGAGCTGATAGTCGCCGGTCGCCTGCCACTGGCCGTCCACGATGACCAGGTACGCTTCGCCCCCGCTCAACGTCACGGGGAGCTCGAAATTACGGCCGGCAACCCAGCCGAATGTGGAGCGCGAATTGTACACGGTAAGCGCCGCGTCGGACGTTGCGCAGACCCGGAATCGATACGTCGCCGTCGCAGGCGGCGTGAAGGCCCATACATGATCGCTGAAGCGGCCGACCACGCCGCCGCCCGTGCAACCCGCGAACGTGGTCAATCCATCCGGCTGTGCGGTGGACGCCGTGACATCGTTGTCGAGGGCGAGAACACGCCACGGATGCTTCGTCTCCGATGCGGCCGACGAGCCTCCGTTTCGCGGTGCGCAAGCGCCGACGAGACAGAATATCGGTACGAGGAGCCGCATACGCTTCATCGACGAAGCTCACTCCTTCAGGAGCATCTCGCCATCCAAATGGGCGATTCTTCCCCGAATCGCGTCCCCTCGCTCGCCCGCCGACTCGAAGACGTGCCCGTCCGGCAATAGGATTCGTAATCGATTTTCTACCGTCATTTGCACCCGTCCGGTTCGCCGACGAAGCTGCGCGTAGCGTACTCCACCGCGCTGCCGATGGTCAAGTCGGAGACGAAATACGCGACGCTACCGACAATGGCGCCCACGAGCCATCCGCCCGCGCCGCCGAGCACAGTGCCGCCGCCAGGCTCCACGACAGTGCCGCCGCCGGCGCCAATCTCGGCGCCCGTGGTCGCGAAAGCTCCCGCGATCGCAAAGAAGCCTGCCGTGGCTCCCAAGGCGACGAGGAACCAAGGACCCGCAACCAGGTTGAGCCCCCTGGCGATCGACCTGCCCCTGCCTTCCTCAAGAACGGTACACAAACAGATCCCTCTTGCCGCTTTCGCTTCCGCTTCCGCTTCCGCTTCCGCTTCCGCTTCCGCTTCCGCTCCCGCTTCCGCTTCCGCTTCCGCTTCCGCTTCCGGAAAGCGCCTTCAAATGCGCTTCGTCCGGGGGGCGCGAGCATGCCCGCGTGCTCGGGCGGCGCAAGGCCAAGCCGTGCTCACCGTCCTCGCGCTTCGCGCTCCGGGCGGCTGCGCGCGGTGCGA
>NZ_JARZHH010000087.1 GCF_029946515.1 Polyangium sp. 6x1
CCGCTTCCGCCGGCGCCACCGCTGCCGCCAGCGCCGCCGCTTCCGCCGGCGCCACCGCTTCCGCCGGTTCCGCCAGCGCCGCCGCTTCCGCCGGCGCCGCCGCTGCCGCAGTTCGGCTGGGTGGCGCCGGACTTACAAGCGCCAAGCTCGCACGAATCGCCCTCCGTGCACGCATCGCCATCGTCGCATACCGTCCCGTCCGGGAAAGCGGCATCGGGAGGACAATTCACCGCCGCACCGTCGCAACTCTCGGCAGCGTCGCAAGCGCCCGCAGATGCCCTGCATGGGGTACCCGCCGCGATCTTCGTGTCCACCGGACAAGCAATCGACGCACCGTCGCAACTCTCGGCGACGTCGCACGCACCCGCAGATGCCCTGCATTCGGTGCCTGCTGCGACCTTGGTGTCCACGGGGCAAGCATTCGACGCGCCGTCGCAACTCTCGGCGACGTCGCAAGCGCCCGCAGACGCCCTGCATTCGGTGCCGGCCGCGACCTTGGTGTCCACGGGGCAAGCATTCGACGTGCCGTTGCACGTCTCCGCCACGTCGCAAGCGCCCGCAGACGCCCTGCATTCGGTGCCGGCCGCGACCTTGGTGTCCACGGGGCAAGCATTCGACGTGCCGTTGCAAGTCTCGGCCACGTCGCAAGCGCCCGCAGACGCCCTGCATTCGGTGCCGGCCGCGACCTTGGTGTCCACCGGACAAGCATTCGACGTCCCGTCGCAGCTCTCCGCGGCGTCGCAAGCACCCGCAGACCCGCGGCATTCGGTCCCTTGCGCAGCCTTCCCGTCCGCGGGGCACACCGTCGCGACGCCGTCGCAGCTCTCTGCCACGTCGCACGCTCCGCCCGACGCGCGGCATACGGTGCCCATGGCGAGCGCGCTGCACGTCCCGTCCAAGGCTGCGCCCGCCGCAGCGCTGCAAGCCTGGCAATCGTTTCCGACGCCGCCGCCGCACGCGCTGTCGCAGCACACCCCGTCGACGCAGAAGCCGCTCGCGCACGTGGCGCCCGAGGCGCAGGGCGAGCCATTGCCCACCGCCAGGACGAACACGTAGGCAGCGCCGGCGAGGGATACCTTGTCGCTGTCGAACAGGGCCCCCGCGAGCGCCGTGTCGCCCGACAGCGCGACCCAATAACCGAACTGGTCATCCGACGCTCCATCATTCGCCAGGAGCTTCCCCTGCTGGGTCCAGGCGCTGCCGCTGCGCAGGAACAGGTAGGCCGAGCCGGAGTCGTTCCCCTTGTCGTCATCCCGGTACGCGCCCAGGAGCGCCGTGTCCCCCGACAGCGCGACCGAATAACCAAGATAATCGGACGCCGCCCCGTCGCTCGCCACGAGCTTCGCCTCCTGGGTCCAGGCGGCGCCGCTGCGCACGAACACATAGGCAGAGCCGGATTCGGTCCCCTTGTCGTCGTCCCACGGGGCCGCCACGAGCGCCGTGTCCCCCGACAGCGCGAGCGACCAGGCGAGCTGGTCATTCGCCGCGCCGTCGCTCGCCAAGAGCTTCGCCTCCTGGGTCCAGGCGCTGCCGCTGCGCACGAAAACATAAGCAGAGCCGGAGCTGCTTCCATTGTCGTCGTCCCCGTACGCCCCCACGAGCGCCGTGTCCGCCGACAGCGCGACCGCGTTGCCGAAACCGTCGCTCGTCGCGCCATCCATCGGCACGAGCTTCGCCTGCTGGGTCCACGTGCTGCCGCTGCGCACGAAGACGTAGGCGGAACCGGAGCTGAAGCCCTTATCGTCGTCCTGCACGGCCCCCACGAGCGCCGTGTCCGCCGAGAGCGCGACCGAATACGCGAACCAGTCGTCCGGCGCTCCATCACTCGCCAAAAGCTTCGCCTGCTGGGTCCAGGTGCTGCCGCTGCGCACGTAGACGTAGGCAGAGCCGGCGTCGCTCCCCTTGTCGTCGTCGAGGCCGGCCCCGACGAGCGCCGTGTCCCCCGACAGCGCGATCGAGCCGCCGAATTGGTCGCCCGCCGCCCCATCGGCCGGCACGAGCTTCGCCTGCTGGGTCCACGTGCTGCCGCTGCGCACGAAGACGTAGGCGGAGCCGGAGCCTTGCCCCTTGTCATCGTCGAGCGGGGCGCCCACGAGCGCGGTGTTCGCCGACACCGCGACACGATGGCCAAAACGATCCGACGTCGCCCCATCACTCGCCAAAAGCTTCGCCTGCTGGATTCCGATCAGCGGATCGATCTCCACCGGATACGCCGCCCCCTCGTCGTCGACATGCAGCGCAATCCGCCCCGCCTCCACCGACATCCACGCCGGCAGCGTTTTGCCCTCCGCGTCCTTCACGAAGAGATCGGTATACGAGAGCGCCACCCGGCCTGCGTCGTCCACGAGCCGGATGACCTCCCCGCGCCCGTCGCCGTCGGCGTCGTCGAGCTCTGCGTGGAGCTCGCCGCCGAGCGCGAGCTCGACGACCTTCGTCCCCGCGCAATGGGGCGCGCGCTCGAGGACGAACCCTTGTTCGAGCCCGAGCGGGCCATTGAGGTACCACGCGGAGATTTCGGGATGCTCGTACGCAATGCGATTGCCCGTGGCCTTCGGCGGGGCCGCGGAGACCGGCATCGTCGCCCCCTCGCAGCCGAGCGCCGCCGTGCGCATTTCGAGCGACCAGGGCTCCTCGGTCGACGCGAGCACCACGCCCGCGCTGGAGAGCGTCGTCACGAAGCCCGCAGCATCGTTGTCCGCCTCGACGAGCTCCGGCCCGACCCACCTCGCGCCATAAGCCTCCGAGGCGCCCGACTGGACGGCATGAATGTAGGCCACGCGGAGATCCTTCGGCATTTCGGTCGACGTTGCAGGCGACGACGACGCCGAAGGCTCGAACGGGGAATCTGGAACGGAATCGGAGCCACACGAAGCGGCTACCGCCAGGAAGGCACCGGCGACCATGTGCCGGGGCCAAATAGGTGTCAACACGGCAAATCGAGACATGCGCGCACGTATAACGGCCGCTCGAAGAGCACGTCAAGTGGCGTTTGTGTGACGTATCGAGCCGTACGGCTTTCGATCGTTCGTGGCATTCATTCAAGGACAGTCGAGCGTATGAACCGCGCCGGCCACTTCATTCGTGAAGAGCCTGATCTGCGCTTTGACGGGCTGCGGATCGGCGCTCGTGGTCTTGCAGCAGACCGTGGCCGAGACCTCGTCCTCGCCGGTGACGCGTAGGCCCCGCGATCCTTCGGGCAGCTTGACCTTCGTGATGGGCGGCGTCGTCGCGAGCCATACCGACTCGCCCCGGTCGAGCTCGGGACAACGCAGGGTCAGCGCGACGCAGCGATGACCCCCGTCGCTCGCGGCGCTCTCGCTCGAGCTCGCGCACGCGGGCTTCATGTGGACCGGAGGATGCTTGATGAAATCGGGCTGCGGCTCGGCGTCGACCGCCGCGCCTCTCTCTTGCGGCGCCGTCGCTTGCGGCGCGCCGGAGGCGGATGGATGCGGCGTCGGCTTCGAGGATTCGTCGTCGCGCCGAGCGCAGCTCGCCGTGGCGAGGACGAAAAGCGCGCTCGCCGCTGAAAGCAGGCGCTCCGCCCTGGTTCGATGATGTCGATCGAGCACCGTGTTGCGAGACGTTCGAGACATTTGCTTCGGCACTACCACGCGCCTCTGCGGCTCGCTTCCCGTGCGACATCATGACGCACGGACGGCCTCGCCCGGCATGTTAGTCCTTCGCCCGAGCTTCGAAGGAGAACATGGAAATGAAACACACGCCGCTTACATTCTCGATCCTCGCGGGCGCGCTCGCGACGAGCGCCGCCGCAGAGGCGCACATCAGCGCGGTGAGCCCGACGCTCATTGCCGGCAAGACCACCGTCGTCGAGCTCAGCGTCGGCCACGGCTGCGAAGGCTCGGACACGTATGCCATCACGGTCGAGATCCCCAAGGGAATGATCTCGGTGCGCCCGATGTCGAGCGATTTCGGCAAGACCTCGCTCACGTACGACGCGGCGGATCCCGCGCTCGTGACGACCGTGACGTGGCAGAAGGACGACGCGGACGCCCTGCCCGGGGATACGAATTATTACAGGCTCGCGTTCCGCGCGAAGGCGCCCAGCGCGCCTTTCACGTCGATCTATTACAAGGTCCATCAGGTCTGCCGCGCCGCCGACGCGACGCTCTCGTATGCCGAGTGGGTCGCGTTGCCGGGCGAGATGGGCGAGCCCGCCGCCGCGCAGGCGATCGTCCCCGATCATCTGCCGGGCTGGAATAAGTACACCGTGCCCGCTGATATCGCGGACCTGAGCGTTTTCTTCAGCGACGCTCACATCGTCTGGCGGGGCACGGACGCCTACAGCTTCAATGACAACACCGTCGACCTCATCAAAGGCACGTCCGGCGTCACGTTGCTCTCGGCGGACGGCGTGAAGGCGAACGACGAAATCTGGGTCCGTTACTAGCCACGAAGGGAGCCGTCATGAAACGTTGGCTCTTTGTGGTGACCGCGCTGGCCTGTCTCTGGGGGTGCTCCGACGAGCCCTCGCAGAACACGAGCACCGGTAGCTCGGCGTCGTCGAGCGGCAGCGGCGGCGATGGCTCGTCGAGCTCGAGCTCCTCCGGCGGGGGCGGGGGGGCCGGCGGCGGACAGCCCACCGCGCTCGTCCCGTGCCTCGACGAGCGGGACGCACTTTTGAGGCCGCCGAGCGGAAAGCTTCCCTGCGAGTACGTCCCGCCCGGCCTCAGCCTCCCGCAGTAAAGCCGGCCACGGCGACGCCGGATGCGACAGAACGTCGCATGGTCGATCGCCCTGCGCTCGGCGATACTCCGTCGGCCCATGCGCATCCGGGATATTTCCATTCACCTGCTTCTGCTGGTCGCCGCGCCCTTTTGGGGGTGCACCCTCGAACCTTTCCCCGCCGTCGTTCCCGACAAGCCCGACGGTGGCGGGGGTTCTGGGGGGACCGGAGGCGATGGCGGCGTCATCGACCTCGGACCCAACGAGCTGCCCTGCGATGTGCGAGAGGTCGTCGAAGAGGTCTGTTCGAGCTGCCATTCTTCCCCGGTCGCGGCGGGAGCGCCCGCGCCCCTGCTCTCCCGGCACGATTTCCTCGCGCCGCATGCGAGCTCCGGCAAAACGGTCGGTGAGAAAAGCCTCGAACGGATGAAGTCGGCGGTTTTGCCCATGCCACCGCTTTCCGAACCTCCTGCATCGGCGGGGCAGGTGGCGGTGTTCGAGCAATGGGTGGCGGCGGGGATGCCGCCGGGGACCTGCGGGGCCATCCCCGCCAAACCTGCGGAGACCACGTGCGCGAGCGGCAAGACCTGGGATCCGAACGCGACCCCGACCGCGCAGATGAACCCGGGTACCGCGTGTCGCGCGTGTCACAAGACCCAGGCGTCGACCTTCAATTACTTCTTCATGGGCACGGTCTTTCCTGCGTTCCACGAGAAAGACCTCTGCATGAGCCCGCCGCCCCCCGGCGCGAAGGTCGAGATCCTCGACGCGATGGGCAAGGTGACGATGACGCTCACGCCGAACGCCGCCGGCAATTTCATGTCGAGCGCCGTCGCCGCGGGCGTGCCCGTCCCCTATACGGCGCGGCTCGTCGCGAATGGGGTCACGCGTTCCATGAATGCGCTCCAGACCGACGGGGATTGCAACAAATGCCATACCGAGCAGGGCGCCGAGGGAGCGCCGGGGCGATTGGTTTGGCCCCGCGACTACGACGCGCCACCCGCGCCGACGCCTCCCGTGCTGGTCGACCTCATCCCGATGGGAGACGCGGTCCACGTCGTGTGGACCGCGGCGGGCTGCGACAAGGTCCTCCTTTTCCGGAGCGAGAACGGCGGTGCGTTCTCGCTCGTCTACACGCTCGGAGGCAGCACGACCGAGCAGCACGACGACGGGGCATACTCGGCCGCGACCGTCTACTGCTATCGCGTACAATGCAAGGCGGGCGGGATCACGAGCGCGGATTCGAACGAGCTCTGCGAGAGCCCCTGACACGGCCTATCCAGATTCCGCTCACCGCCGATTCGCCCCCGAAAATCGAAGCGCGCGCCCCCCACGACCCGCCGTAGGTTTGCCTCCCTCGCGCTCGACCACGCCCCCGACGACCACGAAACGCATTCCCTCCGCGAGCCGATGCGGCGCGGTGAAGCTCGCGCGCTCGTGGATCTCGCCCGGCAAGAACACGAGCAGATCGGCCCCGCACCCCTCGCGCACGCAGCCTCGATCCCCTTCGAGCCCGAGCGTCCTGGCGGGCAAATCGCTCATCTTGCGTACGGCTTCTTCCAGGGAAACGAGGCGCTGCTTTTCGACGAGATCCTCGATCACCCGCGCGAATGCGCCAAAGCCGCGCGGATGCCGCCCGCCGCCGCCGCCGTCCGTGCCGACCATGACGAACGGATCGGCGAACAGCCGCGCCACGACAGCCTCGTCCATCACGAAGTATGCGGCCTCCGCCCCGTTGGGGCCGACGTCGATGAGGATGTCCTCGAACGGGACACGGCGCGAAGTGGCGACCTCTTCGAGCGTCCTGCCGGCGAATGCGCCCGTCCCGAAGAGCATCGCTTTCGGGCCATTGCGTTTCTCCACGCGGGCGCGCAAAAAGGCGGCGAGCTCGGGCCGCCGGCTCCGGAGCGCGTCGGCATACGAGGACGGCGGGCGCGCGAAGTCGGGGAAAAGGACGGCGAGCGAGGTGTAACTCGCCGTGTACGGATAAAGGTCCGCCGTGACGGAGAGCCCCGCGGCGCGGGTTTTTTCGATACGGGCGAGCAGGCGCTCGGCGCGGGCGGCGCCGTGGCCGAGGACGATCTTCAGGTGCGCGACGTGCGCGCGGGCCTTGGCCTTGCGGCACATCTCGAAGAGCTCGTCGAGCGAGGATTCGATCCGATCGTCGTCCTCGCTGCGGAGGTGGCTCATCACGACGCCGTCGCGCGCGCCGACGGGCTCGGCGAGGGCGACGAGCTCATCCATCGAGGCGCCGCGCCCCGGGTCGTATTCGAGGCCGGTGCTGAGGCCGAAGGCGCCGTCGTGGAGGGCCTGGGCGACGAGATCACGCATTCGCTGGAGCTCGGCAGGCCTCGGCTTCGTCAGGAGAGCGGCGCCGACGAGGCCGCGGACGGTGCCGTGCCCGACGAGGGTGGCGACGTGGACGCGGGGCCTGCCGGCGTCGATTTTCGCAAGCCAGGGGCCGATGCGCGTGGCGGGGCTGCGGCCGTCCTGGCCGACGACGAGCGTGGTGACGCCCATCGCGAGGGCATATTCGACGTCGCCGAGCGGATTGCCGTGGGAATGGGCGTCGATGAAGCCGGGCGTGACGACGGCGCCCGCGGCGTCGAGGGTCCGCTCGGCGCGCACGGAGGGATCGACGTCGCCCACGAAGGCAATGCGATCGCCACGGACGAGGACGTCCGCGCGGCGACGCGGGGCGCCCGAGCCGTCGATGACGTGGCCTCCGCGGATCGCGAGGCGGAAGACCTCGTCCGAGCGGAACGGCGGAGGCGGCGGCGGAGGCGCGGGCGGAGGCGCGGGCGGCGGCGACGACGCGAGCGGGAGCGTGTGCGGCGGCGGCGGCGCGGGCGGCGGCGCTTCGGGAGGCGGCGGCGCTTCGGGAGGTGGCGGCGCGGGGCTGCAGGCCGCGAGGAGCGCGAGCAGCGGGAGGGCAGGGAGGAGACGCTTTTGCAGGCGCGGCATCGCGGGGGCCCGGATGGTTTTTCCAGGCCCCCGCGGGATTGTCAACACGCGCTCAAGGCGTGCTCGTCGGATCGGCCGGATCGCTGCCCGCGACTTGCTCGTCGCCGTCGAGGAAGCCGTCGAGGTCGCGGTCGATGCCCATGCGAACGCCGGAGCCCGGAGGCGCGCACGTATACGTGAGCGCCTTGCCGTTCGCCGTCAGGACCGACTCCACCTGGGCCCTCGTGACGGGCGCGACCGAAGCGCGATCGACCAGGAATTGCCCGGTGCCGACGTACACCAGGCCGATCTCGTTCACGAGCCGGCCCTTGACGATGAGATCACACTCGCCCGCGTCGGCCCGCGCGACGAGCAGGTTGATGCGCGCCGACGTGACCGTCTGGTTGGCCTGGGTGAGCGTCACTTGCTGCCCCACGATCGGCGCCATGTTCGATTCGAACGCGAGCTGGTAGTCCACCATGTCGAGCTTCGCCTGGTTGCCCGCCGGCGTGTTCGGGATGCCGGCCGGGTTCAGCGGGCCCTGGTCGAAGCCGCTGACGAACGTGAAGAGCTCGGGCACGGTGCCGTCGTGATTGAGGCCGAAGCCGCGGACCTGGTCGCCGAGGAACGGATCCGGCGCCCGATTGCCGCTCGTGAAGCCGGCGCCGAACATGCCGACCTTCGTGTATGCATTGCGCAGGTGCGGGACCTTGAGGATCTGGGTCGTCGCGTCGAACGAACCAAAGCCGGCGGTCCCGAAGAACCCGGGGAAGGCGTCGCTCGGGTTCGCCTCGGGATCGACGCGGTGACACGCCTCGCAGGCGCCCTGGGACGCGACGTTCTGGGTGAAGAAGAAATCGCGGCCGGCTTGTTGCGACGGCGTGAGCGAGTTGTCGAGGTTGCGGACCGGGTTCGGCGGATACGTGACCTGCAGGACGAAGTCCGTGAACTTCTGCATCTGCTCGGCGGAGAGCGTCGCATTGCGGCCGAGCAGATCCACGAAGGCCCCGTTGAACTTCTTGAAGGCCGCGTTCTCGTCGAAGGTCCCGTCGTCCGGCTGCGACGAGGCCTCGTCGTTGCCGCCCGTGCGGTCGCCGCGCCAGTGCATTGGCCCGTGGTTCGCCATGCCGCGCAGGCTCTGCGTCGTCATCGGCCCCTTCATCGGATGGAAATCGGGGTTCTGGCCGAAGGTCGGATCATCGGTTCCGAAGACGGGGACGAGCTCGGGCTTGACCGGGACGAACGGGCCGGGGTTGTTCAGGACGAGCCCGTCGGGATTGCCGAGATCCCAGGCCATGCTGTCGAGATCGCCGAAGACGTGACAGCTTCCGCACGCCGCCTCGCCATTGCTCGACGAAAGGCGCGCGTCGTAGAGGAAGGCACGCCCCTCGATCACGCTCTCGGGCTCCGGGCTGTGCATCGAGACGTGCCCGATCTCCGTCTTCGTCGTCGTGTTCACGATCGCGATCGAATTGTCGAAGCGGGTGAGCACGTACAGGCGTCCGCAGTCCTCGTCGAGCACCATGCCCGTCGGCCCGCCGCCGGAGAGCTCGATCTGATTCGCGGTGCTCGGCACGAACGTGTCGTTCTCCAGCGCGGCCGTGTCGTACACGCCGATCTTCGACGAGGCGAACGCCGCCACGTAGAGCTTCGCGCCGTTGCTCGACACGGCCATCCCGACCGGCTGCGAGAGCGTCTTCTGGTTCACGGCGGCGGGCGCCGGATACGCGTCGTAATCGATGTGCTTGTTGAGGTGCCGCGGCGCCGGAGCGCCCGAGCCGAGCACCGTGATCCGGCTCTCGTGCAGGTGGCCGCGCAGCGTCTCGCCCGCGTACGTGCCCGGGCCCTCGAAGCGCAGGTCGTTGCGGGCCTCGGTGTTGCTGACGTAGACCTTCCCGTTCACCGGGTTCACGGCCATGTTGTAGAGGATCGTGCCGACACCTGTGTAATAGCCGGACGAACCCGAGAGCTGCGCCGGGGGATTTGCGTTCGCGTCGATCACGAACACGTCCTTGTCCGGCAGCGAGAAGCGCACCGCGCTGTCCCAGGAGCGGCCGACGACGTCCTTCCAGTGCTCGCCGTCGTGCTTGACGATGATGCCGACCTCGGGCGCGGGCACGCCCTGGGCATTCGTGTTCGGCCCCGGAACGCCGCCGGCCGCCTCGCCGCCGTCGGGGACTTGCAGCTCGCTGAGGGCCGCGGTGCGGTTGCCGGAGTGGAAGGCCGCCGCATAGACGCGCGAGCCGTCGGGCGTCACCGCGAGCGCGCGGGGCGTATCGCTGAAGAGCGTGAGGATGTTGAGGGGCGCGCCGCCGAGCGTCGCGCCGAGGTTTCCGGCGTCGAACACCCACACGTCGGCGCGGCCGACGCCGGGCGTCGTGAGCTGCGGATTGTATGGCACGTTCTGGCCGCGATGGGCCGTCGTGATGAATGCGCGGTTCTTGCCGGGTCCGGCGAACACGATGTCGCGCGGCTCGTCGCCGACGAGCAGCGTGCGCACCACGGCGCCCTGGTAGCCGAGCGGTCCGATCTTCACGACGCTGACGCTGTCGGAGAGGTGATTGACGACCCAGACCTCGTCATCCGAGCGCGCGGCGACCGCGACCGGCTCGAGCCCCACCGGAACGGAGCCGCGGTGGGACAGGCCAGAGGGCTCGACGCGGAAGATCTCGAGGCGATTGTCCGGGGTATTGACGGCGAACAGGAACTTCTTGTTGGGCGACAGGGCGACGGGGCGGACTTGCCCGCTCTCGAAGAGCGTGTAGGGCGTATCCGCGGACGCCTCTGTGCTCGCCGAGAGGCCCGCGAGGAGCGGCGCGACAGCGAGAATGGAGAGGATCGGGCGGCGAAATGGCCGGATCGCCGCCGGGGGGCGCATGAACGGCATGGGACCTCCGTGCACGAAATGGAGTCGCTCATCGCGAGCAGGCGATGAGTGAATAAAAAGGAAGGTCCACCTTATCCCGGTGTTCCAGATTTGTAAAGGTCCAGATGTTACGCAGGTCCGTTCTTACGCTTGCAGGCAAGTTTCTGACGGTTTCGGGGGGACGCCTTACACCAGGTCAGGCGCGGCCCGAAGGGGGCCGATTGACGAATTTTCAACACTTCGACGACGCACGGACGCGTTCGAGGTAGGCGACCAGGGGATCACCGTCCACGACGAGCGGCACGGTGCCGATCGCCTCGATCCACGAGAGGACGCCGACCAGCATGAAATCGGCATACCCCGGGTCTGGTCCCGAGAGGAACGGCTGGCCCTGGTGGGTGAGCGTCAGCCGGACCGGGTCGAAGCCCGCGCGCATCGCGTCGAGCCGCGCCTCGCGGCCGGCCGCGGCTTCCTCCAGCGTGCACCCGAGCCTCGCCTCGCGGGTCGCGCGGAAATGGCCGCGGTCCTTTTCGAGGACGAGGTCGTGAATGTCCTTCACGTAGAACCGCACGACCTGCTGGAGCACGCTGGAGAACAACCAGGCCTCGAAGAATCGGCAGAGGCCGCGCTCCTCCGGCGAATGAAAGAGCGGCGGGCGATCGGGGTAGGCCTGATCGAGGTAATCGGCGATGGCCCACGAATCCCCCACGACGTGGTCGCCGTCCTTCAGGATCGGCACGGTCTTGAACGCGCCACCGTGGAGGGCGGGGATGTCGGTCATCGCCACGGGCACCGTCTCGAACGCGAGGCGCTTGTGCGCGAGGGCGAGCTTGGTTCGAATGCAGAAGGGGCTCGGGCGTCGATCGCCCTCGGCGACGAGATCGTAAAGGAGGATGGTCATGGGGTTTCTCCGCTTCAGGCCTCCGTCGGGGGGCGTTTTTGCTTTTTCTTTCGGCGCCTCGGCCTGGGTTCGGCGGTCGAAATCAGCGCCACCGAAGGATCCCGGTACGGGCCGAGATCACCCGGGTCGGGCAGGGGCTCGTTCGCCACGGGGCGCCCCGCGGCGTCGAGCACGAGCGTGTGGTCGTCGGGCGGGCCGACCGTCTCGCGCCAGGGCTCGGCCGGCATGAAATCGGCGGGCGCCTGCCCCATCAAGCCCGGCAGCGGGATCGCCCCGTGCGCCGAGCGCCCGAGCCGCGCCCCGATCTGCCGCGTCTCCTCGGGGATTTCCTTGCGTCTCAGGCGCGCGACGAACGTGTACACGCCAAACACGAAGACCAGAAAGACGAGAATGCCCATGTGCTCCCCCAGGCCGGTCGGCCCGCTCCCATCGGGGACTCTACACGGATTTTCCCGTCCGGAATAGAGATGTCAGGGGGCGATCAAGGGCTTTTCGTCGACGCGTCCGCGAGGGCGCGATCGAGGGCCACGGCGAGGGCGCGCCTGCGCGCGGGCGCATAAAAGCTGCCGAGCTTCTGGGCCGAGCCGTGGCCCGTGAAGGTGCGCCCGGCGCGCTCCACGGTCACGTCGACCGAGAGTTTTTCGTTGTCGATGACCAGGCCGAAGAGCCCGAAGAGCATCCCCATGGCCGCGATTCCATCGTCTCGCATGGCGTCGTAGATGGAGGACCTCTGCTCCAGATCGATACGCACGCGCACGCGCGCCCCCTCCGAGGCCCCAGGCCGAGCGCGGGCGGCCTTGCTGAGGATTTGCACCGTGTCCTGCCAGATGTCGGCGGGCGTGTCGGTGTCGTCGCGGGTCGGGTCGTGGTCCACGATCCTGATTTCGTCGACGTCGAGATCGGCCGCCGAAAACGCGAGGGAAGGGGGGATGTGCGTGGGCGGGACACGATAAGCGCAGCCGGAGGCGCCCAGGGCGACGGCGAGCAGGAGGAGGGCCGGCGTCACGCGGATCATGGGGACATCATGACGCCGCGGAGCGGGGACGGGAAGGGGCATTTCGGCCATCGAAGCCGCTGCGAGCCGACGCGGACGGAGGCCGGCGAGCGGTTCCTGGATGCGATCGAGGGCAACCTCGAGGAGCGGCGCCTGAACGAGGCTCCGCGCGCTACAGCCCGGGCGGCGCGTATTCGCACACGTAATGGTATTCGTACGTGCAGTTGTCGTCGTTCCACTCGCCGGTCACGTGGTACATCTCGACGCAATCCTCGGAGGCGTTGTAGTCGTCCGGTTGATTTTGCTGCCAATGGGTGTACGCGAGGGGCTCGCCGTTCCCCCACACGAACGTGCCTTCCGTGTCGATGTCGGTCAGCCCGAGCCAGCGGGGGAGGAGGATGGCCTTGTCGATCACCGTGCCGAACAGGAAATCTTGCTCGGCCTGGCTGGTCACCGTGACCATGTAGCCTCCGCTCGTGGCGCAGGCCTGGAGTGCATTGGCGAAATTCGTCTTCTGCGCAGTGAACTCGGCATAACAGTGGTTGTTCCCGGACCACTTCTGCTCGCCCTCCAGGCATTTCACCGCGCAGCCATCGCAGCGGTCGGTCGGATCGGCGTTCGCGTCGTCGCACTCCTCACTGCCGGCGAGGATGCCGTCGCCGCAGACGGCGCCGCCGCCTGCCCCCGCTCCACCGCCATCGCCCCCTGCGCCGCCCGCGACCTCGCCCGAGCCCCCAGCGCCTCCGTTGCCTCCGCCGCCGCCCGTCGCGGAGCTCGACGGTTCTTGCCCGCCTCCGTCTCCGCCGCTGCCGCCGTTCCCGGCCGCGCAGCCCCACGCGCCAAGCGACATCCCCAGCACGAAACTTCCAAGAACGAATGCTCGAACGTTGCTCATGACCCACGGACGAAAACAGAGAGCGTTTTTTGCGGACTTTTTCGCCGACGCGGCCCACGGCCGCGTGCCCCCGTCCTCACGGGCGCCCTGTCCTGCTGCGCCGCAACACAAACAAAGCCGAAGACCAAAAGTCCTTGATCTTCATGACCGTTTGGCTATGTTGCGGTGCAACAAGTCGTGCGCCCTCCGCTCCTCTCCTCCGCCGCGCAGTACCTCAGGCCGCCGAAGATGTACCACCTCTACGAGCTGCAGCGGGCGCTGATCGAGCCGCTCGCGCACCTGGCCGGGGTCTCGGCCGAGGCGCTGCGGCACCCGAGGAATCCCCTGTCGAAGTGGCCGCACGTGCGCGCGCTCGGCGCGAGCCAGGCCCTCTTCCACCGCCTCGGCAAGCGGTACCCCAAGCAGCCCTGGGGGATTGACGAGGTCGACGTCCGCGGCGTCAACGTCTCCGTCGCCGAGGAGGTCGTCGTCGCCGAGCCTTTCTGCAAGCTCATCCATTTCGTGCGCCGCTCCGAGGATCCCGAGGTCGCGCGGCGCCTCGCGAGTGATCCCAAGGTCTTCGTCTGCGCGCCGCTCTCCGGGCACCATTCGACGCTGCTCCGCGACACGATTCGCACGCTGCTCCAGGACCACGACGTCTACGTCACCGACTGGCTCGACGCGCGCGACGTGCCCCTCACGGAGGGAATTTTCCACCTCGACGATTACGTGCACACCGTCATGCGCTTCTTGCGTTTGCTCGGGGCCGGGTCGCTGCACGTCGTGTCCGTTTGTCAGCCGACGGTTCCCGTCCTCGGCGCCGTTTCGTTGCTCGCGCAGGCGGGCGAGGCGACGCCGCGCTCGCTCACGCTCATGGGCGGGCCCATCGACGCGCGCAAGAGCCCGACGGAGGTGAACCTGCTCTCGACGAGGCACCCGTATTCGTGGTTCGAGAAGAACATGATCCACAAGGTCCCCGGCCCCTACGCGGGCAAGGGACGGCGGGTCTATCCCGGGTTCCTCCAGCTCACGGCGTTCGTCATGATGAACCCGAAGAACCACTGGAAGGCGAGCTTCCGGTACTGGATCGACGCGCACAAGGGTGAATCCGGCGCCGCCGCGCGCGAGATGCACGAGCGTTTCTACGACGAGTACAACGCGGTCCTCGACATGGACGCCGCGTATTACCTCGAGACCGTGCGGGTCGTGTTCCAGGAGTTCGCCCTCGCGCGAGGGACCTGGGACGTGCGCGGCGTGCGCGTGCAGCCGGCGGCGATCAAGGAGACGGCGATCTTCACGATCGAGGGCGAAAAGGACGACATCTCCGGCCTCGGACAGACGGAGGCGGCGCACGGGCTTTGCACGGGCGTCCCGGCCGAGAAGCACAAGCACCACGTGGCCAAGGGCGCCGGTCATTACGGCATTTTCTCGGGCCGGAAGTGGCGGGAGAGCATCTATCCGCAGGTGCGCGATTTCATCCGCGCCCACGGCGGCTGACGACGGCGCCCCGGCGTCACCGGAAGAACGACCGCTGCTGAAATCGTAGGCCGTCCAGGATCTGCTCCACGCGCGCGTCGGACAGCGCCCCGATGCGCGCGCCGAGCCGCGTTTTCTCCACCGAAGAGATCTGCGATACGATCACGACGCTGCGCTTCGGCAGGTCCCCTTCGCCCTCGTCGAGCAGCACGTTCCCCGGCTCGCTGGCTCGGTTCAGGTTCGACGTCAATGCGCACACGACCACGGTGTGGACGCGTGCGTGATTGAAGACATCGTCCTGGACCACCACATGAGGGTGTGGATAGCCGGGGATCGACCCGCGCGATTCCTCCGGCTCGATCCAGAAGAGGTCACCTCGGTTGATCGTCGCGGGAGCCGATGCCATTCGTGTTCCTGTTTCCGTGCTTGCGGGAGCGCCTGCGCAAGGCGATCCCGAGGGCCCATGCGATGAGCGCGCCCGGCGCGAGCGACGCCGCGCGCGGGGCGCCCGCGACCTTGCATCCGCACCCCTCGTCGCTCGTGGAATCACGCCCGCCGGAGCCGGATGCCGCGCCGCCGTCGCCCCCCATGCCGCCGGCGCCGGGATTCGACCCGCCGTCGCCCCCCATGCCGCCCGCGCCGGGATGGGACCCGCCGGAGCCGGAGCTGCTGCTCGCACCGCCGCCGGAGCCGGATCCGCCGCCCGAGCCGCTCTGGCCCACGGGCTCACACCACTTCATCGCGACATTGCACACGTAGTCCGGGGCGCACGCCGTATCGTCCGTGCAGCTCGTGGCGCATTTGCCTCCGACGCACGCATATCCTTCCACGCAGCTCACTTGCGTCCCCGGGGCGCACGTTCCGCTCCCGTCGCATTGTGAGGGGTTCGTCTGCGTGGTGCCGGCGCAGGCGCCGGCCGCGCACGGCGTGCCCGCCGCATACACCGAGCAAGCGCCGGACCCATCGCATTGACCGTCGAAGCCGCACGTCGAAGGCGGCTGCGCCGCGCACTCGTCGTCGGGATCCGAGCCGGTCTTGATCGGTCCGCATTGCCCGTCGGCCCCCTGGCCTTTCTTGGCGGCCGTGCAGGCCTCGCAGGATCCCGCGCAGGCCGCATCGCAGCAGACGCCGTCGACACAGAAGCCCGAGGCGCACGCGGAGCCGGCCGCGCAGGGCACACCGGGCATCCCCGGCGGCTTGCAGGCCCCGCCGAGGCAAAGGTTGCCGGACAGGCACTCGTTGTCGTTCGTGCACGGATTCTTGCACGCTCCCGTCGAGCAAACGTAGGGCGCGCAATCCTTGCCCGCCGGATCGCTCACGCACTGGCCCATGCCATCGCAGATCTGCCCTTTGACGACGTTGCCCTGACAAGCCGAGGCCCCGCAGGAGGTCCCCTGCGGATGGAGCTGGCAGGCGCCCGCGCCATTGCACTGGCCGTTCTGCCCGCAGCTCCCGGCGGCTTCGAGCGCGCATTCGTTCTCGGGATCCGTGCCGCTCGCGATGGGCCCGCACACGCCGTCCGCGCCCGCGCCCTTTTTCGCCGCGGAGCAAGCCTCGCAGAGGCCGGTGCACGCCGTGTTGCAGCAGACCCCGTCGACACAGGCCCCCGATTGGCACCAGACGTCGCTCGCGCACGCTGCACCATTGGCGCTGAGCTTGCCGCAGACGCCGCCGACGCACACGTTGCCCGCCGCGCAATCGGCGTCCGCCGCGCAGGTCGTGTTGCACGCCCCCGCCACGCAGGCATACGGCGCGCAGCCCGTGGCGGCGCCGGCTGCGGTGCACGTGCCCATGCCGTCACACGCATTCGATTGCGCGGCGCCGCCCACACAGACCGCTCCGCACGCCGTGCCCTGCGCGTGAAGCTGGCAGGCGCCCGCGCCATTGCAGCTCCCCGTCGTGCCGCAGGTGCTCGCTGCTTGATTCGCGCACTCGTCGTCCGGATCCGCGCCCGTCGCGATGGGACCACATTCGCCGTCGACGCCGGCGCCTTTCTTCGCCGCCGTGCAAGCCACGCAGGCGCCATTGCACGCCGTGTTGCAGCAGACGCCGTCGACGCACGAGCCGCTCGCGCACTGGGCGCCGGTCTGGCAGGACACACCATTCACGCCGAGCGTCGGATCCGTGACGAGGCGGGCCCAGACCCGATCGCCGCCGTAGGGCTGCGCGGTCTCGAAGCGCTGGTAGACGAGGAGCGCCTCCTTGGAGGGACCTGCGGCGATCGCAGGGGCGAGCTCATTTTGCGCCGGATCATTCGCGAGCACGATGCCCGTCGTGTCCGTCACGACGCCGCCGGGCGTGAGGCGCGTGCCATAAAGATCCTGGCGGCCGCCCACCGCGCGGTCGTCTTGCCAGACGACCCAGTATTGCGTGCCGTCCCAGACCGCTCGCGCCGCGCGCTGGGTGTTCGTCGCCGTCGAGATGCCGATCCCCATCGCGTCGAGTACGGCGCCGCTGTCATTGACGCGCGCGCCACGAACGTCGGCATTATTGTCCCACGTGACCAGCCAGTCGACACCATTCGACGTGACGGAGGCGTTGTTCTCGCTCGCGGAGGTGGCCGCGACGTTGATGGCAAAGTTGCCCGTGTCGAGCACGGCGCCGGCTTTCGTCAGGCGCGCCGCGGCGATGTCGTACCCCATCGCCCCGGGCCTCGACCACGCGATGAGGTAGTTCGTCCCATTGTAGGCCACCGCGGACGTGGTGCCGCCGCCCGTCGAAACTTGAATTCCCGAGCCATCGAGCAGCGTCGCGGCCGGGGTGACGCGGCGCGCCCAGATCTCGGCGTTCGTGGCGTCTTGCCAGGTCACGAGCCAGTTCGTCCCGTCGGACGACACCGCGGGGGTGCTTTGGCTTCCGCTGGCGTTCGCGATCGGCAGCCCTGACGGATCCTGCACGCTGCCGGCGCCGCTGACGCGCGCGGCGTAGACGTCGTCGCTACCGGCGCGGCCATCGGTCCAGGCGACGAGCCAATCGGCGCCGAGCGCGGCGACCGATGGATAGGATTCGCTCCCCACGGCCTGCGAAATCGCGAGCCCGCTCGGATCGAGCACCGTCCCGCTCGTCGTCAAGCGGGCCCCGTAAATGTCCGTCGTCGTGCCCGGGCGCCGATCCTCCCAGACCGCGAGGTAATCCGTCCCATTGAAGGCCACCGCGGGACGCAGCTCCGTGTTCGCCGCGCGGGAGAGGATCTGGCTCGTGGCGTCGACCTTGGCGAACGTGTTCGAGACCCGAAGCCCGAAGACGTCGGCCGGGTTGGTGGAGCTCGTGTTCCGCGTGTCCCGGAACGCGACGAAAAAATTCGTCCCGTCGTGCGCCGCAGCCGCGAGCGTGCTCGACCCCGGCTCCGCGACGAGAGCCGTCTTCGGGATCGTCACGTTGCCGAGCGAATCGACCATCATGCCGTAGATCTCGCTCGTGGTCTCCGAGAAGACGCCGTACCCGCTGCCCGCGAAGACCACCGAGATGCCGGCGCCGTTCGCCGCGAGGTATTTGCCCGAGCTCGTGTCGAGCACCGCGCCCGCATTCGTGATGCGCTGGCCGTAGATGCCGCTGTCCCGCCATGCGGCGAACCAGTTCGTGCCGTCGGAGGCGACGTCGAGGTCGCTCGTGTTGCAATAGGAGCAGATCGTGAGGTTCGAGGCGTCGAGCAGCGCGCCCGCGGGCGAGACGCGGCGGCCGTGGACGTAGTTGAAGCTCGCGTCGAGGTTGTCGAACACCACCAGATAGTTCGCCCCGTTGAACGCGATGCTGATGTCGTCGAGGTAGATGTTGCTCGTCGCGATCGTGAACTCCGGGTTCATCGTCCCATCGGGCGCGATCAAACGGCCATAGAGTCCGTAACTGCGCCTGTAGGCGACGAGATGGTGCGTCGTGCCGAACGCGACGGCCGCCGGTCCCTCTCCCCCCATTGCGCTCGCCGTGGCAACGGGGATCCCGCTGGAATCGAGCACGGCGCCGCCGTCGCTCACGCGGGCGGCGTAGATGTCACCCTGGGCGTCTTGCCGCATGTCGGTCCACGTGACCATCCAGTTCGTCCCGTCGTACGCGACGTCGGGCTTTTGCTGCACACCCGCAGCGCCGGAGATCAGGATGCCGGAGGTATCGAGGATCGTCCCTGCGCTCGTGACACGGACGCCATAAAGGTCATCCGTGCCCGTGCGTCCGTCCCGCCAGACGACGAGGTATTTCCCATTTCCGAACGCAACGGCCGCCTCCGTTTGATTCCCGGGCGCCGGGGACTGGATTTCCTGGTCGATCCCGAATTCGGGTCCGATCACCGGGTCGAGTACGGCCGGGAAAACGCTCTCGTCGAGCGCGCGTTCCGGGACACGCAGTACGATGTGCCCCGCCTCGAAATCGACGGGCACCGAAGTTTTCTGGCCACGCGCGTCGATCCACGTCGCGACCCCGTAACGGACGCCGAGGCCCGTCGCCGGATCCACGAAATGAAGCCCCGTCTCGGTTTCCTTCGAAAATGTCTCTCCCGAGACCGCGATCCGGACTTCGAGATCCCCACGGCCCTCGGGCTTCGACGCAAAGGAAAAACTCTGCTCGACGCCCTGCTCGGTGTTTTCGAGGTGCTCGACGACGTCGCCGTGCGTGATGGCGACGCGCGCGTTTGGATCGAGGTCCGCGCGCGCGCCGGGCGCGCCCTGCACGGAGGCGCCGCCGCGCTCGATCGACGTCAGGGTCGCGACGAAGGCGGCCCCTTTCACCGCATCGCGCCCGGGCGCCTCCCCGGCGGGTTGGTAGGGCGCGACCTCGAACGACCGCGCATTCGCGCGCACGGCGTACGTCGTGTGGCCCCCGTGGAACGAATCACCGTCGCGGCGAAACGCGAAGTGGACGCGTCGCATGACATCACCGAGGCCGAGCTGCCCTGCCGCGGGCGCCGGTGCCGGCGCGTGGCTCGGAGACGCGTTCGTCGCCTGCGCGCCGTCCTCGGGCCCCCGCTCGTTCGTACACCCGAGCGAGGCGCTCATCAGGACCAAGCCCAAGGCCGTACGCGTCGCGCGCGGCCGCGATCGAACCAGGGACCCGAGGGGAGAGGACGCTCGCCGAACCGTGAACATGCCAGTTTCCTCGCAGGATGTTGCCGAGCCCCGGGCCTTCGAACCGAGGCGCGCGCCGATCTCGCCCGCATGAGGAGCCAGGTAAGGCAACCTGTCAACGGGAAATACGAGCTGCCCCGACGCGTCGGGCTGCCGCTCGATGGCTTCACCTCGGTCGCGCAATGCCATAACGATCCAGCCTGCGATAGAAGGTCGCTCGTGGAATCGCGAGCGAGCGCGCGGCTTGCGCGGCGTTCCAGTCATTGTCGGCGAGCGCGCGGAGGATGGCCTCGCGCTCGGCGTCCCCGCGAGGCCGCTCGATACGCCGCGACGGCAGCGGCCGCGCGCCGCTGAGGCCGAGATCTTGAGCCCGGATCTCGTCGCCCTCGGCGAGCACGATCGCCTTCATGAGCACGTTTTCGAGCTCGCGCACGTTGCCGGGCCAGGAATGGGCGAGCAGCACGCGCATGGCCGACGGCGTGATGCGCGGCGCCTTCCTGCCGAGCTCACGGGCCGCGCGCGTGATGAGGTGCGCCGCGAGCTCGGGCAGATCTTCGAGCCGATCGCGGAGGGGCGGCAGCGTGACCTCCACGACGCCGACGCGATAATAAAGATCTTCTCGGAAACGGCCGAAGCGGACCTCGGCACGGAGGGTCCGGTTCGTGGCGCAGACCAGCCGGAAATCGACGGGGACCGTGGTGTCGCTCCCGAGCGGGCGCACGACGCGCTCCTGCAGGACGCGGAGCAATTTGGCCTGCACTTCGAGCGGCATTTCGCCGAGCTCGTCGAGGAAGAGCGTCCCGCCCGACGCCGCCACCATGAGGCCCGCGCGGTCGCGATCCGCGCCGGTGAAGGCGCCTCGCTTGTGGCCGAAGAGCTCCGCTTCGAGCAGACTCGCCGGCAATGCAGCGCAGTTGATCCCCACGAAAGGGCCCGCCCGGCGCCCGCTCGCGTCGTGGACGGCGCGCGCGACGAGCTCCTTGCCCGTGCCGCTCTCCCCGAGGACGAGCACCGGGAGCGGCGACGCGACGACGCGGTCGAGCGTCGCGAGCACACGGCGGAGGGCAGGGCTCCTGCCGACCATTCCCCGATCGTCGTGGCGATGATCGAGCGCCTCCTGCTTCGCGCGGACCTCGTCGCCGAGGCGCACGATCTCGGCCGCCTGGAGCCGCGCGAGCTCCTCGACCTTGCTGCGCTCGGCTTCGAGCTCCTCGGTGCGGCGCCGGAGGTCGTCGATGAGGCGCGCGCGCCGGAGGACCAGCGCGACGTGATCGGCGAACCCGAGGAGCAGGTCGATGTCGGCCTCGCGAAAGCGCGCCTCGGTGAATCGATTGTCGAGGTAAAGCGCGCCGATCACGCCGTCGGGGGAGCGAATCGGGACGGCAATGACGGAGCGGAGGCGCATCGCGTGCACGGAGGCATTGCCTCGGAAACGTTCGTCCTCGCGCGCGTCGGCAGTGCAGACGGGCTGGGCCGTGCGCATCGCCTGTTCGGCGATCGAGCGGCTGAACTTGAGGTGGACCTTGCCGATCTGCTCGCGATCGACGTTCCGCGCGGCCGGCACGTGCAAAGCCCCCGAGCGCGGGTCTTCGAGCACGAGAAACCCTCGTTCGGCGCCCGTGAGCTCGATCGCGGCGTCGAGCGCCATCACGAGGATGCCGCTCGCCTCGTCGGTGCCATTGAGCTTGCGGTAGAGATCGAGCAAGCGCGCGAGTTTGTCCGCGCGCCCCTGGGATACGTCCGCGACGCGCGGAGGGACGGGCGCGCGCACGCGGCGTCGTGGATGGGCGAAGAACGCGCTCCGGAGCTCGGGGGCGAGGCCCGAGACGGCTTGCTCGCAGAGCGCGTCCGCGCGGGCGCGCAGCGGGAAGGCGCGCGCCCGCTCGCCCGCGTGCTCGAGCGCTGCGGCGAGCCGGCTCGCGCAGACCGCGACGAGATCGGGCTGCCCCGCGCGTTCGGCGAAGGAGAGCGCTTCTTCGAGCCGACGCATCGCGTCCGCGGACAAACCTCGCAGGCGGTCGAGCTCCGCGCGCCCGAGCGCTTCGCGCGCCGCGACGTCGGGCGCCTCGCGCGCCTCGCCGGCCACCGCATCGAGGGCGCGAGCGCCGGCCGCAAGGTCGCCGGCCGCGAGCTCGATGTCGGCGCGTTCGAGTGCGACTTCGGCGGCTTCGCGTGCCATGCCGAGCCGGACGAAGGCGGCGTGAGCCCGCTCGGCGGCGTCGCGGGCGAAGACGAGATCCCCGAGGCCAAACGCGTTTTCCCCCGCGGCCGATGCGGCCGACGCGGCGATGGCCGCGAGCCCGGCGGCCGTCGCGTCCGCCTCGGTGCGCGTCGCGGTGCGGAGGCCACGTTCGAAGGCGCCGACGTCGGCCCAGAGCTTCGCGAGGTTCGAGGCGAACAGGAGGCCGACGTCTCGCTGGCCGAGGGCGCGGCTGACGCGCGCGCCGCGCTCGTAGGCGTCGAGGGCCTCGGCGAACCTGCCGAGCTGGTGGCACGCGGTGCCGAGGTTCAAGCATGTCCGCGCGATGGCGTCGCTGAGGCCGTGCTCCTCCGCGACCCAGAGCGCCTCGCGGTGGCCGGCGAGCGCCGCGCGGACGTCGCCCGCGCGGTAGTCGTGAATGGCGCGGTAGCTCCGCGCGCGGAGCAGGCGCCGCGGCGAGCGCTCGGTCGCGACGGCCGAGAGCTCCAGGAAATGGCGCGCCGCGCGCAGATCGCCGAGGTGCGTCGCGGCGACGACGAGATCCTCCATGAGGTCGGCGCGCACGTCGTCGTCCGCGAGCGCGGGCGCAGCTTCGAGCGCGGCCTCCGCGACCACGCGCGCCTCCGCGTGGCGCCCGAGCCGCGTGAGCGCGCGCGCTTCGAGATCCGCGCGCCGCGCCCGGCCCACCTCGTCGAGCGGCTCGCGGCTGGCCTCGGCGAGCACCCCGAGCGCTCGCTGCGCCTCTCCCTGCTGCGCGAGGCAGCTCGCGAGCGTGAGGAGCGCGCCGCCGCGTCGCGCGCCGCTCGCGAGGCGCGAGAGCCTTCGTTCGATTGCCTCGCGCGCGCGCGCCGGATTGCCCGCGAGCTCGATGACGCGCACGGCGAGCAGCCACGCCGCGTCGTCGGGGTGTTCGGCGTCGAGCATCGCCTCGGCTGCGCTTCGGAATGCGCGCGGGTGCCTCACCGCATCGGCCCCGCATTCGGCGAGCCTATGCGCGGCCTCCGTCGCGCGTCCCGCGAGCGCCCAGTGCCGCACGGCCTGCCCAGCTGCCTCCACGCGTTCGTCGGCGGACGCCGCGACATCGGCCCCACGCGCGTCGAACGCCGCGGCGATCGCCGCGTGGGCCTCGCAGATCGCCTCCTCGCTCCCCACGAGCGCGGCGGCCTCCCGCCTCGTGATCCGCAGGGCATCGGCATCGCGGCGCGCGAGGCCACGGCCGACGAGCGCGGAGACCTCGGCTTCCCCGATTCCGAGGCTTCCGAGCAGCGTGAGCCGCGCGCGGCCGGCGAGCGCGACGAGCATGGCGAGCGCGCGCTCCTCGGCCGGGGGAAGCGCGCTCGTAACCGCGGCGCGGGGCTTCTTTCGTGCGGATCGCCCCTTCGTGACGGCGCGATCGAGCTCGCCCTCCGCGGCGCTGCCGGCTTGCATCTCCGCGACGACGTCGGCGATCGCCGCGGCGTGCCCGCCCGTGGCCGCGCAGAGCTCGGCCTCGGCGCCGGAGAGGCCGACATCGAGCATCCATTGCTTCACCGCGTGCGCTGGGAGCGGCCCGAGCCCGATTGCCTCGGTGAAGGCGGGCTCGCCGTCGAGGAACACGCCCTTCGCGGGGTCGATCGTGGTGACGACGACGAGCACTGGATCGGCTGGATCGAGCGACCGAACGAGGGCCCGGAGCGCCTCGCGGTCGTCGTCGGGCAGGAGGTGGACGTCGTCCACGAGCAGCGCCACCGGTGTGCCACGACGAACCAGCCGATCCCGCGCTTCGAGCGCAGCACGGAAACCTCCTTCGGCGAGAGGCTCGCCCACGGCGCGCTCCACGAGGGATCCGAACGGCCTTCGCGTCGTGGCGAGGGCTTCCACGGTCGCGACGCGCGTCTGCGCGATCCACTTGAGCTCGCGCAAGAGCCGGCTCCTCCCTGCGCCTTCCGGGCCGTGGAGGACGGCCACCCGCGGTCCGGCGATCCCCGCTTCGAGACGGTCGAGCATCGCGACGAGCCGACCGAGCTCGGCCTCGCGGCCCACGAGCCGCGGCGCATCTCGCGGCGGAACACGCGTCCACGACGCGTGCCCGCCGAGCGCTTCGATGACCTCCTCCGCGGAGGCGGGACGCGCGGCGGGATCCGGATCGGCGAGCCTTCGCGCGAGCCGCTCCACCTGCGGCGGCAACGCGTGCCCACGCGCGAGATCCCGCAGCGTGACGCCGACGGCATAGAGATCGCTGCGCGCATCAGCGCGATCTCCACGAAGAACCTCGGGTGCGATGAAGCGCGGCGTCCCGCTCGGCGCCGCGGCCCTCCCGAGCCGTCCGGCGCACGACAGATCGAGCAGCACGCCGCGGCCGCGCTCGTCGACGATCACGTTGGCGGGCTTGAAATCCCCGTGCCGGAGCCCGAGGCGATGCAGGAACGCGAGCGCGGACAGAGCGTCGACGAGCGGCGCGCGCAGCGCCTCGAACGCGTGCGCCGCTCGATCGAGCTCGCGCCCTTCGACGACCTCGGTCGCGAGGTAATGCAGCGCCGCGCTCTCGCCGTCGCGCGGCAGGGATCCGAAATCGAGCACGCGGACGAGGTGCGGGTGGACGAGGCCGGCCAGGTATCCGAGCTCGGCGCGGAGGGCCCATTCGTCTTCCGCGCGCCGCAGCACCTTCAGCGCGACATCGGCCTCGAGGACGAGATCTTTCGCGAGGAACGTGCGCGCGAGCCCGCCCTCGCCGAGCGTCGCGACGATCCGATAGCGGTGGGCGAGGGTCTCTCCGGGGACGACCAAGCCCGCAGAATGTCTCACAAGTGACTCACTGTATCAATGAGACACTCGCGGGCGGCGAACTTCGCGTTCCTCCTCGGAAATTCGCGTGTTCTTCGAGGCGGCGTGCCCTTGGTACGCCCCCTGCTAAGGGCCGGCGCATGATGTCCGGTCGCGTGCTTCTTCGTTTGCTCGCCGCGTCGCTCGCTCTCGGGGCGTGCATCGTGAGCCCCCAGCCGACGCCCCCCGGAGAACCCACGCTGCTCGCGGATCTCATCTCGCCCGGTGGGCCGATGGACATGTCCGAGACCGTGCGATTCGTCGGCGAGCCCGGCGCGGTCACGCCGCCGGAAGGTGACGTCGTGGTCACGGACCTCGACACGACGGAGCTGCCCACCGTGCTGCCCGTCGCCGCGGATGGAAGCTTCGACATCACCGTCCCCGGCGCGGCGACGCACGAGTTTCGTGTCGAGATCGTGGGTCCGGGTGGAGGCCGCTCGAAGCCCGTCGATCTCGTCCTGAATGCCGCCGCCACCGCATTCGAGCCGGGCCCGCGGCCCCTCGCTGATTGCCTCCTGCTCGATCCGGCGCTCTCGGTCTCGTTCGACGGGGCGGGCGACACGAAAAACATCGTCGTCCGCAACGAATGCGCGGACGAGCTCTCGTTCCTCGCGCCTCGCCTGCGCCGCGGTGCCGCCGCATTCGGCTTCCTGCCGACGGAGCCGTTCCTCCTCGCGCCGGGAGGCGAAACGACGGTCACGGTCGACGCCTCCGCCCAGGCCAACGAGCGTGTCGACGTGCTCTTCCTCGAGACGACCGGCGCCGTTCGAGATCGCCGCCCCCTCACGCTCTTCGTCATTCCCTGAACACGAAACGATTCACCACGGAAAAAGGAGAATTCACCATGATTCGATCGAATACGTTCGCGCTCCTCACGCTCGCGTTTCTCGCATTGCCCGCCTGCGGCAGCTCCGTCGAGGGGGGCGGCGAGGGGGGCGGCGAGCAGACGAGCTTCACGAAGGACGAGGCCCGCGCGATGCAGGGCGTCACGAAGGATGGCGCCGACGTCTGCGCCCTCGAAGGCTGGTACGACGACGGCGTGTGTGACGACTTCTGCGTGACGGGCGACGCCGATTGTGGGGTCGACGGCGGCGAGCCGTGCAGCGAGGAAGCCGGCATGCCGTGCGCGGAGGGCTTCTTCTGCGACTTCCCGATCGACACGATGTGCGGGGCGACCATCGATGCGCTCGGGACCTGCAAGCCCATCCCCGAGAACTGCGACCAGAACTACGACCCGGTGTGCGGATGCGACGGCCAGACGCATTCGAACGCGTGCACGGCCAACATGGCCGGCACGGCCGCCGCGACGGCGGGCGAGTGCCCCTGAGCTCGAAAAGCAGCGTCGACGTCCGGCCCGCGACGCGTCGTGGGCCGGACGGTGACATGTTCGCGAACGCGCGGCGCTTGGGCCGCTTCGGCCTTTGACAGAGCCGCCGGCCGGGATAGTCTCGCGGGATGTCTTGGGCTGGAGGTCTCCCGTGTCGAAGCTGAGCAGGCGTTCTTTTCTTCGAATGAGCGGCATTGCCGCGGGCGGTTGGGTGTTCCCGGGCTGCATCGAGAAGGCGGTCGAGATCCCGGCCCACACGAAGACGCGCTCGATCATGGACGTCGAGCACGTGGTGATCCTCATCCAGGAGAACCGCTCGTTCGACCATTATTTCGGCACGATGCGCGGCGTGCGTGGCTTCGGGGACCGGTTCACCATTCCCCTCGCGGACGAGCCGAGCATCTTCCGGCAGCGCAGCGGCGCCGACGTGATCCTGCCTTATCACCTCGATTCGACGGCCGGCAACGCCCAGCGCGTGGACGGCACGCCGCACAGCTTCGTCGACGCGCACGAGGCCTGGGATCACGGCCGGTACGGCAAATGGCCCGAGTGGAAGCAGCCGCAATCGATGGGCTATTACAAGCGGGCCGAGCTCGAGTTCCAGTTCGCGCTCGCCGAGGCGTTCACGGTCTGCGACGCGTACTTCAGCGGCGCCCACACGAGCACGAACCCGAACCGCCTCTACGCATTCACCGGCACGATCGACAGCCTCGGCCAGAACGGCGGCCCCGCCCTCGACAACTCGCACGATTTCCTGGGCGCCATCGAGAGCGGATACACCTGGAAGACGTACGCGGAGCGGCTCGAAGAAGCGGGGATCTCGTGGCTCGTCTATCAGGACTACACCGACAACTTCTCCGACAACCCGCTCATCGGCTTCCGGTCGTTCCGAAAGGCATTTTTCGAGGACCAGGAATCGCCGCTCTTCAAGAAGGGCATCGAGTCGAGGCTTTCGAACAAGAACCTCGACGGGTTCCGGGAAGACGTGCTCGCCGGGCGCCTCCCGAGCGTCTCCTGGATCATCGGGCCGGCGGACTACTCCGAGCACCCGGGCCCATCGAGCCCCGTGCAAGGCGCGTGGTACGTGCAGCAGGTCCTCGAAGCGCTGATCGAGAATCCCGAGGTCTTCGCGCGGACGGTTCTTTTCGTCACGTTCGATGAGAATGACGGCTTTTTCGATCACCTGCCGCCGCCCTGCGCTCCCTCGCGGCGCGACGACGGCGTGCTCATGGGCGCGAGCACCGTGGACGACACAGGAGAACGTTATGACGAGACGCTCGCCGATCCGCTCGGAGGTCACCCACACGGGCCCGGCGTGCGCGTGCCCATGTGGGTGGTCTCGCCGTGGAGCCGCGGGGGATTCGTCTGCTCCGAGACCTTCGACCACACGTCGATCCTGCGCTTCCTCGAAGCCCGATTCGGCGTGAAAGAGACGAACATCAGCGCGTATCGGCGCGCAATGTGCGGCGACCTGACCTCAGCATTCGATTTCGTGACCCCGAACGAAGAGGACCTACCCGCATTGCCGAGCCTCACGCAAGAAGAGGCCGATTCCCTCCGCGAGGAGCAGGAGCAACTCGCGCAGGTGACAGTGCCGACGGGGGAGGGCGGCTCGCTCCCGCAGCAGGAGACGGGCACACGGCCATCCCGCGCACTGCCGTACGAGCTCGACGTCCGGTGCGTGATCGAGGCCGACGAAGCCGTGCTGACCTTCACGAACACCGGCAAAGCAGGGGCCGTCTTCCACGTGTACGACCGTCTCGCGCTCACGGAGATCCCGCGGCGCTACGCCGTGGAGGCGGGCAAATCCCTCGAGGGGCGGTGGCCCGCAGCAGGAAACCAGTATTCGCTCTTCGTGCTCGGGCCAAACGGCTTCCATCGCGACGTCGTGGACGCCGGGTCGCAAGGCGGAATCGAAATCGAGACGATGTACGACGTCGAGGGTTCACGGCTCGGAATTCGCTGCAAGAACGCAGGCGAAACCATGCGCCGCTTCATCGTGACGCCGCGCGCGTACACGAAGGAGCCCGAGACGCTCGACGTGGGTCCGGAAGGCACAGCGGAGGCGTGGTTCGACGTCTCCGCAAGCGGCCGCTGGTACGATTTCGCCGTGGCCGTGGAGGAGGAGGCCCCCTTCCACCGTCGCGTCGCAGGGCGCATCGAAAATGGCGAGCCGTCGGTCACGGATCCAGCGATGGGCACGCCCGAGTGAATTGCTTGGGGGCGCTGCGCCGGGGCGCTGCCCCGGGCCCCGCGGGGGCTATCCGCCCCTCGACCCGGACCAGGGCCAGCCCTGGACCTCAGGGCATCGACTGCGCGAAGCGCAGTCGATGCGGGGAAAATTTTTAGGCTGTCCGCCCCCTTTGCAGGGCCAGCCCTGGACCTTTCGTGGAAGAACTGCGCTGCGCGCAGTTCTTCCAACAGGCCGTTGGGAGCGCGTTGCCGGTTGAACCGTCAGCGCTGCTGACTGGGCTGGCGGGGTCGTCGCTGGTCTTGCCTCGGCCCGTTCGATGAACTGCGCATTGCGCAGTTCATCGACCCCGAGTCCAGCGCTTGCGCAGGCCCCTGGTCCAGGGGCGGACAGCCCCGGTGGGGCCTGGGGCAAAGCCCCAGCGAGGCGCTTCGAGGAGGCATCATTCCCGTCTCCCCTGGGGCGGTCGATCGCGAAACGGCGCGAGGAACGCGCGCGCCTGCGCCTCGGTCTGGAAAAAGGCGAGCTCGAATGGGAATGCGGAAGGGGCGAGCGTGCGCCCTGCTTTGACGACCATCGTTGCCACGATCCCGAGCGTGAAGCTCGCGCCGTGGAGTGCGACGGCACGGTATGGGTACGTACGATCGACGCGGGAGAGCCTCGACCGCGCATGGGGAGGGATGCTTTGGAGGTCGCGCATGTCCGCGAGCAGCGCGAACGTGCCGTGGCGGTCGCCGAGCTCGAAGACGAGGCGCAGGTACGCCTCGGCGCCCGCTGCGTCGAAGGTGCCGTGGAGCTCCATGCAGAGGAGATCCGGCCCCTCCATCCATAAGCGTTGTTGCCCGCACATCCATTCGAGAGGAGGGCTCATCGAGCCTTTCTATGTCAAATGGGGCGCCCTGCGTACAGCATTTTCCTCCTGTCGGCTTGCGCGCGTCTTGACCTGGAGACCGTCTCGCGCTGGGATGTGGGGGACCTCCGATGGCGACACCCTCCTCCCTGCCTGCCGTGATCGCGGCGCTCGCCGCGAACGCGCTGGTGACGCTCCTCAAGTTCGTGGCCTTTTTCCTCTCTGGCTCGGGCGCGATGCTCTCCGAGGCCATCCATAGCGCTGCGGACACGGGCAACCAGCTCTTGCTCTTCGTCGGGCTGAAGCGCGGCTCGCGGCAAGGCGACGAAGAATTCCCCTATGGGTATGGCGGCGAGCGATTCGTGTTCGGCTTGCTCTCGGCTGCCGGCATCTTCTTCATCGGTTGCGGCGTCACCGTGTACCATGGCATCGAGGGGCTCCGTCATCCGCACGCGACCTCGGTCAACGTGGTCACGTTCGTGGTCCTCGGCCTCTCGTTCCTCATCGAGGGGAGCGCGCTGCTCTTCGCCATTCGAAGCATCGCCGCGCAACGCAGGAGCATGCCTTTTTTCCGGTATGTGCGCGAGAAAGCGGATCCGGCCTCGGTGGCCATCCTGCTCGAGGACGGCGCTGCTGTGCTGGGCCTGCTCCTGGCCGCGATCGGCATCCTGGCCTCGTATTCGACGGGCAGCCCTGTCTGGGACTCGATTGCGTCGATCCTCGTCGGCTTGCTCCTCGGGTACGTCGCGATCCACCTCGTCACCCAGAATCGGGATTTGCTCATCGGGATGGCCGTCCCCGACGGCGTGGAGGAGGCGTTCGTCCGCGTGCTCCGCGAGCGGCCGAGCGTCCGCGGGGTGCGGGATGTGAAGAGCCGGCGAATCACGCCGGAGGTCTACAAGCTCAAGGCCGAGGTCACGTTCGATCCGGCCTTCCTCGCGGCCCGGCTCGATCGGGCGCTTGCGGAGCAGCCCGGCGCGCTCTCGGGGGCGGAACGCGAAGCGACGCTTCGGACGGTGGCGGATGGCGCTCTCCGCGCCATCAGTGATGAAATCGACGATATCGAGGTGGCCGTCCGCGCCGTGATCCCGGAGGCCAGGCACATCGATATCGAGGTCGACCATCATCTGGAGGATCGACGCGCCGAATCGACGCGCGAGCGAGCTCCGCTTCGGGCGCCGGGCGCCCAGATGTGGGATGGATCGGCTTCCTCGTAGGAGGGAGCCACCATCGTCACCGAGCTCCTCGTCATCCTCGCGCTCGTGCTGGTGAACGGCATCCTCGCCGGCGCCGAGATTTCCGTCGTGGCGCTGCGGGCCTCCCGGCTCGATCAGCTCGTCGCGGAAAAGAGCACGCGCGCTCGCGCTGTAAAAGCTCTTCGGGACGATCCCGAGCGGTTCCTCGCCACCGTGCAGATCGGCATCACCGTCGTCGGCGCGCTCGCCGGCGCGTTCGGCGGCGCTACGTTCGCGGAGGAATTCGCGCCCCTGATCCGGCGCGTCCCGATTCTCTCGGGCCATGCGGACGCAATCGCGCTCGGCCTCGTCGTCGCATTGATTTCGTATCTCTCGCTCGTCCTCGGCGAGCTCGTGCCCAAGTCGATCGCGCTGCGCTACGCGGAGACGTATGCGCTGCTCATCGGCAAGCCGCTCCTCGGCCTCTCCTGGCTCGCGCGCCCGCTCGTCTGGTTTTTGACCGCGAGCTCCAACGTCGTGCTTCGGCTTTTCGGGGACAAGACCACGTTCACCGAGGCGCGCTTGTCGCCGGACGAATTGCAGCAGCTCGTCGGGGAGGCGGCGAAGGCCGGGTCGCTCGATCCGAGCGCGGGCGAGATTGCGGCACGCGCGCTCGATTTGCCCGAGCTGTCCGCGGCGCAGGTCATGGTCCCGCGCACGCGCATCGTGGCCCTGCCGCGTGATGCGACGACCGACGACGTGCGCCGCGTCGTCGCCGCGCATGGGCACACGCGAATGCCGGTTTACGAAGGGGATCTGGACCACGTCATCGGCTACGCGAACGTGAAAGACGTTTTCACGCGCGCTTCGGGCGAGACGTCGTTCACCGTGAAGGACGTCCTCCGGCCCCCGTATTTCGTCGGGGAGAGCATGCGCGCGGTCTCGCTGCTCGACGCGATGAAGAATCGCCGCACGCAGCTCGCCATCGTGGTCGACGAGCTCGGCACGACGAGCGGCATCGTCACGCTGGAGGATCTCGTCGAGGAGCTCGTGGGCGACGTGTTCAGCGAACATGAAGCGCCTGCGCCGGAGCTCGTGCGTCGCGAGCCCGACGGGACGTTCCTCGTGCTCGGCAGCGCCCCCGTGCACGACGTGAACCGCGAGCTCGAGCTCGATTTGCCGATCGGCGAGAGGTTTTCGACCGTCGCGGGGCTCGTGCTCGATCTCGCGCGCGCCATTCCCGTGCCTGGGGCGCGGCTCACGGCGCCGGACGGGACGGAGATCGAGGTCGTCGAGGCCACGCCGCGGCACGTCCGGAAGGTCCGAATCAAGCCGCCCGCTCCCCCGCCGGCCGATCACGGATCGCATCGCAACCACGAGCGACGTTGACACCCGCGCTCCAAGCGGAGACGCTCGTTCGTGAGGTGACATGCGAATCCAGGGACCTGTCCTCGCATCCATTCTGACGACCCTCGCCGCGACCGCGTCGGCCTCCGCCGCAGAACCGGATCCGCCGAAGGCCTCCGAGCTGCCGCCCCCCGAGGGGCCGCGCAAGGTCTGGTATGGGTGGCAAACGCTGACCATCGCCGGCGTATCCCTCGGCGTGGGGACCGTTCCGGCGGTGTTCTTCGGCGTGCACCCCTATGTCTGGCCGCTCTCGCTCAGCGGAATGGTGTTCGGCGGGCCCATCATGCACTGGAAACACGGGCGGGTCGGCCGGGGGTTTGCCGTGCTCGGGATGAACGTCGGGATCACGGGGACGGCCGTCGGCCTCTCCCTGCCGGTCGCGTGCATGTTCGAGAAATGCGACGGGCTCTACCTCGAATACACGATCGGCATGAGCTACCTGGGCGCGCTGATCGGCGTGACGATCGACGCCGCGGTCCTCTCGACGTACGAGCCCCCCGCGCCCCTCACGGCCCGAAGGCCGACGAGCACGCTCGATTCGCTCGTGCCGGTGATCGATGTTCGTCCGGGCCAAACGGTGTTCGGCGTGGCAGGCGCATTCTGATCCTGCCTGCGCGCGTTCGTCCTCAGGACGTTTGGAAGAGGCGCTCGACGCGTCGCGTACGGCGCTGCTCGCGGCGGCGTGCGACGCGCGGCTCGTCGAGCTCGCGGCGCGCACCGAGCGCTGTACCGAGGCCTCCCCGGCGGAGGCGTTCGCGTCGTTCCTGGAGGATCTCGTGCTGCACACGAGCGGCGCAAGGCGAAGGCGACACGCGCCGCGTTCGGCGGCTCGTCGGGATGTTCGTCGACGGGCTGCGTGCGTGGGCGCGACCATCCTCGGCGTCGTGACGCGCGCGGGCGCGCCAGGCGGTGATGCAGAGGGCGAGCGTGCGAGCAGCGCGCGACTGCCGCGGACAGCATGTCGCGCGTTATCTCGCCGGGGGTTATGCCCCGAGGACCGCGTCCGCGAGCCTTTGAGCCTCGTCGTCGGAGATGCCCCAGCTCTGCTGTACGAAGGAGAGAAGGCCGTCCTCCTGCTCGCTCAGCTCGCCGTCCTTCGCCGCGAAGGTGATCATGATCTGATAGGTGAGACGCTGAACCTGCGGGTTCGTGATCGAATGCGTGAGCGACTTGACGCGCGCCTCGACGGCGTCCCCGGTCGCGCACTCCTTCGAGTTCCGCTCGATCAGGGTAGCCAGATCGTTCGCCGTGAAGCGCTCGAAGCCGGGGATCTGCTGCGCCCCGACGAGCAGGTCGTTGATGTCGTCGTTGGATAGCTCGCCGTCGGCGATCGCGGCCCAAAGCGAAAGCTCCATGATGGCGGCGTTCGACGGATCCGCCCCGCGCGTGTTGGTTGCGGGCGTGGTCTCCGTGAAGCGTCTGCTGATGCTGAATCCCATGATGATTGCCTCTGTCGGTGAGTCGAGCGGTTGCTTTCGTGGCCGAACGCGCGCCGCGGGCAGTTCCCGTGTGCGGCGAACGGCGAGCGTCCCCCGAGATGGAATGTCTCGAGTCACGCTACGGGGATGAGCTCAAAGATGCCTTTGACGCGGCGGCGCGTAGCCCGCGCTCGCCGGCCGATGCCTCTCGCGCTCATGGACACCGACCTCGGCAACCTGTCGCAAAAAAATCTCCATCCTCCGTCACCTCCGGCCAACGCAGGGCCGACCGGCGGCGGTCGCCGGCCGGTTGCAGGTGGGAGCCGGACATGAGCGAGGAGCGACTGGAAAAAGCTCTTCGACAGCTTGCACGCGAGAGAGACGTGCTGGCGGATCGGCGCTGGGAAGCGCTCGCAACGGGGGAAGTGCACGGCGGAAAAGGTCGAAAAGCTCCGTGACGCGCCCGGCCGACCTCGGGGCCGCGGCCCGAGGTCTTGGGCCTCGCGCACGGACGCTCCTCATCGAGGAGCGAATCCCCCTACGGGCGGCGTCAGCCCGCTTCCGGCGCGGGGGTGCTCTCTCGCACGTCGCCGCCTTGTCGCTTGACCCGCCTGGAGCCGAGGGCAGGCACGCGCTCCTCCCAATCGTCCTCGTGGAAGTAATGGGCGACGACCTGAAGGCGTGCGTGGGCTCGGACGAGCAAGGTCGCGAATCGGTTCCGAATCTCCACGGCGTGCGTCGGGCCCGTCGAGGGTTTGGGCGGGGCGTCTGCCGGCCGAAGGTTCGCGACGAGCCAGGAGCCGACCTCGGCGGCGTCGTCGATTTGCGCCGTGGTGAGGGGGTGCTTGCCACTGACGGCCGCGGCGTGCTTCCGGAAGAGGGAGGCGAGCGACACGCAATCCTCGGCGCGATCGCGGAGCCCGCGCCCGGCGGCGATGGTGTCGACCTCGGCCTGGGGGACGATCCCATTCTCGGCGAGGCCCTTGGCGACGGACAGGAGCTTTCCACGCAGATCGCGCGCAATCGATAGCTTCGCCTGGACGAGCGATTCGCTCGGCGCTTCTTGCTCGGCAGCGAGGGCGGCGTATTTCGTGGCCAGGGCGAGCTCGGGGAGGGCGAGCAGGGACGCGAGGTCGATCTTGGGCAAGTGGGTAGCGATCACGGCCTGATGGTCGTGAACGACCTTCATGCCGGTCGTGACGTTCACGAGGGCGAGATCGGGGTCGAGGCGATACGGGAGGATGTCGGTGGCGGGCAAGGCTTTCGCCGCAAGGAGGTATTTTTCGAAGGCTTTCTGGAGATCAGGGTCGGCCATGAGGGGGGCACCGGCTGGATGTGGGGGGAAAGTGTGGGGGACTGTACATGGAGGTTCGTTGGGGGCACAAGGGTTCGGGGGAGGGAAGGTGCGAACAGAACGGGATCTGAGGAGGGGGACGGTGGAGGGAGGGATGGATGAAAGATGGTTTACAAAAGAGGACGGTGGAGGGAGGGATGGATGAAAGATGGTTTACAAAAGGGGACAGTGGAGGGAAGGGGAGGTGGGAAGGTGATTTGACCGGAGGGACGGGGACCGGAAGCAAAGAGAGAAGATGGTTTCCGCTTTGCTTGTGATCGGGTCGCGGGCTTCGTTCCATCGTCGTTCCGCTCGACGATCATTGCCGCGTCCTCCGTTGCATGCGGGCAGGGCGTTCCGTCAGACTCGGGATCCGGCAGGGGACCGAGGGGGCCGGGCAAAGGGGATGGGAGCGGGGGCGGGAGCGGGAGCGGGAGCGGGAGCGGAAGCGGGAGCGGAAGCGGAAGCGGGAGCGGAAGCGGAGGCGGAAGCGGAGGCGGAAGCGGGGGCGGGAGCGGGAGCGGGAGCAGCAAGCGGAATCTGTTTGTATACCGCTAGCTGACGAGCGCGATCTTCCTGGACGCGGCGCACGTGTCCCTCTCCGGTTACGGTGCGGCGTACCCGGGAACGAGCGACCTCGATTGTGCATCATGGGCCGGATCGAACTTCATCCAGCAAGTGAGCGGTCCGCGCGCGGTCAGCGACATGTTCCAGGTGGGCTCGCGCGTGATGTGCGCGCCGCGGATGTGCGGCAGGATCTCCTCGAGCGCGAAGCGCGCCTCGGCCCGCGCCAGCGCGGCTCCTAGGCAGAAGTGGATGCCGTGCCCGAAGGAGATGCTCGCGCGCTGCTTGCGGTCCATGTCGAAGCGGTCCGGGTCCTCGAAGTAGCGCTCATCGCGGCAGGCCGAGGCCACGAGGAGCAGCAAAATCGCGCCCGCGGGGACGCGTACCCCGGCGATTTCCTCCTCCGCGACCGAGAGGCGCACCGCCATTTGCACCGGCGACTCGAAGCGCAAAAGCTCTTCGATGAAGTTCGGGATCTCGGTGGGATGGGCGCGCAGGCGGTCGAGCAGCGAGGGGTGCGTGGCGAGGATGCGCAGCGCGTAGGTGAGCATGTGGGACGAGGTCTCGTAGCCCGCGACCATGATGACGAAGAGGAAGCTCATGATCTCGTCGTCGGTGAGGCGGTGCCCCTCGATCTGGGCGTCGAGCAGGTCGCTCACCAGATCATCGCGCCGCGCGCGCCGCCGCTCCTCGATCACCCCGAGCAGGTAGCGCTCCTGCTCCGCGATGGAAGCGCGGATGCGCGGCTGGGCCTCGGGTGGCGTACCCGGATTGATGGCGATGATATCGTCATTCCATGCGCGGATGAGCTTTCGGTGCGCGCTCTCGAGGCCGAGGAGGTTGGCGATGACGCCCATGGGCATCGCCGAGGCGATGTCGTCGCACACGTCGATCTCGCCGCCCTCGCGGGCACGGACGACGAAATCACGGGCAACGGCGCGGACCAGCGGCTCGATGCGAGGGAGGACGCGTACCTTGAACGCGTCGGTGGCGAACGCGCGGTATTTGCCGTGCTGCGGAGGGTCCATCATGGCGATCGAGTCGGCCAGCGGGTTGCGCTCGATCCATGGCTGAATGGCCGCGGCGCGCTGGCCATAGGACGAGAAGCGCGTAGGTTGCTTGAAGACCTCCACGATGTCGTCGTAGCGGCTCACCGCCCACATCCCGCCGGGATCGACCTGCGTCACCGGCGAAGACCGGCGCAGCTCGGCGAAGTACGGATACGGGTTCTTGCGGTACTCGGGGTCGAAGAGGTTCAAGCGTGCCATGGGGCTCCTTGGCGAGGGTTCAGTCCTGGAGAGTGCGACGCGGCGAACGGGGCGCGTCCCATGATAAGCGAGCACGGCGTACGCGCGAACCGCATATCGGCGCGAACCTGATTCCGTCCGCACCCGCATGCCCGAACCTACCCGTGGCCTGAGCATGGGTCTCTTCTTGGAGCCGCCGCGCCGGGGCGCTGCCCCGGGCCCCGCGGGGGCTACGCGCCCCTCGACCCGCGCCAGGGCCAGCCCTGGACCCTTTGGGGAAGAACTGCGCGATGCGCAGTTCTTCCCACAGGCCGGTGGTACCGCGTTGCCCGCTGAACCGTCAGCGCTGCTGTCTTGGGTCTTCACTCGGCCCGTTCGATGAACTGCGCGGAGCGCAGTTCATCGAACCTCGGTCCAGCGCGGGCGCTGGTCCGGGTCCCGGGGCGGACAGCCCCGGGTGGGGCCTGGGGCAACGCCCCAGCGCAGCGCCTTCGAGATGAGACCCATGCTCAGGTGGCGGTGCCCTCTCGCTCGTCGCCGCCTTGTCGCTTGACCCGCCTGGAGCCGAGGGCAGGCACGCGCTCCTCCCAATCGTCCTCGTGGAAGTAATGGGCGACGACCTGAAGGCGTGCGTGGGCCCGGGCGAGCAAGGTCGCGAATCGGTTTCGAATCTCCACGGCGTGCGTCGGGCCCGTCGAGGGTTTGGGCGGGGCGTCTGCCGGCCGAAGGTTCGCGACGAGCCAGGAGCCGACCTCGGCGGCGTCGTCGATTTGCGCCGTGGTGAGGGGGTGCTTGCCACTGACGGCCGCGGCGTGCTTCCGGAAGAGGGAGGCGAGCGACACGCAATCCTCGGCGCGATCGCGGAGCCCGCGCCCGGCGGCGATGGTGTCGACCTCGGCCTGGGGGACGATCCCATTCTCGGCGAGGCCCTTGGCGACGGACAGGAGCTTTCCACGCAGATCGCGCGCAATCGATAGCTTCGCCTGGACGAGCGATTCGCTCGGCGCTTCCTGCTCGGCAGCGAGGGCGGCGTATTTCGTGGCCAGGGCGAGCTCGGGGAGGGCGAGCAGGGACGCGAGGTCGATCTTGGGCAAGTGGGCGGCGATCACGGCCTGGTGGTCGTGAACGACCTTCATGCCGGTCGTGACGTTCACGAGGGCGAGATCGGGGTCGAGGCGATACGGGAGGATGTCGGCGGCGGGCAAGGCTTTCGCCGCAAGGAGGTATTTTTCGAAGGCTTTCTGGAGATCAGGGTCGGCCATGAGGTGGCTCCGGTTGGATGTGGGGGTGCAGTGTGGGGGACTGTACATGGATGTTCGTTGGGGGCACAAGGGGTCGGGGAAGGGAAGGCTCGATCAGATTGGGATCTGAGAGGGGGACGGTGGAGGGAAGCAGAGGTGAAAGATGGTTTACAAAAGAGGACGGTGGAGGGAGGCAGAGGTCAAAGATGGTTTCCAGAAAGGGACGGTGGAGGGAAGGGGAGGTGTGAAGGTGTTTTGACGGGAAGGGCGGGGACAGGAGGCACAGAGAGAAGGTGGTTTCCCCTTCCAATGTACTTGGGGACGGGTCTTGCCGCGGGGGCGGAATGCGGAGGACGATCCGTGGCACATTGGGTGCTGATTCGCATTTTTTCATACGGAGGAGCAGAGAACGCCACGTGAACGCACATGGACGCTTCGTGATCTGAAGTCGTGAGCAGAGGGAGCCATCATGTCTTCGTGCAGGCTTTTCGGAAACGACGCCACCGACGCGATCGCCGCCGAGCTCCGTGTTTTTGCGTATCCCATCCTGGCGAGCGCGCTGCTCGTCGCGGGATGCTCGAGCGATCTGGGACGCTCGCCGCCGGCGTCGATGGACGGCACGGAGGCCGTCCATATCGGTCGTCCGAGGCGTGCGAACGCGCCGGCATGCGGTGCGATATCCCGCGGCGTCTCGAGGCTGTGCCAGGATCCAGCGCTTGGCTCGGTGAAGGATGCAGGGATCGTCGGACGTACCGCGGAGTACTGGTGGCTCTGCCGGGCGGGCGAATGCCCACGCGACGACATTTCGTACGTGGGCCTCGACTATGGGAATTTTCCGTTTGCGTCCGTGGGCGAGTACTTCTTCGCCGTCGTGGCTCCCGGGTACGAAGACGGAGGCTTCCGGGACGGCGCGCCAGGGAACCTGAGCGATCGAAGGGCGAGCTGTGTTCCGGGCGATCTCGGACAGGGCGATTCCGTGGACGATCGCACGATCGTCATTGCGGCATTCGAGCCGGGCGTCTTCACCGTCTTCTCCCCCGCTTCCGCCGGAACGCACGACAAGTCGTGGATGGACTCGGGGTTCATGAGCATCGCCCTCGCGCCCTTCGACGCCACGCCGGACGGCAAGTACGTTCTCGCCATCTGCCCGAGCAGCGCGTCGTCGCGTTGCGACTGTGCCTTCGAACCGTTCTTCGTCGAACCCGCGCAGGCCGACGCTGGCGCGTCGAATCCCGAGGCCGGCACGCCGTGAATCCGCCGTAGCGCCAAGGTCAGGGGCACGCGCGGAGGCGGCGGGTTGGGCCGGGTGCGGGAGCGGCAAGCGGAAACCGATTGTGTACCGCTTACATCCTCGCCCCTCGCGGGGCTGCATGTTACCTACGCAGGCCATGTCGATGGCCCCAGTCCGACCCGCACGCCCCGCGGATCTCCCGCCGCTCGTGGAGATCTTCAACCACTACATCCGCGAATCCTTCGCCACGTTCGACGAACGGCCGTACCAGGTCGAGGAGCGGCGAGCCTGGTTCGAGACGTTCCGCGAGACGGGCCCTTATCGGCTCCTCGTCGCCGAGGATGCCGCAGGCCGGGTCCTCGGCTGCGCCTACAGCAGCCGCTACCGCGAGCACCCGGCCTTCCGCGAGACCGTCGAGACGAGCGTGTACATCGCCCCCGACGCGCGTAGCCATGGCGTGGGGCGCGCGCTCTACGAGGCGCTCTTCGCAGCACTGCGCACCGAAGAGCTGCACCGCGCGGTCGCCGGGATCGCTCTGCCAAACCCGGCCTCCATCGCCCTTCACCATCGGCTGGGCTTCCGCACCATCGGCGTATTCGACGAGTATGCAATCAAGCGCGAGCGACGCATCAGCTCGGTGTGGATGGAGAAGGCGCTCGATCAGGACGGGGACCGCGCCCCCTCCGCCGGGGAGCGTTCGATCGAGCCCGGGCAGCGCCCCGCCTTCATCAAGCACCAACGCGAGATTCGCAGCCCCGACGATGCGCACTACCGGGGCAGCGATGAGCTCCTCAGCATCGGATCCCCTCTGGGGCGCGCGGTGGGGCTTTCGCGCATCGGCATCCATCACGAGGAGCTGCCGCCGGGGCGACGCACGTCGTGGCCGCACGCAGAGAGCGACGAGGAGGAGTTCGTCTATGTCATCGAGGGTCGGCCCGACGTCTGGCTCGATGGGCACCTGTTCCCTCTCGAGCCCGGGGATGCCGTAGGATTTCCCGCAGGCACGGGAATCGCCCACACATTCATCAACAACACCCAGGAGGCGGCGCGGCTTCTGGTCGTGGGCGAGGCCAACAAGCGCTGGAACCGCATCGTGTACCCCCTCCATCCGGCAAGAAACGCGGAGGTCGGGGAAGGCCATTGGCGCGATGCACCGCAGCGCGAGCTCGGTCCTCACGATGGAATGCCCGACGCGCTGCGGCACCGTTCAGCGGGCACGAGCGACGGGGCGTGAGCGCCTGGCCCCGCCGCTCGCGGGAGCGGCAAGTGGGATCTGATTGTGTACCGCTGTCGAGGAAGGGTTCCGCGCGGGGAAAGCAGCTCACCAAGGATCTCTACCCATTCCTGCAACGTCTGTTGCATCGATCCGCTTTGGGATGTAGTCTCGCATACTGTGAATCTTGCGCTAGGCCTCTCTTTCTTCGTCGTCGCCGTCATTCTCGCCGCGTGCGGTGGCGGGAAGCCCGCTCCCGGGAGCGACTTGCAGGAGCGCCGGGGCCGCTGTTACCTCCGGGATTGTGACGACGGAGAGATCTGCAACGAGGGGTTCTACGGCGGCCGATGCCAGCCTCCGCGCTCGATGGAGATCGGCGGGGTCTGCGGCGATCATGACAACTGTAAGAGCAACACCTGCCACACGATCAAGGGAACCCCCCGCTGCGTCGAGCGCTCACCGGACCCTTGAGCGGATCCAGTTGAGGCGGCGCTCGCGCGGGCGCTGGACGCAGCGGGAGCGGGAGCGGCACTTACGCGAGCGGGAGCATTTTCAAATGCTTCCGGGCGAGATGCAGGCGGCTGTAGACGGCCTTCACATGGATGCCGAGCGAGGCTGCAATCTCCGGAATCGACCACCCCTCCAGGTACGGAATCACCGCGGCACGGATGCGGGGTCGGATCTTCGCCAGGAACCGCTTGAGCCGGAACAGGCCGTACGTCGCGTGGAGGAGCGTATCCGTCGACGCGGATTCTTCCTGCTCGGCATAATCGTCCGCGAGCCCCGCGAAGACCTCTCGCTCGTGACGCAAGAGCTTCCGATAATTGCTCGCACGGTTGAGCCCGATCACCAGGAGCCACGGACGGGCCTGCTCCGGCGTGACGAGAGATTCGAGCCGGCGCCACGCCGTGAGGAAGACCTCCTGGACAAGATCCTCCACATCACGAGAGGGGATGGCCTGCGTGAGCAAGACGCGCCGCAGGAAATCACGGTGTTCCAGGTAAAGACGGCCGAGCAAGGCGTGCGACGCCGAAAAGTTTGCCGGCGGAGGATGGACGAGTATCGTTGTCATTAGCTCATGACTCCGGTTCTGCGGGGTTGTGGGTCAGACGCCGGTCGGTGGTGATTGCGCCGGCTGGCGTCGCTTGTTTTGTCTCATGAATTGCGGCGAAAGGCAATTCATAAATAGATGGATTGGTTCGTCGCGGGAAAACCCACGATCCGCCCTCAATGAGGCGAGGGGTGTGGGAATGGGAGCCGCGATCCTGGGTTGACCGGGGCGAGACCTCGAGCGACGCTGCCAGCCAAGACGGCAGCGCTGACGGCTCAACCGGCAACGCGGTCCTACCGGCCTGTGGGACGAACTGCGCATCGCGCAGTTCGTCCCCAAATGGTCCAGGGCTGGCCCTGCTAAAGAGGGGGCGGACAGCTTTCAAAACTTTCCCCGCATCGACTGCGCTTCGCGCAGTC
>NZ_JARZHH010000088.1 GCF_029946515.1 Polyangium sp. 6x1
CGTCCAGCGTGAGCTCGTCGAGCAGCTCGTCGTCGTCCTCGTCCAGCGGCAGCGGCGGCGCCGGTGGTGCCGGCGGCGCGGGCGGCGCAGGCGGCAGCGGCGCGGGCGGCGCAGGCGGCGCAGGCGGCGCGGGCGGCGCCCCCATGAGCAACTGCCCGCCCGATGCGGATTTCGACGGCATCTCCGACGACGTCGAGGGCAAGGAGCAAGGCGTCGACACGGACGGGGACGGCACGCCCGACTACCTCGACACGGACAGCGACAACGACTCGCTCCCCGACGCGCTCGAAGGCCAGACGGCCTCGGTCGGCTGCGCGCACCCGCAGAACTCGGACGGCACCGCCCCGCCCGACTTCCGCGACACGGACAGCGACGACAACGGCCTGCCCGACGCGCTCGAGATCTACCCCGACCAGACGCCCTACGATCCGCAAAAGCCCGCGCCGAACCCCGCGGACACCGACGGCGACGGCGTCCCCGACTACGCCGATCCGGACAACGACGACGACTCGCTGCCGGACACCGTCGAGCTCTCGATGGGCGTCGCCGTCAACACCGACGGCGACGTGCTGCCCGATCTCTCCGACGCCGACAGCGACAACGACACGATCGGCGACGCCTTCGAAGGGCTCGCCGATCCCGACGGCGACGGCGTGCCCGCGTTCCGCGACAGCGACAGCGACAACGACGGGCTCTCCGACATGTGCGAGGCCGGCCCGCTGCACATGGTCGCGGATCCGCCGCCCGACGCCGACAGCGACGGCAAGTACGACTTCCTCGATCTCGACGCCGACGCCGACGGCATCCTCGACAAAGACGAGGACATCAACCTCAATTGCATGCTCGACCCGTTCGAGACCGATCGAACGAAGGCCGACACGGACGGCGACGGCACCTCCGATCTGATCGAGCGCGAGCTCGGCTCGGACCCGCGTGATCCGTTCGTCACGCCCGGCACGCTCGGCAAGTTCTACTTCGTGTTGCCCTACCTCGGCGCGCCTTCGCCGGCCGAGAACATCGTTCCGCTTCGTACGAACTTGAACCAGGGCGACGTGGCCTTCCTCGTCGACACGACGGCGACGATGGGCGGCGAGATCCAGAACCTCAAGAGCAACCTCGGCGCGATCATCGCCAAGCTGAAGGCGTCGATCCCCGATCTCGCCGTCGGCATCGCGGGCTTCGACGACTTCCCGACGGGCACGTACGGCACCGCGGGCGTCGATCAACCGTTCTACGTCGCGGGCAGCACGGGCTACGTGAGCACGACGCTCGCGGACAACCTCGCCGCGGTCCTCTCGCTCAACGTGCACGACGGCGGCGACAACCCCGAGTCGCACATCGCCGCGATGTACCGCGCGCTCACGGACGCCTACCTCCTCTGGCCCGGCGGTCAGCTCACGCCCGCGGGCGCGCCGAGCGGCCGGTATGGAACGCTGCGCTTCCGCGACGGCGCGCTGCCGATCCTCGTGCCGATCACCGACGCCCCGTTCCACAACGGCCGCCGCAGCATCGACGCGAGTAACCTCCACGACGCCTACGACTTCAACGGCTTGCCCCCCTTCCCCACGCCCACGGTCGACACGCTCATCACCACGATGAAGCAACGCGGCGCGCGGCTCATCGGCATCTCCTCGTCGAACGGAGTCCGCATGGGCGGCGATCCGTACGAAGACCTCGCGTACATCGCCGATCAGACGAGCTCGCTCGTCCCGCCCTCCGCGTTCGGCGGCATGCAGTGCGGCACGGGCCCGAACGGCGCGTTCATCGTCCCCGACGGCCCCGCGAACCCGGACAACCCCGGCGGCACCTGCCGCCTCATCTTCGACATCAGCACCGATGGCAGCGGGCTCAACGACCTCACGCTCGACAACGGGATCAAGGCCCTCCTCAAGTCGATCCGCTTCGACATCCGCGCCCTCGCCACCGCGAACATCGCCGATCCCATCGACGCGGTGGACACGTTCATCACGCAGATCTCGGTGAACGCGTCGGGCGGCGACGACGCGGCCCAGCCTGGCGTCCCGTGCTTCTCGCTGAACGCCGTCCAGCAGCTCAAGGACGCCTGGTCGGGCGCGAAGGGCCTCGTGAAGGCCCAGGACGGCGTGAACGAGACCGCCCTCGGGATCGTTCCTGGTCAAAAGATCTGCTTCAAGATCGTGCCCACGCCGAACACCACGATCCCGCAGAACGCCACGGCGCAGATCTTCAAGGCCACGCTCACGGTGAAGGCGCAGAACGGCATCTCGCCCTCGGAGCTCTTGCTCGGCGCGCCCAAGGAGATCCTCTTCCTCGTGCCGCCCGCGCCGCAGTGACCCTCACCAGGTGGGCTCCTTCTTGCCCTTGCGCTTCTTCTTGCGCTCCTTGTTCCCGATCCCGATCTTCCCCCACTCGTACGACACGCGCCGGCGGAACGCCCCGTTGTCGTCGCCCCCGTAGACGAAGAGCTCACGCGCCGTCTCCGTCTCGCCCACCGTCGGCTGCCAGAGCTCGGTCGGGACGAACGCCATCGAGACGGGCGCGTCGAAACGCATGCGCGCCACCACGACCCCGCACCGCGCGTGATCCACGGCCTTCACGCAGCCGCCGCCGAGCACGAGCTCCTCGTTGCCGAGCGGGTGCCACGTCCAGATCCGTTCGACCACAAAGTGATCGTCGGGCCTCCGCTTCTTCGCGTCGCGGATCTCCTCCGGCACGAGCGGCTCGAGCGCGAGCGCGAGGTCGGCCTTCGTGTCCGCGGGGTGGAACGTGAGCGGCGTGCCTCGGCTCACGTTGAGCACCACCTCGAAGCTGTTCGGCTCGCCCGCGCAGCAGCGGAAGCCCACGTCGGCGCGGCGCGCGTCGGACCGCACGCCGCGGCCGTTCGCGCACCGGCCCACGAGCTCGCCTTGCGGCGCGTTCCCGCCGCGCGTCGTCCCGAGGTTCGCCTTGCTCGCGTCGCGCCGCCACTGGCTCGACGTCCACTGCCACACGCCGCCGTGCAGATCGTGGACGCCGAACCCGCTCTTGCACGCCGCGTTCACGCCGTTCGGCACGAGCGTCCGCATCGAGCCCGTCATGCACGTCGTGGGCTTGTACGTGTCGCCGTACGGGTACGTCGCGTTCTGCGGGCCCTTGCACGCGCGCTCCCACTCGAGCTCGGTGCAGAGCCGCTTCTGCTGGGCCGCGCAGAGCTCGGCCGCCTCGGCCTGCGTCACGTTCGTCGTCGGGATCGCGCCGGGCTCGTTCGGGTACGGGAACAGGTCGATGTAGAAGCCGGTCATCACGACCTGCTCGCCCGCCATCTCCTCGTCGGAGACGCGCGGCAGCTTCTCGGGCGGCGTGCCCGCGATGAGCGCGCCGGGCGGGATCCACGCCATCCCCGGCCGCGGCTCGGGCTCGCGATCCGCCGTCACCCACGGCGGCTCGGCCTCGTCACCCGCGTCCGTCGGCTCGGGCGCGAGCCTCTTGCCTTCGCAGCCGAGCGCGAGCAGGGCCGCGGCGACGAGCGCCCTCTTCACGTCGGCTCGTGCTCGCGCTCCCGGAGCCCGAGCTCCTTCATCTTGAGCTGCAAGCCCTTGCGCGAGATCTTGAGCAGCCGCGCCGCGTGCGTCACGTTGCCCTGCGTCTGCTTGAGCGCGCGCACGATCAGGTCTCGTTCGAGCCTGCTCATCGCGGCCTTCACCTGCTCCTTCAGGCCGTCGGCGATCGACGCCGACTCGCCTTGCTGCGGATCGGGCGACGACGGCGACGGCGCGCGCGCGCCTTCCATGGGAGAGGGCGCGCTCGCGGCCGCGGTGGCCGGCGCCGCGTTCGAACGCACCTCCTCCGAGAGATCCTCGAGCCGGATGCGGGCGCCGTCGGCGAACAGCACCGCGCGCTCGATCACGTTCTCGAGCTCGCGGATGTTGCCGGGCCAGCCGTAGGCCGCGAGGCGCTCGAGCGCGTCCGGCTCGACGCCCTCGATGCTCTTGCGCAGGCGCGCGTTGAACTTCGCAATGAAGTACGACACGAGCGGCGGGATGTCGCTCCTCCGCTCGCGCAGCGCGGGCAGCCCGATCGACACCACGTTGAGGCGATAGAACAGATCCTCCCGGAACGCCCCCACGCCGATCTCGCGCTTCAGATCGCGGTTCGTCGCGGCCACGAGCCGCACGTCGACGCGGATCGTCTTGATGCCGCCCACGCGCTCGAACTCGCTCTCCTGGAGCACGCGCAAGAGCTTCACCTGCATCTCGTTCGGGATCTCGCCGATCTCGTCGAGGAAGAGCGTGCCGCCCGACGCGAGCTCGAAGCGGCCCGGCTTCGACGCGACCGCGCCCGTGAACGCGCCTCGCTCGTAGCCGAAGAGCTCCGACTCCATCAGGTCCTTCGGGATGGCGGCGCAGTTCACCTTGATGAAGGGCCTGTCGCGGCGGCCCGAGTTCTCGTGCAGCGCCCGCGCCACGAGCTCCTTGCCCGTCCCGCTCTCGCCCGTGATGAGCACCGTCGTGGGCGTATCCGCGACGCGCTCGATGATCGCGTAGAGATCGTGGATCGGCTGGCTCTCGCCGATGATGCCGAAGCGCGCGGAGCCCTCGCGCGGGGACGCGGAGACGGCGACGTCACGCGACGCGTCGGCGCTCGCGAGGTCGCGCGTCCGGAGCGCCTTGCGGACCACGAGGCGCACCTCGTGCTGATCGAACGGCTTTGTGATGTAGTCGAAGGCGCCCGTCTTCAGGGCCTCGACGGCGTTGTCGACCGTGCCGTGCGCCGTCAACATGACCACGGGCCGCGTCGGATCGTCGCGCATGGCGGCGCGGAGCAGATCCATCCCGTCCACCTTGGGCATCCGGAGGTCGGTGATCACGAGGTCGATGTGGTGTTCCTTGAGGAAGGCGAGGGCCTCCTCGCCGTCCTCGGCGGTGTGCACCTCGTAGCCGTCCCGCCCGAGCTGCGCGCTGAGCACGCGGCGCAGGTTGGCCTCGTCGTCTACGACCAGGATCTGCTTCTTTTCAGGTAGCACGCGGCGAGGTTACCAGAGCCCGGGGGGCGCGGGGGGCCGGCGGCGAGGCCCCGGGATCGGGCCGGACGGGGCCCGCCGGGGGGCCGGAGGGCGGGGGGGTCGGACCGGAAAGAGCCGGGATCGCCGGCATCCTGCTCACCGTGTACGCGCTTTTTTTCGCGGACGACGGCACATGCCATTATGCTCGGTACGAAGGACGAATACCGCATGTGGGGAACGCGCGCGCAGGGGGTATCTCTGGTCGGGCTCGTCGTCGGGGTGACCCTGGCGACGGGCATGGCCATGGCCGATGGCCCGCAGAATCCGTTTGCCGGTAAGTGCAACCGGACGGCGACGGAAGAGGACGTCGAAGGCGCCAAGGGCGCTCACAAGGCAGCAAGGCAGTTTTACGAGCGTGGCGAGTACGCCCGCGCGATCCAGTACTGGCGGGATGTCTTCAACCTCGACTGCAACGCGGTCGGCACGCTGCTGAACATCGCCAACGCGTACGAAAAACTCGGCGATCGGCAGAACGCGATCTTCGCGCTGGAGGCGTACCTCGAGCGCGCGCCGGACGCCCCGGACGCGGCGAAGATCCAGACGCGCGTGAAGAACCTGAAGGACCTGCAGCAGAGCCAAGCGCCGACGGCGTCGGCCTCTGCGACGGCCTCGACGCCTCCCACGAGCTCGTCGGCGCGCCCCGAGATCCCGCCGCCTCCCCCGGTGAAACCCTTCGGCGTCGCGCCGTGGATCACGGTCGGCGTCGGCGGCGCGGCGCTCATCGCCGGCGCGATCCTCTTGCCCATCGGCCTCGGCAACGTGTCGGGCGTGCAGAAGGGCGCGAACGACATCAACGGCGACAAGGGCTGCTTCCGGGTCAAGAACAACGCCACCGCGTCGTACCCGCTCACGCAGGAGCAGCTCGCGACCTCGGGCGGCCAGTGGTTCTGTTACGACAAGGCGTCGTACGACCAGGCCGTCCTCGGACAAACGCAGACCCTCGTCGGCAAGATCGCGCTCGGCGTCGGCGGCGCGGCGGTCGCGGGTGGCCTCGTGTGGGAGCTGCTCTTCAACAAGCCCGTCCCGCAGGACGAGCAGAAGTCGGGCCGCGTGCACGTCACGCCGAGCGTCGGCCCCGGCATGAGCGGCGTCCTCGTCCACGGCTCGTTCTGACGAACCGTTTTGCCCTCAAACGGGCGCTCGATCCCCCCACGGCATCTCTCGCTCCAGGATCGGCGGCGGCAACGTCGCCCCGATCCCGTCCGCGATCTGCACGACGAGCTCGTGGAAGATGACCGCGCTCGCGCCGTAGAGCACGCACGCGTCGAGCCGGAAGTGCGGCATGAAAATCTCCGCGCCGTTCCACGTCACCATCACCCCGCCCCGCGGCGCCTCCCCGCGCAGGTACGCGCCGAGCGGCAGCTCGAGCACGCGCGCGATCTCGCCCGAGCGCGCCACCGGCGCGTGCGCCTCGTCGAGGGCGACGGCGTACGGGTGGATCAAGTATCGACCGTTGTACGTCGGCGTCGGCGTGAGCTCACCGAGCCGCTCGATCCCCTCCCCCGCGAGCCCGACCTCCTCGTCCATCTCGCGCAGCGCGGTCGCGTAGAGATCCACGTCGCCCGGCTCTCGCTTGCCGCCGGGGAACGCCACCTGGCTCGCGTGCTCGCGCAGCTCGGCCGATCGCAGGATCGCGATCACCACCGGATCGGGCGTGAAGCGGATCGGGACGGCGACGGCCGCGGGGCGCGCGTCTGCCTGCAGCATCGAGGTCCAGGGGCTGTCCTTCGCGGGCAAACCTGCGAGGGCGCGGCGAACGTCGTCGGGGGAGATCCGCATGCTTCGAGGGGGTACCTCAAAGGAGCAGAACACGCCCGCGGCGGTCAATCGTTCTTGGCCTCGTTCTTCACGAGGCCGGGCAGCGACGCGCCACGCGCGCGGGCCACGTCCATCACCTGATCGAGGCCCGCCGACAGGAACGAGAGCAGGCTCCCGTCGGTCGTCGTCACGTTGACGCGATCGAACGAGGCGCGGAACGCGTTCGCGATCGAGGGCAACGTCTCGGTCAGCATGATCTCCTGCAAGCGCGCCTCACCGAGCTCCGGCACGCTCCGCTTCTTCGCCTCGATCTCCGCTTCGAGCTCGGCCGCTGCCCGGCGCGTTTCCAGCGTGATCCGCGCCTCGGCTTGCTCGGCCTCCGCGCGCTCGCGGGCGCGCGCGATCTCCTCCTCGTGGGCCCTCCGCGCGAGCGCCTGCTTGTGCTCGAGCGCTTCCATCTCGCGCTTGCGCTCGGCTGCGATGCGCGCCTCCTCCTCGGCCATGATCGCGCGCCGCGCGTCCTCGGCCGCGCGCTTGCGCTCGAACGCGAGCCGGTTCTCCTCCACCGCGACCTCCTCCTTCGCGCGCAGCGCTTCGAGCGCGAGTTTTTCGCGGTAAGGCGCCTGCAGCCGCGTGAAGACTTCCTGCGAGAGCACCTTCACGTCCTGGATCTCGATCGTGTCGATCACCACGCCCCAGCCCGTGCTCGTCCCATCTTCTGGGCTCCCCTCGCCCGCGAGCACCGGCGTGATCTCGTCCATCAGCGCGGCCGCGACGCGCTCCTTGCGGTGCGTGAGGCACTCTTCGAGACGCAGGCCCGCGACGATGCGCCGCGTGGCGCCGACGAACATCTCGCGCAGGATGTCGGTGAGCGCGTGGTGATCACGATCGATCATCCGGTAGGCGAGCAGCGGCTCGACGATGCGGTAGACCGCGAGGCCCGTCACCTCCACGCCGGCCTTCTCCAGCGTCACCTGATCGGCGCGGAACTGGAGCTTTTGGATCGTCGTGGGGACGAGCGTGACGCTGTCCGACGGCCACTTGAAGACGCTCGCGCCTTGCCCCGAGCGCTTCACCTTCCCGTCGCGGATCAGGATGAGAAACTCGTGGGGCTCTGCGGTGACACGGCCGAAGTTCGGGATCGTTCGCATGCCGCCGCGAAGGAGCAACCGCCGCGCCAGCGCCGAGATCACGTGCTTCTCGGTCGTTTCCGAGGCCCCTCGTCGCGCCGCGCGCTCCATTCCGGAGCGCGTCGATCCGTTTCGAAGCTCAGGCCGGATCGACGACCGCGTACACCACGATCGGCTCGGCCTTGCCGCGCACCGTCACCGGCGGCATCAACCGCGCCGTCACGACGTCCTTCACCCGCTCGTGGGCGGCCTCGCTGAGGAGGATGTCCGTCCCGAGCTCCTTCGTGAGCCCCTGGATCCGCGCCGCCACGTTCACGACGTCGCCGATCACCGTGTACTCCATCCGATCGGGGCTCCCGACGCTGCCGGCCACCATCTCGCCCGTGTGCACGCCGATCCCGATGCGCAGCGCCGGGCGGCCCTCGGCGAGCTCGCCCTCGTTGAAACGGGCGAGCGCCGCGCGCACCCCGAGCGCCGCGCGGGCCGCGCGTTCGGCGTGATCGGACGCCGGCACCGGCGCGCCGAACACCGCGAGCAAGCTGTCCCCGCCGAACTTGTTGATGAACCCTCCCTCGGCGCGGATCGGCGGGCTCACCGCGGCGAAGTACCGGTTGAGCAGGCTCACGACCTCCACGGGCGACATCTCTTCCGAGAGCGACGTGAACCCGCGGATGTCGGCGAAGATCACGGTCGCGCGCACGAGGCTCCCGCCCATCGACACACCGTGCTTCATCACCTCCTCGGCGAGCTCGGGCGCGACGTACCGACCGAAGGCGTCGCGCAGCCGCTCGCGCTCCACGAGCCCGCGCGTCATCCGGTTGAAGCCGCGGTACGCCTCGGCAAACTCGTCCGTCGAGCCCACCACGAGCTCCGCCGAGACCTCGCCTCGCTCGACGCGCCGCATGGCCTCGACGAGCCCCCCGGCCGTCGACGCGATGTCGCGCGAGAGCATCGTCGCGAGGAAGAGCGCCAAGCCCGAACCGCCGACCACGAGCAGGAGCACCCACACCTCGAGTGGCCCCTCGATCCGCGCGGCCTCCTGCATCCCGACCTGTTCGAGCAGACGATCGAGCTTGAGCAGCGCCGTGAACCCGAGCGCCGCGAGCGGCACGCACGCGACGAACGCGAACACGAAGAGGAGCTGCGAGCGCATCTTGAGCGGCACGACGAGCGGCACCGCGTCGCGCGCCGCCTCGTCCACGTACGCGCGAATGTGCGAGAGCACCGGCTTCACGGCCGACTTCACCGCGAGGTACTCGTAGATCGCGTGGCCCGAGGCGAAGACCACGATCGTCGCGTAGACGAGGGCGAACTGCCACGGCGCGAGGCCGAGCCCGAGCCACGCGTTCGCGAGCAGGCACAGCACCGTGAGGGACACGGCGAGGATCGGCGCGTGCAAGAAGAGCACGCGCGCGGCCGTGTAGAGCGGCAGGTTCAAGGCCCGCGCGAGCGCCGGCGCCGCGAGCGACGCGGCCGAAGGCCCCGGCAGCGCCGCGAAGAACGCGCGGATCGGCGCGACGTGCCGCCCGATCACCGAGATGTCGGCGATCATCTGGGGCAGCGCGGCCAGCGGCGCGAGCAGGCCGAGAACGAGCTGCTTCTGGTAGGCGCTGAAGTCGAGGCCGAACAGGAAGAAGAGCGCGCCGGTGCCCGTCGCGGCGAGCGAGGCCGTGAGGTAGATCAGGATCAGGCGCCGATGGAGCAGCCGGCCGAGATCGTCCCAGGCGCGCGTCGCGGCCGGCTCCCCGGGCGGCGTGGCCAGCGCCTCCGTCATCGCGGTTCCGTCTCCTCGACGTCATCCGCCTTCGAGCGCGCGGCCAGCACCGGCTTCGCGAGATCGGCGAGGGACCCGGCGAGCGCGACCGCGAGGGGCAAGAGGCTCCGGAGCGGGGGCCCGTCGATCCGCACCACGCGGGGCCGCGGATCCGCGCCGGGGGTCGTGGGGTCGAGCGTCGCGAGGAGCCGCTCCCGCTCGAAGTCGAAGGAGAGGGAGCGGATCACGACGCCGGGCTCGAACGACGCGAGGGCTTCGAACAGCGGCGCGGCGGCGGCGAGGGCCTCGGCGGCGCGCTCGCCGCGGAGATCGACCCCGGGCCCCGAGAACGGGCACCCCTCGGCATCCGTCTTCGGCACCACGCGCACGTGGCGATCCGCGACGCGCAGCTTGAAGGAACGGATCTGCAAGGGGCCCTCGCGAACGTCAGGCTAGCAGGCTGCTACCGCCGCACCTCGTTTGGCTTCCGCCCCTTCGGCTTGCCACGTTCGGCCCGGGCGCGCCGCATCGCGATGGGCATCGCGCCCTTCCCGGAGGCGGGCGGCACGAGGCAATGCGGCTTCGATCCGATGAGATCCCCGCGCCCGGCCTTGATCAGGGCCTCGCGCGCCTCGTCGTGGTGGGCCGGATCCCAGTAGAGCAAGAGCGCCTTCTGGAGGCGCTTTTCGTGCATCTCCTTGGCCGTGTACACCGGCGCCTTCGTGAAGGGATCGATGCCCGTGTAATACATGCACGTCGCCATGGACATCGGCGTCGGAATGAAATCCTGCACCTGCCGCGGACGCATTCCCTTTTTCTTGAGCCAGAGCGCGAGGTCCACCATGTCCTTCAGCGCCGAGCCCGGGTGGCCCGAGATGAAGTACGGCACGAGGAACTGGTTCTTCCCCGCCTCCTCGCTCGCGCACTGGAATTGCTCGGCGAAGCGCTCGTAGCTCTCGATGCCGGGCTTCTTCATCTTGTCGAGCACGTCCTTCTTCGAGTGCTCGGGCGCGACCGAGAGCTGGCCGCCCACGTGCCATTTCGCGAGCTCCTCGATGAACTCCGGGGAGCGCTCGGCGAGGTCGTAGCGGATGCCCGAGGCGATGAAGACCTTCTTCACGCCCTCGCTCTCGCGCACGGCCCGCATCAGATCGAGCAGCGGCTCGTGATCCGTCTCGAGGTTCTCGCAGACCCCGGGGTGCACGCACGAGAGCCTGCGGCATTTGCTCTCGATCGCCGGGTCTTTGCATTTCATCATGTACATGTTCGCCGTCGGGCCGCCGAGGTCCGAGATGGATCCACGGAAATCGTCCATGCGGCGGAGCGCGCGGATCTCCTTCAGGATGCTCTCGGCCGAGCGCGACTGGATGACCCGGCCCTCGTGCTCCGTGATCGAGCAGAACGTGCAGCCCCCGAAGCAGCCGCGCATCGTCACGATCGAATGCTTGACCGTCTCGAACGCGGGGATCGGCTCGCTGTAGCTGTAATGGGCCGCGCGCGCGAAGGGCAGGTCGTAGAGCTCGTCCATGTCCTTCGTCTCGAGCGGGATGGCGGGCGGATTGAAATAGACCGCCTCCTCGCCGTGCGGCTGCACGAGCGGCCGCCCGTTGCCCGGGTTCGTCTCGTACTGGAAGCGCCGGCTCATGTCGGCGAACGCCTCCTTGTCCCGCGCCACGTCCTCGTAGCTCGGCAGGATCACCGCCTTGCCGTCGCCGACGAACCGGCTCGGCTCGACGTCCTCCCATTCGCCTTTTCGCCGGACGTGCGCCGTGCCCCGCACGTCGCGGAGGTCGCGCAGGGTCTGGCCCCGCCGGAGCCGGTCGGCGACCTCCCAGACCGGCCGCTCGCCCATGCCGAAGATCAGGAGGTCCGCCTTTGCATCGAGCAGCACGCTGCGGCGCACCTGGTCCGACCAGTAATCGTAGTGGGCGATCCGCCGGAGCGACGCCTCGATCCCGCCGAGCACGAGCGGTACGCCCGGGAACGCGCGGCGGCAGAGGTTGCCGTAGACGATCGCCGCGCGGTTCGGCCGGAGCCCGGTGCGCCCGCCCGGGGAGTACTGGTCCTCGCTCCGGATCTTCTTCTGCGCCGTGAGCTTGTTCAACATGCTGTCCATGTTGCCGGCCGTGATGCCCACGAAGAGCCGCGGCGGCCCCATGCGCAAAAGGTCGTCCGTCGTGCGCCAGTCCGGCTGCGAGACGATCCCGACGCGGAAGCCGCGCGCTTCGAGGAAGCGGCCGATCAGGGCGGCGCCGAACGCGGGGTGGTCGACGTAGGCGTCGCCGTTCACGAGCAGGACGTCGAGCTCGTCCCAGCCGCGCGCCTCCATCTCGGCGCGGGTCGTGGGCAGGAAACGGCGGAGATCACGACCCGACGCATGGGCGCTCTTGCGAATCTGGACGATGGTCACGGCGCCGTGACCCTAGCGTGCCCGGAGCCGCGCGTCAGCGCCGACGGCGACGTATTCGCGTTTTTCCGAGCCCGCGGCCGCTTCCGCTGCCGCTGCCGCTTCCGCTCCCGCTCCCGTTGCCGCTTCCGCTTCCGCTCCCGCTTCCGCTCCCGCTGCCGCTTCCGCTTCCGCTCCCGCTCCCGCTCCCGTTCCCGTCTCCGCTCCCGCTCCCGTCTCCGCTCCCGCACACTCCCTTGCCCCGCGAGCGTGCTCCTCCAGCGCCGCTCAGGGCATGCCGCGGTCCCGTGCGTCTGCTTCACCCGGGCACGACTCGAGCACACGGCTGATTGGGAACCGGTGCGCCTCGTGGACGAGGTTCAATGCTGCCTCGACGGCGTACCGGACACCGTCCGATTCGAGCGATTGACTCGTTGCTTGCCCGCGGCAAAGGGAAAGCCGGCGCGCGCCTTCGTCGCACGCTTCTTTGCCCTCGCGATGCAACGCGCCGTCTGCGCGTTCGCACGCCGTCTCCACCCAAGAAGGAACTCAAATGATGAATCATCGATTCCATGTACGGCTGTCGCTCGTGCCGCTCGTTTTGCTAGCGGGAGCCTGTGGCGTCGATTCCTCGGGGACAGGCGACGGGGGCGGGCAGGCATCGGAGGCGACGGCCGAGGCGCGAGCGGCGTTGACGGCGGGCGCGGGCAGCGTCGGGAACTGCAACGGGAACCCGGCGCGCTGCGCGATGGTGAACCTCGCCGCGGGCAGCGGCCACACCGTGGCGTTGAAGTCGGACGGTACGGTCTGGGCCTGGGGGTACAACTTCGACGGCGAGCTGGGAGACGGCACGACCACGACCCGAACCTCGGCGGTGCAAGTAATCGGGCTGAGCGGTGTCACCGCGGTGGTGGCGGGCGAGCTGCACACCGTGGCGCTGAAGTCGGACGGCACGGTCTGGGCCTGGGGGTACAACAAAAAGGGCCAGCTCGGGGACGGCACGACCACCGACCGACACGCGCCGGTGCAAGTGAATGGGCTCCGCGGTGTCACCGCGGTGGCGGCGGGCAGCAGCCACACCGTGGCGCTGAAGTCGGACGGCACGGTCTGGGCCTGGGGGTACAACTTCAATGGCCAGCTCGGGGACGGCACGAGCACCGACCGACTCACGCCGGTGCAAGTGAACGGCCTGAGCGGCGTCACCGCCGTGGCGGCGGGTTACGGACACACCGTGGCGCTGAAGTCGGACGGCTATGTCTGGGCCTGGGGATTCAACGGCTACGGCCAGCTCGGGGACGGCACGAATACCGATCGACTCACGCCCATCCAAACGGACGGGCTGATCGGCATTACCACCGTGGCCGCGGGCCAGGTGCACAGCATGGCGCTGAAGTCGGACGGGTCGCTCTGGGCCTGGGGAAACAACAGCTACGGCCAGCTCGGGAACAACACGACCTTCAACCAATGGACGCCGGTGCAAGTGCTCGGGCTGAGTGGTGTCACCGCCGTGGCGGCGAACTCGCACAGCGTTGCGCTGAAGTCGGACGGCTCGGTCTGGGCCTGGGGAGACAACAGCCACGGCCAGCTCGGGGACACCACGACCTACGAACGACACACGCCGGTGCAAGTGGGCGGGCTCCGCGGTGTCACAGCCATAGCAACGGGCGGGGCACACACCGCTGCGCTGAAGTCGGACGGCTCGGTCTGGGCCTGGGGATATAACAGCGACGGCCAGCTCGGGAACTCCAACACACTCGAGAAACATGCGCCCGTGCAAACGAGCGGACTGAGCCTCTTCTCGACGTGCGGTACCCTGGCAGCGTGCGACGTGGGGACAGGAGCCTGCGTCACCGCGCCGCAGCCGAACGGGACGAGCTGCGATGACGGCAACGCGTGCACGAACAGCGACATTTGCACCGCGGGGACCTGCGGCGGCACGGCTTACGCGTGCACGCCGACGAGCTGCCAGACGAGCTCGACGTGTGACGGCAATGGGGGCTGCACGATCGTGAACAAGCCGAGCGGTGCGGCGTGCCCCGACGACGGCAACGCATGCTCCAGCGACACGTGCGACGGCGCGGGGACGTGCGCGCACGCGACGCTTTCCGACGGCACGAGCTGCGGCGCCGGGCAGCTCTGCGAGGATGGCTCATGCGGCCCGAAGTGCCAGATCGGCGGTCAGTTCTACGCCGCTGGGACGATCAATCCGGCGAACGCGTGCGAGCGGTGCGCGCCTGCGACCTCGATCTCGGCGTGGTCCCACCAGGCCGATGGGACGAGCTGCGACGATGGTGACGCGTGCACGCAGACGGACACCTGTCAGGCCGGGGTGTGCATGAGTGGCAATCCGGTGATCTGCGCAGCCTCGGATGCGTGCCACGACGTGGGAACCTGCGATTCGGCCACGGGGCAGTGTTCCCATCCTGCCAAGGCCGATGGTGCGACCTGCGATGACGGCGACGCCTGCAGCCAGACCGATTCGTGCGTGAGCGGCGTTTGCGTGGGCGGAAATGCGAAGAGCTGCCCGGCGATCGACGAGTGCCACGTGGATGGCACGTGCGACAAGGCAAATGGGGATTGCTCGGTGCTTGCCAAGGCCGATGGTGAGGCGTGCTCGATCGGCACCTGCCAAGGTGGCGTGTGCACGGCAGCACCGGATGGCGGAATCGGCGGGAGCGGCGGAATCGGCGGGAGCGGCGGAATCGGCGGGAGCGGCGGAATCGGCGGGAGCGGCGGCACCGGCGGGTCGAGCACGAGCTCGAGCGGTCATGCGCCCGATCAGGCCGACGGCTGCAATTGCCGGACGGCGGGCGCTGACGAGGGTTCCGAGCGCGGGCCGATGGGCCTTTTGGTTGGGCTGATGCTCGCGGCGGGTATCTCGCGGCGGCGCGGTCGCGGCGGGCGGCGGGCGACCTGATGATGAGTGGTGTCGCGATTGGGTCGACCCAGACTTCCACGACGTGAAGGGCGAGCCCAACGGTGACGGCACCTACCCACGGGCGCGGCGGGGCGGCTGCTATTGCCGACCCCGGCTGGGCCTGCCGCTCGGGGTTTCCGTAGATCCGCGGGCTCGACGTGGGGGGCGGGTGAGGCCATCGAGGGGGCGGACCGATCTCCTGAGCGGCTGGCACGGAGGCCCGCTCTTTCCCCGAGGCCCCATGGAGCGAGGCGAGCGGCAGCGGAGCGAGCGGCAGCTCGTGGTGAACGTCTCGGAGCGACGGCAGCGGCTTCTGGACCGGCTTCGCGCTGTTCCTGATCTCCCTCGGTGGCCCACGAGATAGGCCACGCGAATGCAGGGAGGGGGCCGCGTGGCGTCCCCCTCGCCTGAACGTCATGCCAACCGCCTGCCCTTCGAGGGGAAAGCCTCTCCGTGTGCGCTCGACCGTGCACGGATCCGCGGCCGCGGGGTATGCGTGTGCGTGATCGCGCAAGCGTGATCGCGCAAGCGTGAGCGCGCAACGGCATGCGCGATCGCGAGGAGCGGGGAGGCCCGCGCGGCGTGCTGCACGCGATGTTTTCCGCGGCAATTCGGCGATGGCCCCTGCTGGCACGGGGCGTGCGAAGCGTCGGCCCGAGGTTGCCCATGGCAGTGAAGGAAAAGGTAAAGCTCAAGGTCCTGCACGACGGCCCCGCCAAGCTGGATGGGCCGCTCACCCTGCTCTCGGCCCCGGCGCGGAGCGAGGATGTCCCGGCCTTCGATCCCACGAAGATCCGCGTCGAGGGGCGAGCCCTGCGCGCCAGCAGCTACAACATTTATGTGGACCTGCCGGAGAGCAGAAAAGGGGAGATGCTGCTCGTGCACGGATACACCGGCGCCTACGACAAGGTGTCCCGGCGGGTGGCGACCTATGTTCGTTCGCTCGAAGCGCGTCCAGCGCCGAAGCCCCTTTACGGGAGCTGGAGCCCCGAGGAGGCAATCGAGGGGGTGGTGCTTCCGCCCTCCGTGCAGACCATCGCCACGCTGCACCGGCGCGGGTATCTGACGATGCTATCGGTCGAGGAGGAAGAGGCGCTCTTCAGCGATATCGCGGCGAAGCTGCATTTCCGCGACCTGCACGGCCAACCGGGCTACATCCTGATGCCCACGTACCAGTGCAACCTGCGCTGTGCCTACTGCTTCCAGGACCACATGCGCACGAACCCGGAATACCGGCACCTGCTGCGGTTCATGGATCGGGCGATGGTGGACCGGATCTTCAAGGGAATGCGCAACATCGAGGCGGCGCACGGCGTCCCGGGGGGCGCGGATGCGAGCCGCAACATCATCCTGTTCGGCGGGGAGCCGCTGCTCCGGGAGAGCCGCCCCATCGTCGAGTACATCGTGCAGAAGGCATTCGCGCTGGGCAAGGCGAGCTTCTCGGCCGTCTCCAATGCGACCGAGCTCGACGCCTATCGCGACCTCCTGGGGCCCGAGGGGATCAGCTTCGTGCAGATCACCATCGACGGTCCGCCCCGCGAGCACGACAAGCGCCGGATCTACGCCGACGGTTCGGGATCGTTCGAGCGCATCGCGGCCAACGTCACCATGGCGCTCGAGCTGGGCGTGGCGGTGAGCTTGCGGATGAACGTCGATCGCGGCAACATCGTGCACCTGCCCGCGCTGGCCGCGGAGTTCGCGGCGCGGGGCTGGGCGGGGCACCCTGGGTTCTCGGCCCACGTGGCGCCCATTCACGCGAGCGGCGAGAACGTGGACCGCAAGACCACGTTCGATTCGTGGAAGCTGCGCCTGGCCATGGAGGAGCTGACGGCGCAAAACCCCATCATGGCCTCGCTCGAGCCCGTCGATGGCGGCCTCATGGAGGGGGCGAGCCGCATCTTCGAAAAGCGCGTGGACCCGCTGCCGAGCTTCCGCACGAGCTTCTGCGGCGCGCACACCACGATGTACGTGATCGACCCGTTCGGCGACATCTATGCGTGCTGGGAGCGGACCGGCGACCCCAGCATCCGCATCGGCGCCATCCGCGAGGACGGCGAGGTGGCCATGAACAGCGCGGTCTTCGCGGCCTGGAGGCGGCGGAACGTGACGTCGAACCCGGTCTGCCGCAAGTGTCGCTATGCCATGCATTGCGGGGGTGGGTGCGCGGTGCTGGCCGAAGGGCAGCACGGGACCATATACGCCAACCACTGCGACGGCTTCGGCAAACGCTTTCGCGCGCAGGTGGCCGAGGCCTATGTCGCGCACGTGTCCGGCGTGAAGAGGGAGAACAAGACCAACCGGGTCTGCAACATGTGAATGGCGTATGGCCCGGATGGGCGCCGCCCCGCGGTTGGGGAGACGCGCCTCGGAGAACAGGAATCGGAAGAGCAAAGGAGACGCGATGAACGACGACAAGAAGCCCGATGATGTGGAGGTCGAGCTGGAGAGCCTGAACATGCAAGACCTCGCCGTGGAGGCGCTGGAGCAACGCGTGGAAATGGCCACGCTGGCGCAGACGACGGAGGCTTGGGGCTGCATCATCAACTGGTGATGCCGTGCGAAGGACCGACCAGACGGGTCTGCGACATGTGAATGGCGCGTGATCCGGGTGGGTGCCGCCCCGTGGTCGGGGCGGCGCGTTTCGAGGATAGTCATCGAGAACCGATAGGAAAATGTCATGAACGAGCAAAAAGAGCTCGATGCTGTGGATGTCGAGATCGAGAGCCTGAACATGCAGGACCTGGCCGTGGAGGCGCTGGAGCACCGTGTGGAGATGGCGGCGCTGGCGCAGACGGCGGATGCTGCGATCTGTATCATCGACTTTTGATGTCGTGCGAAGAACCGACCAGACGGGTCTGCGACATGTGAATGGCGCGTGATCCGGGTGGGTGCCGCCCCGTGGTTGGGGCGGCGCGTTTCGAGGATAGTCATCGAGAACCGATAGGAAAATGTCATGAACGAGCAAAAAGAGCTGGATGCTGTGGATGTCGAGATCGAGAGCCTGAACATGCAGGACCTGGCCGTGGAGGCGCTGGAGCACCGTGTAGAGATGGCGGCGCTGGCGCAGACGGCGGATGCTGCGGGCTGCATCATCGACTGGTGATGCAGTGAAGACCCCGGCTCTCCGTGCTGGCCTCTCGGTGGGATCTACAAACCCGATCTCCCCGAGCGGCCGGCACGGAGGCCGGCTTTCTACCCGAGGCGCCATGGAGCGAGACGAGCAGCAGAGCGAGCGGCACCTCGTGGTGGACGTCTCGGAGCGACAGCCGGTTTTCCTGCTCATCGGCCGGAACGACGCCCATATCCGGCTCTCGCCCAGCGCCTATCATTTGCTGCGGATGGTCGAGAAGGGCGTTTCCTTCGAGCGCATCGCGGCGCACCTCGGCCGGCAGGGGGACAATGCCATCACGGCGGCCGACGTCGAGGCGGGTTACCGGCGCGTGATCGGGCGCATCGAGGCCATCGAGGCGCGCGGGGACGGGCTGAGCGGCGCATTCTGGTTCCGGCGGCGGCTGCTGCCCGCGCCGGTCGTCGCCCGCATTGCCACCCGCTGCGCGGCGGCCTTCCACCCCGCGGCCGTGGTCGTCTTCGGGGCCCTCATCGCCGCCGGCTCCGTGCTCGCGTACGAGCACGGGCAGGCCGCGCACGGCGGCGGTTTCTGGACCGGCTTTGCGCTGTTCCTGATCTCCCTGGTGGCCCACGAGATAGGCCACGCGAGCGCCTGCGCGCGCCACGGGGCGAGGCCCAGCGAGATCGGGTTTCTTTTCTACCTCATCTATCCCGCATTCTACAGCAACGTCAGCGCTGCCTGGACGCTCGGGCGGAGGCAGCGCGTGATCGTCGATCTGGGCGGGGTCTACTTCCAGGCCATCGTGGGCGCGGTTTACGCCTTCGCGCTCGCCCTCACCGGCTGGGCGCCGCTCCGCATCGCGCTCTTGCTCATTGCGGGGAGCGTCGTGCTGACGCTCAACCCCATCCTGAAGTTCGACGGCTACTGGGTCGTGGCCGACGCGCTCGGGGTGACGAACCTCGGGCAGCAGCCGCGGCGCATCGTCCGCCACGCGATCCGTTGCCTTTGCGGCCGTGCGTCGCCGCCTCTCCCCTGGCCACCGGTGGTGCTCGTGGTGCTCGCCCTCTACACGGCCGTGGCGCTCGGCTTCTGGGTCTGGTTCCTGGTCGAGCTCGGACCGCGGATCGTGCACCACGCGCTCGCGCTTGCGGAGACGATCATGGCAACGGTCCGGCAACTGCGCGAGGCGCCTCTCCGGTTCGACCCGCACGCGCTCCTTCCGGCGCTGGCCTCACTTTATGCGTTGCTCTTCCCCCTGCTCCTGTCTTGGCGGTTGCTCCGCGCGGCGTATGTCCGCATCGGCCGTTGGGCCGTCGGCAAAAAAAATGATCGCCCCGCCTAGGGAAGGCGCCCCTCTCCCTGTCGGAGAGATTGAGACCTCGCGGCGCTCAGGACGAACAAACCAGGATTTCTGCCTCCTCGGCATGCTTCCCATGCGGCGGCCAACGATATCCTTGTACACAATGCGGAGACCCGCTTCCTGCCCTGGGGGTCTTCGGCGGCACCGGCGGGAGCGGCGGCACCGGCGGGTCGAGCACGAGCTCGAGCGGTCATGCGCCCGATCAGGCCGACGGCTGCAATTGCCGGGCGGCGGGCGCTGACGAGGATTCCGAGCGCGGGCCGATGGGCCTTTTGGTTGGGCTGATGCTCGCGGCGGGTGTCTCGCGGCGGCGCGGTCGCGGCGTGATCCTCCCCCGGATCGTGCGGCTGCGGCGTGAGGTCGAGCGGCTGCAGATGGAGCGAGAGATCTCTTAACGTCGGATCCGCAGTTTGGCCTTGACGCGAGGGACGGGTGCATCCCCAATCCCTCGCGATTTCGATGAAGAAGCACCTTCACAGGCCGGGCACGAAGCTCATCAGCCATTCCACGAGTATTCTCGCCGCGGACTTTTCCCGAGACGGGGTCGTGGCTCCCCGGTGAGTCCCCGAAGCCGCTCCTCCGCGACATTCATTGCTTCGAGCCCGAATGCAGCTTGTCGCTCGCCCGTGATGGCCAGGAGCTGTGGTGCTTTTTCGAGTGGGATCTCGTGGGCTTCGACACGCGGACGGGCACGGAGATCGCGCGGTTTCACGGCGACAGGGACGTGGCCCTCGGGGAGGGCCTCATGCTCTCTCCCGAGCGATGCGCCGTGGTCGTGCAATCCATGCTCAACCGTGATGACGATCCGATCCGGCCGCGCATCTACAAGTGGAACCTCGATTCCGACACGCATGTATGGGGCACGGAGATCTTGGGACATCCCTATGGCAACCAACCGCTGCTGACGATGGCCCGGAGCCAGCGCTGGATTGCGAGCGTCGGCAAAGGTGGCGTGATGTTTCATTCGCTTCGCAGCGGGCGAGCGCTCGGGATGCTGCCATTCGAGGCGCCAGGGGCGACCCTCTCTTGCCTGCGTGTGTCACCGGACGATGGCCTCCTCGCGGTAGGGGCTTCGAATGGTGACCTGGTCGTCCACGACCTCGGCGATTCCTTGATCGAACCGAGCATGGCGACGCCGCACATCGCCACGCGCTCTCGCCAAGGGAAACCGCTCACCTTGCGATTGCAGAAACGACCGGGGCTCTGGTTACGGGTGCACGAGGACGGCTCTCTCGAGCGGGCCGAAGGTGACGCCCGCGCCGATTCGATCATCACGACGCTGGCCGTCCGGGCGGACCATGAGAAAAATGTGTCCGTGTCTCTCCCCCGCCTTCGATGGGACCTTCGCGGGCGCCTCTGGCAGCACGATCTCACGAAGCCGTCGCCCTACTGTAAATCGCATCCCGTGCAGGTCTTCCTCGGGGCCGATCTGGTCGTCGAGGGGTACCTCGGCGTCGACCCGGGAGTGGGGCAAACCATTCTCGGCGTCGACAGCGACCGCGACGGCCTCGGAGAGCGGGTCGCCGGGACGCTCAGCCCCCGGACGATCCTCGCCGGCATCAACGACCTCTTGGCATTGCTACCGGACTGACATGCAATCGCGCGAGGCCGTTCCATCGGGCCGAGCGACGTCGCGCAAGACCTGCGCGCTTCGGCGCAAACTCCGCGCCCGAGCCGTCACGTTCGTCTGTCGGTATCGCCGAAGCTCATGACGAGGGGCTGCATTCCGGTTCGTCTCGAATTGGCGCGCGTGTTGCTGGAGGAGCAGCCATGGTGCAGGTAGGAGCAAGTGCTGGCGGGGCGTTTGCGCGTGCGCGTGGAGAGGTCGCGAAGGGTTTCGAGCAAGTGCGCGTTGAATTCGAGCGCAACTTCGCGGAGCGTGGTGAGATCGGCGCGGCTGTGTCGGCATACTGGCGCGGCAAGAAGGTGGTCGATCTGTGGGGCGGCCGCCGCACGTGGGACGGCGATGCACCGTGGGAGGAGGACACAATGGTCGTCGTGTACTCCACCACGAAGGGCATCTCCGCGATGACCCTCGCGGTCGCGAACGCGCGCGGGCTCGTCGATTATGACGCGCCGATCGCCCGCTATTGGCCCGAGTTCGCGCAGCACGGCAAGGAAGGGATCACGGTCCGGCAGCTCCTCGGCCATGAGGCTGGGCTCGTGCGGCTGGACGAGGAAATGTCGATCCACCGGCTGCACGACCTCGATGGGATGGCGCGCGTGCTCGCCCGGCAAAAGCCGGCATGGGCACCCGGCACGCGGCACGGTTATCACGCGATGACGCTCGGGCTCTACATGCAGGAGCTCATTCGGCGCGTCGACCCCGCGCACCGGACGCTGGGCCGCTTCTTCCGTGAAGAGGTCGCCGCGCCGCTCGGCCTCGATCTCTTCATCGGGCTTTCGCCCGAAATCCCGACGCGACGGCTCGCAACCACCATGCCTCTCTCCCTGGGCCGCGCGCTTCGCGCCCTGCCGACCGTGCCGCGCCCGCTGCTCGTTCGGATGCTCTGGCCGTGGTCCCTGATGCACAAGTCGATGGTCTTCAACGATGTCGACTGGAACGACCGACGCTGCCTCGAGGTGGAGGCGCCCGCAGGCAACGGTGTCGGGACCGCACGCGCGATCGCGCGGCTCTACTCGGTATTCGCCGAGGGGGGAGCCGAGCTCGGCGTCGGCCGAGAGACCATGGCGAACATCACGGCGGAGCCGACCTTGCACCGCGCGAAAGACGTGGTGCTGGGCGTGCCGAGCTCCTATTCGCTCGGCTTCCTCCGGCCGGGACCGGACGCAATCTTCGGCTCGAGCCCGCGCGCGTTCGGCGCACCGGGCGCAGGCGGCTCGTTCGGATTCGCGGATCCGGACGCACGGCTCGGCTACGCCTACGTGATGAACAAGACGGACTTCTACCTGTTCGACGATCCGCGGGAAAAGGCGCTCCGCGACGCCATGTATCGCGCGATTGCGACGCTCGACGGAGGCAATTCACGTCGCGCCGAGTACGCCCCCTTCTCCCCAAGCGGTACTTGAATACATTTCGCTTGCCGCTCCCGCTTCCGCTCCCGCTCCCGCTCCCGCCCCCGCTCCCGCTTCCGCGTGCGTTCAGGTCGTCGGCGCCTTCTGGCCTGGCGTGGCCAAGCGAGAACGGCAAAGCGGAGGCGGGAGTCGGGGCGAAACCAGAAACGGGCGCGATGACAGACGCGGAAGCGGCTAGACCGTCGGCGGCTCGGCTGCCGGCTCCGCAGCCTTCTTCGTCCGTCGCGTCGCGCGCCCCGCGGCGACGGCCTTTGCATGGGCAATTGCGTCCTTCAGCGGCGCGAGCAATGCCCGATTCTCCACCTCGCGCTCCACGTCACCCGGGACAGCGCGGCTCTCCACATAGTTCCTCAATCGGTGGACGAGGTGCACCCACTCGGCTTCCGCGCTCCGGCCCTTGTATACGTGCTCGCCCTGCGTCCCACGGGCCGCGACGCGCTCGGCATATGCCTCGTCGCTCGCGTCGAGCGCAGCTTGCAGCGAATCGATCCATTCTGGCGGCAGCTTGATGCCGACGAGCGTGGGCGCGTGCTCGGGGGCGCGCAGAACGGTCAGCGTCTCGCGCATTCTCGCGTTTTCGTCCGGGATGCGGTCGTCGAGGAAGCCGAGCCCCTCGGGGAAAGCGGCGGCGGAGAGCACGCGGGCGGCGGAGGCGAAGGCGCTGTGGCGGCGACGCCCCGCAATATCGAGGAACGATTCGATGTGCCGCCCCCAGGTATCGACCTCCTCGTCGACGATTTCGGCCTTGTCCGCGTGCGCGGCGCGGGCGGCATGGGCGGCGTTTTTTCCGGACACGTGGGCATCGAGCCGGAGGGCGATGGCATCGAGCTGGGGAATGAAGACATCGAGGGCCGGCTCGGCGGGGCCGAGCTGCGCGCGCTCGAGGAGCTTCTGATGAAGCTTGCGGCTGATGGTGGCCTTTTCGACGCGGGAGAGCTTGGCGGGAGAAGGATGATTGGCCATGGGAAACACCTCGCTGGTTTCGAGCGCGACGGGATGTCGCGCGGCGGGTTCGGGAGCTTCCATGGCAAGGGGCGTGCCTATCCGGAATCCACGGACATGCGGGTCAGTGCTCCGAAACGGAGCGGCGAGGTGCTCCAAAACGGAGCGCTGGGTGCTCCAAAACGGAGCGGCGAGGCCCCAAAGCCAGGTCCGGGCCGTCGGAGTGCGTCATGGGGAGGCCCCAAAGCCAGGTCCCGGCCGTCGGAGTGCGTCATGGGGAGGCCCCAAAGCCAGGTCCCGGCCGTCGGAGTGCGTCATGGGGAGGCCCCATAGCCAGGTCCCGCCGGTCGGAGGGCGTCATGGGGGGGCCCCAAAGCGGACCTACCGGTGCGCGACCGGAATCAGGGGGGTTCCCCTCGTCGTCACGACGTGGGCGTGGGCGCGCGGATTCGCTCGACGGGTCGCATGCGGCCAGGATGCCTGGCTCGCCTCGCTCAAGTCTCCTGACGGAGCGTGAAAAACCCCACAGCGGGGCCCTTGTTGCGATACGCCACGGTGAGCAAGATCCGATGCGCCCCGTCGTCCGCGCAAAGGTTGATGCTGTACATGGTCCCCAGGCTCGCGAGCTTCTTGCTCACCTCATCAAGGACCACCTTCTCTTCCTCCACGACATACTCGCGCCATTCGTCGATGAGATGCTTTCCGAGGCCCGAGATCAGCGCGAAACCAGGGAGCTTCCCCTGCCCTTCGCCCTCGCCGAGGACCTCGACCTTCGGGTTGTCGAACCCACCCACCCTGAAGCGCGCCGTGGGGGCGATCCCGATCGCCTCGTAAAACGCCGGCGTACCGGGCTCGGGACCCTCGAGCACGCACGGGAAATACCCGATATCAATGTCGCTCGAATGAACGAGATCCGCGAGCAGGTCCGCGATCTCCTTGGCGAGCCGCGTGTCCTCGTCGTCTGTCCAGGCGCGGGGGGCGAGATACTTGTCGATGGACGCGACCAGCGCGGCATTTTGGTCCTGGATGCTGGCGCGGAGCGCATCGTCGATTGAAAGAGTGAGCTTCGACATGGGCGCACGCCCTTACGCCAAGCCCACAGGTCATGCAAGAACATCCGACGCGTGGTCGGTTTTGATTCCCTTGCACCCGTGGACTGTCGCCACCCGCATTGCGCCGGTGCGTCCCGGAGTGCCCGAACCGCTCCTCGTGCCGCGGTCGAGGAAGCGAAGCCGGAGAGCTTCACGGTCGCGCTATCGCGAGCAGGCTGGTGCGCGCTGCGGGCACTTCCGTGATCGCGCCCGAGGGGAGGCAACACGAAGGAAGGTGTGGGATCTCCGTGGGGGATGTAGCATCATCGCAGGATGACTCCGGCGCTCGTGCAAGGCAAAAGCCCCGTCGCTCTCCGGCGCTTCGTGTTCCTCTCCCTGCTCGCGCTCGGCGCTTGCGGCACGGGCCACGCGCTCGCCGAGTCCACCCCTGCTTTCCGTGCAAACGTTGCCGCGCAAGAGGTGCAGCGGGGCGTCTCGCTCGTCTTGACGGTCGACGATACCGACCTCGCCGTCGGCGATGAGCTCCGCTTTCACCTCGCGTTCCGCAACGCCTCGGGGGACGCGGCTGTGGTCGTCCCGCCCCTCGACGGCTCCTGGGACGGCATGCGGCAGCCTGCCTATGAGCTCGTCTTCGCGGATGCCAAAGGCCAGCCGCTGCCGCACGCGCTGGGCTTCGCGACGGGCGCGCGGTGTGGCCTCACGAATCCGATCGGGCCGAAGGATCGACGCGCCCTCGGCGCGCATGGCAAGGTCGAGATCGAGGACGCGCATGCCTGGGCGCCTGCGTTCCGCGTCCTCGATCACGCCCGGCCCGGCGTGGTGTCGCTGCGCGTGCGCTACCGGGCGGACGGCCTGCCCGGGGCCACGCCGCTCGCGCTCGTCTCGAACCCTGTCGAGCTCACGATTCGCGGCGGCAATGAGGCGCTCTGGGCTTGCCGCAATGCGCAGGCCGAGCGGGCCAGGCAGCACGTGTATGCGGAAAACACGCCCTCTCGGCTCGTCGCACGCGACGACGGCTACGTCCTCGTCTATCGACGGAGCGAGACGCACGTGCGGCCTGAAAAGACGAGCACCATCGGGGCCGTATTCGCCCAGCAGCTCGGGCCTCGCGGCGAGCCGGTCGGGGCGCCCGTCGAGATCGCGCGGAGCGATGAAGATTGGCTGGGGCTCGTCGAGACGCTCGACGTTCCGGGCGGGCTGCTCGTGGCCTTCACGACGGCCCGCGGCGAGCAGGACCGCGACGTTCGTCTGGTCTACGTGGACACGAGCCACGGAGCGCCGAAGCCGGGGTCGATCAAGACGATTTCGACGGAGCCCGGGCGGCCCTTTTTTCTCGCGCTGGCGCGCGCCGGAGCCCGCGCGGGTATCGTCTGGCAAAGCCGTGTGGGCGGGGACGAGGTCTTGAGGTTCAGGCCGCTCGGGCTGAATGGCGAGCCCACGGGGGGCGCGGTATCGATTTCGTCGAGCGCCGGTCTCGCGGGCGGAGAGATGTTCGTCGAGCCCGCCTCCGGCGATTACTTGCTGGCCTGGCACCAAGGTGGCTCCGAGCTTCGGCTCCAGCGCCTTTCTGCCGAGGGTACGCCTCTGGGGAGCGCCGGCACGGTCAAGCTCGCGGACACGGGGACGCTCGTCGCGCTCGGGACGCTTGGCGACCGGGTGGGCATCGTGGTTGCCGATAACGGCGTGAATCATGCAATCCCGCGGGATACCATGGGCCTGCACGCGATCGAGCTTTCGGGAGCCGACTTCCGCCTGCTCTCCGACACGCCGGCCAGTCCTTGGGACGAGCAGACGGCGCGCTTTGGCGCCGCGGCGTGGGTGGACAGCCGGCTCGCGCGTGTGTGGAGCGAGAATCGAAGATTGGTCTTTGCGTCGGAGCCTGGAGCGCAGGCGCCGCAGGTCCTCCTGAGCCAAGCGGCCGGCGGGACGCACGGACTCTGGGCGACAGCGGACAAGAGCCGGATCCTCGCCACCTGGACCGATTCCCGCGACGACGATCAGCGCCAATGCGCTCCATCGGGCAATTGCGTGAGCGAGGTATACGTGGCCGTCCTCGATCCGACGGGCAAGGTGCTCGTTCCGCCGGCGCGCGCCACGAAGACAGCGGTTCCGAGGCCGGTCGCGCTTCACCAGGCAAACTGGGCCGACTTCTGCGCGAGAAAATGACGGGCGCGCCCGGTCCGTTTGACCGATGTGCAAGCTCGGCGAGAGCATCGAGCGGTTCTTGAACCGATCGATGTTCTAGGTTGCCTGTTTGCACAGAGATTCAAGCGCGAGTGCTCGAGAGGGACCTCACGAAGAGGATACCGGAGCAGCGGCACGGGATACCACAGACGGGGCACGGGCGGCCGCCCAGGTTGCGGATGCGGTGGTCTTCGCCCGGTTGCTCGGCGATGGCCTGGAAGCCGAGCTTCTCCAGCCCCGGCTGGCTGGGGTTCGGGCCGCCCGAGACCCACGAAGCAGCGACGGCCAAATCGCATCCGCCCTCGATGAGCCAAGCCATGAGCTCATGGGCCACGCGTTGGCCGATGCCCTTCGCGCGGAGGCCAGACGCCACAGCCATGGAGTCCAAGAGGCCTACGCGGTGGCGCCGGAGTCGTGCCAGCGCCTCCTCGCCAAAAGACGCGAAGAGTCGAAGGTCGTCGCCCAACCGCACGGCCATCCCTACGCACACGATGTGCGCGTCGAGCCGGGCACTGAGGATCAGCCGAGCGGGCTCCTGGATCAGTCGCGCGAGGCGCTCCTCCGGGTATCCCGAACCGAACGCCTCGTGCAGAACACGAGAGGCCTCATGCAGCGCTCCCGGGTCCGTATCCTTCAGGGGTCTGATGTCCAGGTCCATGCTGCATGGTAACACGGTCGGGAGCTGCCCAATGCGCGGGTTTGCTGCGGGCGATTGCCATGTGCCGGCTCGTCCCGTTCAGGTCGAACGAAACCGCCACCGCACCAGAGATCAAAGTCGAATTCTTCCGGGCGGAGCATCAGCCGTTCCGATCGGGCCACCCATGCCAGTACGCTCGCCGAGCCCTGAGCCCTCCCCGCCTGAAGCAGGTCGTCAATGGTATTCCGACAGTCGCTGCTGTAGTCCGTGCGAACGGCATCGCCGACGATCAGGTAGAGAATCCTCAGAAAGTAGTCGGCCTTGGGGCAGGCGACATCCCCAGCGAATTCGACATACGATCGCTGGGGTATCGTGGCCAAGAGGAGGTCGAAGTCTTGCTGTGGCTCGACGGCAACAGGGTCATAGGCCCATTCCCGCAGCCCCTGGTCGTCCGGGTTCATTCGGTGTCCCTTGATCCGGCTGTTTTTCTAGCGCGAGGTCGTGCTGCGGAGCCTTCACCAGTCGACGATCATCGGAAGGCGTGCCTCCATTGCATCACGGAGCGCTTCGGAGAACGTTTCTCTTGCATTTTGCGCGTCCGCCCCCCAAGTGTTCGAGGACAATTCCTGGAGCGAGCGCTGCATCGAACCCGTGATCCGGTCGAATGGGCTCGACATCGCGAAGATCTCGTCGAACTCGCAAGGAAGGAACAAGGTCGCCGTGACATGAGGCGTCGCGGGTCGCTGACGCTTCAAGAATCCGAACAATGATGGCCGCACCTTCTTGCTTGCTGCCTGTTCGACGAGCGCTTGATACGAGGTGGGGTCCACGCGATGAAATCGAGGTTCGACGTTCGATTGCTCGTCCCACAGCTGGCAGGCGACGTTGGGGGGCAGCGCCCTTAGATCCTCCTGCAGGATGGTCTGAATCGCAGCACGGCGCTGAGGTGCACTGGCGCCGCCGAACGGCTCTCCCGCGGGGTAGTCCTTGCGGCCATCGGGGCCGAAAATGGAGTAGGGGACGCCCTGGTCCCAAGCGAGCCTCATGGTAGGGGTGATGAAGTCGCCACTGATGTAGCGGCTCAGCGGCATGATCATGAAGTCGATAGCCATCCGGAAGGGAGCCTCCTACACGCGTCCGTAAGCCGCATCAAACGAGACCTCCTGCCCGACGACCCGTTCGCCGGGACCCGGGTCCCGAACGGGCTCCCCTACGTCCCTCCTTGCACGTGCGCTTGACTTTGCCCCGCACGTGCGCATGCGCACCCGCTCCCGCTCCGCTTCCGCTCCCTGACGAAAGATCGTCCCTGGCACACATCCGTCGGGCACGTTCGGGACTCACCTGCCTCTTGCGGTCCCTTGGTGTTTCGTCCAAACATCGTTCGGCGAACGGACGCCAAAAAAGTTCGCCAGGTCCGAGCGACCGGGATACTTCCAGGTACAACATGAACCACACGCGCTACATCACCGCCCTCTGCGCTGCCGTGCTGCCCTTCGCTCTGGTCCTCGTGGCCAATGGCTGCGGCAACAAGGAAGAAGAAACCCCGCCGCCCGTGCCGTCGGCCGCCCCGGCGCCGACGCCGGCCCCGACGCCGACGCCCCTCGTCGTCGAGGAGGACGCGGGCTCGGACGCCTCGGACGCCGGCGAGGACGCGGACGCGGGCAAGAAGGTCGTGGGCACGGGCGACTCGACGGGCATCCGCGCCTGCTGCGCGGCTCTCCGGCAGAACGCGAACTCGGCGCCGCTCGATCAGAAGGGCTCGTACCTGGCCGCCGCTGGCATGTGTGACGGCCTCGTCAACTCGCCCGAGGGTCGGCAGGCGCTCACCGCGGTCCGCAACATGCTGAAGGGCGCCGGCGCCCCCGCTGCTTGTAAGTGAGACTCCCTCGCGTCCCGAGCGCTGCGGGCCGCCGTTCGGCGGAGGCGAGTGGGCGCGCACGTCGCGTGGCCCTCGCCGCGGCGCTCGGGTTCGCCGCCGCCTCGCTCGGCGCGCGGGATGCAGGTGCGCTCGAGCCCCCGCCGAGCCCTGGTCGCACGAAGATCACCTCCGGCATCGCCTTGATGGTGAGCGGCGCGGTCGTCACCGGCCTCGGCGCGGGCATCTACGTCGCGAACGAAAACGCTGATCGCGCTGCGTGTGTCCCTTGCGCGAAGTCGTCGTGGATCTTTCCGACCGTGCTCATGGGGATCGGCGGCGCCATGTTCGTCGCGGGCATCCCCGTGTTCGTCCTCGGACAGGTCGAACGTTCCCGCGAGCCTGCGGCCGTCGTCTCCCTCGGCCCGTTTGGCGCGTCGGCGCGTTTTACGTTCTAGCAGGTGGTCGAGAAACGCAGCGAGCGCCCTGGAGCTAGGAAGGAGGACGCAGGAATACTTCAGTATTCCGAGGACGACGACCGACGATCCAGGGCGCGCAGCAAGTTTATCGACCGCCTGCTCAACCCCCGTGGGTCCATACGAGGGTGCCGCCTTCGAGGTTGACGGCGCCGTGCCATTCGGGGGGGACGACGGGGTCGGTCCAGTCGAAGAGCCATTTCGCGTCGGCCGGCGCGAGGTTCACGCAGCCGTGGCTGCGCGGCTTGCCGAACTCGTCATGCCAGTAGGCGCCGTGCAGCGCGTAGCCCTCGTGGAAGTACTGGATGTAGGGCACGTCGCGTAGATCGAACGAGTCCGAGCCTTCCTCGCCGTCCATCGTCCCGGAGACGTGCTTCGCGTGCACGTAGAACACGCCGCGGATCGTGGCCGTCGTCTTCTCGGGATCACTCATCCCGCCGCGCCCCGTGGACACGAGCGTCGCGAACACCGGCCGCGTCCCCTCGTACGCCACGAGGAACTGCTTCTTGATCGACACGTCGATCCACTTCTTGCCCGCGCGCGCGTGCCCGACCGGATCCTCGCGCGGCGTCGCGATCAGCATCGTCTCGGCGGGCAGCCAGAAGCCCTCGGTCGTCTCCCAGAGCCCGCGCTCGCCGCCCTTCGTGTTGCCCGTCAGGATCCAGCCCGAGCGCCACGGCGCGATCCCGCCCTCGCGCATCCGGCCGTCCGCGCCGGGGACGAGCTTCGTCGCGCCGTGGCTGACGACGATCGCGGGCACGCCCGGTTTGTCCGCGACCACGCCATGGTGCGCGCTGATCTTCGCGGGCTTCGTGCGATCGAGCGGGATCAGGTCGAGCTCGGTCGTGAGGCCGAACTTGCGCTCTGTCCATTCGAAGGCCGTGATGAGCCCGAAGGCCGACTCCTCCTTCGCGCGGCCGGCGTGCACCGTGTAGCGGAGCGGCTCGACGGCGCCGTACGGCTTCGGCAGATCGCGGCCCTCGGCGAGGAACGTGGGCACGGTGTCGAGCGGGACGCTCGGCGTGATCGCGAGGCGGACGTGCTCGCGCACGGTGGGCCCTTCGACGCGGCGCTGGTCCTTGTCGGTCGGCAGGCGGAAGTAGAGATGGGGCGCGGGCGAGCGCGACATCACGTAGGCGTAGGGCAACGTGGCGGCGCGGTCGGGCCCTCGCAGGGCGGCTTGCACGACCTGGTGATCGACCGCGAGCGTCGCGCCCTTGCCGACGCAGACGTAGCCGCGCGGCACGATCCGGTACCAGCCGCCCTCGCAGTTCTTGGTGCCGGCGGACGCCTCGGCGCGGTCGACGACGGCGCCGGCGCGCAGGTAGCCGAGCTTCGTCGAGCGGTCGTTCGGCGCGACGTAGATCCAGGTCCGCATCGCGATGCTGCCGATCTTGGCGCCGCGGCCCGGCTCGCTCTCCTCCTCGGCGCGTTTGTCGGCGGCGAGCGTGTCCGCGGGCTTCTCGGGTCGCTTCAGCGTCGCGCCTGCGGGGGCCCGATCGAGGACGCGCCCCGGCGGATCCTCGACGTTGCCGCAGCCCGGGAGGACGAGCAGCAGGGCGAGGAGCGCAGGCCTTCGGGAGGGACGCGCGCGCGGGGACATCGGGGAGGCTCGGCGCTGCTTAGGACGAACGCGCGCCTTGGGCAACGTCTTGGCGAGGGGACTGCTTGGGACGGTGGGTCAGATCACGGAGAGACGAACGACCGGACGGGGGTGCGTTCAGTTGCAGATGCCATTGATGCACTCATTGATACAGTCGTTGTTGCCGTTACACTTCTTGCCCGCCGGACAGTCGAGACAAGGTCCGCCGCAATCGACGTCGGTCTCGCCGCCGTTCTGGACCGTGTCACTGCAGGAAGCCGCGGCGCATTTGCCGCCGGTGCAAACGCCATTGGTACAATCCGCCGCAACGTTGCACGTGGCGTCCGTCGCACACTTCTGCGCGCACTTGCCCCCGCAATCCTTGTCCCCTTCGGTGCCGTTCTTGACGTTGTCAAAGCAGTCCACGCAAACGCCGTTGTCGCACTCCCCCTCGCAGTCGTAGGTCACGAGGCATTTCTGGCCGCGCACGCACCGGTTGAAGCATTCGCCGCCGCAGTCCACGTCCGTCTCGACGCCGTTCTGCGCGCCGTCCTCGCAGCTGAAACAAACGTTGGCCGTCGTGTCGCACGTGTGCCACGGGGGCCCCCCCCCGCAATCGACCGTCTGCGTGCATCCGAAGCAACTGCCGGCGCCATCGCACTTGCCCATCCCCGTCGGGTTGTCCGCGGTGGGACAAAGGGTCCGCGCGGGGGCGGCCGCATGCGTGGTCATCCCTCCCACGCAGGTGTCCACCGTGCACCCATTGCCATCGCTCTGCGGATCGGTCGGGTCGAGAACCTCCTCCGTGCCGCCCATCCCGTTGCATTGCACGCTCCTGCAGTCACCGGCTACCTCGTCCGCGACCTTCGTCCCCTTGGGCGCATTGATCGACTTGCAGATCCCCGATTCGCATTGCCATTGCTGACATGCGGTACCGGCGCCGCAATCAACCTTGACGGTGCACGAGCAATGGCCCGAGCCGTCGCAGGTCGAGCCCATCCCGCACGCTTCCCCGGCCGCCTTGTTCTCGTGCTTCGGCAAGGCGTTTTCGCAGGTATCCGTGGTGCAACCGTTCCCGTCGTCGGGCACGTCGTCGTCGTCCGCGACCTCGCGGAGCGCGCCGTCGACACACGCGATCTTCACGCAATCGCCGCTGCTCGCGTCCGTCTCGTCTGCCGGCTGGCACGCCGTGCCGCCGTCCGGGCTGGGTGTTTCGCTCCCCGTCTCGAGCTCCAAACATCCCCCGGCCCAAACGACCAGCGCCGTCAAGACCAGCCCCCCCACACGACGTCTCGTTGCCATCACGCACCTCGCCCGGAATCGACCTCGCTCATGGCACACACAGGTTGAGCGCGCAGCTCTTCGACAGGCACTCCTCGTCGGCGTTGCACGCGTGGCCCGTGTCGCCGAGGCATACCCCAGCTCCGTCGCAGACCTCGAAGTCCGCTGCGACGCACGTCCCGTCGGTCGTGCCCTTGGGGACCGGCATGCATTCGCCCTCCATGCCGCCGAGACCGCACGAGAAGCAATCATCGGCGCAGGCCATGTTGCAGCAGAAGCCGTCCGCGCAATGACCGCTCGCGCAGTCCGCGCCGTTCATGCACGCATCGCCGATGTCGCCGATGCACATGCCCGCGCCGTCGCACGTGCCCGGCATCGTGCACTCCATGTCCGGATCGGTGCCCAGCGCGATCGGCCCGCAGACGCCGTCGAATCCGCTGCCCTTCTTCGCCGCCGAGCACGCCTCGCAGGTGCCCGCGCACGCCGTGTCGCAGCAAAGGCTGTCCACGCAATGCCCGCTCATGCAATCCGTGTCGTCGCCGCAGGCCGCTGCGTTCTCTTTCTTGCAAGCGCCCGCGCCGTCGCAGGTTTCGTCCGCCCCGGCGCACGTGACCGGATCGTCCTGCCCATTCGCGACGAACGCGCAGACGCCCGGCGTGGCCGCGAGGTCGCACGCCATGCACGTGCCCGCGCACGCCGTGTCGCAGCAGACGCCGTCCGCGCAATGCCCGCCCATGCACTCCGCGTCGCCGCCGCAGGCCGCCGCATTCTCCTTCTTGCAAGCGCCCGCGCCGTCGCAGGATTGGCTTGCCCCCGCGCACGTGGCCGCGTCGTCCTGCCCCGCGGGCACGTTCGTGCACTCGCCCGGCGAGCCCGGGAGGTTGCACGTCTGGCACGTGCCGTCGCACGCCGTGGCGCAACAAACGCCGTCCACGCAATGGCCGCTCAAGCAGGACCCATTGCTCACGCAGCCCACGCTGTTGGCGTTGGCACAGGCCATCGCGCCATTACAAGCGCTTTCAAAGGGGCACTCCCCGTCTGGGTTGCCGCCCAGCGGGATCGGGCTGCAGACGCCGTTCACGCCGCCCGTCTTCGCCGCCGAGCACGCCTCGCACATGCCCACGCAGACCGTGTCGCAGCAAACGCCGTCCGCGCAGAACCCGCTCAGACATTCGGCAGTCCCGGCGCACGCCTCGCCCGCCACCTTCTTGCAAATGCCCGCGCCGTCACAGGACTGGTTCGCCCCGGCGCACGTCCCCGTGTCGTCCTGCCCATTCGCGACGAACGAGCAGACGCCGACCGACCCCGCGAGGTTGCAGGCCTTGCACGTGTCCGCGCAATCCGTGTTGCAGCAGACGCCGTCGACGCAATGCCCGCTCAGGCAATCGCCGGAGGCCCCGCAGACGCCGCCGTCCTTCGCCTTGCAGGCGCCGGTCGCGTCGCAGGACCGCGTCCCGGCGCACGCGTTCGCGGGATTCGTGTCCTCCGCGGAGACGAGCGGCGCGCACGCGCCGACGCTTCCCATGAGGTTGCAGGCGAAACACGCGGCATCGCAGGCGCTGTTGCAGCAGACGCCGTCCACGCAGAATCCGCTGACGCAATCACCTGCGCCCGCGCACGCCTGGCCGCTGTCTTTCTTGCACGTGCCCGCGCCGTCGCAGGCGTTCGTGCCCGTGCAGGTCGGCGCGTCCTCGGTCGCGACGGGCACGTTCGTGCACGTGCCGACGCTGCCTGCGACGTTGCACGCCTTGCAGGTGTCGCTGCAGGCCGCGTCGCAGCAGACGCCGTCCACGCAATGGCCGCTCAAGCACTCGACGGCCCCGCCGCACCCCTGCGCGGGGCCCTTCTTGCACACGCCCGCGCCGTTGCACACCGTGCCGCCGTTCTGGTCGCACGCGGCGTTGACGGGCCGGTTCGGGTTCGACGGCACGCCGGCCGCGCTGCACACGTCGTCGGTGCACTCGTTGCCGTCGACGGGTTTGTCGGTCGTGTCGGGCGACGTGACGATGGTGCCCTGGCCGTCGCACTCGACGACCTTGCAATCGAGCGCCGTCTGGCCGCTCGGGAGATCGGTGCCCCCGGGCGTGTAGCTCCACCCGCACTGGTGGTCGACGCACGTGCGGACCTTGCAGAAATCGTCGGTGCCGTCGCATTGCGCGGCCTCGTTGCAGCCGACGCACGTCCCGGTCCCGTCGCAGTAGAGCCCGGCGCCGCAGACCGTGTTGACCGCCTCGTTCGGGAACGACGGCGTGCCGTTCGTGCAGACGTTCTGCGTGCAGGCGTTGTCGTCGTTCGGCAGGTCGGCGTCGTCGACGATCTCCTTCGTCGCGCCCGCGCCGTCGCACACGACCCGCATGCAATCGCCGGCCGTCTGGCTGGAGAACGTGGTGCCGTCCGGCGCGAACGACTGCCCGCAGACGTGGTTATCGCACGTGCGCTTCTGGCAGACGTCGTCCGGCGGCAGGAGGACGCAATCGTCGGGCTCGTTGCACGCGACGCAGCCCGACGCGCCGTCGCAGATCTCGGGTTTGCCCGGCTCGCACGGCTCGCCCGCGGTCACCGGCGGGTTCGTCGGCGCGCCCATCGTGCACACGTCGAGCGTGCACGCGTTCATGTCGACGGGGATGTCCGTGTCGTCGGCGACGGCCGTGTCCTCGCCCGCGACGCAGATGTGCTGCGAGCAATCGCCGGGCATGAGCACGTACCCCGGCGTCGGCAATCCGTCGAGGTTCGTGAACATGCAGATGCCCGCGCTCGCATTGCAGGCGTCCTCGGTGCAGGGATTGCCGTCGTCACACGGGTTCTCTGGGCCGCACTCGACCGAGCACGCCCCTCCCTGACACGTCCCCTGCGCGGTGCCGAAGGTACAGCTCGCCCCGTTCTGCACCGGGGCGTGGACCTGTGCGCCCATCGCGCACGAATCGTTCGTGCAGCTCTCGCCGTCGTCCTCGATGTCGGCGTCGTCGTTCGTCGCGGTGAAGACGCCGGCCACGCAATCGATCCGCTGGCAATCCCCGGCGGTCTGTCCCGGCATCGGCCCGTCCTCGACCGGCACGAGGACACACGTCCCGTCGTTGCCGCAGACGTCGACCGTACACGGGTTCTGGTCGTCGCAGTTCTCGTTGACGAGGCAGGCCTTCGTGTCCTCGAGCGGTAGGGACCCGTTGGTCTCGAGGCCACACGAGGCGAGCTGGGAGACGACGGCGGCGGAGAGGAGCGTGGTGAGGAGGACGGAAAAGCGACGAGGACGGTTGGGCATCTTCTTTTACATCTACGGAATCAATCGTCGAACGAGAATGCCGCCGCCACGCCGCGTGGCGGCGGCACGATTCTCACGAGACGTCTACTGGCACTTGTTCGGGCCGTTGTTGCAGTCGCCGCTGGCGCACTGGCTGTTGCTCGAGCAGGTCTCGCCATTGTCGAGCTTGCACGCGCCCATGCCGTCGCAGCTCTTGTTGCCGTTGCACGCATTCGCGGGGTTGGTGTCCTCCGAGAGCTGCGCGACTTCGACGCAATTGCCGAGGTCGCCGGCCTTGTTGCACTGGAAGCACGTCGCCCCGCACGCGCTCTCGCAGCAGACGCCGTCCACGCAGAAGCCGCTCGTGCACTCGCCGGCCGCGCCGCACGTGGCGCCGTCGTCCTTCTTGCAGGCGCCCATGCCGTCGCAGGACTGCATGCTGGCGTCGCACGTCATGGTGTCGGTGTTCCCCGGAGGCACGAAGGAGCAGGTGCCGACGTTGCCCATCACGTTGCACGCCTTGCACGTCTCGTTGCAGGCCGTGTCGCAGCAGACGCCGTCAGCGCAGTTGCCGGTCAGGCATTGCGGGCCATTCATGCACGCCTTGCCGCCGTCCGTCTTGCAGGCGCCCGTGCCGTCGCAGGACTGATCCCCCGCGCAAGCGCCGTCATCCTGCCCCGAGGGCACGTTCGTGCACGTCCCGAGGCTCCCCGAGACGTTGCACGCCTTGCACCCGCCGGTGCAATCCGTGCTGCAGCAGATCGAATCGACGCAGAAGCCGCTGACGCAATCGTTCGCGCCGCCGCACCCCTGCCCCGTGGCCTTCTTGCAGGTGCCCATGCCGTCGCACTGGCTCGCGCCCGTGCACGCGGGGGCCGAGTCCGTCTGCCCGGCAGGGATGTTCACGCATTGGCCGAGGTTGCCCGCGATGTTGCACGCCTTGCACGCGGTCCCGCACGAGCTGACGCAGCACACGCCGTCGACGCAGTTCCCCGACAGGCACTCGCCACTGTTGCCGCAGCTTACGCCGAGCTCCTTCTTGCACACGCCGCCGCCGTCGCAGCTGTTGTTCACGCCGGTGCACGACGGCGAGTCATCCTGCCCCGTGGGCACGTTCGTGCACGTCCCGAGGCTGCCCGCCACGTTGCAAGCTTGGCACCCGTTCGTGCAGGCATTGTTGCAGCAGATCGCGTCGGCGCAGATGTTCCCCGCGCACTCGCCATTGGCGCCGCAGTTCTTGCCGTTCGACTTCTTGCACTGGCCGTTGCCGTTGCAGATGTCGCCGCCGTTCACGTTGCAGGTGAAGCCGAACGCCTCGTTCGGGTACGAATTGTTCCCCTGCGCGGTGCACTGGTTCTTCGTGCACGGGTTGCCGTCGTCGCCGAAGTCGTTCGTATCGGGCCGGATCACGAAATTGCCGGCGCCGTCGCAGACCTGGACCTTGCAATCCATCGCGGTCTGCCCGCTCGGCGTCACCGTGCCGTCGCCCTTGTACGAGAACCCGCAGACGCCGCTGTTGCACGTGCGCGTCTTGCAGAAATCGTCCGTGCCGGGGCACTGGCTCGCGGTGTTGCACCCGACGCATTGCCCCATCGAGTTGCACACGTTCGAGCCGCCGCAGTTCGTGTTCGCCGCGGCGTTGTCGTAGTCGGGAGCGCCGCCCGTGCAGAAATCGATCGTGCAGGGGTTGCCGTCGTTCGGGACGTCGGTGTTGTCGTTGATGGGCTCGACGCCGCCGTCGACCCCGTTGCACACCACCCGCTTGCAATCCCCCGGCGCCTGCGAGGCCGCGCCCGCGGTGGTCTCGTTGCCGAGATAATCGGAGACGCACTTGTTCTCGACACAGGCCCGCTTCGTGCAATCCGTCTCGACGATGCCGGTGCAGTGCTCCGGCTGCGTGCATTCGACGCACGCCCCGTTGCCGTCGCAGACCTCGGGCTGACCCGGCTCGCAGAACGTGCCGGCGTTGGTGTTCGGGTTCGACGCGGTGCCGAGCGTGCAGACGTTGTCCGTGCAGGGATTCACGTCGACGGGCACGTCCGTGTCGTCGATGACGTCCGTGTCCTTGCCGTTCACGCAGAGCTTCTGCTTGCAATCCCCCGGCTTCTGCGTGGCGCCCGGGGTGGGCTGGCCGTCGAGGTTCGTGAAGACGCAGGTGCTCGTGGCGAAGTTGCAGAAATCGTCCGTGCAGGAGTTGCCGTCGTCGCACGGGTTCTGCGCGTCGCACGAGATCTGGCAGACCCCCATCTGGCACGTGCCGCTCTCGTCGCCGCGCTGGCAATTGCCGCCGTCGGGCGTGTCCGTGTTGCTCGGCGTGCCGTTCGTGCACGCATCGGCGGTGCAGGGCTCGTTGTCGTCGGGGATGTCCGCGTTGTCGGTGACGGTGACTTCCTGGCCTGCCGCGCAATCGATCCGCTGGCAATCGCCGACGGTCTGCGCCGGGTTCGGACCGTCGGCGATCGGCGTGTAGACGCAGATCTTCTCGTCGCTGCACGTGTCGATGGTGCAGGAGCTATTGTCGTTGCAGTTGGCGGCGGACTCGCAGGGCTCCGTGGTCTGCGTGGGCTTCGAGCCCTCGGTGTCGAGCGCGCAGGACGAGGCCTGCACGAGGGCGGAAGCCACGAAGGCCGTGGCGAGAAGGGCGGATAAAATGCGGGGGCGGGGCATGGCGCGTTTCCCTCGGAACAGCTTTCGTCAGTTACAAATGCCGTTGATGCAGTCGTTGAGGCAATCGTTGTTGCCGTTGCACTTCTTGCCCGCCGGGCAGTCGTTACAAGGTCCGCCGCAATCGACGTCGGTCTCGCCGCCGTTCTGGACCGAGTCGCTGCAGGAAGCCGCGGCGCACTTGCCGCCGGTGCAGACGCCGTTGGCACAGTCCGCCGCGACGTTGCACGTGGCGTCCGTCGCGCACTTCTGCGCGCAATTACCCCCGCAATCCTTGTCGCCTTCGGTGCCGTTCTTGGCGTTGTCGAAGCAGTCCACGCAGACGTTGTTGTCGCACTCCCCGTCGCAGTCGCCGGAGACGAGGCACTTCTGGTCGCGCACGCATCGATCGATGCATTCGCCGCCGCAGTCCACGTCCGTCTCGCTGCCGTTCTGCGTGTCGTCGCTGCAACTGAAGCAGACGTTGACCTTCGTGTCGCACGTGTGCCAATTGGGCCCACCGCCGCAATCGGCGGTCTGCGTGCATCCGAGGCAAACGTCGGCGCCGTCGCACTTGCCCATCCCCGTCGGGTTGTCCTGCGTCGCGCAGGCCGTGGACACCGGGAGCGGCGGGTTGATCGGCGACACGTCGTTGCACTGATCGGCGGTGCAAACCTTGCCGTCGTCGAAGGGGTCCGTCGCGTCCGCGATCGTCGTGACGAGCCCGTTCTGGCAGACCTTGACCTTGCAGTCGCCGCTCGCCTGATCACTCTGGGGCAGCGGCATCCCTTCATTGAGCGGCGTCGAGACGCATTGCTTGTTCGTGCACGCCCAGTCGCTGCAGAAATCGTCGACGGGGCAATCCGTGTCGCTCCCGCAGCCGATGCAGACGCCCATGTCGTTGCACGTGCCGTTCGACCCGCACGGCGCGCCGTTCGCCGGCGTGTGGCTCTCCTTGCCGTTCGCGCAGGCGTCGACCGTGCACGGATTCATGTCGTCGGGGGTCGTGTCGTTGTTCGTCGCGAACATGCAGACCTTGCCGACGCACGAGTCACTCGTGCACGCGTTCTTGTCGTTGCATTCCTTCGAATCCGTACACGGGATCTCGCATTGCCCGGACACACACTGGCCCATGCCGTCGCCGAGCTTGCACATCGTCCCGTTCACCGCAGCATGCTGGGGCGCGCCGTCCGAGCAGGTGTCCTGCGTGCAGGGATTCGCGTCGTCCGGCACCTCCATGTCGGCCGCCACGGAGACGAACTTCCCGCTCTGGCATTCCTTGCGAACGCAATCGTCCGGCGTGGTGGGGTCGGTTTGCCCCGCCGTGCACTCGTTCGAAGGGCTCGAGCCTTGCTGGTCGAGGCAACCGGGCGCGGACGCGACCATCACGGACGCGACCGCGAAGATCGACGCCAAGCCGAACGAGCGAACCTTGCTCCTGCGGAGGGAAGTCGCGGACATCGTCATGAAGAGCTCCAAGGTAAGGCGCCGAGGCGGGACGCCGTCGCCAGTTTCGCCGATTTCGAGCCGCATGGGCGCAAAAAATCGGCGGGCCTGGGCCTGTGCTCAAGGACGCCGCAAGACCGTCACGACACGCGCCGACGTCGCCGCCACGAACGCGAGACGACCCCTGGGAGCGACAGATACCACGTGGGATCCCTCCCCCGTTTGCAGCGTCGAAACGATACGCAGCGGCTCGCCCCCGAGCACGACTGTGGTTGCGCCCTTGCCGCGCGGCCCGCCGCCGAGCGCGACGAGGATCGTCCGGCCCTCCGGCGAAAGCGCGGCCGAAGAAGGAACACCCCCGAGCGCGACCGTGGCGAGGACTTCGCGATGTTCGAGAGATACGAGCGTCCCCTCCCCCGCAGCGCCAATCACCACGGCGCGATCCCCGGGCCAGGGGAATGCCGCGAGGGGCTGCGGCCCTGCAGGCGCGAGGCGCGGCTCGGCCCCCATGGAAAAGCCCACGACCTTCGCCGTCGCCCGATCGAAGAGCAAGGCACGCTCGGAGGAAGCCGCCCGCGGCGCCGTCGAGGCGCGTGGTTCGAGGAGCGAGGACCACGCAGCCCGTGCGCCCCCAAGGGGTTTCGTCGCAGGATCGAGCACGACCACGGATCCCGACTCGGTCGGCACACGCCCGTCGAGCAGCACGAGGAGGCGATCGCCGCCCGCAGAAGGCAGGGGCGAGATGCCGCGGATCGGGGTCGGGAAGAGGATCTCGCCGTCCGGCGCGAGCTCGGGCCCCGCGAGGCGGACGAGCCGGCCTCCCTGGGAGCTCGCGACGAGAAAGACAGGCGGATCGCCGCTCGCCACGACGTCGAGGGCGCCCTTCACGTCGACCTTCTTCAGGTAGGCCGCAGGCGCCGCGCCCGAGAGCCACGACGCCGTGTTCACGAGCGGCAGGCCCGTGGAGACACCGAGCACGGCGAGCCGGCCCGACGGGAGCCGCCGGAGGGCCGCGCCCTTGCCCGGGAGCCGCGCGCGGGCCTTCTCCGCGCCGGAATCGAGGGCGTGCGCCCGGAGCGTGCCGTCCTCGCAGAGGACGAAGAGCATCGCCTCGTCGTCCGCGACGGCGACGTCGACGGGCGGAGCGTCGAGGCGAATCGTGGTGGCCACGGCAAACGCCGCGGGCGCCTCGGACGACGGCGGGGGCGTCTCCGCGGCCGGGGCGGCCGAAGCCGAGGACGCGGCGCTCGCGGAGGTCGTGGGGGGCAACGCCGCGGCCGAGGCGGGGCGCGCAGGCGGAGGCACCGTGGCGGGGGCGCGCGGGCCGCCGAGGCGGCCTTGCGAGGCGAGGACGGCCGCGCCGCCGGCGAGCATG
>NZ_JARZHH010000089.1 GCF_029946515.1 Polyangium sp. 6x1
GAGGCGCCGCCGGCAATGGGGGCTCGGGCGGCGTCGCGGGCGCGGGCGGCATCGGGGGCCAGGGCGGCTCCGGCGGCGTCGCGGGGCAGGGCGGCCAGGGCGGCGCGGGGGGCCAGGGCGGCGGCGCGGCGTGCAACGATGGGGACACGAAGCCGTGTTATTCGGGCGATCCCACGACGCAGGGCATCGGCGAATGCAAGGGCGGCTCTGCCGCGTGCGTGAATGGCCAGTGGGACACGACCTGCGCCGGCGAGGTTTTGCCGAGCGGCGCGCCCGAGGTCTGTGACGGCAAGGACGAGGATTGCAACGGCCAGGTCGACGACGCCATCCCGCAGGTCACCTGCGGAAAGGGCACGTGCTCCGTCACGGTCGCGGGCTGCGAGAACGGCATCGTCCCCGATTGCATCCCGCTGCCGCCCGCGACCGCCGAGACCTGCGACGGCACCGACGACGATTGCGACGGCACCATCGACGAGGGATGTACCTGCCTCGACGGCGCAGTGCAGCCCTGCTACTCCGGCGGCGCCGGGACGGCGGGCGTCGGCGCGTGCAAGGAAGGCTCGCAGACCTGCGTGGGCGGCAAGTGGAGCGCCTGCGAAGGCGAGGTCGTCCCCGCCGACGAGACCTGCGACGGCGCGGACAACGATTGCGACGGTCAGACCGACGAGAACCTCGGCCAGACCACCTGCGGCGCCGGCGCCTGCGTCGTCACGAGCCCGAACTGCGTGAACGGCGTGCCCAAGCAATGCACCCCGCTGCCCGGCCAGCCCGAGCAGTGCAATGGCGTCGACGACGATTGCAACCTGCTCATCGACGACAACCTCGGCACCGTCACGTGCGGCCTCGGCGCTTGCCAGGTCACGGTCGCCGCGTGCGTCGGCGGGCAACCCAAGATGTGCGTCCCCAAGCAGCCGCAGGCCGAGACCTGCGACGGCCTCGACAACGATTGCGACGGCGCCGTCGACGACGGCAACCCCGGCGGCGGCGTCGCCTGCACCACGCCCCTGCCGGGCGTCTGCGCCCCCGGCACGATCACCTGCACCTCCGGCACGCTCCAGTGCGCGCCGAACGTGCAGCCCTCGGCCGAGAGCTGCAACGGCCTCGACGACAACTGCAATGGCCAGGTGGACGAGAACAACCCGGGCGGCGGTTCGGCCTGCCAAACCGGTCAGCTCGGCATCTGCGCCACGGGCACCTCGTCCTGCCAGAACGGCCAGATCAAGTGCACGTCGATCGTCCAGCCCTCGGTCGAGATCTGCGACGGCCTCGACAACAACTGCAATGGCGCCACCGACGAGTCGAACCCCGGCGGCGGCGGCGCGTGCGTCACCGGCCAGCAGGGCGTCTGCGCCACGGGCGCGCTGCAATGCCAGAACGGCACGCTCTCGTGCGTGCAGACCACGCAGCCCTCGGTCGAGCTCTGCGACAACAAGGACAACGACTGCGACGGCCAGCTCGACGAGGGCAACCCCGGCGGCGGCGGCGCCTGCAGCGTGCCCGGCAAGCAAGGCGTCTGCGCCCCCGGCACGTTCCAGTGCCAGAGCGGCGCGCTCAACTGCGTCCAGACGACCCAGCCCTCGGCGGAGACGTGCGACGGCAAGGACAACGATTGCGACGGTCAGGTCGACGAGGGCAACCCCGGCGGCGGCGGCGCGTGCGCCACGGGCCAGCCCGGCCTCTGCGGCACGGGCACGCAGACGTGCAGCAATGGCACGATCGTCTGCACGCCGACGGTGACGCCCTCGCCCGAGGTCTGCGACGGCAAGGACAACGATTGCGACGGCGCCACGGACGAATCGAACCCCGGCGGCGGCGGCGCGTGCGTCACGGGCCAGCCGGGCGTCTGCTCCGCCGGCGTCACGCAATGCACCTCGGGCGCGCTCGCCTGCACGCCCACGGTGTCGCCCTCGGCCGAGACCTGCGACAACAAGGACAACGATTGCGACGGTCTCACGGACGAGAACAACCCGGGCGGCGGCGTGGCCTGCACGACGGGCCAGCCCGGCGTCTGCTCGGCCGGCACCACGCAATGCGCCGGCGGCTCGCTGCTCTGCAACCCGACCGTCTCCCCGACGGCCGAGATCTGCGACAACAAGGACAACGATTGCAACGGCCAGGTCGACAACGGCAACCCCGGCGGCGGCGCGGCCTGCACCGTCACCGGCAAGCTCGGGGAATGCGCCAAGGGCACGACGGCCTGCACGGCGGGCACGCTCGGCTGCACGCAGACGATTTTCCCGGCGACCGAGGTCTGCGGCGACGCGAAGGACAACGACTGCAACGGCACGGTCGACAATGGCTGCGCCCCGACGTGCGCGCACAGCAAGTGCACGGCAGGTGTCGCGCTCACGAGCGGCTGCAACAACGACACCTGCATCGCGACGGTCTGCGTGCAGGACCCCTACTGCTGCGGCGCGGGCGGCGGTACCTGGGACATCACGTGCACGGCCGAGGTCGACTACTACTGCGGCGACACCTCCTGCTGCGCGCACGACGTGTGCGAGATCGGCGGCCCGCTCACGACGAGCTGCAACACGTGCGTGGCGACGGTCTGCGCCCAGGATTCCTTCTGCTGCAGCACCGGATGGGACTCTCAGTGCTTGTCCGAGGCCGAGAGCCTCTGCGTCCTCACCTGCCCCTGACGTGATCCCGTAAAAGAAAACGCCCCCGATCCTGCAGGATTCGGGGGCGTTTTTCTTTGGTGCTCGAACGAAACCTCAGCCCACGTCGCTCATGCGCCGGTAGCGGATCCGGTGCGGCTCGTTCGCGTCGGCGCCCTTCCTGCGCTTCAGATCCGCCTCGTAGTCCTGGTAGTTCCCCTCGAACCACACGACCTTGCTGTCGCCCTCGAAGGCGAGGATGTGCGTCGCGATGCGGTCGAGGAACCAGCGATCGTGGCTGATGATCACCGCGCAGCCGGCGAAGTCGAGCAGCGCCTCCTCCAGCGAGCGCAGCGTGTCGACGTCGAGGTCGTTCGTCGGCTCGTCGAGCAGGAGCACGTTGCCCCCGCGGCGGAGCAGCTTCGCCAGGTGCACGCGGTTGCGCTCGCCGCCCGAGAGATCACCGACCTTCTTCTGCTGATCGGCGCCCTGGAAGTTGAACGAGGACACGTACGCGCGCGAGTTCACCTCGCGCTTGCCGACGGTGAGCGTCGGCTCGCCGCCCGAGATCTCCTGCCAGACGTTCTTGTTCGGATCGAGCGCGTCGCGCGACTGATCCACATAGGCGAGCTCCACGCTCTCGCCGACCCGGAGCGCGCCCTTGTCGGCCTTCTCGAGGCCCATGATCATCTTGAACAGCGTCGTCTTGCCCGCGCCGTTCGGCCCGATGACCCCCACGATCCCGCCGCGCGGCAGCGAGAAGTTGAGGTCGTCGATGAGGAGTTTGTCGCCGAACGCCTTCGAGAGGTGATCGGCCTCCACGACCACGTTGCCGAGGCGATTGCCGGCCGGGATGTGGATCTGGCTCGGCGAGTACTCCTTCGCCTTCTGATCCTCGGCGAGCAGCGTCTCGTAGGCCGCGAGGCGCGCCTTGCTCTTGGCTTGCCGCGCGCGCGGGTTCATCTGCACCCACTCGAGCTCGCGTTCGAGCGTCTTCTGTCGCGCCGACTCCTGCTTCTGCTCGAGCTCGAGCCGCTTCTTCTTCTGCTGGAGCCAGCCCGAGTAGTTGCCCTCGTACGGGTAACCCGCGCCGCGATCGAGCTCGAGGATCCAGCCCGCGACGTTGTCGAGGAAGTAACGATCGTGCGTCACGGCGACGACCGTGCCCGTGTACTCCGCGAGGAAATGTTCGAGCCACGCGACGCTCTCGGCGTCGAGGTGGTTGGTGGGCTCGTCGAGCAGCAAGAGATCCGGCTTCTCGAGCAGCAGCCGGCAGAGCGCCACGCGGCGACGCTCGCCGCCCGAGAGGTGCTCGACCAGGGCGTCCGGGGGCGGCAGGCGCAGCGCGTCCATCGCGCGTTCGAGCACGCGATCGAGCTCCCATCCGCCCGACGCGTCGATCTTGTCCTGCAGGACGCCGTACTCCTCCAGGAGCTCTTCCATGTTGTCCGGCGACTCGCCGAGCAGCACGCCGATCTCCTCGAAGCGCTTCATCAGCGTGCGCGTGTCCGACACGGCGGCCTCGACGTTCTCGAGCACCGTGCGGCCCGCGTCGAGCCTCGGCTCCTGCGGGAGGAAGCCGACGCGCGTGCCGTCGGCGGGCTTGGCCTCGCCGAGGAACTCCTTGTCGACGCCCGCCATGATGCGCAGCAGCGTGCTCTTGCCCGATCCGTTGTGCCCGAGGACGCCGATTTTCGCGCCCGGGAAGAAGGAGAGCCACAGGCCCTTCAGCACCTCCTTGTTCGGGGGGTGCACCTTCCGGACGTCCTGCATCGTGAAAATGAACTGATGCGCCACGTTTCTCTTACCGCTCTCGCGAGTTGATGATGGGGGGAGGCGAAGGGGAGGCGAAGGATACTGAAAGCCGACGATTCGTCACGCCCGACGTGCGGGTTGTCCCGTGACTTCAGGCCTTCCCGAAAACCTTGCCGACGAGCGACAGGTCTTTCTTGCCAAGCTCGCCCGTCACGACGAGCACCAAGAGATACAGCGCGCCGGTCACGAGGCCCTCGGCGAGCACGCCGAGCTTGCCGAGCCAAGGCAGATGCATCCCCACGGCCACCGTCACCGCCGTGGCCACGAGCACCCGCACGAGCGAGAGCGGCGCGACGAACGCGCCCGCCTCGCGGCGCAGCGCGACCGCCGCCACGATGGCCACGAGGCCGAGGGCGATCGACGTCGAGATCGCCGTCCCGAGCAGCATCGACGGGCCGAACGAGAGGCGCGGCGTCACCACCACGCACCCGAGCGCCACGAGGCAAACCGCGAGCGCGTTGAACGTCGCGCTCACCCGCTCCCGCCCGAGCCCCGTCAGCGCCGCCGAGCTGATCCCGAGGATCGCGAACGATCCCATCCCGAGCGCGAGCACGCGGAGCACCGGCCCGCCGTGCTCCGAGATCGCGCTCGACTTGTAGGCGAAGCGCAGCACGTGCGGCGCCAGCGCCGAGATCGTCCCCGAGACCGCGCCCGTCACCACGAGCGCGATGCGCACGCCGGCCCGCGTGTACTCGGCGACGAGCGGCTCGTTCTTCTCGGCGCGGGCCTTCGCGAGCATCGGGAACAGCACGAAGCTCACGGACATGAGGAGCTGGTAGGGCAGGAACGAGAAGAGCTGCACGCCGCGGTAGATCCCGAGCAGATCGTCGGACGCGGAGGCGGCGAGCCCGAGCCGGCTCGCCTCGCGCCCGACGAAGCGGCTGAGCAGGAGGAAATCGGTCTGGAGCAGGAGGTTCAGCGCGATCTGACCGAGCGCGAGCGGGCCGAGGAAGCCGAGGTAGTCGCGCGCGCTCGGCCCTCCGGCGCCCGAGCGGCCCACGCCCGAGCGGGTGAGCGCGATCGGCACGATGAGCGCGGCGGCGGAGACGAACCCGAGCGTCGCGCCAAGCGTCCCGCTCCCGCCGAGCCGGAGCAGCACGAAGGACCCGACGCCCATGCCCATCGTGCGGAGCAGCCCGTAGCCCACGTCGAGCCCGGCCTGGTCGAGGAAGCGCTTGCGCCCGTTCAGCGAGCCCACGAGCGGCGCGTAGATGCCGTAGAGCAGCACCACGGCGGCGACAAAGCGCAGCGGCGTCGCGACGTGCGGGGCGCCGACCTCCGCCGCGATCGTCCCTGCGGCGAGCGCGAAGCCGAGCGAGAGCACGACCGCGAGCACCACGTGGACGCGCAGCGTGCGCGCGAACGCCGCGTCCACATCCCCCTCTTGGGCCGTCGAGACCGCGCGGGACACGCCCTGGATCGCGGTCGCGACGACGACGTTGTTCAGCACGCCGACGATCGCGAGCACGCGCGAGATTTGCCCGTAGCCCGCTTGCCCGAGCAGCCGTTCGAGGAGGAGCTGCTGGACGAAGCCGAAGATGATGAACGACACCTTCGCGAAGGCGATGGCGAGCCCGCCGCGCCCGGCGGTGCGCGCGGCGCTCGGCGTCGGGGTCGCGGGGGCCGCTCCGCTCGCGGCAGGCGCGGGGACGTTCGTCGCGGGGGCGGGCGCGGCGTCTTGCACGGCCGGCTTCTTCGCAGAACGCGCGGTGGAGAGCAACCGCTCGTTGCCCTGGCGGGAGGCGTGCTTCGCGGGTCCTCGAAAAAAGTTCTTGACGGGCGAAGCTCCGCGGGTATCCTCGCGGTCCGTTTCGACGCCATTCCAGCTTAGCTCAGTCGGTAGAGCAGGCGGCTGTTAACCGCCGGGTCGCTGGTTCGAGTCCAGCAGCTGGAGCCAATTTTTCCTCAATCTTGCTCCTCGCGAGAGCAAGGAACAAAGCCCCCACGGCACACGCCCTGGGGGCTTTGTTTTTTCTGCGCTCGAGGACCGGCCCGCCGACGCCGGCCACTCCCGCGACGCTCGACACGGACGCGCGTGGCGCGGCTCGTACTTCGACGGGGGCAACGAGGAGCACCACCACGACGGGCTCGCCCTCGTCACCGCCGCCGACGTCCTTCGAGCTCGGGACGCGGACGTGCCGTCGCTCGGGACGGCATCTCCGCGGACGAGCATAACGCCGGCCATCCACCTGCCCGGAGGGAATGCCTCATGGGATGTGATGGGCGTTGGCCTCCTTCGTGCTGACACGCTTCGAAGGCATGCCGTCGATCGGGTGCCATCAAGACGATCACGAAAGAAATATGGACTCCGGATTATGGATCGTCTCGAGGAGCGGGGTTACATCAAGGGGGCATTGCACCACGACATCAACAATCTCTGAAGCGGAGTCTGACCATGAAAACGGTTCTCATCACGGGTTGCTCCTCTGGATACGGCCTCGAAACGGCCCGCTACTTCCACGCGCAAGGATGGAGGGTCATCGCCACCATGCGAAAGCCGCGCGAAGACGTTCTGCCGCGCTCGGAACGGCTCCGGATCCTGGCCCTCGACGTCACGAACGCCGCGAGCATCGCGGGCGCGATCGAGGCGAGCGGGCCGATCGACGTGCTCGTCAACAACGCGGGCGTCGGTGCCATCGGCGCGTTCGAGGCGATGCCGATGTCCATCGCGCGGGAGATGTTCGAGACCAATACCCTCGGCACAATGGCGATGACGCAGGCCGTGTTGCCTCAATTTCGCCAGCGGAAATCGGGCGTGGTGGTGAACGTCACGTCGAGCGTGACGCTCGCGCCAATGCCATTGGCCGCTGCGTACACCGCGACCAAGATGGCCATCGAAGGCTTCACCGCGTCGCTCGCGCTGGAGCTCGAAGCCCTGAACGTGCGCGTCAAGCTGGTGGAGCCTGGCTACTGCCCGACGACGGCCTTCACGCACAACGCGGGGCCGCGCATGGAAGGAAACATTCCGGAGGCGTACGCGCCCTTCGCGCAGCGGGTCCTCGGTGCGTTCGCGCAGCAATCGCTCGTGACGAAAGAGTCCGACGTCGCCGAGGTCGTGTACCGCGCCGCGAACGACACGTCGGGGCAGCTCCGATTCCCCGCCGGGCCTGACGCCGTGGCGCTGGCGTCGTCGAAATGAGCGTCGCCGAGCATCGAGCGCTCACGCCGGACCCGTCGCAAAGGAAGGAACTCGTACGGCCATGAACACCCTCCACCTCGTCGATCCCGCTGTCCGCGACTTCGTCGCATCGGCCGGCCTCTTCGACCCCGAGCGAGACCCGCTCGACGTCTTTCGCAAGCAGTTGCTCGCGTCGTACGCGCAGATCGCTCCGGCGATGCCGGACGCCCGAGAGGAGCGCTGGATCCCCGGACCGCGTGAGGTTCGCGTGCTTCAGTACCGACCGCACGACGGGCCCCCGCCGTCGCGCGCCATCGTCTACGTGCACGGCGGCGGCTTCATCGCAGGTGCGGCGGAGATGACGGACGCCATGTGCGTGAAGCTCGCGAACGAGCACCGCGCGCTCGTCGTGAGCGTCGATTATCGCCTCGCGCCGGAGAGCCCGTTCCCCGGTCCCGTCGAGGAATGCTACGCCGCGCTCTCCTGGGTGATGAAGGAGGCGCCGTCTCTCGGGGTCGATCCCGCGCGCGTCCTCCTCATGGGGCACAGCGCGGGCGGAGGTCTCGCGGCGGCGACCGCGCTCCTGCATCGTGATCGGGGAGGAGCCCCGCTCGCCGGGCAGGTTCTCGTCTATCCCATGCTCGACACGCGGACGGGCACATCCGACGCACCGGTCGACAATCCGACCACCGGCGAATTCGGATGGACCCGCGCGATCAACCGCTTCGCATGGCGCTCGATGCGCGGCGACGCGCCGATTCCGAGAGATCGCGAAGGTCACTACTCGCCGTCGCTCGCGACCGATCTCACGAACTTGCCTCCGACATTCTTGGCCGTGGGCTCCGTGGATCTTTTTTTCGAGGAGGACGTCGCGTACGCAATGCGCCTCTCGCGCGCAGGCGTGCCGGTCGAGCTCCACGTTTATCAGGGCGGCATCCACGGCTTCGACTTTTTCCCCGGAAACACGACGGACCGCTACGCCGCGGAGCTCCGCGCCGCAATCGCGCGCCTGCTGGGGTGATTGCATTCGGGCTCAGGCACGCATCGAGCGCGCGAACCCACTCGGCGGGCATCCGGCGTGGCGCGTGAACGCGGTGCTGAATGCGCTCGCGGACTGGTAGCCGATCATCTCGGCGACCTCCGTGAGCGGTGTGTGCTCGCGACGAAGGATGTCCTTTGCGATCGCGATGCGCCACTCGAGAAGGTACTCCATCGGCGGCATCCCGACCCTTCGCGTGAACCGCTCGGAGAACGCCGCGCGTGACATGCCCGCCGTGCGCGCCAGGGCCGCGACGGTCCATTTGTGAGCCACATCTTCGTGCATGCTTCGAAGCGCACGCGCCAGTGCCGGGTCGGAGAGGCCTGCGAGCAGCCCTTTCTCTTGCGTCGCCGCTTCTGCCGGTCGGAAGCGCAGCGCCTCGACGAGGAGCACCTCGACGAGCCGCTCGAGGATCAAGCTTCGCCCCGGAAGACACGCGCCGGTCTCCTCGGCGATCAGCTCGACGATTCGACGCAGGCGCGTGGCCCCGGGTTCGTCGCGCCGAATGTGGATCATCGACGGCAAGAAACGCATGACGAGCTGAGCATTCGTGCGATCGACGCGAAAGTATCCGCCGAGCTGCCGCATCGTCGGTGGGCCCGTTTTCGTGCCGTGTCGGAGCTCCGCGACCGGTGTCGTGGGCTTGATGAGCGTCGGCTTCATCGCGAGATCGCTCGCCATCGTGAAGCCGGGCGTGGCTGGCAGCAGGACGAAGTCGCCCTCGTGGAGCTCGACGGCGCCGACTCCATCGACGTCGAGGAAGCACGACCCCTCGAGCATCAGGCAGAACCCCGGATCTTCGTGCGCGGCGTAGCGAACGCTCCAGCGTCCCGCGCCGCTGATCACCTTGGAGAGCACCGTCTGAGGACGAAGGAGCGCGATGACGGCTGCGAGCGGGTCTGACGTCTCCTGCCCCGGCGTGAGGGTCGAATCCGACGATCGCGAATGCATGAGGACGAGCCATCCTAGCTCGTCTCGCGCTCGGGCCCTACCTCGGGCGTCGGGGCCGAGGAAGCCGAGCGCCGCCGGAGGAGCGTGAGGCTCCTGCCCCCTGCTGCGCCGATCCCGGGCAGCACGATCCACGCGCTTGACAAACCGATAAGTGTCGGCTTATAAGTTCGTCATGCAGAGCGCGGCCGTGGCCGAAGACAAGATCTTCCAGGCGCTGGCGGACCCCAGCCGCCGGGCGATCTTCGAGTCGCTCACGCGTGGCGAAGCGGCGGTGAAGGACCTCACGGCGCGCTTCGACATCTCACAGCCGGCGGTCTCGCAGCACCTCGCCACGTTGAAAGACGCCGGCCTGGTGAGCGGCCGGCGCGAGGGGCGCTGCGTCTACTACCGGGTGGAGCCGCGCGGGCTGAAGCCGCTGGTCGACTGGATCGCGCACTACCGCGCCTTCTGGGTGGAGCGCGTCGATCGTCTCGAAAAACTTCTGGAGAAAATGGACGAATGAATCTCATCGACAAGACTGCGCCATCGCAAACGGATTCCATTTCCTTCGAGTTCGATTTGCATCACGCGCCGGCGAAGGTGTGGCGCGCGCTCACGGACCCCGAGCTGCTCGTGGAGTGGCTTTTGCCCTCCATCGATCTCAAGCTCGAGACGGGGGCGGCGTTCAAGCTGAAGACGCAGCCGTACCCCGGCTGGGACGGCACCGTGAATTGCCGGTTCGTCGAGATCGAGGCGCTGAGGAAGCTCAGCTACACGTGGGTCGTCGGCGACATGGAAATCGATACCGTCGTTACCTTCACGCTCACGCCCACGGCGTCGGGCACGCGCCTCTCGCTCGTGCAATCGGGCTTCAAGCCGGAGCAGAAGCAGAACTTCGGCGGCGCGCGTTACGGCTGGAAGATGATGGGCGGCAAGCTCGTCGACCTGCTCGCGAGGATCGCATGAGCCTCTGGATGCGGCAGTTTCACCGCTGGATATCCATCGCGTTCACGGTGGCCGTCCTCGCGAACATCATCGTCCTGTCCCGGGGACAGGGGCAGCCGCCGGCCCTCGTGACCTATTCGCCGCTGCTCCCGCTCGCCTTGCTCACGCTCACCGGCCTCTACTTGTTCGTACTGCCGTATCTCAAGGGTCGCGCGCGACGCACCCACTGAAGGATCGCGAAGATGAGCTCCACCAACCAGCGCCCCGCCGACAGCCACGACCGGATCCGCGTCCAGGGCGCCCGGGAAAACAACCTGAAGGACATCAGCGTCGACATCCCCAAGCGGCGGCTGACGGTGTTCACCGGCGTCTCGGGATCGGGCAAGTCGTCCTTGGTGTTCGGCACGATCGCCGCGGAGTCGCAGCGGCTGATCAACGAGACCTACAGCGCGTTCGTGCAAGGGTTCATGCCGACGCTGGATCGGCCCGAAGTCGACGTCCTCTCCGGGTTGACGACCGCAATCATCGTCGACCAGGAGCGACTGGTCGGCAACCCCCGCTCGACGGTCGGCACGGTGACCGACGCCAACGCCCTGCTGCGGGTGCTGTGGAGCCGCCTCGGCAAGCCGTTCGTGGGCTCGCCCCAGGCCTTCTCCTTCAACGTCCCGTCCGTCCGCGCGACCGGCGCGATCACGGTCGAGAAGGGAGCCAAGAAGGCCGAGAAGGTCGTCTTCACCCGCACCGGCGGCATGTGCCCGCGATGCGAGGGCATGGGATCGGTGAGCGACATCGATCTGTCGCAGCTTTACGACGAGACGAAATCGCTCAACGAGGGTGCGCTCACGATCCCCGGCTACAGCATGGATGGCTGGTACGGCCGCATCTTCCGCGGCTGCGGATTCTTCGATCCGGACAAACCCATTCGCAAGTATTCCAAGAAGGAGCTGCACGACCTGCTCCACAAGGAGCCGACCAAGATCAAGGTCGACGGGATCAATTTGACGTATGCGGGATTGATCCCGTCGATCCAGAAGTCGTACCTCTCCAAGGACGTCGACGCGATGCAGCCGCACATCCGCGCGTTCGTGGAGCGCGCGGTCACGTTCACCACGTGTCCCGAGTGCGGCGGCACGCGGCTCAGCGAGTCCGCCCGGTCCTCCAAGATCAAGGGAAAGAACATCGCTGACGCCTGCGCAATGCAGATCAGCGACCTGGCCGCGTGGGTGCGCGGCCTCGACGAGCCGTCCGTCGCGCCGCTTTTGACGACGCTGCGGCATACGCTCGATTCGTTCGTCGAGATTGGGCTCGGCTACCTCAGCCTCGATCGGCCGACCGGCACGCTGTCCGGCGGCGAGGCGCAGCGCACGAAGATGATCGGCCACCTCGGGTCGTCGCTCACCGACGTGACCTACGTCTTCGACGAGCCGACGATCGGGCTGCACCCCCACGACATCCAGCGGATGAACGATCTGCTGCTAAGGCTGCGCGACAAGGGCAACACCGTCCTCGTGGTCGAGCACAAGCCGGAGATGATCGCGATTGCCGATCACGCGATCGACCTTGGCCCCGGCGCCGGCACCGCCGGCGGCGAGGTCGTCTTCCAGGGCACCGTCGACGGGCTGCGGGCGAGCGGCACGCTCACCGGGCGTCACCTGAGCGATCGGGCGTCGCTGAAGCCGAAGGTGCGGAAGCCGTCGGGTGTGATGAAGGTGCGCGGCGCCCGCACGCACAACCTGAAGAACGTCGACGTCGACATTCCGCTCGGCGTGCTCGTGGTGGTGACCGGCGTGGCGGGGTCGGGCAAGAGCTCGCTGATCCACGGATCGGTGAGCAATCGCGACGGGGTGGTATCGGTCGATCAGGCTCCGATCCGTGGCTCGCGACGGAGCAACCCGGCGACGTACACCGATCTGCTGGAGCCGATCCGCAAGGCGTTTGCGAAGGAGAATGGCGTCAAGCCCGCCCTGTTCAGCGCCAATTCCGAGGGTGCCTGTCCGACCTGCAATGGCGCCGGGGTGATCTACACCGATCTCGCGATGATGGCCGGCGTCAGCACGGTCTGCGAGGATTGCGAGGGCAAGCGATTCCAGGCGTCGGTGCTGGAGTATCGGCTCGGCGGGAAGAACATCGCCGAGGTGCTCGACCTGTCGGTCGCCGAGGCGGTCGCCTTCTTCGGCGCCGGCAAGGCGCGCACGCCGGCCGCGCACGCGATCCTGCAGCGCATGGCCGACGTGGGGCTCGGGTATTTGCGGCTCGGCCAGCCGCTCCCCACGCTGTCGGGTGGCGAGCGGCAGCGGCTCAAGCTCGCGACGCACATGGGGGCCGACGGCGGCGTCTACGTGCTCGACGAGCCGACGACGGGGCTACACCTGGCCGATCTCCAGCAGCTCCTCGGGCTGCTCGATCGGCTGGTCGACGCCGGCAAGTCGGTCATCGTGATCGAGCACCACCAGGCGGTGATGGCGCACGCCGACTGGATCATCGACCTCGGGCCGGGCGGGGGCCACGAAGGCGGGCGGATCGTGTTCGAAGGCACCCCGGCCGACCTCGTGGCGGCGAAGTCGACGCTGACCGGCGAGCACCTGGCGGCGTTCGTCGGGAGCCGTCCGAAGGCTGCCAAATCTCGCTGAGAGAATCCGCGTTTCCTACGTGCCGGCGCCGCGAACGCGCCGGCCAGGGTGGGCCCTGCGCGTGGTCGTCGGATACCGCTCAGGGCGCCGTGATCGATCGCAGCGCCGCGGCCGCGTCGCGCGCGGAGGCCTCGTCGGAGAAGGACAGCACCACGTAATTGGACGTGGAGAGCATCCAATCCGCGTCGCCCATGCGATAGCGCGTCCGCGACGCTCCGCTCGATTTGATCCACAGCTTCACGAAATGCGGCTCCGGCCGCTGCGCCTCGAGCTCGTACTCCACGCGCTCCACGTCATCGAGGAAGAGCTCTTCTTCGTAGCGCTCGGCGGCGTCTCTCACCACAATGCGCCCTTTCGCGTCGATCTGGATCGATCGGCGTTCCCGGCTCGACGCGCGGAGCTTCGCGTCGACGCGCTCGATGACGGCTGAGCGCGGGTGGCGCGCGCTCACTTTGGCCGGCGGCGCGGGATCCGGCGCCGGGGCTGCGTCCGCCTGCGCGGGCGCCTCGGGGATGCTGACGACGGTGGGCCCGGTCGCGGCGCTGCTGGCGCAGCCGAGGGCGACGGACGCGAGGACGGCAGAGAGCGAGAGTCGCACGGCGGGCACGAAAGCAGAGTGCCCGCTCATGTCAAGCGTGCGGTGTGGATGCATGCGTCTCCATTACGGCTCCGCCGTCCACTTGATCTCGACCTCCCCGATCTCCGTGCATGGCTGCCAGCAGAACGGCCCGCCCATCACCACGAACTCCGTATAGGAATACGTCAGCGTGCCGCTCGGGATATTGCCATCGATGAAATGGTTCATCTGCCACGTGCAACCATCCGGCCCGATGATCTGCGCCGTCCCCGACAAGGCAACGACCCCGTTCTGCACCGTGCCCGTAAACTGGATGCTCCCCATCGTCGCGGTCACCGCACCGCCGCCGCAAGGATACTGGATCACGCCTTTCGAGCCCGCCTCTACCGGAAAATCGACACAATTCGGGCTCGACGGCGTCGAGCCCGTGACGACGAGCGTCGGCTCGCAATTCCCAACCTCGCAGTCCGCATCGATGATGCCGTTGCAGTTCTCATCCTTTCCATTGCAAATCTCGACGTTGTTCGTGCCGTGCGTGCAGCCGCCGCAGGTCATCACGTCGTCCGCGCACGCATCCGAATCATCGCCGTCGCAAGCCTCCCCCACGCCGAAGCCATTGTCGACGACCCCGTCGCAGTCGTCGTCGAGCTCGTTGCACGCCTCCTCGAATGGCCCGACGGCCCCCTGACATGGACCAAACGTGTCGCCGACGCAGACCCGCGTCCCCGGCGAACACACGCCTACATCGAGTCCACAAGCCGCGATCACGCCATCCACGCACGGCGCGGGGATGCCGCCCCCGCCTCCCTCGCCCTCCGCAGGCGGAGGGCCCACCGACAGTTCGGTTCGCGCGCCGCAGGCGGCGATCATCACGGGCACGAGGACGAAGCAGAGCAGGAAGCGACGCATCACCCGCGCATTTCTATCACGACCACACGCTTTTATGAGCACGGATCTCGACCTCGGCGCCCCGAGGTTCCCTCCGGCCGGGTCCGGGAGCTCGCCGTCCCCCGATCGAAAATTTCGCCGATGCCATCAAAGGCCGCGCTCTACGGCTCCTCGGCCCGACGCGTTACGACGGGGGCATGGCGAACGAGACCGACGCTCCGCTCCTCGCTCGACGCGAGTGGCTTCAGGCGAGCGCCGTTCTCGGCGCTGCGATGGTCGTCCCCGGCTGCGCGTCGGTATCCGGTGCGTCGGGGCGGCCCACGGCTTCATCGAGGAGATCGGACATGCTCTACGACGTCGTCATCGTGGGAGGCGGCCCCGGCGGCCTTTCGGCTGCGCTTGCGCTCGGTCGCGCGCGCAAGCGTGTGCTGCTCTGCGATTCTGGACCGCGACGGAACGCGGCCGCGGAGCACATCCACAACTTCGTCACGCGCGACGGGACGCCGCCGGGCGAGTTCCGCCAGATCGGCCGTCGGCAGCTCGAAGGCTACCCGAGTGTCGAAGCGCGTGACGTTCGCGTCGAATCCATTTCGGGGACGCGCGGCGCGTTCCGTGTCGAACTGACGTCGGAGACCGTCGACGCGCGTCGCGTCCTCCTCTGCACGGGGATGATCGACGAGCTGCTCCCGATCGAGGGCTTCCGCGAGCTCTGGGGCCAATCCATCTTCCAGTGCCCCTATTGCCACGGCTGGGAGGTAAAGGACCGTCGATGGGGATATCTGGCTCGCGCGGCGGACGCCTCGCATCTCCTCCCGTTTGCCCTCATGGCGCGGGGATGGACGCGTGACGTCGTCGTCTTCACGAGTGGGGCGTTCGACGTCCCGCAAGAGACGCGCGACCGGCTCGAGGCCGCGGGGATCCGATTCGAGACGGCCCCGGTGACGCGGCTCGTCGCGCGGGAGGGTCGCCTCGAAGCCGTCGAGCTCTCGAATGGCACCACGGTGCCTTGCGAGGTGCTCTACGCGCATCCCCCGCAGCGACAGGTCGATCTGGTCCGAGCGCTCGGCGTCGCGCTCGACGACGATGGCTACGTTCGGGTCGACGCGATGAAGCGCGAGACGTCCATTCCGGGCATCTATGCGGCGGGCGACCTGACGACGCGGATGCAAGCGGCCATTGCCGCGGCTTCGATGGGAACGCAGACGGCGGCGATGATCAACGTCGAGCTCACGATGGAGCTCGTATCGAGCGGGGCCTTGTGATGGGACACGAAGGCGCGTGCATGGACCACGGATTCGATGCGGCCTTCTGGGATCGCATGTACCTGCATCACAAAGGGGCGTGGGATGGCTAGCCGAATCCTTTCCTTCGGAGAACGTCGAGGGCCTCCCTGCCGGCACGGCCCTGGACGTGGGGTGTGGCCTGGGCGCGGATGCGATATGGCTCGCGCATCAAGGATGGCGCGTCACGGCGGTCGACATCTCGCATGTCGCGCTCGATCGCGCGCGCGCCGCCGAACCCATCACCATTCAAGACACGGTGCTGAAGGCGCGGCGCATCGCGTGAGCCGGAACTGTAGGCTCTACTTTCCGGCGACGGCTTGCTCGGCGCTCTTCCTCGCGAGAATCTCGAGCGCTTTGGTGGGGCCGAGGCGGAGCCGGTCGTAGCCCGAGGGATAGGTGGGGTAGTTGCGATAGATGGCGCTGTCCTCGAACTTACGGTGCTCGTAGATCGAGACATGGCGCGCGGCGCGGCGATAGACGGCGAGGAACGCGCGAAGCGAGCGAGCGAGGCCGGGGTCGGGCTCACGGAGACCAAGCGCGGCGCGGAACCCGATGTCCGCGGTGAGAAGGACGACCGCGGGCTCGATCAACGGGGCGAGGACCGGCGGCACGAGGCCCTGAACGGCGACGAGCAGACCTCGCGCGACGGCCTCGTTTTCGCTCGCATAGCGCTGCGCGCGGCGCTCGTAGTCCTGCCGCCACGCGAAAAACGCCGCGCGGCTCTCCGGGACGTCGCGGATGTGCATGAGCTCGGCGAGCCGGCGGTAGAGGAAGTAGAACGCGTCCTTTTCCTTCTCCGTCATGGCGCGGTGGCCCCATTTGTCGATGAAGAGGATGGGATCGAAAATGAACGTGCTCAGCGTGTAGAGATAATCGTCGTTCGAGATCCGGTACAGCCCGTGGATGCGATTCAGGTGCTCGACCATCTCGCGGCTCGCCGGCGATTCGAGGCCGGGCCGGTGGATCTCGCTCAGGATGGCCTTCGTGTCGTCGAGCCGCTTCGGACCCTCGCGCTCGTATTGCCCGGTCGCATGCAAGAGCTTGCTGATGGTCGGGATCGTGAACGTCCTGAGCTGCGCGATCTCCATCGCGAGGAGGATCTCGAACGGAAAGACGTGGTTCGAGAGCCTGAAGACGATGGCCTCGTAATCGCGCTCGGGATCGAGCTCAGCGATCTCGTCGTCCCAGCGGCGCGTGCGCAGGGGGATGGGCAGCTTCATGGGGTGACCTTTCTGGGTTCGAGCATGGCGACGACGGACGCGACGACGACCTCGCGCCGGTGCGAGGCGGAGCCGAGCATCTCGAGATCGGCTTCGTTCACCGCGTAACTCGTCACGAGGCTCGCGAGGACGATGGCCGCGTCGCTCGGCGCCGTGGGCAACACGAGCAGGCCCTCGTCCGACCTCCGGCCGAGGTAGCGCTCGACGGCGCGTGTCAAATACCCGCGGACGTTCTCGTCCCAGATGCGCCCGAGCTCGGGCGATTCGAGCGCGCTCGCGTTCATGATGCGCGCCCCTGCTCGATACCTCGTCGCCAGGTCGAACAGCTCGCCGACGACGCCCGCGAGCTCCGTTCGTGTTTCGGCCGGGGTGCAGGGAGCGGGCCCGCCGAGCGCGCGCTCGAGGGCTGCCACGCGGCGGCTCTTCTCGAAGAAGGCCCGCAGGAAGGACTCGATCTGGCCGGGCTCGGGGTTCGGCACCGGGAGCTTTCGGGGGGGCTCGTAAGGACCCGGCGAGGCGGCGGCGCGCCGCAGCACCTGCTCGAACAGCGCGTCCTTGCCGCGGAAGTACCGATAGAGCGCCGGTTCGCTGACCCCGACGGCCGCGGCGACCTCCGAGAGCCGCGTACGCCGATAGCCGCGCGTCGCGAACAGCGCTTCGGCTTCGTCGAGGATGCGGGTGAACGTCCCTTCGGACTCTGTGACGGGCGGCACGGCCCCAGATGATTAGTTAGTCATTCACTAACTGCCAAGAAAATTCAACGCGCCGGCGCAGGGCGGGGTGCGGAAGAAAATGAAGTTGCAAGTCATCATCAACAAGCGTAGGGTAGGGGTCGTGGAGTTGAAGACCATCGAAGCGCTGGAGCAGGTCGTTGGCGGTAGGCCGCTCGGGGTGATGATGAAGTCCATCGACACGCTCGACGTGCACTGCGCGCGGCTCCTCGCGCGCTCGCCGCTCGCCGTGCTGGGCTTCGCCGACGCCGACGGCCGAGCGCGCGCGTGGCCCGTGGGAGGTACCCCAGGCTTTGCGCGCGTGATCGACGGTGCTCACTTGCGCTTCACGCTGCCGGAGCCCGCGGCGATCGATGTTCGCATCGGGTGCTCGCTGCTTTTCTTCGTTCCGGGGCTCGGCGAAACGCTGCGCGTGAATGGTCGGCCCTCGCTCGACGGCGCGGAGCTCGTGGTCACCGTCGAAGAGGCCTTCATGCACTGCGCGAAGGCGATTCTACGGTCCTCCTTATGGGAGCCGCCGGCCCGAGCCTCGCTGCCGCTGCTCGCCGCTCCCTCGGGACCGCTTTCGGATGCCGAGGTGCTCTCGTTCCTCTCTCACGTGCCCTTCGTGACGCTGACCTCGTGGGACGCGAAGGGCGCGGCCGACGCGAGCCCCAAAGGAGACCCTCCGGGCTTCCTCCGGATCGACGCGCAGGGCCGGCTCGCCGTGGCGGACCGGCCGGGCAACCGACGCACCGACACCTTCCACAACCTGCTCGAGCAGCCACGCGTCGCGCTGCTCGCGCTCCGGCCTGGAGACGATCGTGTGGTGGAGCTCTCGGGCCGCGCCTCGCTCACCATCGAGCCGACGCTGCTCGCGTCGATGGCGGTCGAGAACAAGACGCCGAAGCTCTCGATGCTGCTCGAGGTCGAATCCGCGCGCATCGTCAAAAGCGCGGCCGTGCGCGACGCAGAGCTCTGGAGCGCGTCACGCCACGTGCCCCGCAGCGAGCTGCCGAAGATGACCGACGTCTTCGTCGATCACGTGAAGCAAAACAAGCAGAAGGGCCTCGCGGCGTCCACCTTGCGCGCGCTCGCCTCGAAGACCGTGATGGGCTCCGTGATGGGCTGGGCGCTCGAGCAGGACTACGAGAAGAACCGCTACTGAGGCCCCTCGGGCCTCGTCAGAGGCTCTTGCCGTCGAACTCCTTCACCTTGAACGCGCCGAGGTCCACGTCGTCGAGCGTGCGCACGTTGATCGCGTACATCTCGGTCCCGTCGGGCATCGCGCCGCGGCCGAACGTGCGGATCCCGCAGGTCGGGCAGAACATGTGGTGGATGTGTTTCTTGCCGAACTGGTAGTCCTTGACGTCGTCCCCGCCCGAGAGGATTTGGACCGCCGCGGCCGGCACGAAGGCCAGGAACGAGCCCGTCTTCATGCAAATGGAGCAGTTGCACGACACCACGTCCTGGATGCCGGCCTTCACCTCGTAACGAACCTGCCCGCAGTGACACCCGCCCGTGTACGTCTTCGTCTCGTTCATGTGCTCGACTCCCTCGCGCGTCGCCTCGACGCACAGCGCAGTTTGTCCGCGGATCCGTCCGCGGTCCACGGGGAAATGCTAGTCTGGGGGCGGCGATGACGACAGGAGCAAGCGAGACCGCAACGCCCGACGCGTGGGCGCCGCTACGCCGCGAGGTATTCCGATCCTTGTGGTTCGGCACGCTCGCCTCGAACGTCGGGCTCTGGGTCCAGAATGCGGCGGGGAGCTGGGACATGACGTCGTTCGGCACGGCGCCCGTCTATGTGGCGTTGCTCCAGACGGCTTCGAGCCTGCCCGTCTTTTTGATCGGTTTGCCCGCGGCCGCGTTCGGCGACATCTTCGATCGCAGAAAGCTCCTCGCGTCGTTCGCCGCGTGGATGGCGCTGGTCTCGGTCGTGCTCGCGACGCTCTCCTTTGCCGGGCTCCTCGGCCCGAAGAGCCTGCTCGCGCTCACGTTTGCCCTCGGCCTCGGCGCGGCGCTCTCGGCGCCTCTCTGGCCGGCCATTCTCCCGTCGCTCGTCGACCGATCCGAGCACGCGTCGGCCGTCACGTTGGCCGGCGTCGCCGTCAACGTCGCGCGGGCGATCGGCCCCGCCCTTGGCGGCATTGGCCTCGCCCTCGCGGGCAGCGGACCCGTTTATTCTTTCAACGTGCTCGCGTTCTCCGTCGTCGTCGTCCAGGTGCTCCGCTGGAAGCCTCCCGTCACGAAAGCGACGCTCCCGCCGGAGCGTGTCGTGGGCGCGATCGTCGCGGGCCTTCGTTTCGCGCGTCGGGCGCCCGCGCTCCGGGCCGTCCTCGCGCGCGCGGCGTCCTTCATCGTGGCCGGCAGCGCATTGTGGGCGCTGCTCCCCGTCGTCGCGCGGCGGGAGCTCCACATGACCGCGCTCCGCTTTGGCATCTTGCTCGGCTGCATTGGAGCGGGCGCGCTCGCCGGGGCGGCCGTCATGCCACGCGCGCGGCAAAAGCTCGGCTCCGACGGCCTCGTCGCCCTTGCGACGATCGCGTATGCCGGGGCGATGGGCATTCTCGCGCACGTCCGCGTCGAGGCCGCGCTTTATGCGGCCATGCTCGCCGCGGGCGTCGCGTGGATCAGCATCATGTCGAGCTTCAACGTGGCCGCGAGCTCGGCGGCCCCAGGCTGGGTGCAATCACGCGCGCTCGGCCTGTATCTCCTCGTCTTCCAGGGCGGGCTCGGACTCGGCAGCTTCGGGTGGGGCACGCTCGCCGGGCGCATCGGCAGCGCCGCGACGCTCTCGGCGGCGGCCTGCTGCCTGCTCCTCGGCCTGCTCTCGGCCTTCCGCTGGAAGCTCGGCGCCGCGCGCAGGGACGACGTCGCGAGCTTCAATGCCTGGCCCGAGCCCGTGATCGCGGTCTCGATCGACGTCGACGCCGGCCCCGTGCTCGTCGAGCGTCGTTATGTCGTCCGGCCGGAGCGCCGCACCGAATTCCTCTCGCTCGCCGCGGACCTCGAATCGCTCCGGCGTCGCGACGGGGCCTTCGATTGGGCGCTTTATGAGGACCTCGGCGGCGAGCACCGGCTCGTCGAGACGTTCCTCGTCGCCTCATGGGCCGAGCACCTCCGCCAGCACCGCCGCGCCGTCGCGGCCGACAAGGCGCTCCTCGATCGCATTCGCGCGCTCTCCGAGGACGCCGGCGTCGTGCACCTCGTCGACGCGCGCTCGGCGGCCGCGGCCCGCGCGCGCGGCCTCCAAATCGAGGACCGCGCGCACCGGGAAGAGCCCTGAACACCGCCCTTGAGCCTCGCACAGGCCGCGTGCTACAAGCCGCCGCATGAATCTCGGATACGTCATTCTCTACGTGCAGGATGTCGAGCGGGCTGTCGCGTTTTACGAGCGGGCGTTCAAGCTCGCGCGCCGGTTCGTCCACGAATCGAACCAATATGCCGAGATGGAGACGGGCGCGACCGCGCTCGCCTTCGTGAGCGAATCCCTCGCCGGTTCTCACGGCTTCACGTTCCGCGCGAGCCGACCGAACGAGCCTGCGGCCGCGGTCGAGATCGCGCTCACCACGCCCGACGTCCCCGCGGCCTTCGAGGTCGCCGTCGCTGCGGGCGCCGAGGGCGTGAGCGCGCCCAAGACGAAGCCGTGGGGCCAGACCGTGGCGTATGTGCGGGATCTCGACGGGTTCCTCGTCGAGCTTTGCACCCCGATGGGGTGACGGGCGGCGCGGCTCAGGCGCCTTGGGGGGCTTGTCGAAGCAGGTAGGCGTCGTGCGCGGCGAGGAACGCGCGCAGTTTGTCCGGGTAATTCACGGGCACCGCCCCCTTCACGCTCGGCCGCTCCGCGAGCGCGGCCCTCCAGGCGCGCACGCGAGGCGCCGTCTCGAATACGCGCGTGTCCCGGATCGCGTCGATCACCTCGAAGTATCGGAACGCCGAGGCGATGACGGCGTCGACCATGCTGAACGTGCGCCCGTGGAAATAGGGCCCGTCCGACACGGCGCCTTCGAGAATCTCCACCTTCGCCGCGATCGCCTTGCGCTTGGCCTCGAACACGTCGGGATCCTTCGTCGTTTCGAGGGCCCAGATGTCTCCGAGCAGGCCCGAGGCGAGGTCGAACCAGGCGCGGTCACGGGCTCGCTCGATCGCATCCTCGGGGTGCAATTTCGGCCCCGGCTGCGTCTCCTCCAGGTACTCGCAGATCGCGAGGCTCTCGAACAGCACGGCCTCCTTGCCGCCCTCGTCCCGCACGCGGAGCAAGGGAACCTTGCCGAGCGGCGAGATCGCGAGGAACCAGTCGGGTTTCTTCGAGAGATCGATGTCGACCCGCTCGAATTCGACCCCCTTCTCGGCGAGCACGATGGCGGCGCGCTGGACGTAGGGGCAAAGCTCGTGGCTGATGAGGGTGAGTTGCGTCATGGCGTGTTCCTCGGATTAGCCGTGGACGAGAGCCTTGGACAGCCGCGGCGCGGGCGCAAGCTTCTCCACGAGCCACGAATCGAGCGCGTACTTGCCGCCGCCGTAGACCATCACGGGCACGCTCAGCGCGAGCGCGAGCAGGTGATACTCGAAGCCCTCGCCTTGCTGCGCGCCGAACCAGTTCATGAAGAACCCGTGCTGCGCGTGCGAGGTCAGAATTGCGCCGAGCATGATCGACGTCATCCCGAACGCGGCGACGCGCGAGAATGCGCCGAACGCGAGCAGCACCGCGCCCGCCGATTCGCCCAGGATGACGAGGAAGGCGAGCGGCGCGGGCAGGTGCATGACGTTCGTGAAAAACCCCATCGTGCCCGAGAAACCATGCCCGCCGAACCAGCCGAAGAGCTTCTGCGCGCCGTGGGGGAACACGACGAGCGCGAGGACGAGGCGTTGCACGAAGAGGGCGAGGTTCTGCTCCTGGGTCTCGAGAAGTCGCTTCATGACGATCTCCTTTGCCCCTCTTGTGTAACCCGCGCGCGCCCCCTCGATTAGTCGAGGCCCGGAGCAAGCACTGTTCTCCTCCGGGCAACAATCCTGCTACCGTGCCGGGATGTCGTTCGACCTCGAGTCCCTCGCTTCCATGGCCCTCTTCGCACGTGTCGTGCAAGCGCGCTCCTTCACGGCGGCCGCGGCGCAGTCCGGCATCGCGAAATCCGCGGTGAGTCGGCGGATCGCAGGGCTCGAGCAGCGCCTCGGCGTCGAGCTCTTGCGCCGCTCGACCCGCAAGCTCGCGCTCACGGACGAGGGGCTGCGCTTCTACGAGCACTGCAAGAAGATCCTCGAAGCCGCGAGCGCCGCCGAGGACGCCGTCTCCGCCGCGAGCGAGGTGATCCGCGGACGCATCCGCATCAGCGCGCCGGTGACGTTCTCGCGGATGTACCTCGTCCAGGCGCTCGCCGCGTTCCTCCGCGAGCACCCCGAGGTCGAGATCGATCTCGCGCTCGACGATCGATTCGTCGACGTCATCGAGGGCGGCTTCGATCTGATCCTGCGCATCGGCCGGCTGAAGGACGCGAGCTTCGTCGCCCGCCGCATCGCCACCGATCGAATCGTCGTCGTGGCCGCGCCCTCGTACCTCGAACGCGCGGGCACGCCGCAAACGCCTGAGGACCTCGTGAACCACAATTGCCTACGTTACACGCTCGTCCCGGCGAGCGGCGAATGGCGGTTCCGCGGCGAGGCGATCCCCGTGCACGGAAACCTCGACGTGAACGACGGCGCGACCCTCGTGCAGGCGGCGATCGCCGGCCTCGGCCTCACGGTCGTCCCGATGTTCATGGTGGCGTCCGACGTCGCCGCGGGCCGGCTCGTCCTCGTGCTCGAGGAGCATCGTCGGGGCGAGATTGGGATTCACGCGGTCACGGCCCAGGGCAAGGGTTTGCCCCGGCGCACCCGCGCGCTGCTCGATTTCTTGAGCAAATGGTTCGAGGAGCGGTGCTGGAAGGCCCTCCGCGAGAGGGCCTCCCTCACCGTTTGACAGGATCAGCTGCCGGGGCTGAACATGATGGGATACACGACCGTCACGATGCCGCCTTCCGGCTGCGGGAAGGACAGACCATAGAAGGCGCGGACCACGCACGACACCACGCCGCCGTCCGGCATGTCCGAGCCGCCATTGCCCACGTTCGACACCGCGCCGTCACGCCCGATGACGAATCGAACCGCCACGCGGCCCTGCAGGTTCGGGTTGTTCCGCAGGCCATTCTCGTAGCAAAGGCGGAACCGGCCGAAGTTCTGGCGCACGATGCGCTGGATGACCTCGGGCGGGAGCCGGCCGCTCACGCTCGTGGCGCCCATGCGCACCTGCGGGGGCTTCGTGCGGTGCGCACCGGACAACCGGCCATGACCCGAACCGAAGCCCTGGCCCGTGCCCGTGCCCGCGCCGTGCCCGATCGTGCCAATCGAGCCGAGGCCGATGCCCTCGCCACGACCACCGCCGCCCTCGCCGATACCGGACAAACCGAGGCCGCCCGCGCCGAACGAGTCGCCGATGTTGTCGCCCCACATGTTGCCGCGCGCCGAGAGCGCGTCATTGCCGAGCGAATCGTCGCGGCCCCACGGAGCCGTCGGCGCATTGGGATCGCCGCCGGCGCCCGCATTGAGCAGGCCGATCATGCCGAACTCGGCCGCGTCGCGCAATGCGGCCTGCCGCGCGATGTGCGGATCGGCGTTGTCCTGCGGGCCCTGCACGCCATACCGGTTGCCGCTCGCCTTCGTGGTCGGGTTCCCCATGGAACCCTCCTCGCCCTTCGCCTTCGTGCCCGTGCCGCCTTCCTTGTTGTCGGCGCTGTTTTCCGCCGTCATCTCGGTCGGCTTCTCTTCCTGCTCCTTCTCCGCCGCGGCATTGAGGAACTGCTGGATCATGAACTTTTGATCGTCCGAGACCCCGTCCTCGTCGGTCGCGCCCATCGGCGGCATGAAAAACGCCATGGCGGCGAGCAGGCCCACGTGCACGGCCGTGGAGAGGCCGTGATAGAGGTAGTTCTGCGTGTCGAGCTGCACGTGGCCCGCGACGACGCGGCCCGCGTTCACCGTCGACACCTGGAAAATGAGCCCGTCCACCTCGATCCGCGCCTTCGAGCCAGGCGGCAGCGCCATCTGGAACGCGCCCGAGAGCTCCGCGCACGGCTGCGTTTTCCCGCTGTCGATCGCCTGCTGCACCGTCATCTTCGGCTGGCCGGCGATTTCAATCGTGCCCTTCGCCCGCGGCAGGAGCACGACACTGGCGGTCCCGCCGCGATCCGCGAGCACCACGGGCGCGCGCGTCGTGCCGAGTTTTTCCTGCGGGACGAAGTAATCGCACTTGAAGTTCTTCGTCTCCTCCTCGCCCACGTAATACGAGCGCGGCGGCGTCAGGTGCGCGACGTTCAGGATCATCTGATCCCAGAGCACCATCACCTCGACCGACGCGGACGGCGACTCGACCTCGTCCGACGGGACGTCCGGGCCGCTCTTGACGAGCTGGTACGTGTACGAACCCTCGGGCGCGTCTGCGGGGACCTCGTCGTGCGCGGGCGACTTCGGCTGCGCGAACGGGTTTTGCATGCCAAACGGATCGCCGCCGCCGAACGGGCTCGCCGCGGGCGCCGCGCCGAACGGGTTCGCTCCGCCAAACGCCGCGGGGGCTCCGCTGAACGGGTTCGCCGAGGGCGTCGCGAAGGGGTTTGCCCCGGGATTCGCCGCGCCGACGGCGACGGCCACGGGCTCGGCCTTCTCGAGCAGGATCTTCGTGCCGCCGATCTGGAGCTGATCGCCGGCCTTGACCTTCACCTTGTTGACGCGCGCGCCATTGACGAGCGTCCCCGGCTCATTGCCGAGATCGATGAGGGTGATGTCCTCGGGCGACGCGACCTCGATGACCGCGTGCATACGCGAGGCGAGCTCGTCGTCCACCCGGAGGTGGCTCTTCGGATCCTTTCCGACCTTGACGATGTCCTGCGTCACCGTCTCTCGACGGACGAGCGCGTCATTCTGGTACAGCGCGAACGTGAGCGCGACCTTTTGCTTGCCATCCATGGTGAGCCAGCCTTTCCTGCCGTGCCGTCCCGCCGAGGCGGGCAAATGCCCCCGCGAGAGGCTCGGGGGGTTTTCATTTCGTGCTCGGAGCCTATTTTCTTCCGTGAGGGGAGCCGATGAACGGGACCGAGCCCCACATCCGACCGGCGCTTCCTCCCTGCTCCCCTCGACCGACAGCCGTTCGCACCCAAGGTTCCCGAACGCGCACGATCGATCGGCAGGGGCGTCCCGGAGGCGGCCCCGCGCGGACGGATCCCGCTCCCGCCCGCGGCCGGGGGGACGAAAACAATGAGGATGGGGTCGGGGGTCAGTGCGCCGCGAGGACGGGCGCGAGCAGGGGCTCGGTGGCGCGGCGGAGGGCTCCGCGGGCGCGGTCGTCGTAGGCCTGCGCGTTGGCGCGCGCGGGACGTTCGACGTCGAAGTATTCGCCGGTGAGCTGCTCGTCGAGTGAGCGCTCGAGGACGACACGGATCGCGCGGGCGCCGTCCTCCGGCTTGCCCCAGGACTGGCCGAACGTCTCGCGCACCATCTTGGTGTCGAGCATCGCCCCGGGGTGCACCGCGTTGATCGCGATGTCGGGGTATCTCTGCGCGAGATCGAAGGTCCACAGGATGAGCGCGAGCTTGCTCCTCCGATAGGCGCGCAGACCTTCGTACTCTTGCGTGCTCATGAGATCCTCGAAATCGAGCTTCTCCTGCCCCGAGGAGGCCACGTTGAGGATGGCCTTCGGCGGGCGCTGGCAAAGCGAGAGCCAGAGCTCGGTGAGCGCGACTTGCGAGAGATAGTTCACGGCGAAACGTTTCTCGTGCCCGTCTTCGCTCTCCTCCCGCGGGTCGCCCTTCTTGCCTGCCCCCATGCCCGCGTTGTTCACGATGACGTCGAGCGCGGAGAGCTCCGCGGCGAGTGCGCGGACCATCGACGCGACGGAGGCGAGCGAGCTCAGATCTGCGACGACGTGGCGCGGACGGGTGCCTGTGACGAGCTCGAATTCATGCGCGAGCTCGCGCACCTTCTCGGGGGATCGCCCGTGGAGAATCACCTCGTTGCCCCGCTCGAGGAGCAGCTTCGCCGTGGCCCGCCCGATACCGTCCGTCGAGCCCGTGACGAGCACCTTCATTCCTCGTGCCGGCATGTCGTCGCTCTCCTCCCTCTCTCCATCCGCCACCTACGACGATGCGCCTTTGCGTGGGCCTCGGTCAAGACGGAGGCACGATTCTCGTGCCTTCACACATCACCGCTCTCCCGGTTCTCGTGTGCCTTCCTTTTTCGCGGGGCGCCAGCCACGAACGGGCGCGGCTCTTGCCAGGGCGTGCGGGGCGAGAGAAATGCGACACCCACACGCTCGCTCCCTGATCCTCGCCCTCGGATTCGTGCTCCTCCATCCTGCTCTGCCTGCGGATGGCGCCCCAGGTTCCGGCGGGCCCGAGTTCGCTCGATTGCCCGCGCCCGCACGCCTCCTTCCGCCGCGTATTCGCTCCCCGCGCGACAATGAAGGGCGCTTGTGGAGCGTGGCGTCGATGACGGCGCCGCGGCGCGCGCATACGGCCACGACGCTCCCCGACGGCCGCGTCCTCCTCGCAGGCGGCCTCGACGGGGATTCGTACCTCGCCACCGCCGAGGTGTACGATCCCGTCGCAGCGCAATTCGTTCCGGTTGGAACCTTATCGGAAGCGCGGGCGCATCACATTGCGATCCGGCTCGCGGATGGGCGCGTGCTCGTCGCCGGCGGCGAGCGCGCGCCGGGCGCGCCGCTCGACAGTGCGGAGGTCTTCGATCCGGCATCGAATACCTGGAAGCGCGTCGGCTCCATGCGAGCTCCGCGGATCGACCACGCCGCGGCCATGCTCTCGGACGGGCGCGTGCTCGTCCTCGGCGGATACGACGGCGCGCGGACGCTCGCGCTCGTCGACGTGTTCGATCCAAAGACGGGCGTGTTCCGCCCGGCCGCGCCGATGTCCGCCCCGCGCGCCGAGCTCACGGCCACCGCGCTCCCGGACGGAGACGTCCTCGTCGCGGCGGGCGTGGGCGGATCGGCGCGGCTTGCGACCGCGGAGATCTACGGCGCGAGGGTCGATCGATGGCGACAAACGGGCCCCTTGCAGGCGCGGCGCGGCGGGCACGTCGCGGCGCTGCTCGAGGACGGCGGGGTCCTCGTCGCCGGCGGGATCGTCGGCATTCACGCGGTGGCGACGGCGGAGCGCTGGAGCCCGGTCACGAACGCGTGGACGAGCGCGGCGCCGATGCACGAGGCCCGCTTCGGGGGCGTCGCGCTCGGGCTGCCCGACGGCCGCGTGCTCATGGGCGGCGGCGAGGACGACGACGGAAACACGCTCGCCTCGGTCGAGATCCTCGATCCCGCGGCGAACACGTGGCTCGCAGCGGCCTCGCTCGACAGCCCGCGCAGCTCCATGGCGGCCGCGCTGCTCGACGACGGATCGGTGCTCTTCACGGGAGGTTGGGCGCCGCCGTCGTCGTGGCAGAGCGCCGAGATTCACCGGCCGAAGTCGGCGGAATGATCGTTCAGGAAAAACCGTCGGCGCGGAGCTCGGCGACGAGCCCGTCGAGCTCCGCGCGGGGATCGCGGCAGGCGCGCTTGCGCTCGACCGTGTCCCCGTCGCTGTCCTGGATGCGGATCCGCAGCATGTTGAATTCGGTCCAGGCCGACCACGCGCGCCCGTCCGGGTGGCGCAGCGTGATCGCGGGCGGGGGCTCGCCGGGCGCGGGCGGAGGTTCGGCGGGCGCCGTGGCCTCGCCTTCCGCGCCCTCGTCCCACGTGGGGCGGGGGAGGACCTTTCCACGCGTACCGAGCGGAATCGGGGGCCGCGCCGAGACGCACCGCTTTCGCCATTCGAACGGTTGGATCTCGATCCGCGTGTCGGAGCTCCCGTTCCACGTCCAGGGGACGCCGAACCGATCGAGCGCGTCGCAGATCTCCCGGCCGACGCCCTCGGTTGCGGGCCCGCCCTCGCGGGACCCATACGCGAGCATGAGCCCGCCGCCGTGCATGCCGCGTTCGGTGTCCTGCTGGTGGTAAAACACGTATCCGCGTGCGCCGGCCGCGGACATCGTGTCCCAGGCCTCGGCGTGTCCGCAGGTGCTACAGCAGGTGAAGTTCTGCGCGGTGAAGATCCCGCGCTTCGTGAGATCCTCGAAGGCCGCGTCGATGCGGTCGTTCGTGCTCACGTCCTTCCACCAGTGCTCCACGGACTCTGCCTCGGTCCATAACTTCGCCGCGTAGCCGCGCACCTTCGGGGCGACCGCGTCGTACTTCGGATCGGCGCACATCGCCTTCACCGAATCGAAGAGCTCCTTCTTCGTGGTCCCCGCGCGCACGAGGGTTTTTACGTGGTCGAAGATCCTGCCAGCATCGTCCGACATGCAGGGGATCGTACCCGCGCGGCGCGGATCCTGGAAGATCAGGCGAGCGCGGCGAGGATGTGCGCGTGCAACTTGCCATTCGAGGCCACGCAATGGCCCGAGGCGACGGTCGGACGGCCCTCGAAATCGGTGAACCGCCCGCCGGCCTCCTCGACGAGGACGGCGAACGGGGCGATGTCCCATATCTTCACGCCCGCCTCGATCCACGCCTCGGCGCGGCCCGTGAGCACGAGCGCGCAGCCGGCGAGATCGCCGTAACAGCGGGCCTGCGCCGCGGCGAGCGCGAGGCGCGTCACGCGCTCGCCGAGGGGCGGGGCGAGCAGGCAGCGGGGCTCGCCGAGAGAGAGCGTCGCGTCCGCGAGGTCCGCGATCCCCGAGACGGAGAGGCGCTCGGGCGGCTCGTCGCCCACGCGACGGAACGCGCCGAGGCCCCGGGCCGCCCAGTACGTCTCGCCGAGCGCCGGCAAGGCCATCGCGCCCGCCACGACGACGCCGCGATGCTCGAGGGCCACGAGCGGTCCCCAGAACGAGCCGCCGCGCGTGAAGCCACGCGTGCCGTCGAGCGGATCGACGATCCAGCGCGCCTCGGCGTCCGCGCCGTCGTGCGCGCCCGTCTCCTCGCCGAGCAGGGCGTGATCGGGGAAGCGCGCGCGGATGACGGCGAAGATGGCCGCCTCGGCGTCGCGATCCGCGGCCGTGACGGGCGTCCGGTCGGGCTTCGTCTCCACCCGCACGCGGTCGATGCTCGGGGGCCCAGCTCCGTCGAGCGGAGCTCGACCCCCGAACCCCCGCCGGAAATGCACGAGGCTCGCCGCGGCCGCGGCCTCCACCGCGGCCCGCGCCGTGGCGGCTGCTTGCTGGAGATCGATCTCGCTCATGAGATACGCGCGTGGCTTTCGTGAATCGCGCGGCCTGTGTCAGGCCGCTTGTCGCTCGGCGTGCGAGGAGACCGCGTTGAGGAGCTTCTGCACGCTGGCCTTGGCGTCGCCGAAGAGCATGAGCGTGTTGTCGAGGTAGCAGAGCGGGTTGTCGACGCCCGCGTAGCCCGCGGCCATGCCGCGCTTCAGCATGATCACGCGCCCGGCCTTCCAGACCTCGAGCACGGGCATGCCGTAGATCGGGCTCGCCGGATCGTCGAGCGCGCTCGGGTTCACGATGTCGTTCGCGCCGATGACGACGACGACGTCGGTCTCCTCGAAGTCCTCGTTGATCTCCTCCATCTCCTTCACGGCCTCGTACGAGACGTTCGCCTCGGCGAGCAGCACGTTCATGTGCCCGGGAAGGCGGCCCGCCACGGGGTGGATCGCGTAGCGCGCCTTCGTGCCGCGCCGCTCGAGCAGCGTCGTGATCTCCTTGACCGCGTGCTGCGCCTGCGCGACGGCCATGCCGTAGCCGGGCACGACGATCACGCTCTTGGCCCCGAGCAGGAGATCGGCCGCGCCGTCGATGTTCGTCTCGTTCACCTTCTTCGCCGGCTCGCCCTTCTTCGCCGCCGGCACCGCGCCGCCCTGCTCGCCGAAGCCCGCGAAGACCACGTTCCAGATGGAGCGGTTCATCGCCTTGCACATGATGAAGCTCAGGATCGCGCCCGAGCTGCCGACGAGCGCGCCCGTCACGATGAGCAGATCGTTGCCGAGCATGAAGCCCGCCGCCGACGCGGCCCAGCCCGAGTAGCTGTTCAGGAGCGAGACGACGACGGGCATGTCGCCGCCGCCGATCGCGAGCACGAGGTGCGCGCCGAGCACGCTCGCGACACCCGTCGACGCGAGCAGGTAGGGCACGCGCACGTCCGCGCCGCCGCGGAAGGCGGCCACGGCGAGCGCGACACACCCGAGGACCATAGCGGCGTTCAGCAGGTGCCGGCCCGGGATCACGAGCGGCTTCGATCCGATCGTGCCGCGCAGCTTGAGGAACGCGATGACCGAGCCGGTGAAGGTGATGGCACCGATGAACACGCCCGCGTGGATCTCCACGTGGTGCGCGACCTCCGGCGCCCCGCCTGCGCGCACGCCGTTCATCTCGCTGCCGATGCCCACGAGCGCCGCGGCCGCGCCGACGAAGCTGTGGAGCACCGCGACGAGCTCGGGCATGCTCGTCATGGCGACGCGCGCCGCGAGCACCGCGCCGATCACGGCGCCCACGCCGATCGACGCGCCGAGGAGGCCGAGATCCGAGGGGCCGGCCGCGAGGGCCGCGTTGTCGGGCGCCACGACGGCGCCGAGCGTGACGGCGACCGCGAGCAGCATGCCGAGCGTGCCGAGGAGGTTGCCGCGACGTGCCGTCTGCTGCGCGCTGAGCCCGCGGAGGGACAGCACGAACAGGAGGCTCGCGACGAGGTAAGCGACGTTCACGAGGGTGATGCGCATCGGCCTCTCACTTGCGGAACATGCGCAGCATCCGCTGCGTCACGAGGAAACCACCGGCCACGTTGATCGACGCGAGCAAGACCGCGACGGCGCCGAGCAGGGCCGCGACGGGCGCGCCTCCGCCGCCGCCGTTCGCCGCGAGGAGCATGCCGCCGATCAGGATGATGCCGCTGATCGCGTTGGTGACGCTCATCAGCGGCGTGTGGAGCGCAGGCGTGACGTTCCAGACGAGGTGCCAGCCGACGACGCACGCGAGCAGGAAGACCGTCAGGTGTTGCACGAGCTCCTGGCTGCCGAAGAGGCCGACGGGCGTGAGGAACGCGAGCGCGAGCGCGGTGCCGATCCGCGCGGGCCACGGGCTCTCGGGCACCTCCGGCTTCGGCGCGTGCGCGGGCGGCTTCGGCGCCGGCGCAGGCGCGCCGCCCCGGATCTCGGGACGCGGCGGCGGCCACTTGAGCTCGCCCTCGAGCAGGACCAGCATCCCGCGCTGGATCTCGTCGTCGAGCGCGAGCTCCCACTTCGTCTTCTTGCCCATGATCTCGTCGAGCAGGTTGACGATCGTCATGGCGTAGAGCTCGCTCGCCTGGCGCGCCATGCGGCTCGTGAGATCCGTGTGTCCCACGATCGTCACGCCGTATCGCTCCACCGTGCGATCGCGCTCGGTGAGCGCGCAGTTGCCGCCTTGCTCGGCCGCGAGGTCCACGATCACCGAGCCGCGGTGCATGCCCACGACCGCGCCCGACGTGATGAGCTCGGGCGCCTTTTTCCCGGGGATCAGCGCGGTCGTGATGACGATGTCGCTCGTGCGGCAGTGCTCCGCGATGAGCTGCTGCTCGGCCGCGAGGTACGCGTCGCTCACCTCCTTCGCGTAGCCGCCCTGGCCTTCGCCCGTCTCGCCCTGGAACTCGAACGGGACGAACTCCGCGCCCATGCTCGTGACCTGCTCGCGCACGACGGGGCGCGTGTCGAACGCCTTCACCATCGCTCCGAGCGCGCGCGCGGCGCCGATCGCCGCGAGCCCCGCGACGCCCGCGCCGACGATGAAGACCTGCGCCGGCTTGATGCGCCCCGCGGCCGTCACCTGCCCGCCGAGCAGGCGCCCGTAGTGCGACGCTGCCTCGATCACGGCCCGGTAGCCGTTCACGTTCGCCATCGCGGAGAGCGCGTCGAGCTTCTGCGCGCGCGTGATGCGCGGGACCGCGTCCATCGCGAGCACCGTCGCCTTGCGCTTGGCGAGACGCTCGACGAGCTCCTTGTTCTGCGCGGGCCAGAGGAACGAGATGAGCTTCTGCCCGGCGCGCAGCTGATCGGCCTCGTGCTCGCCCGTCTCCGGGTGCGCCGCCGGCGGGCGGACCTTCGTGATCACGTCGGCCTCGCGGAACACGTCGGCCGCTTTCGGCACGATCCGCGCACCCGCCTCGGCGTAGGCCGCGTCCTCGAACCCCGCGGACGCGCCGGCACCGCTCTCGACGATCACCGCGAGGCCCATCTTCGCGAGCCGCCCGACGGACGCTGGCGACGCCGCCACGCGCCGCTCGCGCGGCTCGATCTCCTTCAGGACGCCGATCGAGACCTTCGCCTCGCCTCCGGCGTCCTTCGCCGAACCCCCTGGCTTCTGCGCTGCGCTCGCCGGCTCTGCGAGAGCCACGGCGTTCGCACCCGCCTTCACTTCTTCGACCATTGCGGCGCGCAGTGTACGAGAAATCGTCCGCGCCGGGGTAAACTCCGGGGGTGGCAGCCGTCGTTCGTGTCCTCGAAGAGGCCGGTCAGCGGCTCGTGTTGCGTGATCTCGGCACGCACCACGAGCTCTTGCTCGGTCAAACTCCCATCCTTTCCAGCAAAGCCCTGGAAACCGAACGGGCGTTCGGCGCCCTCGCCGGGTCCGTCGCGAACGACCGTTCGCCCGAGACGATCCTGATCGGCGGGCTCGGGTTCGGCGCGACGCTCGCCGCGGCGCTCGCGGCCGTGGGCCCCGAGACGCGCGTGATCGTCGTGGAAAAACTTCGCGCCGTGGCCGAGATCGTGCGCGGCGAGCTTTCGCACGTGGCCCCGGGCGTGCTCGACGATCCGCGCGTCGAGCTCGTGCATGCCGACGTCGCCGAGGAGATCGGCCGTCGTTCGAACCTCGACGCCATCCTGCTCGACGTCGACAACGGCCCGGGCTGGGCGTCCTTCCGGACGAACGCGCGCATCTACACGCAGGCAGGACTGCGCCTCGCTTGGGACGCGCTCCGGCCCGGCGGCGCCTACGCCGTGTGGAGCGGCTATCCTGCCGACGCCTTCCTCGCCGAGCTCCGCAAGGCCGGCTTCGCGCCCTCGATCGTGCCGCTCCACGAGCGCGGCGTCGTGCGCGCGCGAGCGTACGTGGGGAGGCGGCCCGGTTGACGGAGGGGAGGGGGAGCCGCGCGCCGCGTGCTGCCAGGCATAACGAGGCGCTGGCCAGCCGTTCGTCGATGGCACGTCGGGATTGGGAGACGGCGGAGCGTGAGCCGTATGGCAACGCTCGACAGCCATGTCCCGGACCGCTATCCAAGAAAGCTCTGGTGTCCTGGATACCAGAACTTCCTTGGAGGCTTGTATGCAGCGTTCTTTCCCCGTGATTCCCTCGACTCTCGGCGCGCTCGCAGTAGCGGGCGCCGTGACGCTCGTGCCGTCCACGGCCGCGGCGCTGGGCAGCGACGGCGCGCACGGCATGACGGTGGGCCTCACGCTGTCGTATTCGATCGGCGCACGAGCTGCGTTCGGCATTGGTGGGGACCTGCGGTACACGTACTACCAGGACGCACCGGATGGATTCCCGCACAACTCGTTCGTCGGGCTCGGCGCTTTCTTTCAGGGCACGTATCTGATCGGCGGCGCGGGTCGCTTCGCGTTCGGCGCGCATGCGAACATGCTCACCAACGAGCTCTTCGAGCTCGACACGGAGTTCGGCGCCACGATCCGGACAAAGTCGACGGAGGGCGAGGAGCCCGGCGGCGTCGGGATCCACCTCGGCCTCGTACCGCTCTTCAACGCCATCGTCCTGGAGACGGGCCCCACGTTCCGGGGGAGCATCGCCGTCACGCAGGGGATGCAGAGCGAGTTCATCATCGGGGGCGACATCCGGGGGCCCGGGCCCTGCTTTTACTTCGATTGCTGGCAGGTGGTCTCGGGCCGCCCGCTGCGCCATGAGCCGAACGCGGAGGCGACGCTCGCGCCGCTGCTCGTCGGCCCGCCGGATCTCATGCGGCCGAGGACGAAGGGACGCGCCCTCTCGCGTGGCGCGCAAGAGCGGCTGCTCTCCCACTGGGCGCGCGCGACGAGCGCGGAATGCGCGTCGGTCCCGGCATTTCGCGCGCTCGCCCGCGACCTCGCACGCGCGGGCGCGCCGGCCGCCCTGGTCTCGCGCGCGCTCCTCTCCGCGAAGGAGGAGGCGACGCACACCGCGCTTTGCGCCGCGCTCGCGAACGAATGGTCGCCGGCGCGCCTCTCGCCCTTGCTCCCCTCCATTCCCGAGAGCACCGATCGAGACCTCTCCTCGCTCCTCCGCAAGCTCGCCCTCGAATCGTTCTGGGACGGCTGCGTCGGCGAGGGCGCGGCAGCGGCCGAGGCGCGGCGCGCGCTGCGCGACACGACGGACGCGCCCACGCGCGCGGCGCTCTCCGTGATCGCCCGCGACGAGCAGGGCCACGCGGATCTCTCGGAGCGGATCGTCGCGTTTTGCCTCTCCGCCGGAGGCAAGCCGGTCCGCGACGCGCTGATGGAGAGCGTGGAGCGACGGCGCTCGATCGAGGAAGCGCGCCTCTCTGCGCATGCCGAGGTCGCGGCGGAGGACGCCGAAGCGCGCGTCTTCGGCGTGCCCGGCGAAGGCGTCGGGCGCATCGCCCGCGAAGAAGCGTTCGAGGCGAGCATGCGCCTCGTGGCTTGAGCTCACGGATTTCCGGATCGGAACCGCACCTCCACCTGCTTCGCGCCGAGCGCCTTCGCCAGCGCCGAGAGCTGCTTCTCGGCCTGCGCCCGCGCGCGGCCCATCACGTCGGGCGTGCGCGCGGCGGCCTCGATCGCGCGCTGCGCTTGCCGACGCGCGCTCGCTTCGAGCTGCTCGTTTCGCTTCGCGAGGAGGTCCGTCGAGCGCGCGAACACGTACGTCCCGTCCTCGTCGAGCATCGCGGAGAACACCTCGGGCTCGGGCAGCTCGAGCCGCGCGACGCCGGTCTTCGGATCGAACGCCACGTCTTGTTCGCGCATCTTGCCGAGATCCACGCCGACGACTGCGCGCCCGACGGCGACGAGAAGGAGCGCGTCTTTCGCCTCGACGAGCCCGAAGAACGCGCTTTGCCGGTCGGTCAGATCGACGACCTTCTCCACGTGCACCTCGGCCGTCTCCAGCCGTGACACCTCGCGGATCGCGTGGAGCAGGGACGGCGTCGGCCGCTCCGTGATCACGTGATCCGGCGGCGGGGAGAGCAGCTTCGGGCCGAACACGACGAGCGCGACGACGAGCGTGGCGCCCACGACGTAGGCGACGATCCGATACGGAGCGAGCAGCGCGCGCAGGATCGCGAGGGGGCGGGGCGAGCGCTCGGACGAAGGATCGGGCATGACGCGGAGTGTAGCAGCGACGAAGGGCGGCTCCATTTCGCAATGCGTCGTGCCTTGCTCCGCTGGTCACACAACATTCCAAGGGAAGCACACGCCATCGAATCGTGCTTCGCGCGTTGACAGTCCATGAATTTCGCTATTCAATGGACGCCGGCCCGTGGTTTCCCTTGTCCACGCGCCGATACCTTGTGATGACGATCCTTCGCGATCGTCGAGGAGAGGAATGTCATGCGCACCCTCTGCAATTCCGCGGCCCTTCGCCTCGGCCAGGCCGTTCTCTCGCTCGGGATCCTGCTGGGAGGCCGCGAGGCGCTCGCCAATACATTGACGCAGAACAGCTCGTGGACGATCGACCGGGCAGGTACGACGTCGAAATACCGTGTCGTCGCCTACGGCGACTCCATTTTCGCGGGCTACAACGGCAGCCTGTCGAACGTCGACAAGCGCGCCGCCACCTGGGTCCAGGGTGAATATCTCTCGAATAGCTGGAACAGCGACATCGAGGTCATCAGGCGCACGAAGTCGGGCGCGAAGGCGGACGACATCTACAACAACAAGATCGTCTCCGAGAAATCGTACATGCAGGCGTCGACCACGCGCGTCGTCACGTTCGAGATGTGCGGCAACGACTTCCTGCAGGCGCGCGACAGCTTCGCGGACCAGAGCGGCACGTGTAGCTACGGCGTCCTCGACACGGCGCTCGCGAACTGTACGAAGTACCAGGAGCTCGCGATGCAGTTCATCAACGCGAACACGAACGCCGCGACCAAGAAGAAGATGATCATGAACCTCTACTATCCGGGCTACGACGCCGACAATGGCATGTCGAGCTGCACGGATGCGTCGACGGGGCAGAAGGTCAACAAACAAACCGCCATGTTCCCGCGCCTGGCGCGCAGCAATTACCGCGCATGCAAGTTCGCAGCGCAATACGGGTTCGACTGCGTCGACGCGTTCGCGGAGTACATGGGCGCCGACTACGATTCCAACGGCGACGGGAAGATCGACACGGACGGGCTCCGCTACATCCCGGGCGAAACCGAGGATGCTTACGTGACGCGTATCACGAGCACACTGCGCGGCACGATCCGTGACGCGAACAGCCATTTCGAGAGCGCCGGCACGAGCTTCGACTACATCCTCTCCGACGACACGCACCCCTCGTACTCGGGCGCCACCATTTACGTGGGCCTGTTCGGCGGCACGGGCTCGGGCTCGGGCGCGCCGGAGTATTCGGGCGCGCAGATCGTGGGCGGCAAGAACCCGATCTGGAACCGGTACGGCCACGAGCGCGCCGGCTGGGCGCATTCGCTCTTCAACCCGCTTCTGCCCTGATCGAGCCATGACGAAGAGACGCCCTGCCGAGCGCTCGCGTGGAGCCGTCCGCCGGTCCGTCGACCGGGACGGCGTCGTTCATGTCGAGCTTCGGCGGGGCGGTCTTCCCATGGGGCCAATCGCCCTCGGCCTCGTCGCGGCGGGGATCCTCGCGTTCCTGTCGTGGCAATGGCGAGCGGAGGCGCCCGCGGAGGTGGCCTCGGGCGCGACGGCGAAACCCGGACAAACCATGGAGGCCCGCGCGCCCGCGCGGCCGAAAGGCGCGCCGACGCTCCGCTTGGCCGCGCGATCCGCGCCCGCCGTGGAGATCGCGCCGCATGCCCGCGCGATCGGAGCCGAGGAACCGGATCCGGACGGCGAGGATTTCCCGGACGAACCCTCCCCGTCCGAGGAGGCCGCGGAGGACGGCGCAGGTTCTGCCGCGGGCGCGGCGAAAAGCAAGACGGGCATTCACGCGTTCCCCGCGCCCGGGACGAAGCGAATCAAGCAGGGCCTCGTCGTCCCCGACGATTTTCCGCTGCCGCCCGGGTACGTGCGGCATTACCAGGCGACCGACAAGGGCCGGATGCTCGAACCCATTCTGCTCTACCACCCCGATTACGAGCTCGTCGACGAGAACGGCAAGGTGATCCCGATTCCGCCCGACCGTGTCGTTCCGCCGGACATGGCCCCGGAAGGTTTGCCCCTCGCCACGCTCGACGTGCCGACGGACGCGTACGCGGACCGCGACGAACGTGGCCCGGCCTCGAATGCAGATCCCGGACAAACTGGCGTCGAGGAAGAAAAAGCGGAGGACGAGGAGCCATGAGCGCGCGTCCGCTTCCGAAGCGCCTGCGCCGGTTCTGGACCTCGAAGCGCCTCCGGGATCGGCTCCTCGTCCTCGGGCTCGGCGCGCTTGTCTCGGCGTATCTGTTCGGCGTTTGCAGCCGCACGGCGGGCTCGTCGTACCTCGCGTGTTTCGTCGCGTTCGTGCCCTGGCTGCTCACGCTCGAACGCGCCGAGCGTCTCCGCGACGCGCTCTTCGCCGGCCTCGCGATGAGCGTGTTTTTCGTGGCGCTCGTGTTTCCCTGGTTCCCCGAGACCGCGGCCTCGTATGCGGGGACCTCGCCGAGCCTCGTCTGGCCCCTCTTCTTGCTCCTCGCGCCCGTCCTCGAACCCCAATTCGTGGTGTTTGCCCTCGTGCGCCTCGCTGTGCGGCGCGTCGAGAGGCCCCACCCCGCGCTCCGGGCCGCCATTGCGGCCGCGGCTGCGTACGTCGGGGTCGAGCTCGTCTTTCCAAAACTCTTTTTCGATACCCTCGGGCTCGGCCTCCACCCGGCTGTGTCGCTCCGCCAGGGGGCCGAGATCATGGGCGCGCACGGGCTCACGTTCCTCCTGGTCCTCGTGAACGAGGGCCTCGCGCATTCGCTCGTGCGCCTCGCGCGTGCGCCCAAGGCGCGCGGATTCGCCCATCCCGCCGTGCCGGCGGCGCTCGCGATCCTCGTCGTCCTCGCCGGCGCCGGGGTTGGCCGTGCCCGCCGCGCGGCGCTCGCCGAGGCGAACACGCGGCCCGCGATCTCGGTCGGGGTTGTCCAGGCGAACATCACGAGCTACGACAAGCTCCGCGCCGAGAAGGGGGCCTTCGAGACAGTCCGCACGATCCTCGATACGCACTTCGGGCTCTCCGACGCGATTGCCAATCAGAAAAAGCTCGACCTGCTCGTCTGGCCCGAGACCGTCTATCCGACGACGTTCGGCGCGCCGAAGAGCGAGGCGGGCGCGGCCTTCGACGAGGAGATCGGCGCGTACGTGGCGAAGACGGGCGTGCCGCTGATCTTCGGATCCTACGAGGGGGAAGGGGACGACGAGTACAACGCGGCGTTTTTCTTGACGAACGACGCGCATGGCAAGGTGGCGCGCGCTTCCTACCGCAAGCGCATGCTCTTCCCGTTCACCGAGTGGGTCCCGCCGGTGCTCGATTCGCCCTCGCTGCGCAGCGCAATGCCCTGGGCGGGGCACTGGAAGCGGGGGCCCGGCCCGGAGGTCGTGCGGGTAGGTTCGTCCGGGCACGAAGCGATCTCCGCATTGCCGCTCATCTGTTACGACGTCCTCTTTCCCGGCTTCGTCGCCGAGGCCGCAGCGAAAGGCGCGGACCTCATCGTCACGCTGTCGAACGACTCATGGTTTCCGGACGGGCGCGCCCCGCGGCTGCACCTCGTCTCCGCGGCGTTCCGCAGCATCGAGACCCGCCTGCCGCAGGTGCGCGCGACGAACTCCGGCATCTCGGCCGTCATCTCGCCCGACGGGGAAATCCTCGCGCGGACGCGCTTCGACGAGGAGGCGTCGCTCTCGGCCGACGTCCCGCGCGGCGGCCGTATCGTGACGCCGATGATCGCATTCGGGCACCTGCGCGCGCCCGCGCTGCTCACGATGGCCGCGTTTCTCCTCGGGCACGCTTGGTGGTTCCGGGCAGCGGCGCGTCGGCGTCGAGCTTCCTGAGCGGCGGTCTCGTCGGGGGGCGCCGCGCTGGGGCGTCGCCCCAGGCCCCACCAGGGGTTGTCCACCCCTGGACCCGGACCAGCGCAAGCGCTGGACCCGGGGTCGATGAACTGCGCGATGCGCAGTTCATCGAACAGGCCGGATCAAGACCACGGGCGACCCTGCCAGCCACGACGGTTCGACCGGCAACGCCCGTCGATGCGTGAGACGACCG
>NZ_JARZHH010000008.1 GCF_029946515.1 Polyangium sp. 6x1
TTCAGCAGTCAGGACCAGAGGTTCGAGTGGGCGGCCAGTTCGAAGTCGCATCTTCCCACTCACCTCCATGTGTTGAGGGAGGGGATCGTCCAAAAAATGTTCGCGTTCTTCTAACTCAGGACACTAGGCACGCTCGGGGCCGATGCCAGCGCGCCGCCGGCGTAGCCCTTGCACGAAGAGTTTTCCGTTCTCCAGGAGGACGGGGTTGCGGTACACGATGCTGTTGTCCCGCGCATTGAGGAGCGCCGGGCGCGTCTTCCCGGTCCCGAGGTCGAACAAGAAGAGCCCGTCCCGCCCGATGTACGCGACGTCGTCGCCGTTCCGGGCGCCGCCCTGAGAATACTCGTGAATCGCGTTGTACGTGCTGTTGAGCTCGTAGCCGGAGGCGGCGATCTCCGCCTCGATGTCGCGGTTTTTCCCGGTATCGTTCGCGTAGAAGAACGGGCCCGTGGCGGACAGGTAAAACACGCCCTTCGAATCCCATTGCGCGGCCATGGCCTGGGTCTCGTTCTTCAGCCACGTGGCCTTTCTTGCGGCGATGTCGAGGCTCCAGACGCGACCGCTCTCGATCAGGATCGCGGTATTGCCCTCGACGCCGAAATCCCAGAATTCGCCGACGCTCATGCCCGCCTCTTCCCAAACGCGAGCAGGCCGACGAGCGCCGTTCGTTCGAGCATGAAGCATCGTTGCATGGGGATCCGTCCTTTCTCCGCCAGGGTACCCGATCCACCCCGGTGCGCGCGGCGCGCCGCAGCGGGCGCGCGATTCCGCAGGTGCGGCGCCCGCTCCGCAGGCGAGATCCCGCGAAATCAGCGAGATCCAAGGGCCGCGAGCCTGGCACGCCGCGTGCTTTTCCTCCGCTCGAACCACGGCAATCGCCCGTAAAGGAGCCCCGCCATGTCGAGCCTTCGTACCTTCGTCCGCCCCCTCGCCCTCGCCCTCGCCTTCGCGTTTGCCACCGCCCCGCTCGCCGCCTCCGCCGAGGAGAAAGGCAAGGCGCCGAAGGTCGAGAAGGTCGACAAGAAGAAGCACGGCCAGGGCGAGTTCCCGATCGATTCGGCCCGTTTCGACGAGAAAGTCGAGGCGAAGATCAAGCATGCGCGCGAGCAAATGGAGTCGCTCCTCGCCGCGCACCCGCTGCCGGAGTCGATGAAGGCGCAGATTCGCAAGGACTTCGAGGCCGGCGCCGCCGCGATCCGCGCCGCCGCGAAGGAGGCCGGCAAGGACGGCAAGGTGACGCGCGATGAGGCGAAGGACGTGAAGAAGCTCGCGAGGGACCTGAAGAAGACCGCGCAGGAGAAGTACGGCAAGGAGGCGCGGCGCGACGGGAAGAAGCGCGAGAGGCGCGAGAAGCGCGCGAGTTAGCTCAAGGAATGGTCAGCGTGCCGCCATTGCCCGCCACGTCGCGAATCTCGACGGACTGCGCGTCCAGCGCCTCCTGCATCGTGAGCGGCACGCTGGCCTTGCCCTCGGCGTCGGGGGTCGCCTCGAGCGTCTTCGTCTGGTTGTTCGCGAACGTCACCGTCACCGTCCAGGGGCCGAGCAGCGGCACGCCCGTATCGCTCGGCCCGACGCGCAGCGCGCGCAGCCCCGGCGCCGCGCCGAGGTTCGCCACGAGGTCGATCGACGTGGCGCCGCGCGTCGCCGTCGACGCGGCCGAGAGCGGCGCCGCGACGACCTCGAACGGCGGGCTCGTGATCTCGTAGACCGTCTCGCCGGCCGCCGTTTGCGCCTTGCCCTTCACGCGGAAGCGGTATTTCCCGAGCGGGAGCGAAAACGGCAGCATGGGCTTCTGCGCCGCATAGAGGTCCGCCGGCACGGGCTGCCACGTCGCCGTGTAGACGTGGTGCGCGGGCGCCTCGGCATTCACAGGATCGGGCGAGTATGTCGTGACAATCGCGCCCTCGTACGACGTGGCCGGGCGGCCCTTCGCGTCCGCGAGCGGCTGGTACATGCCGAGCGCCGCCTCGCGCTCGATGAACACCACGGGCATGTCGACGGACGGATCTCCGCCATACCAGGCAAACCGCGCGGCGCCGACGGCCCGCGGCACCTCGGCCGCCGAGACCTCCGCCGCGACCGTGTCCGGCCAGAAGAGCGCGGGCGACGCGGACGCCGGCGTGCCGTGATCAGTGGTCTCGAGCTTCGCGATCGGCGCCTCGTCGGGGTATTTCCAGGCGGCGAAGCGCGAGCTGCCCACCTCGGGATCCTCGATTTCGGGCGTCCAGGCGAGCTTCGCCGCTTCGAGTACGCCGGCGAGGATCTGCTCGCCTTCGAGCGGGCCCCAGACGTTGATGCTGGGCTCGTAGCCGCCGGCGAGCCAGTCCTCGCCCGTGAGGATGTATCCGACGTGATCGTCGGCATACCCGATGAGCAGCGTCCGATCCGGGCCCGCGGGCGAGAGGCCACGCAGGTACGCAGCCCAGGGCGCGACGGGCTCGCCGGGCGCCGTGACGACGAGGTAATCGCCGGTCGGCGTGCCAGTGATACGAAGCGCCGCGGCCGTCGTGCGGACGGAGTCGCAGAGCGGAAGGGGCATGTCGGTGGCCACGTCGAAGAGGCCGAAGATGACATTGCCACCCTTGGCCATTTCGAGGCACGAGCCATAGACGGGCATGCTGATCGCGCCCGGGAGCCCGGCGATCGCGCCGAGGCCCGTCGCTTCGCCGCAGAGGCCCGCGCCGGCGTAGGTGTTGAACTCGTCGATCGGGCTCTTGACCTTGCCATTCTCGTCGAGCAAGACGCCGTCGGGCACGTACTCCTCGACGTTCGGATCGTACGCGGCGTAGCGGAGCTCCGTGCCGTCAGGGCGCTTCACGACGCCCTCGCGGCCGATGTAGTAGCTGCGCGTGACGATCTCGAACGCGGCCTTGTCGCCGGTCTGGACGCTGTCGATGATGGGCGCGATGATCTCGGTCGCGCGGGCGCCGAGCGTCTCCAGGCGCGGAATGTCGAGGCAGCGGAGCGAGTCGGGGCAGGCATTGCGGCCCTCGTGGCCCGCGGGGGAGACGTCGCCGGCCGCGCCCTGCACGTGCATGACGGGGTAGCCGAGCTCGGCGCTCAGCGCGCGCGCGACGGCGCCGGGGGCGTCGGTCGAGACGAGCGGGTTGTCGCCGCCGCCGATCGTGCCGTGCATGGGGAAATCGACGAGGGCCGCGAGCGGCGAGCCGTCCGCCTTGTCGACGCGCAGGACCCAGAGCGTCGGGTCTTTCCCCTTGCCCGCGTCGTTGCCGTCGGGCCCGGGGATCATGTTGTTTTCGCCGCGCCGGTCGCGGTTGACCTCGTCGTTCGGGTCGAAATTCTTCTCGACGGTGACGCCGATCTTCGCGGGGGCGAGGCTGTCGAGCGCTTGCTGGATGGCCTCGGCCATGCCGCCGATGGCGCGCTCGGCGAGCGCGGATTTGGGGCGATCGACGCCGGGCATGAGGATGAAGCTCGGCTGGTAGCCGGCCCAGGCGGCGTGGCTATGCGAGGCGGTCATGATGATGCGGCCGCGCATGGAGCCGTCGGGGGCGACCTTCGATTCGAGCTCGAAGAGCGTGTTCTCGTTGAGGAGCGGCGCGTCGACGCGCACGATGACCACGCGCTCGCCGCCGGCTTCGAGGGCGAGGGCCTGGGCGCGCGGCGCGTCGTGGATGCCCACGGTGGGGACGAGGCTCTTGCCGAAGCGGCGGGGCCGGTCGTCGACGGGCTTGGCGCCGCCGAGGCCGACGGTGCGGGACGCGTAGCCGCCCACGGGCGTGCCGATGGGCATGGGCAGGACGGCGGCGCCGTAGCCGGCCTTCACCTCCGCCGGGGCATTCGCCGGTTTGGACGGGTGCTCTGGCGGGGTTTCGAACTGGCAATGGGCCAGCGGATCGACCACGGTCGGGGGGGGATCCGTAATCTTCGTGTCTTCGTCCCCACAGGCTGTGAAGCTCGCCCCGAGCAACCCGAGGGCGATCCATCCGAGCGTTTTCTTGCGTGTTTTCGTCACCGAAGGCCTCCTCGCGGGCGAGGATAGCCGAAGCGGCGGACCTGGCGGGAGAGAGGTTTCAGAGCCGGGAGCTTTCGAGCCGGATGTCCGCGCCGGCGAAGGCGATCCCGAATCGGCCGATGACCAGCGCGGCCTCGCGCTCCTTGCCCTGCAGCCCGAGCGCGTGGGCGAGGCCGAAGAGCGAAAACCCGTTCTCCGGCAGCTTTTCGAGGTCCTCGCGATAGACACGCTCGGCGTCCGCGGCCCTCTGCGCGCGGAGCAGGACGGCGCCGAGGATCTGCCGCGTCGGGTGGTGCCAGTCCGGCGGCTCCATGTAACGGAGCTGATCTTCGAGCACCACGGCGAATTGGAGCTCGCGGATGGCCGTGTGGAGATCGCCCCGATCCGCCGCGAGCTCGCCGCGCGCGACCGCGAGGGCCACGCCGAGCACGGCGCTCGCAGAGTTCACGCCGGACACGGTCGCCCGGAGGAGCGAGGGCTCCGCCGCGAGGGTTTCCAGCGCGGCAAACTCGCGATCCGCGGCCGCCGCGTCGCCGCGCCGGGAGTATGCAATGGCCCGGGCATAATGGTATACGCCGCGCGAATAGAGGCGCTCCTGGGGCGGCGCGGGCTCGTTCAGGATCTCTTGCCAGCGGCCGAAACGAACCATGGCATAGAGGGGTGCGGCCTGAAAATGCTCGATAATCGTGGCGATGGCGCTGTGGTGGCGCGCGGCGTCGCCGAGGAGCCCCGGAATCGAGCGCGCCGCGCGCAGCGCCTCGGCGGACCTGCCCTGGAGCGTCGCCGCAGCCCACAGAAAATGCCAGTTGTGGATCCGGTACATGACCAGGTACATGTTCGACGGATCGGCGAGGGGGACGTACCTGTCGTCGACGACGATGGCGCGCTCGCTGGCGAGCGCGGCGTCGCGATAGCGGCCCAGGCGAAAATAGATGTGCGAGGGCATGTGCACGAGGTGCCCGGCGCCGGGCACGAGGTCCGCGAGCCGGTCGGCGACGTCGAGCGCGCGCGCGGGGGTCGGCGAGGCCTCCATGACGTGAATGTAATAATGGTTTGCCCCGGGGTGGTTCGGATCGAGCTTCATCGCCCGCTCCAGCGCGGACGTGATCTCCTCGGTATTCCCCCGCGGCATCCCGTGCTCCCAGTAATTCCAGGGGCTCAGGTCCATGAGCGATTCTGCGTAGAGTGCGAGGACGTCCACGTCGTTCGGGAGGCGCTTGGCGACCTTCTTCATGGCCCCGGCATAAGCGAGATCGAGCGCGCTGCGATCGGCGACGGGGGCGGGCGCGTAGCGGAGCGCGAGGGCCTCGACGAGCTCGCACTCGGTCCGCGTGACGGCGGTTTTGGTCGCGAGCGCGCGTGCGCGCTGGATGTGCGCATACGCGCGCGGGACGACGTCGTCGCTCATGGGAGCGTTGATGTTCGGGCCGAGCACGAGCGCGGCGCCCCAGAAGCACATCACGCAAGTCGGATCGAGGCGCGCGGCTTCGAGGAACGATCGCTCCGCCTCGGCGTGGTTGAAGGCATAAGCCAGCGTGAGGCCCTGGTCGAAATAACGCTGGGCGGCCGGGACGCTGGTGGTGATCGGGCGATGCAGTGATCCCATCCCTTCGAGCAGGGGCGCTGCTGCTGTCGCGGGCGCGCTCTTGCTCTCGCGGGCGTCGTCGCTCGCCGCGGTGCGCAGGGCGAGGAAGGACGAGGCGCCGAGCAAACCGAAAAGAACGTAGAGCGTCTTCCGCGATGAAATTCGCATTTTCATCCTCCCCGTCCGGGCCCCGTCGGGGGCACGTTCGAAGGCAATGGGGCGGGCCGCCCGGACGGCAAGCCCTCCGGACCTCTTGACGCCCGGTTGCGGCGGGGGCACTGGTCTGGAAAGGGCCCCAAACGCGGCGGCCGAAGAGGTACACATGAGGCGCTTTCGCTGGATTCACCTACTTGCATTGCCCTCCTTGCTCGCGGCTTGCGGCGGAGCCCCGGACGGGGAGCAGGGGGACGGGAACGGAGACGCGTACGATCCCTCGTCGGTCGTGACGGGCGCGCAAAACGAGACCCCCGAGCTCTGGTTCGTTGAGCTCGAAGAGGCGCCGCTCCTGCGTGGCGGGTCGGAGTCGTTGCTCCTCCAGCAGAAGGTCGTGTTCAAGGCCGAGGCCGAGAAGCGGGGCATCCAGTACTCCGAGCGGCTCTCGTTCCATCGGCTGTGGAACGGGCTTTCGCTGCGCGTCGCGCCCGAGCACGTCGCGGAGCTCGCGCAGATTCCCGGGGTCAAGTCGGTCTGGCCCGTGATCCCGATCCAGCAGGAGGACACGCCGGACGACGGCGGCGCGCAGATGGACATGGCGACGGCGGTCGCCATGACGGGCGTGGACATCGCGCGGAACCAGCTCGGGCTCACGGGCACGAAGGTCCGCGTCGGCATCATCGACAGCGGCGTCGATTACGATCACCCCGATCTCGGCGGCGGCTGCTTCGGTCCGGGGTGCCGGGTCCAGTACGGCTACGATTTCGTCGGCGACGGGTTCCAGGCGGGCGTCTCGGGGGCGTATGCCATTCCCGATGCGGATCCGGACGATTGCGGCGGCCACGGCACGCACGTCGCGGGCATCGTCGGCGCGAATGGCTCGGTCGTGGGCGTCGCGCCCGCGGTCACGTTCGGCGCGTATCGCGTGTTCGGCTGCACGGGGTCGACGACCCCGGACATCATGATCCAGGCGATGGAGCGAGCGCAGCAGGACGGCATGCGCGTCGTCAACATGAGCATCGGCTCCGGGTATCAATGGCCTCAGTATCCGACGGCCGTGGCGGCGTCGAACCTCGCGAAGAGCGGCACGCTCGTCTCCTGCTCGGGCGGCAACAACGGCGACCGCGGCGTGTGGGCCACGGGCGCGCCGGGTGTCGGGACGAACGTCATTGCGTCGGCCTCCGCGGAGAACACGCACATCGCGCAGCTCTCGTTCACGATCACGCCGGACAACAAGTCCATCGGGTACAACTCGGGCACGGGCGTGCCCTTCGCGCCGTTCACGGGCACGCTGCAATTCGTGGCCACGGCGACGGCGAACACGATTGCCACGGACGCGTGCAACGTGAATCCGCCGGCGGCGGGGAGCCTCACGGGCAAGGTGGCGCTCATCAAGCGCGGCGGCTGCCCGTTCTTCGAGAAATCGAAGAATGCGCAGGCCGCGGGTGCCTCGGCCGTCGTCGTTTACAACAACACGGCGGGCGCGCTCGTCCCCGGCGTCACGGTTCCCGCAGGCTCGCCCGCGGGGACGACGCCGGTGGGAATCCCGGTCGTCGGCGTCACGCTGGCGGACGGCGATGTCATCGCGCAGCGCATCGGCGCGGGCGCGACTTCGTTGACGTGGACGGACGACACGGTCACCACGCCGAACAGCCTCGCCGGGCGCATTTCGGCGTTCAGCTCGTGGGGGGCGGGGCCGGATCTCTCGTTCAAGCCCGACCTCACGTCGCCGGGCGGATCGATTTATTCGACGTATCCGCTGGAGCTCGGCGGGTTCACCTCGCAGAGCGGCACGTCGATGGCCTCGCCGCACACGGCGGGCGCGATCGCGCTGCTCATCGAGGCGACGGGCGAGTCGGATTTCGAGCTCATTCGCACGCGGCTCCAGAACACGGCGCAGCCGCTCCTCTGGGGCATCGATCCGGCGCAAGGGATTCTCGACAGCGCGCACCGGCAGGGCGCGGGCCTCATTCGCGTCGACAAGGCCGCGGTCACGAAGGCCAGCGTTTGGCCGAGCCGCATTGCCATCGGCGAGACGACGGGCCCCACGACGCACACGATCACGCTGAAGAACGACACCAGCGAGCCCGTCACGTACGACGTCACGCACCAGCCGGGCGCCTCGTCGCTGAACACGTACGGCACGCCGCAGGCGCTCTCCGTGACGAACGCGCCGCCGAGCGCGACGTTCAGCGCGCAAAGCGTGACGGTGCCGCCGAATGGCACGGCGACGGTGGACGTCACGATCACGCCGAACCCGAACCTCGCCGACCGCGGCGTGTACGGCGGCTTCATCCAGTTCGCGCAGACGGGCGGCAATGCGGCGCTGCGCGTCCCGTACATCGGCTTCAAGGGTGATTATCAATCGATCGTGGCGCTCGTCCCGACGGCGTCGGGCTTCCCGTGGCTGTCGCGACAAGACAATTCGACCAATCCTGCGACCTACAACAAGCAAAACGCGGGCGCTGTCTTCACGATGTCGGGCACGTCCAACGTGCCGAACGTCACGCTGCACCTCGAGCACCAGGTGACGACGGTCAAGGTCGACATCGTCGAGGCCGCGGGCCTGCAGAAGCCCTGGGGCAATGCGTACACGTACACGTACGTCGGGCGGAACGCCGACCCGACGGGCACGTATTCGTTCGCCTGGAATGGGACCACGACGGTCGGCAAGAACGTGGTCACCGTGCCCAATGGCACGTACGTGATGAAGATGAGCGTGCTGAAGGCGCTCGGCGACGCGAGCAACCCGGCGCACTGGGAGACCTGGACGTCGCCGGCGTTCAAGGTCGAGCGTCCCTGAGGTTCGCAGCGCGGGGGGCTCCGATCGGCCCGGAGAGCCGGTCGCCCCCCCGCGCGGCATTCAGCCGAAGGTGACCAGGGGATCGCCCGCGGCGAGCGCTGCGGCGCGGTTCGGAGCGGGAGGATAAATCCAGATCGTATTGATCTGGCGCTTGCGCTCCTTGCCCGCGGCAGCCGTGAGCTTGATCTGGCGATCCCAGCCTTCCGTATAAAGAGCCCCCCATTCGCCGAGGTCGAGGCAGGTGGCGTAGAAGCGCTGCCGGTATTCGAGCGTGGGAAGGTCGAGGAGATCGGCCACGACGTTGTGCCCGCCGAAACGACCCATCGCAACGGCGTGCTGGCACGACATGAGGGCGTAATGCCCCTCCTCGTCGGCGAGCGCGCGGGCGACGTCACCCGCCGCGAAGACGTGCGGTGTGCCGACGACGCGGAGGTCCGGAGTGACTTCGACGCGGCCGAGGGAATCGAGTGAGGAAGAGACCTGGGACGTGAGGCTGCTCGCGCGCATGCCGGCGGTCCAGGCGACGGTGAGGGCCTCGATGCGCTCGCCGGAGCTGGTCACCACGCCGCCGGCATCGATGGATGCGACGGCGATGCCGGCCCGGTATTCCACGCCGAGGGATTGGAGGGCCTCCACGATGATGGGACGTGGATTCTCACCGAGGCCGCCGCCGACCTCGCCTCCCCTTTCGACGATGATCACCGAGACCTTCGCATTTGCGCCCAATACCTGTCGCAGGCGCGCGGGCAGCTCCGTGGCGAGCTCGAGCCCGGTGAATCCGCCTCCTGCGACGACGACCGTATTCCGCGCGGGCGTCTCGGGCAAAGCGGCGAGACTCGCGAGGTGCTTGTCGAGCGCAACGGCGTCGCCGAGCTGATCGACGGAGAAGGCATGCTCCGAGAGGCCGGGAACGGGCGGTCGGAAGAGCTTGCTGCCGCTGGTGAGCAGCAGCCGATCATAAGGCAAGGTGCGCCTCGCGCCGTTCGTGCCCATCACGTCGACCTGCGCGTCGCGGGTTCGGATTTCCGTGACGGATCCCTCGACGAAATGGACGCCGATTGCATCGAGGAGCGGCAAGAGAGGCGCGCTCATGTCTTCTGGAGAAGGCTCGTACAGCCGTGGGCGAATGTGGAGGGCGGGCTGCGGAGAGACGAGCGTGACCTCGACGTCCGCGGGTTTTTTTCCTTGCTGATCGAGCAGCCGCGCGGCCGCAAGGGCGCCCCAGACTCCGGCGAAGCCTGCTCCGACGATCAAGACTTTCTTCGACATGCTACCTCTGGTAGGACGAGGAGGGCGTGCCGCAAATGCCATTGACCCCTGATTTTCGGCCAACGTGCGCGAGCACACCGAGGCTCGTGCTGTTCGTCGCGTTTCCCGGGATGGGGCTCCTCGACCTGACCGGGCCGCAGACGGTGTTTTGGGCCGCGTCGCGCTACATGGAGGCGCTCGGACGGCCGGGTTATGCGGGACGAACCGTGAGCCTGACAGGCGGGCTCGTACGCGCGGCGGAGGGCGTGGAGCTCGATACAGCGCCCGTCGCGGAGTTTGCAGGAAAGGAGGTGGACACGGTCATCGTGCCCGGCGCGCCGGAGATCGAGCAGGCGCTCGACGGCGCCGCGGAGCTTGCGTGCTGGCTCGCCGAGATGTCCCGGAAGGCGCGTCGGACGGCCTCCGTGTGCAGCGGGACGTTTTTCCTGGCATTGGCGGGGCTGCTCGCGGGGAAGCGGGCCGCGACGCACTGGATGATGTGTGACCTCTTGAAGAAACGTTTTCCCTCGGTCGAGGTCGATCGGGACGCGATCTTCGTGCAGGAAGGGCCGGTCTGGACGTCGGCGGGCGTGACCGCGGGGATCGATCTTTCGCTGGCGCTCGTGGAAGCGGATTGCGGGCGGGACATTGCGATGAAGGTGGCGCGCGAGCTCGTGGTCTTCCTCAAGCGGCCGGGCGGGCAGTCGCAGTTCAGCGAGGTGTTGCAATCGCAGCTCGAGGACGGCGGGGTGTTCGACGATCTGCACCACTGGATCTCGGAGCACCTCGGCCGCGAAGATCTGACGGTCGAGCAGCTCGCGGAAAAGGCGGGGATGAGCCCGCGGAATTTTTCGCGCGTCTACCGGCAGAAGACGGGACGAACGCCGGCGAAGGCGGTGGAGATGTTCCGGCTGGAGGCGGCGCGGCGGCTGCTCGAAGCGTCACCGCACAATGTGGACGAGATCGCGCAAAAATGCGGATTCGGCAATGAAGAGCGGATGCGCGTGACGTTCCAGAGGCACCTTTTGGTGTCGCCGACGGAGTACCGCAGTCGGTTTTCGAGGTGAGGGTTCACGCTCCCTCGGCGCAGGGGCCGCGCATTTCTTGCGCTTGAACTGGGGACTTGCCCGGCACGAAAGTCCGGCGCATGCTCCCGGCCCTCAACAGGACATGCACGGAGAAAACATGGCCAAGCTCAGCAAGGACATCGTCATCGTGGGCGCGAAGCGCACCGCGTTCGGGGCGATGAATGGCGCGCTCAAGGGTGTCTCGGCGAACGATCTCGCGGCGCACGCGGCGAAGGCAGCCCTCGCGCAGGCCGGCGCGGCGCCGGGCGACGTCGGGCACGTCGTCGTCGGCAACGTCATGCAGACGAGCTCGGACGCCATCTACTGCGCGCGCCACGTGGGCCTCAAGGCGGGCGTGCCCATCGAGATCCCGGCGCTCACGGTGAACCGGCTTTGCGGCTCGGGGTTCGAGGCCGTCGTGCAAGCGGCCCAGCTCCTCCTGCTCGGCGATGCCGACGTGGTGCTCGCGGGCGGCACCGAGAACATGTCGCAGGCGCCGCACGTGCTGCGCGGCGGGCGCGAGGGCTTCGCGTTCGGCAAGGCCCCGGCGCTCGAGGACTCGCTCTGGAGCGCGCTCACCGATAGCTACGTGAATTCGCCGATGGCCATCACGGCCGAGAACCTGGCGACGAAGTACGGCATCTCGCGCGCCGAATGCGACGAATACGCGCTCCGCAGCCAGAAGCTCTGGGCCACGGCGAACGAGGCAGGCGCGTTCAAGGACGAGATCGCGCCGATCGAGCTGCCGGGCAAGCGCGGGGCGCCGCCCGTGTCGTTCGCGGTGGACGAGCACCCGAGGCCGCAATCGACGCCCGAGGCGCTCGCCAAGCTCGCGCCGGTGTTCAAGAAAGACGGCACGGTCACGGCCGGCAACGCGAGCGGCATCTGCGACGGCGCGGCCATGCTCGTCGTGACGACGGCCGAGAAGGCGCGCGAGAAGGGCTGGACGCCGCTCGCGAGGCTCTTGCAATGGGCGTCGGCGGGCGTCGATCCCTCGATCATGGGCATCGGCCCGGCGGCGGCCATTCCGAAGGCCCTCGAGCGCGCGGGCGTGTCGTTCGACGCGGTCGACCTCTTCGACGTGAACGAGGCGTTCGCGCCGCAATGGCTCGCCGTGCAGAAGGAGCTCAAGATCCCGCTCGACAAGGCGAACATCAACGGCGGGGCCATCGCGCTCGGCCACCCGCTCGGCGCCTCGGGCGCGCGCATCACGGCGCACCTCGTCCACACGCTGCGCCGCACGGGCAAGCAGATCGCCGTGGGCAGCGCCTGCATCGGCGGCGGGCAGGGAATCGCGGTCGTGCTCGAGCGAATCTGATCGGGAGCGGCGAGGCCATGGCCCCTTTCCAGAAAGAACGCGAGGCCGACGTCGTCATCGTCGGCGCCGGCCTCGCGGGCCTCTCGGCGGCGGACGCGCTGACCCGCATGGGAAAACGCGTCGTCGTGCTCGAAGCGCGGGATCGCGTCGGCGGGCGCACGCTGGGCCGGGAGATCGGGGGCCGTGTCCTCGACCTCGGGGGGCAATGGCTCGGCGCGGGGCAACGCCGCTTGGGGCGCCTCGCCGCCGAGCTCGGGGTCGCGACGTTTCCGACGTACCATTCCGGAAAAAAAGTATTGCTGCGGGACGGGCGCGTCTCGACGTATGCGGGGACGATTCCCTCGCTTCCCGTGCCGGGGCTCGTCGCGCTGCACCTCGCGCTGCGCAAGCTCGACGCGCTCGCGGCGCGGCTGCCCGAGGGCCGTCCGCTCGCCGCGGCGGAGGCGCCGGCGTGGGACGAGGACACGCTCGAAACCGCCGCGCGGCAGCTCATTTCACGTGCCGACGTACGCGAGCTGTTCGACGCGGCGGTGCGGGTGGTCTTCGGCGCGGAGCCGCGCGAGATATCGATGCTGTATTTCCTCGCGTACCTGCGCGCGGGCGGCGGGCTCATGCGCCTCGTCGAAATCGAGGGCGGGGCGCAGGAGCGGCGCTTCGTGGGCAGCGCGCAGGAGCTTTCGATCCGGCTCGCCGCGGGGCTCGGGGACGCGGTCGTGCTCTCTGCGCCGACCCGGCGCATCGAGCAGGACGGGCGCGGCGTCGTCGTGACCTCGGACGGGATCGCGGTGCGGGCGCATTACGCGATCGTCTCCGTCCCTCCGGCGCTCGCGGGGCGCATCGAATACCGCCCGCTCTTGCCCGTCGTGCGGGATCAGCTCACGCAACGCATGCCGATGGGCTCCACGGTGAAATGCATTGCCGTCTATGACCGGCCTTTCTGGCGCGAGGCCGGCCTCTCGGGGGAGGCCGTGACGAGCACGGGGCCGATGTCGGTCGTGTTCGACAATGGCTCGCACGACGGCGCGGTGCATTCGCTGCTCGGGTTCGTCGTGGGACAGAAGGCGCGCGTCTTCTCGGAGAGGCCTCCGGAAGAGCGGCGCGCGGTGGTGCTCGGGAGCCTCGGTCGTATGTTCGGCGAGCGGGCGCTCCGGCCGAGCGAATACGTCGAGTTCGACTGGTCGACCGAGGAATGGACACGCGGCTGTCCCGTCGGGGTGATGGGGCCCGGCGTGATGACCGGCGTCGGGCGCGCGCTCCGCGAGCCGGTGGGGCGAATCCACTGGGCGGGCACCGAGACGGCGACGGAATGGACGGGCTACATGGAGGGGGCGCTCGAATCGGGCGAGCGAGCGGCCGGCGAGGTGAGCGCGAGGTTCGAGGGCGGGATCGGCTAGGCGGATCCTTCAAGGCATCCAGCAAATGTAGGGAATCGTCTTCGTCGCCGCGCCGTCACAATCGTCGGCCCGACGCAAACGCGCGTGGGCAAGCATCCTGACCGGAACGACATCGCTGGTTCCGCGCGAAAGAACGCCGACTGGACGCCGCGCCCACGTTCGGGCACGCTCGGCCCATGAGCGTCGAGGAGACGTGGGTCGGCCGGCACTACGTTCGATTCGAGCCCGAGGATCTCCTCGTGATGGAGTTCCATGGACCGATCCTGCCCGGCGAGATGAGAACGCTCACGCGCCTGACGGACGAGCGATTGCTCGCGCGGGGCCGGCTCTGCATCCTGTGCGACATCTCCGACGCAGACGGGTTCAGCCCCGGAACCCGGCACGAGCTGCGTGATCGGTCCCGGAACCTCCCTCCGCATTTCGTCGCCTACGTGGGCACGCCGGCCCCCGTTCGCGTGGTGCTCGATCTCATCATTCGCGCCACGATCTCCCTCACGGGCGCGAAGATCGCCCACCGCTTCTTCGAGACGCAGGCCAAGGCACGCGCGTGGCTCGAAGAGATGCGCGCGCAGGCCGCCTGAGCGTCAATCCGAGTTGCTCCACGTCAGCACGGCTGGCCTCGGATAAGGGCCGAACCCCGAGAAACCGGCGAGGTCGTCCCCGTCGGACGTGACGAGCGCCCATACCCACGCCTCGTGCGAATCCGCGAGTCGTGCACGGTCCACGGTGATGAACCGGGAGAGCCCCCACCCGCTCGGGAAGGAGAGAATCGCCCCGAAGCCGACGCCTTGCCAGAGCTCGACGGTGGGCAGGCGCCTCATTTCCCCGTGAGCAGCCACCGGAGCGCCTCGCCCTCCGTCGTGAAGAACGAATAGAGCGGCAGCCCCGTCTCGACCGAGAGCCGTTGAATCTGCATGCGCCCGAGCGCGCTGCTGACGAGATTTGCCGCGCGCACGAGGCCGTTGCCCCGCGCGTGGGTCATCGTCTTCTCGACGAACGCGCTCACGTCGGGCTTCTGCGGCGGGAAATTCGAGATGTTCGCCAGGACGTACCAGGGTTTGCCGAGGAGCGGCCTCGTCTTGCGCTCGAACTCCTCCCAGTACGCCTTGCCGTCTCCGACGTCCCAGAACCCCCACACGTCGACGCGGACCACGTTCGTCGCGCCATCGACCGTGACGAGAAACCCCTTTTTCGCGACCTCGCGCGCCGGAGGCACCGCGGCCGAAGATTTGGGTTTGGCCGATGGAACCTGCTCCTCCGGCGGGCGCGCGCTCTCACGCACGAGGTCGAGGAGCGCCGCGATGGCCGCCGTCGCCCGCGGAAAACGCGCGTCCACCGATTTCGCCGTCACCGTGGCGAACCAGAGATCGAAGCCGAGAGGCAGCTCCACGCGCTTGCGACGCCGAGCCCGCGACTCCGGCGATTCGCGTGGCCCGTCGGAGATGTCGGCCGCGAGCAAGATGGGCGAGCCGTCGCGCTCGAGCTCCTCGGCCCAGTATGGCTCGCCGACGAGGAATTCGTAGGCGAGCTGGCCGAGCGCATAAATGTCGGCGGCGGGGCCCACGTCGCGCGAGGCCTCGACCTGCTCGGGCGCCATGTAGAGCGGCGTGCCGAGGATGCCGCGGGTGCTGATGCCGGTGACGACCGGCTCGACCGTCTTCACGACCCCGAAATCGAGGACCTTGATGCAGGGCGCGCCGTCGTCGCGCCACGAGAGGAAGATGTTCTCGGGCTTGAGGTCGCGATGCACGACGCCGGCGGCGTGGAGCTTGTCGAGGGCGAGCGCGATCTGGCCGAGATAACGGAGCGCGTCCTCGACGGCCATTCGTACGCCCTGATCGAGGATCGCGCCGAGGTCGCGGCCCCGGAGCAGCTCCATCACGAGGAAAGGCAGCTCCGTGCCCGCGTCGACGCCGACGTCGAGGATTCGAACGATGTGATCACTCTCGATCGCGCCCGTCGCCCGCGCTTCGAGCTCGAAGCGCTTGCGTCCCTGCTCGCTCGTCACGAGATTCGGGAGCATGACCTTGAGGGCGCGCCGGCTCGAGGTCTTCTCGTCGACGACCTCGTAGACCGCGCCCATGCCCCCGGACTTGATCAGCCGGATCACCCGATAACGGCCGTGGAAGAGGGCATCGGCGGCGAGGAGCGCGGGGCGTTGGAGGAGCATGGCGGGACAGACGACGCTACCAACGCGCCCGCGCGGCGACAAGCTTCGCCCGCAGCCGTCAGGAGAGCCGCTTCGGCCCGCCCTCCCCCTCGCCGAGGACGTCGCCGAACGACGACGCCGAGGGGCCGGTGAGGCGGCCGAGTCGCTCGGCATAATGGAGGAGCAGCGTGCGGTTGTCCGAGACGGAAAGATTCTGGATTTCCAGGGCGCCGATGCGATCCTCGGGCGTGAACGCGCCCTCGGTCTTCTCCATGGAGAGTTTTTCGGGCGCGTACGCGCTCTTTTCGGCGCGGGTCTCGAGGATCGAGTAATCGTCGCCGCGGCGGAGCGAGAGGCGCACGATGCCGCTGATCGGCGTCGCGACCCAGCGGGCGAGCGACTCCTTCAGCATCATCGCCTCGGGGTCGTACCACTTGCCCTCGTAGAGCAGGCGGCCGAGCCGGCGGCCGAGCGTGACGTAGAGGTCGGTCGTGTCCTCGTTGTGCGTGGCCGAGAGCAGGCGCTCGTAGGCGATGTGGAGCAGCGCCATGCCGGGCGCCTCGTAAATGCCACGGCTCTTCGCGCCGATGACGCGATTCTCGATCTGATCGCTCATCCCGAGCCCGTGCCGGCCGCCGATCTCGTTCGCCGCGACGACGAGGGAGAAGAGCGACGAGAATCGAGCGCCGTTCAGCGCGACGGGCACGCCCTCGGCGTATTCGACCGTGATCTCCTCCTCGGCGATCGCCACGTCCGAGCGCCAGAACGGCACGCCCATGATCGGGTTCACGATCGTCATGCCCTTGTCGAGGAACTCGAGGTCCTTCGCCTCGTGCGTCGCGCCGAGGACGTTCGCGTCGGTGCTGTACGCCTTCTCGGTGCCCATGGGGTACGGCATGCCGATCGAATCGAGGTATTGCGCCATCTCGGTGCGGCCGCCGAAGGCGTCGACGAACTTCTGGTCGAGCCAGGGCTTGTAGATCTTGAGCTCGGGGTCGACGAGCACGCCATAACGGTAAAACCGCTGGATGTCGTTGCCCTTGTGGGTGCTGCCGTCGCCGAAGACGTGCACGCCCTCCTCGCGCATCGCCCGGACGATGGCCGTCGAGGTGACGGCGCGGCCGAGCGGCGTGGTATTGAAATATTTGCGACCGGCGGTCGAGAGGTGGAACGCGCCGCACTGGATGGCGATGATGCCCTCGCGCGCCATGGACTCGCGGCAATCGACGAGCCGCGCCGCCACGGCGCCGTGCGAGAGCGCGACGGGCGGGATGTCCGTCGGCGTCTTCTCGTCCGGCTGGCCGAGATCGGCGGTATAACAATGGACGCGGAGGCCCTGTCGCGAGAGCCAGGCCACGGCCGTGCGCGTGTCGAGGCCCCCGGAGAACGCAATGCCGAGCGCGGTGCCCGGCGGAGGAAGGGTGCGGTAGATACGGCTCATCTCGCCGCGTGCGATAGCAGGCCACGACGCGCCGCGAAAGAGCTTTTTGCGTCTTGTCCCGAGGGGGACGCCTCGCGTCCCCCTCTCGGCCAGGCGGAGCCCGGCCGATTCACCCCCCGAGGCGAGCTCGCTGCGCGACCTCACAGAGCAGCGAATGAATCGCTGCTCTAGTTCTCGTCCCCGACGAGCCCCTCACGCCGCCCCATCTCGTAGAGCTTTTCCTTGAGGTGCTGGAAGCGCTTGCGAAGCCGTGCGGCCGCTCGTTTCCGCTCGTCCGCCCCGAGCGGCGGCGCGTCCTCGCCGTGGAGCACGACGGCGAGGTCGTCCCACGAGAGCTGTCGATCGACGCGCAACATGAGGAGCTCTTGCTCCTCGGGCGGGAGGCGCGCCCGAAGCTCGGCGAAACGATCGCGCCGCTCGGTGCGGAGGTACGAGCGCGTGACCGTGCGGACCTCGGCCTCGATCGCCGAGAGCGCGGAGCCCTCCGGCAAGGGCACGACCCGCGCGGCGCGGCGCTTCTCCGCGCGGCGGAAATCGAGGGACGACGTGCGCGCCACGGCATACGCCCAGGTGCGGAAGGAGGCGTCCCAGCGAAAGCTCGGCAGGCTCTTCCAAAGCTTCTCGGCGAAGAGGGAGAACACCTCCGAGGCGTCGGTCTCGTTGCGGTGGAGCGCGGCGACGAACTCGAAGATCTCCGGGCCGTAGGCGCGCAAGGCGACGGACGTGGCGGCGCCGATGTCCCCGCCCTCCGCGAGGCGGCGGATGTCTGCGTCGATCGTGCGCCTTTTGTCCGCTTCCATGCGAGGGATGCGCGAGCCTCGGGGCTTTTCGCGCAGGCGTTCCATCTTGCCCGTCGGGCCGTCGCTTGGGAAGTGCTCTCCCGCGCGAAACGGGGCTGCCGGATGGTATGCTCGCGGCGGTCCATGCCAGGCGAGCCCTTGTCCGGACGCACGGACGAAGTGCGACGGGACGTCGACGACGACGAGGACGACGCGTCGCTGTCGTCCTCGTCCGAGGACGGCGAGGGGTCGATCACGCCCGATCCCTTCCTGGCGAAGATCGCGCGGATTCCATCGCGAGGAGCGCCGAGCGCGCCGGCGACGTTGCCGCGCCCCGGCGAACGCGTGGGGCGCTTCGTGGTGCGCGAGGAGATCGGCCGCGGCGGGATGGGCGTGGTGTTCGCCGCGACGGACCCGACGCTCGGCCGCGAGGTCGCGCTGAAGGTGCTCCTGTCGGAGGACGACGAGCGCAAACGGCGGCTCTTGCGGGAGGCGCGCGCGGCCGCGGCGCTCGTGCACGCGGGGGTCGTGGCGATCTACGACGTCGGCGAGGACTCTGGCCGGGCGTTCATCGCGATGGAGCGGCTGCGCGGATCGACGCTGCGCGAGCGGATCGACGCGAGGCCGAAGGACGCGCCGGCGCTGCCTCCGGACGAGGCGCGGCGCGTCGCGAAAGACCTCGCCCGCGCGCTCGCGAAGGCGCACGGGCGCGGCCTCGTGCACCGGGACATGAAGCCCGAGAACGTGATGATCGAGGGCGACGGGCGCGTGATCCTGCTCGATTTCGGGCTGGCGAAGGCGACGCACGTGGAGATCGACCCGGTGACGGTGGCCACGGCCGACGGCGCGATCATCGGCACGCCGAGCTACATGTCGCCCGAGCAAGCACACGGAAAACCGGTCGACGCGCGAAGCGACGTCTTCTCGTTCGGCGTGATGCTCTACGAGATGCTGACGGGCAAACGCCCGTTCGTCGGAAAAAACGCGGCCGCGGTGCTCGCGTCGATCGAGGGCTCGGAGCCGACGCCGCCGTCGGCGATCCGCGCGGGCGTCGATCCAGAGCTCGAGCGCGTCGCGCTCCGGTGCCTGCAAAAGCAGCCGCACGCGCGGTACGAGAACGCCGGGGCGATCGCGAAGGAGCTCGATCACGAGGCGCAAGAGAAGCCGAAAAGGATGCGCCTCTTGGCCCCGGGCGCGCTCGCGGCGCTGGTGCTGATGCTCGTCGCGGCGATCGGAGCGTCGAAGCTCCGCGGCGCGGAGACGGCCGCGGCGCCGCCTTCCGTACCCTCGGCGAGCACGCAGGTCGCCACTGCGAACGCGCTCTCGCCGGTGGTGGCGACGGACCTGCCGAGCTCGGCGTCGCGGAGCGAGGAGGCGCGCGCGGCCTACCGCGCAGGGCTCGAAGCGTTCCGCGCAGGCGGCTCGTGGGGCCCGGATTTTCAGCGGGCGATCACGCTCGATCCCGGGCTCGCCTCGGCTCACGTGCAGTACGCGGCGATCGGGATGGCGCAGCACCTCGACGGCGTCCGCGAGAGCTTCCGGCAAGCGCGAACGAAGAGCGACGCGCTCTCGCCGCGGGACCGCGCGCTGCTCGACGCGATCGAGCCCGTCGTGCAGCGCGAGCCCGCGGACTGGGCCGAGGCGAGCCGCAGGCTCGGGGCGATGATCAAGGACCACCCGGGCGACGCGCAGCTCTGGTACTTCCTCGCGCTCGGCCGCGGCAACTTCGACGACTTCCAGGCCGCCATCCAGCACCTCAAGCGCGCGATCGAGCTCGATCCGCAGTTCGCCCGGGCCCTCAGCTCGCTGGCCGTGTTCGAGGCCTACCGCGGCCGCTTCGACGAAGCGCAGAAGGCCATCGATCGATGCCTGGAGGTCGCGCCGGACGCGATGGCGTGCCTGTCGTACCGCGCGCGGCTCGAAGGCTACGCCGGTCGATGCGCCGCGATGGAGTCGACGGCGCGGCAGATGATCGCCCGCGGCGCGCAGGCGCACCTCTCGTACCCGCTGCTCGCCGACGCGCTCGCGTCGCAGGGCGAGCCGAGCGCGACGGTGGAGGAGGCGCTGCGGCACGCAGGCAAGCAAGTGGACGCGCTTCCGAAGGGCACGGCGGAGCTCGTGCGGAGCCGCGTGCTCGTCGTGGGCGCGATGCGCAAGGCCGCGCTCTACGGCGACTTCGAGGCAGCGCTCGAACAAGCGCGCACCCTCGGACAGCAAGCGGACGGCAGCGCGCGGCGCAACGATCACGGGATCGCGGCGCGCGCCGTCGCGGAGCTCTTGATCGAGTCGGGGAAAAACGCGGAGGCCGGCGCGGTCGCGCTCGACTATCTCGATCGTCAAGGCGCGTGGGAGCCGGATCCGAGCGCGGAGGACTCGGCCCTTTCGAACGACGCGACGCCCGCGCTGCTCGTGACGGCGCGGCGGGCAGGCGTGATCACGCGCGAGGGGCTCGCATCGCGGCGGCGCGCGTGGCTCGCGGAGTGGTCGGCGCGCGCGACGCCCGCGGCGCGCAGCTACCTGTGGCTCCACGGCTGGGCGGCGACGACGATCCATGCGGACGACGCGCGCGACGCGCTCGCGGCGCTCGCGGAGCACGGGCCGCTGCCGCCGTACGTACCCGGCACGCTGGTGGGCGCGTCGGCGGGCGTCACGTTCCTGCTCGGCGGGCGGCTCGAAGAAGCGAAGCGATGGCTCACGCAGGCGACCGGGAGCTGCTCGGCGCTGAGCTTCCCGATGGCGCACACGCGCGCGCATCTGTGGCTCGGACAAGCGCTCGAAGCGTCGGGGGACACACGGGGCGCGTGTGCGTCGTACCGGACGGTGCTCGATCGATGGGGGCACGCGCGGCCGCGGAGCGTGACGGCGGACGAGGCGCGCGAGCGGTCGACGCGGCTCGGCTGTACACGCTGAACTTTTTTCGTCACACGCGCCGGCCTTCCACGTCGATCTCCATGAACGGACCGACGGAGGGCCTGCCTGATGCGCACTTCGGAGATGTTGTTTGCCGCCGTATCGATCGTCGTCTCGGCCTCGCTCACGACCGCGTGCGACGCACCCGCGGGCGCGGGCGACGCGAAGGGCCTCGCGCGGGCAGGAGAGGAGACGTCGACGTTCGTCTTCGCCGGCAAGCGCGGTTCGACGGGCCAAACATGGCGTTCGATCGGGCCGGACGGCACCGAGAAGCTGCACGGCGAGATGCGCCTCATGCTGGCGAGCGGGGCCGAACGGCAGGTGGTCGAGGACGTGACGCTCGACGTGAGCGGCCGCATCGTGGCCGCGGAGATCACGGCGACGAGCAGCGCGCCGAACGAGCTGCCGGTGCGGCTCGGGCTCGTGCCCTCGGAGGGGCTCGTGCGGATCGTGTCGGGCTCCTCGGAGACGAGCTTCCGCGTGCCCGTGGACGCGCCGTGGGTCTACACGGCGCTGCCTGCCGGTCTCCCCGCGACGCCGATCGCGGCGTGGATCGCGAAGCGCGGGGCCGACACGGCGCCGTGGCTGCGCGTGGTCTCGGCGAGCGAGGCGCGGAGCTTCCTCGCGCCGCTCGATCAGGTCGTCGTGCGGACCGAGACGGGGACGACGGTGGTGCTCGGGCAGGACGCGGCGGACACGGATGCGGTGTTCGTGCGGGACCTGCGCCTCGTCGGCGGGGAGTCGATCTCGCGGACGAACGGGCCTGCGCTCGTGTTGTGAAGCGCGTCGTCGCTCACGACGGCGCATGAACTTTGTCCTCCAATCATTCCGTTCACGCGCGCTCGGGCTTGCGTGACCGGCGGTTCCAGCAGGACAAACCGGACCAGCGCGACGGCCTCACCGCGCGGCGCGCTCGGCCTCGATGTGCTCGTTTGCACGCTGCGCGATGCCGTGTCCGCCCGGCCGAAGGCCCGCCCCGTCCGCTGACCTCGCTTCCCCGCGAGAGACGTAATCCAAACCACGTCAGCTGCGCCAAAAAACTTCGATCATGCCCCCACGGCGGGAGGCTCGTCACGCGGTTCCAGCGGCTCGGGGGCCCTTTCGCGCGTGCTCGACACGTTCGGGCAAATTTTTGGCGGAAAGGTCGCCGGTCTGCATGTAGACTCCGTCCCCTCAACATGCCGACCGCTCCTCGTCGTCGCCTCGAAAGCAAAGACATTCCGCAAGCAGACAGCCTCGAAAACGTCCGCCGCATCATCGATGCGGTCGCCGATGGCTCGAAAACGAAGGCTGACGTCTCCGACCGCACCGGGATCAACCCCCGCCACGTGCTCTACGGACTCCACACCGCTCGGGTGCTCGGGTTCCTCGCGGAGGAAGAGGGCGGCGGGTTCGGGACCACCGAGCTCGGCAAGGCGCTCCGCAATGACGCGGCCGGGAGCGCCGAGGAGCGCGAGACGTTCCGCAAGTCGATCCAGGGCAGCGATATCATCGACGCGATCGCCCCGGGGATCCTCTCCGACAAGCCGCCCACGCAGGACGCGATCACGAAGCAGATCGTGAAGCTCAGCGGGCTGTCGGATTCGACCGCGGGCCGCCGCGCGCAGACGTTGATCTCGTGGCGCACGCAGATCCTGTCGCAGCTCGGGACGGGCGTCGTGCCGAGCGCGGATGACGCCGCGGACGAGAGCGACGACGACGAGCCGGTGGCCCAGGCCTGATCGGACCCCTCACGCGCCCACCTCCTCTCGCGGGGTGGGCGCGTTTGCATCCATGGTCCGACGACACGTGCCCCGGGTCGTCCTCCCAAAGTCGCATTTCTCCTTTTGACGAACAACCGTCAATGGTGTGACATACCATTGCGATCGCTATCGTCTCGCCCGGCGCATGTGTCCGTGTTACCTTGACTTTCTCCGGACGCCGGTGCTCTCCGCAATGCCCATCGGGGAGGATCCCGTGGAGAAGACGACCGCATGATCGCCATGGAACGGGCGAATCGAGAGCGCGCCGAGGCGCGCATCGGGACGCTTTTGAAGGGGAAGTGGCGGCTCGATGTGCTGCTCGGCGTGGGCGGCATGGCGGCCGTCTACGCGGCCACGCACCGCAACAAGAACCGCGCGGCCGTGAAGGTCCTCCACCCGGACCTCGCCGCCGAGCCCGCGATCCGCGCCCGGTTCCATCACGAGGGGTATGCCGCGAACGCCGTCGGCCACCCCGGCGTCGTCCGGATCCTCGACGACGACGAGACCGACGACGGCGTCGCCTTCCTCGTGATGGAGCTGCTCGAAGGCGAGACCTACGACCGCATCGCCCAGCGCTGCGGCGGCAAACTCCCCACGCCCGAGGTGCTCGCGCTCGCGCACGTCGTGCTCGACGTGCTCGTCTCCGCCCACGAAAAGCGCATCCTGCACCGCGATCTCAAGCCCGAGAACGTCTTCCTCACGCAGAGCGGGATCATCAAGGTCCTCGATTTCGGCCTCGCGCGCGCGCTCGAGCCCGCCGTGCAGCAAGGCCGCATCGTGACGAGCTTCGGCACGACGATGGGCACGCCGGGCTTCATGTCCCCGGAGCAGGCCCGCGGCGACTGGAACGAGGTCGACGCCACGAGCGACCTCTGGGCCGTCGGCGCGACCCTGTACACGCTGCTCTCCGGCCGCCTCGTGCACGACGCCCAGAACCTCACCGGCAGCCTGATCATGGCCGCCACGAAGCCCGCCACCTCGCTCGGGCTCGTCGCGCCCGGCCTCTCCCGCGCCGTGATCGACCTCGTCGATCGGGCCCTGCAGTTCGACAAGGCGAACCGCTTTCCGGACGCCGCCTCGATGCGCGCCGCCGTCGCCGACGCGATGCAGCCGACGACGCGCATCTCGCCCGGAAACACGCCCGACGCCCATCGCCTGCACGGCAAAGCGCTGATGGAGCCGAGGGTCGGCACGAGCTCCGAGCCGGCCACCATCGCCGTGGTCGACATGAGGCGCACGCAGCCGCCCACGTTGCCCACGCCGCCGGACACGGCGCCGTTCGCGCCTCACGCGCCTCACGTGCCTCACGCGCCCCCCGCCGCCCGCCCGCCGACGCCGGTCGCCCAGCTCCTGCCCTCGCGCGGCACGAGCGGCCCCCTCTCCCCCGCCGGGAGCCCGCCGGGCGGACACCGCGCCACGCCTGCCCAGCCGCTCGATCGGCCCGAGGTGGTCTCCCCCATCGAGATCGCGAAGGACACGTTCTGGGTCGGCAAGCGCGACCCGAAGAGCATCTTCCACGCGAACCCCTACCTTCGCATCTTCCGCCCGAAGCCGGGCTTCGAACAGGCGGGACCGTTCCACCTGCTCGTCGACCCCGGATCGAGCTCCGACTTCGCCGTCGTCTCGGCCAAGATCGGCACGCTCATCGGCGGGATGAACAAGCTCTCCGCGCTGTACATCAACCACCAGGACCCGGACGTCGGCTCGAGCGCCGCGGTGATCTCGGCCCGTTACGCGCCCGGCGCCGCGATCGTCTGCTCCGAGGCGACGTGGCGCCTCATCGTGCACTTCAACCTGCCGCCCGAGCGCTACGTCGACACGGCCCGTTTTCCCCGCGGCTTCGACGTGCCCACGGGCCACACGATGCTCCCCGTCCCGAGCCCGTTCTGCCACTTCCGCGGCGCCGTGATGCTCTACGACCCGGAGACGCGCGTGCTCTTCACCGGCGACCTCTTCGGCGGCCTCACGCCGATCGAGGCGCGCGGGCTCTGGGCCGACGAGAGCGACTGGGCCGGCATCCGCGCGTTTCACCAGACGTACATGCCGACGAACCGCGTCCTCACCCGCGCCATGGACGCGATCCGCGCCCTCGATCCGCCGGTCGAGATCATCGCCCCGCAGCACGGACGACTGCTGCGCGGCCCCTTGCTCCACCGCTACATCGAGCGCCTCGCGCGCCTTCCCGTCGGCCTCGACATCCTCGACGACGTCGCCGACGAGGAGACGATGACCGCCTGGAACAGCGTGCTCCGCCGCGTCGTCCGCACAGCGCGCATGGTGCTCGGCCCCGACGCCGACGCGCTCCTCCAGCAGCACGAGGACCTGCGCGACGTGCTCCAGGTCCACGGCGACGACGTGCGCCTCTCCTCCCTCGGCCGCTGGACCCTCGGCGCCGTCGTCGAGGCCCTCACGGTCGGACAAACCCCCACGATCGCGAACCCGATCAAGCTCGAAGCCGTCCTCGCCTGCGAGGAGCTCGAGCTGCCCTCGCCCGACATCCGCATCGAGGACGCCGAGTCGGCGGAGCCCATCGGCGGCTGAGAGAGGGTGTTCTACAGGCTGCTGCGCGGCTCGACGCGTCGGGCGGCCTCGCTCGACGTACAGTGTACGCCTCGCTCGGCCTCCCTAGCCTCGAGCCGCTCGCGACGCCTGTAGAACCCCCTCTCCGTTCAGCCTTCGCTTGGTGGACTCGCGGGGATCGAAGGCCTCGCGCTCGGGCGCGGCCCCGACACCTCGCTCGCTTCCGGGTGGAAACACGCGACGCGGTGGTGGCTGCCGGGCACGATCTCCGTGAGGTCCGGCGCCTCGACGTCGCAGCGCCCCTTCTCGGCTTTCTGGCAACGCGACTGGAAGACGCACCCGCGCGGCGGTTCGAGCGGGCCAGGCGGCTCGCCCCAGAGCACGCGCCGCGGCCGCGGATCGCCGTCCTCGCGCGGCAGCGCCCCGAAGAGCGCCCGCGTGTACGGGTGCAGTCGCCGCTCCGCCACCTCGCGCGCCGGCCCCATCTCCACGATGCGGCCGAGGTACATCACCGCGATGCGGTGGCTCATGTAGCCGACCACGCGCAGGTCGTGCGAGATGAACAGGTAGCTCACGGACAGCTCGTCCTGCAGCCGTTCGAGCAGGTTCAGGATCTGCGCTTGCACCGAGACGTCGAGCGCGCTCGTGGGTTCGTCGCAGACCACGAAGTCGGGACGCACCGCGAGGGCGCGCGCGATCGCGATGCGTTGCCGCTGTCCGCCCGAGAACTCGTTCGGGTAGCGATCGAGCGCCTCGCGGCCGAGACCCACCTTCGCGACCATCTCCTCCACGGTCTCGTCGGCCTCGCGCGTGGTCTTCGCGAGCCGGAGCGCCGCGATCCCTTCGCCGACGATCTCGCGCACCGTCATGCGCGGGTTGAGCGACGAGTACGGGTCCTGAAAGACGACCTGCATGCGCCGGCGCAGCGGCCGGATCGCGCGCTCGGAGAGGCGCGTGATGTCTTGCCCGTCGAACACGACGCGCCCGAGCGTGGGCTCGACGAGGCGCAGCACCGTGCGCCCGAGCGTGCTCTTGCCGCAGCCCGACTCGCCGACGAGCCCGAGCGTCTCGCCCGGTCGGATGTAGAAGCTCACGCCGTCGACCGCGTGCAAGAACTTCGGCGCGCGAAAGAGCCCCTGCCGCACGGGGAAGAGCACCGAGAGCTTCTCGACCTGGAGCAGCGGTTTGCCCGAGCGAGGTTTGTCCGGTCCGCCGCTCACGCCGCGCCTCCTTGGTGCAGGAAACACCGGACCGCGTCGCGCGCACCTGCCGTCGTGACGAGCGGCGGCGCCTCCTCGCGGCACCGATCCATCCCCTCGGGACAGCGCGGCGCGAACGCGCATCCACGGGACACGCCCCGTGGATCCGGCAGCGATCCTTCGATCGTCGGCAGCGCCTTCCGCTTCTCGCCGCGCGTCCGGAACGAGTTCGCGGGCGGCACGCTGCGCACGAGCGCCTTCGTGTACGGGTGCCGCGGCGAGCCGAGCACCCGCGAAGGGGGCCCCGTCTCCACGACCTTCCCCGCGTAGAGCACCACGATCTCGTGCGCGATCTCCGCGACGAACGGCAGGTCGTGGGTGATCACGAGCAAGCTCATCCCGAGCTCGCGCGCTTGATCGGCGAGCAGCGCCATGATCTGCGCGCGCAGCGCCATGTCGAGCGCGCTCGTGGGTTCGTCCGCGACGAGCAGGCGCGGCGGCGCGGCGAGCGCCATCGCGAGCAGCACCCGCTGCCGCATGCCTCCGCTGAGCTCGTGCGGGTAGCTGTCGAAGCGCTCGTCGGGCCGGGGAAACCCCACGCGGTGGAGCAGCGAGCGCGCGCGGTCCTTCGCTTCCTTGAGGGACATGCGCTCGTGAAGGCGGATCGCCTCCATGATCTGCGCGCCCACCGAGTAGACCGGCGTGAGCGCCGTCAGCGGCTCCTGAAAGACCATCCCGATCTTGCCGCCGCGCACCTGCCGCATCGCGCGCTCCGGCAGCCTGAGGAGGTCCTCGCCCTGGAACACGATCGCGCCGCGATCGATCCGCGCGCTCGGCGTGGGCAAGAGCCGCAGGATCGACAGCGCCGTCGCCGTCTTGCCGCAGCCCGACTCGCCCACGAGCCCCACGGTCTTGCCTTGCGGCACGTCGAACGAGACGCCGTCGAGCGCCTGCACGCGCGTTCCCTCGGCGGTCGCAAACGAGACGGCGAGGTCGCGGATCGAGAGCAGCGGCTCCGGGGCCGTCACCGGACGTAGACCTCGAGGCGCGGACCCCGCTTCTCCACCACGCCGAGGGAGAACGTGATCCCGCGCGGATCGTTCGGATCGGCCAGCAGCGCGAGCCCGTGCTCCTCGCCCGTACGCTTCGCCCATCGCTGCACCAGGTGCGTCACGTCGAGGCGCACCGGGCTCGGCGACGTCACGCCCACGGTGCCCGCCTTCTCGGCCACGTCGAGGCGCGGGCTCCGGCCCCACGAGACGAAATCGGCGCGCCACGGCTCGAGGATCCGCGCGATCGAGAGCGCCACTGGCTCCGTCGGCGGCTCGGCCGCGGTCGCCGTGTCCAGCACGAGGAACGCCGACGACACCTCGCCCACCTCGGCGACGGGCACCTCGAAGTGCAAGAGCAGCGACGTATCGCCCGCCGCGCTTCGCCCGAGCGAGACCACCTCCGGCAGCGCGCTACCGCCGCCGCTCGGCCCCTTCGACGAGACGACCGCGACGGCGTCCGGGAAGAGCACGAGGCGCCGCGCGTCCGTCGCGGCCACGACCGAATCTTTTTTGGGCCGACAGCGGCCGACCACGCAGACGTCGCCCTCGGCCGCGCAAGGCACGTCCGCGGCGCAGAGCGGCGGGCCGGGAGGGCTCTGCACGCAGCCGAGGAGCGAAGCGGCGAGGAGCACGGCGAAAGGCGGGCGAGCGATCCACACGGCGGCCCCGGGACCCTAGCAAAAGTGCCCGCCCACTCCCACCACGGAACGAAAAAGACGTCACCCCTCGGGCGAAGGCAGCGGCGCGGGCGGCGGGGACCAGCGGGTAATCCGGTAAATCTTGTCCCCGTCGCGAGGGCAATCGCCGCGGCCGTCGCAATTGCTCGTCGTCACGTAGATCGCCCCCTCGGGCCCCGTCACCACGTCCCGGAGCCGCCCGAGCCCCGTCGGCCCCTCGCCCTGGAAATACACCTCGTGATGCTCGACGCGCCGCGGGTCCTCCCGGTCGAACGTCACGCGGTGCAGGTGCTGCGAGCCGAGCGTCGCTACGAGCAGGCTCCCTTTCCACTCGCGAATCGCGTCCCCCTGGTAAAGCACGGCCCCGCCCGGCGGCGTCGCTTGATCGAACACGAGCGAAGGCGCCGTCACGCCGAGCGCCACCTCGCACCCATAATACGTGGGCCAGCCGAGATCGTCGCCCGCCCGCGCCCGCGTGATCTCGTCGTGCCCCTCGCGGCCCATCTCCCCGCTCGGCCCGTGATCCGCCACGATCACCTCGCCGCCCGGCGCGAATGCGAACGCCTGCACGTTGCGCACGCCGCTCAGGTACACGAGGCTCTTGCGGAAGGGATTGTCCCCGGGCACCTCCCCGTCCCGCGTCATTCGCAAAAGCTTGCCGGCGAGGCTCTTCGGATCCCGCGCGAGATCCGGGTGCTGCGCGTCCCCCGTCCCTGCATAAAGCATCTCGTCGGGCCCGAAGCGCAGCCGACCGCCATTGTGGAAACGATTCGCCGGGATCCCCGTGACGAGCACCTTGTCGCGCGTCGCGCTCGCGCTGTCGTCGGCGAGCCGATATCGCTCGATCTGATTCTCGGGCCCCTCCGGCCCGCGCACCGTCACGTAAATGTAAAAATACCGATTTTGCGCGAATTTCGGATCGACGGCCACGCCGAGCAGCCCGCCCTCGCCTTCCTGGACCACGGGCAAAACGAGAATCGGCGGCGTGAGCCCGCCTTGATGCACGAGCCGCACGCGGCCGGGTCGCTCGGTCACGAGCATGTCGCCGTTCGGCAGGAAGGCGATTCCCCACGGCACTTCGAGCCCGTCCGCGACAGTCTCCGCCTTCAGAGCGGCCCCGCCGGCCGGCCCCGCGCTTCCCCCGGGAATGAGCGTACATCGCGTGTCCTGGCGCGGCGCGCCGCTCGTCGAGCATCCGGCCCCGAGCGCGCCGAGCGCCACCCCGAGCACCACCCCGGCGAGACCGTACCGGCGTCTGAGGAGGGGTCCTTGCGGGCAGGCGCGCGCCATGGGGGCAGCGCTTGCAAGCGAGAGGCCTGCGACGACCGTTCCGCGGCGTATCAGGGTGACGGGTTCGGGGCCGCCCCGTTCCCTGTGGGGACGAGAATCGGGAGCCACCGGCCGAGCGTCAAGCCCACCATTGCGTCGTGCGGCATGGGCTCGCGCGGCTGCACGTGCTCGAGCTCCCGCAGAAACCCGGGCGCGGCGGGGTTCTCGGCCACGCCTTTCGTGAACACCGAGCGAAAATCACCAAACGGCCGCTTCGCCCACGAGAGCGTCTGCCACGAGACGATCACGTGCATGTCGGATCGGCCGCTCGCCAGCGCCTTCGCCATGTCGGGCAGCATGCACGTGTCGATCGACAGCGCCGCGTGCACCTTCGTTTTCCCGCGGATCGCGGTGGCGATGCCGCCGCGCGCATTGCATCCGCCGCCCGAGTGCGCGGCGACGAGGATGCGGCTCGGATCGATGCTGGCCGTGCCGCCGAGGGCTTTCCCTGTCTCCTCGACGAACCGATCGAGGTCGAAGGCGGGCCAGCTCGTCACGGCGTTCGTCACGGCGGAGGGGACGATCGAGCTCGGCGCGGCCACGATCACCGGCGGGATCTTCCCGGCCTCGACGAGCCCGGCCACGATGCGTCGCACGTCGCCCTCGTTTCCGCCGCCCATCCAGCGATACTTGATGCGCTCGGTGTTCAGGCCGTGGATGAAGACCAGGAGCGGGCGCTTGGCGTTCGCGTCCGCGAGCGCCGTTTGATGCACGAAGGCCCGACCGAGCCAGGCGCGCTCCGGATGCCCGACGTCCTTGCCGTCCCACGCGTAATCGAGCGTCTGGCCGTCGAGCGGCGGCGGAGGTGGCTTCTTCTTGCTCTTGGCCCACGCGGGGGCCGCGGCGAGGAGAACGACGAACGTGAGCACGATCGTCGCGATCGAGAGCGGGGCGCGGCGCTGCATGGGCGAGCCCATGATAGCGCAGGCGTGAGGGGAAATCGCGGGAAATTCTGCCGGGGGCTTACGGGCCGGCGGGATCAGAAGCCGGGATCGTGCCCGCCACTGTCGCCGTCGTCATCCCGATCCCGTCCGGGCGGCGAGTTGCCGGGCACCAGGCCCTTCAGGTATTCGAGCATGTTGTCGCGCCGGTACGGCAGGAAGCCGTTGAGCAGCGCCGGCGAGACGGCCCACGCGCACTGGCAGGTGGCGGGCTCTGCGGTGCACGCCGTATTGCAGTTGACCCCGGTGGCCAACGGCACGAGGACCGCGTCGGAGACCTGCACGAACGCGAGCGGCCGCACGCCCGGCGCGATCTCCGGCCCCGGCGCCAGGTCCGGCCAGACGAAACCGCCGCCGATCTGGTTTGCCTGGGCATTACCGCCGAAGATCGACGCCGTCGACGACGACAGCTGGTGGCAGCCGCCGCAGGCCTGGGACTGGGCCCTGCGCACGATCTGGGTCGGCGTGAGCGTGCTCTTGATCGCGTTGAGCTTGGTCTGGATCCTCTGTGCGAAGGCCCCGTTGGCATTGAAGAAGAGGGAGTAGTTCGTGTCGTTGACCACGGGCGGGCCCCCGGCCACGAGCGACGGTTGCGACGTGCTCTGCCCGCTGTTGTACTCCCGGCCCAATTTGTTCATGTTGAGCCGGTTCAGGTCGGCCCGCGCGAGCTCGGGGATCTGGCTGATGAAACCCTTCGGGTTGTTCGGATCGCGGAACGAGAGCGCCAGCGCGCTCAAGTTGGTATCGTCGAACAGACGGGCATCCGGGTTGACCAGGGTCGGGTCCATCCGGACGTCGGGCTTGCAATTCTGCTTCGGGCCATTGCCGGAGCAGCTTCGACGCAAATGGTATTCGCGCAGCTGCCACGGCTGCCCGAGCCCGCCGCCGGCCTGGTCGTTCAGGAACTGGTTGGCGCGGATCTGGCCGCTCAGGAACTCGCCCGTCTGCGGATCCCAGTCCCCCGAGAAATGCTCCCACCGAAGGGCCGCCGCGAAGCCCCCGACACCTTTGAAGAAGAAGCGATCGAGCTCCTCGGCCCGCTTCGCCGCGTCGTTCATCTCCGTGAGGCCGGCCCAGAACTGCACCAGCTTGGAGCAGCCCTTCAGCCCTTGATGCGGCTTCGGGTTCGGCAGGACCGACTCGAAAATGAGGAGGTTGCGGTTGCCGATGAGCTGATTGCCAGCCGTCTCGAGCGGAGAGCGCTGGAAGCCCTTGGCGAAGATCATGCGGTACTGGCCGCAGTTCTGCCCGTTGGACGGGGCCAGATCGAATCGATTGACGAGGGCGAGCGGCGTGTAGGGATCGCAGCCCGGGCCGCTGCAGAACGGGTTGTGCTTCGAGAGATCCGCGAGCGCGCCCTCCTGCCTCGGACAATCGATCGGGACGCCGTTCAGCACCGCTCTTCCAATGGCGTCCTTCTGGTCGTCGCAGTGCTGACCGTCGGGCACGAAGCCCCCGGCCTTCGTGTTGTTCGTATCGAAGATCCGCTGATAGAGCTTCGCGGCGTCGAGGCCGCCCGGGTTCGGCCCGCTGGTGGCCGCGAGCTGATTGAGCACTCGTTCCAGCGAGAAGATGAAGTTGCCGCGCGAGTCTTTGGCTTCCAGCGTCGGCAGATCCGTGATGATCAACGAGCGGTCGACGTTGACGACCGGTGTCTTGTCCGCTGACTTCGCGCCGACCGCCTCCGCGCCCTCTTCGAGTTGTACAGATTCCTCCGACGGGGCACAGGCGGCCACGCCGAGCAGCACGAGCATCGAGAGATACGGGGGTATCGAGCGGTGGATAGATCGTAGCCCGTCCGCCGGAGCACCGATGGTACTCATGTCAACCTCCCTGAATCGCGAGGCGCGCAGCACCCGCGAGCCAAGCCATCATTTGCGCTTTTCGCCCCGGCGACACGCCAGGGCATGCACGCAGCTTATCGGAGAGGATAGCGGGGAGAAGCTTCGCGACCACCAAAAAGTGAGACAGCTCACACGAGCGTTGCGCCCGGAGCTATGACGTCGCGTCCCGGATGATGGCAATGGTGACGTTGTCAGAAGCGCCGCGCCCGGGGCATCGCAGGCGGACGGCGTGGTCGATGGGGCGCGGCTTCCGTGACGGAGGGGCACGCAGCGCTCGCCTCGCGAGCCGTGCATGCACGAAAACGCGGGAAAGTCAGGCGAGGCGCTCGGTGGTGGCCGGCTCGGGAGCCGACTCGGGTTCGGCGTCGAGGCCTGCGCTCGGGTTCATCAGGCAATACGCGACCCCACCCAGGGTGTAGATCAGGGCGATACCGAGCAGGTACTCCGGCAGGATCCGAAGCGGCCCGCACAGGTACGCCCCGACGACGTTGCACACGGTGAACGCCTTGAAGACCTTGTTCTTGCCGAGCTTCAGCTTCGGCAAGCGGACCGTGCTCACCATGAGGCCCGCGGCGATCACGAGCACGGCGGGGCTCACGATGAGCATGCGCTCGGGCAAACCGTACTTGTCCCAGGTGAGGTACGCCGAGGCGACGATGGCGCCCATCAACGTGCCGGGCAGGCCGTAGAAGATGCCTTCACCGCCCGTCGTCACGTTGAAGCGCGCGAGGCGCACGGAGAGCGCGAGCGCGTAGAGGCCCGACGTCGCGAGGAGCGCGTGTTTCTCCCAGCCGAGCATCGGCCCGAGCGGCAGAAGCCGGAAGTACACGAGCGCCGCCGGGGCGATGCCGAAGACCACGAAGTCGGCGAAGCTGTCGAACTCGACGCCGAACTTGCTCGTGGCGTTGAGCAAGCGCGCGGCGCTGCCGTCGAGCTTGTCGAGCAGGACGCCCCAGAGGATCATCCACGCCGCGAGGCGGAAATTGCCCTCCGAGCTCATCACGACGGAGCCGAGGCCGAGGAGAAGCGAAAGCCCGGTGAACCCATTGGGTACGAAGTAACGAAGCGGCGGCACGGCGTGGGATGGTACATCCGTCCGGGGCGCCGCGTCAAAAGCCATTACACGATCCACGTCGATGCGGCGCGGTGCGCAAAATGCTTCGCAGTGGCCCTTCAGGGAAACCACGGGGGAGCTGCGGACTGGGCCCCGATCATCGAGCCGATTCCGAGCACCAGCAGCGCGAGCGAGAAGATGCCCCAGGCCGGGGATGTCTCGCCGTGGCGGATCTGTTCGACCACGGTGGCGAGGTCGGCTTCACGCACGCAGAAGTGGGGCGCCTCGCCGCGCACGAGCCGCGCGCCGCGGGCGGGCAGCCGGTACAGGGACCCATGCGGCTCGTCGCGGCGGACCTCGCCGACGGCGACGACGCGATGCCCGACCCGGACCACGCCATAATGGCGCGTGCCCTCGTCGATCGGCCCATCCGCGCCATCCGAGCGCTCGACGCGGAGCACGTCGCCGCTCGCGTCCGCGAGGACCAGCGGATAGTTGACCCATTCGTCGGCCCCCTCCTTCACGGGCTCGCGAGGCTCGATCGGGCGACCGCTCACGACCCAGGCGTCGATCGCCACGAATTCATGGGGCCGCGCCTCGCCCACGGGGACCTCTTTCGCGCGCGCGACGCGCGAGGAGCGGCGGCGGGCGAAGGTGCCTTTCACGAGGGAGATCGGGAGCAGGTACACCCCGATGAAGAGCCCGCCGAACGCGGTCGGATACCAGGACATCCCATCGGGGACGGAGAGGACCCACCGCTTGCAGGCGTACATGACGCCGAGCCCCGGCGCGAAGAGGAACACGATGAAGGCGGGTATCAGGACATTGACGAGGACGAAGGAGGCCATCTTCTCGACGACCCAGACCGACACCTCGATCGCCTCGGTCACCCGTTCTTTGAGTCTTTTCACGCCGGGAGAAACGAGTCCACGGGAACGCGATTCCCGCGCCTTCGTCGATTGCCACGTTGTCCGGGAGCGCGCCCCGCGGACGGCGGGCCCGGAAAAAATGACAATCACCGGGGCTTCGGCCGGGACGCCTCCCGCGCGGAATCGATGAACAGGATCCCGAGCAGCACGAGCAGAATGGACTCCGCGAGCACGAGCGCCCAGACGGGACCCTCCCGTTTGTCCGGAGGCACGTGCAGCATGTACGCCGCGATCGCGGTCATCCCCGAAAGCACGAACGTGAGCAGGTCGATCACGAGCTGGATCCACTTCCGCAGCTTGCGCCGCCCGTCGCGCCGGTGAAAACCTTCCCACCCGAAGAGCGCCTGCCGCGCCCTCGCGCGGAGCTTGACGCGCTTGCCGAGCTCGTCCTCCACGTACATTCGAATCGCGGTGATCTTCTGGTCGTTCACGAGGTACGTCCAGCCGAGGATGGCCGTCACCCACGGCACGACGAGGAAAGCCGCGTACATCGGGCCGCCGCCCCCGCCGAAGCCGCCGAGCGCCACGCTCGTCACGGCGCCGACCGCGCCGACGGTCACGTAAAGCAGGTTGTCACGAAAACCGATCCGCGCGCTCTGCTCGGATTTCAGCGCCCCGTACTCGCCGAGGAGGACCTCGAGCTCCTGCTCGCTCGCAACGTCCTCCTCCTTGCGCTCCGCCCCATTCATCCAAGGACCTCGCTCGGCGGCCACGGTAACGTCGGCAAAGCGCTCGGTCAACGAGGATCGGCGCGCGCGGGCCGCGCCTCCCGCATTGATTCGCCCGGCCGCCCCTGCTACGCCGGCTTCATGTCGACGCGCACCGGGCTCCCCCTCGCCGTCCTTCTCTCGATCCCCGTCGTCCTTCCGGCCTGCGGCGGCGCCGCTCCACGCGAGCCGTCCCGCGCGCCCGCGCACGCTGCGCATGCCGACGCTTCGCAGGGCGTGGCGCGCATCCGCGCCGACGCGCCGAAACTCGCGCCGCTCGTCCACTCGGATCTCGCGCGCCGCTTCCTCGCGGCCGCGCCGTCGCTCCCGGCCATCGCGCCCCGCACGCTCTACCGCGACGCCGAAAAGAAGCGCGTCGTCGACGCGGAAGGTTTGTCGCGGGTGCCGGACCGCGACGCCTTCAAGCCGCTGCCGGTCGACGAGGAGTTTTATTACAACACGCGGTATGGCTCGCCGCTCGCGTATACGCGCGCGCTCGACATCCTCGGCGAGGCCGGGGCCACGCTCCCGCCCGGATCACGATTCTTCGATTTCGGGTACGGCGGCGCGGGGCACCTCCGGATGCTCGCGAGCCTCGGCGTGCATGCGGTCGGCGTGGACGTCGATCCGCTCCTGCCGGTGCTCTACGGCGCGCCCGGTGATCAAGGCGTGATCCCGGGCCTCTCGGGCGCGGCCGGCTCGCTGCGCCTCCTCTCCGGGAGCTTTCCCGGCGATCCCGAGATCCGGGCGGCCGCGGCCGGGCCGTTCGACGTGATTGTCTCGAAAAACGTCCTCAAGAAGGGATACATCCACCCGGACAGGCCCGCGGACGAGAGCAAGCTCATCCGGCTCGGCGTGGACGACGCGGCGTTCCTCGGCGCCGTCTTCGAGCGCCTGCGCCCCGGAGGGTTTTTCCTCGTCTACAACATCTGCCCGGCCCCGACGCCCCCGGACAAACCCTTCGTGCCCTGGTCCGACGGCCGCTCCCCGTTCCCGCGCGAGGCCTTCGCGGCCGCGGGCTTCGAGGTGCGCGAATTCGATCGGGACGACACCGAGGCCATTCGGGCGATCGGCCGCGTCCTCGGCTGGGATCAAGGCGAGGACGCGATGGACCTGCAGAACGACCTGTCCGTGCTTTACACCCTCGTGGTGCGGCCACCTGGGTGATGTCGTCGACGCGACCTCGGGCCAGGCCTACCGCGGCGCGACGGCCGCGGCCTCGGCAGCCCCGAGCTCCAGCGCGAGCCCGATCATCTCGTCGAAGCTCCTCTCGCGCTCCGTGGAGGAGAGCGAGCGGCCCGTCGGCAGGTGATCCGCGACCGCCAGGAGCGCGAGCGCCCGCGCGCCCTGCTCGGCAGCAACGCCATAAAGGCCCGCCACTTCCATTTCGATCGCGAGCATGCCCATGCGCACGAGCGTCTCGTGCAGCCGCGCGACATCCGGCATGTAAAACAGGTCCGAGCTGAACACGGAGCCCGCCCGAACCGGCTGGCCCCGGCGCGCGGCGAGCTCCATCGCCCGCCGGGCGAGCTCGAAATCTGCGACCGCCGGGAAATCGTGGTCGAGAAAGCGGTGGCGATTGACGCGCGAATCCGTGCCCGCGGCGAGGGCGACGATCACGTCCTTCAGGTCGACCTCCGGCCGCAGCCCGCCGCAGCTCCCGACCCGGATGAGGACACGCACGCCGTAATGGCGAATGAGCTCCGTCGCATAAATGGAGATCGACGGGATGCCCATCCCGTGCCCCATGACCGAGACGCGCTGCCCCTGGTACTGGCCCGTGAACCCGAGCATGTTGCGCACGGCCGTCACCTCGCGCGGCTGCTCCAGGAATCGCTCGGCGATGTAACGGGCGCGGAGGGGATCCCCCGGCATCAGGACCACGTCGGCGAAATCGCCGGGCGCTGCGGAGATGTGAATGGTGGACATGGCTCGATCATTCCAGGGTGGAGTTCGTGACCTGCGGGTCCCCGTTCCCGAGCACGAAGATGCCGGGATAACCCGGGGTCTCGAAGCCGAGGCTCGGGTTCTTCGAGAGCACCGAGTCCTGGATGACGAGCGTGCCCGTGAGGTCGTTGCTGACGAAGAAGATGGCGCCGCCCCCTTCGTTCGCGTGGTTCTCCGTGATCTTCGTCCCGCAGACGGTGAGCGTGAAGGTATTGCCGTCGTTGTAAATGGCGCCGCCGCTGCCGCCGCCCGGCGTCCCGTCCTTCGCCGGGTTCGCGCCGTTGCCGATCGCGCGCTGGTGGGACATCAAGCTGTTCAGGACCGTGTACGAGACTCCGATGCTGCTCAGCGCGCCGCCGTTCGAGCAGACGTTGCCGAGCTTCTCGCTCCCGCCGAACGTGCTGTTCACGACGTACACGGGCAGCCCCTCGTATTGACTGAGCACGCGGATCGCGCCGCCCCCGACGTCCGGGCCGACCTCATCGCAGACGTTGTTGAAGAAGCGGCTGTTCACCACCTTGAAGCGCCCTCCCCGCACGAAGATCGCGCCGCCGCCGTCCGGATCCTCGCCCGTCGCATTGCCGTCGACGAACGTCAGGTTTTGCACCGTGAGCCGGGGGTGGTCCTGGTTCTGGCACATCGGCGTGGTCCAGTGTTGCGCCTCGTCGCACGTGTTCATGTAGAGAATGCGCCGCGCGCCCGCGCCGCTCAGCGTGACCTTCCCGCCGCCGTCGATCACGATCTCCGGACCGGTGTCGTTGAAGATCTTCGCCGTGCGATCGAGCGTGATGATCACCGGATCCGGGCCGCAATCGAACGTGATGATGCCGCCCTTCGCCACGGCGTCGACGAACGCGTCCGACGTGCAGCTCTCCTTCGTCCCATTGCCGACGACCTGGGTCGGATTCGACGTGTCCGCCGCCTGGGCCTCGGCCGGCACGGCGCAGGCGCCGTCCGGGTTGCCCTCGGTGGGCCCCTCGTCGGGGTTCGTTTGGGGATCGACGGGCAAAGGCGCGGGATCACCCCCGCAGCCGGAAACCGCGCCCGTGAAAAGACAAACCAGCGCCACCCCGTGAAGCATTCGTCGCCGCATCGCTCACCCTCGCTCGTCCCAGGCTACGTGCAGACGGCGCCGGGAACAAGGGGTTGACGCCGGGGTGACGGACGCGGATGCTCGCGCCGAGGGGCGTCATGAAATTTTGTCCGAACGTCGCGTGCTCGCATCGACAGCGCACCGGAACGCCGGCCGAATACGACGTGGAGCGATCGGACTGCGCCGATTGCGGCGCGGAGCTCGTGGACGGGCCCGCGTATTATGCACCGCCCTCGGGGGAGCCCGCAGCGCGCACGCTGCCGAAAGGTTTCACCTCGCGGATCTTGGTGACGGTGGTGGCGCTCGCCGTCGCGATCGCCGGGCCGAGGCTCGTGCCGCTGCCCGGCATCGATACGAGCGCCCTGCCCTCCAAAGTGTCGCTGGTCAACGTGAGCGTGTTCGCGCTCGGCCTGCTGCCCGTCATCGTCGCGGCGCAGCTCGTCGAGATCGTCGCCTGGCTCGTCCCCGCTCTGCGCCCACTCCGCCACGCGGGCCCCGAGCGCCGCGAGAAGCTCGGGCGCGCCACGGTTCTCCTCGCAATGGTGTTCGCGCTCGTCCAGGCCTGGGGCATCTCTGTGTGGCTCGGTGCATGGCAGTTCGGCGCGTCCCCGCTCGTCACGGTGGCCAGCCTGCTCGCCGGAACGAGCCTGCTCGTGCTGCTCGCGGCGTGGGTCACGCGGCGCGGCCTCGGCAATGGGTATGCCCTGCTCTTCTTCGTTCCATGGCTCGTCACCGAAGGCGAGATCCTCGAAGGGCTGCTCCGCGAACCGCTCTCGGCCGCGGAATGGGCCCCCATCTTGGCCATTCCAGCGGTGCTCGTGGTCACCACCCTCGCGTGCGCGCGCTGGCCTGCTCGGCGGGATGAACACACGCACGCGCGGGCGGCCGGCGCGGAACCTTATCGTCGGGGTGCCGGGTCGGTGGGCGCAGCTCCGACGCCGCTCAGGCTTCCGGCCTCCGGAATCGCGCCGTTGCTCATCCTCGCAACCGTGGGCTCGCTTCTCCTGACGTCGTCGAAGATTGGCCTCATCCCCTACGAAGCCGTGGTCTGGTATTTCAAGCGCGACGGCGCGTCGCTCGTCGTCCAGCTCGTCCTCACGGCCGCGCTCGTCGTGGTCTTCGGATGGGGATTCCAAACGCCGACGGCGCGCGAGGCGTTGTGGCGCCGCGTGCGGGAATTCTCGCCGAAGAGCCGCCCGCTCGACGAGGGGGATTCCGAGGTCCTCGCGTCGCTCGGCCGGAGCATCTTGCCGCTCTGTATCATCGTGGGCCTGCCCTTGTTCGTGGACGCCGGCCCGGGGGCGAGCTCCCATTTCCTACCGCTCGTGACCATGCTCGTCCTCGATTTCGTCGCCGAGGTCCGCGCCCGCATGCAAATCGAAGAAGAGCTCGTCTCGGTTTGGCCGGAGCATCGCGTCTTCGCCGCCGACATGGTCGCCGCCCTCCTTCGCAGCGAGGGAATTCCGGTCCACCTGCGCGGCATCCTCTACCGAACGATGGCGCGCTTCGCCCACCCGTTCGTCCCTATCGAGATCATGGTCCCCGCATCCCGCGCCGAGGACGCGACGCGGATCGTGCGGCACATCTTGCTCGGCGAGCTCCCGCCCGCGGAGGTTCGTAAGGACGAACCCGAGGGGCCCGCGGCGCCGAAAAAGAAGAAACGCAAGACGAAGCCGGCCGAGGACGAAGCGACGGCGTGACCGTCACTTCGGGCAGATGTCGAATTCGGCGATCGTCGTCTCCAGATGAAAATTCGAGCCCGACGTGTGCCGCTCGGCGAAGAAGAGCGCGAAGGGGAACACCTCGCCTTTCGTGATCCCGAGGGAATCGGCCTGCTCGTCGAGGAGGATCGTCCGGCTCTCGGTCGCGTGCACGCCCCCGAGGTCGATGGCGAGCCTGTCGTTGATGAAGACCCAGAGGTCGTCGTCGCCGCGGAACGTGAGGGATTCGCCGCCGACGTACCGGAATGGGATCTGCATCTCCAGCGTGAAGTGGAAATTGTGCGGGTTGCCCTCGTTGCCGAGGAGCTGCCCGTCGATCGGGAAAAAGTCGGGCGCGTTGAACTGGTACAAATTCGGCGCGCCCGGGCCCGATGCGAGCTCGATCGTGAACGACGTCGCCGCGTTGATGCCGGAGACGTCGCGGTACCATGGGTCGAAATTCGCCTGGCCGCTCGTCGTGGGCGTGGTGGGGCTCCCGGCATAGACGGGTTTGCCGTCGCTGCCGAGGTTCGTCTGGACGATCCCGAGATCGAGCCCGATCGCGGGCTCCTCGAAATCGGGGTGCGTCGCGCTGAAATCGCGGATCGTGGCGGCGAGGGGGAGCGTGGTGGAGGGCCTCGGCGCCGTGCAGCCCTCCCAGTGCCCGAAGACGCACGTCTCCAGGCCCTTGCCGCAAATGGTCTCGCATTCACGTGTTTGCCCCTCCACCTGGCAGACGGGCAGCTCGGTGCGCGCGCCGCAGCCTGCCAGGAGGGCCAGGAGGAGCCCACGAACGATCGTCGCCATGACGATCATCGTCCCCCCGGCCCAGGGGGAAATCAATCGATTTTACTGGAGGAAGCCGACCGCGCAGCCGTTCGCCACGAGCCGCGCCCAGTCGCCGGTGCCGAGCATGCCCGGGTGACCCGTGCCATTCGAGTAAACGACCTTGAAGTCGGGACGGTACGCTTGCGCGATCTCGCCGTCGACATAGGTGCCGTCGATGATCCCGGCTCCTTGCAGGATGAGGATGTCGCGGTAGGTCGAAGCATAGGCCGAGACGCCGCTGTGCAGGAACGTCGTGCCATTGCCCGAATAACTCGACGCGGCGTAGCGGTTGTCCCCGGTCGGCGAAACCACGGGCGAATACGGGGCGGTCATGATCTTGCCGGCGAGCGAGATGTTGCTCGTGTACGTCGAGAAGACGCCGAGGACGACGTTTCCGCCCGCGTCCACGAAATCGCCGAGGTTGTTGCCAAACGTCGTCGCGTTGGCATACGCCTCGTTGACCCAGGTGTGCACGCAATCGTAGGTGTTCAGCGTCGCGAGCGAGGGCGTGGACGAGCGGGGATCGACGTACGTCACCGTGCCGCCCGTGATCGCCGCGATGGCGGAGCGATACGACGCGGAGTCGCTCGTCGACGGGGCATACGCGATCTTGATGCGCGTGCAGGTGCTCGGCGTTCCCTTGCACCGGAAGTACGGCTCGACCTTGCAAAGCGCGCTGCACCCGTCGCCGCCCATGGCGTCCCCGTCGTCGCATTTCTCGCCGCCGAGGAGGATCCCATCGCCGCAGAGCGGCGCGCACACGCTCGGCGCGCCGGTGCAGCCATACCCGAGCTCCACCTGGCAGGTCGCGCTGCACCCGTCGCCCGACGTCGTGCCCGCGTCGTCGCACCCCTCGCCCGCGACGACGAGGCCGTCGCCGCAGACGGACGTGCACGTCTTGCCATTGCCGGTAAAACCCTGCTTGCAGGCGCAAGAGAAGGAGCCGGGCTGGTTCGCGCAGGCCGCGTTCGGATCACAATCGTCCGTGCCGACGGTGCACTCGTCCACGTCCGTGCACATGACGCCGTTGCCCGCGTATCCCATGTTGCACGCGCAGGTGAACGAACCCGGCGTGTTCGAACACTTCGCATTCGCGTGACAGTTGTCCGTGTCGAGCGCGCACTCGTCGAGATCCGTGCACACGATGCCGTCGCCGGCGTATCCCATGTCGCACGCGCACGTGAACGAGCCGGGCAGGTTCGTGCACGTCGCACTCGCGTGGCAGTTGTCCGTATTCAGCGCGCACTCGTCCACGTCCATGCACAGGACGCCGTCACCGACGTATCCCATGTTGCACGCGCAGGTGAACGAGCCGGGCGTGTTCATGCAGGTCGCGTTCGCGTCGCAGTTGGCCGTGCCGAGCACGCACTCGTCGACCTCCATGCACGTGACGCCGTCGCCCGCATACCCCATGTCGCAGGCGCAGGCGAACGAGCCCGGCGTGTTCGTGCAGGTCGCATTCGCGTGGCAGTTGTCCGTATTCAGCGCGCACTCGTCGAGGTCCGTGCACACGGTCGGCGTCCCCGCGCAATCCCAGCCGGATTCGAGCGCGCAGGCCGCGGAGCAGCCATCCGCGTCGACCGTATTGCCGTCGTCGCACGCCTCCGTGCCGGCGATCAGCCCGTCGCCGCAGCCCGTCGCGCACGTGCTCGGCTCCCCGGAGCAACTCCATCCTGCTTCGATGGAGCATTGGGCCGAGCAGCCGTCCGCGTCCGCCGTATTGCCGTCGTCACACGCCTCCGCGCCGACGATCAGCCCGTCGCCGCAGCTCGACACGCATTTGCTCGGCTCGCCGGAGCAGCTCCATCCTTCTTCGGTGGAACATTGGGCCGAACAGCCATCCGCATCGGCCGTATTGTCGTCGTCACACCCCTCGTCGCCCTCGACCACGCCGTCGCCGCAAACGACGCTGCTACCGCCCGCGCCGCCTTGGCCGCCCTCCCCGCCCTGGCCGCCGCCTTGACCGCCCTGGCCCGCGTCGCCGCCCTGGCCACCCTGGCCGCCTCGGCCGCCCGTCCCCGTCGTGGTCGCCGTCCCTGGATCGTCGCCGCAGCCCGCGGCTGCGCCCGATAGGACCCCGAGGAGCAAGATTCCGCCGATCGCCCGAATCCCACCACGCATGCTCCGACCTCCTCACGGGCTGCTCATCGTGCAGCGCGCAAACGTCGGGCATAAACCTGGACAGCCTCACTTGTCCAGACATTTTCGTGTGGGATCACGGGCGATTGGGGCCCCGCCGATCCGTCAAGCTCTTGGCCGTTGCACGAGCCGCGTCGAGAGGAAAATCAAATACAGACCCGCGAGGCCCACGAGCACGTACACGATACGCGTGAGCGCCGAATCCACGCCGAAAAGGGCGGCCACGAGGTTCCACTGGAAGAGCCCCACGAGCGCCCAGTTGAAGGCGCCGACGATCACGAGGACCATCGCCACCCACGCGAGCCCCGACATCCCATCCGTGCGCGTATCTACCATGCGAGACCCGGGATGCATGGGACGGACCAGCGATCCGCCCAGGCGAGCCGAGCCATCTCAGGATAGAAAATCGAGCAGCGCCCCGTAGGTCTCGAGCGGGGCCTCGAGCGGCACGAGGTGCCCCACGCCGCGAAGCGCGCGGAGCTTCGCGCCCGGGATGCGCCGCGCGATGAGCTCGCCATTCTCGAACGGAATGAGCGGATCGGCGTCGCCGTGCAGGACGAGCGTCCGGGCGCGGACATCGCCGAGGCGATCCCCGATGGAAAACCTGCTGATCGCCTGGATCTGCCGCATGAGCCCCTCCTCCTCGGGCGCGCCTTCGAGCGCGAACGCGACGGCCATGTCGAGGAGCTCGCGGTTCTTCTCGACAAACGATGGCCCCGTGATGGCGCGATAAAAGGCGCCGAGGCGCGCCTCGGATGCCGCACGATCACCGCCGCGGGCGAGCGCGGCGAGCTCGGAGAGGACCGCGCCTTCGGGTTTGCGCGCGAGGTCCCCGCCCGGCCAGGTCGCGATGAGCATGAGGCGCGAGAGCCGCTCGGGGAAACGCACGGCGAGCTCCTGCGCGATCATGCCGCCCATCGAAATGCCGACGAGCCGCGCCTCGGCGATCCCGAGGTGATCGAGCAGGCCCACGGCGTCGCCGGCCATGTCCGCGATGTCGTAGCTCCCGCCGGGGAAACGCGAGGATCGGCCGACGTCGCGGTTGTCGAACTGGATCGCGCGGTAGCCGCGCCCGGCGAGGGCCCGCGAAATGGGCGTCCAGTTGTCCCCGCGCGAGCCGAGGCCCATCACGAGCAGCACGGCCGGACCGCTCTCGCCGAAGATGTCGTAATGGAGGTCGACGTCGCCGATCCGCGCCATGCCCATGGTGATCCGTGGAGGTAGCCGCTTCCGCCCGCGACGTCGAGGCTTCCCAGCCGGGCCCATCTTCCACTACCCTGCCGGCACGGCCCCTCCGGGCCCTCGGGAGAGCATCGATGCTCGATATTTCGCAGCTGATCAAGGCCTCACTCGCCACGCTGATCTTCGTCACGATCGGGCTCGTCGTCTTCGCCGTGGCGTTCGTCATCATCACGAAGGTGACGCCGTTCTCGATCCGCAAGGAGATCGAGGAGGACCAGAACACCGCACTGGCGATCGTGATCGGCTCGGTGATCCTCGGCCTGTCCTGGATCATCGCCGCCGCCATCCACGGTTAGCGAGCGTCACCGAGGGAGGTCCCCGAGCGCCTCGTGAACGGGCCCTGGATCTGGGGCGCGCGCGTCGACGTGGCCGTCTTCGGAGGGTCCGCGGCGCTCGCGCTCGTGCTCGCCGCGCTCGCGCCCGCGCTGAGCGACGAGGGCGCGCTGCCGCTCTGGGGGTGGATCACGTTCGTGCTCGCGGTCGACGTCGCGCACGTCCACACGACGTTCTTCCGGACGTACTTCGATCGCGAGGAGCTCCGGAAACGCCGCGCGCTCTACGTCGCCACGCCGCTCGCGTGCTGGGCCGCGGGCGCGTGGCTCCACGCCACGTCCGAGCGGCTCTTCTGGCGCGTGCTCGCGTACGTGGCCGTGCTGCACTTCGTGCGGCAACAAGCGGGCTGGGTGGCGATCTACCGCGCGCGGGCCGGCGAACGCTCGCGGCACGGGCGACTCCTCGACGACGCCACGATCTACGCGTCGACCTGCTTCCCGCTGCTCTACTGGCACGCGCACCTGCCCCGCGCGTTCCGGTGGTTCGTCGAGGACGACTTCGTGACCGCGCCATGGCTCGGGGCGCTCGTCGTGCCCGCGGGGATCGTCTGGGCCGCGCTGCTCGTCGCGTACGCCGCGCGCGCCGTCTTCGTCGCGCGGCGAGGCGGGCCGCGGAACCCGGGCAAACACCTCGTGGTGGCGACGACGGCGATCACGTGGTTCTCCGGGATCGTCGCGACGAACTCGGACTTCCAGTTCACCGTGACGAACGTGCTCGTGCACGGGATCCCGTACATGGCGCTGCTCTGGGCGTACATGCGCGAGAGGGCGCGGGAGGCGCCCGCGGGGCTCGTCGCGCGGATCGTGGCGGGCGGCGTGCTCGCGTTCGCGGCGGCGGCGCTCGCGCTCGCGTTCGCCGAGGAGGCGCTCTGGGATCGGCTGGTCTGGCATGACAGACCCTCGCTCTTCGGCGGGATGCGCGAGGCGCCGCTGCTCGGCCCCTCGGCGCGCGCCCTCGTCGTGCCTCTGCTCGCGCTGCCGCAGGCCACGCATTACGTGCTCGACGCGGTGCTCTGGCGTCGCAAGGACACGGGCCCGGCGCAGGCGCGGGCGCTCGGGTTCCGGGGCGCGCCGGATCCTGCCGCTTGACCGGGCCACGCCGCGCGGCGAACGTTCGATCGATGCTTGCTCGGTCCCGCGGCGCGAGGCTCGTCCTGCCCCTGGTCGTCGTCGCCCTCGCAGGCTGCATCCCGAACGCGCCGGTCCTCCGCGTCGAGCCCACGCGCGAGCCCACCGCGCAGGCGCCCAAGGCCCCCGCGCCGCTCGCGAACGGCCGCCTGCCGGACACGGCGCGGCCGCTCCGGTACGCGCTCTCGTTGTGGGTGAACCCGAAGGAGCCGCGCTTCACGGGCGAGGTCACGATCGACGTGGAGATCCCGCGTCCGACGTCACACGTGGTGCTGCACGCGGCCGACCTCGAGCTCCGGCGGGTGCAGGTGATCGTGAGCGGCGAGCGGCGCGCGGCGCGGATCTCGACGCGGCCGAGCGCGGGGCAGAAGAGCTCGGACGAGCTCGTGCTCGCGCTCGATGCGCCGCTCCCCGCGGGGCGCGCGTCGATCGAGATCACCTACGTCGCGCCCTTCGGCGAGGGCACGGCGGGCCTGTTCCGCGTCGAGGACGCGGGCGCGTCGTACGCCTTCACGCAGTTCGAGCCCGTGGACGCGCGGCGGGTTTTTCCGTGCTTCGACGAGCCCGGCTTCAAGGTGCCGTTCGACGTGAAGGTGACGGTGCCGAAGGGCCAGCTCGCGCTGTCGAACGCGCCGGAGACCGGCCGGAAGGCCTCGCCGGACGCCGCGCACGAGACGTTCACGTTCGCCACGACCGAGCCGCTCCCGACGTACCTCGTCGCGCTCGCGGTGGGGCCGTTCGAGATCCGCGAGGCGAAGACGACCGTTGGTGGTCAAAAAGAACCCGTGCGCCTGCGCCTCGTGACGACGCGCGGCAAGTCGAAGCTCGGCGAGCTCGTGCTCGACACGGCGGCGCGCGAGCTCGCGGTGCTCGCGGGCTTCTTCGGCCGGGAGTATCCGTACCGCAAGCTCGATCTCGTGGCGGTGCCGGATCTCATGGCCGCGGCGATGGAGCACCCGGGGCTCCTCACGTTCCGCGAGGATCTCGCACTGCTCGACCCGGACGCGGCCTCGGCGGTGGGCTTGCAGGAGATGACGTCGATCGTGGCGCACGAGCTCGCGCACCAGTGGTTCGGCAACCTCGTCGGGCCGCCGTGGTGGGACGATCTCTGGCTCAACGAGGGGCTCGCGACGTGGATGACGGCGAAGGTCGTCGACACGATCACGAAGGACACGAGCGCCGCCGCGTTCGCCGTGCGCGACAAACACCTCGCGATGAAGCTCGACGAGCTGCCCTCGTCGCGGGCCGTGCGCGCGCCCGTGGTGAGCGCGGCCGATGCCGAGGAGATCTTCGACGCGATCACCTACGAGAAGGGCGCGAGCCTCATGCGCATGCTCGAAGGGTGGCTCGGGCAGGACGTGATGCAGAAGGGCCTCGCCGCGCACACGTCCGCGCACGCGCACGGCACGGCCTCGACGGACGTCCTGCTCGCCGCGCTCGCCGAAGCGTCGGGCAAGGACGTCGCGGCCGTGGCGCGCCCGTTCCTCGAACGCACGGGCGTGCCCTTCGTGCGCGCCGAGCTCGCCTGCGAAGCGGACAAACCGCCCCGCGTCGCGCTCGCGCTCACCCCGCCGGCCTCGCGTGCAGGAGCGAACGGCGAGGACGCGCGGGCGTTCGTCGTGCCCGCGTGCGTCGCGTACGAGGGCGGGACGGCGCCCGTGTGCGGGCTGCTCTCCGATCGCTTGACGCTGGAGCTGCCGCGGCGCGGCTGCCCTGCGTGGATCCATCCGAACGCGGACGAGCGCGGCTACTACCGGTTCACGTTGCCGCGCGCCTCTTGGGACGCGCTCGCGAAGGTCGCGAAGAAGCTCTCGCCGACCGAGCGCGTGGGCCTCGTGGCGAACGCGCTCGGGCTCGTGCGGAGCGGGGAGCTCGGGGCGGACGCGCTGCTCGAGCTGCTCGCCTCGCTGCGCGGAGAGCGGCACCCCGCGGTGCTCGCCGAGATGACGGAGAGCCTGCGGTGGATCCGCGTGGTGCTGCCGGACTCGGGGTCGCGCGAGGCGCTCGGTCGGTTCGTCGGGACGCTCTTTCTGCCGCTCGGCAAGGAGCTCGGGTGGGCGACGCGCAAGCAGGACGATGAAGCCACGCGGCTCGCGCGCGTGGCCGTGCTCGAAGCGCTCGGCGTGCTCGCGGAGGACCCGTGGACGCTGCGGCAGGCGGCCTCGCGCGCGACGGCGTACCTCGACGATCCGCGCGCGATCGACGCGGACACGACGGGGGTCGCGCTGCTCGTGGCCGCGCGGAGCGGGGGCGACGAGCGGCTGCAAGCGCTGCGGGACGCGGTGCGGCTGGCGGCGACGCCGGAGGAGCGGGTCATCGCGGCGCGGGCGATCGGGCGGATCGGCGATCCGGCGGAGCTCGGCCGGGGCCTCGACATCGCGCGGGCCGGCGAGCTTAGGGCGCACGAGTTCGCCCGTGCATTTCACGAGTCGGCGCGGGCGCCGGAGACGTTATCCACGTCGCTCGGGTGGATCCGCGCGCGGGGCCCCGAGCTCGCGCCGCGGTTCGGCGGCAGCCTCCTGCTCGAGCTCTCGAGCGCCGTGGGCGAGGCGTGTGACCCGGTGACGCGGGACGACGCGCTCAAGGTCTTCAAGGCGATCTTCGAGACGGCTTCCGTGAATCCGCGGAAGCTCGCGGCGCTCGAAGAGCAGGCGAATCAATGCATTTCCGTGCGGGAACGGGAGACGCCGCGGCTGCGGAAGAAGCTCGGGCTCGGGCCGCGCTGATCGATGCCGCGCGAACGAACGCCGACCCAGTAGGCCCAGGCGATGAACACGATCTGGAACGGGAGCCGCGCCCAGAGCGCCCATTGCGGCAGGGGCTCGTCGCCGACCTGGATCCCGTGGATCGCCATGTTGATGTTCGCGGGAAACACCGCGACGTAAAGCGCAATGAGGCCGATGCCCGCCGCGCGCCGGAGCCGCGGGACGAGCAGGCCCACGCCCCCCGCGATCTCCGCCACGCCGCTCACGTACACGAGCGCGAGCGGCGCGGGCAGGGCCGCGGGGACGATGCGCACGAAGGGTTCGGGGGACGTGAAATGCAGGATGCCCACGCCGATCATGGCCAGGGCGAGCAGGACGCGGAGAGCGACCTTCAAGCGACTCTCGGGCGGCGCGGGCGTGATGGGTTCGGTGGGGCGATCGGCGGGGGCCATTCGCCCTGTTTTCGAGCGCCCGGCGGGCGCCGTCAAGCGTCCGCGCGAATCTCGCCGGCGCAAATCTCAATATCCCCGCGAAGGGGAAGGGTCCCGGGGCTGTGCCCTCGCCGGTTTGAAGCATTCATGGTTCACCTCGCTGGAGTTCTTTTCCGTTGTCGCCGTCTCGGGCGGACGGAAAAACCGACCATGATCGTTTGACGTCGCACCATCCGAACGACGATTCCCCACTTTTGCCCGGCGGGCTCTTCGGATAGCCTCGGTCGTCGGACGACATGGCAGCGATCCAACTGTACTGCCCCTACTGCGGGCAGAAGTTATCCATCGAGACCGAGGCATTGCGCACGCAGACGACGTGTCCGCGCTGCGTGAAGGGCTTCGTGCCGATCGAGGCGATTCCGCGCGACCAGACCTTGCCGGTGATCAAGGTCGCCGACAAGGGCGACGTCGCGGCGTCGCCACCCGCCGAGGCGAAAGCGCCCGCGAAAAAACCCGGTCCGCTCGCCGGACAAGTGGATACGATCCTGCTGCCGCCGAATGGAGGCCCACTGCCGGTCGTCACCGGCGCGCAGCGGACCGCCGCGCCGGAGCCGTCCCCGAAAGAGCCCGCGCCGGAGCCCACGCCAGCCGCGACGACGAACGCTTTGCCTGCGCCCACGCCGCCGCCGGTCCTCGACGGGCCGACGTTGATCCGCGCCGCGTCGCCGGAGCCCACGGCGAATGCATCGGAAAAGCCGGACGCGCTCGCGGCGACCGTCCCTGTCGATCCCCCGGCCGCCGAGCCTCCGGCTGCCGCGCCAAGACCCCTCGAAGCGACCGTGCCCGCGTCGCCGGCGGTCGAGACCACCGCGCCCGCCGCGCCGGAGGATCTGCCGCCGGTGGCCACCGACGGATTGGCCACGACGGTGACCGCCGAGCCCGAGGCTCCGGCGCTGATCCCGCCGCCTCCGAAGCCGGCGTCGGCAGAGGGCGCGATTTCCGCGGAGCTCGCCGCGCGCGCGTCGACGCTGCTCGGAGCCGTGAAGGTGGGCGGCTCGAAGGCGCTCGGATTCGAGCACGTGGCCCTCGTCGCGGCCGTCGCGGCGATTCTCTCGATCGTGCTGCTCGCCGTCACGAACGTCGGCGCATTGCGGGTGGTGGGCGGTTTTTTCGGGACGATTTCGCTCGCCGCGGCCCTGCTCGCGGGCGCGGCGTTTGTTCTCGTCCGTTCGCGGAAGGACGCCTCCGCGTCGCCGGCCATGTCGCAACGAGCGCGCGTCGCGCTGATCGGGGGCGTGGTCGCCTCGCTCGTGCTCGGGTCGGCGATCACGGGCGGCGTCGCCGCGGCGACCGGCGGTCCCGGCGAGCTGCTCCGCGCCAAACACCTGCCGCCGCCCAAACTCCCGCCGAAGCCGGAGCTGCCGCCCGAGCAGCGCGCCGATTACAAGCTGAAGCGCGAGGGCCACGTCTTCGTAAACGGCGGCCTCCTGCACGTGCCGCCGAAGTTCCGCTCCGATGACGGCGCGTTCGACCTGTACATGCATTTCCACGGCAACACGAACCTCGTCGAGGAGAGCGCCGCCGGGGCGGGGCTGAACGCGCTCGTGTACACCGTGAATCTGGGCAATGGCTCGGGGCCGTACGAGGAGAAATTCTCGGTCGCGGGCGTGCTCGACCTGACGATCGACAAGATCCAGGACACCGCGAAAAAACAAGGCCTGCGTGACGCCAAGGTGCGACGCGTGGCGCTCGGCTCGTGGAGCGCGGGGTACGGGGCGCTCGCGAAACTGCTCGACGCCGCGAAAAACGTCGAGCGGATCGATTCGGTGCTGGTGCTCGACGGGATTCACGCCGCGTACCTCGATCCGAAGGCGAAGACCGTCGATCCGCTCCGGCTCTCGCCGTTCATGCGATTCGCGAAGCTCGCGGCCGAGGGAAAGCGGCTCTTCACGATCACGCACTCGGACATCGGCGGCACGGAGTACGCGAGCTCGGCGGAGACCGCGGACGCGCTCCTGCGCGAGGTGGGCGCCGAGCGAGCCCCCGCGCAGGCGACGCCGCCGCGCGTGACCACGAAGACGGCGCTCGCCGCGTTCAACAAAGGGGCGCAGGACACGAAGCTCGAGCAGACGACGGAGGCCAGAAAAGGCGGATTGCACGTGCGTGGGTACTCCGGACAAACGCCCGATCAGCACATGGCGCACCTCGTGCAAATGTCCGTGACCGTGCTCCCGGAGCTCGCCGAACGCTGGAAGGAATGAGCGCATCGATCCGGTTCGTCCGCGCGATCTCCCTCGCGGCCGTGTGTTTGTCCGCGTGCTCGCGCAGCCGGGAGCTGCCGCCGTGCGACGCATCGCCCGCGCTCGCCGTGGCGCCGAAGGATCCCGGGGCCGCCGTGATCGTCGCGGCCGGCGACATCGCCGAGTGTCCCGGGGGGCGGCAGGAGGAGACGGCGGCGCTCGTCGAGCAAATCGGGCCGGACGCGGTGTTCACGCTCGGCGACACCACGTATCCCGACGGCGCGCTCGACGAGTTCCTCGATTGTTATCACCCGAGCTGGGGCAAGTTTCGGCCCATCACGCGCGCGGTCGTGGGCAACCACGAGTATCACGCGCCGCGCGCCGGGCCGTTCTTCGCCTATTTCTGCGGCGGCGCGGGGGCCCCGTTCGAGGGGCGCGCGAGCTTCGACATCGGCGCCTGGCACGTGGTGATGCTGAATTCCAATTGCGGAGGCGACCTCGACGTCCCCGCCTCGGTGCCCGACGATTTCGGCGGATGCGGTCCGGACTCCCCGCAGGCGCGCTGGCTCAAAGAAGACCTCGCGGCGCACCCGTCGCGCTGCACGCTCGCGATGTGGCATCACCCGCGGTTCACGTCCGGGGAGCACGGGAGCGCCGCTTCCATGCGGGATACGTGGCGAATTTTGCAGGACGCCGGCGTCGACCTCGTCCTCGCTGGGCACGCGCACCTTTATGAGCGCTTCGCGCCTATGAACGCCGACGGGGAGGTGGACGCCATGCGGGGAATCCGCGGGTTCGTCATCGGCACCGGCGGCAAGATGCCGCTGCACGGCATCGACGAGGTCCACGCCGGGAGCGAGGTACGGAATACCGATACGGTGGGCGTCCTTCGGATGGAGCTCCGATCGAACGGTTATGCTTGGCGCTTCGTGCCGGCCGCGGGCGGCTCGTTCACGGACGAGGGAGAGGCGTCGTGTCACGATTGACGTGCGCCTTCGTGGTCTCGATTGTTACCACCATTCTGATGACACCGGCCGCGCGCGGTGAGGCGCCGCCCACGCCGCCGCAGCATCGATGGAGCGTCGATGCGCGGCTCGGGTATGCCACGGCGTGGACCACCGGGCAGTCGTTTCTCGGGCCGGCGACCGGGCTCGTCGGGGGATGGACGTTCCGCGTGCCCGTGCACGTCGAGCTCGGCGCGGCGTATCACGTCGGCAGCATCGAATCGGCCGTGAACGATACACTCGTCTACTGGTCGCGTCGGCAGTCGGTGTTCGTCCACGCGGCAATCGGTTACGATCGGGCGATGCAGGCGGGACGACTGCTCGTCAGGCCGAGGCTTCTCCTCGGTTCTTTCTTCATTGTCGACGAGGCCGAGCTCGGCGGGGCGATGCGCGAGGGGATCGAGCCGCGGTTCGCGTTCGGTCCCGGCGTCGACATCCTCTATCGTTTCGGGGATTTGCACGCGGGGATCGACGCGCGCGCGTTCTTCGTTCCGTCCCATGTGGCCGCGCCGATCGGCGGCCTCTTTGGCGTGTTGGGCGTCGAGAGGTAAGCCGGCCAGGATACCGCGGCATTGCCGCGACGCGCAATGGCGCCGCCCCCGCCCGTGTACCGCCGTATCATTGCTTTGCATGGATGGTGCAACGTCACTTGTGATAACAGTTCGAAGGATGATGGCCTCGACGCGCCGCTCCTTTTCCGTCGCCCCGATGCTCCTCACGATGTGCTTCGCCGCTGGCCCGCTCGGCTGCGGCTCGACCACGGAAAACTGTCGACCCGCGATCTCCGGAGATGTCGCGGCAGAGGCGCCTCGCGTGGACGCGGGCGTCAGTGGTACGGCCGGCGCGCGCGTGGATGCGGCGGCAAACGCGAATGTCGAGCCGCCGCGGACCGAGGCGCAGCTCCGCGAGGCCGCCGAGCTGCGCGCGCGCGCCAAGGTGAACATCGACGCGGGCCGTTTGCGCGAAGCCTTGCCGGATCTGGAGCGTGCTTTCGAGCTCTCGGGCGACGTGACGATCCTCGGGGACCTCGGCCTCGCGCTGCAAGCGGCCGGGCGCCTCGACGAGGCGTGGCTCGCGCTGCATCGATTCCGCGCGGAGGCGCGCGCGGCCTACGAGCCGATCCGCGCAAAAATCGACGGGGCGCTCGGCGAGCTTTCGGGGAAGCTCGGCGGGCTCGTGGTGGAAGGCGGCGTCCCCGGCGCCTTGGTGCTCGTGCGCGGGCAACTCGCAGCGAGATTGCCCATGGCGTCGCCCATTTATCTCGCGCCGGGTGACGTCTCGGTCGTGGTCCGCGCGCCTGGAAAGCCCGATTTGACGGTCCGCGCGCGCGTCGCGGTGGGCGCCGTCGCCCGCGCGAGCGCGAACCTGGATACACCTGGCATTGGCGTGGCCGCAGGAGGGCTCACGGGGACGGTCGGAGGCCTCGCAGGAGGGCTCACAGGCGGGCTCGGCAAACCGACGGGAGGACTCACAGGGGCGGTCGGGGGGCTCACGGCGCCCGTGGGGGGACTCACGGGGGCGGTCGGGGGACTCGCGGCGCCGAATCCTGGAATCGAGGCGCCGAATCCAGGGCTTTCGGCGCCGAACATCGGGGCCCCGAATCTCTCGGCGCCCGTCGGCGCGGCGACGGCCCCGGTCGGCGCGATCGCGGCGCCCGTCGCCGCGGCGACGGCGCCCGTCTGGCCGATCGTGGTGGGCGTCGGAGGGCTCGCCGTGATGGGCGGCGCAATCGCGGCCTCGGTCGTGCATTCGGGCCGGCTCGACAATTTCGACGCGAACCTCTGCGGCGGATCGGGCGCGAGCCCCGAATGCCCCTCCATCGAATCCGGAATCAAGGTGACGACCGGCCTCCAGGTCGTGGGGTACATTCTCGGGACCGCCGCGCTCACGACGGGCATCGTGGTCTTCGCGGTGACACGCTCGGCGCCCGATCTCGAATGCCCGAAGGTGGGGCGCGCGCCGGCCGTGACCCTCCAGTGTGGCCCCCACGTGGGCGGCAAGGGCGGCGGCGTGGGCTGCGTCGGCACGTTCTGAACCGTATTTCATGACAAACACGACCATGACCGAAACCACGAGCAAGCGAATTCGCGTGGACGACGCGGAGATCCACGTGTTCACCGAAGGTTCGGGGCCGCCGATCCTCGTCCCCACGGGCGCCGGCATCGAATTCTACCGGCGCACGTTTTCCCGGCGGCTCCTCGATGCCCATTCGTTCGTCTACGTCGAGATGCGCGGAACGGGGGCCTCGACCGGCAGCCCCGAGGGGGCCACGTATGCGACGCTCGCCGACGATCTCGACGCCGTGCGCAAGAACCTGGGGATCGATCGGGCCGTCGTCATGGGTCATTCGAACCACGGAGGCATCGCGCTCGAATTCGGGCTCCGCCACCCCACGCACGCGGCCGCGGTCGTGTCCGTCGCGAGCGTGCCCGATTTCAGCCGCGCCATGAGCGTGGGAATCGCGCGCTGGGAGGCCGAGGCGAGCACGGAGGAGAAAAGGCTCCTCGCTCGAAAACAAGCCGAGCTCGGCGCCCTCGATACGAGCGCGATGGATCCCGACGAGCTCGCGCTGCGTCGATATCTCGCCTTGCATCCTCTCGTGTGGAAGGACCCGGCGCTCGACGCGGGCGCCCTCTGGGGCGGCGTTCCGAGAGGATTTGCCCTCTACATGCAATCGGTCATCCGTCCCGAGGCGGAGCGCTGGAGCCTCGTGACATCGCTCGGCGAGATTGCTTGCCCCGTGCTCGCCCTGAGCGGTCGGTACGATTACGTCTGCCCTGTCGAGCTCTGGGCGGAGGCCATCGATCGGCTGCCGCAGGGCCATCTCGACATTTTCGAGCGGAGCGGGCACAATCCACAATACGAGGAGTCGGCTCGATTCGACGCCGTCTTGCTCGAGTTCTTGCGCCCCCTCTCCTGAGGGTGCGCCCGGCCGATGGAGGTCATGACCATGGAATCGCTTGATGGTTGCTGCACCCTCGACATCGATACGTTCCGGAGCACGCGCGACGCGGTGGAGAAGGCGCCCGAAGCGGGGAAAGGGAGCTTCGAGACCGTGACCGAATGGCAGAGCGGCGCGCAGGCCGTGACGCGGGCGAGGTCCTTCACGATCGAGACCGACGAGCCCACGCCGCTCGGCGGAAAAGACCAGCACGTCGATCCCATGGAGCTCTTGCTCGCGGCCCTGGGCTCGTGCCTCACCATTGGATGGGTCACGCAGGCGCGGCTCCGCGGGATCGAGTACCGCAAGCTCGTGATCAAGGTGCAGGCGCCGTTCGACCTGCGCGGGTATCTCGCGCTCGATCCTTCCGTCCGGCCCGGGTTCGGGGGGCTCCGCTATACCGTGGACGTGGACACGGACGCCGAAGCCGCGACGCTCGAAGAGATCCGAATCGCGGTGGAACGGACGAGCCCCATGTTCGACAACATTCTTCGTCCCACGCCGGTCGAAGGAATGGTCGAACGGCGCGCGAGCGTCTCGGCCTGATCGCAGCGTCGTCGTCGCCTCCTCCTCTGCGCACGCCATTCGAACCCGCGCGACGCCGCGGACGTTCGGGCTCTCTAAAAAGCACCGTACGGGAGAATACCAGCGCTCAGGCACGGGCGAGAGAAGTCCGCTGCGCTATGGTGTGCGAGGTCGCAGTCGCACGGGAGATCGTCGGGCGGGGGGGACGAATGCAGGTCGAGCGCAGGTCGGATTCGTCGTGGGAGGACGAGCCTTCGGGTCTGCCCGTGGCCATCGGCGACGTCCTCGATGGCAAGTATCGTGTCCTGCGCGTCCTCGGCAAAGGCGGCATGGGCGTGATCGTGGCCGCGGTGCACGTGGAGCTCGGGCACCGGGTCGCGCTCAAATTCCTGCTGAAATCAGCCACCCAGAACGAGGAGGTCGTCGCCCGGTTCGCCCGCGAGGCGCGGGCCGCGGCCATGATCCAGAACGAGCACGCGACGCGCGTGCTCGATATCGGGCGATTGCCGAGCGGACAGCCGTACATGGTGCTCGAGCTGCTCGAAGGATCGGATCTCGGCGCGCACGTCGCTCGGAACGGCCCCCTCCCCATCGAGGACGCCGTCACGTACGTGCTCGAGGCGTGCGAAGCGATCGCCGAGGCCCATTCCCTCGGAATCGTCCATCGTGATCTCAAGCCCGACAACCTCTTCCTCGCCCGGCGCCCGGACGGAACCCGCACCGTGAAGGTGCTCGATTTCGGAATTTCCAAGCTATCCGTGGAAAAGGATACGTTGTCCGAGCGCGGTGGTCCGCTCACGACGACCTCCGCCGTCATTGGGTCGCCGATGTACATGTCGCCCGAGCAGCTCCGCGCGACGCGCGACGCCGATCCTCGCTCGGACATCTGGTCGCTCGGCGTGACGCTCTACGAGCTCATCGCAGGGGAAGGACCATTCCCCTGGCAAAGCCTGCCCGAGCTCTGCGCGGCCATTCTGAAGGACCCGCCGGTCCCGCTCCACACGCGTCTGCCCGACGTGCCGCCGGGGCTCGACGCGGCCCTCTTGCGATCCCTGGAGAAAAACCCGGCCGACAGGTACGCGAACGTCGCCGACTTCGCGGTCGCGCTGTCGCCGTTCGGCAAGCCCGGGGCCATCGCGTCGAGCGAGCGGGCGGTGCGCCTGCTCGCGCGCGGTTCGTCCACGGATCGATTCTCGGGCGCGCGCGCCCGGATACGGACGTCGGACACGAGCACGAGCCCGACGTTGACCGACCCGCGCGTGCTCCTTCCGCCCCTGCATTCGACGCCGCCGGTCGCAGCGACCGCGATCCTCGAGCGAGATCCCGCGGGAGCGAAATGGCAACGCCTGCTGCGGCCCGTGCCGCTGCTCGCGATCGTCGCGGCGATCGTCCTCGTGGGAGGAGCCGGGATCCGACTGCGTCGCGAGTATGGCGCGCCGGACGTCCTCGCGGCCCTGGCGCGCGGGGGAATCGAGGCGACGCTCGGTCCGGCGTTCACGAAGGTGAAGCCGCCGCCGGCGTCGGTCGAGGCCGCCGAGACGAAAGCGCCTCCGCCCGTCGTGGCAGGAGCGCGACCCGCGCCGCGTCCGATGAACAAGGCGCCGCAGGGGGGCTTTTCAAAGCCGTGGCCGCAGACCACGATCACGGACAAGGCTTCGGAGAAACCTCCGTCGTCCGTGAAGCGCCCGAATCCTTTCGACGGGCGCGAATGACACCCATGACGAATACCTTCCGAATCACGCATCGTGATCCGAGGAGGCGCGCCGTCACGCCCGCGGCCGCCCTCGCTTTCGTGCTGCTCTCCGGCCACGCCGCCGCGGATCCGCCCGACCCGATGGACCGCGCCGCCCGGAGGGCCGCGGCGGAGGCGCTCTTCGACGAGGGCAAATGGCTGATGGACCAGGGGCGTCATCCGGAGGCATGCCCCAAATTCGCCGAGAGCCAGAGGCTCGACGCGGGCGTCGGGACGCTCTTGAACCTCGCCGATTGTCTGGAAAAAATCGGACGCACCGCGAGCGCGTGGGCCGAGTTCCGTGCCGCCGCTTATGCCGCGCGCGAAAAAGGGCAGGTCGAGCGCGAGACGGTCGCGCGCGAGCGGGCCGCGGCCCTCGAGCCGAGGCTCGCGCGGCTCGTGATCACCGCGCCGTGGGCCGAGAAGGTGCAGAGCCTGGAGATTCGAAAAGACGGGCAGATGTTCGGGCGCGCGCTCTGGGGGACGGCCGTGCCCGTGGACCCGGGCAAACACGTCGTCGAGGCGCTGGCCGAGGGCAAACGCCCCTACCGCGTGGAGGTGGAGGTGCCCGGGGGCCAGGCCGCGCGCGTGACGGCGGCCATTCCCGAGCTCGCGGACGCGCCCGCGGCGCCGCCGTCCACGAAGCCCAGTTCGAATACGAGGGCCACGGTGCACAAGATCGCGGGGGTCGCGCTGGGAGGCGCGGGCGTCGTGTCCGTCGTCGCTGGCTCGATCCTCGGAATGCAGGCCATCGCGCGGAAGAACGACTCGGCGGCTCATTGCATCGAAGGCAACCTCTGCGACGCGACCGGCGTCGCCATGCGCAACGAGGCGCGCATGCGCGGCGACGCCGCGACGGGGGCGATCCTCGCAGGTGTCCTCGCGGCGACGGGGGGGCTCGTTCTTTACCTGACCGCGCCGGAGGCCGCGCCCGCGCGCGCGGGCGTGGGGACGGTGGGATCGGGCACGGGGCTCGTGGTCGGAGGTGTATTTTGAGTACCAATCGACGAACGGGGCGCCTGCGCGGACGGCCCTTTTGGTGGCTCGGGCTCTTCGTGCTCGGACAGGCCCTCGGCTGCAATGCACTCGCGGGAATCGAGGAGGGCGTGCTCGCGCTTTGCCAGGACGGGACGCGCATCGATCGAACCGGCTGCCAGGGCACGGCGGAGGGGACCGGCGGGGGCGACGGGGGAGCGTCTTGCCAGAGCTGCCCGCCCCCCGTCGAGGACGAATGTCCTCTGCCGTGGCAATGGAAGTCCCCGACGACGGGCTCGTGTTATTTGCATCATGGCACCGAGCGAGACTGGAACACCGCGCGCGAGCATTGCCTGGAGCTCGGCGGCGACCTGGCCGCGCTGAGCACGGACGAGGAGTTCTGGTTCATGGGGAGCGTGGTGTCGGGGGACGTGTGGATCGGCGGGACGGACCAGCAGCAGGAGGGCGTGTTCTCGTGGTCGAACGGCGAGCCGTGGGGGTTCACGGCGTGGAAGAACCTGCCCGGGGATCAGGGGAACAAGCAGGACTGCGTGATGCTCTCGGCCTTGCCGGGGACCGCGGCGGCGTTCGACGACCGGCCCTGCGGCGAAAAACGAGGCTTTCTCTGCGAGCTGCCGGCTCCGCCCTGAAGTTTCTTGTCGCATCCCCGCCAGGGGTGCGATCCTGAAGGGGTATGCGGCAGGCTCCCCTTTTCCTTTCGTCCGTCCTCGTGCTCGCGTTTTCCGTCGGCTGCGGCGGCGAACAGAGCTCGCCGGCGAACTCCGGCTGGTCCCAGGATCTCGGCGATCCGACGGGCCAGCCGCTCCGCCGCACCGAGACGCTGAGCGAGCCCGATCAGGCGCCCGCGCCGCTCACGGGGACGACCGCGACGCCGCCCACCGAAAAACGGGTACGTCACGACGTGATGATCGCGAAGGACGCGCCCCACGAGGCGACGTGCTCCTGCCTCTCCGTGGTGGTCGGGGAGCCGGGCGATCCGCGGCTCCAGTGGCAAGCGGAAGTGCCGAAGCTCGGCGGGGACGTGGCCGTGGTCGCGGTGAGCGGAAAGGGCGTGCCGTGCCCCGGGATGGCCGAGGACGCGCCACGGCACCCCAGCATCGCGGCGGTGGCGCAGGAAGGGGCCGACGTGGTGGTGACGATCGAGGAGCTTGCGCCGGGCCGTCCGCAGGCCTCGGGGGCGGTCGTGCCACGGCCCGGGCCGGGCGGCGCGGTGTACGTGAAGCCGAAGGGGCCGAAGGTCCCGTACGGTCGGCCCGCGGCAGGGGCGGGGGCGCGCTGCAAGGTGAAGTGACCGAGCAGGCTGTCGAGAGGCGCCGCGAGCCCCCTTCAGCCTGATGCGCAGCGCAAGCAAGTCAGCCTCCATGCCATGTACATCTGTACATTTGTCCATCTGGACGTTTTTGTTTGTCCACGGGGTTTGTCTCGTATGGATTCCGTGGTAGGGCCTTCGGACACCCTCATACGCAGTAGGGAGGAACCGTGCCCCGACGAACCGAAGCCAAGCCGGTCTGCCTGAAAGTTGGCGCTCGTATTCGCGAGCTCCGCAAAGAGCGCGGCATGTCCTTGCAAGATCTCGCCGATGCCGGCGCGATGTCGAAGGGACACCTGTCGAGTGTCGAGCAAGGTCTCGCAGCGATCACCATCGAGACCCTCGACCGCATCGCACGCGCGCTCGGCGTGCCCTCCTTGTGCCTCGTCACCTTCCCGGCAGAGGACGAGCTGGACCGCATCGCGGATCTCGCGCGCAAGCTACCGAAAGGCGAACGCCGCAAGCTTCGGAGAGAGCTCCAGGCGCGCACAGCGCGCCCGACGTAGCTTCCTGCTAGAGGCCGCCCTCGACGCCGATGCTGGGCACGGTGACGGGGCCGATCTCCTGGGCCTCGCATTCGGTCGGGCCGCAGCTCACGCCGGTCTGCTCGGTGCTGAGCGTCGCGTTGAGCATCTCGATCACGAGCGAGACCCATCCGCGCTTTGTGAGGTTCCAGCGTTTTTCGATGCGCGCGTCGATGCGGAAGAAGGGATCGGTGCGGCTCTTGCCCCAGATGGCGGCATCCGCGGCCGCGATGGGCAAGCCCGTGTAGAAGACGACACGCGAGCCGAGGCGCCAGCCCTTGCCCGCGTCCCAGGAGATCGCGCCATTGAGGACGTGGGTGCGATCGAATTGCGCCGGGCCCGAGGAGAAGCCGATGCTCCGCGACGAGCGGGAGAGCGTGTACGAGATGTATCCGCCGAGCCGCTCCGTGAGCTTGCGGCGAATGTAGAGTTCGAGGCCCACGGCGGTGCCGAGGGAGCGATCGGTGAGCAGGTCCGAGCCCTCGTCGTCGTCGTTCGGCTCGGGCTCGGGCCCGCCCGGACCGCCGGGGCCTCCGCCAGGGCCCGGCGGGCCTCCGCCGCCGCCGCCGTTGTTCGCACGGCCGACCGAATCGAGCGCGTCGGCCATGTTGAAGAAGCCATTGAGGAAAAACGTGCCCGTGGCCTCGAAGCCGAACGGCAATTTGACGTCGAGGCCGGTGCTCGTCTGGACGCTGCGCTGGAGGCCGCCGGCGAGCTTGCCAATGGAGAGGCCGGGGAGGGGCAAGACGAACCCGGGCGGCTGATGAGCGAGGCCCATCGCAGAGACGAGCTTGAGCCGGGGGACGATGGGGACCTTCATGGCGAGCCGGACGTCGGCGCTGATCGCGGTGACGCCGCCCGAGCCCCAGAGGTCGAGGCGCGCCCCGGGCGTGAATTCGATCCCGCGGCCGGCCTCGAGGACGGCGTCCGCGTAAAACCCGACCGCGATGTCCTGGCGCGGCGGGAAGAGCTGGTCGAGGGCGGCCTGGAGGTTCCGGCCCTCCTCGTCGTCCGATCCCGTGACGAGGTCGTAATAATCGAAATTCGCGTCGACGCCGGCCCGGAGGAGCACGGATTCGCTTCTGCGGTGGAGGAGCTGGCTCCTCGCCGAGAAGAGGAAATCGCGCGCGAAAATGCCCTCCTGGCCGCCGACGGCCGTCCTGTCGTAGCCGAACGAAACGGCCTGGCGAAGGCGCGTACGCGGGCTGACGTCCTTGTCGTAGCGGAGATCGATGCGGTGGAACTGGACGTCGAAGAGGCCCTGCTCGACGCCGTCCTCCGTGGCGCCGAGGTAATCGTGCGCGCCGAACGCGAAGAGGGTGAGACGATCCGTGGGCGTGACGTCGAAGGTCGCGCGGGCCTGATAGTCCCAGTAATTGAGCGTGGTGTCGGGCGCGAGCAAGGAGAGCGCGGCCGCGGTGTACGAGAATCGGCCTCCGGCCATGACGGTGGCGCGGTCGCCGATCGGGGTCTCGACCATCGCGCCGGCGTCGAAGATGCGGATGTTCGCCTCGCCATGGAGCTCGCCCTTCGGCTTCGTCGTCTCGCCGGCGACGATGCCGCCGGCAAACCGGCCGAATTGCGCAGGGTAGCCGCCGGGATAGAGGTCGACCCGGTCCACGATCGCCGGATTGACGACCGAGGGGCCGAGGGCAAGGTGATACAGATAAGGGACGCGGACGTTGTCGAGAAAATACCCGACGTTGCCGGGAGGCGCGCCGCGAATGTAAAAGAAGGGCAAACCCGAGAAGATGGGCGTGACGCCGGGGAGGGATTCGATGGCGCGGAAAGGATCGCCGAACGCACCCGGCAAGACGCGGACCTCGGCGCGGCCGAGCGAGGAGGTGCCGACGGCGCGGCGCTCGCCGAGGGCGAGGACCTCGATGGGCGCAGGGCCCGGCGGCTTCGGCGTCGGCTTGTTGCCGGGCGCGCCGTCCTTCGGCGCGGCGCCGTTCTCGGCCGCAGGAGGGGCCTCCTCCTCGGCGGGCGGCTCCGGGGGCGTGAAGTGGACGAGGACGCGGATGCGCGCGGGGATGGGCTGGCCATTGCGCGTGGCCGGCTCGAAACGCCAGCCGGGCGCGGCGCGCGATGCGGCCTCGGTGAAGGGCGCGTCGCCGGAGACGATGCGCGCCTCCTTGACGCTGCCATCCGCGGCGACGGTGACATCGAGCACGACGTCCGCCTCGCCCGTGAGGCCCGGCTCCGTCGGATAAGCGGCCTCGAGCGCGGCGAGCGGGCGAGGCGGGACGAGGACGGGCGCCGCGGGGGGCGCTGCGGCAGGCGCAGGCTTCGGGGGTTCGTCGGCGAGCGCGGGCGAGGTGGCGAGGGAAAGAAAGGTCGAGAAGAGGAGCGGAGGAAGGAAGTGCGTGCTTCGCATCGCGGCGGGCAAGATCGCACGACCACGCGGCCGTGGCCTGGAGAATCCGTCGCAGGAAAACAAGCTGCGTGAAGATGACGCGACGCAGCAGGAGGAAGGCTTCCTGGCTGTCCTGGATGAACGCGCTTGCATTCACAACATGGAAAGTTGTAACCTGGCAGTGTGGGACCCATCATTCCATGGGCAGTTATGTGCGTTGATACCATCGGCTGGTCGCGTAACAATTGTTACTGCACTACCGCTCGGGAAGCAGCTCGCCTGTGCCGCACGTCCCCGCGCGAAGCGGGGGAGGCCCCCGGATGACGAGGGACCTCGCCCCGCTCGAGCTCGTCATCACCACGGCAGATGCGACCCACACGCAGCGGCTGCCAGCGACCGGTCGGCTCACGATCGGGCGTGATCCGCAGAACCGGGTTCACCTGCTCGATCCCTCCGTGTCGCGCCGGCACGCCGTCCTCGATCTCGGTCCGCCGCTGCGTATCGAGGACATCGGGAGCTCCAACGGGCTGCGCGTGACGACGTCCGAGGAATCCGACGGGACAGCGCGAATCGTGGAGCGGCGGGTTTCGCCAGGCCATTCGATGAACATCGAGCTCGGCGACGGCATGCAGCTCGGGGCGACATTGCTCATCGTGCAACGCGTGAATGCCGACGACAACCCCGCCTCGTCTCGCGTCGTCCGCTCCTTCTCCGTTCCCGTCGTCCACGACGGCGCGATGCGAAAGCTGTACGAGCTCGTGGATCTCGTGTCGCAGAGCGGGATCAACGTGCTCTTGCTGGGAGAGACGGGGGTGGGCAAGGAGGTGATGGCCGAGGCCATTCACCGGCGCTCGACGCGGGCGCGGGGTCCGCTCGTATGCCTCAATTGCGCAGCAATTCACGAATCGCTCCTCGAAAGCGAGCTCTTCGGGCACGAAGCGGGGGCTTTTACGGGGGCCACGCGGGCCAAACCAGGGCTGTTCGAGGTGGCCGCCGGAGGGACGGTCTTCCTGGACGAGGTGGGGGAGCTGCCCATCTCGGTGCAAGTGAAGCTGCTCCGCGTACTGGAGGAGCGGAAGGTGCTGCGGGTCGGGGGGCTGCAGAAGCGGCCGCTCGACGTGCGGTTCGTGTCCGCGACGAACCGCAATCTGGAGGACGAGGTGGCGCGCGGCGTCTTCCGGCAGGATCTCTATTTTCGTCTCAATGGGGTGACGATGGAGATCCCGCCGCTGCGCGAGCGGACGTCGGAGATCGAGCCCATCGCGCGGAGCTTCATCGCGCGGGCCGCGGTGCAGATGAACATGCGCGCAGAGCCGCGGCTGTCGCCGCCGGCGCTCGAGGCGCTGCTCGGTTATGGGTGGCCGGGCAACATCCGGGAATTGCGCAACGTGATCGAGCGGGCCGTGGTGCTGAGCGCCGGAGGGGCGATCCTCCCCGAGCACCTGGGGCTCGGCGGGCGCGGATCCGGGGCGTCGTCCGCGGGGCGAAAGTCGAGCCCGGAGCTCGTGACGCTCCCCCCGCCACCTCCGCGGCCCCCGAGCCCGCGCGCCGTCGAGCAGGCGATCGCGCCGCTCCGCGTGCCCGTGGGCGAGGACGAGCGGCAGAGGATCGTGGAGGCGCTGGAGCTCTGCGGAGGAAATCAGTCGAAGGCCGCAGAGATGCTCGGTATCTCACGAAGGACGCTGCTCACGCGGCTCGACCTGTACGGGATTCCGAGGCCGCGGAAGAATCGGTGATGTGCGTCGCGTGACCGAGGGTCCCGTTGTGTAGGTTTGCGCAACGGGGAACAGGTTGCGCAAGATTGCGCGAGCGGGGTTGCGCAAGGCCGAGGGAGATCCGCGCCAATCTCCCGAAAAATTGAATTTTTCAGCCTTGGCACGACGAGTGCACATCGTCTCGACAAAGAGCAAGCGAATCGGCCGCACATCTGCGGCACGGGCCGCCGCGCCGTGTGGATCGAGGAGGACGGGACGATGAAACGGAACTGGCATCTGGCTTTGTTGGGGATCTCGGCGGCGGTGGCGGCCGGCTGCGGCGCGGATATGGATACCGATGCCGAGCTCGGCTGGGACGAGGGTGAGGTGGCCAGCGCGGAGCAGAAGGAGATCCTGACCTGCCCAGCTACCTTCGCGACGGCGGCCGCCACCGTTAAATACGACAAATCGCTCGTGATCAATGATCTCGCCGTCGTCCAGGACGTGTGCCGGACGAACTGGAACTCGTCGGACCCTTCGTGCACGACCTCGACGAAGAACAAGTGGCATTTCTGGTATCTCATGCAGCAGATGGCCGGCACGAACAACGTGACACGGTACGTCCTACGGTGGCTCGAGTCCTACGAGTTCTGGCCCGATCAGGTCAACCAGCAGACCCTACAGACGCGCACCCGCGTGCGTAACCTCATCATCGACCCCTGGATGCAGAAGACGAACCTCGTCAACAGCAACAGCAATTGCGTCCCTGGACAGAAGATCGACGCCGCGGCCAACGTCAACTGCCAGCTCGATCCTGGTTCGACGCCGATGCGATTGCTCGCAATCGTCAACCGCACCGATCTCAGAGCCCCCGGCGTCGTCTCCGGTTATGGTGGAGGGAACGCGGGCGAGGGACGCTTCGTCTTCGGCTTCACGAACCTCAACTCGCTCGACGCCAGCGGGAAGCCGAATCCGCTCAACGCCGTGGTCATCCTCGAGTACAAGCTCCCCACTCCCGCTGGGTGGAATCCCCAGGAGTGGGCTCAACGGTGGCGCAACCTGGGCTCGTTCACCACGTTCGACGCGAACTACAAGTCCTCGCTCCAGACTCTGACCGACAAGTGGACAGCGAAGTTCGCCGTGTCCGGACCCAACAGCGGCACCTCCATCAACCAGGTCCGCATGAACGACTTCGATTTCGATCAAGGTCATTGGGACCCGATCCTCAGTCAGAACATCAAGGTCTGGAACTTCCGCGAGTTCAAGCTGGGATGCCCGTCGGGGACGACCTGCACGACGGACACCCAATGGCTCGTGCCGGTGCCGGTCGCGCACACCCCTGCGAACGGCCGCAACAACACGCCGACCCTCGAGAACTTCGTCGCGGCGAATGCTTCGCTGATCCTGAACGAATCGGACTCCTACGCCGTCCCTGCCTCGTTCGGAGGGTCGTTCTTCCTCGGAGCCGAGTCGATGTCGACGTCGAAGTTTTCGATGTTCGGGCCCATCGTCTGGACGTACCCGAATTATGATCCGTTGATGAACCCCAACGACACCAACCTGCGGCGCAGGGTGTCTTTCGTGACCTGCAACGGTTGCCATTACGCAGAGACGGAGACGAACAACCTGCACGTCGGGAATCGCGCTTTCGGTCAGCCTGCGCTGCTCTCGAACTTCCTCAAGCAGCAGATCACGACCACGTCCGATCCCAGCGGCGAGCCGTTCACGTACAACGAGCCCGAGCGCCGCAAGTGCGAGCTGGCCGCTCTCAGCATGGGAAGCTCCACCAAGGTCAGCACCACGACGGGTCGCCCGCACTGAGCCATCCCCGGCCTGCGAGTTCACCGGAGCTCGCAGGCGTCACGGGCCGCAGGGCAAGGGGCACCCTCCACCACAATCGATTCCCTGCTCCATCCCGTTCTTGACGGCGTCCTCGCACGTCGGCGCCTTGCAGATGCCGCCGATGCATACGCCGCTCACGCAGTGCGACGGCACGGCGCAGCCCTCGCCGACGCCGCACGCCATGGCGCACGCGCCCCCGCAGTCGACCCCCGTCTCCTTGCCGTTCTTCACCCCGTCGGAGCAGCTCGCCATCGCGCATTGCGCCCCGGTGCACACCTTGCTCGCGCAATCCACGCCGAGCTGACACGCCTTGCCAGGGATGCACGGTGAGCACGCGCCGCCGCAGTCGATATCCGTCTCCCCGATATCCTTCTGGCCGTTGGCGCACGTGAGCGGGACACATGCCCCTATCACGCACGTCTTCGGGGCTTGACATTGCGATGGATCCACGCACGCCACGCATTCGCCGCTCGCGTTGCAGTATCCGCCGGCGCAGGGCGTCCCGGGCGCCGTGGGCTCGTTTTGCGAGACTCCTTGGTCGCAGAGCTCCAGGGTACATTCCTTTCCATCATCGTATGCGTCGGTGACGTCCTCCTGGAACACGACGTTCCCGGCCCCGTCGCATACGGTCCTCCGACAATCCCCCTGCAGCTGGGATTCGGTCGGCGTCGCGGCGGGCAATGTCTCCGCGCTGCACGCGCCCCCGTCGCACACTCTCTGCATGCATGGGTTCGACGAGAAGGGACAGTCGGCCGCTTCCGTGCACGCAGCCTGTCCGCCCGCTCCATTCCCCCCAACGCCGCTCGCGGGACTGCCACCACTGCCCGATACGGTCACCCCACCCCCCCCGCCCGTTCCGCCGGGCCCCCCCACGCCTCCTTGCCCGCCAGCGCCACCCGGCCCGACTCCGTAGTTCCTCTCCGCCGGCTCGCACGCGTTCAGCATTCCTCCGAAAGCCAGCACGCACGCCGCCCACAAGAACCCAAATGCCGACCGGCTCTGCCCATCCGATCCTTCACGCCGCTCCATACTCACGCTCCTTTCGCCGCTGCTCACGGACACGCCACGTCCGCCACCACCACGTCATCCACATTCCACGACCCCACCTTTAGCGCCATCCCACCCACGGCGACCCCGAACCGCACCCGCATCGCAGCATTCTTGTAGGCCGTCACGTCATGCTGCACGTACGTCCACCCCTTCCCGACGACTGGCGAGTCCTGAATCCGCGGCGGCGGACCGCTCGTCCATAACCGCACCCACGCCGACCCGTCCCACACCTCGACCGCGTTATCCATGTGCGGCGCAAAATCACTGTTGAGCCACCGATGAAAGCCGAGGACCACGCCTGCCGGTGCCTCCGACGTGTCGAATGCAGGGCTCTCCAGCCAATGAAAGGGGTGCGCGACCGTCGACGCCACCCCGCCGATCACCACCCCCGCGACGCCGTTGTCCGCCGTCGTCGTGTGATCGGCGTCCGGATCCGAGCCGAAAGCATCCCCGATCGAGGCCTTCGCCGGCCCGATCGCCCACTCGAGGCCGAGGAGCCAGCCCTGCTCGTTGCTCGCGAAATCTTCATGGAAATAGACATTCGGCCCGGATGCCGTCACGCACGCGCCCCCCGCGCAGACCTCGTCCGTCGTGCACGCAAGCCCGTCGTCGCACGTCATCCCGTCGTTCGCCGCAACCTCGCCGATACATGCGCCGTTCGCGCACGTCGCCCCCGCCAAGCAAGGGTCGCCGTCGTTGCACGCGGCGCCGTCGTTTCCGGGGGCGGCCGTGCAAGTGTCCGTCGCCTCGTCGCACGCAGCCGTCCAGCACGCCGAGGGCGCGGCGCACGGCTTCGGGCTCCCGGCTCCGCAAATGCCGGCCTGACAGATCTCGGCCACGGTGCAAAACAGGCCGTCATCGCAAGGTTTTCCTTCGTTTGCCGGGACAATCTCGCACTGCCCCCCCGTGCACCGCCCGGCCTTGCAATCCTCCGCCTTGGCCTCTCCACACGCTCCGCCCTCGTTCGCCGGGACGGCCACGCACCCTTGCGCGGCGTCGCATATCCCCAGCGTGCAGGGGCCATCGAGCGCCGTACAATCCACCACGCCCGCGCCGGCGCAGCTTCCCTTGCTGCAAACCCCCCCGACCGTGCAGAGGTCGCCGTCGTCGCAGCTCGCGCCCTCATTGCCGGCGATGCTCGTGCAGGTCGCCGCGGCCTCGTCGCAAACCCCGATATGGCAGTCGTCCGGCGAGGCGCAGAACCGCGACGCGCCGCCGACGCAGACCCCATCGCGACAGGTGTCGTCGATCGTGCAGAACAGGCCGTCATCACAAGCGCCTAGCTCATGGGCCGGCACGGCCTCACACGCCCCATTGATGCAGGCCCCCACGAGGCACGGCCCCGCGAAAGCTTCGCAGTCGGAGGCCCGTGTACATCCCTCGGCGCCGCCCCCGGAGGCGCCCCCCGTGCCGCCGCCTGCGGCGCAAGCCGCGCCGAGCACCAGCACGAGCCCAAGAAGCCCCGCCGCGACCGCCCTCTCGTGCGACATCCTTCGTCTCCCGCTCATTTCGGCGGCACGAGCGTGCAGCGTTCATTGATGCACACGAGGTCTGAGGTTTCGCAGCAATCCGCGCTGGTCACGCAAGCTTCGAGCTCGTCCGAGCACGTGCCGTCCGGCGGACCGCACCGCGGGACCGGGGGATTTCCCTTGGGATCACATTGCCCCCCGCAGCATTGCACGCCGCTCTCGCACGCCTCGCCGTCCTTCCGGCACGGATCGAGGACCCAGAACCCGCGCGTGTTGCCCGACTCGAGCTCCTGCCCCGCGAGGTAAAACGCGGGGTGTGAGGGATCGACGCCGGGGGGCGCGTCGATGTCGATCGCTGCGATCCAGAGGCGCTTCGTGTTCGCCTCGGGCCCCGTGAGCTTGTTCCCGTAGGTGCGGCGCGACGTGAACATGACCCAGAAGTACCCGCCGGAGGCGACCGGGGCGACGGAGGGGATGAAGTTCTTTCGCTCGTCGCGGTCACCCGCAGGCATGGTGCCGTCGCCATTCAATCGAAGCAAGTACACGGGCTGGCTGGTCGACCGGTCGACGGCGAGGATTCGACCCTCGTTGAGCGGATTCGTGTCTTTCCACGTCGCGAGGTCGCCGCTCTGGCCGTCCTGGTAAAGGACGTACCGACCGTCGGGCGTGAACGCAGGCCACGAGAGGTGATGCCCGGGCTTGGGCGCGGCGAGCACGTCGTAATCGCTGAACGTGCGGTTCGCAGCGTCGTACCGCAGAATGGCGAGGACGCTCGGATAAGGAAAAACGGGGTCCCGATCGGTGAACGCGAGCCAGGCGCCGTCGTGCGAGAATGCCGGGGTCTGCGCATAAAACGTCTCGATTCCGCTCGATGGGATCACGACGCCGGCGCGCGTCCGTAGCTCGCTCGTGAAAGGCCCCACGGAAGAGCCAGCCGTATTGGGCGGCCAATACCCACCCGGCAAGGCGCTCGTGACCAGGACGTCCCCGCCTTTCGGATACAACGCGGCGAACGCCGCTCGCTCCGGCTCCTTCCAGACGAGCGGGGGATCGACATTGCCCCCGGAGAGGTCGAACGTGCCGCCAGACCCCTCATGGTTGGCGGCGGCCAGCGTGGATCCGTCGGCGGAGACGCCGTGACAGACGGTGCAGCCGCCAATCAATACCTCCGGGCTCTTGGCGCCGGCCTTGATGCGCATCACCGCGCCCGTCTGCTGGGCCAGGAGAGAGTCGTACGTGTTGTAATAGATGGTGCCGTGGAGCGCGCCGGGCGCGAGTCGGAACGTCCGAGAAATGGGGCCGTATTTCTGGCCCCCGGAGAGCTTGGCGACACGAACCTCGATCGTCGCATTGCCCGCCGAGGCGCCGAGCACCTCCCACGCAGGCTGCGACATGACGAGACGCGTGCTTTTCGAGCCCTGGTTGAAGAAGCCCTCGTACTCGAAATCGCTCGCGACGATCCGGACCGAAAATGCCTCGCCGGGCGCGCTCCCTTCGCTCAGGTGGATCTCCGGCGCGGGAATCCCACGAGGAAAGACCGTCTCGTCATACGGATACAGGAAGACAAACCCCGGGTCCGCGAGCCCCGGAGGGCCCCCGAGCGCTTCGATCTGCGCGGGTGCGAGGCCCGGATCGGTATCGACGGCGTGGATGCGGACGCGGAGCGTGGTCTTCGCCTCGTATGCGCCGTGCTCGCAGCGTACCACGACCTGCCCGGTTTGCTGGCCGCTCGGCGTGAACACGCCCTCCGGCGAGAGAACACCGAGGCCGACGTTCCCCAGGGAAAACGTGGCGTCGGGGATGGCCGCGCCCGTGAGGTTGTCGATGCACTGAAAGACCACGGTCTGCGCCGCGAGAGGCAACGAAAGCGAGAGGACCGGGCTCGCCGGGTCGATCCGCAGTCGGTCGGGGATCCCCGCGTCGAACGAATCCCCCCCTGCGCCCTCGGATCCCGCCGTGCTCGACGCGCCGCCGAGGGGATTGGCGCACGACAGAAGCACGAGCCCTGCGACGAAGACGAGAACGGAGATGCTCCGCGAGAGGCGACCACGCGAGGCGCGCGGGGCGTTATGCTTTTCCATCATGGCGCGAGGGACTCCGACCGCAGGGCCGCGGATGCGCGGGCGACGTCGAAGCCCTCGGTACCTACCATCGATGCATGGCCGGTGCCGACGCTCCGGATCAGGTTTCGCCGTCGAAACCACGCATTCTCATCGGGAGCGCTTGCGCAATTTTGCGCTCGACGCGCAAAGCTGCCCAACTTGCGCGGGCGCGTGCAGCGCTCCCTCGAAATCGAACGCGCCCCAAATGCCTTCCTTCCGCGCCGGGAATCCACGTCGCGGGGCGAGCGACGAGCCAACCTCGGCCGCACGGTGCTCGCTCGACGAATCGTAACGGGCCATCCGTTCGAGCGCCCCCTGCTCGCAGGGCGGTTCTCCTCGGCGATCTCGCCGAAGGCGAGCTCCCAGGGCCCGCACCGCGAATCCTCTTGCGCCCGTCACCCCAAACATGGAAGGAAGCCGCCATGGCGAAGCGCATCTACTTCTTCGGCAGCGGTCAGGCCGACGGCGATGGCACCCAGAAGCCGCTCCTCGGCGGCAAGGGCGCAGGGCTCCACGAGATGACTCGGATCGGCATCCCCGTGCCCCCGGGCTTCACGATCACGACCGAGGTCTGCACGGCCTTCTTCGCCTCGGGTGAGCGGATGCCGGACGGCCTGCTCGACGAGGCGCGCGCCGCCATCCAGCGGGTCGAGGCGATCGTCGGCACCCGCTTCGGCGACGCGGAAAACCCGCTGCTCGTGAGCGTCCGCTCGGGCGCGCGCGCCTCGATGCCCGGCATGATGGACACGATCCTGAACCTCGGCCTGAACGAGGCGATCGTGGCCGGGCTCGGCGCGCGCACGCAAAACCCCCGCTTCGCCCTCGACGCCTACCGCAGGTTCATCGTGACGTACGCGGACGTCGTGCTCGGGCTGCACAGGAAGCGCTTCGACGACGCGCTGGAGATCGCCCGGCGCAAGGCCGCCGCCGCGCGCGGGATGGTCGAGGCGCAGCGGCTCACGGTGGCGGAATTGCAGCGCAAGCTGCCGGACTCGATGTTCGACGAGGAGACCTTGCGCTCGCTCGTGAAGGAGCAGCGCCGCATCGTGCAGGAGGAGACGGGCGCGCCGTTCCCCGACGATCCGTGGGCGCAGCTCGAAGGCGCGATCGTCGCGGTCTTCCGGAGCTGGAACAACAACCGCGCCAAGACGTACCGCAAGATGCACGACATCCCCGAGGCGTGGGGCACGGCGTGCAACGTGCAAGCGATGGTCTTCGGCAACCTGGGCGAAGACTCCGGCACGGGCGTGGCCTTCACGCGCGATCCGTCGACGGGCGAGAAGCGCTTCTTCGGCGAGTGGCTGCCGAACGCGCAAGGCGAGGACGTGGTGGCCGGCGTGCGCACGCCGAACCCGATCGCGAAGGGACAAGGCCACGACGAGGGCTCGCTCGAGGTGCGCATGCCCGAGGCCTACGCGGAGCTCGTGCGCACGCAGGAGCGGCTGGAGAAGCACTTCCGCGACATGCAGGACCTCGAGTTCACCGTGCAATCGGGCAAGCTCTATCTGCTCCAGACGCGAAACGGGAAGCGGACGGGGCGAGCGAGCGTGCGGATCGCGGTGGAGATGGCGAAGGAAGGGCTCATCAACCAGCGCGAGGCGGTGATGCGCGTCGATCCGGCGTCGATCGAGCAGCTCCTGCACCCGACGATCGACCCGAAGGCGCCGAAGAAGCTCCTGGCCAAGGGTTTGCCGGCGAGCCCGGGCGCGGCGAGCGGGCAGGTCGTTTTCCACGCGGACGAGGCAGAACGAAAGGCCGCGCAAGGCCTGCCCGTGATCCTCGTGCGCGCCGAGACATCGCCCGAGGACATCCACGGGATGAAGGCCGCGAACGGGATCCTGACGGCGCGCGGCGGCATGACGAGCCACGCGGCGGTCGTGGCGCGCGGCATGGGCAAGTGCTGCGTCGCCGGGTGTTCGGCGGTCGCCGTGAGCTACGAGACGGCCACGATGACCGTGACGATCTACGACGAGCTCGGTCGGCCCACGGACACGGTGAGCGTGAAGGGCGGCGACGTGATCACGCTCGACGGAGCGACGGGCTCGGTCTACCTCGGCGCGATCCCGACGGCGCCGGCCGCGCTGTCGGCGGAGTACGAGGAGCTCATGCGCTGGGCCGACACGTCGCGTCGGCTGAAGGTGCTGGCGAACGCGGACACGGGCGCGGACGCGCGGACGGCCCGCTCGTACGGGGCCGAAGGCATCGGCCTCTGCCGCACCGAGCACATGTTCTTTGACGACAAACGAATTGCCGCGGTGCGTGAGATGATCCTCGCCCGCGACGTGGACGCACGAAAAGCGGCGCTCGCGAAGCTCCTGCCCTACCAGCGCGAGGACTTCGTCGCGATCTTCCAGGAGATGGCGGGGCTGCCCGTGACGATCCGCCTGCTCGATCCGCCGCTGCACGAGTTCTTGCCGCAGGGGCGCAAGCAGATCGAGGACCTCGCGGCGACGATGAAGGTCCGGCCGGCGGAGCTCGTGCGCAAGGTGGAGGAGCTGCACGAGCTGAACCCGATGCTCGGCCACCGCGGCTGCCGCCTCGGCGTGACGTTCCCCGAGATCAACGAGATGCAAGCGCGCGCGATCTTCGAGGCCGCATGCGAGGTGGCCACGAAGGGCGCCGCCCCGAAGCTCGAGATCATGATCCCGCTCGCCATGACGCGGAAGGAGCTCGCGCTGGCGAAGGTGACGATCGAGCGCGTCGCGGCCGAGGTGTTCGCCGAGAAGGGCCGGGCGGTGTCGTACCTGTTCGGCACGATGATCGAGCTGCCCCGCGCGGCCCTGCGCGCCTCGGAGCTCGCCGAGGAGGCCGAGTTCTTCAGCTTCGGCACGAATGATCTGACGCAGACCACGATGGGCATCTCGCGCGACGACGCCGGGAAGTTCCTCGGGGCCTACGTGGAGGCGGCGATCCTGCCGAAGGATCCGTTCACGAGCCTCGACACGGAGGGCGTGGGCGAGCTCGTGGCGATCGCCTGCGAGCGCGGCCGAAAGACGCGCGCGAACCTGGAGCTCGGCGTGTGCGGCGAGCACGGCGGCGACCCGGCCTCGATCCACTTCTTCGAGCGCGTGAAGCTCGACTACGTGTCGTGCTCGCCGCTGCGCGTGCCGATCGCCCGGCTCGCGGCCGCGCAGGCGGCGCTCGCCGAGGGCGCCACGACGACGCTCCAGACGACGGCGTAATCGATCGGAATCGACGCGGGGGGCCGAGGTCCCCCGCGTCGATTTCGGCTCCGAATCGGAGCCGGAAGCAGCCGAGTCCGCAAAACGGCAAGGCCGCCCCGGGCCCACATTCCTCTCCATACGCGGATCCGACCATGCACATCACCGCTCGGCCCTACGCCGGCCTCGCCGATCTGCACGCTCTCCAGCGCACGATCACGGCCTCGTGGCTCCTCGCGCGGCCGTTCGTGAACATGACCGTGGGTGACGTCACGTGGTGGATGACCGTCTCGCCGCTCGAGGTCGACTGGACAACGCGGATCCGGTTGTGGGAGGCGGATGGCGACGTCGTCGCCTGGGGCGGGTTCCAACCGCCAGGTGAGTTCCTCTTTCATCTCCGCGCCGACCTGCCGGCCGCGCCTCGTCACGCCGTCGTCGCCGAGCTCGTCGAATGGCTGACGAAAAAGGTCGCATCCCACACGACGCCCCCTGGAGAAGGCGCGCCCGCGGAGGCGCCGAGCCACCTCACGACCGACGTCCTCGACACCGATCACGGGCTGCAAGAAGAGCTCCGATCGCTCGGGTTCACGCCCGCCGACGAGCCTTCGTACAGCCACTTCATCGCGCCGCTCGACGAGAGCCCCGCCGCGCCCGTGCTCCCGCCCGGCTACACGATTCGCCACGTCCGAGGCGAAGACGAGATCCCAGCGCGGGTCTCCGTGCATCGCGCCGCCTTCGCGCCCTCCCGCATGACGGTCGAGAAGTACCAGCGGTTCGTCGCCACGAACCTCTACGCCTTCGAGAGGGACCTCGTCGTCGAGGCGCCCGACGGGTCGTTCGCCGCATTCACGATGGTCTTCTGGGATCCGGTGGCCCGCATCGGCGAGTTCGAGCCGGTCGGGACCCATCCGGACCACCGACAGAAGGGCCTCGCCAAGGCCGTGAACCTCGCGGGGCTTCACCTGCTGCGCCGGCTCGGCGCGCTCGAGGCCCTCGTGTTCTCGAGGCCCACGAACGCCGCGTCGGAGGCGCTTTACACCTCGGCCGGCTTCCGGCGCGTCACCGTGCATCGAGCCTGGACGCGCCCGCTCCAGGCTCGTTGATCCAAGCCCCACGCTTTACAGCCGCCGCTCGCCGGTGCACCTTTGCCGCATGGGCATCTTCGACCGGATGGGCAAGGTCATCTCGAGCAACGTCAACGCGCTCCTCGACAAGGCGGAAGACCCGAAAAAGTCGGTCGATTTGATCGTCGAGGAGATGAAGGAGCAGATCCGCGCGGCGCGCAAGGAGCTGGTCGAAGCGGTGGCGGCCGAGAAGGTCCTGCGGAAGAAGGTCGACGAGATCGACGCCGAGACGGGCAAGTGGGAGCGCCGCGCCGAGCTCGCCCTGAAGGCCGGCGACGAGTCGCTCGCGCGCGAGGCGCTCGTGCAGAAGAAGCGCATCATCGCCGAGCGAGACCGCGCCGAAGCGCTGCGCGCCGAGCAACGCGCGGCCGCGCTGAACATGAAGCGCGAGCTCGAGCGGATGGAGCAGAAGCAGCAGGAGCTCGAAGCCCGCAAAGGGACGATCGCCGCGCAGCTTCAGCAGGCGAAGGGCGGCGGCGGGGCCGAGGGCCTCGGGGCGCGCGGGAGCACGGGCGGCGCGTTCGCCGAGTTCCGGCGCATGGAAGACAAGATCGAGGGCAAGGTCGCCGAGGTGGCCGCCGCCCGCGAGCTCGACGACGCGCTCCGCAGCGGCGGGATGTCCGACGTGGAGCTCGAGTCGAAGTTCGCGCAGCTCGAAGGCGGCGGGACGATCTCGAAGGACGGCAAGCCCTCGAACCCCGAGATCGACGACGAGCTCGCCGCGCTGAAGAAGAAGATCCGGATCGGCTGAGCGTTCGCTGCCCGGGTCAGGGCAGGTCGGCGCAGCAGCGGAAGCCGGTGTTCGTGTTGTTGGCGTTGCGCAGGGTGGCCGAGCTCGCCGTGGAGCAATCCATGTCCGTGTCGATGCTCGTGTAGCCGCCACCGCGACGCCGACACGGGTGATCCTGGGGCATGTCGCCGGACTCGTCGCAGGCGTCCTCCCACTCCCAGACGTTCCCGCTCATATCGAAGATCCCTGGGAACCCGCCCTCGCACGTCGCGAGGTTCCTCACCGGGAGCACGACGTCGTCCGCAGCATCCTTGTCCTTGCCGTTGCAGGCCGCGGGATCGTACGTGTCGCCGTAGGGGTGCTTCTTCGTGCCCCCCGCCGTACAGGCGTTGTGCCATTGGCTCTTCGTCGTATCGGCGACCTCGGCATATTGCAGCGCATTGCCGTCGATGTGCCCGCAAAGCCGCTTTCCATGCGCGGCGCAGAACGCGTATGCGTCGCACCAGTCGACGGTCGCGACCGGCAGATCGTTCGCCGACGGCGGCGTCCCCGGGGCAAACGAGGTGTTCCACCCGCACTGCGGGAGCTGCTCGACCACGGGCATCTGCTTCGTCCACGCGAGGTAATGCGCGTTCGTGACCTCGGTGCTGTCGATGCAATAAAACTTCCCGCCGGCAGGGGCCTGCACCTTCACCATCGTCGGCGTGTCGGGCACGTCGGGACACCCATTCGGGACGCCGCCCGTGCCGCCCGCCCCGGAGCTCGACGACGAAGAGCTCGACGACGAGGAGGACGAAGAGGAGGTCGCGCCCCCTGCCCCGCCGGCGCCGCCCATTCCAGCGGCGCCGCCCGACCCACCCGACCCTGGCGGCGGTGCGTCGATCCCCCCACCGCCGAAGCACCCGGCCGCGATCACGAGCGGGCAAGCCATGAGCAGGAAAGAAACGGCGACGCGCATGAGTCCGACGATGACACACGTCGCCCGCGAACCGCAATGGGGGAGCGAGGACCGGGACGGACGCGCGTTCGCCCGCCCGCCGAACGTGAACCTACTTCGACGTCTGGCGGCTGAGCGCCACGACGTTGTCCGCCGCGATCGCGTCGCCCCCGGCCACCGCCGTCACCTTCACGCGGGGTTTGGCGCGGAGCAGGCTCACCACCAGGGTGAGACCCCATCCGTCCTCGCTGCGAATCTGCACCGCGCCGTGGCTGTCCTCGATCGACAGGATCAGCCGCCCGAGCACCTCGAGCCCCGGCGGCGCCGCGCCCGGCGCGATGAGCACGCGCTGGAGCGCCGACTCGGGCAGGCCAAAGCCGAGGCTCCAGTCGAGGATCGAGAGCTCGACCGCCGTGCTCGTCTCACGCACCGAGATCACCGGCGGCTGCGCCGACGGCGACTGGCCCGCGGCCTCGACCATGAACGCCTCGAGCGCCCGCTCGAGCGCGGCCCGATGCCCGATCACGTGGCCCATGCCGCGCATCGGCTCGATCTTCACCTGCCGCCCCGTCGCCCGCGCCGTGCCCGCCACCGCCTGCGCGATCACCTCCGAGAGCGGGAACGCGCTCAGCGGATCGTGCGTCGGCGCCGTCGCGAGCGCGCGGACGTTCGTGGGTTTGTCCTCGGGCTGCTCGACGACCGACGCGACGTATCCGACGATCGAGGAGAAGCCGTCGGCCTTCTGCCGGAGCGCGCGGATCGTCAAGACAAACGTCGGCGACGTCCCCGCCTGGCTGCGGCCCGTGATGCCCGCCTCGCTCTGCAGCACCTCGGCCATGCTCGTCGCCGCCTCCTCCGCCGTGCAGCCCGTGAGCGCGACGAGGATCTGGCTCAGGTGGATCGAGCCGGGCGGGAGCGCGCCGTCGGCCGACTCGGGCGGGACCGAGACGCCGCGCGCGCCGAGCCAGCGGCCGAGCTCGCGGCTCGCGAGGCGCACGTCGCCGAGCGCGTCCGCATAAAAGAGGCCCACGGGGGAGCTACGCAGCACCTCGCCGAACGTGGCGATCTCCTTCGCCGCGCCGTCCGCGCGTTGCACGAGGCGCTCGGACGGCGGCAAGGGCGCGTCGAGCAGGCGCGATCCCGAGATCGGCTCGCCTTCGCCCACGTTGCCGAGGCGGCGTCGGCGCGCGATGAGCGCGAGCTCGCGCGCGAGCCTTTCGAGGCGCTCGGGCGTCTTGGCGAAGGCGGCCTCGGCCTTCGGGCCGCACAGGAACACGTACCCTTCCGTCTCGCCGAGCGCGATGAGCGGCACGACGAGCGTGGGCTCGCCGGGGTTCTTCAGGTAATCCGTCACCACGTGCGGCGCGGCGACGCCGTGCTCGTTGATGTACGGCCTGCGGCGCACGTCGCGGCGGCGCTCGCCGATGAGGTGCTCGCCGACGTCGCCGTCGTCCCAGAACTTGAGGTGCCACTCGGCGGACGGCAGCTCCGCGACGAGCACGAAGTCGGCCGGGAAGAGGCGCCCGGCGAGGCGGCCGAGGCGGGGCCAGAAGACCGCGTCGGGCTCGGTCTGCACGCGGCGGAAGATGCCCTCGCGGCCGAGCAAATCCGAGGTGCGGCTGACCGCGCGTCGCCAGCCGGAGAGGTCGAGCGAGAGCGCAACGATCGCGCCGGCGAGGATGCCCGCGACGAGGCTCGCCGCCGGCAGGAGGCCACGCACCATCGAGGCGGCGACGATCGCTTGCACGAGGATCATCCCGAGGAGGCACACGCCGAGCGCGAGGAGCGAAGCTCGGATCGAGGCGACCCTGCGGATGAAGGCGAGGAGCAAGACCGCGAGCGACGCGACGAGCGCGCTGATCCAGCGCGGCGCCTCGCGCCTCGCGCCACCGTCGAGCAGGCCACCCAGCGCGGAGGCCACGTGCGTGCCCATCGAGATGCCGGGCGCGCCCGCGGCGCTCGTGCGTGGCTCGAACGGCGAGTCGAGCGCGGCGATCACGACGCGGCCGGCGGCGACGGAGAGCGGCGTTCGACCGGCGGCGACGTCGGCGAGCGAGACCTTGGGCACGCTCTCGGCCGGCGCGGGCACGATCCACGGCGCCTCCGCGATCCCGAGCGCGGCGAGCGCTGGCCGATCCGCGGGCGGCGCCGCGAAGCCCACGGCCGTGCCGTGCGCGCCGAGGCGCACGATCCCCGGCGGGAGCGTCTGGATCGACGCGGCCGGCTCCGCGCTCGGTTGTTTGCGGGTCCCACAGAATGCGTCGAGCGGCGGCACGAGCAGCACGCCGCGCGCGTGGCCCTCGACGACGAGCTCGGAGAGGTTGCCGAGGCAGTCGCGTTCGGCGAGCGTCTCGGGCGAGGCATGGACGACGAGCACGTGCGACGAGGGGCTCTGGCCTGCGATCGCGCGCAGCGTCAGCTCACGCGCCTCGTCGTCGGCGGAGCCGAGCGGCGCGATCGCGGCCGTGATCCCGGCGACCAGGATGGCCGTCGCTTCGAGGCGCGCGCGGCTCGAAAGGCGCGAGCGATCCTTCTCGAACGCCATCGGCCGCGGGGCGCGGAACGGCTTCGGGATCTTGCGGGCTTCGAGAAGGCGTCGGGCGAAACTTCGCATCGAGGGGTAACGGGTTCAGCGTGAGCGGCAATTTTCCTGCCATCGGACCGATGCCCGGTAGAGCTCACCCGTCTCGCTGTGGGAACGTCGATCGTTGCACTTTCTCGATCCTGGAAAATCGACCGGCTTGTTCCCGGGTTGCCTCCGCGGGCTTCTCGCTGCGGGCTTCCGTCCTCGCCTCCGATGTCTCCAGGCCTCACGCAGCCTGGTCTTTATACCTCAAAGTCCTGTTGCGTGGGCGGAACCGTGGCCCGGTCGTCGATGCTACCAGGCGCCGTGTCCAGGCGCCCATTTCTCGGCAGCGTCCAAATTGTGCTTCGTTTTCGGATATTTGAGCGGTGTTTCGCCCGGAACGCGTGCTGCACATCACCCGGAATTGGTGGATTTTTTCCCCGCATGGAGGGAGCATCGCTCACCATGCTGTCCTTGCGATTCCCTTCCTCCACCACGGCGCGGGTGCTCGCGCTGGTCGCCCTTGTCAACGGAACGGCGTTCGCCGCGGCTAGCTGCAGCGGTGACTCCGGGGAGACGCCTCCCGGCGGTACCGCCGGCTCGACCGCCCAAGGCGGCGCCGGCGGTGTCGGCGGTCAAGGCGGCGGCGGCACAGGTGGTCAGGGCGGCCAGGGCGGCCAGGGCGGCCAGGGCGGTCAAGGCGGCGTCGGCGGCCAGGGCGGCCAGGGCGGCGTCGGTGGCCAGGGCGGCGCCGGTGGCATCGGCGGCGAAGGCGGCCAGGGAGGCGCGGGCGGCATGGCCGCGACGAGCAGCAGCTCGTCGAGCTCGTCCAGCAGCAGCAGCTCGTCGAGCTCGTCCAGCAGCAGCAGCTCTTCGAGCAGCGGCACGGGCGGCGCCGGTGACCCGGACGCGGGCGAGCTTCCCGACGCGCTGCCCGATTTCACGGACGCCGAGCTCGAACCCGTGACGAGCATCGACGGCATCCCGAACCCGCTGCCGGGCGTCTACCAGGACCTCGGCCCGGCCAGCCTGAACGCCGAGTTCCGCTCGCTGATCGCCTTCCCGACGCGCGACAAGGCGCTGCTCGAAGAGGCGATCACGAACATCTACAACCCGGGCCACCCGATGTTCCGGGACTACATGACGGCCGACGAGTGGATGGAGAAGCACGCGCCGCCCGAGATCGATCTGCACCTCGTCAAGATCTGGCTCGAGTCGCAGGGCTTCACCGTGCCGTACGTCGCGACGAACCGCCTGCTCATCGAGTTCCAGGGGACGGTCGCGAAGTTCAACGAGGTCTTCCAGACGAACCTGCACGTCTTCGAGCGCGAGAACCCGCAGGCCGGCAACCCGCCGATCGACGTGTACGGCACGCTCGAGCCGCTCAAGGTGCCGCTCTGGGTGGCGCAGCGGATCGGCGGCGTGATCACCTGCGACATCGCGGCGGACAAGACCCCGCTCACGGCCGAGGGCGGCGGCATCTCGGTGCAGCCGCAGAACGTGCCGACGAACCGCCAGTCGCCCGCGAAGATCGCGAAGGCGTACGGCGTCGATCAGCTCTACAGCATGGGCTACCGCGGCCAGGGCGTGAAGCTCGGCGTCACCGTCGGCGCGATGTTCCGGTACAAGGATCTGCAGTCGTTCTGGCAGTCCTTCGGGATCATCCGCGACGATCCGGTGGTCACGTACACGATGGAGGCGCCGTCGACGCGCTACATCGAGACGACGCTCGACGTGGAGTGGGCCGGCGCGCTCGCGCCGGGGGCGACGCTGATGGTCTACGCGGGCCCCGACGCGCGCAACACGTCGATGGTCTTCACGTTCAACGAGGCGATCGGCAAGAACGAGGTGTCGGTCATCACCGACTCGTTCGCGCACCGCGAAGACTCCGAGCCGGCGCCGGTGCGCCTGCAGTACCACGAGTCGGCGCTCCAGGCGGCCGCGCTCGGCATCACGGTCATGGCCGCGACGGGCGACTCGGCGCAGGCCGATACGCCCTCGGTGAGCCCGTACGTCACGGCCGTCGGCGGCTCGCGGCTCTTCTGGAACGCGAACGGAACGCTGCAGCAGGAGACGAACTGGTACCAGTCGGGCTGCGGCGACTCGCTCACGTTCCTCATGCCCGAGTGGCAAGCGCCGTACGTCACGAACGTCGAGATCAACATGCCGCCGCGTCGCGCGACGGCGGATCTCGCGGTGCACGCCTCGCAGTACGCGGGCTACTACATCTACTACCTGAGCACCTGGTACAACGGCTACGGCGGCACGTCGTTCTCGTCGCCGGTCTTCGGCGGGCTCATGGCCGTCGTGAACCACTACCGCGCGGCGAACAACCTGCCGCGGGCCGGCTGGCTCAACTCGATCCTGTACTCGAACGCCGCCGTCAAGGCGACGTTCCGCGACATCACGACGAAGGATCCGGACGGCACCACGGCGGCCAACAAATCGCCCAAGGCGGGATGGGATTATCCGACGGGATGGGGCGCGCCAAACGCGATGGGGCTCGCGCTCACCCTCCCCTGATCCAGGATCATGCGTTAATTCGACAGCGCGGCCCCGCCGGCGCGAAGATCATCCACACTTCGCGCCGGAGCTCCTAGCCGCGAGTCCATGCTGGCATCTCTCGCTGTCCTCCCGCCCAACGGGCTCGATCGAAGCCTGCACGTCGCCGTGCTCATCGGCCTCGTGATCGGGACGGTGTTCACAGAGCTCTTCGGCTGGACCTACGCGGGCCTCGTCGTCCCCGGCTACCTCGCGACGATCTTCATCGCCGCGCCCGCGACGGCGCTCTTCATCGTGCTCGAGTCGGTCGTGACGTACTGGCTCGTCGCGGGCGTGGGCCGATGGGTGACGCACCTCGGCGCGTGGTCGGCGGCGTTCGGGCGCGAGCGCTTCTACCTGTTCATCGTCGGCGCGGTGCTCGTGCGGCTGCTCTTCGAGGGCGTCATCGTGCCGCGCGTCGAGGCCCAGTACGGCTTCGCGCACTCGCGTGAGCTCTACAGCGTGGGGCTCGTGCTCGTGCCGCTCGTGTCGAACACGTTCTGGAACGCGGGCATCCTCAAGGCGTTCCCGCGCGTCGGGTTCGTCACGGTGTTGACCTGGATCCTGCTCGTCTTGCTCCTGCGCACGACGAACCTCTCGGTGTCGCGCTTCCAGGTCATCAACGAGAGCCTGTCGATCAAGTTCCTCGAGTCGCCGAAGGCGCAGATCATCCTGGTGATCGGCGCGCTGCTCGGCGCGCGGAACAACGTCCGGTACGGCTGGGACTACAACGGCATCCTCGTGCCGGGGCTGCTCGCGGTCGCGTGTTACGAGCCCTTGAAGCTCGTGACGACCACGGTCGAAGCGCTGCTCGTGTACGGCGCATCGAAGTTCTTGATGAGCGTCCCGCCCTTCTCGCGCATGCTCATCGTCGGCCCGCGGCGCATGCTCATGTGCTACATCACGGGCTTCTTCGTGAAGGTGATCCTCGGGTTCGTCCTGGCCTACTTCTGGCCGGGTGTGCCGATGATCGACTACTTCGGATTCGGCTATCTGCTGCCGAGCCTGCTCGCGGTGAAGATGTGGAACAAGGACCACATCGGCATCGTCGTCATGCCGACGCTGCAGGTGTCGATCACCGCGTTCCTCGTGGGCAACGGGATCGGCTACGGGCTCGTGAAGGCCGAGGGGCTGCTCGTGCCGCACACCGCGGTCTCGGAGATCGCGATGATCACGAGCGGCGCGAGCGTGTCGTACGAGCTCACGCTGGGCGACACGGGGCCGAGGCCAAGGCCCGCGGCGGAACGATCGGCGGGGATCGCGGCGCTGGAGGTCGCGCTCGAGGTCGCGAGCGAGGTCGATGATTTCACGGTCGAGCGGGGTGGGGAGGAGGTCTCGCCGCGGACGCTGACGGCGGCGAAGACCGCGGGCCTCGTGGTCATGCGCGAGGAGAAGGGCGGCTGGGTGGTGGCGCGGCCGCGCGCGTCGGAGATCGATCCGGACGACGTGACGCCGGCGCCGCGCTTCGCGGTGCGGCCGAAGTCGGCGCCGGGGCTCGTCGCGCGTCGAGGCGGCTTTCTCGTGCTCGCGTCGCCGGAGGGGCCCGGCTCGGCGCTGCCCGCGCTCGCACACGCAGCGGCGGAGGCGCTCGGCGCGCAGGCGATCGTGCTCCTGTCGCGGCACGAGGGGCAACGCGCGCTCGACGAGGCGTTCGCGGCGGAGCTCGGAAAGCGGCTCGGGCTCGATGAGATGCTCGTGGTCGAGGCGGGCGGAGACGCGTCGCCCGGCGTGAGCGCGGTCGGCTCGGTGCCCGAGGGCTTCGACGTGATGGCGCTCGGGCGCATGCTCGGCGCGGACGTGTCGCTCTCGTGGAGAGCGCCGATCCAGGGCGCGTCGCAACGGCCGTGGTCGAACGCGCCGACGCTGCGCGTGCCTCTCTCGCTCGTGGAGGAAGTCGGGGGATCGCTGCTCGGCGCGCGCGAGGTCGAGGTGTGGTCGGGTGGTCTGCGGCAGGAGCTCGTGGGCCGCGTCGTCGCGCTGACGTCGGTGGGGACCGCGGGATATCGCGGGCCGACGATCGAAGAACTGCGCCTCTTCGACGCGACGCTCGCGCGGCGGATGACGCACGCGGGCAGGGAGCCTCGATGGACGGCGTGGGAGCGCGCGGTGGCGGCGCGGCTCGGCTACACGATCGTGCGGGTGCACCAGCCGGACGGCGAGATCGAGGCGTGGGGGCTCGTCGAGGAGGAGACGGGCGGGCGGCGCGGGAACGCGAGCCTGTTCGTGAAGGTCGAGAAGCTGGGGCTCGGGGAGGAGGACGCCGAAGGCGATCCGAAGCACGAAGCGTCGCCCAGAGAGGTGGTCGCGCCGGGGGAGATCCTCATCGAGGTGCCGGCGCCGCGCTGGGAGATCGGGACGTTCGGCGCGGGTTTGTCGCTGTACGACGCGCTCGGGGCGCGCGGGCTGCTCATCGCGGGCGCGATGCCGAGCGCCGATCCTCGCGGGGTCGCGGACCCGCGGCGCCGCGTGTCGCGTCGATCGTTCTTCCAGCGCCTGCACGAGGTCTGGCTCGGCGAGGGCAAGAGCGGCCTCAGCATGCAGGGCATCGCGCCGGAGCGGGACTACACGGGCGATCTCGTGGTTTCGTTCGGGCGTGAAGTAATCCGGCGCGAGCAGGTGCCGGAATGGGCGCGGCCGATGGTGGAGGTGTTCGGCGACCTCGGCCTGCGCGTGGGGATGTTCGACGGGGCGCGCGAGCACGCGCCGTACAATGGATCCGCGGACCTCTCGATGAGCTACGCGCGCAAGTTCGCCGATGGTCGCTTCGCGCTCGTGTACATGTCGGGCGAGCTGCGATCGGCGCTGTCCGCGGTCGAGGGCGATGGCATCCTGACGCCGAGGCTCGGGCGGCTCGGCGTGGATCTCGGCTCGGAGGACGTCGCGTCCCGCGCGTTCGAGCTCCTCGCTTGCAAGACGCAAGAGCCCGCGCCGAAGGGGGCGGCGAAAAAGACGGAGGCCAAGAAGAAGGGCGCGGACGACGCGGCCCCGGCAGAGGTCCCGAAGCCGCGTTGCCCGACCTTCACGGCGGACGCGGCGAGCCGCTGCGATGTGGACGCGCGCCTCGAGAGCTTCGAGCTCTACCTCGATCAGAACAATCCGTTCGATCTGCGCGCGGCGATCAAGGACGATCGGGGCTGCCACGTCGAGGTGGTGCGGGACGCGGTGTCGCGTCGAATCTGGGCGCTCGTGGCGGAGCCGGGGCAGGTCGTGCTGGTCCCGCTCGGCACGTCGCGGGTGCCGCGCGCGCCGAAGCCGCTCACCTCGATCGTGCGGGTGCGGCGCGCCGTGGCGACGGGCCTGACCAGCATCCGGGTGACGGAGAGCCCGTGATCATCCGCTGGTTCATCGTCGCGATCCTCTTCTTCGGCTGGGCCGCCTTGCTCTGGCCGCTCACCGCGCCGCCGCCCGCGTCCCACCTCGCGCTGCCGGCGATGGACGAGATCCTCGCGTATCGCGTCGACCCCGAGAAGCCCGTCGCCGTGAAGGTGCCGTCGTCGATCGACGCGGTCGTGGTCTCGACCTGGGCGCTCGTGGCCCGCTCGACCGTTTGTGATCCAAAGGCTCGCTTTTCGTACGGTTTCGAAGCGACGTTCGTCGACGAGAACGGCAAGGACGTCCAGACGCACCGGTTCGAGCTGGAGAGCCGGCTCTCGTGCGACGACAAGGACGGCGCCACGGCGGGCGAGTACGCCGCGCGGGTCGCGCAGGGCGACGAGTGGGTGATCGATCCGCGCACGACCACGATCACGACGGGCGAGCTCCTGCCGCGCGGCGGCGTGATGCGGATGCGGGGGCTGCCGATCTCGGTGAAGGACGTGCTCGCGCGCGTGGAGGGTCGGTACCGGCGCGGATCGTACGAGCGCACGTTCTACGAGATGAGCCTCGACGACGAGGATCGCTCGCGCGTCGTGTCGGACATGACCTCGCTCGGCTTCGAGGATCTCCCCGAGACGGCGCGATCACGCGCGCTGTCCGGCTGGGATCGTCGCCTCGACGCGGCCGGGCTCGAAGGCAAGGACTACGCGCTCCGGCGGCTCTTGCTCCGCAACTACCGCACGCCGTTCCCCGCGGCCGCGGGCACGGTGCCGGGGTATTCGGTGGGCGAGCGGCACGCGGCGGCGATCAACGTGATGGGGCCCGTCGAGCTCGACGTGCTCGCGCCGCCGGGGCGCTCGGTGACGGTCAGCGAGGGCGGCGGCGGCGGCGCGCGCATGCTCACGGTGCCCGAGGACGGCGTCTTCCACGTGTCGTCGTCACGCCTCAACCCGCGCACGTTCGTCGTCGACGGCAAGGGCGACGATTTCCTCGTGCGGTTCGTCCTGCCGAAGCCCTACGAGCGCGCGCAGATCGGCGATCTCATCGCGCTCCCGTTCGAGGGCGATCGTCTGGAGCTCCGGCCCGACGTGCGGGTCGTGAAGTACCTGAAGCTGGATCCCGAGCGGCCCGTCCTCGCGCGCGTGGCGCCGGAGCAGCCTTACCTCGGCCTCCTGCTCCGCGCGGAGTTGCCCGAGGAGGGCGCGCCCGACTCCATGGCCGGCACCGTCGTCGCGCGCTGGGGCCCCGGGCCGAACGAGCGCGCCGAGCTCCGCCAGATCTTGCCGCGCTCGCGCTTCGAACGCTGGGGCAGGCCGCGGGATCAGGCCGCCGAGGGCGCGATCGCCGGGGGCAACGACAAGACCGAGGCCGACGCGACCGATCCGCGCCGCGCGATCCTGCGCATCCCGAAGGGCGCCACGAAGATCGAGATCCTCGGCGACGCGCACATGCGCGTCCACCTGCGCGTGCTCGATCCCGGCGTGCCCGAGGACATCCTGCGCATGCCGTACCGCGTCGAGCTCGCCGAGAACGAGATCTGGCGATATGCGCCGTTCGACGTGCGCACCTGGACGCCCATCCGCGCCGAGAACCAGAACGAGCTCGAACGACAGGGCCGCATCGCCGACCTCTACGAGCAGGTGCGCATCGAGCTGCGCGGACAGCCTTCGCCGAGCGAGGCCGGCCAGAAGCCCGAGCGCACGCTCGTCCCGGATCAAGCGCCCGTTCGGCGTCGCTTCCTCGCGCCGTTCGAGATTGCCGCGAAGGAGCTGCTCCCGAACGACGGATGGACGCCGCTCGATCTGGAGAACCCGCTCAAGCTCGGAATCGGCTACGCGGGGGAGCGCGGCGGGCGGCTGAAGGTGCTGTACCGGGCGCACCCGTCGCGGCTCGGGAAGATGGCCGAGCTCTGGATCGACGGGAAAAACATGGTGGAGCAGCCGATCGCGTCGCTCTCGGGTGTGCTCCGGTCGAGCCTCAAGGCCGGCATCCACGACATCCAGGTGAAGGGGATCGGCGACGGGCTCGTGTACGCGGACGCGGCGCCCTGGGAAGGCGGGGCGATCATGCGGCGGCGCGACGTCTTCGAGCTGCCCGCGCGTGAGCCGCTCTCGTTCACGTTCCGGCATCGCCCGGGCGAGTCGCTCACGCTCGTGCTGTTCGTGATCAGCGAGGCGTCCACGCGACCGTTCAAGATCCGCTACAGCATCGACGGGGGCAAACCCGGGCGGCAGAAGGGCGCGTTTTTCCGGACGATCACGACGGCGAGCGGCGAGCTCTCGGGGCGCACGGGCGACGCGGGGATGGGCCTGCTCTGGGAGGCGCGGCGGACGGCGAAGGAAGCGCGCAAGAACCCGGACGGGCTCGCCAAGGTGAAGATCCCGATCGGCGACGACCTCGAACCGGGGCTGCGGACGATCAAGATCGAGAGCGTGGATCGCGTGTGGATCGGTGCGGTGCTCGTCGGCCAGGCGCCGCTGTCGGGAGACCTCGAGCCGAGGCTTTGGTCGGAGGACGATCTGTGAAACGAGCGCGATGGGCAGGGCTTTTGGCGACGACGTTGCTCTTCGGCTGCGGGGCGCCTTCTTGCCCCAAGACCCCGCCCGCGCCGGCGGCCGCTTGTCCTCCCGCGGAGGCCAGCGCGATGATGCCCCAGGTGAACGAGGAGGCAACGAAGGCGCTCGAAGAGAGGATCGCCAAGCTGCGCAAGGGCGGTCGCCGCACGGTCACGTACAAGGCGCCGACGAACGAGGAGGAGCGCGCGTACGCCGCGTGGGTGCGCGACGCGCTCGTCGCCGCGACCGAGCGCAAGGAGCCGCCGAAGAAGGCGCCCGAGGGGTTTTCGTTGCGGGTGCTCGGCGACGTGTGGCTGCTCGAGGAGACGCGAAAAAAGAAGCGCGGCGCGGGCGTGATCGTGATGCGCACCGGGCGCGCAAGGCCGATCCTCGTGGAAGCGCCGCACACGTTCTACGACGCAGGCACGCTGCCGATCGCGCTCTCCGTGTTCGATGCGCAGGCGGCGCGGGTGCTCTTGATCAACACGGTGCACCGCTACATCGACAAGCCCGCGGACGCCGCGAAGGACGGCGGGACGAAGGACGAGAAGGCCGCGACCAAGGACAAGGCGAAGGGCGCGGAGGCGGAAGGGGACGAGGTCGACGAGAAGGACGACGACAAGGACGATGAGAAGGGCGCGGCCGTGGAGGAGCCGGCCGGCGTCGATCGCGACGAGGCGGACGACGCGAACGCGGCGGCGCCGGTCGTCGCGTCGGACGTGGCCCACGCGGACCGCTCGTTCTTCCACGCGGCCCACCGCGAGCTCGTCGCGCTCATGCAAGGCGCGGTCACCGTGCAGATCCACGGCTTCCGCGACGACAAGTCCGAGGGCACGGGCCTCATCGTGAGCGCCGCGAAGTCGAACGCCGACGCAGCCGGCCTCGCCGCTCGTCTCGGGCCCGCCCTCACCGACGCCCGCGTCAAAATCTACCCGACCGACGTCTCGATCCTCGGCGGCACCATCAACCAGCAGGCGCGCACCTGCCGCGAGCTCGGCGCGCCCTTCTTCCACGTCGAGATCTCGCGCACCGTCCGCGACGCGCTCGGCGCCGACAAGCAGAAACGCGCGCGCTTCGCCGCCGCGCTCGACCCGATCTTCGCCCCGCCGAAGCCGCCGAACCCATGAACGTTCGGTCTGCCCTCGCCGCGGCCCTCGGGCTCGTCCTCGGCCTCGCTCCTCGTGAAGCGCGCGCCGAAACGAGCCTCGATCCGCCCGGCTGGGTCGCGCCGACACGCGCCCGCGTCGCGCCCTTCTCGCTCGACAGGCCCACGCAAGGCGGCGCCGTCGAGGTCGATCCGAGCGCGCCGATCCCCCTCGGAAAGGGCTCGGTCCTGCTCCTGCCCATCGAGCCCGGTGATCGCGTCCGCCTCGAAGGACCCATCACCGCCGTCGGCCTCGGGACCGGCGTGCGCGACGTGCCCGACGTGGTCACGTGGCTGCCGCTTCCACCCCCGACGTCCCCCCAAGCACCCGCCTCCCGCATCGTCGACGTCCCCATGTGGACCGGCGCTCGTTTCCTCGTGGTTCGGTCCGACAAACCCGCCGCGATCATCGCCTCGATGGGCAGCCTCCTCCGCTCCTCGCTCGCGTGGCACAGGCTCGACGAGGACGTCACGCGCTGGCTCCGTGATCCGGCCGCGCCCCGACCCGAGACCACCATCCCCGAAGCCGCCGCGATCCTCCGCTGGCTCTTCGCAGGCCGAAGCGCGCTCGACGCCGTGCCGCCCGCGTCTTCCCGCGACTGGCTCAGCGTCCGCTGGCTCGAAAGCTCCCTCCTCGTTCGCCCGCTCGTCGAGCCGTATTTCGTCCGCCGCCCGGTCTCCCTCGAAGGCGGCCGTGACGCCCGCGAGGCCGCCGATCAGCTCGCCGCCGAGCCCGACGCGTCTCCGTGGCGCCTCGTCGTCGCCTCGCGCGGCGCGCTCGCCGCCAAGGCGAACAGCATCGTCGTCGACGCGCCCGCATGCGACGTCGTTCGCCTCTCGATCCAGGCCCGCGGCATCGGCGCCGCTCGCGCCATCGTCCGCGCCGGCGATCTCGTCGTGCGCGAGCTCGTGTGGGACGTCGCGACCCGCACCGCCGACGCCCAGCGATGGACCGCCACGCAAAGCATCCGCGTCGCCTTGCCCGTCGACACACGCCGCGTCTCGATCGAGGCCCTCGAAGGCGAAATCGCCGTCGCCGCCACCGCCTTCCGCAAGCGCACCGACGTCCTCGACATCGCACCACGCGCGCGTGATCGCGAAGCCCGCCTCGACGCCCTCGGCGAAGGCCCGAACGAGCCCGCCGCCGCAGCCGCCCTCCGCCTCGCCGCCGCGGCCGACCGCACAGGCGCGGCGCACGACGTCGATGCGGCGCTGAAGCGCGTCCTCGCGAGCGACGTCCCTCCCGCCCTCCGCGCCTTCCTCCTCGCCGAAGCCGTCCGCTGGGCCACGAGCCCCGAGCAGGCCCGCGAGGCCGCCGAGCGCGCCTTCGACCTCGCCCGCGCCCTGCCCGCGGGCGCCGCCGGCCCCACCCTGCGCGCCGTCCTCGAACGGCTCGCCTCGGCCCACGCCCGCGCGCTTCCCCCGCCGCGCCCCTGGGAGCGCCCTCTGCCCGAGGCCACCCACGAGGACGACCGCGCCGCCCTCGACGCCCTCCGCGCCATGCTCTCGCCCCCCGAGGACGGCCGCCGCCCCGCCGCCGCGCCCCTCGCCGAGCGATACGCCTGGCTCCACGGCGACCTGCCCGGCGCCGCGAACCGCGCCCGCCAAACCTGGGTCCGCGAGGCGCCCTGGGACACCCTCGATCCGCCCTCCGGCGCCGTCGTCTGGAACGACATCTCCGTCCCCTTCGACGCCATCGGCAGCAGCCGCTGCGCCCTCGTCGGCCCGCGGGGCCTGCGCTGGACCGTCCTCCGCGAGGGCCGCGCCGACATCGACGTCCTCCCGCCGCCCGCACCCGCGACCCACACCCGCCTCCTCGTCATTTCCGGACAAACCGACCCGGCCCCCGAAACCTCGCTCCTCATCGACAACATCGCCGCCGCCGTGCACACCGGCGCCGGCCTCGGCAGCGGCATCGCCGTCACGCCCGGCCGCCACGCGTTCGAACGCCCCGCCGGCGCCGTCCCCGTCTTCGCCCGCATCCCGCGCGACGGCGCCGCGCCTTGCGACACCTTGCGCGAGCTCACCCGCTGGATCCGGCTGAACGGCGACGCCACGTTCCGCGTCCCCGACCCCGGCCGCGCCACCATCGCGCGTGTCGTCGCCCATGTCGCGGAGAGCGGCACCCGCAAGCCGCGCCGCCTCCACGTCCGCGTCGGCGACCGCGTGTACGAGGCCTGGATCGACCACGGCGCGACCGGCGCGATCGAGGTCCCGGTCCCGGCCGATGTCGGCGAGATCCAGGTCGAGACCGAGGAAGAGGCCCTCGTCCGCGTCTCGGCGCGCCTGCACCCGAGCCCCGCCCCCGCGCCTCGTATCCCTGCCGCGGCCCGCGAGACCTCGCCCGAGGCCACGGCCCTGCTCCTCGCCCGCGTCCGCGACGCCAGCCGCGAGCTCGAAAAAGCCCCGCCCGCAGCGCAAGACGCGATCCGGAAGAGGCGCGCCGAGGCCCTCGAATCGCTCGGCTACGGGACCCTCGCCGCCCTCGACCGCAAGGACGTGCTCCCCCTCGACGGCCTCGAAGAACCCGACACGCAAGGCCCGCCGCAGGCCCTCCGCTTGCCCGCGGGCAGCCCTGCCGTCGTCCCCCTCGGCCTCATCCCGCGCATCCCGCCCCTCCCCTTGCCGAAGGACCTCGATCCGCTCACGCGCGCCCGCCGCGCCCAGGCCGCCGACGACACCGCCACCGCCCTCACCGCCCTCACCGAGGGCAACGCCCGCGCCTCCACCGACGCCGACGGCCTCCTCTACGCCGTCCTCACGGAGCGCACCGGCGCCGGCTGGATCGCCGGCGAGGTCTTCGAGCGCATCGGCCTCGTGCACCGCTCCGGCCCGGCCCTCGCCCGCGCCGCCACCCTCTCCGCCGACCGCGCTGCCGACGACCAGGACCGCGCCCGCGCGCTCCGCAGCTTCGTCCTCGCCCAGCACGCCGTCGAGCACGGTGATCCCGCCTCGAACGCCTTCGCGCGCCTCGCACCCGCCGTCGGATGGCTCGCCGTCGCCCGCGCCGATCAGGCCGCCGGCACGGGCCTCGTCGACGTCCGCGGCGGCCGCGCCTCGCCGCTCGGCTTCCAGGTCCGCCGCGCGCTGCTCGACGCCCCCGACGACGCCCTCCTCCTCGCCGAAGGCCAGCACGTCGAGCTCCGCGTCCGCCAGAGCAAACCCACCACGCTCAGCGTCGAGACCCAGTGCCTCGCCCTCGAAGACGACCCGTCCTGCCAGCTCAGCGTCGAGATCGACGGCAGACCGACCCCTTGCGGCGACACCACCACCCCTTCGCCCCGCGCCGCCTGCACCCTCTCGATCCCCCGCGGCCCCCACCGCGTCGAGATCCGCGCCCCGCGCGGCCGCACGATCATCGGCTCGGCGCGCCTGTCCGGCGGCGGCGGCTTCTCCTTCCAGGCCCGCGTCGTCTCCGAGTGGTTCGAGATCGACCCCGCGCGCCCCCTCGAGCTCGCCTTCGCCGCGCCCACCGTCCTCCGCCTCGAAGCCCGCGGCCCCGCCGGCGAGCCTCGCACCCTCGGCTGGTCGATCGACCCGGCCATTTCCCTGCCCGGCACCACCTCCCGCGGCGAGCTCACCCTCGATCCGACCGCCGATCCCGCCGCGCACCTCGTCGGCGGTGATCCGAACACCCTCGTCCCCCTCGGCCAGGAGCTCGAAAAGCGGATCCCCGTCCTCCCCGACGGCCCACACACCCTCCACGTCACCTCGCCCGGCGGCCGCGCCCTCGTCCGTGTCCAGCTCGCCGTCCCCATCGGCCTCCCCAAGCCCCGCCACGCCCCGCCTGTGCCGGGCCTCCGCCCTGCGCCCACCGGCGCCCCCGAGCCGCCCCTCCGCGTCGCGCCCGACCTCGTCACCGATGCGGATCCCGGCAGCCTCCTCGCGTCCGTCTACGCCCGCCTCGTCGACCTCGACGTCGGCGACGAGGACAACCTCACCGGCGCGCGCCTCCTCGAAGTCGGCGTCGCCCTCCGCCGCGAGATCGAATCGATCCAGGCCTGGACCCAGGGCTCCTTCTTCGCCCGCGCCCGCGCCGGCGCCCCGAGCTTCGGCGTCGCCGGCTCCTTCGACCTCGCCCCGCACGGCGCGGTCCCTGGCGTCTTCGTCCGCGGCCGCATCGTCGCGCAGCCGACCGAAGGCACCTTTGGCCTCGGCGCCCGCGCCCTCGCTGGCGTCCTCTGGTCGATCCCCGTCGCCGACTCCGTCTCCCTCGTCCCGTGGGGCGGCGCTGCCCTCATCCTCACCGACCCCGCCCTCGCCGGCCGCGACGACGCCGACCGCGAGGTCTGGACCCGCTACTCCAGCACGCACCCCGCGTACGGCGTCGTTGGCCTCCGCGCCCTCTTCCGCCCGGCCATCGACGGCCTCGCGAGCGTCGGCCTCTCCGCCCGCACCACCCCTGATTTCGCCGGCATCGACCGCGCCGACCTCGAAGCCCAGCTCCACCTCCTGCCTGGCCGCGGCCTCGCGCCCTGGATCACCCTCGGCGCCCTCGCGAGCTACCGACCGGCCGGCTACGACCGCGACGAATCCTTCCTCCGCACCGGCGTAAACGCCCAGCTCACGTTCTGGACGTGGCTCATGCGGGGCCATCGCCTCAGCGCCGGGGCCGAGGGCCGCGTCTTGCTCGACCTCCCCGTCGAGTCCTCGCCCTTCCGACTTTCCGGAGGTATCTTCGTGGGCTACGACCTCACGGGTGGCAGGGGCCTTCGTGACTTGCCGCCGCGGGAGGCACCGTTCCGCGCTCGGCTCGAGGAGGGCAGTGGCCGTATCGACAGGCGCCGCACCTCCTCCGACCCGACCTGGGGCACGCCGCCTTGAAGTACCCCCTCGCTCCCGCGCTCACGAAACGCAAATCCCGCCACGCCGACGGGCGGGACGGGCTCGCGGTCGACCTCTTTCACAGCGTCTCGCCCCTCATGGCGAAGCTGCGCGTCCCCACCGTCGAGCGCATCGCCGAGAACATCGCCGCCGAGCTCGGCCCGGGCCCGCACCCTCCGGGCATCCTCATCGCCTCCCTCGTCCGCGCCGCCGACGTCGCCGTTGGCGAGCTCGACCGCCTCAATGGCGAGGCCGCCTCGCTCATGGTCGCCTACCAGGGCGCCGCCAACGACGAGGACAAACGCAAGATCCTCATCGACCACCTCCGCGCCTCGGCCAAGACCCGCCTCGACGCCCGCCGCGACGTCCAGGCCACCAAGCGCTGGCTCGACATGGAGGCCGTCCAGGAGCGCTTCGCCGCCCGCATCGCCGACCAGGTCGACGCCGTCGAGGTCGCCTACGAAGCGACGATCACAAAGGCAAAGTCCCTCTCCGACGGCGACGCCTTCCGCCTCCTCTCGGGCGGCGGCGTCCTCGAATTCGCCATGTCGCACGCCTCGGCCGGGCGCCCGCAGCCCGTCCGCGTCGCGTCCTTGCGCGTCCTCGCCGCCCTCCTCGCGCGCCTCAATGCCTCGCAGCGCCTCGGCCGATTCGGCGTCGAGCGCGCCCGCCAGGTCCTCGCGTGGGCTCGCGGCGTCGACGCCATGCGCTGGGCGCAGGTCGCGGCCCTCGAAATCGCGTCCCTCGTCTTTCCCGACGGCATTCGCGGCGTCATCTCCGAGCGCCTCCGCATTCGCTCCGGCAAGGACGGCCCCATCATTCGCCGCAATGCCTTGCGCATCCTCGGCACCCTCGCCGACGACCCTACCCGCCTCGAAACGGGCCTCATCGCCAAGGACGACCCGAGCGAGCACGTCCGCCAGGAGCTCGCGCGCTTCCTCGGACAAACCCGCTGCGACGGCGGCCTCGCACAGCTCGTCAAGATCATCACCGAGGACAAATCGCCCCGCGTCCGCGGCCTCGGCATCCGCGTCCTCACGAAGCGCGCCGGTGGCTTTGCTTGCGAGGGCCCCCGGGCCGCGAACGAGCCTCCGACCGAGAATGGCGATCCGGCCGCGGCCGATGCGCTCCTCGGCGTCATCCAGCGCGCCCTCACGAAACCCGAAGATTCGCTCCCGGTGCGGGTCGCGCTCGAATCCGTCAAGCTCGTCGCGGCCGGCACCTCGCCTATCCTCCGCCCGGGGCATTTCGTCGAGCCCCTCGCCGTGCTCGCCAACAATGAAAAGGCCGGCGCCGAGCTCACGGAGGGCGCCGCGGCCACGCTCCGCTGGCTCGAAGTCGCGGCCGAGCCGGAGCTCGTCGCCCTCGCGCAGCGCTTCAAGGACAAACTCGAAAAGATCAAGGAAGGCCGCTCCGCGCGCTTCGAGGTCCCGCCGAACACGCCCACGCGCGACCTCGAACGCGCCCTCGCCGTCGCCGCCCGCGGCGACATGACCGTCTCCCTCCAGAAGCTCGGCCCCGGCAAATACACCCTCTGGCGCGGTGAACCCCGGCACTGGCGATTCTGGCGTTTCTGGAACGAGCTCAAGACGCCGATGCCGGACAAACGCAAAGGCTACGCCCATACCCAGGGCCGCGTCTGGCAAGGTGAAATCGTCGTCCCCCCGTATGGCATGGCCGAGGTCACGCCGACCCGCGTCCCCGGCGAACGCCAGCTCTGCCCGCCCGTCGCTGGCTGGGGCCCGTTCTTGCCGCGCGTCGACGAATTGCTCGCGGTCTGCTCCATCTCGGGCAAACCCCTCCGCATGATCACGCCCGTCGGCACCGTCCTCCTCCGCGGCCCGGGCACGCTGAAGGAGCGCATGCGGACGCGGTGGAAGCTCTCGCTCGAATACCCCCAGCTCGCGCTCGTCCGCCAGCGCTCGCTCGCCGCCAGCGAGCCACGCGAGAAAAAGCTCTTCTGGCAAAAAGCCCAGGAGCTCGGGTTTTCCCTCGACGTCATCGACACCGAGGGCGAGATCGAAAACGCCCGCTTCAACCTCGTCCCGCACCTCCCGCGCAATTTCTACGCCCCGCTCCCCTTCGCGCTCCCGCCGGTCGCCGAGCACGTCCTTTCCTTCTTGTTATCGCCCTCGGGCAACACGCCGGCCCACCTCGCGGTCGTCGTGTGGGGCCTTTTCTCGTACCTCATGCTCCGCACGGCGGTCATCATGCGCGGCATCGAGAAGGCGCGCGCCTCGATTCCGCTCTCGATCGGCGGCTGGGGCACGCGCGGCAAATCTGGCTCCGAGCGATTGAAGGCCGCGCTCTTCCACGCCATGCGCTACGACGTCGTCGTGAAGACCACTGGCTGCGAGGCCATGTTCATTCACGCGATGCGCGACCTCCCGGCCGGCGAGATCTTCATTTACCGCCCCTACGACAAGGCCACGATCTGGGAGCAGCGCAACGTCCTCTTCACCGGGAAAAACCTCCATTGCCAGGTCTTTCTCTGGGAGTGCATGGCGCTCCAGCCGCGCTTCGTCGAGACGCTCTGCAACGAATGGATGCAGGACCCGATCACGACGCTCACGAACGCCTACCCGGATCACGAGGACATCCAGGGCCCCGGCGGCGAGGACGTCGCGCGCGTCATCTCCTGCTTCATGCCCCAGGACGGCGTCACCTTCACCTCGGAAGAGCAGATGTTCCCGCTCTTCCTCGACAATGCGCGCCGCAAACGGACGAACCTCGTCCACGTCCAGCCCATCGAGGCCGACCTCATTCCCGTCGACCTCCTCCAGCGCCTCCCGTACCAGGAGCACCCGCGCAACGTCGCCCTCGTCCTCGAGCTCGCCGATTACTTCCAGATCGACCGAGAAAAAGCGCTCGTCGAGATCGCCGACCACGTCATCCTCGACCTCGGCGTCTTGAAGACCTATCCCACGGTCGAATACCGTGGCCGCAAGCTCACCTTCTCCAATGGAATGAGCGCGAACGAGCGCGCCGGCTTCCTCTCGAACTGGACGCGCCTCGCCTACGACAAACACAACCCCGACGAGACGCCCGACCGGGCCACGTGCGCCGTCGTCAACAACCGCGCCGACCGCGTCGCCCGCTCCCGCGTCTTCGCGCAGATCTTCGTCGACGACGCTGGCTGCGACCACATCGTCCTCATCAACACGAACCTCGGCGGCATGATGCAGTTCATCACCGAGGCCCTCGACAGTTGGCTCGGCGGCACCCGCATCACCGCCGACGCCGACAAGGAAAAGGCGCTCCTCAAATTCGACGAATACCTCCGCCGCACGGGCACCCGGTCGAGCCTCGAAGCCCTCGAAGAGACGCTCCTCATCATGCTCAAGGCCTTGCCGATGGAGGACGAGGACGCGCGCAAGATCGTCGAGGACGCACGCCCGCACTTCAACGCGGCGCCCGAGGAGCTCGGCGCGGCGATTGAAAAAGCCTTGTCCGGAAAATCAACCCCCGAGGGCAAGGACGACATCCGCCCCGACATCGTCGCCCACACGATTCGCTACGCCAAACGCACCAAGATTCGTGATGACGCGAAGAAGCGTGTCTCGGACGCGCTCGACCAGAAGGCGTGGGCAGAGGCCGACGTGCTTTTCCGCACCGCTTACCGCGAGCTCTTCCTCGAACGCGTCTATGTCCTCTGGAACTCCGGGTCCACGGGCGACCAGGTCATCGATTTCATGGTCAAGCAGATCCCGCCCGGGATGGACGTGCGCATCATGGGCACGCAGAACATCAAGGGCACGGGCCTCGACTTCGTGTACCGGTGGCTCTCGATGGACCGCGTGCGTCTGAACATCGAGAAGATGGAGACCACGCCGAGCGCGCGCGCCGAGGTGCTCACGTTCTTCATGTCGTACAACGACTTCAGCCTGATCGATTGCCGCGAGGCCCTCGAAGCGACCAAACGCGCAAAGACCTCCGACGATCCCGACTGGCAGCAGCACGCGAATCTGATCAACGCCGCCCTCGAACGCCTCAGCAACCTCGAGCGGGACAAGGTCACGAAGCTCCAGGCCACGGGCAAAGCGGGCCTCGGGCAACGCGTCCTCAACAAGGTCGAGCAGCTCTTCGACCACCTCGACTCGGTCCGCCGCACGAACACCGCCCAGACGGTCATGAACGACCTGTTCGCCGCGCGCGTCGGGCACGGCCAGGCGGCCATTTTGCTGCGCGACGTCACGGGCCGCTCGAAGGGCGGCTGGCTCTACAAGGACCTCAAGAAATGGTGGGCCAAGCAGGAAGAGCGATTCCCTTGGCTCAAGGGCAAGAGCGAGGAAGAGCAAAAGAAGGACGACAAGAAGGGCGACGCGCCGTCGACGGGCGATCCCGCGCCGGCGGGCTGAGTCGGCCGGGAGCCGAGGTGTAATAGCCTCGTATCAGCCGTTGTCACGTCGCCGTGACAGGTGACACGGCCGCATGACAACCCGCGGTGGGACGCCGCCGTGACGCAAACCCGTTCTTCCCCGAGCTATTCCGCCCAAACGACGGATGGCAAGGGCATTGCTTTGCGGCGGGGCTCGAGACGAGCACGGCACCCGCGAACGGCCCAAGGGCCGAGGCGCGGCGTGTGGGCTGCTCTCCGATCAGCCATGGAGAAGATCATGAACGGACACCCTCCGCCCTCTCATCGAGAAAAATACCGCTCGAATTTGAGATTTTGCAGCGCCCTCTCCCTCGGCGCCCTGAGCCTCTGCGCGGCCGCGTGCGAGGTTTTCGTGGGCGACGAAGACCCGGCGGAAGCCATCGTCGCTTCCGCGGCTGCGCCGCTCGTCCGGAGCGCCACGGCCCCGCCGGAGGAGATGGAGCTCGTCTTCCAATCGCGCGTCGAGGAGACCGAGGACAAGGAGATCGTCAGGAGCGAGGTCGTGGGCGAGCTCGACGTCCAGCAGCGCGACCGCGTCGCGCGGCCCTATCGCTTCGTTCACGAGGCCACGATCTATTCCGAGGAGGCCTGGGCCCGCGGAGGCAAGGATGGCGTGACGGAGCGTGGATACCGGGTGTGGCGTCATGCCAACAAGACCCCGCTCGACATCAACGCCCGCACCTCGGCCCCGCCCGTCGTCAACGCGAATGTCGCGAAATTCGTCGCCGACGCGGCCGACGACGAAGTCCTGCAGCTCGCCTTGAAGCTCCGCAATTTCCCCGAATGGAACGTCCCGCTGGCCCCGACTGCCACGGCCATGAGCCCCGCCGACGTAAAGGAGCAGTCGCAGCGGCGCGAGACCGCCATCCGGGATCGTGAGGCTCTGTTCGACAGGATGACCGCAGACATCGCCGCGCAGGTGGAATCCCTCGGCGGTCGCGTGTCGGTCCGGCACAAGAAGTCCGGCTGGCTGCGGGTGGAGGTGCCAGCCGCGGGATTCGAGACACTGGCCGGCAATACGGCGCTCGCCCGCATCGACGGACCTTATGGCAAGGAGGGCGGGCCGGCCTGGGCGCTGGGTGAAGGCCGGAAAAAAGAATACATGGACGCCGACAAGTTCCACGCCGCGGGCTTCGACGGCGGGGAGCCCAATCCGGGGCGACACTCGTACGGGAACATCATCATCGGCATGAACGAGCCCGACGGTTACGAGAGCGGCGCCTGCGCCTTCAAGGACGGCGCGGGCTGCACCGGCACGAGCCGCATCGCCGCGACGTACCGCTGCGACGACGCCGACTCCGACGGCAACGTGTGCGAGCCTGGGGTCGTCGAGACGAACAGCGTCGACAACCACGGCACGGCCACCACGTCGATCGCCATCGGCGATTACACGGAAGGACAGGCCAACGGCAAGGCATTCGGCGATACCTGGGCGTCGAATACCTGCACCTCCAGCGCGCAATGCAATGGCCAGCCCTGCGAGAGCAACCTGTGCGCGCACAGCAGCGCGTGGGAAAACAACCGCACGGGCGTGGCCCCGGAGGCGAGCGCGATCCTCTTCGGCGTCACCTTGAGCGGGTCGGCGAAGGAGAGCAGCTTCACCGACATGTTCGACGACGCCATCGACCTCAACCTCGATATCACCAGCAACTCGTGGGGGTGGGGCGACACCGATTGCGATCTCGCGACGTCCGACCCCACGGAGGACGAGGTCGAAAACGCCTACGACGATGGAATCCTCGTCGTCTTCGCCGCCGGAAATGAGAATGGCGACGATGCCACGAGTTGCCAGATCCGCGACCCGGCGGACACGCCCAAAGCGTTCACCGTCAACGCCTACGACGCCGGCGAGGCCAATTGCGCGAACTACCCGTCCACGCGTTGCCTCCTGGACAAGGTCAACTGCCCCACGAAAGAGGGCGTCATCAAGGGTTGCTCGGCGCGCGGCGGCGCCGACGTCCAGGTGGCGGGACGCGGCCTGCGTACCGATGCCGTTTCGATCGTCGATCTGGTCGCGCCCAACAACGTCGGAAGCGTCACGTATCCGTCTCCGGGCACGGGTACCGAAGGCAGCCAGGTTGGCGGCTTCGTCGGCACCAGCGCCGCGACGCCGCACGTCTCCGGGCTCGCCGCGCTGGTCAAGTCCTGGTACCTCGACCAGGGTTTGACCTGGGTGAACTCGCCCGGACGCCTCCACACCATGATGCTCGCCATGGGCGATCGCCATTTCAGCAGCGATCCGACGAGCGCCACGACGTGGACGACGCAGATCGCGGCCACACCGGACAAATGGTACGGCGTCGGTCGCGCCCGCCTTCGCCTGCTCGAAAGCTCCGGTGGCCTCAGCCCCTGGGCCAATCACTTCGCCACGTACACGTTCACGGCGCAGGGCAGCGTGGTGTATAACCCCTTCGGCAAGAATCCCATGCCCTCCGGGATCGAGCTCGTGAAGTGCGTCGCCATGCAGGCCGAGGACATGTCGAGCAAGACGGACATCAGCGAGATCAAGCTGAGCGTGCGCGTCCTGCCCAATGCCACGGGGACGACCTGCTCGGGCACCTCCACGGCGACGAGGATCAGCGACAATTTCGATACCAAGAAGGTCGCGGCGCTCGAGGGCTTCGCCTTCACGAATAGCTGCGTCGAGGTCACGCTCGACGCCGAAAACGTGACCACCCAGGGCGTCACCGTGCACACGATGTGCTATTACGCGGGAATCAACGACGATGAATCGCTCTGAGCGCACGCGACCGGGGCTCTGGCAAGCAGCCCTCGCCTTGCTACTCGTACCTGCGTCGCTGGCTGCTCTGGCCGGTTGCGCCCGCGCACGTGGTACCACGAAGGACGCGCCGGACTGCGCTGTCGCGCGGGTCGGGGAGGACGTCGTGACCGTCGCGGATGCCGAGGTGGTCCGGGCCGCCATTCAACCGCCGCTGACGCGCGACGAGGCGAAGCGCCTGGCCGTCACGGCGACCGCGGCCTATCGCCTGAAGCACCCGGATGGGCCCATGGCGGGCATCGGCGCCCGCCTTTCGGCGCACCGTGAGGCCATTCGCGACCGCTCCGCTTCGGGCACCCTGCCCATCGAGCCCGGTGCCTGCTGGGCCGGACAGGAGCCCGGAGCGCCGCAGTCCGTTTCTCACGCACAACGCTAGCGCGCGTAAATCGTCGGCCCCTCTTCCCAGGAGAGCCACGACTCCGAGATGACGAGGAACGTCGAGGCCGACGTCATCCCCTTGTAGCCGAACTCCACGCCGAGCCATTCGAATGCCCGACGATCGCCGGGCCGCACCGGGAACACGATCTCGCCGGCCTCGGGGAACGGGATGAACTCGTCCGTGCCCACGGGATCGAGCTTGATCGACACCCCCTCGTGATTGCCGCCCAGCATCGCGATCTGCGCCGTCGTGGTCGTGCATCGAATCCGCACCCATTCCCGGATCCGGTGAAGCGTGCACCCATTGGCCGACGACCCCGGCGAAAACGACATCTTCTCGCCGAGCACGTCCCAGTCGGCGTCCTTCGGCCGCGCCGACTTGTCCGACGCAATCGCGAGCGTCTGCTTCGGCGGCACGGCGGGCCCTGCCTCCTCCCCTCCGTCGCCCCCGTCCTCCGCGCCCGCGTCCGAGAGCGCCGCGACGCTCCCGAGCGGCGCCTCCGCGGCGGGCGGCGCGTCCTCTGCGCTCGCCCAGCCCGCGAACAGCGCGCCCCCTGCGCATGCCAGCGCCACGAACCCGATCGTACCCTTCTTCGTCTTCATAACGTCCCCAGGAATGCCACGAGCGCGATGCGCTCTTCCTTGGTGAGCTGGTTCGTGTTCCCCATGCGATCGTCGTTCCGCTCGACGAGCTCTTCGAGCGTCGAGAATCGCCCGTCGTGTGCGTAAGGCGCCGTCCCCCCGACAAACCGCAACGACGGCGTCTTGTACCCGAGCTCCGGATCCGCCTCGAAGCCCTCCGGCGGCGGCAGCTTCGAATACACGGGGTACGGCGCGCGATCGCTGTAGTCCATCTCGGGCACGTGGCAGCCCGCGCATTTCGTCTCCACGCGCAGAAACACCTCCTGCCCCTTCTTTTCCATGGCCGAAAGCTCCCGCGCCTTGCGCGGCGGCGGCACGAGCCCGAGCCGCAAGAACGCCCGCAGCGCCATCGCCCGCTCGGTGAGCTCCTTCCGATCGTGCCCGTACGGCAAATCGCCCCACCTGTGCAGCAGAAACCCGTTCGTCAATCGATGCGTGAGGTGCGGGCTCTCCCCGTGCCATCCATAAGGCCCCTCGTACACCACCCGCCCCGCGAGCATCGGTGTTTGGCGCGCAAAACCCCCATTCGTCCCTTTGTCCCCATCCCAGATCGGGATGTTCGCCGCGCCCGCGAAGAAGTTTGGATGTTGCCCGACGGCCTGGGCCTCGTGCCAGACGTGCCCATCGTCTCGCCCCTCCGGATGGCACCCCGCGCAGCCCATCCCGCCGCTCGTCACCTCGTCCGAGCCATTGTAATAAAGCCGCCGGCCGAGCGCCGCCTGCGCGGGCAGCGGCTCCTCGCCGAGCCGCATCCATTGATTCTTCCGCGAATCGAAGAACACCACCTCGACCGAATGCGTCGCCCGGCAGAACACGAACGCCGATCGGTCGTCCGCGCCGAGCGCGATCCCGCTCGGCGCGCCGCAGCCCGTCGCCACCTTGTATTTCGGATCCAGATCCTTCCGCAGCTCGACCTTCGCCGCGACGAACAGCGCCGGATCGATCGGCCCCGCATGAAGCTCCGCCAGCTCGTCCGTCCCCTCCGAGGCCACGAGCAGCGTATCCGTGCTCTTCCGATACACGATCGCGCGCGGCTGCACGAACGGGTTTGGCGTGGAACGCGGACCGTCGCCGCCCGTCTCCCCATCCGTCGCCATCCCCGCGGCTTGCGGCGTCGTCATCTTCGGGGCCGCGAGGCGCGTCGGCGCGAGCGGCGTATCGTCGTTCGTCAGCAGCACATCGACCGCCGACACCCCCATCCAGACCTGCGGCCCCAATCCGCCGAGCGCGTGCCGCGCCACGTAGAGCTTCTTCCCATCGGGCGACAGCACCGCCGAATACGCGAGCGACGCATTCGACTTCGTCCCCACCGGCGTGCGGAGCGGCGACGCCGGCAGCTTGATCGGGTGCGAAAACGCCGCCGCGCCGTCGATCCCGTCGATCCGCGTGAGATCCGTTCCCACGAGGTGCGTCACGTACGCCGCTTTCCCGCTCGGATGCACCACCACGGCGCGTGGCTCGCGCGGCACGTCCAGGGAAAACCGCACCTTTCCCGTCGCGATCTCCACGCCCGACACCTGGTGCGTCCAGGCGCTCGTCACGAGCGCCATCGATTCATCGGGCGTCACGGCCACGCCCCACGCATCTTCGGGCAATTCGATCCGCGACTCGACCACGAGCCCCTTTTCGGCGTCCGGCCGCATCACGAGCAAAAGCCCCGCCCCCGTCGCCGACGGCACCGTCTTCGGCTTCACGTAGACCTCGGGCCCTTTTGCTTTCGTCACCGCCGGCGCCGCGCTCGCCGACGCTGTGGGCGCGGGCGCCGCGCTCGCCTCGCGCTCCTCCGGCGACAGGTCCGTGCCTGGCGCGATCGCCCCTTCGCTCCGGATCGTCACGAGCACCCGATCCGCGAGCGCGAGCACCTGGGCCGGCTGCCCGGGCACCTTCACGGCCTTCGCGGGCTTGTCCACGTCCACCGGCATCGCGATCACGTGCACCACGCCCCGATCCTCGTCGGCCACGTAAAGCGCGTCATCCGAGGGCGAACGCGCGATCGTGCTGCCCTCCCGCGCCACGGCCTTCGGTCTTTCTTTCGGCGTGGGCGCCTCGGCCGCGCCGTTCGCCGCCGCGCTCGTCGTCTCCGCCGGGCTCGGCGTGGGCCCCGCTGTCTTCTCGCCTCCCCCCTTGCATGCGACGAAGGCCGCTGCGACTGCGATCGGATAGCCCCATGAAAAACGCATCGTCCCTGTCTCTCCCGGACCGCGTGGCCCCTGCCTTCACCGCAGCGCCGAGCAACGCTCGGCCCTCGGCCCCTCGTCCAGGGTCCCGCGAGAGCACGCATCTTACCTCGGTAGAGGCGCCTTGATCATGATAAGGTTCTCCCCCATGACGACGGAGATGCGCAAGCTCGTCGAGGAGCTCTGTTCTCCGGCATGCGCCGGTCGCAAACCAGGCACGAAGGAGGGTGACGCGGCGCGCGCGGCCGTCGTATCGGCGCTCCGCGGCGCGGGCCTCGACCCGCACGAGCAGCCTGTCCCGGGCCTGCGCGGCGCGAACGTCGTCGCGATCCTCCCCGGCGACGTCGAGCGATATGTGCTCGTCGGCGCCCATTTCGACCACCTCGGCAAGCTCGGCGGCCAGGTCTACTGGGGCGCCGACGACAACGCCGCGGCCGTTGGCATCCTCCTCGAAGTCAGCCGCGCCCTCGCCGCAAAGCGACCGACCGGGCGCGGCGTCATCCTCGCCGCGTTCGACGGCGAAGAGCCCCCGCATTTCACACAGAACACGATGGGCTCGATATTTTTCGCATGCGACCAGGCCGGCGCCCTGCCGGAGCCGCTCCGCGATCACGCGTCGATGCTCGTGGGCATGCTCGAATCGAAGCTCGCCTGAGGTGCGCCGCGATGGATCACGCCGCACGCATGCGCCGCATCGTCGACACCCTCTCGCGCCTCGTCGACGAAGAGATCCCCCCGCTCCTCGACGTCGTCGAGGACGGCCCGCTCGGCGACATCGAACGTGAGGTCAACCGCGCGGTCACGAGCCTCGGCGCGCGCCTCGAAGAGCGCTTGCTCTTCAGCGTCGGTCCCGTCGTCGTCTTTCGCTGGCGCGCCGAGCCCGGCTGGCCCGTGGAGTACGTCTCGCCAAACGTCCTCGATCTGACGGGGTATCCTGCCGAAGAATTCCTCTCCTTCACGCGGACCTACAACGACCTCATCCTCCCCGAGGACCTCCCGCGCATCACCGAGGAGCTTCGGACCTTCGAGGCGAGCCGCGCCGAATGGTTCACCCAGTCGCCCTACCGCATCACGAAGCGCGACGGCCGCATGATCTGGATCTCCGATACCGCGGTCATCCACCGCGACCCGTGGACGCGAGAGATCACCCATTATTTCGGATACATCGTCGACAGCACCGCCCACATCGAGCAATCCGTCCGCCTCCAGCAAAACGAGCGGGCCCTCCGCAAGCTCGCGAGCCCCCTCCTGCACGTATGGGACGGGATCCTGGCGATGCCCGTGATCGGCGCCCTCGACGAGGCCCGCGCCGCGCACATGACCGAGACCTTGCTCCAGGCGATCACGCGCGGCGGCATCCAGGTCAGCGTCATCGACTTGACGGGCCTCGACGATGTCGACGCGGCGACGCTCGAGCACATCCTGCGAATGGTCCGCGCCGCCGAGCTCCTCGGGAGCCGGTGCCTCGTCTCGGGCATTTCGCCCCGGGTCGCCGCGGCTATCGTATCGCTCGGCATGGACGTGACGAAACTGCGCACGTTCGCCACGCTGAGCGCCGCGCTCGGCCACGCCCTCCGGCATAAAAATTTCCACGACGCCGGCCCGTAGAAGAGCGCACAGCGCGGCATCCGCATTGCGCCTCACGGACGCCTGGCGAATTCCGTCGTTGTCCGAATTCGCTCCGCGTATGACCCGCGTAAACCCCTTGTCGACGGAACTGCGGCTGGGCTAAACTGGACTGGTTTTCATTCGGGGGGAGAAACTTCGGGGGGGAGCTCGAAGCCGAAGGGACTCCCATGGATCAAGCCGAGAGACTGCGTCGAATCTCCGCGACCCTGGCACGCCTCGCCAACGAGGAGCTGCCCGACTTCATCGAGGATATCGACGAAGGCCCGCTCGGCGACATCGAACGGAACCTCAATCGCACGATCGGCACCCTGGCCACGCGCCAGGAAGAGCGCCTCCTCTTCTCCGTGGGCCCGGTCGTCGTCTTTCGCTGGCGCGCCACGGAGGGCTGGCCCGTCGAGTACGTCTCCCCGAACGTGGCCGCACTGACGGGGTTCCCGACCGAGGATTACCTCGCGGACAAGGTGAAATACTCGGACCACGTCTACCCGGAGGACCTCCCGCGCGTGATCGAGGAGGTCAGCACGAACAGCGCGAGCGGCGCCGAATGGTTCGCCCACGAGCCTTACCGCATCCAGCGCCGCGACGGCCAGACGCTCTGGATCGCCGATTATACCGTCATCCGCCGCGACCGGGCGAGCGGCCAGATCACCCATTATTTCGGCTACATCTTCGACACCACCGACCGCATCGAGCAATCCCTTTTGCTCGAGCGCAACGAGCAGACCCTGAAGCAGCTCAAGAGCCCGCTCTTGCACGTGTGGGACGGCGTCCTCGCGATGCCCGTGCTCGGGGCCGTCGATGCGTCGCGCGCCTCGGCCATGACGGACGCGCTGCTCGCCGAGATTACCCGCAGCAGCGTCCGCGTCACCGTCCTCGATCTCACGGGCCTCGAGGACGTCGACACGGCCACGCTGGATCACCTCCTGCGCATGATCCGCGCGGTGGAGCTCCTCGGTAGCCGTTGCCTCGTCTCCGGCGTCTCGCCCCGGGTGGCCACGATCATCGTCGCCCTCGGCGTCGACGTGGCGAAGCTCTCCACGTTCGCCACGTTGAGCTCCGCCCTCGGACACGCCCTCGGACACGCGACGCGCCGCCGCCCGGGCCGCCTCAACGCGTGAACGACTCGACCGCCTTGTACTCCGCGCGCCGCGGCCCGAGGTGCGCGTCGAGCCATTGCCGCGCCCGCCACCGCCCGAGCGCGTCCGCCCATTCGTCGACCACGTTCACGTGCTTACGCACGGTCTCCAGCGCGAACACGAGCGGGAACTGCGCGAACGGGTGAAACCTCCAGATCCCCGGCTCCGGCAATCCGAAGGTGCGGAACGACTGCGGCGACAGGAAAAACTTCGTATACCCGAGCTCGAGGTGATATTCGAGCCTCTTCCAGAACGCCACGGCCGGCGCGTCCCCCTCGCGCGGCGCGTACGATTGCACGTACGAGCGCGCCAGATCCACGCCGTCATTGCCGGCCTTCCTCGCGCCCTTCGTGAGCGCGGTGAACAGCAGGCGCACGCCGTCCTCGAACGTCGTCGGATACCACCTTGGCTGCACGCCCATCAAATGGCCCACGTACCGCCAGAAATGCATGAGCGACTCGATCTCGGCGCGGCTCGTGCGATACCCGAGCTTCCTCAGCGCGATCGCGCCCACGCTGCCGGCCATCAGCGTGATCAGCGCGTCCCCCTGGCTGATCGGCACGCCCCAGGCGTCGAGGTTCCACTCCGGATGACGCAGGAGCTTCTTTCGCACGAACACGTGCATCAACCGGACGCGCAGCGCCGTCTTCCTCCCCTGCCCGCCCGGCCGCAGGGCCCCCGGCTCCGAGATGTCGATCCAGAACGCGGCGGTCTCCAAAAACCGCCGCTGCGCCGATTCGCCGGTATACGCGCCCGTGAACGCGAGCGGCTTCGCGACCGACGACTCCTGGTACCCGTCGAGCGTCACCGCGCCCGCGAAGCTGAACATGTGCGTCCCGTACCGCCGCCAGACCCGCGCGCCGTGCTCGACCTTCTCCCAGTCGAGCCATTCGGGCGGCGTCTCCACCTCGGCGAACAGCGTGCGCAGCGACGTCGGCGCGTCCTCGATCGACGCCACGCCCGATTCCAGGGCCCGATCCACGAGCGCGCGCCCGGCCCCCTGCCCGCGCGCGAGGTAGACCTCCTCGACGAAGGCCTCGGCCACGGGATCCGCGTCGTAATAGCAATGCGCGAACGTCCGGACGAGCTCGTCGGGCAGCACGGGATCGAAGCCGACGAGCCTCCCGAGCTGCTTGCGACGCTTCTGCGTCCGAGCGTCCTTCATGTTGTCCCAGTACCGGAACTCGGTCGGAACCCGATCCTCGGAACCCGACCTGAAAAACGCTCGCTCGCCCATCCTGGCCCCTTCCTGCGCGCGATCGTCCTCGTGATCGAGACCGGCGCGGACCCGAGGATAGCTCAATCGTCCCAGGGCCGGGAGGATTCGAGCAGCCGCATCATCTCTCCCGAGGAGACGCTCGGGACCGCGCCGCTCTCGCTCTCGCCCTCGGAGACCACGTGCCGCATCCGCGTCGAGCGCATCCCGTCGCGCCCGCGCACGAGATCCGCGAACACGATCGCCCTCGGCAGCCCTCGCAGCGCCGCGATGATCGCCGTCGAATGCGTCGAGAGCAGCACCTGCGGCACGGCCGTCGCCTCCCCGAGCGTCGGCGCCGTCGCCGAGAGCAGGGAATCGACGAGCGCGCGCAGCCTCCCTGGATACACGCCGTTCTCGGGCTCCTCGATCGCCACGATCGCCCCGCGCCGCGCCGACCGGAGCAGCGTGAAGAGCGCGAGCAGCCGGAGCATTCCGTCCGAGAGCAGCCGCGCCGGCAGGCGCTTCGTATCCATGAAATCGGCCTCGAGCCGCAGCTCGTCCTCGAAGGCCGTCACCTCGAAGCCACGAAACCCGGGCAGCAGCGTCTCCATGTCCTTTCGAATCACGGTGCGCGCCTCGGGACCGAGCGCGGCGAGCACGGTCGGCAGGTTCGATCCGTCCTCCGTCAGCGACGTCCCGGCCGCCCGATCGCTCGGTTGCGTGAGCCGATGCGGCTCGAGGTGCAGCAGCCGGAAGGCGCGCAGCTCACGGCTCGTCGCCTCCACGAGCGGCGTCACGAGCGCATACGGCAGCGAAAGCAGGCTTCGATCCCGCCCGATATCCACCGATAACGACGGCCCGCCGTCGCCCGGCTCGATCTTCACGATCCGCTCCGGCCCCGGGGCGCCTTCGAGCTCGACGCGCATCTCCGGCATCCCGTACCGCGCGAGTGGCCCCCAATGCGGATGATGATCGATCCACGCGTCCGCGCCGCGCTTGACCGGCAGGAGCCGCTCGCGCGTGATCACGAGGCCGTCGAGGCCGCCGCGCTCGAGCGTCCGCTCGATCTCGACCTCGTACCTCACCCGTGACAGCACGAGCTCGTGCCGCGACGACCCCGGCAGGAACAAGAGCTCCACGGCGAAGCGCATCGAACGCTCCACCCCTTCGGGCGTGCGCGCGAACTGATCCCGAATACGTCCCCGCCCTCCCTTGAACGCGGTGACCAGGTTCGTCTCCGCCACCTTCGCGAGCAGCGCGAGCGCGTCGAACAGATTCGACTTTCCTGCCCCGTTCGGCCCGACGATCGCGGTGAGCGGCTCGAGATCGAGCGAGAACGCGCGCAGCGACTTGAATCCGTCGATCTCGATGCGTGTGATCATCCCGAGGTCCGCGAGAGCCGGCGTCCGGCCCCCCTCCGCGACGCATGCTAAAGCGGCCTCCCCCGGCCTGTCAAACGTCGTATTGGCCTAGCGCACGCTGAAGCTCGTTTTCGCCGTGCGCACCGCGAGCCGCGGATCGGCGGGCCGCACCACGAGCTCGTGATCCCCCCGCGCCGCGTGATACCGCGCCCGGAACGGCGGGCGTGATCGCCCCACGACCTCGCCATCCACCACGAACTCGACCTCGCTGACGCGCCGCTCCACCGGCCCGCCCGCGACCGACGCCGAGAGAACGACCGCCTGCGCGTCGCCCTCCTCCCCGTACACGAACACGCTGCCCGCCGCGGGCCCGTCGATTCGCAGCGCCTGCTCCTCGTGCGTCACGTCGCCACAGCCGGGCACGCTCGACCGTGCGAGCCAGGGCAAACCCAAAGGATCGTGCCCCGGCGCGCCGACCGGCAGCGCCGCGAGAAACCCCTCGTAGGCCTCCGGCAACACCACGATCGATCGGCTCCCCTGCGAATCGCAGGTGAACGGCGCCTCGCCCTCCCGCGCGCCCTCCCGCGTGCTCGCGCGCACGTGCCAATCACACGTCTCCTTCGGCGTCCTTCCGCGAATGAAATGCCGCGACGCATGATCCGCGCAGGCCGGCCCGGGGAGCTTGCCCGTGAGCGGACAAACCTCAGCGGATTCGAGGTGCGCCTCGTCCCAGAGCGGCGCGCGGGAAGGCACGTCCTCCATGGCCCGCCGCATCACGTCCGCGAAGAGCGGCCCCGCGCCGCTCGCGCCGGTGAGCTTTTGCGTCGGCGCGCCGTCGGCATTGCCGATCCACACCGCGACCGTCCGCTCGTGTGTATACCCGACGCACCACGTATCGCGGTGCCCCGAGCTCGTCCCCGTCTTCACGGCCACCGGAAACCCGAGATCGAACGGCCCGCGCCCATGCAATCCCCGCACGCGCGCCAGCGGATCCGAAAGCGACTCCGTCACGAGCGACGCGACGGCCGCATCCATCACGCGCGAAGGCTCGCCCGCCGCCTCGCCCGCCAGGATCCGAACGGGCATTCGCTCCCCGCCGCGCGCGAGCGCCACATACGCGCCCGCGAGCTCGCGCAGCGTCACCTCGCCGGTCCCGAGCGCGAGCGACAAACCATAATGACGCGCCTCCCGATCGAGGCTCGTGAACCCGAGGCCCCGCAGCGATTCGAGCAGCCGCCCCTCGCCCACGTCGGCCGCGAGCCGCACCGCGGGCACGTTCAAGCTTCCGGCGAGCGCCTCGCGGGCGCTGATCGGCCCCTCGAACGTCCCGTCGAAATTGCCTGGTGCGTACGTGCCGCCCTGCTCCGAGAATCGCGTCGGCACGTCCGGAAGGGCCTCGGCCGCCGAATGCCCGTCCGCGAACGCGAGCGCATAGACGAACGGCTTCAGCGTCGACCCGGGCTGCCGCCGGGCCCGCACCATGTCCACCTGCCCCGCGATCGAATCGTCCCAGTACGAACCACTCCCGATCCAGGCGAGCACCTCTCCGTGCTCGTTATCGACCACGATCACCGCCGCGTTCCTCGCCCCGAGCGACGCGAGCGCCGCGAGGTGCGTGCGCACGAGCCCCTCCGTATCCTCCTGCAAGACGAGATCGAGCGTCGTCTTCGTCGTGCCATGCCCGCGCTCGCCGGGCGGCGACACTTCGCGCAGGACCGCGTCCACGAAGTGTGGCGCGTAAAACGGCCGCTCGATCTTCCGCACGCCGATCGGCTCGTCCACGGCGCGCGCGTGATCGGCCTCGCTCATCACGCCTTCCTCGCGCAGATCGTCGAGCAAGGCCCGCTGCCGCAGGCGCACCCGCTCGGGATGCTCATAAGAATCGAGGAACGACGGGGCGCGCGGCAACACCGCGAGCCACGCGGCCTGCGCCCAGCTCAGATCCTTCGCCGACCCCCCGAAATACCCGAGCGCCGCCGCCTCCGGCCCCGTGAGCCCGTGGCCATACCCGAGGCGATTCATGTACGCTTCGAGGATCGTCCGTTTGTCCACGGCCTTTTCGAGGTTCTGCGCCCGCGCGGCCTCCGTGACCTTGCGTTCGATCGTCCGCGGCGCCGGTTTTCCCTCGGCGTCGAGCAATTTCACGAGCTGCTGCGTGATCGTGCTCGCCCCGGACACGATGCGCCCACCTTTCAAATTCTGCCCGATCGCCCGCGCGATCGCCCGGCCGTCGACGCCGTCGTGCTCGAAAAACCGTTTGTCCTCGCTGACGAGCGTCGCGAGCACGATGCGATCTCCCATTTGATCGAGCGCCACGGGCCTGCCGCGCTGCTCGGCCTCGGAGCCGATCTCGCGGAGCAAGCGCCCCTCGCGATCGACGACGCGATGCCCCTCGTGCCAGTGGTCCGCGAGGCGCGCCGAGGGCTCGCCCGCCGCGGCGCGCACGCGCGGAGACGCTGCGACGACGCCGAGGATGACGCCGGCAACCACGAAAGCGGCAATGCCGAACCGCCGCAGGGCTCTCCTGGAGGGACGACGTTTCATTGGATCGTCACCTGCCCGGCGTCGCTGTACCCCACGCCGTCCTGCTCGTACATGAGCTCGCCGGCCGCCGCGGGCAATGCGAACACGCCCGGCGTCGTCGCCCGCACGAGGTACGTCGCGGCCACCGAGTCGCCCCACACCTTGTCGAAATACACGTTCACCCGGTCGTCACGCATCTCGATGTGGCTCGCCTCGGCCGAGCTCCAGCGGAGCGCAGAGTAAAACGGATGATGCGAATCGATCCCCGGCGCGCTCGCCACCGTCGCGAGCTCCGGCTGCACCGGCTCGAAGCCCGCCGGCAGACGATCCGTGAGCGCGACGTATCCGCGCCGCTCGTCGTCCACCTCCGGCAGGCGCGCATACAGGGCCACGCGCAAGAGATCCCCGGCCTTGACCTTCGAGAGATCCACGGCACCACCGCGCGGATCGCTGATCACGCGATACACCGACGGACCGTTCTCGCCGCGCGTCGCGGCCGGCGAATCCGCGGCCGCGATCGCCCGCTGCCAGGCCGACGAAATCGCATACCCGACCGACCGATCGCCCTCGGCCGAGAGCACGAGCTTCATCTTCTTGCCCCGCACCCGGCTCAACGGAATGGCGAATTCCTTGCTGCCGAAGCCGAGGTCCGCCGTGGGCGCGAGACTCTCGCCGTCGAGGCTCACGCGCACGGTCACGCCGTCGTCCGTGCTCGCCTCGAGGTGCTGGCTCAGCGCGAGCAGCGAATACGCCGTCGCCTGCGTCGTGTAATCGTCCATGTCCGCCGCGATCTCGCGCAGGAGCAGCGGCAGGATCGTCGACGAGCGACGCAGGCGCGCGAGCGCGATGGCCGCCTGCGCCCGCGAGCGCGAGGGCGAGCCATAATAGTAAAAATCGCTCATCCGCTTCGTGTTCGAGAGCTCGCCCCGCTCGTCGAAGCTCCCCTCGATCATGTCGAGCAGCGTCTTCACGCGATCCTCCTGCTCCGGGAGCGAGCCGAGCGCGAGCGCGAGGCTGCCGAGCCCGAACACGCTCTGATCACCCTTCCGATCGAAGAGCGCGTCGGCCGCGCTCCGATCGAGTGCGCCCGCGTCGGCTAGGCTCTCGGCGATCGCGGCCGAGACCTCGGGCGCCGTGTCCTTGTCGAGCATTCGATCCGCGAGGAAGCCCTGCATGCCTTCGAGCAATCCCGCGGGGGGATTCACGCCGGCCTTCTTCGCCAGGATCACGGCCCGGATCGCGTACGCCGTACCATACACGTTCGGCTCGTCGCCGCCCGGCCAGTATGCGAGGCCGCCCGAATCCGTGCGCATGGTGGCGAGCCGCTGAATGCCCGCGGCGATCCGCTTTTGAAGCTCGCCCTCCGAGAGCCGCGTGACGCCGATGCGCGGCAGAATCGTCCGCGCGGCGATGAGCGGCAGCGTGCTCGACGTCGTCTGCTCCACGCAGCCGTGCGGATACCCGAGCAGCCATTCGAGCCGCGCGCCGAGCTCGGGCCAGAGGTGCTCGCCCACCTTCACCGTGAGGAACCCGCCGCGCTCGATCACGCCGGCCGGCACGTCGAGTTGCACCTCTTCATTTCGGACAAACGCCCCGCCGAGCCGCGGGCGCTCGTCGATCCCGGGCTCGTCCACGGCGAGCTTCGCCTCCACCTCGTCGAGCTTCTTGCCCGCCTCGTCCTCGGCCGAGAACAGGAGCGGCAGCGCGCCTGCGGCGGCCGGTTCGAGCGAGAATCCCACGCGCGCCTTGCCGCCCGCCGGCACGTTCACCGTCTGCGAGCGTGCCCCGAGACGCACCGTCGCGCCGAGCGCGGCGGCCGTCTCGTTGTGCAGCATCGCCGCTGCCTCGAATCGATCGCCCACGCGCGCGAACCGCGGCACGACGGGCACGAGCATCACCGGCTTCTTCACGAGGAAGCTCGACTCCGACTTCGCCCCCTTGCCCTCGCGATCGAGCGCGACCGCCATGATCCGGAACTCCGTGAGGTTATCGGGGAGCTTGAACCGCACCTTCGCCTTGCCCTGCGCGTCCGGGCGCACGTCGGGCTTGAAAAGCGCGGTCTCCACGAATTTCTTGCGCGCCTCGGTGATCGTCGACAGCGCCGCGCCGCCGCCGTCGCCGGGCACGTGGCTGCGCTCGAAGAGCTCGCCGAGGTCGCTGCGCGAATCACGCACGCGGAACGACAGGCCCCGCCCGGGCCGCAGCGCAGCGGCGGGATCGATCGGGTGGAAATCCGTCAATCGAAGGACGCCCTCGTCGACGACGGCGAGCGCGATCTCCGCGTCGCCTTCGGGCTTGCCCCCGTCCGTGACCTCGAGGTCGATCTCGGCCTCGTCCCCGGGCCGATAAAACGGTTTGTCGCTCCGCGCCGCGACTTCCAGACGCGCGCCCGCCATCGATACGGGCAGCCGCACCGCGCCGATCTTGTAATCGGTGGCCGCGCGGCCCTTCGCGCCGATCGGCAGGAGCGTCGCCGTCGCGTGCACGTACGGCGCATGCTCGGCCCGCAGCGGCACGTCGATCACCGTCGCGCCCGCCTTGACGCGAATCGCGCGTTTTTCGAGCAAATCGCCCTGCTCGATCGTGGTCACGAGCGTCGCCTCGGGGAACGGGCTCCGCACGAGGATCTTCGCCGTCTCGCCGGGCGCATATTTCGATTTGTCGGCCGATAGATCCAGCGCGTGGGGCCGCTCCGGTGCGGCCGGCAGCGCCTCGCCCTCGCTCCCGTAGGCCCAGAGCCCCATGGCGCCGCCGGGCCGGCCGTCCACCTCGGCCGTGATCTCGTAGCTGCCCGAGCGGCCGATGTTCACCTTGCATATCACCGGCTGCTTCGCGCTCGTCACCGTGCAACGGCCGGCCTCGACCCGCTTCGACGTCCAATCCCATTCGAGCGAACCGCCCGCGCCGCGGCGCTTCGCGTATTGCCACTCGATCCGCTCGAGCTTCGCCGCCACGGTCTGGCCCTCGACGGGCCGCCCCTCCAGATCGATCACGCCCAGCTCGACGGGCACATCGTCGCCCACGCCATACCACGTCGAGGGCAGCTTCATCCCGGCATATCGTTTGGCCGGATGAACCACGACGCTCCCCCTACCTGCGACGTGGCGATGCGAGGCGTCGGTCACGTCCGCCTCGATCACGAATCGCTGCGGGCCCATCGCGGGCGCGACTTCGAGCGCCTGCACGACCGCGAGCTTCCCTTCGGCCGAGAGCGACCCCTCGCCTGCGCGCGACCACGGCTGCTCCTCGTCGTCGTACCAGCGAGGCGCGCGCCGGAACGAGAGCCCCGCCGAGGTCAAGGGCCCCTCCGGGAAAGGCGCGCCTTCGCGCCGCACCGTCCACGACGCGGTCGCGCCGTCCATGGGCGCGCCGAAGAGATACCGCGCCCGCACCTCGGCCCGCATCGTATTCTTTGCGTCGGCGGACGCGTCGACGTCGACCACGAATCGAGGCGGCTCGAACTCGGCGACCTGCACCATCGTCTGCGCGAGCGGCTCCCCCTCCCGATCCGGCTGCTCGAGGAGGATCTGATGCCGGCCGATCTTTGCGTCGGCCGGAAGGGTGACCGTCGTCGAGAGGCTGCCCATGTCGTTCGTCGTGAGCGTCTGCTGGAAGACGTCGTCGCCGGTCGGGCCCACGACGTGCAATCGCAGGGACGCGCCTGCAATGGGCGAAAGCGCGGCCCCGTCGGGCTTGCGCACGGTTGCCTTGACGAACACGCTCGATCCGGGCCGATAAATGCCACGGTCCGTCAGGACGAACGCCCGGCCGAACGACGAAGGCGCGCCCTCACCCGAGGCGAGGTCGGGGAAGATCTGCCGCTCCGTGATGCCGTCGCCGTCGAGCGGCAGCATGAAATCCGCGTCCTGCGCGCGTACGTCGAGGAAAGGCCGCTCCGTCGTGCGCAGGTCGAACGGCAGGAGCGCGAGGCCCGAGGCGTCCGTGGTCACGCCGGCCGAAGTCTCGTCGCCCGAGAGGCGCACGAGCGCGCCCTGCACCGGCGCGCCGCCCGCGAGGCGCGAGACCTGCACGATCGTCGCATTCGGCGTCGCGCGGGTATGCACGGCGAGCGAGCGCTCGTCGCCGGGACGAATCAAAGCGACGATGGGCTTCGCCGCCTCGCTCCCGCGCGGAAACTTCGCGAGCTTCGCGCCGAACGCAATCTCGTCGGCCTCGATCGACGTGAGATAACTTTGCCCCGCCGAGAGGTGCTTCGAGAGATCGAGCTGCGTCGTGACGAGCTTGTTCCGCTCGGCCTTGACAGCGATCGGAATGCGCACGGGCGCGGATTCGGGGGGGAGGTCCCGCGTGCGCACGCGCCGGAGCGCGGCCTCCTGCGCGGCGCGGTCCGTGGAGGCGACGGGCCAGGCGAGGAGTGAGGCCTTGGAGACGTTGCGCGAGGTCACGGCGAAATGGCGCGTCGTCTCTGGATCGAGCCACAACATACCGTCTGCCATGGTCACGCTCGCGGGCATCGGGGCCATCTCGGCGCGGAAGGAGACGGGCTTCGCGAGGCGGCTGCCGTGATCGTCGACGAGGCCGTCGATCGAGACCTCGTACGATTTCGAGGGCTCGAACTCGCCGCGGATCACGATTTCGCTGTCCCACCGCTCGTTCCGCACCGTCATGTTCCGCACGGGCGGGCTCACGCGCACGCGGGCCGCGAGTTTGTCGTCCGGGGTCGCGATCGCCTGATTGAACGACACGCGAATCTCGCGCCCCGCCGTGTAGAGCTTCCCGTCCTGGAACGTACACGACCGTTGCCGGCCGTCGTCGTCCCAGTACCATTCGCACGTCACCTCCAGGAACGCGAGCGCGTCGGCCACGGTGACGTCGATCTCAAGCGTCTGATGGAGTTTTTCCTGGAACCGAGGCTTCGCCTGGAGGACGAGCTTCGTGCCGGCCGCGACGGGCGAGACGGGACGGACGAGCACGACGAGCTTCGGATCGACCTTGATCCCCTGAAACGTCGGCGTCTTCGGGTGATCGAGGACGACGGAGATGGGCCTCTCGGTCGCCGCGTCCGTCAACGTGACGAGGCTCCGCGCGAGGCCGAGGTCGATCGGCTGATCATAAAGAACCGCGAACGTCTCGCGCGCGCCGACCTCTCGGCCGTCGTTCGGGTGCATCGCGATGACGCGGTGGCGGCCAGGAATGGGGAGGTAGCCGAGGTCCTTGCCGGCGATCGTGACGCCCGGGGTCGCCTTGAATTGCGCTTTCCAGGCCTGCTTCAGGCCGGCGCCCGCGGGCGTCTTCAATTCGCCGAGCTCCACGCCGTACGTGGTCTCCGTGTCGAAGGGGCGCTTTGCCACGAATTCGAGCGTCGTGTCGTCGATCCAGCGCGCCTCGCCCTCCACGCTCGGCGTCACGCGAATCGTGCCCTCCGCGGCCTTCGTGGGCCCTTTCGCGGCGGGATCGGGCGCGGGGCGCGCGACGGGCTGATTGAACACGATACGGAACGAGGTGCCATGGAAAGAGAATTTGCCGTCGTCGAGGCTCGGGCTCCGGACGTCCAGATCGGTCGAGGTGCGGTCGACCTCGTCGCCATGGACCGGCAGGCGAGCCTGACGCGACGCGGCCGGGGGAAAGACCAGCGGCTCGTCGCCCTTGTGCACGGCCCGCTCGATGACGACGGGCGGCGGAGGTTGTCCGGGCAGGGTGGTGGGAACGGAGGGGGAGCTGCTGCAAACGAGGCCGAACGAGGAGGCGAGCAGCACGGCCGGGACGAGCCAGACAGGACGGGTGCGGGCGGAGGACATGGTCCGCGCACCTTCCACGCCCCGCGCCGGTCGTAGAGGTGAATGAAAACGCATGGTTACGAACTCCCGTGTGTGTCCGACAGGCCGCGACGTGTGGAAACCGCGCCGCGGGGTGGGCCCGGCTGGGACGAGGCGCGCGTGCGAGCTTCCATCGTTCGATGCTACCACCATTTCCTATGCGGGACGTCATTCGAAAGGACGAAAAAAAAGCCTGCTTGCATCTGGAAATCGCGGGGCCCGAGGGGCATGATTCCCGGGGGAGGGTCAAATGGGTGGAGTCACGGTCGAAAGCCTTTTCGAAGAGCTCGCCGGCACCATCGAACAGTGGACCGTACCGCCGAGCCGCAATCTCGGATGGACGGAGCCTCTGCGTCCCTGGCGCGCGACAATCGATGACGCGCTGCGTGTGCTCGCGGGGGACGGGCGGCTCGCGCGGCTCGACGCGCTCGGGCATCCGCTCGTCGAATCCCTCGTGACCATCGCGACGCGCCCGCTCTGGAGCTTCTTCGCCACGCCGGAGGGGCGAAATCGAGCGCTCTTCGAGCTCGTCCAGAACCTCGCGAATCCGGGGCGCATCAATCAGGGGCTCAAGGGCACGTGCGCCGCGGCCTGCGTCGAGACGTATCTCGCCGTGCAGGATCCGGCCGAATACGCGCGCCTCGTGGCCGGGCTCATTTCCACCTCGGGGCGGGCCACGCTGCGGTCGGGCGAGGAGCTCGTCTGCGACGAGGACATCCTCTTGCCGAGCGCGGGCGAGCGCGGCCGAAATCCCATCAGCCGCATCTTTCAGGTCGCGTGCATGGAGTTCGCGTACCCCGATCTCGATTACGACAACATCCTCGACAGCCACTTCAAGGGCGAGGCGTGCGTCGGGACCGGGCTCGAAATGGGCGCGTTCGAACGCCTCCTCGTCGCGGTCACGGGCAAACCCTGGAAGACGCTCTCGACGCAGCACGCGATGATGGCGAAGGCCCTCGCGAAGCTCGGCATCTCCACCGAGGGCGTGGCCGACCTCGCGCGCGACGGGCTCTCGATCCTCGAGCAATCGACGCGCAAAGGGGAGCCGGTCTTCGCGACGATCGTCCTCCCCGCCGTGACGAGGCTCCAGGGGAATGCAGGGGGCGAGCCCATCCAGCACGCGGCGCACAAGATCCTGGTGCTCTCGATCGACGGGGAGGAAGGCGTCGTGCATTATGACGACCCCATCGATCCACACGAGCGCTGGTTCGAAGGCGCGAGCGTGCGCATCGAGGACGAGCTCGGCCGATGCAGCATGCCGATCGCCGATTTCGAGCGGCTCCTCGGCGACCTTTCGTATCGAGAGGATCTCTGGGACCGGTCGCTTCCACGGCCGGAGGCACGCGTCCGAGAAGCTCAGCCGGCGTAGGCCTCGTCCTGCTCGATGCGGCTCAGCACCCAGTCGAACGTGCTCGCCTCGACGAGCGTCCCGCAATGGCCGCAGCGCTCGGCCATCTCCATGGTGAGCGGCGCGCCGCATTGCGGGCAGGACGGGGCGGCGCGCGTCGGGCCATGCTTGGCCGCGCTCCGCACGAGGGTCCAGTATTCGGTGTAGGCGCGCTCCCTGTCGCGTCTGCCGCCCACGACGGCATTGTCCCCCAGCCGGATCGTATAATCGAGCCCGGTCGCGTGCACCCGCACGGTCGCGGCCTCGTACCACCGGTCCGAGGCGATCCGCACGAGCTCGACCCGCAGGATGCGCGCATTCTCGGTGACGTTGCGGAGCCCCTGCTGCCGATAGGCCTCGATCCAGTAGCTCTGCGCTCTCCAAAGACGATCCGTGAGGCAAGGCCGGGCGCGATTCCATTCGAGCGACGTCCACGCGTGTTGCATGGTGGCGAAGATCCATTGCACGCGCCCGGAGAACGTCGACTCGGTGAAGGACGCGTCGCGACGCGCCATCTCCATCCGCGCCGCCGAGAGCCCCGGATCGAAGACCGTGCGTAGCTCCGTGCCCTCCTCCTCCGTCGTACCCGTGAGCATGGGCCCGCGCGTCTCGCGGGCGAGGAGGTCGATCCGCTCGACGACCCAGTCGAATTGACCCGAATCCACGGCTTGGCTGCAATACGTGCAGCGCCCGTGCGTCGTGCGTTCGAGCGGCGCGCCGCAGTTCGGGCAGGAGAACGAGCGGACCCGATCGGGCGAACGCGAGCGGGCGCCGAAGGAACGCACGAAGGTCCAGCGCTCCAGCGCATAATGGGAGGTTGGAGACGCGCCCTGCGGATCCTCGGTATAATTGGATTCGAGCTCCACGACGAGCCGGCTCTGCTGGGTCCGCGTGTCGACCAGGAACGACACGAGCCGGAGCGATCCGACGATCACGGTCGTGACCGGGACACGCGGCAAGCTGCCGAGGGTATTGCGCGCCGCCGGGCGCAGATAAGGCGAATACTTTTCGAGGGCATTCGATCCGCGGGCCGTGTGCGCCTCGGTGTAGAGCGCGGTGATGAAGTCTTCGAGCAGGATGACCGAAAAATCGGGGTCCTGGCCGCGCAGCCACTCCATCTTGCGGCGGACCTCGGCCGGGCTCTCCTCGGGCGCGGACGGCACGTGCATGGGCCCGGTGGCGACGAAATGGCCGGCGGAGGACCAGCCCACGTCGAGCTGATGGCGCTTTCGTTGCCGGCGCAGGAGGAGCCCGATGAGGAACATGGGCGCCGCGAGCACGCCCGCGCCCGCGGCGAAGAAGCCGGCGCCGAAGACGAACCCGACCATGCGCTCGGCGGTCGTCGTCGTGTCGGGCCCGATCGGAATGGGGGCGTGCGGCGCGGGCGCCGGATAGATCGATGCGCCCGGCGACGGGCCTTGTTTGGCGCGAAGAACCCCGCTCTCGTCCCGAAAGGCCCAGACGTGTTTGCGCGCTGTGCCACTGCCGGAGGTCCTCGAGCCGCTCCCGGTGGTGCCGCCGACCGTGATCGGCCGGCTCCCCCAACTCGATCCCGAGGACCGGCTCCCGCTGCTCCCGCTGCTCGACGATCGGCTCCCGCTGCTCCCGCTGCTCGACGATCGGCTCCCGCTGCTGCTGCTGCTGCTGCCGGACGAGCGCGAACCCCCCTTGAAGGAGCTGCCGCCGCCGGGGCGCGCGAAGGCCTGGTCGTTTGACCACAAAAGGAGCAGCGAGAGGAGCGCCGAGCCGAGGAGCGTTTTCTGCCGAATCATGGTCACCGCACCTCGTCGCTGAGCTCGTTGATGTCGTCCGCGCGTGGCGGGAGCGCCTCTTTCAGCCAGGCGCCGAGGCCTCGGACCGCGGAGACAAACCCCTCCATGGGCAAAGCCTCGGCCACGGCGCGCTCGATCCCGCGGATCGCCTCGCCGGGCTGGCCGTCGCTCTCGCGGCGCAGAATGCCGATGTCGGTGACGACCTCGGCGCGGCGCTCGAAGACGGAAATGTAGATGAGAATGCCCGTCCGATCCCGGGTCCCCGCGATTCCCTGGTCCAGAAACGCCTCGCGCGCGGCCGCGCGCACCTGGCGCTCTCGCAAGGCTCTCGGCAGGAGCAGCCGCCGGAGCGGCGCGACGTTCGCGCAAAAGACCGCGCCGGCGGCAAACAGGAGGAGCAGTGCCGGCGGCACGAGATCGTCCGTGAACTCGGTCGGCGCATAGATGTAGACGCAGAGGCCGACGAACGCGCAGATCGCGCCGAACAGAACATCGGCCTGGCGGTAGGCCCCCGAGCGGGGCCGCACCGTGATGACGATCTCGGCCGAGCACATCGCCTCGACCTCCTTGATGAGGCCCTCGATCTGCGCCCGCTCCGCCCCGTCCTTTCGCCACGATATCGACGCCATGATCAATCCTCGATGGGCAGACCGGGGAGAGCCTTCCGCGCCGCGGTCTTCAGCGCCTCCTCGATGTTGCGATGGAAATTCCCGGCGATCTCACCCTTGACGTTCGCGCCGTCGTCGGTGACGTCGACCATGGCGCTGCTCTCCGCCACGAACGCGAATCCGCCGAGGTGACGGCCCGACTCCACGTCGAAGACGAGCACGTCGGCCTTGAGATACCCGCCGCCGAATCGATGGCAGGTGCCAGCGTCGGCCGCGCCGCCGTCCTCCACGCCCGCGTCGAACGGGCTGCACGTGGTGCTCGTCCGCGGATCCGAGGGCTCGACGAACGCGAGCGAGCGGACGACGAGCAGATAACGGAGCGCCTCGCAAAGTTCGAGAACGTCGTCCGCGCGATAACTGCTCATCGACGGCGGGGACAATTGCGGATGCGCCGCGTCGTACGGCTCCCTGTGCGTCGCGAGCACCGACGCACACCGATTGATCGTCCCGGTCGCGGCCGCCCGATACGGGACGTTCCCGAGCTCCGCGAGGTTGTCGAGGTCTTCGAGGTACGCGATCGCGGCATTGACCCCGACGGTGCCGCCGCTGAAGGAAAGAACCGGCGCGGGGCCGCCCGCGACGTGGACGACGTCGCTCGACACCGCGGGGAGCGCGCGGGCTTGCTCCTTCAAGGCCTTGACCTTGGCGAGCTTCGCTTCGACGGGGGCGCGATGCTCGGCGAGGACCTCCTTCAGGTCCTTGCCGAGGAAGCACCCTGCTGCGAATGCAGGTGCGAGGAGAAAAAGGAAAAACCGCGCCGTCCGGAGAGGCATGCGGGCCAGTCTACCAGCCCTTGCCTCCTCGGTGCGTCGTCAGCAAGCTCCCGCGCAACCGCGGACGCTGTGGAACCAGAGACCGCCCTGATTTTCGCAGGCGTCGCGCTCGAGCTTGATCGTACAGCAGCGCTTCGCCGAGCCGCCGCAGACCTGCTCGACGGGTCCGCTCCGAAGACAGCAGACCTCGGTGTCCTCGTCGAGCGGCACGTCCATCTTGGGCTTCTCGGGCGCCGACGGCAGCGAGACCGAGGGCGGCGCAGGCGCCTCGAGGGAGGGAACCTCGGGCGTCTGGGGAAGCTGCGGAAGCTCGACCTTCGGCGCCTGGGGCGCATCCGGCAGGCCGATGAGCTGGCAACCCAGGGGGCCTCCCGCGAGGGCGACCAGGACGAAGGGCACGCAGAGGGCGGCGAGATGGCGGAGCGGCTTCACGATCCCCTTGCATCGCCGAGGGACGGGCACCTCGGCCGACAGTTCAGGTCAACGTGTGTCTCACGAACACGCGCCCGTGGCAAGATCCCAGCTCTTCCCCCGGAGAGCGCGGGACATTAGGGTCGCCGGATGCCCGCCTGGACCCTGCCCGCCATCGTCGCGGCATGCTTCTTCGGCCTGCACTACCTCGCCCTGCGCGCGTCGAGCGGACGTATCGGCGACGCCCTCGGCGCGCTCTGCCTCGAAGGGACCGCGGCGCTCGGGATCCTCGCGTTTCTCGTCGTGCGCCGCGAGGCCGAGAGCACGCCCACGAGCACGCCCGGCGTCGTGTGGGCATGCCTCGCGGGCCTGTGCATCAGCGTCGCGACGACGCTGCTCTTTACGGCCCTGCGCCTCGGCGGCCCGGTCGCCGCGACGGGCACGCTCGCGCTCGGCGGCGGCGTGGTCCTCTCGGCCGCCGTCGCCCCGCTCATCTTCGGCGAGGGTTTTACATTGCGGCGCGCGCTCGGCGTCGCGCTCGGCGTGATCGCGATGGTCCTGCTCGCGACCCCTTCCGGTGCGAAGGAAGCGCCCCAAGGTGCAGGCGGGGAGGAGGGTTCACCCATGCCGATCGACGATCGCCACACGGCCGAGTCCGGCCACGATCCCAAGCGAGTGGTGGGCGTGCGCCAGCGCGAGATGCAACACGTGGAGGTCGAGCGCGAGCGGGAGCGCCAGCGCGCCGAGCCCACGATCGACGAGCTCGTCGAGGAGAACGACCCTCGTTCGAGCGCCGAGGAGTCGGAGGAGCTCTAGCCTCCGGGACCGTTGCCAGCGGGCGCGCGGAATGCCATGGGGGAAGGCATGACGTCCGCACCGCTCGCTTCCCCGGCGCCCGCGCGCTCGCTCGCGCCGCGGGAGCACGGCGCGTACGGTCAGCTCGGCATGCCGCTCGTGGCGGCGCTCGCGCTCGGCCGGCCGGGGATGGCCGCGTTTGGCCTGACGATCGCGTGGGTCGCGGCGTTCCTCGCGCACGAGCCGGTGCTCGTCCTGCTCGGTCAGCGGGGCAAGAAGGCCCGCGCGCAGGACGGCCCGCGCGCGGCGCGTCGGCTCGCGTGGCTCGGCGCGGCGATGGCGCTCTTCGGCGGGGTCTTTTTGGTTCTCGCGCCGCCTCCCGCGAGGCTCGCGCTCGTCCCGCCGGTGGTGCTCGGCCTCGTCGTGATGGCGTTCGTCTGGCGGAAGGAAGAAAAGACGGCGGCGGGCGAGATCATCGCGGCCGCGGCGCTCTCCGGCGCGGGTTTTCCGGTGGCGCTCGCGGGCGGGGCCCCGATGTCTTCTGCGGCGCTCGCCTGGGGCGTGTGGACGACGGCGTTCCTCGTGTCCACGCTCGCGGTGCGCGCCGTGATCGCGCGGGCGAAACACGAGGGAATGGCGCCGCTCGTCGCCGCGTACGTCGCGACGATCGGATTCGGCGCGGCGAGCGTGATCCTCGTGCTCCGGGGCGTGCTCCCGAACGCCGTGCCGATCGCGCTCGCGCCGTTCGTGCTTCTCTCGCTCGGGGTCTGCGTGTTTCCGGTGCACACCCGGGAGCTGCGCCGCATCGGGTGGGGGCTCATCGCGGCGAGCGTGGCGACGCTCGTCATCCTCGTCGCCACGCTGCGCGGGTCCTAGCTAGTTTTCCTGACAATCGAGCTTTTGCGTGCTGCACTGCGTGTCGATGCAGGCCTGGCAATCGGGTGTCGTCGCGGTGCCGGTGCAATGGGAGTTGTCCTGGCAAACGGACGCGCAGGCCGTCTGGCAGGCGCATTGTTTGAGCTCCAGGAACGCGGTGTGGGCCGCGCCCTCGCAAACGTCGACCTCCGTGGTCCCCAGCGTGCCCATGCCCTGCGCGCACGAGATGCACTTGGTCGCGCCGTCGCCCGCGTCCTCGGTCTCCTCCCAGGCATTGCCGTCGACGCCGTCGCAGTTCTGATCGATCCCGTCGCCCTTGGGATCCTCGAGCTGCTCGGGATGGATGTCCTTGTTCGTGTCGTCGCAATCGTACGTCGGGCAAAACCCGTCGCCGTCCTTGTCATCGGCCGGATCACACGGGGGCAGGCCATAACAGGCCATGAGCGTGACGGCCATCGCGCCGCCCGTCGCCAGGGCGACGAGGCTCTTTCCGAAGCCCGCGAGCGCCGCGGGCGCCTTCTCCGCGGGCGCGGTCGCGCCACAGTGAGGACAGCTCGGAGCCGATCCGGGGACGAAACCTTCACACGATACGCAAGTCTTCAGCATGCATCGGTCCTTTCGGGGTGTGGACAACGTCTCGGCGCCGCCGCGAGCAAAAGCTGGGCCGCGCCTGGACGGATCCAGAAACCCCGAAAGAGCATCCCGGAACGGAAAGCCACGGAACGCGAGGCATGACGAGGCTGTCACGGGTATCCGTCGCCGCTGCATGATCGCGCAACGGCTTGCGCGTGTCGGCGCGTGGTGGTCTTCCCGCGTCATGCGGATCACGCCAAAATCATGAGGATTGCGCAAAGGCACGCCGGTTGCCCATGGCGCGAGCATGGCCTGGCGGGCGCTTGGGGGGCCCCACCGTGGATCCAACGGGAGACATCCATGGAGACGATGCGCGCGATTCGAATGCACGAGTACGGCGGCCCGGGCGTCCTGCGCCTGGAGGAGGTCAGGCGCCCCGAGCCGGGCCGCGGCGAGATCCTCGTCCGCGTCCATGCGGCGGGCGTCAATCCGGTCGACGGGAAGACGCGCAGCGGGCGCGGCGCGGCGGGCAGGATCACCCGTCCCTTCCCGATCATCCTCGGCTGGGATTTTTCGGGCACGGTCGAGGCGCTCGGCGAAGGGGTCACCGAATTCGCGCCCGGCGCCGAGGTCTACGGCATGGTGCGTATCCCCGACGAGGGGACGTATGCCGAGTACGTCGTCGTGCCCGTCGAGCACGCGGCCCCGAAGCCGAAGACCCTCGGCCACGAGGAGGCGGCCGCGGTCCCGCTGGTCGCGCTGACGGCGCACCAGGCCCTGTTTGGCGCGGCGAACCTGTCGCCCGGCCAAACCGTCCTCATTCATGCGGGGGCGGGCGGCGTCGGGCACGTCGCCGTGCAGTTCGCCCGTGGCTGCCGCGTCCTCGCGACCGCGTCGGCGAGGAACCACGATTTCGTGCGGTCGCTCGGCGCGGCGCAGGTCATCGATTATGAAAACGAGCGATTCGAGGAGCGGGTGCGCGGCGCGGACGTCGTGCTCGACACGGTCGGCGGCGAGGTACAGATACGCTCGTTCTCCGTCTTGAAGTGGGGCGGGACGCTGGTTTCGATCCGGAGCACGCCGAGCGCGGCGATCGCGGAGCAGCGCGGCGTCCGGGCGAAATCGGTCTTCGTGCAGCCGAATGGTGAACAGCTCCGCAGGCTCGCCGCGCGGATCGACGCCCGCGAGGTCCGCCCGAGGGTCACATGTGTCCTCTCGCTCGCGGACGCGGGGCTCGCGCAATCGCTCGTCGAGCAGGGTCATACACGAGGCAAGATCGTGCTCCGCGTGGCCGAAACGGGAGGGAGGTGAGAATGGATCCGTGACGGCCATCGCAGCGCGGTGCACCTCCCGCACGCGCGCCTCCCATGGTACAATGGGCGCCATGTCCCTCCGCCGCGTCCCCGTGCTCCCGGACGACCTTCATCCCGCGTATGTCGTCTGGGAGCTGACGCTCCGCTGCGATCAGCCCTGCGCCCATTGCGGATCCCGCGCCGGAGGGCCGCGGACGACCGAGCTCGGGACCGAGGAGGCGCTCGGCGTCGTCCAGCAATTGAAGGAGCGTCGCGCGCGGGAAGTCGTGCTCATCGGCGGCGAGGCCTACCTGCACGAAGGGTTTCTCGAAATCGTCCGGGCCCTGAAAGCGGCCGGGATCCGGCCGACCATGACCACGGGCGGCCGCGGGATCGACGCGGCGCTCGCGCGGGACATGAAAATCGCGGGGCTGCACAGCGTCTCGGTGAGCGTCGACGGGCTCGCCCGCACACATGATCTCATTCGCCGGGCGAAATCGAGCTTCGAGAGCGCCACGCGCGCGATCGGCCACCTGCGCGAGGCGGGCCTGCTCGTCGCGGCGAACACGAACGTGAACCGCGTCAATCGGGGCGACCTCGAAGCGCTCTACGAGCACCTGCGCGGGCTCGGCATCGTCGCATGGCAGGTCCAGATCACGGCCGCCCTCGGCCGCGCCGCCGATCGCCCGGACATGCTGCTCCAGCCCTACGACCTGCTCGATGTCGTGCCGCGCGTCGCCGCGCTGAAGCGCCGCGCCTTCCGCGACGGCATCACGCTGATGCCCGGCAACAACCTCGGATACTTCGGCCCGGAGGAGGCGCTTTTGCGCTCCGTCAAAGAAGGCGGGCGCGACCATTTCGTGGGCTGTCAGGCGGGAAAACGCGTCCTCGGCATCGAATCGGACGGCGCGGTGAAGGGTTGTCCCTCGCTGCAAAGCCATCCCTACGTCGGCGGCTCGTTACGCGAGCAGAGCCTCGGCACGATCTGGGACGAGGCCCCGGCCCTCGCGTTCGCGCGAAACCGCACCCCGGACGACCTCTGGGGCTTCTGCCGCTCCTGCCCGTTCGCTGAGGTCTGCATGGGCGGCTGCACGTTCACGGCGCACGCGCTCTTCGGCCGGCCCGGGAACAACCCGTATTGCCATTTCCGCGCGCGCACGCTCGCCGCCGAGGGCAAACGCGAGCGGCTCGTCCCCGCCGCGGCGGCCGAGGGCAAACCCTTCGATCATGGCCTGTTCGAGCTCGTCGTCGAGCCGCTCGACGCCCTCGAACCGGCGCCGCTCGGCCCGGCGGAGAGCCTCGTTCAGATCACGCGGCGGAAGTGACGTTCTGCCCCTCGCAGCCCGGCCAGGGCTCGGCGCGTGTGCACACCCGGCCGAGGGGGGTCTCCGGTCCACCGTTCCAGACCTTAGGGATCTCCTGCGCCGGATCTCCTTTTGTATGTGCGGTGCAGGGTTGCTCCTCGATCACCGGAGGCGAGATGGTGATCGACCGGACGCACGGCGCGCCGCCGCAGAGCGTGGCGGAGGGGATCGCCTTCTCCTGATTGCAGGTGCCGTCCCAGTTTGTCGGCGGGTTGAAGTTTGTCTTGACACCACCCCCGGGATCATCACAGCCGGCGGAGCTGACGGTCCACGTCTCCGGTAGCAAACACGTCCCTTCGGGCTCGTCGCACGAGCACTCCCCACAAGGAAGAGGAGGAGGCGCCGGCGTGCCCTCGAACGCGAGAATCGGCATTTCGTCCGGGCACGGCGGCGGATCGCGCCAGTCCGAGAAGAAGGCCACGAGCATCCACTCTTCCGGGGACTCGTCCACGCATGCGCCGCCGCCCGGGCAGAGCGACGACATCCCCCCATCGGCATCCCCGCCATCCGCGCCCCCGTCGAAGCACTTGGGCGGCAGCGGAGGCGGGCCGTCACACGCGTTCGGGCAGTCCCACGGGATGGGCTCCGGGCCGTTCGGGCACGATTCGGGCCACGGACACGGGCAGCATTCGTTCCGCGGGAGTCCAGGCGGGCAGTCGCCGCCGACATCGGCGCCGCGATAACCGCAAGCTCCCCCGAGGAAGATCGCCGCCCCCCACCCCGCCGCGATCACGAGCATCGTACCCACTGCCCTGCGCATGGTGCGATCCTATCTCCTGCCCGGCTTCTCACGCAAGAACGCAGACAAACCAGGAGACCCAGCCTCGACGCGCGGAAAAAGGGGGAGGCCGACGCGACATGCTGCAAGGAAACCCGGCCAGGGCGCAGAATCTGCGCCGGCCTCCCGAGGACACTTCTTACCAAGGACAATCCCGGGGGTCAAGCTCCGGGACAAACTTTTGGTTCCGGGACGAACGCGGGGGCTATGGGAGCAACGTGACGCGTTCATGGTGCCGCGATGCCGAGCGTGAACCCGGTGATGGGGATGAGAAGGAGCGCTCGCGTCGCTTTGCCGATATTCGACAAATGAGAGACGAACGTGGAGCGGTCGCTACCGGATGAGCTCCAGATTTCCTTTAGGATGATTGGGCTTCTTGTACATGGCCCTGAATGTCGCAGACCGCTCGTTGACGATACTTTCGAGGCAATCGTAAGTGTCGTCGATCCCCACACCCCGACCCCGCCATCCCCCTCCGCCACCACCACCTCGGCCTCGATGACCCCGACCTCGGCTTCCCGCACCGCGCCATCGGGATGCCGCAACCCGCCTCGGGATGCGCAGACCTCGACCTCGGCCCCCACCATCCCGACCGCAGGCTCCATCCTCACGCCCTCGTGACCACACACCCCGCCTACGGGCCCTGGCGCCCCGCCCTCGCAGCGCCGCACCCCGACCGCGGGCTCCCGCCTCCCGACCGCGCCATCGACGAACCGCGCCCGGGTTCCCAGCATCCCGACCTCGGCCTCCGTCAGCCCGACCTCGGCTTCCTGCTTCGTCCTTGACAGATCCGGCACGCTGTTGGTTACCTTCCTGCGCGCAACCACCAAGGAGACCACCATGGCACGCATCGAAGGGCCCCCCTACACGGGGGATTTGGCCATCGACCTGACCGACCAGAAACATCTCCTCGTCGATCTCCCGCCGAACGCTCTCAAAGGCGCGCGGGGCGAGCAGGAGGGCATCAACCCCGTGCTCGACGAGCTGGCGCACGCAATGCCCAAATACGGCGACGAAGCCGAGATTCACCCGAGCGCGTACACCCGCGTCCTCGACGCGACGGTCGGGATCGCCGTGCTCCGCAAGCAGGAGGAAAAACTCCTCAAAGCCCTGGAAGTCGTGCGCGAGTCGCGAGGCCGGCTGGAAAACAACCGCGAAGAAGACCTGAGCGAAATCGGGGGGAAGGCCGCGGACAAAGGCACGCGGGGGAAGAAACCGGACCTCTTGGCCCATTTCGAGAAGACCATCGAATATCGGTCGAGGATCGCCACGAAAGCCGCCGCGACGCGAAAAAAGAACGAGGAAGGCGCGGAAGCGAGCAAGGGCGCGCCATCAAAGGGCACGAGCGAGGACGTGGGCGGGTAGACGGCGCACCGCATTCGCAGGCTGCCAAACCGGGCTTTCGTGTTCCCTTCGCAAGAGGGGAGCACGAAGTTCGCGTCCGCCAGCACGAATTCAGCGCGCAATGATGAACGTTGACTTCTCTGGAATTTCGACCTACCTGGGGCCGGGGGTGGAACTGGGGGTCGTAGCACCCATTCAATACACGCGAGCCCCCGCGAAAGGAAACGTCATGGCCTACTTTGCATTCAACCAACCTTCTTCGCCAGGGGTGGAGTTCATCTTCGAGCTCACCGATGAAAACCAGATCGCCAAGGCGCGCCGGATCATCTCTGGAGAGGAAAAGGACGAGGTGCATGTCCATGGGCGGATCGTAAAGAGAACCGCGCCCTACAACCCGAAGTTTTCGTTTCACCTCGATCCCAGCACGATCAGCTTCTTCACGATGGCGATCGAAGTATGTGATGCCAACATGTTGTATGTCGACGAGCACCTCGATGAAGCTTGCGGCGCGTTCCTTCCGGGCTGTCATTGGTGCCCGTGGGACTCCAGGGTGACGCGAGAAGTGACGCCGTAGGCTCGACGAATGGAGGTGCGAGACCTCGCTCGCACCTCGACGCTCGCGGCGAAATCAGCCGTATAGCTCCCTGAGCAGCGTATACGAGCGCTTGCGCGCCTCCGCATCCGGCACCACGCATAACACCATCAGCTCGTCGGCGCGGGTGGCATCGAGGAGCTTTTCGAGCTGCTCACGCACGGACGCCGGGCCGCCGACGATGTTCTGCGCGAGCCATTTCTCGGCGAAAGCGCGCTCCTCCGGCGCCCACGGATACGTCTCCGCCTCCTCGATCGTCGGATAAGGTTCGCGTTTGCCCTGGCGCACGCGCAGGAATGCAAGCGCGCTCGGGAGCGCGAGGCGCCGCGCCTCGGCGTCCGTCTCGGCGACGATCGCAATGACGCCGATCATCGCTTCGGGCTGGGAGAGCACGGCGGACGGGCTGAACGTCTTTCGGTAGAGCTCGAGGGCCGGCAGCGTGTTGGCCGGACTGAAATGGTGGGCGAACGCGAAGGGCAAGCCGCGCCGGCCGGCGACCTTGGCGCTGTAGCCGCTCGATCCGAGCAGCCAGATCGGCGGTTCATGGCCGAGCGCCGGGACGGCGCGAATGCCATGGTAGGCGTGATCCTCGCCGAAATTGCCGCGGAAGAACCCATAGAGCTCGTCGAGCATCGCGGGGAGGCCGTCGCCCGTCGTCGGATCGTCGCGGCCGAGCGCCGACGCCGTGAGCGGGTCCGTGCCCGGGGCGCGGCCAATGCCGAGGTCGATGCGGCCGGGGAAGAGCGCTTCGAGCGTGCCGAATTGCTCCGCAATGGCGAGCGGCGCGTGGTTGGGGAGCATCACGCCGCCGGAGCCGACGCGAATCGTCGACGTCGCGGCGGCGATCCGGGCAATCAACACCGCAGGCGCCGCCGACGCAATGCCCGGCATGGCATGATGCTCGGCGAACCAGTGCCGCTGGTATCCGAGCGCCTCGACGTGGCGTGACAGATCGATGCTCTCGGCAAAGGCCTCGCTCGCGTTGGATCCACGCCGAACGGGCGCCAGATCGAGCACGGAAAGCGGAATTCCCATCATTCCACCGCAATCATCACGGCAAGGGCGGCGGCACCAGCGGCACGAGCGCGCGCAGTTCGTCCTCAATGAACATTTCGAGGCCCCGCCGCGCCTCCCTCCCCGCCCCCTCGTCGCCGAGGTCCGCGGCCACCGCGTCGTGCCGCAAGGCGAGCTCGCTCCTCCGCACGTACGAAGGATCCGACCGCAGCGCCGCGGCCCACGAAAGCGCGAGCGCCGCCTCGCGTTGCTTCTTGTCGAGTGAATGCTTCTTCGTCAGCACCACCTTGCCGCCCACGTTCACCGCCGTGATCGCCTCGGTCCGGTGGTTCATCGGGAGCGTCAGCCGCGCCGCCGCGACCGCGAGCTCGTCGCTCGACTCCTTCTCGCCCTCCAGCACGTACCGAATCGCGTCCACGCAGGGCGCGCCGAACGCCCGCGCCGCCTCGATGCGCTGCCGCGCCTCCCCGTGCGCCGCCGTGACCTCCTCGGCCGGCAGGGACGTCTTTTTCCCGATCACCAGCACCGCCTGCTCCTCGCGCGGGTCGACGCCCTCCAGCATCGCCGCGTAAAACGCGCCCCGGAGCACGGCGCGCGCGATCTTCGGCGGCAGCCCCTCCGGCACTTCGAGCACCTCGGCCCGCACGGGCTCCTCCTTCGCGAGCGCCCGCTCGTCCTCCTCCGGCAAACCGAGCGACGCGATGAAGCAGCCCCGCTGCGACTTCGCCTCCATCTGGAACGTCCCCGTCGCCCCGAGCACCGCCGCGAGCGCGCGCGCCGCGAACCCCCCGAACGCCTTCACCCGCGCGATGTCCTTCTCGCTCGGCTTCGTCGTGAAGAGCGAACGCACGCCGCGCGCGCCGCCTTCGAGCGAGATCCCCTCGTCGATCACGTCTGCCATCGCGAGCCAGCGCGGCGGCTGGATCGGGGCGATCGCCGCCGCCATCCGCACGACCCACGTGTCCCACGCGCCGAGGTGCTCGGGCGGCGCCCCGCGCGCGGCCGCCTGAAGCACGGGCGCGCGGCGCTTCGCGAGCGCACGCAGGGTGCCGTCGTCGAGGCGGGCGGTCGAGGCAATCGTAAAAAACGCGTCGTCGCAAAGGCTGCGCGCAGCGTTCACCAGGCAGATGTTCGGCGGAAGGGCCACGGCCGGGGTTTTATCAGAAGGACCGCGCCTTCGAAAGATGAAGCACGCGCCGGATCGCATGCCGGAGGCCGTCGCCCAGCGTCGCGAAGGTCCGCGCGCCCGGGAAGAGCTCGCCGATCTCCACGAACGTGCGCGCCGCGTCGCCGCGCACCCCGACCAGCATGCCCTCGGCCCCCACGAGCCCCGTCGCGCGCATCATCGCGCCGAGCACCCCCGCCGCGTGCGCGTCCACCACGCTGAGCCCCGTCACGTCGATGAGCACGACGCGCGCCTGATGCGTCCCGATCGCGTGGAGCAGCACGCTCTTCGCGTGCTCGGCCCGCTCGGGCGAGATCTCGCCGACGAGCGGCAGGAGCAGGACCCCGTCCCACACAGGGAGGACCGGCGAGGAGAGCGCGTGCAGCATGCTCCGCTGGGCGTCGATCGTGGCGAGCTTGTCGTCGAGCTCGGCGCGCTTCTCCCCGAGCTCGGCCTCGAGCTCGCGCTTGCGCGCCACCACCGAGCCCACGAGCTTCTCGCCGTACACGTCCGAGAGCTCGAAGATGGCCTCGTAATAGACGTCCTCGACGAGCCCGAGCGCGGCGAGCGCCTCGCGCGCGGGCCAGCGCTCCTCCGTGATCACGACCGCGACGCCGCGCTTGAACGAGAGAAACCCGCGGAGCAGCGTGGAGACGCGGAACTCGCTCGCCGCGCGCAGGCTCGTCACGTAATCGATGAACGCGCGCAGCGGCGCCCGATCACCCGACGCGAGGACGGCGAGGTTCGTCGTGATCACCCGGTCGACGAGGCTCTGCGTCTCCTCGCGTGGCCTCCTGCCCTGGAGGTCCGGCGCGAGCGCGAAGACCCAGTCCGTGCCGCGCTCCAGCACGTCGTCCCTGCGTCGCGCGAGCAGACCGAGCAGCGCCGCGAGCCCCGGCGTCTCCCTCGTCGCGCCCGGACGCGCCCGGATCGGCCCCGCGCGGCGCCTTTGCACGCCGGCGAGGAGCCGCGTCCGGACGCGACGCGAGCGGCTCACGGCCGGCGCGCGGAGAAGAAGGCTTGCAACAAGGCAGCCGTCTCCCGCGGACGCTCGACCTGCACGTAGTGGCCCGGCCCGGGCAAGTACGCGAAGCGCGCGCCGCGGACCTTCGCGACGATCTCGCCGCGCAGCGCCGCGGGCGGGAGGAAGGGATCGTCGGTGCCGACGACGAGGAGCGGGGCCTTGATGTTCCCGAGCGCATCGGCAAACCCGCCCGTCCGCCAGACGTCGAACGAGAGCCGCACGGCCTCGGGCAGGGTGCGGGCGCCGTCGTCGAGCAACCGCTCGAGCGAGGCCGGCGAGAGCTCCTTGCAGGCGAGGCCGAGGATCGTGCGCTGCGCGTCGCGGTTGCCGCCGGCGCTCGAGAAGAGGCCGATCGCCTCGGGGGGCAGGGGCGCGCCGCTCGCGGGCACCGGGCAGAGCAGCACCACGCCGTTCACCCGGTCCGGATGATAGGCCGCGAGCCACTGGGCGATCTGGCCGCCCATGCTGTGCCCGACGACGGTGAACGACTTGATCCCCTCGGCGTCGGCGATCGCGAGGATATCGTCGGCATAACGCTGGATCGAGTAGCCCGCCTCGGGTTTGTCCGATTGCCCCGCGCCGCGCAGGTCGGGCACGAGGATGCGCAGGCCGTCGCGATCGAGGTGCTCGAGCAGGTCGTCGTGGACCGCGCCCGAGACCATCCACCCGTGGACGAGGAACACCACCTCGGGGCCTTCCCCGAAGCTGCGGTAAGCAATCTTGATTCCGTCGTTCGCCTGCGTGACGTGCATGGATGCCCTCCTCTGGTCGGCAGACACCTTATGCACCCCTCTTCCGCGACTCAAGCACGAATACGCGTACCTTGGCGAAGAGCCCCACCAAGGAGCACGTCGTGCTCCGCGTCAGAACACCCGGTTCAAGCCGTTCAGCGCCGCGACGCGGTACGCCTCGGCCATCGTCGGGTAGTTGAACGTCGTGTTCACGAAATACAGGAGGGTGTTGGCCTTGCCCTCCTGCGACATGATCGCCTGGCCGATGTGGATGATCTCGCTCGCGTTGTCGCCGAAGCAATGCACGCCGAGCAGCTCCAGCGTCTCGCGGTGGAACAGGATCTTGAGCATCCCCACGGTTCGCCCGGTGATCTGCGCGCGCGCGAGCGACTTGAACTGCGCGTGGCCGACCTCGTAGGGGATCCCCGCCTTCGTCAATTCGCGCTCCGTGCGGCCGACCGACGAGATCTCGGGCGAGGTATAGATGCCCGTCGGAATGTCCTCCACGAGCTTCGTTTCGAGCCGGCCTTCGACGAGGTGCGTCGCGGCGAAGCGGCCCTGATCATAGGCCGCGCTCGCGAGCGAGGGAAAACCCACCACGTCGCCGACCGCGTAGATGTGCGGCACGGCTGTCTGGTAGGCCTCGTTCACCTTGATGTTTCCGCGCGAATCGACGGGAATGCCGAGCGCTTCGAGCCCCATCCCATTCGAATTGCCCGTGCGCCCGTTCGCCCAGAGCAAGACGTCGGCCTTGATCTTCTTGCCGCTCTTCAGGTGCAGGACCACGCCGTCGTCCTGGCCCTCGACCTGCTCGTATTCCTCGTTGTGCCGGATCAAGCAGCCCATGTCGCGCAGGTGATACGCGAGCGCGTCCACGATCTCGTCGTCGAGGAACGACAGCAGTTTGTCGCGTGTATTGATGAGGTTCAGCTTGACGCCGAGCATGCGGAACATGCTGCCCCACTCGCATCCGATGACGCCCGCGCCATAGACGATCATCGACTGCGGCATCTCCTCCATCCGGAGGATCGTGTCGGAGTCGTAGATGCGCGGATGATCGAAATCGACGTCCGGCGGGTGATACGGCCGCGAGCCGCTCGCGATGATGAAAGCCTTCGCCGTGAGGATGTCGAGCGCCCCCTTCGGCTGCCCGACCTCCAGCGTGTTCGCGTCGAGGAAACGGGCGCGGCCCTCGACGACCTCGACCTTGTTCCGCTCGTAGAACGTCTGCCGCATGTCGGTCTGGCGCGCGATGACGCTGCTCGCCGTGCGGGTGAGGTCGCCGAACGAGGGCTGCGCGTCGGGGCTCGCCCGGAAACCCGGGACGTGGCGCATCTCCACGAAGCGCTGGATCGCGTGGCGAAGCGCCTTCGAGGGGATCGTGGCCGTGTGCGTGCAGGCGCCCCCGACCTCGTGGCGCATGTCCACCACGCAGACGCTCCGGCCCTCCTTGGCGCACTTCATGGCCGCCCCTTCCCCGCCGGGGCCGCTGCCGATCACGATGACGTCAAACGATCGCGAGCTCATCGGCGCGCACTGTACGTCGGGCCGGCAAAACTCGCAACGAAGCGGCCAGCCGCCGCGCGCCTTCAGAGCGCGACCACGGGATCACAGGCCAAACCGAGGAGCTCGCCCCGCACCTCGCCGACGAGATAAATCGACCCCGCCGCGACGATCAGGTCGGACGGCGCCGCCATTGCGAGCGCGCGCGTGATCGCGTCCCGCGGCTCGGGCGCCGGGACACCGGAAAAACGCGCTGCGAGCTCGCTCGCCTTCACCGGCGCGCGGCCCTTCGGCTCCGCATAAACGCGCCGATCGGCGAGCGGGGCCAGCACGTCGAGCATACCCATCCACGCCTTGTCCGCGAGCGCACCGAAGACGAGCACCACCCGCTCGGGCGGAATCGCGAGGGAGCGCACGTGCTCGGCGAGCGCGGCCGCGCCGTGCGGATTGTGCGCGCAATCGAGGAGAACGACCTTACCGTCCTTGTCGATCCGTTCGAGCCGCCCCGGCCATCGCGCCGCGGCGAGGCCGCGCTCCACGAGGCCCGGCAGCGCCTTGAAAGCGGGCATCGAGCTCACCGCGGTGAGCGCCGCCGCCACCGCCGCATTGCCGATTTGATGCGAACCGGCGACCCCGAGGTGTGTCTCGACGCACAGGCCCGGCAGCTCGATCCGCGCCCGTCCATCCGGGAGCGCCCGCGCCTCGAACACGATGACCCCGCCCGCATCCGAGGCCACCTCGCCCGGCCGCGCCACCCGGAGGATCGGCCGCGCGCCCACGTCCTTCGCCACCTCGAGCGCGGCTGCGAGCGCCTCGTCGTCGAGCGGCCCCAGCACGACCGGCACGTCCCGCCGAAACAGGCCCGCCTTGTCCCGCGCGATCGCCGCGTGCGTGTCGCCGAGCAGCGCCGTGTGGTCGAGGGCGACCGACGTGATGGCCGTTCCGAGCGGCCGTTCGAGCACGTTCGTCGCGTCGAGCCGCCCCCCGATCCCCACCTCGATCACGCCGACCTCGACGTCCGCCGCGTCGAACGCGACGAACGCCGCGAGCGTCATCGCCTCGAAAAACGTGACCCCCTCGGGCGCAACCGCGATCACTCGTTCGAGCGCGTCCGCGAGCTCGTCGTCGGAGATCGGCGCGCCGTTTACCCGGATCCGCTCGGCGAACCGGCAGAGGTGCGGCGAGGTGTAGAGCCCGGTCCGGAAGCCCGCCTCCCGCGCGATGGACTCCAGCATCGCGCTCGTCGAGCCCTTCCCGTTCGTCCCGGTGACGTGGAAAAACTGCCGCTTTTTCTCGGGGTTTCCCAGCGCCGCGAGCGCCGCGTGCATGCGGTCGAGCCCGAGCGACATGCCCCGGCCCGCGCGCCGCATGAGGTCGTCGACGAGAGGGATCAGGCGCGCAGATGTCATCCGATCAGCGTCAGCGTGGGGTCCGAGCGGCGCGGCCGTCCTGCAGATGATCGAGCAACACGCCGATCGTCTGCTTCATCTCGAGGCGTGAGACGATCGCGTCGATCATGCCGTGCTCCAGCAAGAACTCCGCCCGCTGGAAGCCGGGCGGCAAGGTCTGCCGGATCGTGTTTTCGATGACGCGCGGCCCCGCGAAGCCGATGAGGGCCTTCGGCTCGGCGATGTTGACGTCGCCGAGGAACGCAAAGCTCGCGGCCACGCCGCCCGTCGTCGGGTGCAGGAGAACCGAGACGAAGGGCAAACGGCGCTGCCGGAAGCGCTCGAGCGCCGCCACGCTCTTCGCCATCTGCATGAGCGAGAGGATGCCCTCCTGCATGCGCGCGCCGCCCGAGGCCGAGAGCAGCACCACGGGCAGCTCCTCCTCGGCCGCGCGCTCGAAGAGGCGCGTGATCTTCTCGCCCACGACCGAGCCCATGCTGCCGCCCATGAACGCGAAGACGAACGCGCCGTACCCGATCGGCCGGCCGCCGAGGCTCGCCTTGCCGATCTCGATGCCCTCGCGCGCGCCGGTCTTCTTCTGCGCGGCCGAGACGCGTTCCTTGTAGGTCCGGCCGTCGCTGAAGCGGAGCGGGTCGTCGGGCACGAGGTGCTCGTCCCATGCTTCGAGTCCGCCGTCGTCGCAGAGCAGCGCGCGCCAGCCGGCCGCGGCGAGCTTGTGGTGGTGTCCGCAGCGCGGGCAAACCTCGAAGCTCGCGGCGAGATCGTCGGCCGTGATGGTCTCGCCGCAGCCCTCGCAGCGCCGGAACACACCCGCGCCGATCGAACGCTTTTCCCCTGCCCCTGCGCTGGGCGGTGTTTTGTCTGGCCAGCTCATTGCGACGCCGCTACGCCCCCAAACCCCCACCGTCGAGCTCGATTTCCTTCACGTCGTGCGGAACCTTGAGGGTCGGCTCCGTCTTCTCCTGCACTTCACGCGCGGAAATCCCCGGCGCGAGTTCGCGCAGGACGAGCCCGTCGGGCGTCACGTCGATGACCGCGAGATCCGTGATGATCCGGTGCACCACGCCCCGCCCCGTGAGCGGCAGGCCGCACTGGCGCAGGATCTTGGGCGACCCGTTCTTCGCGGCGTGGTCCATGATCACGACGACGCGCCTGGCCGAGACGACGAGATCCATCGCGCCGCCCATGCCCTTCACCATCTTGCCCGGGATCATCCAGTTCGCGAGGTCGCCCTTCTCGGAGACCTCCATCGCGCCGAGGATCGCGAGGTCGATGTGGCCGCCGCGGATCATGGCGAAGCTCTCCGCGCTGGAGAACGTCGCGGAGCCGGGCATCATCGTGACCGTCTCCTTGCCCGCGTTGATGAGGTCCGGGTCCTCCTTGCCGGCCACCGGGTAGGGGCCGATGCCGAGCAGGCCATTTTCGCTCTGAAGCACGACGTCCATCCCTTTCGGGATGAAGTTCGCGACCAGGGTCGGCATGCCGATGCCGAGGTTCACGTAGAAGCCGTCACGGAGCTCTCCGGCCGCGCGGCGTGCGATCTGCTCTCGCGAAAGGCTCATCTTCCTACTTCGCTCCCTCGGGCTTCTGGACGGTCCTGCGCTCGATGCGTTTTTCGTACTTCGCGCCGACCACGACGCGGTGCACGTAGAGGCCGGGCGTGTGGATCGTGTCCGGATCGAGCGTGCCGACCTCCACGAGCTCCTCGACCTCGGCGATCGTCACCTTGGCGGCCGTCGCCATCATCGGGTTGAAGTTCATCGCCGTCTTGCGGTAGACGAGGTTTCCGTACCGGTCGCCCTTCCAGGCCTTCACGATCGCGAAGTCGCCCTGGATCGCAGGCTCGAGCACGTAATCCCGACCATTGAAGGAACGGATCTCCTTCTTCTCGGAGTACTTCTTCACCGAGCCGTCGGGGTTGTAGAGGACCGGCAGGCCGCCCTCGCTGATGGCCGTGTGCGCGCCCGTCGGCGTGTAGAACGCGGGAATGCCCGCGCCGCCGGCCCGGATGCGCTCGGCGAGCGTGCCTTGCGGCGTGAGCTCGACCTCGAGCTCGCCCGAGAGGTACTGCCGCTCGAACTCCTTGTTTTCGCCGACGTAGGACGAAATCATCTTCCGGATTTGCTTGTTCCGGAGGAGCACGCCGAGACCAAAATCGTCGACGCCGCAGTTGTTCGAGACGACGACGAGGTCCTTCGTGCCGAGCTCGCGCAGCGCGGCGATGCAGTTCTCGGGGATGCCGCAGAGGCCGAAGCCGCCCGCGAGGATCGTCGCGCCGTCGGGGATGTCCCGGCACGCGTCGAGGGCGCTCTGGTACACCTTGTTCATACGGCCGGGAGTGCTACCAGAGCCGCGCCCGGGTGGCCAGCGGGATCCCTCGAACTTGGCCACGCCTTTCGCCGAAGGTTATTCCCAGGGCCGTGCGTAGCCCCTTCCGCTCCCTCGCCGCCGCGCTCGCGATTGCGCTCTGCGGCACGCCCACGACGCCCGCCGAAGCCGCGCCGCCCGCGCCCGCCGCCCCCCAGGCCGCACGCACGGCAGCGCACAAACCCCAGGGGGCTTCGCGTCGCGCCAGGACCGAGCCCGCGGCCACGGCACGCCCGGGACGGGTGGGCAAGGTCGCGGCCCCGGAGAAGAAGCCCGAGCCGCCGCCGCGCGCCGATTCCGTCGGCCCGCCCAACGACGGCCGCCTCGAAGGGGGCATTCGGCTCGATACGACGAACAAGCCTTATCTGCGCGTCGTCCCGGCCTACAATTACAAGGACGCGGACACCCGCTGGGGCCTGCCCGCCCTCGTCCGCTCGATCGATCGCGCGGCGAAGGCCGTGCACAAGAAGCATCCGGGCGCCGTCCTCGGCGTCGGGGACCTCTCGCGCAAGAACGGCGGCGAGCTCGCGCACCACCACTCCCACGAGAGCGGCCGCGACGCGGATCTCGGGTTTTACCTGGTGAATGAAAAGGGACAGCCCGTGCTGCGCTCCTCGTTCGTGAAGGTCGACGAGAAGCTCACGGCCCCGAGCGTGCCGGGCAGCCGCTTCGACGTCGCGCGAAATTGGCTCTTCTTGCAGAACCTCTTGCTCGATCGCGAGGCGCGCGTGAGCCACATCTTCGTGGCCGAGCCGCTCAAGCACGCGCTGCTCACCCACGCCCGTTCGCGCGGCGTCGCGCGCGCCCTCTACGTGCGGGCCGCGCAGGTCATGATGCAGCCGACGGGGGGTTTGCCCCACGACGACCATTTCCACGTGCGTATCTCGTGCCCGCCGTCGATGACGAAGAGCTGCGTCGAGATCGCGAAGAACGCGCCGAGCAAGGCGCGGCTCAAGATGGCGAAGAAGGGCCGTCGCGGCGTGAAGACCCCGGAGCGCCGCGCGGCGCCCGCGGCCGCCGCCCCGGCCCCGCGCCGCACGGCCGAGGCCCGCATCGAGAATGGCGAGCGCTCGGGTGGCATTTATCTCTCCCGCGCCACGAAAGCGACGACGGGCCCGGACGTCCCGGTCTCGTTGTGGGCGCTCGCGGGCGCCTCGATCGGCCGCGGCGACGCGGCGCGGGCCGAGGCGACGAAGACGGACGACGGGCGTGACGAGGCCGCATCCGACACGGCCGACGTGAAGGACGCCGTCGACGAGGAAGGCGCGCCGCGCATCACGCGGTGACCGCGCGCCGAGGAGCTTCTTTCATGCGACAAGGTATTTTCCTGGCCGCGGCGCTGGGCGCGTTCGCCCTCGCGACCGCGTGTTCGAGCCCCGACGTGCAGCAGGGCGCCGGCGGCAACGGCGGCAACGGCGGCAATGGCGGCAATGGCGGCGGCGGGCCGGCCATGAGCCTGCTCGCCGCGGGCGTCGTGAGCAACGATTGCGCGCCGAACGACGGCCCCTGGCTCGTGTTCACGCTGGGAACGGCGTCGACGTGTGGCGAGACGGCGGGCTCCGAGCCCCAGCTTCACTTCGCGGTCTACCCTGGCACCACGTCCATGCTCACGCCGGGGCAATCGTGGACGTTCAACGGCGCCATGCCCACGAACGAGGTGCAGGCCTGGTGGTTCGCGGATGGCGTCGGCGGCAATACCGACGTGCCGAAGAGCGCCTCGGTCGAGGTCGTCACGGTCGGCGCGGACAAGGCCCATGTCAAATATGGGTTCGTCACGCCAAACGGAACCCATTATACCGGCCAGATGGACGTCTCGATCTGCACCACGATCCCCATGTGTGGATGAGCGCGGCGAGAGCGCGCGAAACAACAAAAGCGCCCGTTCGTTCACGCTCCCACGTTTCGCCCAAGACCTGGAAAAGGCCTGTTGCACCGAACAGGCGGTCGCTGGTAGGTTGACCGGTCATGTCGCCGGGTCGACTCAGCCCCTTTCCCAAGCGCAAGAGCAGCACGAAGATGCGTGCCCAGAGGTCGGGCTCGATCGCGCCGCCGCGCGCGAGCGTCCCGCCGCCGATGCTGGATCCGGCGAGCGAGCTGTCGGCCCTGCTCGGCGAGCTTTCCCCGCACGGCGTGGCCGCGCTCCTCGCCCACGCGCGCAAGCTGCGGGACGACGAGCGACGCCGCGGCGCGTCTCCGCCCCTCATCGTGCTCTCGCCGCGTGATTTCGCGGCCCGCGTGGTGCAAGCGGCGAACGACTTCTTCGTGGGTCGGGACGACGGCAAGGTGTTCATCGCCGCGCTCTTCCGATCGCTCGAGGAGCGCGGCGAGACGTCCGGGCTCGGGCTCGCCGAGTTCAAGAACCGGCTGCTCATGGCGCACCAGGCGGGCCTGCTCGTGCTGAGCCGTATCGAGCCGCACGAGCGCGCCGACGCCGCGACCGTCACCACCTCCGAGATTCGCCACCTCGGCGCCACGTTCCACCTCGTGCTCGTGCGTCGCCCCAGCCGGAAGGATTGAGGTAGACTCGGACGGCAATGGCGCGTCCCGTTGCCGAAAACAGCCCCGCTCCGCCGCCCGCCGCGCGCGCCGCGGCGCTCTTCGTGATCGGCGCGGTCGTCCTGTCCCTCCTGCTGATGGGCGCGGCCATGGCGCTCTATCCCGGCGGCACGTGGCTCGATCGCGCCTCCCCCGAGCACGACTTTTTCCGTAATTTCTTCTGCGACCTGACGGCCGAGCGCGCCCTCAATGGGCAGACGAACCCGGGCGCCGCGTTCGCCAAGGCCGGGATGATCCTCCTGTCCGCCGCCACGCTGCCGTTCTGGTTCCTCGTCACGCGGCTCTTTCCGGAGCGCGCGCGGCTCGCGGCCTTCGTGCGCTGGCTCGGGCTCGCCTCCGCGCTCGCGGCGATTGCGGTGCCGCTCGCGCCCTCGCAGCGTTATGGCTTGCTCCACCCGCTGCTCATCTTCGTCGCGGGCGTGCCGGGCCTCGTCGCGGGCGGCCTCGCCACGTTCGGGCTCTTCGCGACGAAACGTGCCGCCCGCGCGCCGGCGCGCCTCGCGGGCCTCACGGCGGGCCTCGCGGCGCTCGACGGCGCGCTGTATGCGGCGCACGTGGCGTCGGGCGTGGAGATCACCTCGGCGCTGCTCCCCACGCTGCAAAAGCTCGCCGCGCTCGCGCTCGTCGCGTGGATGGCCGCAGCGGCCGCGCACGCCGGTCTTCGCGATTAAGGTACTCCCCAGCCCGTCGACGCCGTCCACAGGACAAACCAATCCTGCAGGTCGAGATCGATCACGAGCGCGCTCGCCGATGCCGCACGCGCAGATTCGTCTCCATGCGGGGCATCCTACCGGGAGGAGGCGCGCCTTGTCACGGCGCACGAAGGCCGGTCAATCGGCCGTCGTGTCGCAAGTCACCTCCATCCATCCATACGGCTGCGACCTCGCTCCGCCGGTGAAACGGAGCGGCCATTCGTGCGTCCCCTCCTCGCAGCTCACATGCTCGAAGGAAAGGTTTGTCACACAGAACCCGCTCGAACAGCCGGGACAATCGGGCGAGGTCCGGCAATTTTCGAGCGCTGCGCCCTCGTGTTGCACGACCTCGCAGCGCCGCAGCGTCTCGCCGATGCGCTCGACGAGCGTCTCCTTCCCGTCCGGATCCCGCCAACCATTCGCTGGATCGCATTGCCCGAGGTCCGGCTGCTCGACGTAGACCTTGCACGCGGCCACGCCGCTCGTGTCGACCTTGATCGGTCGTTCGAGGCAGATGCGCCCACAATCGATGAACCCCGGGTGGAGGACGTGGTCCCAGGTATCTTCGTTGTCGCACGGCCATGCGTAGTCCACCGAGCCGAGGAGATCGCCCCACGCTTCGAGGCGCGTATCGCCGGCATCCGGGATCCGACAATCGAATTCCCCCGCGTTCGACGGGCTCACCATGACGACGTGCGTCGCCGACGACGACACCTCGTTCGGCAAAAGCTCCTGCGGGGACTTGGCGTCCTCGTCGTCCCGCGTGCTCGCGACGAAAACGGACGCGATCGTGCCTTTGGCGAGCGACGCGACGAATGCCGTCTCCGCGTCGGTCGCGGGCGCCTGCAATCCTTTCATGAGATCGAGCACGCGGCTCGCTGCGCGGAGCGGCCGGTACACCTCTCCAGGTATCGCGAGCCGCTGCTCCATGGCCTCGGCCGCGGCGGCCACGACGGCTTCGACCTCTTCCTCTTTCGAGGTGATCGTCTTCCACGCGAGCGCCGGCCGATCGATGGGCGTGACGAGGGCAAGCTCCGTCGGCGCGCTCGGACGCACGATGATCACGCGATCGTCGCCCGGGCGCCATTCTGCGGGATCGAGCGTCCCCGCGCAGGTCTCGCGCCGCCGCGCCACGAGGGCGAGCAAGCTCCCGCGCAAGGCCTGCGCCGCGCGCGCCCGGAGCGTGGCCGCCTCCGGGGTATTCGCGTCGTCGACGACGAGCACATACACGTTCGGCTCCCCCTTGCCATAACGCCCCTCCAACGTGAGCGGCTCCGTCGAGCTCGGCGTGATCGGCACCGCCTCCGTCCCCTCGCACGCCGCCGCCACGAGCCCCGCCGACACGAGAAGAAAAAGCCTCGATTGCCATTTCATGGCCGCCACGTGCGGCAACTTGTATGCCCGTGAGCGAACGCGTACATCCCTCACGATTTGTAATATTTCTGTGTCAACCCGAGGGCGCAAAGAAGGCCACCTCGGTTGGCAACCAATCAACTGAGGAGCGCCAGCAGATCGTCGCGCGTAATCGCCGCCGCCTGCGCCGCCTCGCCGAGCGCCGCGTCCGCCACGAGCCGCTTTTTCTCCTGCAGCGCGAGGATTCGCTCTTCCACCGTATCCTTCGCGACGAGCCGGTACACGAAGACGGGTTTGTCCTGGCCAATGCGGTGCGCGCGGTCCGCGGCCTGGTCCTCGACGGCCGGGTTCCACCACGGATCGAGCAAGAACACGTGATCGGCCGCCGTCAAATTGAGGCCCGTCCCGCCCGCCTTGAGCGAGAGGAGCATCACCGGCGGCCCGCCTTCGGCCTGGAACTCGTTCACGACGCCGGCGCGGTCCACGGTCGAACCGTCGAGGCGATTGAACGAGATCCCTGCCTCCGCGAGGTGCGGCTCCACGAGGTCGAGCAGCGACGTCCATTGCGAGAAGACGAGCGCCTTGTGGCCGTCCGCCGCCGCGTCGGAGAGCGCCTCGACGAGCGCCTCCACCTTCGACGACGCATTCGCCACCTGCCCCGGCACGAGCGCCGCATGACAGGCGGCCTGGCGCAGGCGGAGCAAAGCTTCGAGCGCCGCGAGCACGCTGCCGCCCTCGGCGAGGCGCTTGACCACGTCGTGCAGCGTCGCCGCGCGCACGGCGTCGTAGACGGCGCGCTCCTTGTCGTCGAGCTCCACGCTGAGCACGCGGTCGGTGCGCGGCGGCAATTCGGGCGCGACCTCGCGCTTCAGCCGGCGCAGGACGAAGGGCCGGATGCGCTCGCGCAGCCGCTCGGCCGCGCCGGCGTGGCCCGCCTCGATCGGCCCGGCATAACGCTCCTTGAAATCGCCGCGCCCGCCGAGCAATCCGCGGTTCGCGAAATGCATCTGGCTCCAGAGCTCCTCCAGCCGGTTCTCCACGGGCGTGCCGCTGAGCGCCACCTTGAATTTCCCGCGCAGCGCATACGCGGCCCGCGCGACCTGGCTGTCGGGATTCTTGATGGCCTGCGCCTCGTCGAGCACGATCGTGTCCCACTCCACGGCCGAGAGCGCCTCGACGTCGATGCGCAGCATCGAATACGTGGTGAGCGTGACGTCCGCCTTGGAATCGAGCGCGCGCTTCGGGCCATGATAGAGGGCCGTGGAGAGGTTTGGCCGGAACTTCCGGATCTCGGCCTCCCAGTTGAAGAGCACGCTCTTCGGACAAACGACGAGCGCGCGGCCGCGCGTGGCCGCGAGCGCCTGCAAGGTCTTTCCGAGGCCCATGTCGTCCGCGAGGATCCCGCCGAGCCCCGTTTCCCGCAGGAACGCGAGCCAATCGATGCCGCGGCGCTGATAGGAGCGGAGCGTGGCGGAGAGGCCGGCGGGCAAGGGTGTCTCGGGTATCCCGGAAAAACCTTCGAGCAGGGGAGCGAGCCGGGAAAAACCCGGCGGGCGCGGGGCGTCGATCTCCTCGCAGAGGCGCGCGAGCGCGGGCAGGAGCGCAGGCGGAATGGTCTGGTCCTCCGTCTCCGCGCGCGCGGCGAGCAAATCGGCGACGCGCTCGCCGAACCGCGAGAGCCAATCGGAGGGCAGCGGCGCGAACCCCCCGCCTTCGAGCGGGACGATGTCGAGTCCGTCCTGCCACGCGCGAATGACGGCCGCGCCGCTCGCGTGTTTCGTCGCGCCGCCCCCCTCGCCCTCCTCGGCGAAGGATTCGAAAACGACGTCGAAGCTGTCGCCCTGGATGTCGAATCGGGGCACGAGCGGGCGCTTGCCAAAGAGCTCGCCAAGCGTCTCGCCCTGCTCGCCGCCGCGGAACCCCTTGAGCTTCTGGGCGAATCGCAAGGCGGCATCGCCATCGAGATCGACGCGCCGGCCGGGGATCAGGTTGAGCTCGTCGCGGAGCCGCTCGATGAGCCGGCGCTCCTCGGCCTCGTCGCGCATGGGCACGGCTCCGCCGAGGTGGACGAGGACATTCTGATCGACGCGCGCCTCCGGCGGATCCCCGTATACGAGCAGCGGCAGCACGGAGAGGGTATGCCCGGCCTGCGAGAGCTCGATCGAAATGCGCGGGCGGCTCTTCCGGCCGACGCCCGGGAGCCTGCGCGTGCGCACAACGAGGCGCGTGTGTTTGTCGAGGTCGGGGAGGATCTTCGTGACGAACGTGCCGAGCTCCTCTTTCGCGACGTGCCGCTCCATCGGCAGCTTTTCCCACGCGTCGCCCGTGATCGAGGTGTCCCCGAGGGGGCGCAGGACGTCGCCCGTGCGCGCGGCGCCGCGCGCAATGACCTCGTCGACGGACGGGTCTTTCTCGACGCGCACGAGCACGCCGTCATTCTTGCCGTCGAGCACGACGGCCGAGGGGCGAACGGCTTGCTTGCTCGCGCGGACGGGAAAACCATCGAAGAGGACGCTCGGCGCATTCTCCAGGAGCGCGAAGAGCTCCCGCACGCGCGCGATCGGGACGACGCCGCCTTTCCAGGTCGAGAACATGCGGTCGATCGTGATGTCCTCGTGCGTGGGCAAGACCGGCAGATCCCCGCGCGAGACGCGATTCGTGATCGATCCCTGAAAAGGCTCGCGGCGGCCGTCCGGGAAGACGACCGCGCGTTCCAGGAACAGCGTGCCCGCGTCGCGGCTGAACTCGTATTCGATCTTGCCGAGCGCGGGCTTTGGCGCGGGCGCGGCGCGCGGGCCGGACTCCGTCCCGGTCTGAGGGCTCTGGCCCTCGGGGGCTTGGGCCGCGACGATCACGGCGGCGGCGACGTGCTGGCAGGGATCGAATTTGCCGCCGCAATCGCACGTCCACTCCTCGTCCGCGACGTACAGCGTGACCGTCGGCGCGATGGCGACGCCGGGGACGCGGATGCGATAGGTGAGCTCGGTGGCGGTCCTCCTGTCGAGGATCACGGCGCCGTCGCGGGCCAGGTTGACGCCCTTCGACCAGAGACCGGGCGGGCAGGCTCTACGAACCGCCTGGAGGAGCGAGTCCATGACGACGGGAGCGGTAGCACGGGACGGCGCGCGTGTCGCCTCCCCTCATGTCAGCGCACGTCGGCCTCGATCTCCGCTCCGTGAGGCCCGTAGCATTCGTAGTGGACGCGATCGGCCGGCACGCCGAAGACGTGCAGCGCCCCGCGGATCGAGCGCATGAAGGGAATCGGGCCGGTGAAATAAAACTCGCAATCGTTCCCGGGGAGGTTCCGCGCGAGCGTGCCGAGCCCGAGCCGGCCCCGGGTCTCGTAATCACGCCCAGGCTCGTCCGCGGCCGAGGGCTGCGAATAGCAGCGGTGGAGCGTCACGTTCGGGTGGCGCCGCGCGAGCGCCTCGATCTCACGCCGGAGCGGGTGGTGCCGGCCGTCGCGCATCATCTGAAAAAAGTAAATCGGCCGGTCGATCCCGCGATCGAGCGCGCTCTGGAAGAGGCTGAACATCACCGTGATGCCGATGCCCGCGCCGATGAAGACGAGCGGGCGCGGCGAGTCGACGAGCGTGAGCTCGCCGAACGGCGTGGAGACGTCGAGCACGTCCCCTTCCCCCACGTGGTCGTGGAAGAACCGGGAGCAGACGCCGTCGGGGTTGCCCTTCGCGCCGGGCTCGCGCTTGATCGTGACCCGGAAATACCCTTTCCCCGGGGCCGTGGAGAGCGAGTAATTGCGATACACCGTGCTGCCGCCGGCGCGTGCATACCCGGGCACCTCGACGCGAAACGTGACGTACTGGCCGGCCTCGTAATGCGGCAGGGGGCCGCCGTCCTTGGGCGAGAGATAAATGGACGCGGCGTCGTCCGATTCCATCACCTTCTGCCGGACCACGAAGGGCCGGAACCCCTCCCAGCCGCCCGGCGTCCGGGCGTTTTTCCGCACGAGGTCGCGCTCGACGTCGATGAACAGATCGGCGAGGACGCCATACGCCTCGCGCCACGCCTCCATGATCTCGTCCGTCGCCACGTCGCCGAGGACGGCCTTCACCGAGGCGAGGAAGTAGTGCCCGATGATCGGGTAATGCTCGGGCCGGACGTCGAGCGCGGCGTGCCGGTGCGCGATGCGCATCACCGTGGCCTTCAGCGCGGGCAGGTCGTCGAGGCTCGTGAGGGAGCCTTGCAAAGCGTTCGTCAGCGCCGCGCCCGGGGCGCCCTCTCGGCCGAAGAAATCCCCCCGGAACGCCTCCTGCTGCGAGCCGCGCGTTTTGTCTTCCCCCGTGCCCTGGTTGGCCGGGTTGAACAAGAGCTCGAGATCGGGGTGAGCCTGGAGCAGATGGCGGTAGAAATGACGAATGATCGTCGCGCCATGCTCGGCGAGGACAGGGGCCGTCGCCTTCACGATCGCGACAGCTTCGGCCGAGAGGGTCTTGCGGCTCATGGTTCAGCCCGCCGCGCGCATGCCGGCGATGAAAAAGGGATATAACTCGGCGCGCATCAGGCCCTCCGACACGACCGGATCGGCGTCGACGATCGCCCGCGCAGCGGCCTCGTCCTCCGCCTCGACGACGGCCATGCCGAACGTCTCCGGGCCCGTCGTGAGCGTGCGGCCGACGAAGACGAGCACGCCCCGCGCCTTCAATTGCTCGAGGTACGCGCCGTGCCGGCCGAGTGTGGCCATCTCGGTCTCCGTGGGGCCGGTTTGCAAGAGGTCCGAGCGCACGGCCCGGACCATGTAAATCCACTTGTTCGTGGGCTGGGAGGCTGCTTGCTCGCTCATGGCGCTCGCATCATGTCCATCGTTGCGCGATAAATCCACTCGAACCTACGACCGGGAACGGCTGTCCTCGAGGATGGCCCGGAAGATCACCTCGGCGAGCTCGGCCGGGACGCCGAGGCGCTCGGCATACGCGCGCCGATCCGCGAGGAGCTCGGCCTCGCGCGAGGGATCCACGAGCGGCAGGCCGAGCGCACGCTTTTTCACGAAGAACGCGCCGACGAGCGCCCTCCGCCGCGCGACGAGGTCGAGCAGCGCATGGTCGAGCTCGTCCAGGGCTCTGCGGGTCTCGCTGACTTCGGCAGGAGGCATGGCGCGACGAGCGTACATCCGCTTCGCGCGCGTGCCACCGCTTTCCGACTGCGTTATAGGGTCGGACCATGAGCTCCTCCGCACTCCCGAGGCGCCCCGAAATCCTCGCCCCCGCCGGCGACGAAGCCGCCCTCCGGGCCGCGGTACTGGCAGGCGCGGACGCCGTTTATTTTGGACTCCAAGGTTTCAACGCGCGGGCGCGCGCGAAAAACTTCGACGCCGAGGGGCTCGCGCGGACGATGGCGTTCCTGCACGAGCACGGGGTGCGCGGGTACGTCACGCTGAACACGCTGGTCTTCGAGGAGGAGCTCGAGAGCGTCGAGAACGCGGTGCGCGCGTGCGCGGAGGCCGGCGTGGACGCGGTGATCGTGCAGGACCTCGGGGTCGCGCGGATCGTGCGGGCGATCGCGCCGGCGCTCGCGATCCACGCCTCGACGCAGATGACGTGCACCGACGCGGCCTCCGTGGAGCTCGCGCGCGAGCTCGGCGCGAGCCGGGTCATCCTGGCGCGCGAGCTGTCGGTCGACGACATCGCGGCGATCCGGCGCGCGACGGACGTGGAGATCGAGGTGTTCGTGCACGGCGCGCTCTGCATCGCGTATTCGGGGCAGTGCTTGACGAGCGAGGCCATCGGCGGTCGCAGCGCGAACCGCGGGGCGTGCGCGCAGGCGTGCCGGCTGCCGTACGAGCTCGTCGTCGATGGAGAAAAGCGGGAGCTCGGGGATCACGCGTATCTCCTGTCGCCGGAGGATCTGGAGGCGAGCGCGCTCGTGCCGAAGCTCGCCGAGCTCGGCGTCTCGTCGCTGAAGATCGAAGGGCGGCTGAAGGGGCCCGACTACGTGGCCGCGACGACGCGGCTCTACCGCGCGGCGCTCGAAGCGAGCAGCGCGGGCCCGAGCGAGGCGCTCGGTTCGATCCGCAAAACCGCGCTGCAAACGTATTCGCGAGGATCGGGGCCGGGCTTCCTCGCCGGCGTGGATCATCAGCGGCTCGTGGAGGGGCGCGCCTGCGATCATCGAGGCTTGCCGGTGGGCGAGCTCGTCGCGACCACGCGCGCGCGTGGGAAAACGTTGCTCCAGATCCGGCTCACCGAGGCGATCGCGCGCGGCGACGGCGTGCTCGTGGAGGGCGGATTCGCGGGCGCAGGCGAGCTCGGTGGGCGCGTGTGGACGATCGCGAAGGGCGGCGCGGATACGCCACGCGCCGAGGCGGGCGACGAGGTCTCCGTCTGGCTCGGGCCCGACGCCCGCGTCGACGTCGCGAAGCCGGGGCGGCGCGTGTGGAAGACGGACGATCCGGCGACGGAGAAGGCGGTCCTCGCGGAGATCGAGCGTTCGCCGCGGAAGGTGCCGCTGTCGATCCGGGTCTCCGGGGCGATCGGGGACGCGCCGCGATTCGAGGCGTGGACGACGTCGGGGCTCGAGTGCGCGGTGACGGGCGACGCGCCGATCGGCGAGGCGCGCGGCGGCGCGGACGCCCTCGCGGTCTTGAAGGACAAACTCGGGCGGCTCGGCGATACGCCGTTCGAGCTCGCGGAGATCGAGGCGAATCTACCGGCGGGCGTGATGATCCCGCCGTCGTCGCTGAACCGCGCGCGGCGCGCGCTCGTCGAGGGCCTGCTCGCGTCGGCCGCGCGGAAGGTGGAGACGACGTCGGTGCATTTCCAGGACCTCGTGCGCGCGGCGCACCCGCCGGATCGGAGCGCGCCGCCGGCCGGTCTTTTCGTGCTTTGCAGGACGGAGGCGCAGGCCGCGGCGGCGCTCGACGCAGGCGCGGACGGGGTCTATCTCGATTTCTTGGAGCTCGTAGGAACGGGCGCGGCGCTCCGCGCGCTGCGTGCGTCGCGGCCGAACGTGACGATCGGCGTCGCGCCGCCGCGCATCCGCAAGCCGGGCGAGGAGAAGATCGACCGGTACCTGCTCTCGCTCGCGCCGGATCTCCTGCTCGTGCGCGGGCTCGGCGCGCTGCGGGAGGGCGCGGAGCTTTCCATCCCGCGGATCGGTGATTTCTCGCTGAACGTGACGAACCGATTGACGGCCGCGGAGGTGCTCTCGCGCGGGCTCTCGGCGTTCACGCCGTCGTTCGATCTCGACGCGGCGCAGCTCGAGCGCCTGCTCGATTCGCCGTTCGGGCCGTTCGCCGAGGTGGTCCTGCACCACCCGATGCCGCTCTTCCACATGGAGCATTGCGTGATCGCGGCGCTCTTGTCGACGGGCAAGGATTTTCGTGATTGCGGCAGGCCCTGCGAGAAGCACAAGGTGTCCTTGCGGGATCGCGCCGGGATGGAGCACCCGGTGGAGGCGGACGTGGGCTGCCGGAACACGGTGTTTCACGCGGCGGCGCAGAGCGCGGCGAGCCTCGCGTCGGCGGCGACGCGGAGCGGCGTGCGGCGGTTCCGGATCGAGCTCGTGCGCGAGACGGCCGAGGACGTGGCGACGATCGTCGGGACGTATCGGCGGCTGCTCGAAGGCAAGATGCACGCGCCGGAGGTGTTCCGGGCGCTCAAGACGGAGGGGGGGTATGGCGTGGTCAAGGGCTCACTCCGGGTGCTGCCGGCGTGAGGGAGGCAGGAAACGAGGGCCATGAAGAAGCGCGAGCCGATTCACTTTGGAAAACATACCCTCTCTTTCGAGGAGCCCGGGATCGCCGTGCACGTCTACCGGGGGCCGATCTCCGTGGAGGACATGCGTATCCTCGTCGATCTGCCGGACATGGACGAGCACGAGGGCAAGTTCCAGCTCGGGATCTATGACATGAAGGAGTTCGGCGGGCTCGACGCCGCCGCGCGCAAGATGGGCGCCAACCGGCCGCGCCCGTCGGGGACCTATTACGCGGCCTACGTGGGCGCGACCTTCAAGATGCGCGTGGTCGTCTCGCTGTTCATGCGGGCCGCGAGCTTCTTGCACGGCCAGAAGAACATCTCTGCGTTTTTCGAGGATCACGAATCGGCCAGGGCGTGGCTGATCACGTGCCGCGAGAAGCACCTCGCCGCGGAAATGAAATAGACCGGAGGCGCACGTCTCCGTGCACCCCCGGCCTGAAGGCTAAGGAAGTGGTGCGGCCCTGGGACGCCCCGGGAGCGGGAGGGACGCCCCGGGGCGGCGGAATCGATTACTTGCGCGCGGCGACCTGCGCCTGGATCTGGCGGCGCAGCTTCCGCACCTCGGTCTGGGGCAGGTAGCGGAGCAATTCGGCGGCCTTGGCGCGCTCGTCCTCCTCGGCGAACGTGAGGAGGTACATCGGGGGCACGCCGAAGCCGTCGGCGAGGCGCGCGATCGTCTGGATCGTGATCGCGGCGAGGCCGTGCTCGACGCTGGAGAGGTGGCCCTTCGAGAGCGCGCTCGCGTCGGCGAGGGCGCCGAGGGACATGTTGCGCTCCTTGCGAAGCGCGCGAATACGGGTGCCAACCTGGAGGGCAAACGGCTCGGGAGTGGAACGTCGGGGCATTTTGATATGGTTCTCGGTTCGCCCACGCGGGCGCTCCGACCGGCCTCCTTCTCGCCGGGGAAAACGGTTTCGTCTGTCGTTTCGGAAGCTCTCGTCGCCTCGCGTCGCTCTTTCGCGACCACCGCGGCGACCACGAAAACGAATATGCACCCATTCAGACGAACCCGCACGAAAAACCGTCGAGTGGTAGGACCGTCAATGTCCCACCAAGCATGGCCGCCGCATCGAGGCCAGGGAAAACGGCGGGCGTGATGGACATTGATTGTCCGAGCTGTTTCGTGGTGGACAAAAAAGCGAGAGCGCCGATCGGGCCTGCCGATCAGCGCTCTCTGGGTGATTTTGGGGTGGGACGCGATTACTTGCGAGCGGCGACCTGCGCCTGGATCTGGCGGCGCAGCTTCCTCACCTCGGTCTGCGGCAGGTAGCGGAGGAGCTCGGCCGCGTGGGCGCGCTCGTCCTCCGCCGCGAACGTGAGGAGGTACATCGGCGGCACGCCGAAGCCCTGCGCGAGCCGGGCGATCGTGCCGATCGTGATCGCGGCGAGGCCATGCTCGACGCTCGAGAGGTGGCCCTTCGAGAGCTCGCTCGCGTCGGCGAGCGCCGCGAGGGACATGTTCATTTCGTACCGGAGCTCGCGGATACGGGCGCCAACCTGGAGTGCAAACGCATCGGGAGTGGAACGTCGGGGCATGTGGATGTGGTTCTCGGTTCGCCCTCGCGGACGCGCCGACCGGCCTCCTTCTCGCCGGGAATCCAAGGGTCTTTCTTGCTGGTGAAGCTCTCGATCGTCCGGCCTCTCCGCGCTCACCGCGCTCTCGGCTCGGCACGACCGGGAACGAATATGCACCGCATTGGACGAACCCGCACCGAAAAACGTGATCCTGGTAGGACAGCAATTGTCCCACCATGCACAGGCGCGGCAGTGAGAGGAGGGAAAACGCGAGGCGGATCGGACGGTTTTCGTCCTAGCCCGCGTTCACTTGCGGCGACGGCGGACGATTGCGCCGGTCGCGAGCGAGAGGAGCACGAGAAAGCCCCCGCCCGGGGGCAGCTCGGGGGTGACGGCGCGGCAGCCGCAGCCGGAAGCCTCGTTCACGCTGGGATCGACGTCGCCCACGGGCGGCTCGCAGGCGTCGCCGAGGCCGTCTTCGTCGGTATCGGTCTGCGAGAAGTTTTCAACCTCGGGGCAATTGTCGACATCGCCGCACACGCCGTCGCCGTCAATGCAGGACGATCGTGGGGCGCTCTTCGCCGGGCAGCCAGAGCTCGGAGATGGTCGCGAACGTGTCTTCCCGCATGTACCAGCACTTCCAGCCGCAGGAGGCCCAGCTCGCGATGCTCAGCACGCGGCGATCGCCTCTGCGCACGGGAAACACCACGTGCAGGCCGTCGAAGGTCTTGTCGATCTCCTTGCCCGTGAAATCGGTGCCCTTGCCCTTGACCTTGAAGTCCGAGATCGAGACGTCCTGCTCGGAGCCGCCGACGACGCGGAGGCCCTTGAACTCGTTCGACGGATCCTTGCAGGAAATACGGAGCCATTCGCGGACCGCGGACGCGGTGCAATGCTCGCTTGGCCGGAGAAGCTCGAGCGGCGCGGCTTTCTCCCATTCCTCGGCCGTGGGTTTGTCGGACGTCGCCTCGGGGGGAGACCACTCCGCGAGCGGAGGCCCGCTCGGCTCCGCGGGAGCAGCGGCCGGCCCGTCGGCCGGCGCGTCGGCGGAGGCGCGCGGAGGCCCGGCGGCAGCGTAGCCAGAGGCGTAGGCGGACGCAGAGGCGCGCGCAGGCGCGGCGGCGGGCGCGGGGGCCTCCTCGGCCACGGCGAACGAGAAGAAGGCGAAGAGGACCAGGAAAGGCGGCGAAAAGGCCAGGGCGCGGCGCACGTTGGAGTTCGTCATAACGTCTTCAGGAAGGCGACGAGCGCCGCCCGATCCTCCTTGGAAAGTTGATCCGTATGGCCCATGCGCTTGCCATTGCGCTCGACGAGCTCTTCGAGCGTGGCCGCGCTGCCGTCGTGGTAATAGGGCGCGCTGCCGGCGAGGTAGAGCAGCGAGGGCGTCTTGAACTTCCAGTCGTCGAGCGACTCCGGTTCGAACCGCGCCTTGTCGAATGCCCACGGCCCGAGCCCCACGAGAGCGCGGTTCGTGTAGTCGGTCTTCGGCAGATGGCAGGTCGCGCAGCCGACGTTGGGGTCGTTGAAGAGCACCTCGCCGCGCTTTTCCGCGTCGGTCTTCTCGTGGTTGTCGCGCGGGGGCGGGACGAGGCCATGACGCGCGAAGGCGGCGATGGCCTCGGCGCGCGGGATCGTCTTGTCCGCGGAATAACTGAGCGGGCCGCCGCCGAGCCAGCGGTGAAGGCCAAAGCCGACGATCACGCGGTGCTTCAGGTTCGGGCTTTCGCCCTTCCAGCCATAAGGTCCGAACGCGGCGACACGGCCCGCGAGCATCGGCGTCTGGCGCGGGACGCCCTTCAAGAAGCCCTCGAACGCCTGCTTGTCCTCGAAGGCATGCATGGCGTAGGGCTCGTGCTTGCCCTTTTCGTCGAAGCTCTCGCGGATGTCCTCGTGCCAGACGTGACCGTCGTCGCGCCCGTCGGGGTGGCAGCCAGCGCAGCCATACGAGCCGCTCAGGAGCCAGTCGCGCGCATTGTAATAAAGCCGGCGGCCGATGGCGGCCTGCTCCGGCAAGGGATCCGGGCCGAGGGAGAACGTGCCAGGGGGCCTGGTTTCGTAGGGCGTGCGTTTGTCGTAGGCGTCGAGCGCGACGATCGCGAGGTCGTGGCTCGATCGGCAGAACACGAAGGCCGTGCCCTCGTCCTCGGCGAGCGCGATTCCGGTGGGCGCGCCGCAGCGGGTGGTGCCGGGCTTGTCGTCGTCGGTGCTGCCGCCGCCGAGGTCGTACTTGCGAAGGGCGCCGAGCGAGGGATCGAGGGAGAGCGCGTCGAGCTCGACGAGCATGTCGGTGCCTTCGCTCGCCACGAGGAGCGTGCGCGTCTTCTTGCGATACACGACGGCGCGAGGCTGGACGAAGAGCTCGCCGATCTGCGAGGGCGCCGGGCCCGTGAGGTGCGGGTCGGCCTCTTCGAACCCGAATTCGCCGAGGGTCTTCTGGAACGCCTTCGATTGCATGACGAACCAGCGCGGCGCGCGCACGGCGAGCGGGCTCTCGTCCGCGATCGAGAGGATGTCGACGGTGTTTTGCCCATTCCACGCGCTCTCGCCCATGGCGCCGAGCGCCTGGCGCGGGACGAAGAGGCGCGCGCCGTCGGGCGAGAGGACGGCCGAATACGCGAGCGTCGCCGCCTCGCGCCGCACCGGATCGGGCGGGGTGCGCAAGGGCGCGGCCGGGAAAGGGACGTCCTTGACGCGGGCCTCGCCGTCGACGGCGTCGATGCGCGAGAGCGTGGCGCGGACGAGGTGCGTGACATACGCGGTTTTCCCGTCCGGCAAGGCGACGACGGCGCGAGGCTCGCGCGGGACGTCGAGGGTCCAGCGCTTCTTCAATGTCTTGAGGTCGACGGCCGAGACCGCGTGCGTCCACGCGGAGGTGACGATCGCGGTGGATTCGTCGGGGGTGATCGCGAGGCCCCAGGCGTCGGCCGGGAGCTCGACACGGCCGATCTCGACGAGGCCCGCCGCGGGATCGGGGCGCATGACGAGCAAGAGGCCCGGGCCTTCGTAAGGCGAGGCAGGATCGTCGGTCTTGCGAATGCCGCGGACCGTGACGAGGACGCGGTCGTCGAGGGCGAGGACGGCCGCTGGGGGGCCGGGCATCTTGACGGCGACGGGCGGGTTCTGGGCGTCGGCGGGGAGCGCGATGCGCCGGACGACCTGCTGGTCCTCGTCCGCGAGCCAGAGCGCCGGCCCTTCGGGCGATCGGACGAGCGCGCCGCCCTCGCGTACGAGCGGCGGCTTTCGCGCGGGCGCAGGCGACGCGCCCGGGGCCGCGTTCGAGGCGGAGGGCTCAGGGGTTTTCTCGGTCGGCGAGGTCGAATCGCCGGATTTGCAGGCGGCGAGGGCCGCGAGCGAGGTGAAGGCGGCGAGGAGGAAGGTGGACGCGGTGGTTCGCATCGGCGGGATCCCGGTACGCCCCAGGGTACCCCGACATTCCAGCCGAGGGCTACTGCCGGTCGCGGGCGCCGCGCGAAGTAAATGCGTTTGTCAGGGTGATCCGTTGCCGGCGAGGATGGCGTGCGCGACGAATCCGAGGACGAACCCGACGCCGAGCGCGACGAGGCCAAACGCAAAGGCGGCGCGGCGCGGGACGGCGTCGGACGGAATGACGACGGCCGGCGCGGCCCGCGGGACGCCCGCCATTTCGCCGAAGCCGACGACGGGAGGACGACCAAGCGGCGGGGCGACGGGGGGCGCCGCAATCGGCGCAGCGACGGGCGGCGGCGCGACGGGCGGCGTGAGGATCACTTGCGGCGGGGCCGCAACCGGCGCGACCGCGGGCATTCCGAACGCGGGAGACGGGCGGCGGAGGGCCGACGGAGGGCCCGGGTCGGGAATGTCGGTGACGGCCGGCATCGGCACGGTGAGCGCGGGGGACGGGCGCTTTAGCGAGGCCGAAGGACCGAGGCGCGCGGAGGCAGGAGACGGGGCCATGGGCGAAGGCGCGGCGGGCGCGCCGTAGGCGAGCTGCGTGGGGGCGGAGCCGAGGAGCGAGGAGACGGGCGCCGCCTGGGTGGGCGCGTCGACGTCCGAGCCTTGCGGGCGCGCGAGCGCGCGGGCCTCGGCGAGGTCCTTCAGCATGGGCTCGATGCCCTCGTACCGCTCGGCAGGCCTGCGCTTCACGGCGCGCATGACGATCGCGGAGAGGCGCTCGGCCGCGGGATCCTTGCGGGCGAGCGCGATGGGCGGGGCCTCGTCGCTGAGCTTCTGGCGCGCGTACGCGAGGTCGTCCTGGTCGCCGAAGACGTTCCGGCCCGAGGCGGCGCGGTAGAGGATCGCGCCGAGCGCGTAGACGTCGGCGGCGCCGCTGACCTCGCGCGAATTCAGGAATTGCTCGGGCGCCATGTACGGGATGGTGCCGACGGCCATGTCCGCGCGGGTGATGCCGGTGAGCGTCTCTTCCTGGCCGCGTTTGTCCTCGGCCGGATCGAGGAGGCGGGCGAGGCCGAAATCGATCAGCACGGCGCGCCGCTCGCCGCTCGACAAGCGCCGCAGGATGACGTTCTCGGGTTTGACGTCGCGGTGGATGATGCTGGCGCGGTGCAGGTCGGCGATGGCGCGCGCGACGCCCTCGCCGATGTCGAGGACCTCCTCGACGGCGAGCGTGCCCTGCTTGTCGAGGAGATCGGCGAGGGACAATCCCTCGACGTACTCCATCACGAGCAAGAGGCCGAAGTCGGGATCGGTCGTTTGTTCGACGACGCGCGAGACGTGGTCGCTCTCGATCTTGCCGAGGAGGAGTGCTTCGCGTCGGAAACGCGTGACGAGATGATGATCCCGCGCGGCGTCGGGCAGGAGGCGCTTGATCGCGACCTGCGCGCCCCCCACCTGCGCGCCGATCCACACCTCGCCCATACCGCCCTCGGCGATCTTGCGCTCGAGGCGGTACTTCCCCCCAATCATCGCCCCCGGGACGAAGTCCATCGGCCGCGATGCTACCCGAGGTCGGGCCCCTAGCACGAGGTTTTGGCGTAGAAAGACGCCCACCTAAGGCTTGGGGTTGTATTCGACGGTCAGGGAAAACGTGTCGACACTGTCGACGACACAACCGCGGCGCAGGCGAACGCTGAACGTGTAGAGGTTCGACCCGCGCAGGTACTGGGAGGGATCGACGCCGAAACGAACGATGCCCGTTCCGCACTCGTCCGCAGGGAGCGCGAGCGGCGAGGTCTCGCAGGTGGTCGCCTTGTGCGCCGGAGTGTCGCAGCGCTCGAGCTCGAGCACGTAGCCGCCCTGCGGTTCGACGGGCACGCGGGTGGCATACTCGGCGAACCACGTGACGCCGACAGCCTGCGAGATCTGGAACTTCGGGTCCGGCGCGCTGACCCACGCTGCGCGCGCATGCGGCTCGCCCTCGCCGAGGAGCGTGCCGCACGGATCGTTCGGGTCGACTTCGCTGCCCGGTTCGAGGCCGCCGCGCTCGGCGCATTCGCCCGCGTCGGATCCTCCGTCCCGCCGTTCGAAGTCGCCCGGCCCTTGCGCAGCATCGTCGTCACGTGCTTGTTCCTGACAACCGGAGACGGCGAGGAGCAGCAAAAGCGCAGCCTGGGACAGCAGGAACGGCCGAAGCGTCGTCGAATGCATGATGCCTTCCGACCTCTGCAATCGAGATGCCCGAAAACGACGGGGACAGACGCCGGAGAAACACGGCGCGGGGCGTTGACGGAGCGGACAGGCCTTCGATACTTTCGTGAGATGTTCGGCGCGGGATCCGCACGTTCGGGATATCGGCTGGCGGCGCTGTTCGTGCTCGGCGCGTTCTCGCTCGCAGGCTGCGGCAGCGACGAGCCCGCGGCGAAGCCGGGCGGGACGGGTGAGCCACCTCCGACCGAGAAGCCGCGGCTCTCGGGGTCGCTTCTATACGAGCACGTAGCGTACGACCGCGTGGCGGACGGGCTCGACTATTCGAAGGTGGAGCAGAAGCCGATCCGCGGGGCGCGCGTGGCGCTGCTCGACGCGGCGAACGAGGCGGTGCTCGCCGAGACGACCTCGGACGCGATGGGCCGGTACGCCTTCGACTGGGAGGGCACGGCGCAGGTGAAGATCTGGGTCTACGCCGAGACGATGGAGCCCTCCATCGCCGTCGTGGACAACACGGCGAACGACGCGGCGTACGTGCTCTCGAGCAACGAGATCGTGGCCGACGAGCCGAAGTCGCTCGACGTGGTGGCGACGACGGGGTGGACGGGTGTTTCGTACGGCAAACCGCGGCTCGCGGCGCCGTTCTCGGTGCTCGACGCGGCCTACACGGCGGCGCGGCGGTTCCTCGACGAGACGACGCCGCCGCCCGTGTTCCCGAAGCTCGAGATCAACTGGAGCGTGGACAACCGGCCCGAGGACGGGGACCTCTCGATCGGCCAGATCGGGACCTCGCACTGGGGCGACGGGGAGATCTACGTGCTCGGCAAGGAGAACGTGGACACCGACGAGTTCGATACGCACGTGCTGGTGCACGAGTGGGGGCACTCGTTCGAGGAGCACATCACGCGCTCCGATAGCTGGGGCGGCTCGCACGGGTTCGGCGACGTGCTCGATCCGCGGCTCGCGTTCAGCGAGGGGTTCTGCAACGCGCTCTCCGCGATGATCCTCGATCCGGACACGGTCTACACCGACGCGATGGGCGTCGGGCAGAAGGACGGGTTCTGGGAGGACATCGAGAAGAACGACACGAGCCAGTCCTCCAAGCCCGGCTGGTACTCGGAGACGACGGTGCAGAACGTGGTGTTCGACGCGTACGACGGGTACGCGGAGGCCTTCGACGGCGTCGAGCTCAAGCTGCAAGGCGTGTACGCGGTGATGATCGGCGATCTGAAGTCGACGCCGGCGATGACGACGCTCTTCCCGTTCGTCGCGGGGCTGAAGAGCGCGCATCCGGAGGCGGCGACCGCGATCGACGCGCTCGTCGGGCACCACGGCGCGGGCAGCTCGTTCGGGATCGATCCGGTGACGGACGCGTGGGGCACGGGCGAGACGCACACGGCCGGCGATCCCGGGGCGCTGCCGGTGTTCGTGCCGGTCGCGGCGAACGAGTCGGTCACGCTCACGCTGATCGGCGGGCTCGATCCGGCGCTGCTCGGTCAGAACCGGTTCCTCCGCGTGAAGGGCACGGGCGGGACGCTGAAGGTGAGCTCGAGCTCGACGAGCGACGTCGACCTTTACGTGTATCTGCGCGGCAAGGAGCTCGACAAAGCGGAGTCGACGAGCGGCGAGGAGACGGTGTCGTTCGCCACGACCGCCGGCGAGGACTACGTGGTCAACGTGGCGGGCTACGGAGAAATTTCGGGGCCGTACGAAGTGAAGATCGAGGTCCTGCCATGAAGAGAGGGAACGAGATGCGCGCGCTCTGGATGCTCGCTTGTGTCGCGGCTGCGTGCGGGACGGTCGATCGGAAGGAGCCCGATCACGGTAGCCCCGAGGCGCCGAGCGCCGAGGCGAAGGCCGAGGAGAGGGGCGAGGTCCGGACGAAGAAGCCGGGGGCGCCCGTGAAGGTCGAGGGGAGGCTCTCCACGTCGAACGCGCTCCTGACGGTCGACTTCGAGCAAGACGCGACCGACGTGACCGTGGAGGTCTGGGGCGTGGACGGGCTCGTCGTGACGAGCGCGAAGGAGCCCGTGCAGAACCGGCGCTTCGGCAGGGGCGAGTCGCTCGACGTGGAGGTGGCGTTCACGGCGCCGGCGACGCGGGCCGATCTCGCGGTGCGGGTGCGCGGGACGTTCGAGGGCCGCGTGCGCGAGCGAGTGCAGTCGTTCACCGTGAACGCGGAGGCGCCGAGCCTGACGCAGCCGCCAGGAGAGATTCGTACGGGGCCGGACGGAAGACGCGTGCGGGTGATGACGGCGGAGTAACGGCGCAGGCAGGGGCGGTCCGGCTTCGACGGGGGTCGAGGGTGAGCGAAGGCGGAGAGGGTCCGGCTCGGCTGAGGGTCGAGGCGCGGCGCGGGTGGAGGGGGTCCGGCTTCGCTGGGGGTCGATGTCGGCGCGGCTACAGGACGGACCGGCTTCGCTGGGGGTCGATGTCGGGGTGGCTACAGGAGGGTCCGGCTTCGCTGGGGGTCGATGTCGGCGCGGACACAGGTGGGTCCGGCTTCGCTGGAGGTCGATGTCGGCGCGGACACAGGTGTGTCCGGCTTCGCTGGGGGTCGAGGGTGGCGTCAAGGCTGCGACAGACGAGCCAACGTCAGCGATACCCGTACTTGCCGACCGCGTCCGCGACCTCCTGGGCCGAGGGCCGCGCGGCGGGGTCGGGGTCCATGCAGCGCTCGAAGAGGAGCGCGAGCCCGCCCTGGAGGCCTTCGACGCGGCGAAGGCCCGAGGGGCGCGGCAGGGTTTGGCCCTGCATGCCGACGAAGATCGGCGGGACGTTGAAGGGGCGCTTGCCCGTGAGGATCTCGTAGGCGATGACGCCGAGGCTGAAGACGTCCGAGTGCGCCTTCCAGTGGCGTGAGCCCTGCGCGAGCTCCGGGCCCATGTAGGTCGGGGTGCCGACGAGGATGCCCGTGCGCGTGACCTCCGAGGGCGGCGGCGGCGCGATGCTGCGGCGCGTGGACGGCGGCGCGTCGAGGTCGCGAGGCCGCTCGGAGACGGGCGGGCGCTCCTGGACCTCGCCCGTGAGCGTGGAGATGCCGAAGTCGACGAGCTTGACCTGCGCGTGGCCCTCGGCGTCCTCGGCGACCATGACGTTGCCCGGCTTGAGGTCGCGGTGGATGACGCCCTGCGCGTGCACGGCGGCGAGCCCCGCAGCCATCTGGCGGAGCACCGAGCAGGACCACGCGACGTCGCGGTAGCGCTCTTTGCAGCGATGGAGCGGCTTGCCCTTGCAGAGCTCCATGACGAGGTAGAGCAGGCCCTCGGGCGTGACGTCGACGTCGGCGATCGAGGCGAGGTTCGGGTGATCGAGGCGGGAGAGGATCTGCGCCTCGCGCACGAAGCGCGCCATCGCGACCTTGTCGCTGCGGCTCGTGAGGACCTTCATCGCGAAGCGGCGCGTGTCGCGGACGCGCTCGACCTCGTAGACGACGCCCATCGCGCCCTGGCCGAGCTCCTCGATGACGCGGTAGCGCTCGGCGATGAGGGCGCCGACCTCGAAGCTCGGCGTGGCGGTGACGAGCTCGTCCTCGTCGACGTCGACGTCGGTGCGGAGCGAGGAGAGGAGGCTCGAGGTGTGCTGCTGGATCTTGCGGCGGAGCTCCTCGTTCAGGACCTCGACCTCGGTCTTCTTGGCCTCGATGGTGCGGATCTTCTGCTGCACGTCGCGGCGCATCTGGTCGAGGCCCCGCGCGAGGTCCGCGAACTCGCTCTTCTCGTCGACGGGGATCGGGGTCTTGATGTCGCCCGACGCGAGGCGCGCAGCCGCTTCGAGGAGCACGGCCTGCTCGGCGATGCGCTTCTGGTGGAGCGAGCTCTCGAGCTCGGCACGGACGGCGCGCGTGGAGACGATGTTGATGGAGAGCTTTTCGCCGAGGGCGTTGAGGAGCGAGAGGTCGGCGTCGTCGAAGTGCCGGCGCGACTCGTCGGCTTCGAGGTAGAGGACGCCGAGGAGCTCGTCGCGCACGAGGAGCGGCGCGGCCATGGCGCTGCGGCGCGTGCCCTCGATCTGCTTCCACACGCGCGCCTCGCGGCGGAGGCGGACCTGCTCGACGAGGTCGTCGAGGTTCGAGGAGAAGCCGGCGATGACCGAGGCGAGCGGGATCTCCACGCCGCCAGCCTCGCGGCCCGCCGCGATTTCGAGGTCGGCCCCCTCGACCGCGCCGCCCTCGCGGGTGACGAAGAGGAGCGCCGCGCGCGCACCGAGGAGGCGGATGATCTCGTCGAGCCCGACGCGCGCCTGGCCGCCGCGATCGAGGACCTGCGCGGAGGCAAGGCTGAGCTCGAGGACCCGCGAGGAGCGGCCCATGCGCTCGTGCACCTCGACGAACCGACGCGCGAGGATGAGGCCGAGCGCGAGGGTGAAGGCGAACATGCCGGCGTGCCCGAGCGAGACGTGGTCGCGCGGGACGAGGCCGATCGCCTTGAGCACGTCGTGCGAGGCGGCCGCGGCGGCCAGGAGGAAGCCACCCGTGAAGATGCGCGCGTCGAGGTTGCCGCGCGTCGCGTGGAGGACCGCGCGGGCCGTCATGAAGAGGATCGTGATGAGCAGGAGGATCTGAAACGGCAGGAGCGTGCGCAGCACGGGGACGAGCCCGAGCGCGACGACGAGGGCCGAGCCGACGAAGTACGCGCCGTGCACCCACGAAAAGCCGCGGAGCAAGCGGAAGCGGCCGGGCCCGAAGACGTGCTCGAAGTACGCGGCGAAGAAGATCGGCGTGAGGTAGAGGCTCGCGAGCTCGACGTGGACCCAGAAGAGCGGCGCGTCGAGGAGGAGGCCGCGGATGGGCGCGGCCGCGGGGAGGTAGATCCCGAGCGAGAGCGCGAGCAGGCCGTAGGCGAGGTTCGATTTGTCGCGACGCTCGGAGAGGAAGAGGCCGAGGACGAAGAGGCCCGCCGACACGAGGAGGATGCCCATCGCGAGCGCGGGGAGATCGGCGCGGACGGCGTCGAGCGCGATGTCGGCGCGCGGGCCGATCAGCGCCTCGCCGTAGGGTCCGATGTTGACGTGATCGGAGTGGATGCGGAGCGCGAGGGTCTTGCCCGCGAAGCTCGATCCGAGCGGGATGAAGTGCGGCTCGTAGCCCTGGAAGCGGAGCGCGCCGTCGCCCTCGAACGCGCCGAACCGGTAGACGAGCGCGCCGTCGAGGTACGCCTCGACGATCTGATCGACGCCGCCGAGGTAGAGGACGGGTTCGCGATCGACGTGGCCCACGAGGCGCGTGCGCATCCAGAGGAAGCGCTCGCCGCCGCGGCCCTCGGGCGTGGCCTTCGGCGGCAAGGCGCGCCATCCGTCGGCCGCCGCGGGCGTGGCCCAGACGAGCGCGCCCGTGGGATCACGTGGTGAGTCGCCCCAGCGGTACTCCCACGTGCCCTGGTAGGCGTGGGCATGCGCCTCCTCGACGGCGGCGGGCAGAGGTACGTCCGCGCGCGTGATCGGCGTGGCCGAGAGCATCACGAGGGCGAGAGCTCCGGCGAACACGGTGCGCCGGCGCGGCAAACGAAGCATCGCTTGGTCTTGGTCCAGGGGTCCTTCGGGCAAGCCGTGAGAATATCAGAGGTGGAGAGCAGGCGAACTCACCGCGCGCTCGCCTTCTTGTTCGCCTCACCGACGGCCTTGCCCGCGATGCGCGCGCGGGCCGCGTGCACGAGCGGCTCGGCCGGCGTCAACGCATCGACGAGGTCGCCCGCACGGAGCGCCGCCTCCTCGGCCCGCTTCCACGCGGCCGAGGCGCCGATCGTGTTCGGCCCGCTCCGCTGCGCGAGTGCGAGCGCGGACGCGAGGTCCCGCCCGACACGCTCGATGCGCTGGAGCTCGACGCGCCCCGCCCCGGAGAGTTTGGCGGCCGCATACATTGCCCGCACGATGCCGATGAGGTCGCGCACGGCCGCCGCGGGAAAGGGTTCCTCACGCCCAGAGATCACCTGAACGAATGTATCGGATTCGTGTCGAAATGGCGAGCGGGCGCGTTTTCAGGGTCACCGCAAGGAGCCGGTGACCTCTTCGACGGCGCGGCGGAGGGCGTCCGAGAGGACGATGTCGCGGACGGCGGCAATGTCGCGATAGAGCGGGCGGTCCTCGTCGAGCGTGGGGGAGACGGCGCGGACGGCCGCGTGCGCCCGCTCGACGGCGGCCGAGGAGCGGAGCGGGCGGCGCTGATCGATGCCCTGGGCGGCCGTGAGGATCTCGATCGCGAGCGAGGTGCGGACGTTCTCGATGACCTGCGCGAGCTTGCGGGCGCTGACGCTGCCCATGCTGACGTGATCCTCGCGGCCGGCGCTCGAAGGGATCGAGTCGACGCTGGCGGGGTGGCAGAGGACCTTGTTCTCGCTGACGAGCGAGGCGCTCGCGACCTGCGCGATCATGAAGCCGGAGTGCAGGCCGCTCTGCGGCGCGAGGAACGGGGTGAGGCCGCTCGAGAGCGCGGGGTTGACGAGCTGCTCGACGCGGCGCTCGCTGATGTTCGCGAGCTCGGCCGCAGCCATCGCCGCGAGGTCGAGCGCGAGCGCGAGCGGCTGGCCGTGGAAGTTGCCGCCGGAGAGGAGGTCGGCGCCGCCGTCGTCGCGGAGGAAGACGGTGGGGTTGTCGGTGACGCTGTTGATCTCGCGCGTGAGGACGTCGGCGGCCCAGCCGAGGGCGTCGCGCGAGGCGCCGTGGACCTGCGGCATGCAGCGGAGCGAGTAGGCGTCCTGCACGCGCGGGCAGTCCGCATGGCTCTGCATGATCTCGCTGTCGTCGAGCATCGCGCGGAGGTTCGCGGCGCAAGCGGCCTGGCCCGGGTGCGGGCGGACGGCCATGAGGCGCTCGTCGAAGGGACGCTTGGAGCCCTTGTTCGCTTCGAGGCTCATCGCGCCGGCGACGTCCGCGATCGTGCAGAGCGCGAGCGCGTCGCGCACGGCGAGCGCGCCGAGGGCGGCCATGTACTGCGTGCCGTTGATGAGCGCGAGTCCCTCCTTCGCCGCGAGGACGACGGGGCGGAGCTCGGCGCGCGCGAGGGCCTCGGCGCTCGTCATGCGCGTGCCGCGGAAGGAGGCCTCGCCCTCGCCCATGAGCGTGAGCGCGAGGTGCGCGAGCGGCGCGAGGTCGCCCGAGGCGCCGACCGATCCTTGCGAGGGGATGCGCGGCGCGACGCCGGCGTTGAGCATGGCGAGGAGCAGATCGACGACCTCGGCGCGCACGCCGGAGTACCCGAGCGCGACGACCTGCGCGCGCAAGACCATCATGGCGCGGACCTCGGGCTCGCCGAGATCCGGGCCGACGCCGCACGCGTGGCTGCGCACGAGGTTCTTCTGCAAGGCGATGACGTCACGCTCGGCGATGCGCGTCTCGGCGAGCGCGCCGAAGCCCGTGTTGATGCCGTAGACGGCAGGCGCGGCGTCCCCAGCCTCGGCGATGGCGTCGACGGCGCGGCGCGAGGCGACGATGCGGGCGCGGGCCTCGGGACAGAGGGCGACGGGGCGGCCGCGGCGGCTCACGTCCTCGAGATCGGCGAGGGTGATCGGGCGGCCGACGAGAAGAGGCTCCTTGGGGTGCACGGGCGCCACGTTAGTACATCCCGCGCCGCATGCCTGCGCGTGGGCGCACGACGCGGGAGAACGGGCGAAAGCGGCTTTGACGGTCGGGGGCGATCGCCTAAGCTCCCGCCCCATGCAAAGCCTACGATTGTCTTTCGCGGCGCTCGTGCTCGGGCTGGTCGCGTGTGCCGGCTCCGCAGCCGAGGGGCCGGGCTCGCCCGAGCCCGGCGCGATCCAGTCCGCTCCGAACGAGGCGCCTCCGGCAGCCGCGGAAGGCCCGATCACCTGCGGCCTGCCCGCGCCCGTGGTGAGCGAGGACCCGTGTACGAAGGACGCCGAGTGCGCGCCCGCGGAGCCTTGCCATGCGCACGCCTGCGTCGCCGTCGCCAAGGCGAAGCCGCGCACGCCCGACACCGTCTGCTCCACGATGCTCGACTGCAAGAGCGTCGACGCGAACCCCTGCGTGTGTCACGAGGGCCATTGCGCCCTCGTGCCGAAGCCCAACTGATCCACGAAACCTCATGCGGTACTTCGTCAAATTCCCTTCCGGTCGCGAGGTCCCCGTCGATCTGACCGTGCTGCCCTCGGGCGAGATCCGCGTTGAGGTCGAGGGCCGCTCCTTGGCCATCGACGCCTACGACCATCAGGGCGCCATGCACCTCGACATCGGCGGCCGCTCGGTCGAGCTCTGGATGGAGGGCACGCCGCCCGAGGTCGGCGTCGTCACGTCCTCGAAGCGGTTTTACGCGCGCGTCGAGAACGAACGGATGCGCGCGCTCTCGGGCGTGCAGGGCGGCAAGAGCGGCGGCGGCGAGGGGCTCATCACGTCGCCGATGCCGGGCCGCGTGCTCAAGGTGCTCGTGGCCGAGGGCGACGAGGTTCACGCGGGGCGGCCGCTCGTCGTGGTCGAAGCGATGAAGATGGAGAACGAGCTCTCGTCCACGCGCGACGGTCGCGTGAAGAAGGTCTACGTGACCGCTGGCGCGACCGTCGAGGGGGGTGCCAAGCTCGTCGAGATCGAATGACTCTTCGAAAGCGCCTCCCGCTCGCCCACCTGCCGACCCCCCTTCAGCGCCCGCGGAGGCTCGCCGCCGCGACGGGCATCGACCTCTGGGTCAAACGCGACGACATGACGGGCGGCGCCGAGGCGGGCAACAAGATCCGCAAGCTCGAGTTCCTGCTCGGCGAGGCCCTCTCGCTCGAGTGCGACACGGTGATCACCTGCGGGGGCCTGCAATCGAACCACGCCCGCGCCACGGCGCTCGCGGCCGCCTCGCTCGGCCTGCGGGCGGTGCTCTTTTTGAGGACGAACGATCCGTCGCTCGCTCCTCCGCTCGAAGGCAACGTGCTGATCGACCACCTCGCCGGCGCGGAGATCCGGCTCATCACGCCCGAGCAGTACCGGGATCGCGAGCGCATCCTGGACAAGGCGGCCGAGGAGCTGCGGGCCGAGGGGCAGAAGCCGTACGTGATCCCCGAGGGAGGATCGAACGGGCTCGGCGCGCTCGGGTACGTCGAGGCGATGGGCGAGGTGCGGCGGCAGCTCGATCTCGGACTCGGCGGGGGCAAGCCGTTCGACGCGGTCGTGGTCGCGTGTGGATCGGGCGGTACGGCGGCGGGCGCAGCGCTCGGCGCGGCGTTCCACGGCGTCGCGAGTGAGGTCGTGGCCGTGGCGGTCTGCGACGACGCGCCCACGTTCCAGGCGCGGATCGAAGGCATCGTCCGCGAGGCGCGCTCGCTCGACCCGCGGCTGCCGGAGCCCGCGCGGGTCACCGTGAACGACGCCCACAAGGGCCCCGCCTACGCGGTGAGCACGCCCGAGCAGCGCCGGCTCATCGCGAGCGTGGCGGGTTTGTCCGGGATGGTGCTCGACCCGGTCTACACCGGCAAGGCGTTCTCGGCGCTGATGGACCTCGCGGGCGCGGGTGGTCCGCTCGCCGGCAAGCGGGTCCTGTTCGTGCACACGGGCGGGCTGCCGGGGCTTTTGGCGCAAGGGGCGACGTTCCAGGACGCGCTCGGCCTGGACTGACCCCAACGAAGAGAGGCGAACCGATGCTACCGCGTGTCCTCGAACCCGAGGTCATGGACACCCCCGAGGAGGCCCGTGACTACGACGCCATGGACCACGCCGCGGTGAACCGCGCGTTCTGCGAGGACATGCTCGCGGTCCTGCCGAAGCCCGAGCGCGCGCTCGACGTCGGCACGGGCACGGCGCGGATCCCGATCGAGCTTTGCACGCGCGCGCCGGGCGTCACGGTCGTGGCCCTCGACCTCGCCGAGCACATGCTCGCGCTCGCACGGGAGAACATCGAGCGCGCGGGGCTCGCCTCCCGCGTCACCGTCGCGAAGATCGACGCGAAGGCCCTGCCCTACCCCGACGGGTCCTTCAGCGCCGTCATGTCGAACTCGATCGTCCACCACATCCCCGAGCCCGCCGAGGTCCTCGCCGAGATGTGGCGCGTGACCGCCCGCGGCGGCCTGCTCTTCGTGCGCGACCTCCACCGGCCCGAGACGGAAGCCGAGATCGATCGCCTCGTCACGCTCCACGGCGGCGAGCGGCCGGCCGATCCGGCCGCGGTGCCTTCGTTCGAGCACCAACGATCGCTCTTCCGCGCCTCACTCGCCGCGGCGCTCACCGTGTCGGAGATCGTCGCGTTCGTGGCGTCGCTCGGGATCCCCGCGTCGGCCGTGCGGATGACGAGCGATCGGCACTGGACGCTCTCCGCCGTCAAACCCTGACGTCGAAGAGCGCCCCGCGCGCGTGGATTTCTCAGGGGTGGATGTTCACCACGGTGCCCTCGCCCGTGGATTCGCTCGCCTGCACGCCGTGCCAGTCGGTGGGCAGCGGCGGATCGGTCCACATGAAGACGCGGCGCGCGTCGATCGGCGAGAGGTTGATGCAGCCGTGGCTGCGAGGCTTGCCGTACTCGTCGTGCCACGGCGCCGCGTGGAGCGCGTAGCCCGCCTCGAAGTACTGCACCCACGGCACGTCGCGCAGCTCGAACTTGTTGCCGACCTCGTGCGAGTCCATCGTGGTCGTGACGTGCTTCTCGCGGATCTTGAAGGTGCCGCGCACGGTCGAGTACGTCTTCTTGGGATCCCCGAGCCCATCGCGGCCCGTCGCCACCGCCGTCGCGTAGACCGGCTTCGTGCCCTCGTACAGGATGAGGATCTGGCTCAGGATCGAGATGTCGATCCACTTCTTCGTCTTCGCCGCGAAGCTCGGCAGCTCCGAAGGTTTGACCGCGATCGCGACGTCGCTGTCCTTGATCCACGTCCCGTCCTTGGCCTCGACGAGGCGCGTCTCGCCGATGCGCGTGCTCTTGCCCGTGAGCTGGATCGGCGTGTGGAACGCGAGCTTGCCTGCCTTCTCGAGCGAGCGCTTGCTCGTGTCGTATTTGTACGCGTCGGTGACGCGCACGAACGCGAGCGGCAGCTCCCAGCCCTTCTTCATGTCGACGCCGTGGAACGTCGAGCCACGCGCGGGCTTGAGCTTCGAAGTCGGCACGAGGCGCGCGTCCGTGGTCATCGCGAAGCGTCGATCGCCATCGCCCACGAACGTGCCGATGAGCGCGAGCCCCGCGTGCCGCGCGACGCGGTTCGTGATGATCGCGTAGTCGGGGACCTTGAACGTCGAGATGTTCGGGATCTTGCGGCCGCCCTGGAAGAACCAGGGGATCGCGTCGTTCCCGTCGCCGCCGTAGAGCTCCTGATCCGGAAGATCCGGCGGCTCGCTCGGCGGCTCGCCGATCGCATTGCCCTCCGCGTCGAGCGGCACGTCGTTCGCGCCGACCTCGATCTCGTCCCACTTCTTCTGCAGGCGCTTGTAGCTGCGCAGGTGCTCCTTGAGCCGCATCTCGTACTGGAACTGCTCGGCCTTCGTCGCGGGCCGGTAGTAGTTCGGCGCGATGGCTCGTACGAACGCGTACGGATACGGCATCGGCTTCGAGAGGTCCGGCCGACGCGTGAGCGCCCGCAAGATCGGGTGCTTCATGTCGATCGACGCGCTGGCCTCGGCGCAGATGTATCCAGCCGGAAGGACCCGGTAGTACCCGCCCTGGCAGTCATCGAACGCGGCCGGCTTCTCGCCGCGCACCGCGGTCGCGCCCGCGCGCAGGTAGCCGATCTTCGGCGACCTTCGATCGGGCTTCAGGTAAATCGGCGCCGCCATCTCCACGGCGCCGATGCGGGGGCCGCCCTCCTTGGGGACCGTTGCCGGATCAGCCGCGACCTGCTCCGCAGGCGCGGACAAGCTGACGATGCCCTCGGGGGAGCCCTTGCCCTTGCACCCGGCGAGCGCGAGCGCACCGAGCGCCAGGAGAGAGAGCGGCTTGCGTGCGTCCATGGGGCCCGGATGCCGGATGTCGGACGAGAGGGCCAAGTTTTGAGGCCAAGCCCGAGGAAAGACGGCCCGAGCGGTCCCCGCGCGACAAGGACGCTCGAAGAGCTTGCGCAGGGGCAAACTTCTCGCTAGGTTGCTGGCCCCCGCGTCGAACACGCGGCGTGCGCCACTAGCTCAGCTGGATAGAGCGTCGGCCTCCGGAGCCGAAGGCCAGAGGTTCGAATCCTCTGTGGCGCGCAGCGAAATCATTGAGGATTTCGGTCCCTCCTCCTCCTGCGTGGGGAGATGGCTGGGGAGATGAAGTCCGAGGACGGTCCCTGCCGCGGCCTCCGCTAGAGCGCTCGCGGCGAGGTGGGCGTACTTCTCCGTCACGTCGATCGAGAGGTGGCCGAGGAGTTCCCGAACCTCCGGGAGGGTCCACCGTCGACCCCACCAACCGGACACGAGCGCGCTCGCGCAGGTGTGCCGGAGGTCGTGCCATCGGCACGCGCGCCGGTCGTGTCGTCTCTCCGGACGCTCGAGGCCGAGGCGATGCTTCAACGCCTTCCAGCCGCGCGGCGGCTTCTTGTCCCGCTGGCGGTTGCCTCGCGGCGTCGGGAAGACGAGGCCGCGGGGGTTGTCGGGTGCGTACCTGGGAAGCACGCGCAGCCAGACACGCATGGCCCAGAGCGAGAGGCCGAAGAGCGGGACGATCCGCGTTCGGTTGCTCTTGACGTTGTTCACGATGCAACGCGGCTCCGAGTCGTCGAGGAACACGAGTCGAAGCTCCAGATCCCATTGTTCGGACTGACGAACGCCGCTACCCGCCGCGAAGCAGGCCATCAGCGCGGCCGGGTCCTCGGTCGCGTGCGCGTACTCGACGAGACGCCGAAGCTCGGGCCGATCGAGGTAGGACCACCCCTGCCGCGGGTCGATGGTCGGTAACTCGAGCTCCTTGACCGGCGACTCCTTCACGTACTCATCCGCGACGGCCGAGCGGAAGATTTTCCCGAGCATGTTGACGCAGTGCTTAACCGTCTGCGCCGATAGGCGCCGCGGTCGCCGTCGGTCCGCCGTCCTCTTGCTGATGAGCTCGTCGACCCACGCTCGGACGTCGCGCGTGCGCACCGTGCGAAGCGGCTGATCGGCGAAACTCGCTGAGAGCAGGTGCACCTTGAAGCGGCTTCGGTCCGTCTTGATGTTCTTGGTTCCGCGCTTCTCGCGCCGGTCGAGCCACTTCGCTCCGTACGATCGAAGCGTCGGATCATCCGGATCGCCCTCCTCCTCGCGGAGCTTCGCCAGGCCGCGCAGCACGCTCTGCGCGTCCTCCTCGCGGCGGCAGTTCGCGACGTCCTGATACTTCCCGGCCACGCGGACGCGCGCCCGCACAGAGCCCGAGGACCGAACCTCAACGGCGCCGAGGCCGTAGTTCTTCGACCCCTGCCCGGGGCGGTTCTTCTTCTCGTTGGTCTTGCGCTTCGTGTCTTCCATGGCTCCCCCGACATCAGCATCGAATCCAGCCGAGTCCTAGCCCCGTCTCGGCCCATCGGTTTGCCAGGACGTCATGCAGAGCGCGACGACGCGCGAGCGCGCTACCGTCCTCCTCGTTCATCCTGTCCGCATCCGCAGCCGCCTCGGCCTCGATCGCCTCAACGACACATTGATCGAGCGCCTGCCGCGCGAGCTCGACGCCGGCACCTCCCGCGCACGCGCCGAGGATCACACGCGCGAGCCAGCCCGCGGCGGCCTCAGCCTCGCCCTCGACAACCCGCCGCAGCGCGCACTGGCGATCACGTGCATCGCGCGGCTCTGCCTCGAGCAGCTTGCGCCCGCTCGCGGCCCATCCCTCGCCGTGGATCCGCGCGCGCAGAAAGACCCACGCCCAGACGCCCGGCCAGGCTTCCGCCTCGACCACGCTGCCCGCCATCATGGTCTCACCGAGGACACCGACCACGCGCAGCGCATCCGAGCCGAGCGCCGGCCACGTCCGGACGATGCCGCCCACGTACTCGAGCGCGTGCCGCACGGCGAGGAAGCGCGGATCGGTCATGCGCGTCTGCTGTCTCGTGTCAACGGGCATCATGCCCTCGCCCTCCCCGCGGACGCGTCCACCGGATCCCGTGCTCGTTGGCCAGCCGCCGCGCCCTCGCGACGTCGAGATCGGTTGCCTCGTCCGCGCGCCTTCGAGGCCGGCGCGTCGGCTCCATGTATTCGCGCAGCGCCACCGCGCACGCGTGCAGCACCTCGCCCGCGTCCTCGCCGCGCAGCTCCTCCCCCAGGTGATCGAGCAGATCCCCGACCCGCCGGCCGCGCGCACGGTCCGGGTGGTCCGGTCGCTCGTGCTCCCCCTGCTCCTTATTGCTTGTCCGCTGCATGGGGTTTTCCTCGTCGTCCTGGACAGATCGCTAGACGCAGCACCGCGTATCGGCGAACCGATCCGCCGGCCGCGCCCTCGTTTGTCTTACCTCGTGAATACCTGTCCGCCCGGTCGCTAGGTTTGGCCGGTACGCCGGGTTTTCCGAATGCACGCCGGTTTGCCTGGCTGGTGAATCAGCCTCGATTGCCTGGCACCCGTGCAGCAACGTCCCGACAACGTGCAGCGAAGTTGCACGGCGGCGACGGATTCGTCAAGAGCCCTTCGATGATTTCCCCATTGCGCCAACCGCCGAGCGACACCAGGGTCCTATCGTGAAAGGTCGCGAATCGGGGGCGTCCCTGAAAGATCGTGTCCGTACCGCATGGGAAGACCTCCCACCAGTCGGCCCCCGTCAACAGCCGCCGAGTTTTCGCACGCTCGAAGAGAAGCACGGGCTACCCTCGGGCATCTTTTCCCGGGTTATCAGCGGCAAGACTGCCACCCTGACTCAACGCAACGCGGAACGCATGGCGCAAGCCTTGAACGTCCCGCTTTCCTGGCTGCTCACGGGCGAAACTGAGGCACCGGCGCCACGCTCGCGCTCCCCGGAGGCCGCCCGCAACCTCGCGATCGAATGGGCGCGATGGGAGCAGATCGACGAGCGCGCTATCCAGATGGTGCAGGTAATGCCCCTCTATCCATACAGTCCGCGCGCGTGGCTTTGCATGATCGAGCTCTGCCAGGCAAACCTCCGTCTCGGGCAAGGCCCACAACAGCCGCCCGATATCGGTACGCCCGGCGCTTGACGACAACGCTGCACGCGTGCATCCTCGCTGCACGTCGGCAGCCGCGATCCTGCATTTCGCGCCCGGCCCCGCTTCGTTGCCTTCCACGCTGACCAGCGGTCGGAATATTCGCGCGGCGATTGCTTTTCATGCCGCCGCGTAACGCTTGGCACACGAATCCCGATGAACTCTTCACTCGCGCTTCGTTATGCGCGCCGCGGATGGCCCGTCTTTCCGGTTGCATGGCCCATAATGAGCCCGCACGGGCGGCACTGCGCCTGTTACCGCGGGCCACGCTGCGACCGGGCCGCGAAGCATCCATGGGCGCCGCTCGTCCCTCATGGCCTGCGGGACGCTTCGACCGACGCGCAGATCATCGGCCACTGGTGGTGGCGCGCTCCACTCGCGAGCGTCGGGCTTGTCCTCGGGGAGCTCGCGGGCGTCTGGGTCCTCGATGTCGACGCTGGGGCGGGAGGGCCGGACACCCTCGCCGACCTCGAGCACGAGCACGGTCCCCTCCCCGCGACGCTCCGCGCGGAGACGGGGGGCGGGGGCTTTCACCTCTTCTTCCTCTGGCCAGGCCGGCGCGTGGTGCCGCGCGCGCATGCGCTCGGGCCCGGCGTCGATGTGCGCGGGGATGGGTCCTACGTCGTCGCCCCGCCGTCGCTGCATGCGAGCGGGCGGCGGTATCGATGGGCCGAGCCGCTGCTTCCGCTGCGCATGGCCCCGCCGTGGCTCGGTGAGCGGGTGATGGTCCCCCCTGCCCCGCCGTCGGAGCCGCCGCGCTCGGAGCTTCGGCCGCTCGCGCGGGCCTCCTTGCACGAGCGGGCCCGGGCCTACCTGCGAGCGCTCCCCCCGGCCATCAGCGGGCAGGGTGGCCACGCCGCGACGTTCCGGGCCGCGCTCGCGCTCGTCCGAGGGTTCGGGCTCGATCCCCGGGCGGCCCTCGAGCTCCTGGAGGCGGAGTACAACCCCCGATGCCAGCCCCGGTGGGATCGCCGCGCCCTGCTGCACAAGGTCGAGAGCGCGGCAGCCGCCCGGACGCCGCCCGGTTACCTCCTCGGGGGGCGTCGAGGATGACGGCCACGATGCCGAACGGCACGCCCGGATGGAAGGACCGGCTCGCCCTCACTTCCTCGGGGGGTATCAAGCCGACATACGGGAATCTGTGCCTCATCCTACGGAACGTGTACGGGTTGCGGCTCGCCTACAACGAGATGCGCGCGGCGCCGTGCATTGACGGCCGCCTCTTTGGGGATGGCGACCTCGGGCGCCTCCGGGAAGACATCGAACGCCGGTTCGCGGTTGGCTTCTCAGCGGAAAACCTCGGGATGGGCGTCCGCCAGATAGCCGAAGAGCGGACCTTCCATCCGGTCCGGCAATACCTCGACGGCCTGCGCTGGGATGGGGAACTCCGGATCGCGCGGCTTCTGCCGGAGGTGTTCGGCCAGGCCGAGACGATCCTCCATCAGGCCTACCTCGTCCGGTGGTTCGTCGGGTGCGTCGCCAGGGCCATTCGGCCGGGGTGCAAGCTCGACACCGCGCTCGTCCTCGTTGGCGAGCAAGGCGAGCGCAAGAGTACGTTTTTCGAAATCTTAGGCGGCGAGTGGTTCGTGGATACCGCCGTTGACATCTCGACGCGTCAAGGACTGCTCCAGGTCGCTGCGGCCTGGATCTATGAGTGGGGCGAGCTCGAACGGGTCACGAGCAAAAAAGCGGTGTCAGAGGTCAAGGCCTTTCTTTCCTCCCGAAAAGACGTTTTCGTCCCGCCCTACGGTCGGGGTGTCGTCGAGCACGCGCGGACCACGGTCATCGTGGGGAGCACGAACGAAAACCACTTTTTGAACGATTGGACCGGCTCCCGCCGGTTCTGGGTGCTCCCCGTCCATCGGCGCCTGAATTGGCGTGTCCTCGAGCAGTGGCGGGACCAGCTATGGGCGGAGGCCGCAGAATGGTATCTGTCCGACCACCCTTGGTGGCTCGACGACGAGGAGGAGGAAGCCCGAAAGGCGGAAGCCGCGGACTATGCCACCGAAGACTCTTGGCAGCCATTGATCGCGAAGTGGCTCGATGAGTTCTTTCTGAAGCCGCGGGACCCCAAGCGCGACCCGAGCGACGCGCTAACCACCGCCCGGATCCTCTCCTCCGCGCTGAACATCGAGCCCGCGAAGCACGACATGATGAGCCAACAGCGAATAGGACGGATCATGCGCGCTCTTGGGTACGTATCGATCACCCATTGGCACGGCGAATGTCGGGACAGCCGAAAGAGCTTCCGGATGTGGAAGCGCCAGGCGACAGCCGGTGAGGCCGCGCCATCCACCGACGAGTAGGTCAACATGTTCCGGAAAGCGCGATTCGAACGGTAGCCCGGCGAGATCCGACCGCGACGCTTGCGGGCCGCGGCCCCCCGCCCAATGTCAAGGTATGGACACGGGGAGGGATGATGCTGACGCTCACGCGGCTGTGCGGACTGCTGTTTCTGGGTATGCTTTCGTTTGCCGGCTGTGCCGGGTTTGCGGAGGATCCGCCGACCGACATCGGGAGCGACGACAGCGCGGACGATTCCGCGGAGGCCCCGGAGGATCTCCAGGGGCAGGTTGGGCGCGGGCGCGCCTGCCTTTCCAATCGGGATTGCCGCGGCCCGAACTTCGTCTGCTCCACCTCGCGCGGCGATTGCCACCCGCCTCCGGGCTGCAATCCTCGGCGCGAGATCTGCCCGGCGATCTGCTACGGCGTGTGCGAGTCCGCCCGGCCTCCGCGCCCGCCCGGGGGCGAGCTCTGCGGCCGTGTGACGTGTCCCCACGGGACGACGTGCTGCAATCCGCTCATGAGCATCTGCACCCCGCCCGGCCGGGCGTGCATCCTTTGAGAGGGTGTTCCACAAGGAGTTTCGCCTGGCCAGTCTGGTCATGGGGAACTCTGGCGCATGGCCATCCATGAGCGCCCGAATAGCTCGCGAATGTGGAAGCGACGGGAGACAGCCGCCGAGGTCACGCCACACGCCAAGGAATTGCCCAGACCAACTCAGAACGAAGCCCCCGCGGAGGAACCCCGCGGGGGCTTTTTCGTTTTTCTCGTGCTACGTGAGGCCTCGGTGGTGTGTCGGCAGGGGGTGCCGTCACCGGGGGGCCGGGCTCAATCTGCCTATACCCCCCCAGAACCCGCCGACACCGCCGACACCGCCGACACCCCCTCGGATCTGGCTCGATTGTTGGACCGCGGGATGGGTCGGCGGGCGGCACCGTGGCCAACCTGGGGCACCGTTGCGGCCTGGAGCTCCGCGAGCAGGTCCCGCTCGTAGAGCCCTGCCAATCCCCGGCCCTCCCGCCTCTCCACGAGCGCCGCTAGTTCCTGCTCCGCCCTGCGCCACTGCTCGGCGGGCGGCGCGTGCGCGATACGCTTTGCGACGCTGAGCGGCGCGCGCAGCTCGTCGATGAGCCGGCCGATCACGGGGTGCACGTTCGCGATTCGGCGGAACGAGCACCGCGCCGCGCGCTTCAACTGGAGAACTTCGCGCAGGAGCTCGTCCGGCGTCCGCGCGACCTTGCAGGCGACCGAAAACCAGCGGGTTTTCACATCGGGAAGCGGCATATGGGGGCCAACGTATCCCGCGTCAGGATACAGGCAACCCGAGATACATAAAAAAGCGCCCGTTCCATCGAATGCCAACCTCCTCCCCGCGCTCACGGCGCAGCAGGGACGCGGGAGGAAACGCAGTAAATGGCAACCATGGCGATGCCGGCCGTCGGGCCGGCGCAGTTGGCGCTCGTGAAGAACCAAGCCGAGATGGCCCAGGTTCGACGCGAGGCCAACGCGATCAAGAAGGAAAACGAAGCGCTCAAGGCCGACCTCGCGGTGATCTCGCGCGGCGTGCGTGACCGGGTGGGCTCGGGCCTCTCCTCGGCGATCACGGCGGGCGCGGCATTCGGTGCGGGCGTAGCCGATGGCTATCTGGAGGCGAAGGGCTCCGACAAGGTGGGCCCCTTCAAGCTCGTTTCCGTGGCGGGCCTCGGCCTCGCGCTCGCGGGCGTGTGGCTCGACGATCCCGACTTCGCCGAGGGCGCGTCAGCGCTCGCGCGCGGCCTCGCCGCGGGTCCGCTCTATGTCTCCGGCCGGGACAATGGACGCAAGATGGCGCAGCGCGGGCAGACCGCGCAGCCGACGCAGCCCGGGCTCGCCACAACGGCGCCGGCTCGGGTCTAGCCCATGTCCGGCCGCGCCCAGCCGGACTTTTCCGGCGCCTCGGAGCTCGCCGAGTCGTTCACCCGCTTCGCCGACAAGATCATGGCGCGGCAAAACGACACGCTCGCGCAGATCTCCGGGACGCTCTTGACCTATGACAGCATGGTCAAGGGTTTGGCCGGGACCATCGGCGAGCAGGCCGCGACGATCAAGGCGCAGGGGGCCGAGATCGCAGGGCTTCAGCGCTCCGACCTCGAGCGGGCAAAGTTCGTCGCCGAGATCGAGCTCAAGCGCGAAGAGATGGCGTGCCGCGAACGGAGAAGCGCGGCGATCATCGGCACGCTTCGCGAGGTGGGGGGCTCGGTCGTGCAGCAGGTCGTCGCGGGGCGAATGCTCGCCGCGGCGACGCCTGCGGCCCAACCGTCGGCGGCCATCGCGCGCCCCGAGCACGGGCGGCCCATTGCGGCGGTGCTCGCGGACATCTGGGCGCGGCTGTCCGACGAAACGATCGAACGACTGCAACAGGAAGCCGGCATCGAATTGGTGCACGAGCTTCTTACCGAAGTTTCTGGGGCGATGCCCCAGGGGGAAGAAAAGACGAGCTGATGGATATCCTGGACGAGCTGACCGAGGGGACCAAGCGGATCAAGATGAAGCTGACGAAGAAGGTGCCCGCGCCCCTTCGGAAGCCTGCGGCGCCGGTCAATCCGGTCGTCGATCGGTCGATCGGCGCGTTCCTCGGGGCCATGGCGCAGAAGTCCGCGGAGGAGAACGCGCGCCCGAACAAGGCGTACAGCCTGATTCCCTCCGATCCGACCGCGGTCATCAACTCGGGCGCGACGGCCACGGCAACCTTCACGCTGCCCGACGACGCTTACCTGGTGTACTGGTCCGCGGTCGACGCGGACGCGACGAACTTTCTTTTGACGTCGCTCAAAGTGGCGGGCTATGACGTCGTGGGCGGCTCGCCGATCAACCTCGCGAGCTTCCTCGCGAACGTCAATCGCTGCGATCGCCCGGGCCCCCTGACGGGCCGCGTGTTCCAGAGCGGCACGACCGTGGAGGCCACGGTCCGCAACATCCAGTCCACGCCGCAGCTCTTCCACGGGCTGACGGTCTGGTGCATCTCGACCGACTGCCAGAGCACGCAGAAGGGCCGCCCGGCGCCGTCGGTGCTCTCGTTCGCCTCGATGGCGCGCTCCATCAAGGGCCTCGGCTCGCGCATTCGCAAGTAGGGCCCGCGATGCTGAATCCGCGGGTGCCGATGACGGCACGAGAGTCCTTGTTCGTCGCGCGGGCGCTCGTGCTCGCGGCGCCCGATCCGGGCGCGCCGAGCGCGGCATTGCGCTACGAGCGGGATACACGGCGCCGGGATCGGCGCCTGCGGGCTCCGGACCAATGGCAGCGCCCGGAGCAGACCGACGCGCAGGGGCGCGGCGATTGCGAGGATCTGATGATCCGCTACGCCGCGTTCCTCGCGCGACGCCGCCCGATCCTACTCTGCATCGTGCGGACGGGCGCGCGAATGTGGCATTACTATCTCCGAGAGATTGACGGGACAATCCTGGATCCATCGGTGCGGCACGGCATGCCGGCGATGCGGCCGAGCGAATACGAGGGCGAGGGGTTTCAAGTGCGAATCGATCCCACGATGTTCGAGATGGGCGAGGAGGGCGCGGGCCCGGTCAAAGCCGACGACGCGATCCGCGGCTTCAATACCGCGAGTCAGGTTACCGCGGTCGCAGCGACCGGGCTTGCCACGGTCTACCCGCCGGCCGGAGCCGTGGCGGGGGTCCTCTCGGCCGCGCTCGGCCTCGTGGGCGGTGCAATCGAGCAGGCCAAGCAAGATGCGCTCGCCAAGGCCCGCGCGCGCCGCGCGCAGGGCAAGAAGCCGCGCAAGGCCGCGCGACCGGAGAAGGTGATCACGGCGAAGGTGCTGCGGGCGCCTCCCTCGCGGATCCGGCTCGCGGCGGTCGCTCGAGGGATGCAACCGGTCGACGACGCGGCGATCAAGCGCGCGCAGGACGCGATGATCGTGGTCGGTGCGGCCCAGGCCGGCGAGGTTCGCGCGAGCGCAGCGGTTCAGGCAGCCATGCGGACGCCCGTGGTGGGGACGGGGGGCGAGGTCAACGAAGCCGCGCTGGCCGTGCGGCTCGCCCTGGCCCACACGGCGCTCGCTGCGCCGCCCGTGGATCCGGACGTGGCTGCGGCCTTCGCCGAGAACCCCGACGCAAAGGCGGATGACGTGCTCGATGCCGACGACCTGGACGAGGACGAGGAGGGATCGGGAGCGTGCTGCGAGGCGTGCGCCCACGGCAAGAGCTGCGAGGGCGGGACGTGCAGCGCGCACGGTGCCGAGGACGACGACGGCGGCGCCGAAGGCGACGACGGCGGCGCCGAGGACGACGACGACGACGACGACGACGAGGACGGGGGCTGCGGCGTGTGTGCGCTCGCGGCTGGGGACGACGAGGACGACGAGGACGACATGGACGACGGCGGCGCCGAGGATGACGACGACTTCGAGGACGAGGACGGCGGCGCCGAGGACGACGAGGACGACGAGGACGAGGACGAGGACGGCGGCGCCGAGGATGACGACGACTTCGAGGACGACGAGGACGAGGACGAGGACGAGGACGGCGGCGCCGAGGATGACGACGACTTCGAGGACGAGGACGAGGACGGCGGCGCCGAGGATGACGACGACTTCGAGGACGAGGACGGCGGCGCCGAGGATGACGACGACGAGTTCGAGGAGGACGGCGGCGCCGAGGACGACGAGGACGACGAGGACGACGAGGACGAGGACGAATAACCGTGTGGTCCATCGCCGGACGCGGCACGGATCGCGGGAATCGGGTCAAGCTCCTTGACGTCTGCGAGCCCGTCCTGCTCACGGGCAACGTTATCGGGGCGGACCGCGTCTTTCCAGCGACCGGGCGGCACCTGCACTTGGTCTATTGCATCGACGGCGGGAAGGTTCGGCCGGGAATCGCAGGCCTCGGAGGGGACGCAACGGATCCAGCGTTCGAGGTGGAATTCGACATCACGGGCCCGAACCATCTGAATTGGCCCGGCACCGTGTACCTCACGGACGGCGATCCCACGATAACCTACCAGGTGGAAACGTCGGTGCTTCGGTGCGCGCCTCAATTCGCGTGGCACCCGCTCACGACGAGGCAGTTAAACCTAGAAATACCGGTCCGTATTCCGAAGCATCACAGCAGAATGAGCGCCGCCCGCGGGGCCGCCTACACGCTCGCGGGGACAACGGGCACACTCGATCACGTGCCGATCCCGTGCGCGGGTGACGATCTGATCGTGTTCTCGGGCGCGGGCACAACGTTTTTTACGGAGTGGTGGGGATGATTGACGTGATCTTGCAGCTCGGGGCGCTCAGCGCTCCGGCTGCACGCGAGCTCATGATCGCGCTCCGCGAGCGGCTGCGCCGCGGCGGGCGCGAGTTCTGGCGCTCGCGAGCGTACGCGCTCGGCACGGATACGCCCGGCCCGCTGACGCACGAATGGGCGCGCTACGGGGGCGCGCGGCCGGAGCTCCGCGGAGCGCCGCGGAATTCCATCCTGGCCGTCAAGGGGCTCGAGAAGATGACGCCGGCCTTTCGCGCGCGGCTGCTCGACCTCTGCGAAGCGCTCGGCATTCCGGTGGACTCGATGGCGGCCATCATGTCGAGCGAGAGCGGCTTCGACCCCAAGGCCCTAAACCCTCTGCCGGCGGCGGGGCTGATCCAATTGACGGTCGGGGCGCACCTCCCCGGGTTCGGCACAAAGGAGGCGATCCTGGCCGTGCTGAACATGAGCCCGGAGCAGCAGCTCGAGGCGATCGTTGCGCCGCTCTACGCGCGAATGCCGCGCGCGAAGCGTGCGACGCCGGGCCACCTCTACATGATGAACTTTCTACCCGACGAGGCCGGAAAGCCGGAGGAGCACCAGGTCGGGATCCTCGGCGAGACGAAGCCCGACGGGAAGCCGACGTTCCGGGCGAAGGTCTACGAGCACAACACCGGGTTCGACCAGGCGAAAAAGGGATTCATCACGGTTGGCGACGTCTACGCAATGGCCGCGGCGAAGGTCCGCGGGGCGCGTGGCCGGCGGATGACCGTGGACGGGACGATCCTCGAGCCCAGCGGCGCCGTTGTGCCGGCGCCATCGTCGGCCCCACCTCAGGCTCCGCCGCCCCCGAAGCCGATGGAGGCCCCGGCGGCCCCGAGCCCGGAGGCCTCGCCGGCCTCCTATGCACAAGGGGACGCCGTGCTTTTCCGGAACTTCGACGACTGGATCCCGGCCCGAATCGTGGCTGTCGATCGGGATTCCTTCGGGGCAAGCTACGCCGTCGAGCACGAGGCGAGCACGCGGCTACCGGCGGGGACGGCATATCAGGTACGCGCCGAGCGCCTGCGGCCTCGCCAGGCCTCGACGGCAGCGCCGAGCCCTGCGCCCGCGGCGCAGGCTCCGGCCTCGGGCCGACGCGCAGGACGAGGGACGCCGGCCGATCCGATCGCATGGGAGGCTGATGTCGGCGGCCTGCTCGTCGCGCTCGCCGAGCAGGACCGCGTCGAGCTCCCGGCCTGGGTGCCCGTGCAGCTCGGGGATCTCGTGGTCGAGGTCTCGGCCGACGCGCTGCGCGCGCAGGTGGCCTACCTCGACGAACGCGGGAAGCTCGTGGAGGCCGCGCTCCGCGTCCCGTGCTCGTACGCCGACCAGATCACCCTCGCGAGACGTCTCGGCGCGATCTCGCCCTGGCCGGCGCTCTGGGATGCCACGTTCCGCGCGGCGCGGCTGAAGGTCGTACCCGAGCCGCTGCCGGCCGGTCCGCGCATGGCCTCGCTTGGCTACTCCGTGCGGCACAACCGCAACCTCGAGAAGTACAACCCCGCGCCGGGCGTCCTCATCCGCGACGTGGGCAAAGGCTGGGTCCTCAGCCCGCGGCTCGATGTGCTCGGCGCGGTGAACTACGGGTGGATCCAGCCAAACGGCAGGGCCATCCAGACGGAGGGCGCACGGCATAACCCCGCGCACGTCGACTATTCGCAGCTCCCCGTGTTCGTCCGCCGGTATGCGCGCGACAGCAAGGGCGGGACGATCGATCTCCTCGAATACCTGCAAGGCCAGGGCATCGCGAAGAGGTGGCTGGATGTCTACCGGTAAGCCACGGCGGAAGCGCGCACAGCGGCTCAACGCCGACGAGGGCGCGGGCGCCTCGGCGGAAGCGCATGCCCGCGTCGCGGAGCTCGCCGCGCGCTGGCAGAAGGTGAAAGCCTGGGGCGCGGCCGAGAAGCTACGCCACACGCGCGAGACACAGGCCGACCTCGAAAGGTTTTTCGCGACGTGGGAGAAGGACCCCGACCCCTCCCAGGTCGTGGGCGTGACGGCCGACGTGCGGCGCCTCGAGCTCGAGGCCGAGGACTACGACAAGCGCCGCGCCGTGGCCCAGCCCTACGAAGCCCGGCCCATCGGCACCACGTTCGACATCGAGCGTGGGAGCGTGTCGCTCGAGGCCGCCACGGCAATCAACGACGGCGCGCGCGTGGTCGGCTCGATTGCAAAGGATATCGCCAAGGAAACGGCGGAGCTCGTCGAGGACACGGCCACGGTGATCCCGTGGTGGGTATGGGCGGGGCTCGGCGTGGGCGTGGTTTACGTCGGATGGCTCGGGAAACGAGCCGTGGACAAGGCAGCAGCGGCGGCCGCCGTGGCCGCGGCATAACGACGAACGGAGACCAAGGTGGCCAACGACCAGGACGAGGACCAGGAGCGCGAAGACGACGGCGGCCGAGGCGTCGCCCTCCTCGCGGCGGGGCTCGCGCTCGGGGCGGCGGCCGTCGGGGTCGCGCTCGCGCATCGGAAGGACGCCCCGGATTCGCGGACCTCGGCGCACGTGCGCGCGAATTATCGGCGCTTCGCTCCGCTCGGGGCGATTCCACCCTCGCATCCCATGCTGCACCCGTACCTCCCGCGCGCTGCGCGCGTGCAGCTCAGGTTGATGAAGCGGCTGGGCATCGGTGACGAGCTCGGCGCGCGGCTCGCGAGCATCTTCACGCCAGGCCGCGGCGAGGCTCGGAAGCACACAGAGCGCTGGAATGACGCTCAGCGAGCCTCGGATCCGTGGACGTTCGGCGTGCCGCGGGAATGGCGCGTCGATGGTGGCCGCTGGCGCTGGGTGAACGTCCCGCCGCGTTTCGGCGGCAGGTAGGCGGCCCATGTTCACAGAGAAGCAGCCGGGCGCCCCGCGCGTCGCGCTCGTGGGATGCTCGGCGCTCAAGGGCGACAAGGCTGCCCCGGCGAAGGATTTCTACACCTCGCCGCTGTTCCGTGCGGCCTACGCGTACGCCGAGGCCACGTGCGACGCGGTTTTCATCGTGTCGGCCTTCCATGGGCTCGTCGAGCCGCATCAGGTTCTCGAGCCATACGATCGGAGCCTCCGCGGCCTTCGGAAGGTCGAGCGCGAGGATTGGGGGGCTCGTACCGTCGGCGAGCTCCTGCCGGGGTATCACGGCGGGCCCCTTCCGGTCCTCGTGCTCCTGGCCGGCGAGGTCTACGCGGACGCGCTCCGCCACGGGGCGCACTGGCATAACATGCCGAGGCCGGAAGAACCTCTTCGAGGGATTCGAGGCGTCGGGCGGCGGATTGCGTGGCTACGCAATCACACGCCGAAACCGCGTTTCCTCCCCCATCCCGACGATCCGGGCTTCGAGGCCGCGATCGCCGACATGGTGAGCCGGCGCCAAGACGCTTGGCTCGTGTACGGGCACAGCGGTCGCGCGGGCGCGCCGTGGCGCGTGCTCTTCGAGGCCGGAGGCCGCCCCGAGGCGGAGGCCTTCTACAACAAGCGAATTCGAGACACGGGAAAACTGACCTACAAGGCCACGGCCTTGCGCCACAAGGGGTGGACGATCCGCGACGACGGGATCGCGCCCGCGGTGGACGGGATCACGCCGAGTTTCGCCGCCGCGGTGGGTCGCGAGGAAGCGTCAAGGACCCGTTGGGAACGCGAGCAGCGCCGGAACTATTGGGGCCGCGGGGCCCCGCGGCGCGAGGAAGCGCGGCCGGCGGAGCGAACGCGTCCCGCGCAGAAGCGCCGAGAACCGGAACCGGTAGCGCCGAGGCCGCTCGAGGTGCGGGCGCCAGCATTACGACAGGGGAGAGCGGTCACGATGGCACGACGCAGACAAAAGAAACTGAGCGCGGCGGAGGAGAATTACCGCGCCTGGCGGAAGGAAGCCCGGGAAAGGCTCAAGAGCGCGAACAAGCTCGTCCGCGATACAGTCCGCAGCATTAACGGCCAGATCCAGGAGGCCATGACGCAATGCAAGGCCAACAGCGCGGCGGCACGGGTGGCCACGCTCGAGGCGCGGAGCCAAGCGCGCAAGGTCCTCGACGAAGCGGCCGCCGACTGCAAGAGGCGCAAGGAGCTCTCGACGTTCCGCCCCGGGGATGCGCGGAAGGATTGCGCACGTCTCGGCAAACTGGCCCGCGCGAACGCCAACAACATCAAAGCGGTCGCGCTGGCGGCCTCGCGCGACCAGGCGCGCACGTGCGCCGCGACGAAAGCCACACTTCGTAAGGACGGCGAGGAGAAGATCAAGGAAGCGATCAAGGAGCTCGCCGCGGCCGAAGACCGCTGGCGCGAGGTCCGGCCCGAGTGGAAGCCGCGCGGCTCGACGTCGAGCCGGCGCCGCGTGTCCCCCGGCGAGCGTGCCGCCGAGTATCGGCAGGAGCAGCTCGGGAACGTGCCGGACGAGATCCGGGGCTTCTGCTCGGACAATTGGCCGCGACTCCTCGGAATCGCCAAGGAAGCGAAGGGCCGGAAGGCGCCCTACGAGGCGTGCATGGAGATCGCCTACGTTCCCGGCGGCGACAAGAGCCCCAACTTCGAGGAGTGGCGGGCCAAGAAGGAGCCGACCGCGAAGCAGCAGGACCGCCTTTACGAAAAGCTCGCGGAGGAGGCCTATTACGCGTCCCTCGATGAGAACCCCCCGCCGAAGAGCGAGAAGCGGCCGGGCTTCCGAGCGCAACGGGCGGCCGCGGGTACCCAGACGCCAAAGGCCACGCCGAGGAGCAAGCGCGCGCCGAAGAACAAGACCGCGTCGAAGAGCAAGGCCGCGCAGCAGGCCAAGACCGCGCCGAAGAGCAAGGCCGTGCCGAAAGCGAAGGTCTCACCGAAGGCGAAGGCCGCGCCGAAGAGCTGGGACGAGCTCCAGGCCGAGCGGGCCGACGCGGTGGAGAAGATGCGCCGGGCGGCGGCTACGTACTCGAAGGCCGCCAGCGGACCACGCAAGAACGAAACGAATAGCGAATGGCAGGCCCGCGTGGCCAAAGCGAAAAAGACGCTCGATGCAGCCGAGACGGCAGCCCGCGACGCGGAACAGCGGCTCGATGCGGCGATCCCGTTCTAGGCCGCCACCCGGAAAGGAAGCGAAAACGGTGCAAGAGCAACCGCAAAACAACCCCGAGCAGGGCCAGCACGCGCCGCAGCTCGACGACATGAGCATGGCCGTTGGTGGCCTCTTTGGCCTGCTCTTCTGGGCCGGCACGGCATACCTCGGGTATAGGGCACTGCGCGCAATCGCAATTGCGCACGCGGAACACTCCCGGCCGGCCAGCCCGGAGGTGCGTCGATGAGCACGCACGCGGAGCAGGGCGGCGGAAGCCATCGGCCGTGGTCCGGCGTCGTGGTCGACGTCGTTGCAATCGTCGGGCTCGTGGTGCTCGCCTGGGCCCGGGTCCTCGACGGGACCGCCGCGGCGGGGTGGATCGCGGCCGTTGTCGCGGGGCGAATGACGGCGAGCGCGTTTCGGCCTCCGCCCGATCCTCCCGCGCCGCCCGCTGTCCAGGTGGCAGGGCACGCGAGGCCGCCCGCGTCGGGCCTGCTGACGCTCGCTCTTGGCCTGCTTCTAGCCGTCCGCGAGGGGGCCGCGGTGCTGTGCCGTCAATTGCAGGCGTAGGGGGAGCGAATGGACACCGAGACGGCTCCGGAACTGGAATCGGGGGATGGGGTCGATTGGTCTGCCCTCGGGCTATCCCTGGCGCTTTCCGTCGGGTTCGTGGCTGCGACCGTTGGTGGCCTCTACCTCTACGGGCGGCGCCTCGACGCGCAGGACCGAGCGATCACCGGCGGCATTCCTTACGACCAATGGCAACGCATGCGCTGGGACGAAGACGGACGCCGTGCGTACGAACGATTCCTCCGCCGTGCGGAGGCAGAGAAGCAGGAGGGCAAGCGATGAGCAAAGTTGCGGGCAGCGGGAAACCTTCGGCAGCGGAGCGGACGATTTCCATGTTCGCCCCGCAGGACATGGCGCCGCAGTTTGGCGCACGGCCGCACCCCGGTTTTGGGGGTGGCACGCTCGACCTCTTCGCGCCGAGGCCCGAGCCGCGCACGCCAGCCGCGCAGGCGGCGATCGCCAAACGAGCGACGAAGCGGGCCGCGCGCGCGACGGCGAGCGCGCGGCCGCGCGTCCTCGGCCCGGGAGGTCGCAAGGCCGAAGGCTTCGGGCGCCAGGCCTTGCGGGCGGCCCTCGAGCGATGCCGGACGCGCCTCGCGACGGCCGCGCGGCCTTCATCGAAGGCGTGCGCGTGCAGGGCGAAGCACGGGAAGAAGCGGGCCGGCTAGGCCGGGGATAGCGTGACGCGAGCGACGACCTACAAGGCCGGCCAGCGCGTGCTCATCCTGGGGACGCCGGAGCGACAAGCCTCGGGCGGGTTCGTGCGCGCTGCGAAGCGTGTGCCCGGCCTGCGACAGACGAGCTACCTCGTGGAGCTCGACGACGGGCGGAAGGCCAGTGCCGCGCCCGGCGAGCTCCGCAAGCTCCCGAGGTACGCGGGCGCGTGGGTGGTGACGGTCGAGGGGGACGGGCTGCTGGTGCCCAGCAAGGCCGCGGCGGGGATCTTCAAGCTCGCCCCCTACCCCGGCCGCTTCGGCGCCTGGGGCGTGGAGCCGTGCGATTCGTGCGGGGCAGACCTGAACGGCAGCCGCGACGAGGACATCGAGGAGCCGCGCCGAGCCTTGGTCGAGGGCGACGCGGTGATCTGTGCGCACTGCGGACACGCGCACGCCATCCGCTACGAGCTCGCGGCCGATGACGACGAGTGACCGAGCGATCCCGCCGCACGCATGAAAAGGGGAGACCGGCGCGGGTCTCGTGGTCCTGGCCAACCAACCGCGAGCCCGCGCCGATCTCCGCGGCAGGAGGACCCGCCGACAAACCTAGGCGGCGGAAGGGGTTTCGTCAAGCCAAACCCTGTGTCCCCCAGGTGTGTTACGGGGCTCAGGACACCGCGCGCCGTAGCGCGACCTTCCATCTCTTGCCGCGCTCCATGGCGACGACCACGCCGACGGCGGCGAGGCCATCGAGTAGATCGGCCACGTCGGCCCTCTTCGCACCCTTGAAGCCGGCGGCAACGTCGTCGGCTGTAAACGCTCCGCGGAGCGTGCCGAGGCGATCCCGGACCGCGGCGATCTGCTCGGGGAGCTTCTTCGGCCAGGCCTTCGCCTTTGGCGCCTCGGCGACCGGCGCTTCCTCCTCGTTGGGCGCCTCCGTGCCGGTGGCGATCGTGGTCTGCGCGGCGGCCTTCGCGCCGCTGGGGTTCTGAAGCTCGGGACGGAGCCAGCGAACGATCCCGCGCGCCTCTTCCGCGGCCCGCTCGGCGTTCAGGGCAACTAGCTTCTCCAAGATCTGCTCGTCGGTGAGGTCGGAGGGCCAGCCGTACGCCTCGAAGACCGCGGAGTCTAGGTCGTCGTGGATCTGCTTCAGGACAGAAACAAGGCCCTTGTCATGGATATTTCGCTCCTTATCCGTCAGCTCTTCGCCGCTGCGGAGCTTTGCAAGCACGTTGTACATGCCCGTCAGCGCTAGGTCCGGATACGCCGCCTGCTGTTGCTTGCGATGAACATCCAACAACTCTCCGAGTTCCTTAATACGCTTCTGGACCTTGGCAGGGGGTGCCGGAAATGGAAATTGTGTAAAGCAACGGGTGTTGTAGACGGGCGTGTTGCCCACCCCCTGCCGACCACCGAGCCGGTTAGCGAATACGACATGAGGCCGAGAGGAAAGGACCCCTAAAACGAAGGCATCCTGTGTTGCAATTACACGAAGCTTCTGATCCGGCAGAATGTCACTGTCGAGGAACACGAACACCCGAACTGGCGAATTCTCAACGGTTACAATGTAGCGTTCAAGCCCCTTGATCGCTTCTCGGAGCTGCGGCCTGTTAGCCTCAAACAGCCACCATTCGTCGCGAAGCCGCTTATTCCTCTCGGCTTGACGCCCGGGTCGGACATGAGTGAGGACGTACTGATACACCGCTGGGAGCGTGGAGCGAAGCGCCGCTTCGGACAGGCCGAATAGATCCAATACGTGCACGCCCCGCGGTGCCTGACCGATATCCTGCCCGTTACGGTATTGCGGAGCGTATTGCGCTCGTGCCTTGGGGTCCGGAAGAAGCTTGCGCGCAACGTCGGAGCTGATGACGAGCCCCGCAGCGTAGGGCTTCATGCCCGCGCTATCGAGTTGTTCTGCGGCCCGGAGATCCCGCAATGCAGACACGTCGACTTGAGGCGAAAGATCCGCAGAGATCGCCGACACGTCCACTGCGCGAAGGTCCGACTCTGCAACGACGGTAGCTCGGTCCTGACCTCTCGCCACCCGATCATGCATCGGCGTCAGCAAAAGCCTAGGGGACGCGGTGTCCTCCTTATGGGCGACAACCGTCATCGATATACGCACCTTGGCGTTGGCAGGGTCGTCCGGCCAAGGGTGGTCCGGGATAGCGAACACGAGCTTACAATCGGATGCCAACGCTTGACGGACAACGCCTTGATTCTGCACCATGCGAATGCTGTTGGTCGTGATCAGCCCCGACCGGCGTACCGTCCGTGCGCCTACTGAGCTAGCTGCGCGCCACCAGAAGTACATGACAAAATCGACGGCATCGCGGAACTCCGGGTAGGCGGCACGAAGCGCCTCCACATAGCCGTCCCCGAAGAAGCTTCGCATATTGCGATTGGCAACAAACGGCGGATTTCCTGCAATAAAGTCAGCCTCGGGCCAACGCGCTTTTCGGGGGTTGATGTACTGGTACGTTGGAACGGTGGCCGTTTCATCGGGCACCATTTCCCCCGTGACGGGGTGCTTCTTCGTGGTTTCCCCGTCCCACCGCGTCACGGGCTTGCCTTTCTCGTCGCGGACCAGCACCTCCCGATCCCACGCGAGCACGGCATCCCGACACTCAATGTTTTTGAAGTCCTGGAGCACGGGCTCCGGCGGCGGCGTCAACTTCCCATAAGTACGGAAGTGCCATTGGAGGTAGCCGATCCAGAGGACGAGCTCTGCGATCTCCTTGGCCCACGGCTTCACCTCGATCCCGAGGAACTGCCCAGGCGTCACGCGGATCCCCTCCGCGTGCAAGAGCTCCTGCCGCTCGCCGAGGTCGTTGAGCAGCGCAAGAACCTCGCTTTCGAGCCGCTTGAAGAGGTCGAGCGTCACATAAAGGAAGTTGCCCGACCCGCAGGCCGGATCGAGGACGCGCGTCTGGGTCAGCTTCGCGTGATAGGCGCGCACGGCCGCCCGAGCTTCCTTCTCCTTGCCGCTCTGGTAAAGCTTCCGCGCTGCGGTCTGCACGTTCTCCCATTCCTCGCGCAGCGGCTCCTCGATCGTCGGGCGGATCAGCCGCTCGACGTAGGCGCGGGGCGTGTAATGGGCCCCGAGCTTGTGCCGCTCCTTCGGGTTCAAGGCGCGCTCGAGGAGCGTCCCGAAGATCGCCGGGTCCACCTCGGACCAGTCGCGCCGCGCGGCCTCGAGCAGGAGCGCGAGCGATTCCTTCGAGAGCGGCAGGCCGGTCGGCTGCTTGAAGAGCCCGCCATTGAACCGGAGGAGCTTGCCGAAGTAGGAGAACGAGGTGCCTTCGTTCATCGCGCTCCAGAGCCCTTCGATGGCCGAAGGGAAGGCGCGCGGGTTCGTGATCCAATGGTGCTCCAAGCCCTCGGTGAAGAGCCGCGATGGCAGGAGCGCCACGTCCTCGGCGAACATCGTGAAGATGCAGCGCATGAGGAACTTGGCCACGGCCTCGGGCGGGTTCTTCTCGGCCTCCAGCCTCTTCGCGAGCTCCGCGAGCTGGGCGGCAACCTCGCGCGTCACCCGCTCGGCCCGGCGGGAGGGGTCGAGGGACAGCGGATCGGTGAAGACCGCGCGCAACGTGTCGCGGTGCTTGGCGAGGTCGCGAAGGTAGATCCGCCGGTTCTGGGCGTTCGGGAAGGCGGGCCAGCGCCGCGTGCCGTCGAAGTCGGCGTAGAGCTCGAACACGTACCCGATGTCGCAGACGATCAGGAACGGCGGCGGCTCGTCGAGCGCGCTCGCGTAGCCGAGGGCTTGCCCGCGAGCGTCGACCATCGCGAGGTCCCACGAGTCCGTCCCGCGCTGCGTCTTGCCGCTCTTCTTCTGCCCGGCCGCGGCGGCCTGCTTCGCTTCGAGGAGGAAGCAGCCATGCTTGTAGAGGTCCGCGCGCTTGGTCGTGACCTTGCCGCCCTCCTGCGTCATCGGGATCGGCTTCTCGAACACGTACCGATCGCGGGCGGGGTCTCCCGTGGCCGGCTCCGGCCGGGGCACGCCCAGCACGTCGCAGAGCTCCGCGAGGAAGAGGTCCTTGTTGGCGCGCTCGGAGGCGCCGGAGGCGCTCCACTTTTCGACGAAGGCGGCGACGTCCATGGCGGAGGCGGGAGGGTAGCCCACGGACGCCCCCGACAGGAAGGGCCGATCGCGTCAGAAGACGATCGGAACGTCGACCTGCAGGATCTTGTACTGCTCCCCCGCGAACCCGTTCGGGGCGTCTAGGCTCATCGAGAACGAGATCGCGGGCCGCACCCATACGTCGCGCTGTCCGAGCCTGAAGTTGCCGCGGGGCCCTATGCCGATCGTCCAGTTGTCGACCGCGGCGGGCTCGTTGCCGATCTCCATCGAGCCATTGACCAGCCACGCTTGATAACGAACCTCGGCCCCGATCGAGAGCTCGCGAATCGGAAAAAACGCGAAGTGCCCCGCGGCCGTGAGGTTAGTCCGCGCCTTGTCCCCGTCGGCTGCGCCTCGAACGCGGACATGCTCGCCGAGCGTCAACTCCATCTGCGCGGTGATCCGGTCCGTGACGTAGGCGATCCCCGCGCCGAGCATGGGCGCGATGAAGTCGACGTCGAACGTCGCGTTATCCATCGCGGCGCGTGCCGGCCGGCCGGCGAGATTCGCGGCCACCGTCGAGGTGTCGCCAGCGCGCCCGGTGCCAATCGGGAGCGTCGTCCCCCCGAAAAGGCCGAGGGTCCAGCGCTTCCGATCGAGCGGAATCGAGTACAGGGCCCCGAGGATGGGGTTCACGAACGACGTACCGCGTACGGTCACATCGTGGACGATCGACCATCGCAGGACAGCGGCCAGGCCGGGGATGATCTCCTTGTGGAACCGCCAAGTGATGGGGATCGTCGTGGTGGACCTGGCGAGCGCGATCGACACATCAATGCCGACCAGATTGCCGGCCGTGACGGGGCGCAGCAGGAAGGGCATTGCGTAGGGCGGGGGCTCGGTGGGAGCCGGCTCTGAAGGGGTGCCCATCGAAGGGAAGGGCGATGGGACGCCGGAACCTACGCGGCCCGGACTCCGGGGCGGGCCAGCAGGCCGGCCTTGCTTCGGGTCGGGCGGAGGGCTGGCTGCGGGCGGCTTAGGTGCCGCGGCGGGCGGGGGGCTGCCTGCGGACGCCTCGGCCGGCGGCGCGGAAGGCGCTGCGGGTGCCGGTTCGGCTGCCGGCTGGCCGGCAGGCGCTTCGGGCTCGGCGGGCGGCGCCCCCTGCGCACGCGCCGTCACCGGTGCGCCGAGGAGGGCGGCCAGGGCCGACGAGGCGAGGAGCCGGCGGAGCGTCGTAGGGGTCCTTGGGAGCGGGCCATCCGTCGCGCGGTTGCGAATCACGCCTACAAGGTGCCCCGGTCGTGACGAGGACACAAGATCGGACAGTCCCTACCCCGCTTGAGGTCACTCCGCGGGCGCCGGTGCGGGCGCCATACAGCACCACGTGACGGCGTGCGTGTCGTCGAGCTCCACCGTTCCGAACGCCGCGCCGCCCGAGGGCTGGCACTTGCCGGGTACGTACACGAGATCCGTGAGTTCCTTGCTCCCGATGGCCCGGCCGGCGGGAATCACATCGTCGCATTCGTGTTTGAGGGAGCCGAGACCGCCAACGGAGACGGGGACCGAACACGCGTCGTCCTCGTACACGCCGAACGTCCCGTAACACACCCCTCCGGACGCCTTGCACGCGCACGGGCTGCACCCTCGCGAGTCCTTGATCGCGTCGTACGGATAGACAACGAACCGCTCCGCGTAGGGCGATCCCTCGACGCACGCGTGGACCCCTTCGCGCCGCGCGCAGTGCCGATAGCCTGGGGGCAGCTTCCACTGGCACGTGGTATCCGCCGCCTCGCATGTCCACGCGGGCGCGGGCGGACTCGCGCTGCATGAAAGCGCGACCTGTTCCCACCACGGCGCGTCGGCCGTCGCCTTGGGCACGGGTGGCGGCTCGGGCTTGCACCCTTCCACCGGGTCGGGTAGCGCCGAGGCGTAGACCGATTGCGCGCACGGAATGCCGCTCCCCGGCGGGCACTCCGCGCCGGCCGGGAGCGCGCCTGCGCTCGTGCAGGAGCCGTCCCAACCGGCCGGCGCTCCGAAGTCGACGGTGGGCGTTTGCGCCTCGGCGCACGAGCCCGCGCGGACGAGGATCGAGCCTGGCGTCGGCGAACAGGAGCCCTCGATCGGCCCGCACACGCACGCGGGGCAGCCTGCGGTAGGGAGCTGAAGATCGGCGTACGCGAGCGAGCCGAACGAACCCACGTCGTCGGGACAAAAAAGCTTCGCCTCGTCGTGCGGTCCGATCCAGAAGGGTTGCGGCGGCTCGAATCCGTCGGGCTCGTTCGGAATGCAGACGCCACGCGGCGCGCAGCTCTTCGCCTCCATGGCCGCGTCGTCAACCTGGGCCGCGTCGGTGCCGGCATCGCAGTATTTCGAGAACGCGGGGAGCTCCGGCACGCACTCTCCACGCGCGTAGCGGCAAGCGGGCTCATTGTATTGCGGATGATCGGGACGGTACGGACATCGGTCTGCGGAGGAAGAACCCTCCCAGCCGCACCCATGCACAAGGCCCGCGCCGGCAACTGCTGCCGCGATCGCCGCCTTCATCCAGGTTTGTCGCCGCATGGCTGCACGATACACGGAAAACCTCCCCGGTCTAGAAAATCATTACCCCCGCGAGGCTCAGAGCCCCGCCGAGCTCCGAGCCTCGCCAAACCACGAAACCGCCAAGCGAATAACCCGGGGGCACTGGTCGCAGGACCCCCTCACCCCATGCGCGGACGCCGAAGGACCCCCAGAAAAGGTCAACCCCGAGCCGCGCCCCCGCGCCCACCACGGGGCGGACCGTGTCCGTGATCCCCGGTGTGATCACGGCTTCGATCTGCCCCAAGCCACACAAGAAGGCGCGATGGGCGTGGACACAGACGGGGAGGGTTGCCGATACCGACCAGAGCGTCGAGTCGGGGGCTAACTCGAGACGACCGAGCCCCCTCACCCCGCGCGCATCGAGCCCCACGGACAGCCCGACGGTGCTCACGGGCCATCGAACCTCGAAGAGCCCGACCGGACCGAGCGCCGCGCCCGGAGCGAACCCCCCCGCAAGTGAGGCACCGAGGCCCACGACGAAGCGGGGGCTGTGAGAGGCGGACGGGCCTACCGGCTCGCGAGCCGGCGCAGCGCTTGGCGCGGGGTCCGGTGGCGGATCCGGCGCACGCTGCATCTCTATCTGGAGCGGAAGGGTTCCGCCCTTCGTCACGGTAAATCCCTGGACGTACGGCACGAACCCGGGCGCCTCGGCGCGGAGCTCGTGCCGGCCGGGCTCGAGGTACGCCACGAACCCGGCCCCCGTGCCGGTCAGCCGCTCCGCGTCGATGTGCACGACCGGGCCCACGACGTTCAACGTCACGCGGACCAGGCCGATCTCGTTACGGGCCCGAGTGAACATCTTCCCGAACGTCTCACGCTCGGCGTCGGAGTCTCCACCGTTGCCCTCGATGGCATCGTGCAGGAGCTCGACGGCCCGCACCCATTGCCCGAGCTCCGCGGCGGTGAGGCCCAAGCGGCCTAGAACGGTCGGCTCGTTCGGCCGGAGTGTCAGGGCGTGCAGGTACGCACGGCGCGCGGCCTCCGATTTGCCCTGAGCGCGTGCCGCGTCGCCGAGGTCGACGAGCGTTCGGAAGTCGAGGCCCTGCGCCGTGGTCGTCGTCGCGATGGCGGCCGAGGTCTCCGCGGCGGCCGCGGGCGTAAACGCGAGCGCGGCAGCGGTCACGGTGAGACGAACGAAGGCGCGGGCCATGGGCGGCGGTCATTCTCTGACAAACCGCTCCGGTTGGCGAGGTGATTCTAGGCTCGCGGCGCGAGCGTCAGCGCACGGCCACGACGGACGCGGCCCCGCGTGTGCGACCTCGGACCGGGGCGGCTGGGCCGGATCTTCGACTCGAGCCGCTTCCGCGTGCGTGCAAGGGCGACGCGGGGTAGGCCGCGCGTGGCCTCGATGAACACGCCACGGGGGCCGCTTTCGATGTTCAGCACATCGATCAATGCGACGCCGAGAGCCACCGCGAGCCCGTGCAGGGTGTCCACGGTGGCATTCGCGCAGCCGTTTTCGACCTTCGACAGGTGAGATGCGCTGATCCCCGCCCGGGCTGCCACGGCCGCCTGGGACAAGTCGAGCGCGAGACGTAGATCCCGAACCCGTTTTCCCAGGGCATGGAGCCACCAGGAGAACGCAAGCCGGTCCACGGTCAGCGCCTCCCGAGGTCGGCGGCGCAGTAGTAGAGCAGCCCGCGCGGGTCCTCGATGGCCGCGCACGGATCGGCGAAGGCCTCGCCAGGGAACATCGGCAAGAGCCGGAGCCGTCTCTCCGCCTCGAGCGCGAGGACGATGCGATCGAATGCGGGTCGAGGGAGCTCCGCGAACGCGTACCGCAGCACGGACAACGGAACCCCGGGCACGCCCTGGTAGCTCCTGGCGAAGTCGCCGATCTTCCGGAGCACGTCCCGCCCGTCCGTCGGAAGAGGCCCGCGGCGAGCCTCGAGCAGCCGCACGATCCACGCGTCCACCTTGGCGAAGGCCTCGGTAGCGTCTTCGCGCTTGGCGAGCTCGCGCAGAAGCGCGAGGGCGTCGGGTGCGGTGCGCCGCGACGGTGGCAAGCTCCCGCTATCCGGAGGCGCACAGTAGTAGAGCAGCCCCCGATCGAGAGTCGGAAGCGCGGCAGCCCGCTCAATGCTGCGCAGTACGTAATCGGCCGGCACGAGCGCCACGAGGCGGCGAGCCTCGGCGTCGAGCAGAGCCGCGTCGAGGTCTCCACGCGACATGAGCGGGAACGCCTGACGCACGCGGACCAACGGGACACCCGGCGCGCCCCGATCGAGGGCGATAGGCGCAAGGCGTTCAATGGCCAGCAGGAGCAGCCGCACGTCGTGCCCATGGCCGCGCATCGCGAGCTCGCCGCGCAGCATGTCGAGAGCATCCGCCGTCTCGGCGCGGTTGAGCAGCGGCAGGCGCTCGAGGACGCCGGCCGCCGAAGACCGCAGCCCCTTCCGCCAGGGCACCGTCTCGGGCGCGGAGCTTTGCGCACGTGCGACAATCATGCGCGCCCCCTCAGGCACGCCACGGCCCCGGCAAACCATCGCAGGAATGACCACCGGGGAATCGACGGCGGCGCCGGCTCCGATTCTCGCGCGGCCAGATGTCCGGCCTCCGGCAATGTAGGGCGCTCCCAATACGTGCCGGGCTCCGTCGGGCGGTCTTCGGCCGATGCGCCGGAAGGCCCGACCGGCGCGGCGTTTACGTGTCTCGGTTTCAATGGACGCACCTCTCCCCAGCGCGGCGCGACGCCGCGGCGTTCAAGGGCTCAGCGCGAGACGGCACGCAGAGCGGACGCAGAAGCAGTCCTTCTCCGTGTACCTTGGCCAGATGCGCGCGAGCGTGGCGTCCCTACCCCTGCGCCCGCTCTGCGTGCCGTCTCGTCCGAATGCTTCGTTTACGGGCCGGCGCGCGGCGGCACGACACGCCGCGGCAGATCCGGCAGATGCGGCAGCTCAGGTGCCGCGGCGGGAGGCCTCGGCGGCGGACTCCCCCGGCGCACGCGTCCGCGCGCGGCCTGCGTCGGCCTCGGCGCGGGCTCGACGGGAGCGACCTGCGCGGGCGCCGCGGGCGCGCTGTCGCTGCGTACCTCGGGCACGTACAGACCGGCGCGCGCAATCATCGGCGGTCGCTTCACCGGCCGCGGCACGAATAGCACCGCGAGGCCGACGATTACGCCGAACGTGAGGAATACGCCTCCCGTGATGGCCGCGACGATCCACGGATTGGCCGGCGGGGGCGGGAGCGGCACGAAAAACGCAGGAGCCGCAGGAGGCTGCCCCGAAGGGCCACCCGGCCCCCCAACGCTCGGGGCACGCCCCTCCGCCGCGTGCAGCGCGGCGAAGGATGCACGTGTGACCGGATCGAGCCCCAGCGCAAACGGCGCGATGATGAGCCCCGCGCGCTCGCTCCGCCTGTCAACCTCGCGCCGCACGTCCGCTCGACCCCGGGCCAGCCAATTCTTCACCGAAGGCACGGGGGCGCGCATTTCGACGGCCGCTTGTGCAACCGTGTATTCGTACACGTCGCAGAGAATCACGGCCTGCCGATACGGCTGCCGCAAGGCTTCGATCGCCAGAACGAGCTCGATCGAGCGCTCGACGTCGACTCCCTGCGACGGCGTAAGCTCCGCGGCCTCGAACTCGCGCCGTCGCCGCCGAGCCGCGCCACGGCGGACGCGCTGCGCGACCGCATGCGCGAGCCGCAACATGGCGACCCTCGGGCCGCGCGGATCTCGCATCACGTCGGAGGCGTTCGTCCAGATTGCGACGATGGCCTCTTGAACCGCGTCTTCGTGCTCGGCCCCGGCGACGCCAAACCAACGGAGCCAGCGAGGGAGCTCCTGGGCGAACCGTTCGTACAGCTCGGCGAAGGCGACGTCGCGGGGCGGGGTCTCGACGGGCGCGGGTGTCACATCCCCATATGGCCCTCTCGGAGACGATTTGATTCACCCCGATGTCGATTTTTTTCGTGAGGGGTCCGCCCTGGTCGGTCTGGGCTCGTTCTCGCGGCGCAGTCGCCGGTAGCGGTCAACCGCCGCGCTCGCGTCGCTCGCGCAGGTTACGCGCTGTCAGGCGCAGCACGGCGCGTGCCCGGGGCGTCATGCAGAGCTCCAGCGCAGCCGCGACGCCGCGAGCGATGGCGAACTCGGGCGACACGCGCGGCTTCTCCTCGGCCTGGTTCCACTCGGGCCCCCGCGCCGCTTCCTCTACGGCGGACGCGAAGGCCAGGACAACCTCTTCCACCGCCATTACCGCGACTCCTTCCTCGTTTCGACGTGCCAGAGGCCGAGTTCCGGCGACTGTCGGGCCTGGCCGTCGCGGGCGAGCGTGGCCAGGGCCGCCTCGACCCGCTTGACCGGCAAACCGAGCAGCGCGGCGACCATCGCCGCGCTCATCGGTCCCCGCGCGGCGAGCTCCGCGCGGACGTGCTCACCGCACGTCGGCGGCATGCTCGCCTCGGTCGGAAGGTGCGGGGCCGGGCTCGGTCACGCGGTCGGCCTCGATCGCCGCGAGCTCGCTCGGCGTGTGCGTGCATGTCTCGCAGCACGGGCCGATCCAGTACCGCGCGCCCACGCAGTAGCCGGCCGCCTTGCCGCATGCGTCACACCGCGCGCCCCGCTCGAGGCTGTCAACGAGAACCGGGCGGTGCGCGTGGGGCCCGTCGAACAGCTCGAACGGCACAGGTGCGGCGAGCCCCGGATCGTCGCCCTGCCAAAGGAAGCCGCGGAACTCCTCGGCGGGTCCCCGCTGGTCGCGTTCCACGGCGCGCACCTCGGCCCGCACCTCGGCCCGCACCTCGGCCCGCTCCTCGGTGGCGTCGACCTGCGCCGCTTTGGGCCGGCGTTCGCCCGAACACAACGCCTCGAACTTCTCGCGCAGCCACGCCCACGCGCGCCCCCACGACCAGGGCCGCAGGCCCTCGGCCCAGGCCTCGATCTCCCGCGCGTCGTCGTGCTCGTCGCCCTGGTGCTCCTGCACCTTGCTCATCGTGCAGCCTCCTGGCTCCCCTCCGCACGCGGGCGGATCTCCGTCTCTCCGTTCCGCGCGCGCGCCGCGAGCACCGTGTCCCCTGCGACGATCGCGAGGTCGTAAGCCTGGCCGAACGCCTCCGCGAGCGCTGCATGCAGCGCCTCGACTGCCGCGACGATCGCGCGTGTCGCCAACGGGCGCAGCCCCTTCGGCGTGGTCCCCTCGAGCAGCCTCCGCAAGCGATCGCCGGCTGCGGGCACCTCGACGGCCATCATCCTGTCGAGGAGTTCCCCGCAAAGTCGCTCGGTCTGCCCGTAGTCAAGCCGCTCCACGGCGGCGCTGAACCTACGGCGGAAGAGGTTGATCGCGGCCACCCCCTCAGCGGGAGGCTTCGACTCCACCTCTGGTTCGTCCGGGGGCGCGTGGCCGTCGCAAACGCGCACGAGCTCCGCGACGAACACCCCGAAGCCGGGATCGTCCCACAACATGCCCAGGCCCGTGAGCACGCCGCTCACGAACTCCAGCGCCTCTTCTTTCCGGTAGTCGCTCGGCGCGCTCATGCAGCCCTCCCGAGGCTGGCGAGCCTTTCCATGTGCAGGAGCGTCCGGAGGTAGTGCCGGCCCTCCCGCTCGGCGGCCTCCGTCGTATCGGCTGCGTTCGCCAGCAGGGCGACCGATCGCAACGGCGGCGCGCTCGCGAAGTGCACGCGCGGCCCGCCTGCAACGTTCCGCGTGATCACTGCCTCCAGGTCACGCGCGGCGAGCGAGAACGACCCGATCAGGCCGCGCGGCGCACCCTCGATGGACGAGACCGGCGCGCGGGCCACCTCCGCGAGCGCGCGAAGGTCGGCGCGACGAGTGGGCCGGCCAGACCTCGCGCGTGCGCTGAACTCGGCCGCCGACAGCGCCCCGCGCTCCCCGGGCGCGAGCGCCGCGAAGACCGCTTCACGTGCCGCCCGCAAGATCGCCCGCTCGTCCGCGCCGTGCTCGCAGAGCGGCGGCAGGAGCGCGAGCGCGCGGAGCTCCGGCGCGGCGCCGAAGTAAACCCGCGCCTCGTTGCGGCGCGTGAGGATCGCCGCAGCCTCGATCTCGAGGTCATGATCGGCGATCGCCCAAAGCGCGCGGCCGCCTCGGTCGGCGTCGCGCAGCAGCTCGATCAGATCGTTCCGTTTCTCGAGCGCCAGCCCGAGATCCTTGTGTGTCATTCCCTCTTCCTCTCCCCGGAGGGCTCGATGGCCCTCGTTTGGCCTGCTCGGCAGGCACCACCTCATCGGCGCTTGCACGCACGCCGGCAGCTCGCCGACATGCGGCCGTCTCGACGCGTCACGCCCCGCTCGTCGCGAAGAGCGGACCCGCGATGCGCTCGGCGACCGCGACCCGACAGCACCATTCCGCTACGTCGCACGCGTCGACGTAGAGCCCCCTCCCAAGTGCTGCGGCGATGTCCGGCCCGCTGCCCATGTACGGCACGAACACCCGATCACCCCGCTTCAAACCGGCCTGCTCGAATACCCAAGTCGACAGCGCGACGGGCTTCTGGGTGGGGTGGAGATGCGGGCGTCCGGTCTCGCTCGCACGTGCCAGTCCACGCCATGCGTGCCCAAAGCGCCGCGTGCGGCGTCCGATGTTCGTCCAGGCGAGTTCGACGTCGCCGTTATCGTCGCTTGTTGTCCCGTCGCGCTTATCCCAGCACCACCACGCGGACGAGTCCGGTAGCCGTGAGGCGTAGTTTTGCGCCCCCCACAGCACGGTCGGGCGGCCGAGAGCTAGCACTGCCGAGGGGTCGCACGGGCGATCGTCTCCTTCGATCTCGGGCCAATCGTGCGCCTGCGCATAACCTGCCACGCGCGGCGTTTTGCTGGGCACAAGGCCGCGCCGGTTGCTACGGCGACGGACACGTTCCCTGACGCCGTAGCTCGGATCCGCATGCACGAGCGCGAGGCGCTGCACATCGATTACACCAGCCGCGAGGACTGCCTCGAACGCGGCGTGCCAGATGCGCACGCCCTGCCCTTCGTAGAACGGCTTCACGTCGACCGCTCCCGACGCGCTGGAGCCGCGAGCGCAGCCGCCTCTGCGCGCAGCGCCCCGCGCGCGTCCTCGCAGATGCCCAAGTCGACGTCGCAGCCGATGAACCGCGCACCAACCCTCAGCGCCGCAACCCCGATGCCGCCACCCCCGACGAACGGATCGACGACGAGGCCCCCAGGAGGAGCGACCACGCGAAGGTGGCGCGCGATGAGCTCCGGCGGCTTCGGCGTCTGGTGGTTCTTCTTCTTCGGCGGCACGCGCCGCACGCCGTGAATATTGCCCTCGTCGCTCGCGTGGTACTCGGGCGAGCGGTTCACGAAGTGCAGCACCACCTCGTGCTGCGCTCGAAACCCCTTGCCGAGGCCCGGCGTCAGCTTGTCCCAGATGAGCAGGTTCGCATACCGGAGCCCGCTCGACTCAAGCGCGGGCTTCAGCGCGTCGATCATCCGGTGATCGGTGAAGCAGCCGAAGTGCCCCGAGGGGCGCAACGCGCGAGCCGCGCGCATGGCGACCGCCCGCAGGAACCACACGAGGCCCGTGGTCCCCATGTTGTCATTCACGAACCAGCCGAGGCGCTTGATCGTCGCGGCCTGGAGCATGCCACGTGCGCGCCGCTTGGCCGTCTCGAGGAAGCCCCCCGAGCAATAGGGCGGATCGCACCACACGGCATCGACGCACCCGGGCGGCAGGAGCTCGAGGAAGTCGACCGCATCCCCGCTCGTGATCGCCCACTCGGCCCGGCCCGCGATGACATCCGCGATCGAGCCCTCGCGCGGCGCGATGCGCGAGGCCGTGCCGTTCACCTCTTCGATGCAGTTCAAGCTCTCATCCCTCCTCGCGTCGGGTACACCTCGACGCCAACCCGAGCGCGCTCACGCTGCCGGGCCTCCGTTTGTCGTTCGCTTCCGCTGCGGCTATCTCGGCGCGTGTTCTGCTTCGACGAACCCGACGCACGCGCAGCGGTCGCCGCAGTAGGCGCAGGCGCCGTGCCCTAGCTCGTCATGAAAGGCCCGCATGTGGCCGCATCGGCAGGCCTTGAGCCACCAATCCGGCCCGTGCTCGGCCTCGGCCTCCGCCGCGCCGCTCGTCGCGAGCAGCGCCAGAACGACGAGGGCGATCGCGAGCAGAAGGACGGCAACGATCACGCCCGCGCCTCCCCGCGTCCTCGGCCGAAGAACGCCAGCAGCAACCGCGCTGCGGTCATCCGCCCCTCGTGTGACGTCAACGGTCCGAGCAGCGCCGGCTGCGCGAGGTAATCCGCAAGCTCGTCTTCGACCGGCAGCGCCTCGACCTCCGCGAGGCGTCCCCCGTCGTCGCACGCGAGGCACTGCCACGAGCGGCCGCCGACCACGATGTCGAAGGAGAGGCAGCGGCCGCAAGCGATGGGCTCGCCCTTGCGTCGGGTGGTCATCGCGCGCCGTTGCTCCTCTCCTGCGCCTCGGCGCGCCGCACGAGCTCCGCCGCAAGGGCACGCGCGCGACACGGCGCGAGCCCGACGAGGACCTCCGCGTCGCCCTGCTTCACGTCGAGGATCACCATCCCCGCGTGCCCCTCGCCCTCGTCGACCACGCGCACGGTAGGAGCCATCAAGAGCGCGCGGATCATCGGCCCTCCTCAGCGGCGCGCGGCAGCTCGTACGTGTGCCGGATGGGCCGACCCTTCGAGGGTTTGCCCGCATGCGCGTCGCTCTCCCGCTCGGCGTATGTGGCGGCGATGTCGAACGCCTCTGCCGCCTTCCGGCAGTACGAGGAGGCCAGCCGATGATCGCCTACGCTTACCGACTGCCGAGCGGTGATGAGGTGCTGCGCGCCCTGGTCGCGATAGACGCGCGACGCTTGCGCGTTCGTAAGCCGCTGCCCGGGCCGCGCCGTCTCCACGGCACGGCCGGCGCCTACGACCGTCCCCGTCACGATTTCACGAGCTCCCACGTTCGACCCTCCTCGTCGCGGCGTAGAACCCCCAGGGCACGCCCTCGATCATCACGCGCAACACGCGACGCCCACGGAAGGTCCACGAGCCGAGGACCTCGCCCGTCTTGCCGCGCAGACGCACGGCGCTCTTCTGCAAGACCCGCACGGTCATGAGCCCGGCTCTCCCCAGCGCACACGCGGCGCGTGCGCGATGCGGCGCGGCTTTTCCCCGCGCGCCACGAGAGGCCGCACCGCGAGGCGGGCGGCCGTCACGATTCCGTCCGTCCACTCGCGGGGATGGATGCTGTAGTGCTCAACCGCGATGACCTCCCACAGCCCAAGCAGCGCATTCTCGCCGTGGTAGACCTTGTCCACGCGCACGGCGTCGCCGACCTGCGGCACGCGCGTTAGCTCGACCGTGGCCATCAGTCCGGACCGAGGCAGCCACAGATCCACGTGCACCGCGGGTGCGCCCGCCGTGCCGAACCGCCGCCGCTTCCTCGGCGCCGTCATCGCGCGCCCTCCCAGCGGCCGCGCGACTCGAGCGCGCGGAGCGCGTTCAAGAACGCCCGATCGAGCAGCCGCGCCGCTTCCTCGAGCCGGAGGCGCGCGGCGCCCCTGCGCGCGGGGATCTCCGCCTCGAGCGCGCCCTGCGCGCGCGCGACGTTGTGCAGGAAGACGCGCAGCCCCTCCCGGTCCGGCGGGGGCAGGCCCGGCAGCATTCCGAGCCGTTGCGAAGGGTTCGGCGCGCCGTCTACGTCACCCAGGCGATGCATGCCACGCACGGTCACGCGCGCGGCCTCGATGTCTGCCAGCGCGAGGTGCACACGATCCGTGTTGCTGCGCGTCCTGGCGTTCGTGTCGATGCCGTTGGTCCTGGTCGTTGTACTTCGCTTCATGTGATGCCCCAACTGCGCCGCGCCTGCTTCAGCAGATCGATCCCGTTCTCGTAGAAGTGCTCCGACATCCGGCCGTTCATCGGCATCGGGATGTGCTTCGTGGTTTTGTTTGAGTTCATAGTTTTTGACCTGCGAACATTCCCCGCGCCCAAGTCACCGGGGCGCCACACTCGAGGAAGAGCGGCCCGCCGCTACGCACCCACCGCACGCGCCCTCGGCCGCGCGGCAGGTCCGCCGCATGCTCGAGGTCGAGGTCGCCCCGGTCGTGCTCGTCGCTCTCCCTGGCTAGGACGCAGACGAGGCCGGACGCGTGCCGATGTCCGCACCGCGGGCCGCCATCGCTCACCCCGCCCCGCGCATCGCTCGCGTCATCTTCGCCGCGGGATGCGACGCGTCCGCGAACGTCTCGAGGAGCAGATCGCAGAGGTCGAGCGCGTACCGATTGACGAACCGATTACGGCTCGCCACCGCACGCACGTACCGCTCGGCGCGCGCTACGAGCTCCGCCGCCGTCGCCGCGTCGACCATCAGGCCCGCGGCGGTACGCGAGGCAAGAACTGTCGCCGCAGCCGCGAGCGCATGTCCGTGTCCAGGCTCACAATTCGCAACCGTGACGACGTGGGAAGCGGCGAGCGTGGAGACCCGCCCCGCCATCTCCCCGCCATCTCCCCTTTGTGGGCCTATCCCTTTGGAATCACTGCGTTCTGCGCGGGCCTCCGGAGCCGAAGGCCAGAGGTTCGAATCCTCTGTGGCGCGCAAAGTCCTCATCGCAGCCCGTTCATCGCAGCGAGGAGATCGTCGGTGCTCACCGGCTTGACGAGGTGGTGCTCGAAGCCCGCCTCGGTCGTGTGCTTGCGATCCTCCTCCTGGCCGTACCCCGTCACCGCGAGCAGGCGCGGCGCCCGCGCCCCGAGCCGCTCGCGGATCCGCGCGGCGAGCTCGTAGCCGTCCATCACCGGCAGGCCGATGTCGAGCACGGCCACGTCCGGCGCGAACGACTCGATCATCGAGAGCGCCTGCGGCCCGTCGAAGGCCACGGCCACGGGCCATCCTTGCGCGCGGATCACCTCCGCGAGCAGCGTCGCCGCGTCCTCGTTGTCGTCGACGACGAGCACCCGATGCGCGGCCAACGCTGGCGCGGGCGCGCGCGCCTCTTCCGCCGCAGGCAGCGATGCGCGGTCATGCGCGGGCAGTCGCACCTCGATCGTGCTGCCGTGACCCGCGCCGTCGCTGCGCGCCGAGACCTCGCCGCCGTGCAGCGACACCAGGCTCTTCACGAGCGTGAGGCCGATGCCGAGCCCGCCTGCGCTGCGCTCCATGCTCTGCGCACCTTGCACGAAGGGTTCGAACACACGCGCGAGCAGCTCCGGGCTCATGCCCATGCCGGTGTCGCGCACCGTGGCCACGATCGTGTCGCCGTGCCGCTCGGCCGAGACCTCGACGTTCCCGCCGGGATCGGTGTACTTCGCCGCGTTCGTGAACAGGTTCGCGAAGACCTGCGCGAGCCTGTCGGGATCCGCGTTCACGAAGAGCCCGGTCCGCGGCACGTTCACGGTCACGTGGTGGCGACGGCTCTCGAGCAGCGGGCTCGCCATCTCGAGCGCGCGCGTGATCACCGGTTCGAGCTCGATGGGGCGCTTCGAGAGCGAGATCAGGCCACGCGCGACGCGCGAGACGTCGAGCAAATCGTCGACCATCCGGCCGAGGTGATGCACTTGCCGCTCGATCACCTGCTCCGGGCGGCCGAGCTGTCCGCCGCTCCGCATCCGGACGAGCTCGAGCGCCGTGACCATCGGGGCGAGCGGGTTTCGGAGCTCGTGACCGAGCATCGCCAGAAATTCGTCTTTCGCGCGGTTGGCGGCCTCGGCCTCGCTGCGCAGCGCCTCCACGCGCGCCGTCGCCTGCTCGGCGTTTTGCCGGGCGACACGCTCGTTATTGTGGGCCTCGCGCAGGTGCGCGATCGCGACGTTGCGCTCGTTCGTCAGCCAGCTGATGAGCACGCCCATCAAGAGAAAAACGATCAGGCTCGTGACCTCTTCGATCTCGCCCTCGATGTCCGGGTAATCGTATCGAAGGAAAAACCATGCAACGCTGGAGCCGCCGACGAGCGTGGTGAGCATTCCGGCTCGGAATCCTCCATACCAGCCGCTCAGCACCACCGCGGGGAACATCGTGATGAACGGGACAGCGTGGCCGAGCGCTGGTGTCAGCAATACCCGCGCGCCGAGGCCGAGCCCGGCCGATAGCAGCGCCACCGCGTAACGTTTCCACGCCGCGCGTGCGCAAGGCGCCTCCGAGCGCTCCAATGCCGTACCTCTTGGCTTCACGATGCTCAGGCGATCGGGACCAAAATACTACGGATCGTGCACGCGCGCGATCCTGGAGGAACGGCGGCGCCCAGAGGCGCGGAGATCCGGAAGGGGATGGATGGAAAGGTTTTCCGTTTGAGCAAAAACGGATGACGGGGAGGCGGACGAGGCGCTCGATAGCTCGAGCGGCCGGACGGTCAGGGCGCTTTGACGTCCTCGAAGTTCGTCCTCGCGGCAATGTGCTCCTCGCTCAGATTGAGCAGGATGGGCAAGGTCTCGCATTGCCAATCGTCGTCGGCGATACGGCGCACGGTGACGCGGCCGGGGACGAGGTTGTAGACCGCGTCGACGATATCCATGATGACGTAGAACCCGTTCGAGTTGCAGAAGCGCATCTTGACGAAGTCCATCGTCGTCTCGGTGACGGACTGCCGGGGGAGGACCTTCGCAAGCTCCTCGAGGTACGTGTGGAGGTAGCGGTAGGGGTTGTCCACCCGGATGACGCCCTCGAACGTCAGGATGAGGTGATGATCATCGAGCTTCGCGACCGAGTGAAACACGCTCAGTCCGCCGTCCATGATTTCACCGTAGGTGAGGACCTTCATGCGAAACCTCTCATCGGGAATAGCGCTTTGACAACGAGGAACCCCTGCTCGTACTCAGCCGTGAGCTTGAACTTGCTCTCCGCGGTGAGCCGCATGAGGCCGAGGCCTCCCTTCGCCTTGTCGATACGCCGGCGATAGACCGTGTCAGCGAGGAGCTTTCGCGGGTCCTCGGCGTTGGCGATGACGGTGAAGCGATCGCTCACGGCTTTGAACTCGTCTTCCGTGGCAGGATTCGCCACGGTGATCATGAGCTCGTCGCCGTCGATCTTCAGGTCGACGCGCAATGCGCCGTCACGGATCGAGCAGTGCTCCATCACGTTGGTGACCAGCTCGATGACGACCACGTTCGCCTTCGAGCAGATCTGCCGCGGGTAAAACATCCCCAAAAGGTCGAAGAGAAAGTTCCCGAGCAGGCCTGCCACGTCCCCGGCCACGTGATCGAGCGGCGCGATGGAAATCGACGCTCCGACGGCCGTCTGCGTCCGGTTGCCCCCGGCGCTCATTTAGCGCACCTTCGCATGATGAGGAGCGTGATGTCGTCGATGTCCTCGGCCCTGAAGGACGTATAGTCGTCCACACATCTCTTCAGGATATCCTGGACGGGTTCTTCGCTATGCCGCGCGATGATGTCATTGAGACGTTGCACGGTATAACCCTTTCCCTCTGCATCTAAAGCCTCGACCATACCATCCGTGTACAGCGCCAGGACGTCTCCCTGCTCGAACGGCAGCTCGAACTCACGGAACGGCTTGGTCCTCAAACCGATGTAATTGCCCACCCTGTTGAACGTTCGCTGCATCCCGTGCCGGACCAGGAGTCCATATCCTCCGCCGGAGACATACCGGATGAACCGATCGCTGAAGACCACGAAGTTCACCGTGGCATACCGCCTCACTCCGCGGAGAAAGGCATACGACGCACGGTTGACCCAATCCACGATCGCGCTCGGGCTTTCGGAACGCCGCGTCGCATTCTCGATCTGTGCCTTCAAGAACGACATGATCAGCGCCGACGACACCCCGTGCCCCGAGATGTCGAACACGCTGACCGCAAAGCGTTCCCCAGGTAGCTGGGAAAAGTCGTAATAGTCCCCGCCAACCTCCGCGAGTTGCTTGTGGTAGATGGCGATTTCCAGCTCCGCGGAGAGCGCCGACGGGTCTGGCAAGAGCGCCTGCTGGATCCCTCGGGCGACCTCGAGGTCCTCGCTCACGATCCGGTTCTGAAGCTCGAGCTCGTTCTCGATGCGCGTCGCGTGTTCGAGCGTGAGCTCGTGCACCACAGACATCTCGTCGATGTCGGCCCGGAGACGCTCGCATTGCTCGACCAGGCCCCGACACCGGGCAAGGAGCTCGAGAGCCCCGCCGTCGCGCGCGAGCAAAGCCTTGCAAGCAGCGTCGTCCGATAGGAGCGCCTTGACGGCTTCGAGATCCGTCTGCTCCGACCGAGCTTCGGCCACCGGATCCGACGAGCTGTCCTTCGATGCGGTCATCGTTCGAACAAATCCTCCGACACGGGCGCCCTACGTTCCCCTCTCCTGTCAGTCACAGAAGATCATCTCGAAGTTCTGGTTGAACTTCTTCAGGTTCGGGAGCGACTTGCCCTGCCACGGAATGGCCTTCGAGCCCCGGACGACGAGCTGCACGTCGCCCTTCTTCCGCATGGCGATCGCGAACTTGTAGAGCACGTTGATCCCGGAGCTGTTCAGGAAGTTCAGCGTGCGCATGTCGATCGTGATCGACTTGGCATTGCCCAGGAGGACCTTCTCGAGGAGATCCTCGATCGGCTGGTATTCCTGCGGCCCGCCGAGGCGCAAGATACCCTCGAAGTAGACCGTGACCTCCGACGGGTCATACCAGACTCGATAGTTACCACCTTTGATTTCCATTCTGGCCCTTTCCTTCAAGATGGGCAGCCGCGCCATCGTCCTGATGCAAGTGTTCTGCGCTGAGACCGGATCGAGCTTCCACCCCAGGCTCACGCCATAGTCGCTCATGATGATGAGATACCCGAGCCCGGAGCCCGTCGCCTCGACATCCTCGGCATTGGCCTCGGCCTGGCGACGCAAAAGCTCTCCCGGGTCCTCACGCGAGAGCTCGAGCAGCTTCTCCCGCAGCGGAGGCACCTCGCCGTTGGCGATGTGGTTGCTCACCAGGCACACCAGATCTTCCTTGCCAATCCCAACCGTGACGTTGATGTCACCGCTGCGGTTGAACTTGACGGCGTTCTCCACGAGCTCGTTGAGCACGTAGCTCACCGCGCCGCTGACCTCCGCCCGGCTGATGAGCTTCCCGTCGTTGTCCGCGTCCGGAAAGAGCTCGGCGAAGTACTCCGCCATGAAGTTCGCCGTGAGGTTGCAGAGGCTCCACCGCACCGCGAACGAATCCGGGTACAGGGTCAACGACATGTGCTCGCTGAACGAGTCGTCCAGCGAATAGACGCCAATGATCTCACTCATAGTGTTGCCGGTCTCCTACGCGTCATAGCCTCTTGATGACCAACACGGTGATGTCATCGTAGACCTTGTTCGTGCCGATGTGGTTCATCAGGTCCTCGATGATCGCGTCCTTGATCTCCTGCGACGTCTTCTTGTGATTCTGAGAGACGATCTCGCATAGCCGCTCGACGCCGTACTGCGCCGTGTCGGTGCGCTCCGCCTCCGTCACCCCGTCCGTGAAGAGAACGACGACGTCCCCCGACTCCAGATCGATCTCCGTGTTGGAGAGGAAATCGGTGATGTCCTCGTCCATGCCCACCGGGAGCCCCAGCCCGGTCGTGTCCACGCGCTCGAGCTCGCCCGAAGCACGCACGACGATGACCTCCTCGTGCTGCCCGGTGAGCCGGAGCTTGCCATCGCTGTAGTCCATCAGCGACAGCGTGAGGTTCTTGTCCGAGCTGATGCGCTGGATGTTCTGGTAAATGACCTTGTTGACGATGCCGAGGAACCGCGTGGGATCGGTCTCGTTGCTGGCGAGCAGCGTACGGACCGCGGTCTGCACCATCAGCATGAGCACGCCGCTCTCGAGGCCGTGCCCGGTCACGTCGCCGATGCCGATCTTGATGACGCCGTTGCCGCGGAGAACGTCGTAATAATCACCGCCGACCTCGTCCGCGGGCGACATGTACCCCGCGATGTCGAGGTCCTTGATCTCCTGCAGCTCTTGCGCGGGCGGGAGCACCATGAGCTGGAGCTGCCGCGCCACGTTGAGCTCCGCGCCGAGCCGCAGGTTCTCCTGCGCGAGCTGGGCGTTGAGGCTCATGATCTCCTTGTTCGCGTCCTCGAGCTCACCCGTCCGTGCCTTGACGAGCTGCTCGAGGTTGTTCGTGTGGGCCCGGATCTCGGCCGCCATCTCGTTGAAGGCGCCCGTGAGCTGGCCGATCTCGTCGCCGCTCCGCACCTCGACGCGCACGCCGTAGTCGCCTTCACGCATGCGCGACGCGCCCTCGGAGAGCGCCACGAGCGCGCCCGTCATGCGACGCGCGACGAGGTAGACGCCGAGCATCACGATCACGAGGGAGCCGATCGTGATGAGGCCCTGGCTCTTCGTGAGGCTCGTCCGCGTCTGCTCGATGGTCGCCTGCGCGCGATCGAGCGAACGGTAGAGCTCCTCCTTGGGCACGACGAAGCCGAGTGTCCAGTGATCGGGCACGATCGCGCCGTTGACCAGGCCGTCGAGCGTACGGAGTCGCTGGAGCACGATGATGTGCGGCCGGTTGTCCAGCGTGATGTCGTGATAGTCGACGTTCACGTTGTCGGGCAGCTTGAGCGTCGCGATCGCGGGCTCCTTGCTGTCCTTGAAGGCCTGCTTGAGCATCGCGAGGCCGCCGTCGCCGCCCTTCTCCGCGCTGACCTTCAGGCCGAGCCGCGTGGCGCCCGCCTCGTTCACGGCGAGGACGTTGCCGTCCGACTGCGCGAGGAAGGCGAAGCCCGTCTCGGCGAGCTTCACGTCCTTGATCGACTCCACGATCTTCGCGAGCGCGATATCGAAGCCGATCGCCCCTCCGAAGCCCTTGCGATCCTTCGTCCACAAAGGGTGGAAGAGCGTCATCACGAGCCCCTGGCCGGCCGCGTCCTCATACGGGGGGATCACGGTGATGAGGGACTGCCGCTTCTTCAAGCCATCGGGTTCGGCCAGCCACTTCTGCCAGCCGTCGTGCAACCCCGGAAAGAAGTAGTCGTAGTAGTTCTTCTCGTTGTGGCCGGGCGCCGTCTTGTCGCAGTACCCGCCGATGTCGACGTAGGGCGTGAGGCGCGCGATCGGGATCTCGTGCGGCCCGACGTAATAGATCTGGAGCTTGTTCGCGCCGTGGGTCGCCATCACGGGCATGATCAGATCGAGCACGGCGGTGCGATCGATCTGCGCCTGCGTCTCCGGCTTCAGCGTGCCCGTGTTCTTGTCGCCGAGGTATCCCCACGCGGTGACGACGGCGGGCTCGTCGCTGCCGTTCTCGTACCAGTCCGACGCTTTGTTGTAGACGAGCTTGTCCTTGAGGAGCGGCGTGTTCGCGGCTTCCCGGAACACAGGCTCGAGCTCCGTGTCGTGATCGATCATGTTCTGCATGATCGCCGACAGCGTTTCGAGGTCCTTCTCGGCATGGCCGAGCTGGTAGTCGGTGTACTTGACCTTGTCTTCGATGGATTTGGTCAGGTATTCGCGGGTCGCCGCCGTGAGACCCTGATCGATCTCGGCGCGCGATCGGTCGCTCAGCTGGAGCAGGCCCGTGCGCGCGACCATCACGTTCAGCGCCGCGCCGAGCATGACGCTGATGCCCGTCACCAGGAGAAACTTGGTGTTGAATTTGTTGAGCCGCGCGAGGATTCCGCTCGGCGGGCTCTGGCCTGGTTGATTACCGCGATCGGACGACACGGCCCGGATCCTCCTGGACGACGCGGCCAGCGCGCAGAGACCGCGTCTCGCTCAGAACTAGACGGTTTTCCGCCGGAAAGCCATACGAAAACATGCGGGCAACCTCACAGGCCGTCGTCGTTCGTCCCTGGATGCAGCGCCGAGCGCAGGGACCGTCATCCGCTCGACATGCGCGCCCCCGGCGCGGCGTCTCCGAGGCACGCGCCAGGGGCTCGCGTGGCACGATCATGCCCGGAAGGGCTTGCGACCCGAGCCGGCATAGATGGGCCACGAGGCGAAGCCACGATCACTGTTGATGGCCTCGACGTGGGCCATGAGGCCCTCCTTGATCCGCTCGAAGACCTCCGGCGGCTGCGAGCTGCGCATGCACATCTGCCCCGTCACGTAAGTCCAGCTCTCGACGACCTTCCCGAAATCATTCGGATCGGAGTTCATGTTGTTGATGTCGATGAGGTGGATCTTGATGTCCTCGAGGCCAGCGTCGGTGAGGATCTCCCTCGTCTTCAACCCGGTATCCATGTCCATACCGAGCGAGTGGCCGATCTCGATGACCTTGTCATACGTCCAGCGTATGAGATTCTCGCCGGGGTGAGCCACGATACCAGCCATGAGCTCGTTCGTGATATAGATGCGGCCGCCGGGTTTGCATATCCGGAGGAGCTCACGCAGGATGTGCTGCGGCTCATTGAAGACCTGCAAGGACAGACGGCACGTCACGAAGTCGAACGAGCTGTCCGGCAAGAGCAGCGCCGCGGCGTCGCCGTACTGATACTCGATGTTCTCCAGCCCGAAGTCCGAGACGACCTGACGGGCATACCGCAGGAAGGGCTTCGAGTGATCGACGCCGACGAGGTACTCGGGCCGGAAATCACGCTGGAGCAGGATGGCGAAGTCCCCGAGGCCGCAGCAGATGTCCGCTACCCGGAGCCCGGGTCGCATACCGTGCCAGGCGAGCTTCTCCTGCTCGTGCTCCCAGATGATCTTTTCCTGGGTGCGGAGGACGTTGATGAACTCGTCGTCCTCGATGACGTGCTGGATCGGATAGAAGGCCTTGTCGTAGACCTCGATCGTGACGTTCGGATAAAGCTCGGCGATCACCTGGAACTTGCGTATGGCCCAGGGAATGACGCTCGACAGAATGAACTTGACGCGCAAGTCCGGACGCGCGCTCGCCGCCCACCGCACGAAGCGGTTGAGCTCGAGGAACGCCACGTTGTTCATGTACTTGAGGCGCTTCAAGTTCACGCACAACGCACCGCGCGCGCTCCAGGCGGCCTGCTCGAGCGACCGCCGGACCGACGCCATCTCCTCGGCGACGAAGGGCCGGAGCGTGCCCGTCAGGGTCACCTCCTGCTCCTTGTCCCCCGTCAAGCGCATGTTGAGTGCGACCGGCATGCACGACGGCGGAACGCCGGACGAAGGCGTGCCAGACGACGCCGGAGCAATGGAATTGCTCATACCTCCCCCATCTCGTCGACCTCTGGGAGCTCCAGGAAGAGGCTAATCCTGTCCTGGCCGGGTGGCTCGGATATCGTCAAAGTACAGGCGTATACCGCAGCGAGCTCGAGCAAACCGAGCATCGTATCCTCGCCCTCGGCCGGCTCCTCGAGCCTGGCGCGATACCAGCTCTTCAGATCGGGCTGGTTCACGATCTGCACGGCCATACGATAGAACACTCGATTCTGCTCGGTGACCGGGAGCGCGATCTGCAGGATCACGTGCCGGCCCCGCTTGCGGAAGATGAGCTCGATCTGCCCGTCTGCCGCGTGGTTGCGATAGATGACCTCGAGCAGCTCGTTGATGAACGTCGAAAGCAGCGTCGCGTGACGCTCCGGGTCCCCCTCGTTCGCGCTCACGTAACGGGCGAGATAGTTCGCGAGCAGATGGCAGTGTGCCCACTCCCGAGCAAAGCCGCCCACCGTAAAGCGGGCCGCCATGATCATCCTGTATCGGCTCGACGCGAAGTCGGCTTCCATCGGTGGAGCCGGGGTGATGGTCTTGACAATCGACATCGGGACCTCGAAGGCGGCCGACCGTCGGCCTAGAAAGGCTAGCCGGTCCCGACGTCGACGTCGAGTGCCGTCTGTCCAACCGTGATGCCTCGCGACGTGTCTCAACATGCTTCGCAAGCGGCCGTTCGCGCACGCGCGGGTAGCAGCTACCGTGCCACCCCTATCACGATCCTTCACACGCCTGCGAGCGAAGCACGAAGCCCACGTAGAACGGTAGAAGCAGCGCGGCCCTGTAGCGCAGTTCACCCGAAAGCCGGCGCCAAACCCTCGGGTTTGTCCGCGGCGAGACGAAACGATCCTCGCATGCTAGGTTCGTCGCGGCTCGCCCGGCCGAAGGTGTTTCCCATGAAGCAGCTCGTGTTGTTCTCGGGCAAGCCAGAGCCCGAGCTTCCCGAGGTCGATGCAGATCGCGCGATCGCCGCGATGCTCGCCCCCTCCGTTCGCCTCGGAACGTCGACATGGACGTTCCCAGGATGGCGAGGAATTTTCTACCCCAAGGATATCCCCGAGCGTGAAATCACCACGCACGGGCTACGGCTCTACGCGCGAAACCCGTTGTTCCGGACCGTAGGGATCGATCGGAGCTACTACGCGCCGCTGCGCGCCGAGGAGCTCGCGCGCTACCGCGACGATCTGCCCGACGGGTACGGATGCGCGATGAAGGTGTGGAGCGGAATCGTTGCGCGGCGAGATCCCCACACGGGACAGCGCTCGCCCTGGTTCCTCGATCCACACGCGTTCGAGGAGCGCGTACTCGCTCCGATCGTGAAGAGTTTTTCCCGGAACGTCGGCGTCCTCTTGCTCGTGCTCTCGCCGATGCGCGCCGAGGAGCGGATGGACGCCGGCGAGCTCGCCGAGCGGCTCGACCGTTTCTTCGAAGCCGCGCCGCGATCGTTTCGTTACGCCGTGGAGCTCCGCAACCCCGAGTTGCTTTCGAGGGCATACCTCGACGTGCTCGCGCGGCACGGCGTGACGCACGTGCTCGGCCTCTGGGAGCGTATGCCCTCGATCGGACGGCAGCTCGCCGTGCCGAAGATCCTGACGGCGCCGCTCGTCGTGTGCCGGTTGTCCATCCGCCCCGGCGAGAGGTACGAGGACCGGAAGCGGATCTGCGCGCCGTTCGACAAGATCGTGGCCACGGACGAGGAGACCCGCGCCGACGTCGTGGAGGTCGCCGCGCGCTGCGCCCGGGAGGGGCGAAGCCTCATGGTGATCGTGAACAACAAGGTGGAAGGATCGGCGCCGCTGACCGTGCGCGCGCTCGCGCGGCGGATCGTGGCGGGCCGCTGAGGCGTGCGCCCCGATGGCTGAGGAGAGGCGGACCTCGGCGGGTCCGCCCCTCCTTATGTAGGATCAGGATCGGATGCTCAGAAGCCGCCGCCGATCTGCGCGAGCAGGTTCCACGTGTCGGCGCCGGGCTGGTCACCGACCGGGATGTTGGGCGCGCCCAGGTGGTCGAAGAAGGCCGGGCGGTAGTTGAAGCGCGCGCCGACCTTGATGTTCTCCGTGAGCATGCGGTCCGCGCCCACAGCGACGGGAACGACGAGCGTGAAGCCGTCGCCGTAGCGACCCGCGAAGCCGGCGTAGCCGACGCCGCCGGCGACGAAGGGCTGCAGCGGGAGGCGGTTCGCCTCGGCGAGGTTGTAACGGATGCCCGCGTCGAGGGATGTCATCACGAGCTGGGTGCGGGTATCGGCGCGGGTGTTGGCGCTTCCGAGGTAGTTGCCCTCGACCGCCCAGCGATCGTTGATCATGCCGGTGACGCGCACGTTCCAGCCCGGGCCGACGCCGCCGACGCCGCTGAGGAACCCGACGATGCCCGCGCCGCCTTCCACGGTGAACGCCGTCGGCCGCGGGATCTCGCGGATCATGGGCTGATCGGCGGGAGGCATGCCTCGCCGTGTGTCCTGCGCGTGGGCCAAAGTCGGCGCTCCCAGTGCGGCACAAGCCACGAGAGCCGCCACGATTCGTGCGGTGGTCATTGCTTCCTCCTCAGCGAATGCTCGAGGTCCTTGCCGAGAGCGAGTCTCGCCTTGCATGCGTCCCTGTGCATGCTGCGGGCCATGGAGGCTGTGCAGGTCGGACCCTGCACGTCCAGACGGCCGGCCCGGACCTGAACCTTGCCGTGAGAGCGGACAGCGGCCACGCGAGGCGCGGCGTCACGCCGCAAAGGCGGGGGCGTCGGGGGCTGTCAAGCCTTTCTTGTTGCCGCCCGAGGCGCTTCGGACCGAAAGTAGAGGAGCGACGCCGAAGGCTTCGGGGAGGGGCGCGGGACTCGAGTCGGGGATCCGCGCGGGGGTGGAGGCCGTAGTTGGTGGTGCAAGCATCGAGGAGCAAACGATGAACGCGAAGAGCATTTACGAGACCCTCGCGGCGCTCGGGGCGAGTGCGATGATCGCTGGTTGTGCCGGGACGCAAGAGCCCGTGAAGGCCGCCGAGGAGCCGCAGGCCGAGGCGCCCGCGCAAGCCGCGACGGACGAGAAGAAGGCCGAGTCGACGGCGGGGACGGAGGCGGCAGGCGCGACGAACGCGGCCGCCACGCCCACGGAAGCGCCGGCGGCGGCGGCTCCGGCGGCGGCAGCGCCCGCGGCGGCGGCGACGCCCGCGCCCGCGGCGACGCCCGCCCCGGCCAAGGCAGCGGCGCCCGCCCCGGCCAAGGCGGCGCCCACGGCGAAGCCCGCTGCGAAGAAGGCTGCTGCGAAGAAGGGCACAGAGGCGGCCTGCGGCGAAGGTTCCTGCGCCTGAAGGGTGGCTCTCAGGTCGACAATCCCAGGGGTCGGGCTCGGGCTCCGCTTCGACTTCCTCGACGACGTGCTCGCGCGGGTCGAGGCGGACGCGCCCCTTGGCCCCGCGCGTTTCTTCGAGGTCGCGCCGGAAAACTACATGCGCCGGGGCGGGTTCGTCCCGGCCGCGCTCGAGCGGATCGCCGCGCGCTTTCCGCTGCTCTCGCACGGTCTCTCGATGTCGCTCGGCGGGCTCGATCCGTTCGACGACGCGTACATGCGCGAGCTCGCCGCCTTCACGCGGCGGTTCGGCGTGCCGTTCCACTCGGACCACCTGTGTTTCTCGGGGTTCGGTGGGCGCATGGCGCACGAGCTCTTGCCGCTGCCGCTGACGCAGGGCGCGGCGGCGTACGTGGCCACGCGCTTGCGAGAGGCCGAGGATCGGCTCGGGCTGCCGATGGTGGTCGAGAACATCACGCGGTACGTCGTGCCCGGCGCGCCGGAGATGGACGAGGCGACGTTCCTCGCCGAGGTGCTCGATCGTTCGGGGTCAAAACTTCTGCTCGACGTGAACAACGTGTACGTGAACGCGATCAACGACGGCACGGATCCGCTCGCGTTCCTCGCCGGGATCCCGCTCGATCGCGTCGCCGCGATCCACGTGGCGGGGCACGAGAAGCGCGAAGGGACGGGCCTCGTGATCGACACGCACGGCGCGGACGTGCTCGGCGAGGTGCTGTCGCTGCTCACGTGGACGATCGAGCGGACGGGGCCCGTGCCGGTGGTGCTGGAGCGGGATCACGCGATCCCGCCGCTCGACGAGTTGCTCGGGGAGCTGTCGCGGGTCGAGGCGGCCTACCAGGCAGGGCTCGCGGCGCGGGAGGCACGAGCGCGTGGCTGAAGAAGAGGAAGGGCGGGCCGCGATCGCCGAGGTCGCGGCGTCGTTCGCGGCCGTCGTGCAGGGGCCGCCGGACGAGACGCGGATCGGCGTCTACAGGTCGCTCGTTCGCCGCGGCATCATGGGGGCCGTGCGGGCGCAGATGCCACGCACGGCGGCCGCGCTCGGGGCGCGATTCGAGGCGACCGTGGAGGCTTGGATCGACGAGGCGCTGCCGAGCTCGCCGTACTTGCGCGACGCCTCGGCCGAGCTCGTCGGCTGGGCTGCTACGCGGTGGACGGAGGATCCTCTCGTTCCGCGGTGGATTCCAGATCTCGGGCGTTACGAGGTCGCGCGGTTCGAGGTCGCGGCGGCAAACGTGGCGGACGCGCCGAGCGGCGGGCCGCTCGCGCTCGATCGGGCGGTGCGGCTCGGCGGCGCGGCCCGGGTCGCTCGGTATGCGTGGGCCGTGCACCGCTTGCCCGAGGACACACCGGGCGAGCCGCAAGAAGAGCTTACGGCCTTGCTTCTGTACCGGGACAGGGCGCACGAGGTCCGGTGCCTCGTGCTCTCGCCGCTCGCGGCCGCGATCCTCGAGCGGCTCCTCGGGGGCGCTCGGCTTGGGGAGGCGGTGACGACGGCGTGCGCGGCGCTCGGGGAGCCGATGGGCGACGCGGTGTTGCGAGGCACGGCGGAGGTGCTCGCGGACCTCGGGGAGCGCGGGGTGGTCCTCGGCGCGGTCGAGCAAGGAAATCACGATCCCGACACGCACGCGGCGGGCGAGCAGGGTATAGTCGCGGGCGAACGACCATGAGCCGACACCTCCGCGTTTTTCCATGACGACGAGCACGCAACAGGACCCGCTCGGCATCACGGGGACCATCCTCGCCGAGAAATACCGGATCGACGCGCTCATCGGCGAAGGTGGCTTCAGCGTCGTCTACCGCGCCGAGCACCTCATCTGGCAGCAGCCTGTCGCGATCAAGTGCTTCCGCATCCTCGCGCAAGCGCCCGAGAACAAACGCGACGAGCTGCTCGACGGGTTCATCCAGGAGGGCCGCCTGCTCGCGAGCCTGTCGAGTCGATCGGCGGCGATCGTGCAGGCGCGCGACATCGGCAAGTTCACGACCGCGGACGGGATGTGGATCCCGTACATGGTGCTCGAGTGGCTCGAAGGAAAGACGCTCGATCACGTGCTCTTCGTGGAGCGCGTGAGCGGCGCGAAGCCGCGCGAGATCCACGAGGCGCTCGCGCTGCTCGAGCCGGTCGCGGTGGCGCTCGAGATCGCGCACGCGAAGAACATCGCGCACCGCGACATCAAGCCCGCGAACATCTTCGTCATCGGCGATCCGCGCGGGCCCTCGCCGTTCACGAAGATCCTCGACTTCGGCATCGCGAAGGTGATGGCCGATCACGCGGCGGCGACGGCCGAGCTCGCACAGACGGGCAAGGAGATCACCGCGTTCACGCCGAACTACGGGGCGCCCGAGCAGTTCAGCCGATCGTACGGCGCGACGGGGCCGTGGACCGACGTGTTCGCGATGGCGCTCATCATGGTCGAGGTGCTGCGCGGCGGGGTCCCGGCGTTCGAAGGCGAGGACTTCATCCAGTTCGCCGTCGCGAGCCGCGATCCGACGCGCAGGCCGACGCCACGCACGTTCGGCGTGCAGGTCTCGCCCGAGGTCGAGGCGGTGTTCGAGAAGGCGCTCGCCGTCGCGCCGACGGACCGGTACCCGTCGATGGGCCGCTTCTGGGCGGCGCTGCACGAGGCCGTGTTCCCGGACATCGCGTGGAACCCGGGGACGACGAGCGGCGTGTCGTCGTCGATCACGTCGTCGCCGGGCGGCAGGTCCGCGTCGCGCGCGAGCCTGCCAGGTCCGCTGCAGGAGACGTTGCCGCGTCCGACCGGCGGCACCGCGGTGATGGATGGAGCGCCGTCGCTGCCGATGCCGCAGGGCACGGCGCAACGCACGACGCAGGACGCGCCAGGATCGATCGCGACGCCGCCGGGCGCGCCGATGCCGACGGGGAACGCGCCGACGCCGGATCAGGGCAAGGGGCTCATGGCGTTCGCTGCCATCGCGGCGATCGCGCTGCTCGGCGGCAGCTTCGCTGCCTACAAGATGTTCACGAAGCCCTCGGGGGGAACGCCGACCGTGGCCTCGTCCGCGCCCGTGGCGAGCGCGGCGCCGAACGCGAGCGCGTCGGCGATCGCGGCGGCTGCGCGGCCGACGGAGTGCCCGGCGGGGATGGTGCTCGTGCCCGGCGGCAAGTTCTTCATGGGCTCGGACGAGCCGTCGTTCAAGCTGTGGCAACCGGCGCACAAGGTCATCCTCGACACGTTCTGCGTCGACCTGCACGAAGTGACGGCGGCCGAGTACAAGGAGTGCTCGGATCAGGGCGAATGCAAGCGCCCGGAGGCCGCGCCGAACTGGCCGAAGACGGCCGGGAGCACGGACGAGGAGCACGAGAAGAAGCGCGAGTCGTACTCGGAGTTCTGCACGTTCGGCAAAACGGGGCGCGAGAACCACCCGGTCAACTGCGTGAGCTGGTTCCAGGCCGACGGCTACTGCAAGTTCCGTAAGAAGCGCCTGCCCACGGAGGCCGAGTGGGAGTACGCGGCGCGCGGCTCCGACGGTCGCAAGTTCCCGTGGGGCGCGGACGAGGCCGCGGCGGGGCACATGAACGCGGGCGGCAAGGAGTGGGCGGCGTGGGAGAAGGCGCAAGGCCTGAAGCTCACGGGCACGCTCTACGAGATCGACGACGGCTTCCCGGGCACGGCGCCCGTCGGCAGCTTCCCGCAGGGCAAGACGCGCTTCGGCGCGGACGATTTCGTCGGCAACGTGTGGGAGTGGACCGCGGACTGGTACGAGACCTACAAGGCCGACGACGAGCAGATCAACCCGAAGGGCGCGCCCGCGGGTGACCGGAAGGCGATCCGCGGCGGCGGCTTCAACGGCGGCGTGCAGCAGTGGCTCAATCCGGCGTTCCGCTTCCACCAGGTGCCGGACGCGACGACGCCGGTGATCGGGTTCCGCTGCGTGATGAACCTTTGAGGTCCAAGCGCGAGCGGAGCCTCGCCGCGACGAGCCCGATCGACGTGCCGACGAGCGCGCCCACGAGGATGTCGCTCGGGTAGTGCACGGCGAGGAAGCAACGCGACCAGGCGACGAGCGCGGCGAAGACGAACGCGGGGACGGCGAGCGTCGGGCGCACGGAAGCGACGAACGCGGCGAAGGTGAACGAGCCGGCGGCGTGTCCGCTCGGGAACGAGTGTCCGCCGGGTGAAGCGATGAAGACGGGCTCGCAGGCGGCGAGCGCGTCGCAGGGGCGGACGCGGCCGACGAGGGCCTTCACGGTGGAGACGAGGGCGCTCGTGACGACGAGCGCGGCGATGAGGCGCGTGGTCGTGGCGCGGGTCTTTTCACGCGCGAGGAAGGGGATGAGGCCGAGCATGCCCCAGCCTCCGCCGATGAAGGTGACGGCGACGAAGAGGGGCGTGGCCCAAGCAGGCGAGCCGCGGGCCGCGCGGAGGAGGGCCTCGTCGGCCGCCGAGATCACATCGAGGAGGTGCAAACGCGGAGAGGATATTCCTTGGAGCGCCGAACGCTCGGCGGTTCGACACGCGCTCGCGCGGAGAGCGGGGCGCGCGAGGCGTCCCCCTCGGGACGAAGCCCTGCTAGGTTGTCTGGCCGTGCCGGTCCCCGACCATCTCCTCGGCGATACGTCGGTGACGGGGCCGCTCGGCTCCCTCGCCTTGTCCCAGGTGCGCCCTGGGAGCACCGTGCTCGCGCTGCGGGCGGTGAAGTGGCACGAGGGGCTCGGTCGGCTCGGCGTCGTCTTGCCGTTCGCGCTCGTGCACGACGTGGGCCTGCTCTTCGCGACGTCGCGGGATCACGTGGAGATCGGGCCGCGCTGCGAGCCCGCATCGATCGCGCGCGGGATGCCGGATCTCGCGCGGCTCCTCGAAGGCTACCGGCGCGTGCTCGAAGAGCTCGGGCAGAGCGAGGCGGCGCGGCGCGCGCCGGAGCTCAAGATGAGCGACGACCTCGTCATCGTGCTGCTCTCGCGGCTGCTCGGCGCGGTCGCGTCGCGCGTGAACGTGCCGCCGGCGTATCGCGCGGCGGTGCCGATGGATGCGTCGCTCTTCGAGCGGCTCGACCCGCAGCTTCCGCAGCTCTTCTCCACGGCGCGGCGCGGCTTCGAGGCATCGGCGCTCTCGGCGCTGGAGGTCTCGCGGCTCTTCGTGCTGACGATGACGGACGCGCTCGACCTCGACACGCTGCGGCTCTTCGGCATGCTCGGCGCGGAAGGCGCGGGCGGCGCGCTGACGCAGGTCGATCTGCTCGCGGCGCTCGAGTCGCCGGAGGCGAACGACATCGTGAACTTCTCGCTGGAGATCCTGCCGAGCGTGCTGGAGACGAAGACGCGGCCCGCGGCGGGGACGACGGCGGCGCACGGCTACTCGGGCATCGGGACGCGCGGATCGATCGACGGGCTCGTGCTCACGGAGCTCGCCTGGGACGACCTCGAGCTCGCGCGGAGGCTGCTCGACAACGAGGTGCTCTACTACGCGCGCGAGCAGAGCCGCGACGAGCAGAAGCGGGTCCACTACCTGCTCGTCGACGCGTCGGCGTCGATGCGCGGCGACCGGCAGACGTTCGCGCGGGGGATGGCGATCGCCACGGCGAAGAAGCTCTTGCTCGAAGGCGAGGACGTGGCGTTCCGCTTCTTCGACGCGCGGCTCTACGAGATCCACCGGGCGCACGGGGACAAGCTGCCGACGGCGCACGTGCTCTCGTTCAAGGGCGAGCGCGGTCGCAACCCGGCGCGCGTGTTCGCGGAGCTCTCGACGGAGCTCGATCTGCACCGCCACCGCGATCCACGCGCGCCCGTCGTGCACCTCTTCACGCACGCGGCGCTCTACATCCCGCGCGAGATGGTCCAGGCGGTGCGACGCTCGGCGCACATCGCGGCCGTGTTCATCCTGCCCTCGGGCGGCAAGCTCGACCTCGACTACCTCGACCTGCTCGACGCGCACTGGGTCGTCGATCACGCGACCTTGTCGAGCGGCTCGGCGCGGGCCAACGCGGCGCGGTCGATCCTCGATCAGACGACGGCGTCCTCCGGCGAAGAGGCGGGCAAGGGCGCGGCGAAAGGGGCAGAGGCGTGAGCGGCCGGCCGGTATCGGATCTGCGCGAAGAAGCGCGGACGGCGAGCGCGCGGGGCGACCTCGGGCGCGCGAGGCAAGCGCTCGTCACGGCGCTCGGGCAGACCATCGCGCGCGAGGAGGAGTACGCCGCCGCGGTCCGCGATCTGCGCGAGGTGCTCGTCGCGATCGGCGACCTGCGCGGCGCGCTCACGCTCGACTGGTACACGGGCAGCGAGAAGGGGCAGCGTGACCTCGTCGCGAGCGGGCGCGTGCCGGGGATCGATCGCGCGCGCACCTACCTCGCGTGGGCGGATCGGGCCGAGGACGCGTCGCGCAAGCAGGCGCTCTACGCGAAGGCCGCGGACGAGTACGAGTCGGCGGGCCTCGTGGCGCAGGCGGCGATCGCGCGGGAGCGCGGCGGCGATCTGTACCGGGCGCGCGCGCTCTGGTCGCGCCTGTCGCAGATCCTCGGCGCGTCGGGCGGGGACTTCTACGCGGCGGGGCTCGCGCGCTTCAACCTCGCGCGGACGTCGACGCGCACGGGCGAACCCGCGGCCGCGCGCGAGGCGGTGGTGGCGGCGGTGCACCTGCTCGAAGAGGCGGCGGATCGGTACGAGACGATCGGCCAGCGCGAGCGCGCGTTCGACTGCTACCAGGTGCTCATCGCGATCGGCCGGGAGAGCGGCGAGTTCGAGCACGTGCTCGAGGGCTACGTGAACGTGATCCGCATCCTGCGCGAGGATCACCTGCGATATTACGCGCTCCAATCGTACGAGGAGGCGCTCTCCGCGGCGGAGAAGCAGAAGGAGGTCTCGGCCGCGGCCACGCTCGCGCGCGAGATGAGCGCTTACGCGCGGAAGGAGGGGCTGCCGGGCGTCGCGAACTTCGGGACGCTGGCGCAGGCGCGCCTCTGGCAGGAGGTCGCCGAGGCGTCGAAGGCGCGCGGCGCGCCGCCGTCGATCGCGGAGAACGCGCTGCTCGCGGCGGTGATCGCGCTCGGCGAGGCGGGCCAGTACGGCAAGGTCGGCGGCGTGTACGAGAAGCTCGCGGCGCTCGACCTCGAAGAGGCGCGGCGCAAGCACTACACGAACGCGCGCAAGCGCTACGTCGAGGCGCAGGACCTCCGGATCGAGAGCCAGCCCTTGCCGGCGCACCTCCGCCACGAGGTCGGCTTCCCCGAGGTCTGGCACGTCGATCTCGTCGAGTGGGAGCAACGCGGCAGCGCGAGCCAATCCGCGGGTGACGTCGTGCTCGATCCGTCTGCGTGGTCGGAGGTGACACGAAGGCGCGCCATGCTCGCGCGGCTCACGGCGCTCGCGATCGAGGCCGAGGAGGAGGCCTCGCCTGGACGAACGGCGCAGAGCCAGCTCTACAGCGCGCTCGCCGAGCAGCTCGCGCTGGTCGAGCTCTACACGATCCTTTCGCCGCTCGAGGCCCTCTTCCGCAGGCCCGAGCGCGAGGTGCGGATCGCCGTCGTCCGCGCGCTCTCGCGATTCCTTTACAAGCGTACGTTCATCACGCTGCGCGAGGCGCTCGTCGACGCCGACGGCGGCGTCGTGCAGGAGGCGGCGAAGGCGCTCGAGGAGCTCAGGTTTCCGCACGCCTTCGATCCGCTCGCGCGCATCTACCGCGAGTCGCAGAGCGCCGTGGTGCGCGCCTCCGCGGTGAAGGCGCTCGCGCGCATCGACACGCTGGAGGCGGCCGAGATGCTCCTCGGCGTGATCGAGCACGACGGGCGCGAGGAGCGCCAGGCCGCGATCGAGGCCCTCAAGAGGGCGCGCGGCATGAAGTTCGTCGACGTCGCGAAGTCCGCGCTGCCGGGCCTCTCGGGCGCGGCTCAATCGGCCGTCCGCGAGGTCCTCCGCAGCCGCGGCATCGGCTGATCGACCCTGGAAAGCGGCCTTCCCAGGTTGTGAATTCCAGTCTCCGCGTACGTCTCGTAGGGGACATCAGGTCGGGACCGGACACGCGATTCCAACTCGTCCCGAGCGATCCCGAGACGAAGATGGCCTATGCATGGACTCATGGACGGCGCGCTTCGGGGGGAGCGTCTCACTAGGCCGTCCCGGCCCCCGGGAAATTGCTGCTCGACAAGCTCGACTTCTCGGCAACTCCCGGCGGCCGGCGTCTTTTGAGGCGCTTCGCCGGGGAGAAGGATCGAAGGACGGTCAATCTCCCCGGCGAAGCGCGAGGCGCTCCGAGGGACCGCCCTACGGCCTGAGGATCGACGCGAGCGCCGGGACGAGCGCCGGGTACTGGAACACGTAGCCGAGCTCCTGCGCGCGGGTCGGCGCGACGCGTTGCCCCGTCGTGACCACCATCGACGCCTCGCCGAGCGCGACCTTCACCGCGATCTCGGGCGTCGTGAACCACGAGGGCCTGCGCATCACGTGTCCGATCGCGGAGGCGAGCTCCTTGCTCGTCGCGGGCTCGGGCGAGACGACGTTGATCGGCCCGCGCGCGCGCGTGTCCTCGAGCGCGAGCAACGTCAGGCCCACGACGTCCTCCGCGTGCACCCACGCGATCACCTGCGAGCCCGGCGCGATCGGCCCGCCTGCGAACATCTTGAACGGCAGGAGCATCTTCTCCAGCGCGCCGCCGCCCTCGCCGAGCACGACGCCGATCCGCAGCATCACCGTGCGCACGCCGAGCGCCTCGGCCTTCGCCGCTTCGGCCTCCCATCGGTCCACCACGTCCGCGAGAAACCCTTCCCCGCGGGAGCTCGTCTCATCGAGCAGCTCGCCGGGCGGCCTCGGCCCGTAGTAGCCGACGGCCGACGCGCACACGAAGACGTCGGGCTTCGCCTCGGCGCGGCGGATGCCTTCGACGACGAGGCGCGTCGAGTCCACGCGGCTCGCGACGATCGCGCGGCGGGCCTCGTCGGTCCATCGCTGCGCGGCGGGCTCGCCGGCGAGGTGCACGATCGCCGACGCGCGACCGATCTCGTCGAGCCACGGCCCTTCGTGCTCGGGATCCCACGCGACGGCGGTCGCGCCGCGGGGCAACTTGCTTCGGGCGCGGTTCGGATCCCGCGTGAGCACTGTCACGCGGTCGCCGCGCTGAAGAAGCGTCTCCGTGAGACGAAGGCCGATGAACCCGGTGCCGCCCGTCAAAAGGACCGTCTTCACCACGGCGCTCTTTACCATGGTAAGAGGCTACCGACATGAACCTCGAGGTCTTCCGCAAGCTCCCGCTCGGCGGCACCGATCGCCGCGCCATCGTCCAAGCGCTGGCCCAGGATGGCTCTCGCGTCGCGCGGGAGCTGCTCGCCGCGCAGCGAACCGAGCTCCGGCCGCGCGGCGCGCGCCTCGCGAAGGACACGGCCGTCGTCATCCTCGGCGGCTCGAACGGCATCACGCGTGCCCTCGCCGTGCAGCTCCTCTTCGGCGAGCGCGCGGCCGTCTTCGGCGTGCACTACGACAGCGAGAAGATGCAGATCGGCGGCCACCACGTCGCGGCGCTCGTCGAGGCGGCGACGGCCGAGGGGCTCACGGCGCGCTTCTGGAACGCGGACGCGACGAAACCCGAGACGGTCGAGGAGGTCGTCGCGGCGCTCAAGGGCCAGTACCGGGCGGTCCACCTCGTCAATGGCATCGCGGCGGGCGCGACGAAGCGGTACGTCGAGCACGGACCGACGAACGTGAAGGACATCGACGTCGCGTTCGATCCGATCCTCCAGGTCCCGGATTTCAGCCGACCGGAGAACATCCGGCGTGTCGGGCTCGTGGAGGTCGAGGTCGCGACGGACACGGACATCGAGCGGACGAACCGGTTCATGGGCACGTCATCGCTCCTCTGGGCGGAGCCGCTCGCGGCGGCGGGCTTGCTCGCGCGGGACGAGAGCGTCGTATCGTTTTGCGATTACGACTATGAGCCCGACGATCCGGTCTATGCGATGGGCCCGCTCGCGGGGGCGAAGAAGCTCCAGCGGCAGACGATGCAGCAGATTCACGATCGATTCGGCGTGCGGACGGTGCGCCTCTGTTATCCGGCCGTCGCGACGACGGCGCTCGGCGCGATCCCCGGCGGCCTGCTCATGTATGGGCTCTCGGCGCAGATTCTGAAGGAGCGCGGGCAATACCAGGACGTCCTCGAGCTCGGGGCTGCGACGGCGCCGATTTTCGCGCCGGAGTTCCGGGACTCGATCTTCCGCCTCGACGAGGCCTACCAGGCGGCGCTGCCCGAGTTCCACCGGCGCAAGGACGCGCTCGCGCCGGAGAACCTGCGGGAGTCGTTCACGAAGCTGTATCGATGACGGACGGGACCACGGCGGGGGTCGGCTCGTAGCGGCCGACCTGGGGGCGCTCGCCGAGGTCGATGATCTTCAGGAAGGCGAGCAGGCGAATGACCTGCCATGTCGGGTCGAGCTCCCAGGCGCGCACCGCGAAATTCGGGGCCTGACCGAAGCGGTGGTGGTTGTTCTGGAAGAGCTCGCCCATCGTGACGAAATCGAACGGCAGCGTATTGCGCGAGTCGTCCTTGCTGTCGAAGTTCCGGTATCCGTACCGGTGACCGCACCAGTTCACGATCGCGCCGTGAATGACGCCCATCAGGAAGTGCGCGGGCAAGAGCAAGAATTGCCACCACGCGGTCGCGAACACGAGATAAAAACCGACGTACGCCGTGCCCCAGGCGAGGCGAGCGGGCCAGTCGCCGCCGATGCGGTCGACGAGGTCCCACTCGGGATATCCGCCGTCGAACTTCGGCTCGGGTTTCTCGATGCGATAGGCGAAGTCGTGATAACGCTGCCTCGTCCCCCACATCATCGCGAATGGATTGCCCGTGTGCCGCGGTGAATGCGGATCCCGCTCGGTATCGCTATGAGCGTGGTGCAATCGGTGCAGGATGGCGTAGGCCCGCGGCACGAGGAACGAGGAGCCCTGGGCGGCGAACGTGAGCAAATAAAAGAATCGCTCCCAGCCCTTGCTCATCGTGAACATGCGGTGGGAGGCATAGCGGTGAAGGAAAAACGTCTGGCAGAAAATGGACAACGTCCAGTGCCCGACGAAGAACAACGCGATTGCCATCGCTCCTTCGTAGGCGACGCCAGGCGCGCGCGGCGTCACGGCTGGGTCATCTTTCCGTCGGTCCAGGGACAGCGAGGGCGGTGGGAAGTCCGGAAACCACCTCGCCCGGCCTCGCGGCGCGACGGGCGTTTCGCGCTTTGAATGCGCGGCCGCCGTCCCCGTCCAAGTTTTTTGGCCAAGCGGCGACCGGGAAACCCGAGCCCGTTCGCGCGTGGAGGTTCGCTTGCTTCCGATGCTTCGCGCTCCGGCTCCGTCGTGGGGCCCTTGCCCCCCGGTTGGCCCCGGCGGAGAGCTCTGCTAGCCTCGGCCCGTCCTTGTCGAACTCGGGTGCTTACCTGGGAGGAACTCCAATGAACATGCGATTCTTTGCGATGCTTGGTGCAGTGGCTTGTATGGCTTTGACGGCGTGTGTCGTCGTTGACAACACCGGCGCCGGCGGCGCCGGTGGCGACGCGGGCGCGGGCCCGGGCGTCGGCGGTGCCGGCGGCGCCGGTGGCGCGGGTGGCGCGGGCGGCGCCGGTGGCTCCGGTGGCGCGGGCGGCGGC
>NZ_JARZHH010000090.1 GCF_029946515.1 Polyangium sp. 6x1
CGGCAACGGCGGCAAGGGCTCGGCCGGCGGCGCCGGCGGCGGCGGCGGCGGCGGCCCGAGCGCGTGCCTCGCCCGCGCGGGCGGCGTGACGTTCGCGTACGACGGCAATAGCTGCTCGACCGGCGCGGTCGGCCTCGGCGCGAACGGCGGGACGAACCCCGAGGGCGGCGTGGGCGGCAACGGCCTCAACGGCACCTCCGGGTTCAACATCCAGATCAACTGAAGCCACGCGCCTCGCGTGAGGCAACGAAATGGGGCGGTCCGCACGTGGGCCGCCCCATTTCGTTGGTGCGTTCTCGTTTCCTCTTGCGTCGCCGGCCTCTGAACGGTACGGACGGCGGGCAATGGCCATCGAGATCCTCGAGCTCGGCGAGAAGGACAGGAAGCGGCGACGGGATTTCCTGGACGTCGCGCGGGACATCTACGCGGACGATCCCGTCTGGGTGCGTCCCCTCGACATGGAGCTCGAGGACCGGCTCGACCGGAAGAAGAACCCGTTCTTCGACCACGGCGACGTGCAGGCGTTCGTCGCCTACCGGGACGGGCGCCGCGTCGGGCGTATCACGGCGCAGATCGACCATGCGCACCTCGAACGGCACAAGGATGCGGCGGGGTTCTTCGGGTTCCTCGATACGGTGAACGACCCGGAGGTCGCGCGGGCTCTGCTCGAAAAGGCCGCGGACTGGAACCGCGCGCGCGGAATGAAGCGCCTGCGCGGGCCGCTCTCGCTGAACATCAACGAGGAGCTCGGCTGCCTCGTCGAGGGCTTCGATACGCCGCCGATGATCATGATGCCCCACCATCGGCCCTACCAGGGCGGGCTCATCGAGCAGGCGGGCCTCGCGAAGCTCAAGGACTTCTATGCCTGGACGTACGACGTCGGCTCGGTCCCGGCGCGGGCGCAAAAGGCGCACGACGAGATCCTCACGATACCCGAGGTGACGGTTCGCCACTTGGACCCCAAACGTTTCGGCGAAGAGGTCCGCGTCCTCATGGACATCTTCAATGACGCGTGGAGCGAGAACTGGGGCTTCGTGCCGCTCTCGGAGCGCGAGCTCGCCAAGATGGCGGCCGACATGAAGCTCATCTTGTTCCCCGAGATCACCTACCTCGTCTCGATCGACGGCGAGCCGGCCGCGGTGGCGCTCGCGCTGCCGAACCTCAACGAGGTGATCCAGGATTTCGACGGAAAACTCTTCCCGTTCAACGTGGCGAAACTTCTTTATCGGCTGCGCGTGAAGGGTCCGAAGAGCGCGCGGCTCATCATCCTCGGCATCAAGAAGAAGTACCGGCACGTGCGCAAGTACGCGGGGCTCTCCGCGTTCCTCTACGTCGCCATGAACCGGTCGGCCCACCTGCTCGGCCTCGAGCGCGGCGAGCTCTCGTGGACGCTGGAGGACAACGCGGCCATCAATGCCGGTATCCGGCTCATGGGCGGTCGCATTTACAAGAAATATCGCGTCTACGAGCGCGAGCTGTGAACGGAATGGGCTCGGCGCCCACCGAAAAACACTTTGACGGGGCGATAGGTACTCCGTAAAATCCTCGCATGCGTTCTCGTGTGCTCGCCCTTACCCTCGTCGGGTGCGGGACATGGCTCGGTGCCGCGGGCGTCTGCCTGGCGGCGGAGCCCGAGGCGCCGAGAGCGGAGGTGACGGCAGCGGCGCCGGCGCCCGCAGGCCGCGGCGCGGTCGTCGTGGCGATCGGGAGCGGCGTGGATGCCGCGGCGAAGCCCCTCGCGCGCGAGATCTACCGCGACGAGGCGCTCCGGCCCGGCCTCGACGATCGGTCGGCGCGCGTGCTCGCCGGCGAGGCCGCCGCGCCGGACGCGCCCGCAAAGGAGCGCGAGCTCGCCGAGGTGCGGAGCGCGCTCACGGCGAACGACGATGCCCCGAGCCGCAGGCTGCTCGCCTCGCTCGGCGCCGAGCAGAAGGCCGAGATCGTGGTGGCCGTGTCGATGGTCGGTGATCGCCCCGTCGCGCGCGTGCTCCGCGTGGGGACGGCGCGCTACGAGCCGATCGAGCTCGGGCCGACGATCGAACGAGGCGAGGCCGGGGAGATCCGCTACACGTGGCCCGGCGCCGCGGCGACGCTGCGAAAGCTCGTGATCGTGCCGCAGGCGGCGCCGCCTCCGCCGATCGCGCCGAAGCAAACCAGCACGCCCGCCCCGCCGAAGCCGGAGGAGCCGACGCGCAAGCCGTTCTACAAATCGGCCTGGTTCTGGGGCCCCGTCGGCGCGGTCGTGGCCGTGGGCGCCGCGGTGCTGATCGCGTCGCAGGTGACGGAGGACTCGACGGGCATGGTCCGGCTGAAAGGGCAGGTCGCGCCGTGAGGGCGTGGTCCCGGGCGTTCGTCCTCGCCTCGGTCGCGGCGTGGCTCGTCCCCGCGGACGCGTTCGCCGCGCCGCCGCGCCCCCACGACGCGCCTGCCGTGGCGGATCCACGCGCCGACGTGCCCGCGCGGCCCACGGGCTACCTGGAGCTTCAGGAAGCGGGCCTCACGTTCGCGTACCACCCCTCTGCGCACGAGCGCGTGCGCGCCGCGATCCCCGCGGTGCTCCGGGCGCGCAAGGCCATGAGCGAGCTGCTCGGCCGTGACGTCCTCGGCGCTGTGGAGATCCGCGTGGCCGCGGTGCCCGAGGAGGTGCGCTCGCTCGGCCCGATGGAAGACGTGCCCGGGTATGCGCCGGCCCTCGCCTTCTCGAAGCAGCGGCTCGTGGTGACGAGCCTCGGCTCGCATCGATCCCTCGAGCCGACGGATCTCGGCGTGGCCCTGCCGCACGCGCTCGCGCACGTGGCGCTCGACGAGGCGCTCGATCACAAGCCCGCGCCGCTCTGGCTGCACGAGGGGTTCGCCGCGCACGTGGCGGGCGAGGCCTCGGCGATCCGCGCGCAGGCCTTGCTTCTCGGCACGCTGCAAAGGCGCCTGCACGGGATCGCCGCGCTCGAAGCAGGCCTGCCGGCCGACGCGCCGGAGACCTCGCTCGCCTATGCGCAGGCCGCGGACCTCGCGCGGTTCCTCACGGACAAACCTCGCCGGTCGGCGTTCGTGGGGGCGCTCGATCGGGCGCGGAGCGGCGAGCCGTTCGAGCAGGCGCTCGCAGCCGCGCACGAGGTGCCCCTCGCGCAGATCGAGCTCGCGTGGCGGGAGGATCTCGCGCGGCGGTACGGGTTCTTGCCCGTGTTCCTCGCGGGGATCGGGATCTGGGCGCTCGGCGCGCTCGTCCTCTTCGCGCGGCGCGTGTTCGAGCGTCGCCGCGCGGGCACGCAGGCGCCGGCTTCGCGCAAGGAGCCGCGCGCCCTCACGACCGAGCCGCAGAGCCGCCCGCCCTCGCGACCGCGGCCCGCGCCCGCGCCGCTCATCATCGAGCGCCTCGACGACATCGAAGGCGAGCGCGAGGACATCGGCAAGACGTTCCCGCCGGAGGCCGAGGTGCCCAAGGTGGAGCACGACGGCGACTGGTATACCCTGCATTAATCCGGCAGGACGCGCGTCCGCAGGTATTCCGCCACCTGCGCGCCGAGCGTCTCGCCGGCGCTGCGCAGGCGTCCGCCGCTCGACGGGTTCGTCATCGTGGCGGGCACGACGGCGCGGAACTGCAAGACGTCGAGGCGCTGGGGCCCCGCGCCCCAGATCTCCAGCGTCATTCGCACCTCCGAGGGCCGCGACGCCACGTAGGCGTAAAAACCCGGCTCGACGAACGTGACCACGGGCCGCACCACGAACGGGCTCGGCGCGGGCGCGGACACGAACTGGACCTCGGGCAGCTCCTCGGCGAGCTCCCGGCCGAATTCACCGGCGAACGCCCGCTTGTCCTCGTCCCAGCTCGCTTGCTGGTCGCCGTCCTTCGACGCCTGGTACTCCGCCTCGCTCTTCTCGCCGATCTGGACCCCCTCGAAGTGCACGGGCTCCACCGCGAAACTTCGCTGGTTCACGAACGGATTCGGCACGACCTTCGCCACCACGGTCCACGGCGGCCCACACGCGACCGCAGACAGCGACAAAAGACACGCAAGAACGCACGGACGCGCCGCGATCATCGCCTTCATGCCACACCCCCGTATCCGCTTTCGCGACGGTCGATTAGTATCACTCCGCCATGGAGGTCGTCACGGTTTGTCCCTTCCGGGTCGCGTCGCTGCTCTGGCAGCCACGGCGCGGCGGGTGGGTCCTCACGGTCGTCTGCAAGGCCACGTACGACCTCGCGCCCGTCCAGTCGCGCCTCGCCGCGAACCAGGACGATCCGAACGAGGACGACAACCACTGGAACGACGATCCCGCGCGCAGCGTGTACTCGCCGAGTGATCTCGTTCCGTTCAAGGTGCGCGCCGACGTGGTCCTCGTGGGCAACGCGTTCGCCCCGCGCGGAGAAGCGGCGCGGTCGATCCTCACGCGCCTCGTCGTCGGCGGGATCGACAAATCGATCGAGGCCTTCGGCGAGCGCTCGTTTGGCCCGGACGGCGCCGTGCGCGACGCACGCGGCGTGACGAAGGTGCCGCTGCGCTACGAGCGGGCCACGGGAGGTCCGGACACGCTGAACCCGGTGGGCATCCGGCCCGACGCGCAGCCCGACGCGTACGGCGTCTCCCCCGTGCCGAACCTGCAGCCGCCCGGGATGCTCGTGCAGAGCCGCGCCGACGTGATCCCCCCGATCGGCTATGGCCCGATCGCGCCGACGTGGCCGGGCCGGATGGAAGCGCTCGGCGCGCACGCGTCGTCGTTCTCGCAGCAGCTCGTCCGGGAGCAGCCGGTGCCCGACGACATCGATCCCGCGTACTTCGACTGCGCCCCGCGGGATCAGCAGCTCGACGAGCTGCGCGACAACGAGCGCATCGTGCTCGAGAACCTGCACCCGCAGCACCCGCGGCTCGTGACGAGCCTGCCGGGGCTGCATCCGCGCGCCTTCGTGATCCGGCCCGGCGGAAACCCGCAGGACCTCACGATGAAGTGCGACACGCTCTGGATCGACTCGGACCGGGCGCAATGCACGCTGACGTGGCGCGCGCAGATCGGCCTCGACAGGCCACACGGGCTCGGCCGCGTGGTGGTCGCGATGGAGGAGCCGGGCCAGCGCCTCACGTGGGCCGACGTCGAGCGCCTGCTCGTCGCGAGTGGGCAAGCGAGCGAGTCGCTCCCGGAAAATCCGCCCGAAGCGCCCGCGCAGCAAGCGCCACCCTCGGGCAAACCGTACCGGCCCGGGACCGTGCCGTTCCTGCGGCCCGACGTGGCGGGCGACGTACCGGCCAAACCGCCGTCGCCCGCGGTCTCCGCGTTGAGCCAGATGAGCGCGCCCCGCGCTGAAAACGCGTTGCCGCAGCCCCGCGTCGCGCCTGCGACCGGCCTACCGTTCATCGCGCCGAAGAACGTGGCGCCCGCCGCGGGCGCGCCGCAGCAGCCGCCGGCCGATCGCCCGCAGCCCGGCGACGCCGCGCCGCCGTGGCTCTCGGCCGCGCGCAAATCGTCCGCCAGCGTCCCCTCGCCGGCCGTGCCAAACGCGACGCCGTTCGCGCCCGCCGCCGCGCAACCTCAGCCGCCGCCCGCGACGCCGTTCGCCTCGCCCGCCGCGCCGCCTCAGCCGCCGCCCGCGACGCCGTTCGCGCCGCCTGCCGCGTCACCGTCCGCGCCGCCGGCTCCTCCGCCGCCCGCGCGTGTCCCGCAGGCCCCGCCCTCGCCAAACCCCTCGCCGCTCGATAGCCCCTGGGCAAACGCGTCCGCGCGCGCGGGCGGAGGCGAGAACATCCAGGCGCCGACCGTGGGCAGCATGTCCGCGGGTTTGTCCCCGCCGAGCCCGATCACGCCCACGGCGACCGCGATGGCCGCCGCGGGCCTCGCCGGCGCGGCCGCGGTCGCCGCGTTCTCCAGCGCGTCGCAGGCTGCGCCCCCGCCGCCCGTTGCCGTCGCGAACGCAGCGTCCGTCGGCGCCGTCGCGGCCTCGAACGCGGCCGCCGCCGCGGGCCAATGGTCGACCCCGAGTGACAGCGCGCCCGCGCCCTCGCCTGCCGTCTCGCCGCGCCCGTCGTACTCGTATCGCGGCCCCTCGCGCGACGTCGTCGACCTCATCTGGTTCGACCCGAAATCGGCGTCGAAGATGCGCGAGCACCCGCGCTGGAAGCTCATCCTCGACAAGAAGCCCGCGCCGCGCGACCTCGACTTCGACGACGAGCCGCCGCCCGAGGAGCCGCCCGACGTGCGCGATCGCAAGGACGTCTTCGCCGTGCTCACGCGGGGCGAGACGACCGACGCCGAGGGCATCCAGGAGGCGATCGGCGACGCCGTCGCCGACGACGGCACCTTCACGCCGCCGCTCGTGCTCGTCTCGGCCGAGCTCACCTTCCCGTTCGACGAGCTCGAGACGCTCAAGGCCACGGTCACCGCGGTCTCGCCGCTCATCGCGGGCGACAAAAAGCTCAAGGAGACCGTCGACACGGTGAACGAGCTCTTGAAGACGCCGTGGCTCTCCTCCTCGAGCGGCGTCGCGGAGCGGCTCACGCAGCAGGTGAAGGACGCCTTCGCGCAAGGCAACCGCATGCTGCCGCCGAGCTACCTCGACACGCACACCGAGCGGATGCTGCTCGAACAGCGGCACTACCAGAAACGCACGGTCTTCGGCGAGCCCTGGATCCGCAGCGTCCTCGTGCCCGCGGGCTCCCAGTCGCCGATGCCCGCGTACCTGCCCGAGAGCCTCACGAAGAAGCTGCCGATGTTCCAGCGCTTCAAGGCGCGCATCGTCGCCGAGGCGCACATGCAGCAGGACGAGTACGAGAACCATCCGGCGGCGCTCAAGGTCGTCGCCCTCGGCCGCGTCGTGAGCTTGCAACGACGCGGCTTCATGCGCTGACGTCAGAGCTTTCCGGTGACCGCATCGAAGCGGAGGCGCCACACCTCCACGACGGCCTCGGCGAAGATGCTGCGGCTCATCTTGGAGTGGCCCGCGCGCCGATCGACGAACACGATCGGCACCTCGGTCACGCGCATGCCTTTGCGGAGCGCGCGGTACGTCGTTTCGATCTGGAACGAGTAGCCGTTCGAGCGCAGCGTCTCGATGTCGATCGCGAGCAACGCGCGGCGCGTGAACGCCTTGAAGCCCGTCGTCAGATCGCGGATCGGCACGCCGAGGATGGTCCGCGCGTAGAGCGATCCGCCCTTCGAGAGCACGTGCCGCCCCGGCCCCCAGCCGACGACGCCGCCGCCGGGCACGTTGCGCGAGCCGAGCACGACGTCGGCGCCTTCCTCGATCGCCCGGAGAAACGCGGGCAGGTACTTCGGATCGTGCGAGAGATCCGCGTCCATCTCCACGACGACGTCGTAGCCGATGTCGAGCGCGCGCCGAAAACCGTCCACGTACGCCGTGCCGAGCCCGAGCTTGCCTGGGCGGTGCAGCACGGTCGTGCGAGGGTCCTCGGCGGCGAGCGTGTCGGCGACCGCGCCCGTACCATCGGGCGACGCATCGTCCACGACGAGAACGTGCGCCTCGGGGACGACCTCGAGCACCGAGCGCACGAAGCGCGGGAGGTTGTCACGCTCGTTGTAGGTCGGCGTGACGACGAGGATCCGCGGGGCCATTCGAGCTCGTGGTCTCCCCGACGCACGGAGAGCGTGGGGTCATGTAGCAGAAAGGGAGCGTCAGCAGGAAGCCTTGTCGGCTCCAATTCTCGAAGTTACGTTTCGTTGCCCTACCGGATCGTGCGGGTACCGGCGACAGGCGCCAGCGGCCCGGCGGAGCAACGAGGCACCATGGCTAGCAAGAACGTCCTCACCTTCAACGAAAAGAATTTCCAGTCCGAGGTCCTGGACTCCGACGTCCCGGTGCTCGTGGACTTCACCGCCACCTGGTGCGGCCCCTGCAAGGCGCTCGCCCCGATCGTCGACAAGGTCGCGGACGACTTCCAGGGCAAGGTGAAGGTCGGCAAGCTCGACATCGACGAAAACCCGCAGCTCACGGCGAAGTACGGCGTCCGTAGCGTGCCGACGGTGATCGTCTTCCAGGGCGGTCAGAAGAAGGGTCAGCACGCGGGGCTGACGACCAAGGACAAGCTCGTCGCGCTCCTCGGCGTGTAATTCACACCACGGGACATCCTGCACGCCCACGAGCGCGGCCCCTCGGAGCACGAGGGGTTCGCGCTCGCGTCTTTTCGCGGCTCCATTTTCCTCGTAGAGCTTGGCTCTCGTGGACGCCGAACTCCGACAAAGCCTGATCGGCCGGGTGCTTTCTGGCGCCCACGGCGTCCGTTACGAGATCGGCGAGCTCGTCGGCGAAGGCCGCTCCGGCTGGGTCTTCAAGGCCACGAGCGAGGCCCTCGGCGCGCCGGCCGCCGTGAAGGTGTACCGGCCCGAGCTCGTCGACGGCGCGACGGCGCTCGCGCGGTTCGCCCGCGAGGCGATCCTCCTCCACCGCATGCTCGCCGCGCTCCCGGAGCGGCGAGGGCTCGCGCACGTGCTCGATCACGGCGCGATCGAGAGCCCGCGCGGCGCGGCGCCGTGCCTCGTCCGCGAGTACCTGCCAGGGCAGAACCTCGCGCGGGTGATCGCCGCGCACGGCGGCTTCGGCCTGCCTGCGGCGCGCGCGCGTCGCGTCATGGGGCACGTCGCCCGGGCGCTGTTCGCCTTGCACGAGGCGGGCGGCGTGCATCGAGACCTGAAGCCCTCGCACGTGCTCATCGCGCAGGAGCGTGGCCAGGAGACGGCGCGGATCACGGACGGGTTCGTCACGCTCCTCGGCCCGCAAGATCCGCTCGATCCGCCGAACCTTCTCTACGGCGCGCCCGAGACCTTCGGGCAGGTGCGAGGTCCGCTCGGGCCGGAGGCGGACGTGTACTCGTTCGCGGCCGTCCTGTACGAGCTGCTCTGCGGGACCGCGGCATTCGCGCCGAAGCCGGGCGAGCCGAAGCCGAAGGCGCTCTTGCGATTGGCGACGGGCGACCGGCCGCAGCTCGGCCGCGTCCGGGCCACGTTGCCGGCAGAGCTACGCGATCGGCCCGATCTCGTGGCTGCGCTCGATCGGGAGATCGGCCGCGCGACGAGCACGAACCCGATCCACCGGCACGGGTCGATCCGGGAGCTCTGGCTCGCCCTGGAGCCGCTCTTGCGGGAAGCGGTGCGGCCGACGGCGAGCGGCGGCAGCGCGCCCGAGGAGCCCGTGAGTTTCGACTCGGTCTTCCCGCGATCCACCGAGGGCGCGCGCCTCGCCGCTGCGATGCCCATGCCGCCGCCCTCGGCCGCGCCCGTCGCTGCGCCGATGCCCGCGTGGGAGATGCTCGGCCCGGCCATCGCGGGCGAGCGCCTGCGCGCGGCGATGGTCGTCGAGGAGGGACGCGCGATCATGGCCCTCGGCACGCGGGGCCTCTATCGACTCGTGCACGGCGCGTGGTCCTTGGCGCCGCTTCCCGCGGGGATCGACGTGCGGGCCGTGCGGGGTCTGTCGCGGCTCCCGTCGGGCGAGCTTCTGCTCTTCGGCGACGCGGGGCTCTGCGCGGCCCTCTCGTCGCGCGGCGGGCTGCGGCGGATCGCGCTGCCGGAGCGCGAGATCACGCTGCTCGCGGCGCACGCGGACGATCGAGGGATCGTGCTCGTCGGCGAGCGCGCGTCGCGCCCGGGCGGCGTGGCCATCTTCCTGCCGAACGAAGGCGCGCCGATGATGGTCGCCGCGCCGGAGCCGACGCACCTCGCGGGCGTGACGCGCACGAGCAGCGGGCACGTGATCGCGGTCGGGATGCAGGGCACGCTCGTGGAGATCAACGAGCGCGGCGCGCGCGACGTGCCGTGGGGGCGAACGGGGCACCTCTACGCGATCTCGGCGGGACCGGGCGGCGTTGCGTATGCCGTGGGCAGCGGGGGACATGCGCTCCGCGTCGAGCCGGCGCACGGCGGCGCGGTGGCGACGCTGGAGAGCGTGCAGACGACACGCGATCTTTTTGGTGTCGCTGTGGATCCGGTGACGGGCGGCGCGTGGGCCGTGGGCGCGGATGCGCGTTTGCTCGAACGGCAGGAGGGCGGCTGGATCCGTGTCCCGCTCGATCCGTCGGTGACGAGCGCGCTTTTACTCGTCTGGCCGCGCGCGCCGCGGATCATCGTCGTCGCCGAGGACGGATCGGCGTACTTCCACGGCTACGCGCGCTGATCGCGGGCGCGCGGTCGGGCTGAGCGACGGAGGCTGTGATCGCGGCCCGGACGCGGCCTTCGTGGGTCGCAGAACCTTTGCTTGACCGAGCGTAGTCACCTGACTACGTATCGCGCGCGTTCAACACCTTTTCCAGGAGTCTCCGATGGCGACGAGGATTGCAATCAACGGGTTCGGCCGGATCGGTCGCTGCATCGTGCGCGCGCTCGTCGAGCGCGGCGAGAAGGATCTCGAGATCGTGGCGATCAACGATCTCACGGACGCCGGCACGCTCGCGCACCTCTTGCGCTTCGACTCCATTCACCGCGAGTTCCGCGCGGCGAAGGTGAGCCACGGCGACGGCTACATCGCGCTCGACGACAAGCGCATCCAGGTCCTCGCGAAGAAGGATCCCGCGGAGCTGCCCTGGAAGGACCTCGGCGTCGACATCGTCCTCGAGTGCACGGGCCTCTTCACCGACAGGGCGAAGGCCGCGCTGCACCAGAGCGCGGGCGCCAAGCGCGTCATCATCAGCGCGCCGGCCAAGGGCCAGGACCTCACCGTCGTCCTCGGCGTCAACGAGCGCCAGTACGACCCGGCCAAGCACAGCATCATCTCGTGTGGTTCGTGCACGACGAACTGCCTCGCGCCCGTCGCGAAGGTCTTGCTCGACAACTTCGGGATCGTGCGTGGCCTCATGACGACGATCCACTCGTACACGAACGATCAGCACATCCTCGATCTCCCGCATCGCAAGGGCGATCTGCGCCGCGCCCGCGCGGCCGCCGTGAACATGGTGCCCTCGTCGACGGGCGCGGCGAAGGCGCTGAGCGAGGTCATCCCGGAGCTCAAGGGCAAGTTCGACGGCCAGGCGATCCGCGTCCCGACGGTCGACGTCTCGCTCGTGGATCTCACGCTCGAGACGGAGAAGCCGATCTCGAAGGACGCGATCCACGACGCGATGAAGCGCGCGGCCGAGGGCCCGATGAAGGGCATCCTCCAGTACACCGAGCTGCAGCTCGTCTCGGGTGACTTCATTGGCAACCCGCATTCGAGCATCTTCGACGCCACGCTCACGCAGCACATCGGCGACAAGTTCGCGAAGGTCTTCTCCTGGTACGACAACGAGTGGGGCTTCTCGAACCGCATGATCGACCTGGCGAAGCTCCTCGCCGAGAAGGGCGTCTAAGCCATGAAGCTCACGGGCATCCGCTCGATCGAGGACCTCGCCAAGGACGGAGGACTCGCCAACAAGCGCGTCTTCATCCGCGTCGACTACAACGTCCCGCTCGACAAGAAGACGGGCGCGATCACCGATGACGCGCGCATCCGCGAGTCGCTCCCGACGCTCAAGGTCGCCGTCGATGCGGGCGCGAAGGTCATCCTCGCCTCGCACCTCGGCCGGCCCAAGCCGGGCAAGAAAGAGGGCCTCTCCCTCGAGCCTGCCGGCGCGCGCCTCGCGGAGCTCACGGGCTACGAGGTGCACCTGACCGACGACTGCATCGGCGACGGCCCGAAGAAGGTCATCCACGATCTGCGCGCCGGTCAGATCTGCCTGCTCGAGAACCTCCGCTTCTACGAGGAGGAAGAGAAGGACGACGAGAACTTCGCGCGTCAGCTCGCCGAGCTCACGGACATCTACGTCGACGACGCGTTCGGCGCGGCGCACCGCGCGCACGCCTCCGTGCACGCGCTCCCTCGCATGATCCGCGATCGCGCCGCGGGCCTGCTCATGCTGAAGGAGCTGCGCTCGCTCGCTCGTCTGCTCGATCGTCCCGAGAAGCCGTACGTCGCGGTGCTCGGCGGCGCGAAGGTGTCGGACAAAATCGCCGTCGTCGAGTCGCTGCTCAACGTCGTCGACACGCTCTGCATCGGCGGCGCCATGGCGAACACGTTCCTCGCGGCGCAAGGCAAGAAGGTCGCGGCGAGCAAGATCGAGGACGACAAACTCCCGCTCGCCCGCACGATCCTGCAGAAGGCGCGTGATCGCGGGGCCTCGGTCCTCCTGCCCGTCGACGTCGTCGTGGCCAAGAGCCTCGACGCGGAGAGCGGCACGGCCGTCAGCGTCGACGCGATCCCCGACGGCACGATGGCGCTCGACATCGGACCGAAGACGGTCGAGCTCTTCGGGAGCGCCATCGAGCGCGCGAAGACCGTCTTCTGGAACGGCCCGATGGGCCTCTTCGAGTCGAAGCCTTTCTCGAACGGCACCTTCGAGATCGCGCGCATCATGAGCCGCGCCGAAGGCTTCACCGTCGTCGGCGGCGGCGACAGCGCGGCGGCCGTCCGCGCGGCGGGCGACGACATCGCGAAGGGCATGGATCACATCTCGACGGGCGGCGGCGCTGCGCTCGAGCTCATCGAGGGCCGCAAGCTTCCCGGCGTCGAGGCGCTTCGTTCCTCCGTGGGGGAGGAAGCGTCGTGAACGTCGCGCGCCGCCCCCTCATCGCGGGCAACTGGAAGATGAACGCCGGCGGCCAGGATGCATGCAGCCTGGCCATCGGCGTGGTCGAGGCGGCGCGCCGCTCGGCCCGCGTCGACGTCGTGATCTGCCCGCCGTTCACGGCGCTCGCCGCGGCCGCGCACGAGCTTTGGGAGTCGAAAAGCGCGGTGATGCTCGGCGCGCAGAACATGCACCCCGAGCCTGCCGGCGCCTTCACCGGCGAGATCAGCGCGCCGATGTTGAAAGACTCGGGCGCGACCTGGGTCATCCTCGGCCACAGCGAGCGCCGGCAGCTCTTCGGCGAGACGGACGAGCTCATCGAGCGCAAGATCGCCGCGGCGATCCGCGCCGAGCTCCACCCGATCGCCTGCGTCGGCGAGACGCTCGAGGAGCGCGAAGCTGGAAAGACGCTCGAGGTCGTCGAGCGCCAGACGCGCGCCTTCCTCGACGAGCTCGCCAAGCGCCCTGGCTTCGGCGTCATCGCGTACGAACCTGTCTGGGCGATCGGGACGGGCAAGGTCGCCCGCCCCGAGGACGCCCAGGAGGTCCACGCGATGATCCGCGGCCTCCTCGCGACCGTCTCGGAGGAGCTCGCCGCGTCCACGCGGATCCTCTACGGCGGCAGCGTGAAGGGCGACAATGCCGAGGGCCTGCTCGGCCAGGCGGACGTCGACGGCGCCCTCGTCGGTGGCGCCTCCCTCGACGCGGCCGGATTCGGCAAGATCATCGACAGCGCCGAGCGGCTGGCGGACGCCGCGGAACGAGGGTAGAACGTCGCCGTGCGCCGATGCTGACCACTCTGCTCAACGTCATTCACGTCATCGTTTGTATCTTCCTGATCCTCGTGGTGCTCCTGCAGCAAGGCCGCGGCGGAGGCCTCGGCTCGGCGTTCGGCGGCGGCGCGCAGGTCTTCGGCGGCCGCGGGGCGGGCAACTTCATGACGCGCCTCACCGCCATCTGCGCCGCGATCTTCATGCTCACCAGCATGTCCCTCGCGTACCTGTCCTCCGCGGGTGATCGCGAGCTCAAGCAGTTCGAAAGCACCTCCCAGCCGAAGTAGTTCCGCGCCCGAGGCGGATCCACTTGCCCGCGTTGCTCCAGAGGCGCGATCTCGGCCTCGTTGCGCTCGTCAAGGTGATCGCGGTGGCGATCGTCGTCGCCACGGGCTTTCGCGCCGTCAGCGACGACGACTTCGCGCGCGTCGTCATCGCGCAGGACTTCGCGCACACCCCGAAGCTCGATCCGACCGGCACGAGCTGGCTGCCCTTCCCGTTCTGGATCACGGGCGCGGCCATGCTCGGCGCGGGCCGCACGCTCCTCGTCGCGCGCGTCACGGCCTTCGTCCTCGGCGTGCTCTCGGCCGTGCTCGTCGCGCTCGCGGCCGAACGCCTCACAAAGAACCGAACAGCCGCCCTCCTCGGCGCCGTCCTTGCGGCCGTCTTCCCCTGGAGCGCGCGCCTCGGCGTCGCCACCGTCCCGGAGCTCCCGACCGCGGCGCTTGCCCTCTTCGCGATGGCCTCGCTCGTCGGCCCGCGTGAGCCCCGCGCGCGCCTCTTCGGCGGCCTCGCGCTCCTCGGCGCCACCCTCTCGCGCTACGACGTCTGGCCCATCGCGGCCGCGTTCGCCGCGCTCACCGGCCTCGACGCCCTCCGCGATCGCGATCGCTCCGGCAAGGACCGCGCCCTCTTCATCCTCGCGGCGGCCCTCGCGCTCCTCGGCCCACTGCTCTGGGTCCTGTGGAACCACTTCGCCCGCGGCAACGCCTTCGACTCCCTCGACCGCGTCGCTGCCTACCGCCGCGCCCTCGGCGGTGAGGCCGACGCTCCTCTCGCGCGCCTCTTCGCCTACCCGCTCGCCATGGCGCGCCACGAGCCCGAGCTCTTCGGCGCGCTCGCCGTCCTCCTCGCCCTCGCCGCGCTCCCCTCGCTCCGCGCCTCCGCCCGCGAGGCCCTCCGCCCTTACGCGCGCCCTCTGGCCCTCGCCCTCTTCCAGCTCGTCGCTCTCTCCGCGGCGCTCATCAAGGACGGCGCCCCGACGCACCACCCCGAGCGTGCGCTCCTCGTCGGCCTCCTCCTTTGCGCCCTCGTCGCGGGCGACCTCGCGGCCACCTTGCTCCCTCGCGCCAGCCGGAAAACGCGCCTCGGCGCGGGTGCCGCGGCCCTCGCCCTCCTCGTCTTCAGCCTCGTCATCGTCCGCCGCTGGTTCCGCGGCGAAGACTTCGTCCCGCGCACGGACGAGGTCGCCATCGGCGAAGCCGCGCGCGCGCTCGTCCCGCCTGGCGAGCGTGTCCTCGTCGAGGTCCGCGACTACGGCCATTTCGCCATCACCGCGGCGCTCGGCCGCCCCGAGGACGTCGTCCTCGATCGCGACCTCGATCCTCGCAAAGCCGCCACCGCCTCCACCTTCGACGCCCCTCTCGGCCTTTCGCGCCGCCTCACCGAAGCCCGCGCGCGCTTCCTCCTCGGACGCACGGCGAGCCCAGCTGCGGCCGTCCTCGGCCCGCCCCGCGCCGTCCACGGCTCGTTCGGGCTCTGGGAGCATGGGAGCCCTTGATCGATGCCCGCCCCCTTCGTGCACCCCTCCGCTTATGTCGACGAGCCTTCCTCGATTGGTGAAGGCACGCGCATCTGGCATTTCTGCCACATCATGCCGGGCGCTCGAATTGGCAAGCGCTGCGTCCTCGGCCAGGGTGTCTTCGTCGCGAGCGGCGTCGTCGTCGGGGACGACGTACGGATCCAGAACAACGTCTCTCTCTACGAGGGCACGATCGTCGAGGATTCGGTTTTTCTCGGCCCCTCGTGCGTCCTGACGAACGTCACGAACCCGCGCGCCGAGATCGATCGCCGGGGCCTCTACGAAAAGACCTTGATCCGGCGCGGCGTCACGATTGGCGCGAATGCGACGATCCTCTGCGGCACGACCATCGGCCGCCACGCGTTCGTCGGCGCGGGCGCGCTCGTCACGCGGGACGTGCCCGATTATGCATTGATGACGGGCGTCCCTGCGCGGCGCACGGGCTACATGAGCCGGCACGGGCAGAAGCTCGGGCGCCCTGGGCCCGACGGGATCATGGTCTGTCCCGAGAGTGGATATCGATATCGGATCGAGGAGGGGCTCGTCCGTTGCCTGGATCTTCCCGAGGACGCGCCGCTGCCGTCCGGTGGGCGCGACCTCGGGAAGCCTTACGTCCGGTCGCGGCCGGACTGAGCGCGGCCGGGGGCTATTTGCTGCCGCCGAGGCCCTTGCCGAGGCCCTTGAAGAAGTCGTCGACGACGTTCTGAAAACCCTTCATGCCGGCGCCCGCGACGCAGCCCATGGCTTCGCCGCAGCTCTTGGCCTCGTCGACGCACTGAATGCCTTTGTCGACCGGCTCGTCGCCGGCGACCTTGCGCCACTGCTCGACCTCCTCGACGCACTGGTCGAGGTCCTCCTTCGTCCCGTTCTTTTCGCCGCAAAGATCTGCGATACGCACGCAAGCCGCGCGCTCGGGTTTCTTCAGGTAGGCGTACGCCGCCACGCCGGCGCCGCCGCCGATACCGACTGCGAGAACGACCGCGAGGGTTTTGCTCATCTGGTTCTCCGGGGGCCGTGTCTTTTTGCGCACGGCCCAAGGTCACGTCAAGCGGACGCGGACCGATTTTTCGTCGCTTACGTTTCTATCTCGGCGAGAAAACTCCACTGCGGCAGGAGGGTCTACTGGGGCGTCAAGAACGTGATCGAGCGCAAATCTGCGCATTCCTGAGCGCCTTTGTCGTCGCCGAGGATGTACACTTTCTTGTTCGTCGGCGACTTCCCCACCTGGTCGTCTGAAATGGCGAAGAACCCCGTCGTCGCTCCGGTGAGCGACAGCTCGCGGGTGGTCGCCGTGCTGCGCGCTTCGATCGTGAGCGCTTGCTCCCGGGTCCACGTCGCGGGCGCCTCCGCCCGGAGCTCCTTGCCGCCCGACCGCAGGAGGAGCGTTCCCCCTTCCGGCGTGAGCTCCATCGTCACGCGGTTGTTGTCGTCGATGTACACGAGATCGTGGCGCGGGGAGGTCGCCTCTTGGCTCGCGTAATTCGGCGCGAAGACGAGCTTCACGTGAAAGTATCCTCCCTCGATGAGCGTGGACGAGAACGGCGAGTACAGCTTGTCCGCCGCGCGCGTCCGCTCCCCGCCCTCGGTCGGGATGTAGCTCGACGGGTACTTCGCGCCGGGCTCATGCTGCGCGCCGTAGGCATACACGCCCGTCGACTCGGTGGCCGAGATGAGCGGCGGATCCATGTCGATCGTGTCGTGGAGCGTCTGCAGCAAGAAATCTCCCTGCGCAGGCCCGACGCCATACCGCAACCACTTCGTGGCGTCGTCGACGACGTCGTAATTCCAGTTCGCGAGCGCCACGTTCCCCACCACGAAATACGCAAAACTCGGCCCGGTGCCGCCCTCGGCCCTGGCCCACGTCGAGCCATACCCCAACGGCACGTTGATCACGTAATTCGATTGCCGCTTCGCCGTTGCATTCACGAATTTCGTGGCCGCCATCCCGCCGGCGGGATTGCCGTCGTTCGTCGCGACGATATCCATCGGAAGGCCGGCGGGCGTCCAGCCGCTGCCCGTCCAGGCATCGCTGTATGGGATCACGTTCTTCCGCTGGCTCTCGACGCTGAGCCCCCAGCCCGAGCCGACGTTCCGGGGACGCGCCGCATCCGGCCCGTAAGGCAACATCGCGTTTTCGCTCGGCTGCGACGTGCGCTTGTCCGTCGGGCACTCGATCACGAGCCAGTTGTCCGGGAACGTGTATCCCGACATGGATCCGGGCACGGTCGCCGTCCATTCACGGATGACCGTCGGCACGCCGCCGCCCGCGCCGCCCATTCCACCCGCTCCGCCCATTCCACCGACCGCGACGCCGCCCGCCCCGCCGACGCCGCCCGTCCCGCCGACCCCGCCTGCGCCGCCCGGGCCCACGGACGCGCCGCCGCCGCCCTCGCCCGAAGACGACGACGACGCTTGCCCCGGCGGCACCGACCCTTGTTGATCGAGGCTACACGCGCCGAGCCAGACGCCCGCCACGAACACGGCAAACCCAGACATCCCAAGTGAAGCAAGGCCGCGACGCCCGCGGCGAGACGAACGTTCCATGACCACCGATCCTCGGCCGAACACGACCCGGCGTCAACGAACGCGCGGCGCCATCTCGCGCACCGGCTCCCTTTCGTTCTGCGTTACACTGGGCGCCCTCCCGCAAGCCCCGCGAACGAACCTCGGATGCCTCCCACCTCCCGACCGAGCCCCAGCCGAGATCGCGGAGGCTCCGGCTCCGTGCGGCCCCTCGTCGCGCTCGTCGCCCTCGCCGTCGCGGGCTCGGCCCTCGCGCTCGGCGGCGTCCATGTCCGCGTCGTCGCCCTCATCGCGCCCTTCGCGTTCGTCGCCGCCGCCCTCGCGCTTCGCCGCGAGCAAGAGCGCAAGGGCTCGATCTCGCTCGCCTTGCCTGCGATCCTCGCGATCGCCCTCGCCGCCTACACGCTCCTGCAGGCCGTGCCCTTGCCCATGGGCTTGCTCGAGCGCCTCGCACCGGGCAACGCCGACGTCTGGACGAGAGCGCTCCTGCCCTTCGGCGAGGCCGGCCCGCGCTTCGCGAGCCTCTCGCTCGATCCCGGCGGCACGCTCGTCGAGGCCCTGAAGTGGTCCTCCTACGCCGCGATCTTCACCGCCTCGGCGGCCGTCTCCGCGCGCCGCGGCGCGGCCCCCGGCGTCGCGATCGTCTTCCTCTCGGCGCTCGCCGTCGCGCTCGTCACCGTCGTGCACGGCCTCGCGGGGATGACCAAGGTCTACGGCTTCTACACGCCGTCGGTGTCGCTCCCTCCGTGGCACGTCGGACCGCTCATCAACCCGAACACCCTCGCCGGGTACCTGAACCTCGGCGCGCTCGCGGGCATGGGCCTCGCCCTCATGCACGACCCCGTCGCGCCGCGCTGGCTCGTCGCCGCGGGCGTCGCGTTCCTCGTCGCGGTCGACGTCACGTCCGCGTCGCGCGGCGGCGTGATCGCCTTGATCCTCGGCGTCCTCTTGCTCGCGCTCCTCCTGCGCGTCCGCGCCGCGCGCCGCGGCGGAGGCAGCCGTGCCGCCGAACCCTCGCTCCGCTGGCTCCTCGGCGCCGCGCTCCTCGGCGGCGCTGCGCTCGCGCTCCTCGGCGGCACGCGTGACACCTGGTTCGAGCTCTACGACAAGAACCTCGACAAACTCCAGATGGTGCGCTGGGCGCTGCCCGTCTTGCGCGAGCACCCGCTCTTCGGCATCGGCCGCGGCGCGTTCGAAAGCGTCTTCCCGGCGTACCGCGAGAGCCCGGGCCACGTCGTCTTCGCGTACGTCGAGAACTTCCCGGCGCAGTGGCTCGTCGAGTGGGGCGCGCCCGTCGCGCTCGCGGCGCTCGCCCTGTTCGCGTGGGCGCTCGCCCCTGCGCGCCTCGGCGCCTTGCGCAGCCGACTCGCGGCGAGCGCGTACACGGGCGTCGTCGTCGTCCTCGTCCAGAACCTCGCCGACCTCTCGCTGGAGATCCCCGCCGTCTGCTTCGCCCTCGCCGCGGTGCTCGGCTCTCTGTGGGGAGATCGCGCGCGCTCGCGCCCCTCGCGTGGCCTCGCCGCGAAGGCTCCGGGCAAGCTCGCGCGCCTCACGCCGGCCCTCGCGCTCTTCGTCGGCCTCACGCTCGCGGCCGCGTCGCTCTGGTTCGGACACCCCGACGTCGGCGCCGAGCGCGACGCGATCCACAGGACGTACGAGGCGACGAACGTCGCGGACCCTGCCGCGTACGCCGCGCTCGAAGGCTCGCTCCGCGCGGCCATGCGCCGTCACCCGGCCGAGCCGTATTTCCCGCTCATCGGCGCGCTCGCGGCCTACCAGGGCCAGCGCGAGAGCGCGCTCCCCTGGCTCCAGCGCACCCTCGAACGAGGCCACGTGAACGGCCGCGCGCACCTCTTGCTCGCGCAGGTCCTCGCCCGCCGAGGCGCGCGCCGCCAGGCCTTGCTGGAGCTTCGGATCGCCGTCACGCAAGAGAGCGCGCTCGTGGGCCCGGCGGGCGTCTTCGCCATGCGGCTCTCGAAGGACGAAGGCGAGCTGCTCGGCGCCGTCCCCGAAGGCAAAGCGGGCGCACCCATGCTCGACGAGCTCGCGGTGCAGGCGCGGAACGCTGGAAACGCAGCGCTGAGCGCGCGCCTCGACGCCGAGGCGATCGCGCGAAACCCTGGCGCCCATGGCCCCCGCGTGCGCGCCGCGGACGCGCTGATCGACGCGCTCGCGAAGGGCACGTGCGACGATCGCGCCCGCTGCGCGCGAGACATCGAGGCGCACGCGACGGCGCTCGAAGCCGCGTTCCCTGCGGACTTCGTGGCCGACCGGATCCGCGCGCGACACCTCGTCGTCGAGGGCAAGAGCGAGGAGGCCGAGTCCCGGCTCGCGGCGCGTTGCGCGAGGGTGAAGGAGCGCGTCGGTTGCTTGCGCGCCCGCGTCGAGATCGCCTCCAGCGTCCCCGGCGTCGCGCGGATCGACGCGGCCAGCAAAGACCTCCTCGCCGCGACGTGCCTCTCGGCCTCAGCGTGCGCCGAAGCGGCCGGCTTCTTGGCGCGCATCCGCGAGAACCGGGGCGACAGTGGCTCGGCGCTGACGCTCTACGATCGCGCGGCCCGCGAAGAACCGACCGAGGCCCGCTGGCTCGCGCTCGCGGACGCCGCGAGCCGCGCGGGCGCGCATGCGCAAGCCGTGATGGCGCTCGAACGGGTGGCGCAAAAGCGCGGGATGACGGAGGAGCTGCGCAAGCGGATTGCGGAGGAGCGGGCGCGGGTGCTGGGGGCGCATTAGCGAGGGGAGCGGCTGCTGCCGCTGCTGCTGCTGCTGCTGCCGCTGCTGCTGCGGACGCAGCAGCGGCGAGGCTTCCACCTACGGAGAGGTGACCCTTCCCCCCGGGCCTCGCGCGCCGCAGTTCAGTTCGCGCAAGCCCACTCGGCCGTCTTGTTGTTCTTGACGCTCAGCGTCCAGTCCCCGCCGACGGTGGAGGGGGCCGCGATCAAGGCGCCGTCGGTCCAGTCGTTCTGGTTGAGCGCGCCCGTGATCCCGGTAAGCGCGCAGCCCTTGATGCCCGTACCCGAGGTGATGGGGACCGTGTTCGTTACAGAGGCTGCGGCGGATACAGGAGGGCCCGAGGTGATCACCGTTGCTAGCGGGAAGTTCACGCACGTGGCGAAAACCCGCGCGTGCGAACCATCGTAGGGGTTAGAAAGGAGATTGGCCTCGACGTACCATCCCGTTGTCGGGTGGGTGGCATCCGTCGATGTTTTCTTGACCACGCGCGCGAACCGGCTGCTGCTATTCCACGCGCCGGCAATGCCCCAGAGGCCGGAGAGGAAGCATTGTCGCAGGTTGTTCGGGTCGAGGTCGGCGATCTTGACGGGGGGGCTGACGCTGCCGTCGCTGCTCTTCCATGAGCCGCCATTGCTGGTGGCAGAGTCGACATGGAAGCACGTGGCGCTGGCGTTCACAGGATTGTTCGCCCACACCCTCACGTTGTTCTGGTTCGTGTAGGCACCACCGTGCGCATACAGAAAGGTCCCGGTCAACGGGTACTTGGCGCCCACCCAGGCGAGCGATTCCTCGTCGTTGGACCATTCCGCACCCACATTGAGGTTCCCTGCGACACCGCTGAGGACGCAGGTCTGGGGGGTCGTCGAGGAGATGTCGAGCCCGTCTTCGTCCGTCGTGGTGCCCCACGACCAGAAGTGCCAGCCGGACAGCTCCGCCGAGGCTTCGGCGATCGATTCCTCTGCCAGATCATCCTCGGCGACAGCCGTGACACAGCCCAGGGAAAGCGCACCCAGGAGCAAGCCCGAAGTCACGCGGCCGAGGTGACGGAACATCGAAGCAGTCATCATGGTATTCATTCGTTTTTCTCGCTTGAAACTCGAGCATTCGGGCGGAGGACAGCCCGAGCAAATCGTACGTTTCGATCTGCCCCGCCAGCGGGTCGATGCTGCGCCGCACATCGTTCATGCAGCGCTCACGCGGAGCCCCTCGTGCACCTGGCATGCCAGGGTGCAGTTTCGGGCAAAACCGCGTCTGTACGGTAGGCGCCCGCACGTCGCGCATCACGGAACAGAGGCCTTTGGGGCATGCGGTGCGCGCGGTGGCTAGGCCTTGCGGATCCTCCCCCGGATCGCGTGGCTGCAGGCGCAAGCAGGCGACAGCGGGGAGTCGACGGGCCGTCGCAGGAGGCGTCGAATTCGTCGCAGTTCTCCCATGTCGTTGAAGTGGCAGTACGGGGACGCGTCGTCGCAGGCCGGGAAGCTCGCCTCGGAATCGGCGCGCGTAACGCAGGTACGCGCGTGCGTACCCCGCGGACGCGGAGCCCGGGGCGCTCAGGGCCTCGTCGTCCCCCAGCTCCCCGAAAGGGCCGGCCCTCCGCCCCGAGCGCCTTGCTTGCAGAGCGCCTCGACCTCTCCAGCTCGCGCCGCAGCATCTTGTGGTTTTTGCGCGATGGCGCTCGGATCGGCGCCTGCGTCCCAAAGGGCCGAGATCTACGTACGCCTCCCATCGCGCGGCGCGAAGACGCTGACGCCGGCTCGCCCCGCGAGACCCACCATCACGAGCCGATGGAACCGCAATGCATGCGCACTCGACCACGCCCCGGGAAAAGCGGACCCGGGGCCCTGCCGCGGCTCTCGCAGTACGAGAGCACCGCCGCGGACGCGCTGAGCGTCGCGCGGATCGACGCGGCCAGCAAAGACCTCCTCGCCGCGACGTGCCTCTCGGCCTCAGCGTGCGCCGAAGCGGCCGGCTTCTTGGCGCGCATCCGCGAGAACCGGGGCGACAGTGGCTCGGCGCTGACGCTCTACGATCGCGCGGCTCGCGAAGAACCGACCGAGGCCCGCTGGCTCGCGCTCGCGGACGCCGCGAGCCGCGCAGGCGCGCACGCGCAGGCCGTGATGGCGCTCGAACGGGTGGCGCAAAAGCGCGGGATGACGGAGGAGCTGCGCAAGCGGATTGCGGAGGAGCGGGCGCGGGTGCTGGGGGCGCATTAGCGAGGGGAGCGGCTGCTGCCGCTGCTGCTGCTGCTGCCGCTGCCGCTGCTGCCGCTGCTGCTGCTGCCGCTGCCGCTGCCGCTGCTGCTGCTGCTGCCGCTGCTGCTGCTGCTGCTGCTGCTGCTGCTGCCGCTGCGGATGATCAGCGCCCGTTGTTCGCGACGAGCTCGAGGGCCATGTCCGTACGTCGGGTGGCGCCCTCCTTGCGGAGCCTCGCCCGCACGCGACACTTTCTTCGCCTGTAAGGAACATTTGGCTTCCATTGTCCAAAGCAGGCATCTAAAGTTTGACTATCGACGGAAATTGTCATCCGAACACGTGCGCCAGACCCATCCTGGCGACGCCGTTTCGAAGCGATAGCAAGGTGCCTCTCCATGACATCTGTTCGAATGTGGACTTTTTGGATGGTCGTTCTGGGCCTTCTGGGCGCGTCCAGCGGTTGCGACGAGCCCGGCTCCGGCCCAGAGGGCAGCGGCGGCGCAGGGGGTGGTGCGGGTGGTGCTGCTGGCAATGGCGGCATGGGGAACATGGGCGGCGCCGGTGGCGCCTGTGTGCCCACCGACGACATGAACGATTGCACGGATGACGTGTGCAATGCCGACGGCACCACAGCGCATCCTCCCAAGCCGGCTGGCGAGGCGTGCACGAGCGATGGTGGCAATGTTTGCAACACCATGGGCCAGTGCGTCGAGTGCATCGGGCCCGCGGAATGTCCGGGCACGGATGACGCGTGCCAGCAGCGCACCTGCGCCGACGGCGGTTGTGGGATGGTCTTCACGGCGGCGGATACGCCGCTGCAAGTGCAGGACGTCGGCGACTGCAAACGCATCGTTTGCGACGGCAATGGCGGCACGACGAGCAAACACGACGACGCCGACGTTCCAGACGACGGCAACGCGTGCACGGTCGATGCGTGCGCGATGGGCACGTCGTCGCACATGAACCTCCCGCAAGGGTCGAATTGCACCCCACCCGGAGGGGCCGAGCCCCTCCAGTGCAATGCAATGGGCCAGTGTGTCGGGTGCAACGCTCCAGCGGATTGTCCCGGCGTGGATGGCGAATGCAGCGTGCGGACGTGCCTGGCGGGCGTATGCGGCGTGGATTTCACGGCGGACCAAACGCCGGTCGCGGCGCAGACGGCCAACGATTGCCTCGTGCGTGTATGCGACGGCGCCGGCAACGTCGCCAACATGGCCGACGACGCCGATGTGCCGCTCGATGACGGCGTGGCGTGTACAGCCGAGGCGTGCGCGGGCGGACTGCCGATCCATCCGAACGTTCCCGAGGGGACGACGTGTACCGACGGCGAAGAATGCACGGCGGCCGACGTATGCGTGATGGGTACCTGTCAACCCGGCACGCCCATCGTGTGTCAGCCGCCCGATGCATGTCACGACACCGGCGTCTGCGATGCGATGCTGGGAGCGTGCACGTACCCCGCCAAAATGAACGGCACCACGTGTGACGACGGGAACGGCTGCACGGTGTCGGACCAATGCACGGCTGGCGTCTGCGGCGGCACGACGCTCCCGGATGGCGCGGCGTGCGCGCAGGGGGACGCCATGGGCACGTGTCAACTCGGCGCGTGCAACCTCTGCGGCAATGGTGTCGTCAATCCCCCGGAGGAGTGCGACGACCTCAACGCGGTGACCGGCGACGGCTGCGATGCGTGCATCATTGAACTAGCGTGTCCGGCCGGGGAGACGAGAGTCGTCGTCCTGAACAACAGCCCCGTCTCGATCCCGGATGGGACCGGCAACGTCTCGAGTCCGGTCAACATCAATGCCACCGGCGCCGTCACCAAGGCAATCTCCGTCGTCCATTCGTTGACGCACGCGTCCGTGGCCGACATCGATATGCACCTCGTATCGCCGCAGGGACTCCAGCGAGAGCTCTCGACGGACAACGGGAACGGCGGCGACAACTACACGCGCACGACGTTCAACGATGACGCGGACGCATCCATCACGAGCATCACGGCACCGTTCACCGGCAAGTACAGCCCCGAACAGTCCCTCACGACCCTCGGAGCAGGATTCGATTTCCTGCGGCTGAATGCTTCCGGCACCTGGAACCTCAGGGTCTCCGATGACGCGGCCTCGACGGCAGGCACGTTGCATGCGTGGAGCCTCGCGCTTTGCGTGAGGCCCACTTCTTATTGCGGCGACGGCATCGTGAACGAAGACGAGGAGTGTGACGACGGCAACGCGAACGAGGCCGATCTGTGTAACAACTTCTGCCAGCACAACGAGGGCTGCGGCGATGGCAATTTCGACCTCGGGGAGGAGTGCGACGACAACAACGTGATCTCGGGAGACGGCTGTTCCTCCACGTGCGACGTGGAGATCACGTGTGCAGCCAACGAGACCCCGTTCATCGCGACGAACGCCATGACAGCGGCCGTCCCGGAGGACAATGCATACCACGACTTCCCGATCAGCGTGATGACCCCGGGGGGCGTCAAGAAGGTCGTCGTCGTCGTCGGCAGCATCGCGCACACGAACGTCCAGGAGCTCTACCTCCAGCTCCAGTCTCCCTTCGGAACGACGCGTAGGCTGTCGTCGGGCGACGGGGGCACGGGTGACGATTATACGTCGACATTCTTCGTCGATGGCGCGAGCACAACCATTTCCTCTGGCTCCGCCCCGTTCAACGGCAAGTTCCGGCCCGACGAGTCCCTGTCGAAGACGCCCGGCACGGACAACCTCGCGCAATCGGCGTTCGGCACTTGGAAGCTCCAGGTGCGTGACGCGCAGTCGGTGAACTTCGCCGTGTTCAATTCCTGGACGCTCGCGCTCTGCCTCGGCGCGGACAACTATTGCGGCAATGGCGTCGTGGATCCCGGCGAGGAGTGCGACGACGGCAACGCGAACCCCACCGACGCGTGCAGCAACACGTGCACCGTCTACGATGGTTGCGGCGACGGGAACCTCGACGCGGGCGAAGTCTGCGACGACAACAACGTCACCGCGCTCGACGGTTGCTCGACGACATGCCAGGTCGAGCTGACCTGCGACGCGGGTCAAACCAAAGTGACGGTGACGAAGACCACGTCCACGGCCATTCCCGACACCAACACCTTCGTGGGCAGCCCCGTCATTGTGAACACCACCGGAGCGGTGAAGAAGGTCGCGGTGGTCCTCGGGAACATCACCCACTCGCAGGACGACGATCTGGATATTCAGCTGCGGTCACCGGCCTTGATCGTCCGCGCTCTCTCCGACGACAACGGAGGTGCGGACAACAACTACAGGTCGACGATCTTTTCCGACGCGGCGGCGACGTCCGTATCGATCGGCGGTCCGCCCGCCTCGGCGCCCTTCATGGGAATGTTCCTCCCCGAGCAATCCCTGGCCACCACGAAGGGCAGCGACTTCCTCGATCATGACGCCGAGGGGGAATGGCAGCTCCAGATTCGCGACGACACGAGCACGAACTCCGGCACGCTCAGCCATTGGACCCTCGTTCTGTGCGTCGACCCCGCTGCACCGTATTGCCGAGACGGCATGCTCGCTCCCGGCGAGGAATGCGATGACGGCAATGGGCTCGGCAACGACGCATGCTCCAACGCGTGCATCGTGAACGATGGCTGCGGTGATGGCAACCTGGACGCCGGCGAGCAATGCGACGACGACAACCGCGCGCCGGGCGACGGCTGCTCGCCGACGTGCCAGGTCGAAATCACGTGCGGAGCCGGCGAAACGGCGGTCGTCGCGACGAACGGCACGGCATCGTCGATCCCCGACAACAACACGTTCAAGACCTTCCCCGTCACGGTGGCCGCGGCGGGAGCCGTGAAGAAGGCGCAGGTGGTCATCGGAGGCATCACGCACCCGAACGACGGGGACCTCGACATCCAGTTGGTCGGGCCGAACGGGACGGTGCGCAACCTGTCCGACGACAACGGCGGCACCGGCGACGATTACTCGATGACGTACTTCGATGATTCGGCAGCGACGCTGATCTCGCAGGGCAGCGCGCCGGCCGTATCCCCGTTCAAGGGGACGTTCCGGCCCGAGGCGTCGATGGCGACGACGGCTGGAACGGACTTCTTGCTCAAGAACGCCGCCGGTACGTGGACACTTCAAGTGCGTGACGACTTCGGCGGGAATGCGGGTACGTTCAGGAGCTGGACGCTCGCCCTCTGCGTCGATCCCGCTGGATATTGCGGCGATGGCATCATCAACGCCGGCGAGGAGTGCGACGACGCAAACACCATCAACACCGACGCGTGCAGCAATGGGTGCCAGTTGACCGATGGCTGCGGCGATGGCAACTGGGACGCGGGCGAGCAGTGCGATGACGGTAACCTCGCGTCGGGAGACGGTTGCTCGTCGGCATGCCAGGTCGAGATCTCGTGCGGAGCCGGCGAAACCCCGGTCATCCTATCGAACCAGGCGTCGGCCCCGATCACCGACGACAATACGTTCAACAACTTCCCCGTCACGGTCGCCACGACGGGCGGTGTGAGGAAGGCCATTGCGGCCGTCGGTCGCATCTCGCACCTCGTCGTCTCGCACATCGATATCCAGTTGCTTGGGCCGAACGGCAGGGTGCGCAGGCTTTCGGACGACAACGGCTCCGCCGACGACGACTACGTGTCGACCCTGTTCAACGACACCGCGTCGACGGCCATCACGGACGCCACAGCGCCCTACAATGGGTCGTTCCGTCCCGAAGCGTCGCTGTCGACGAAGCTGGGAACGGACTTCTTGCTCGACAACGCCGCCGGCACGTGGACGCTCCAGGTGCGCGACGACACGACCGGGGTCGCAGGCACCTTCCATGGCTGGACGCTCGCTCTCTGCGTCGATCCCGACGGATATTGCGGCGACGGCTCGGTCGACGCGGGCGAGGAGTGCGACGATGGCAATACCGTCGACGACGACGCATGCAGCAACTCCTGTGCGATCACCGATGGGTGCGGCGATGGCGATCTCGATCCGGGCGAAGACTGCGACGACGACAACTTCGCATCGGGCGACGGTTGCTCGTCCACCTGCCAGTTCGACATTGGCTGCGGAGCCTCCGAAGTGCCCGTCATCTTGACGAACGACACACCGACCGCCATGCCCGACGACACGCACACGGGCGCGCTCAGCCTGCTCGACGTCGCAAACGTGGGTGTCGTGCGCAAGGTCATCGCCACCGTGAACGTCACCCACCCGGACGTCACGGAGATGTCGATGCATCTCGCCCCGCCGAACGGGGTCGCGCGGTCCCTGGAGTTCACGACGACCGGCGCGAATTTCACGGCGACGATGTTCAGCGACGCCGCCGCGGGGGACATCACCACCGGCACGTCGCCGTACACGGGCACATTCAAGCCCGCCACGTCCTTTGCAGCGGGTGGTTTCCTCAATCAATCAGCGACGGGCGACTGGCACATGCACGTCCTCGATGTCGACCCGGGCAATACGGGCACCCTCGACTCGTGGACGCTGGCCCTGTGCGTCGATCCCACGGTCACCCGCGTGTGTGGCAATGGTTTCGTCGAGCCTGGTGAGACCTGCGATGACGGAAATACAAAGCCCGGTGATGGCTGCGACGCGGTCTGCCAGATCGAGTTCCTCTGCGATCCCTTGGACACGAAGATCCTTCGGAGGTCGACCGATGGCCCATTCCTGCTCACGGCGGGTACGGGCTACAGCGACAGCGTGATCAACATCGCCACCCCGGGCAAGGTCCGCAAGGCGGCCGTCGTCGTCAATTCGGTCACGCATACGTGGGTCAGCGATCTGTACATCTACCTGATTTCGCCCGCGGGCACGGAGCTCGTCCTGAGCGGCAGCAACGGAGGCTGGGGGTATGACTACGTATCGACGTACTTCGGTGACGCCGCCCTCACCGAGGTGGCGGCGGGAACGGCGCCATTCCGTGGTTTCTTCAAGCCAGAAACGCCGCTGCATGGTCTGTACGGACAGATCGCGAGCGGCGCGTGGGCCCTTCGGGTCCGCAATCTGAGCTCGTTGTCCAGCGGCGTGCTCAAGTCCTGGACGATTGCGCTTTGCGTGCAGTAGACCACCGGCGCGAGAGCCAAAGCGGCTCGGGATCGCGCACCTCGCCCCTGCGCTCGTAAAATCGCAGCAGCAGGGGCTTGCCACCCTGGTCCTCGGCTCCGGCGGCCATCCGCCGGAGCCGGCCTTCGAGGACATCCCCCCTGCCTGCTCCCGACGTCGAGCCGGAGCACGATGACGAGGCGGGGCGGTGAGGGCCCGTCACCCCCCGCAGCCGTCGGGCATGGACGATGTCATCCACTTGCCGTCGGAGCTGCACGTCGCCGTCACCTCGAACCCGCCGCAGTCGGGGGAGCCGTAAAAGCAAGTCTGCCCCGGCGTCTCGCACGCGGCGCCTTCGCGCGGATGGTTATAAAAGCTCCAACCACTGCCGCCGGGTTGCAAGTCGCAGGTCCTGACGGTCGGACAGCCGTCGTCCCGCACGTAGTTGCAGGTGAGACCTTTCTCTTCGCAATTGGGGCCGCTGTAGAATTTGGGTTCCTCGGCGGGACACCCGGCAGGGTTGTCGTTCGGATCGCAGGCGGAAAGGAGCAGAGAAGAGACGACCAGGAAAGACAAGGATCGAAGCATCATGAGCTGCATCCTATCACGGTTCGGCGGGATGCAGCAGCAGCGGCAGCAGCAGCAGCAGCAGCAGCAGCAGCAGCAGCGGCAGCAGCAGCGGCAGCGGCAGCGGCAGCGGCAGCAGCGGCAGCGGCAGCGGCAGCAGCAGCGGCAGCAGCAGCGGCCACGATCTCCTTCTCATTCACGCTGCCACGTCACGCAATCCCGATGGATCCTGGTTCTTTCAAGACGAACCCAATCCCCCACTTTCCCATTGCCTTCCCCGACAAACCATGAGAAACAAAAAAAGCGACGCCAGCCGGCGCTGACACACCGACCGGCGTCTGACCCGAAACCCCCGCCAAGACGGAGTTCAGGCTATGGCCAAGGTAAACGTCCCCCCCGAATCCGCCAAGAAACCTACACACAATCCCTCCCCGGAGGCGTCTTTCGAGCGGTTTTACCGCGAATGCCGCCCCTTCGTCCGCTCCCTCCTTCTACGGCGCGGCGTCCCTGGGCGGGAGGCGGACGACCTCGTGCAGGAGGTCTTCGTCATTGCCTGGCGCCGCTGGGACAGCCTCGTGACGCCCGAGGGCGCGCGGCCGTGGGTTTCTACGATTGCGCTGTACGTCGCATCGAATCACCGAACGCTCTTGCGATATCGCCTGGAGCACCTCGCCGGCGGCGAGTTCCCGGAGACGGCGTTCGTGCCGCGGGTCGTGGAGGCGCTCGACGCCGTGCGACGGGTGGAGAGGGCCATCGGTAGCCTCGGCCGAAAGGTGTGGGCCGTGGTCCGCGCCTATCTCATCGACGGCCGCTCGATGCCGGAGATCGCTCGCATGTTGCGGATTCCCCTCAAGACCGCCTATGCCCGGCTCGTGCTTTCGCGTCGGCGGCTTTCCCTGGCTGGAGCGCGCGGCATCCCAGCGTAGGCGCTCACGGCGCGATGCTGAACCGCGTCGTCCAGCGTTGCGTCGTGCCCGGAATCGTCACCGAAAGCCGGCACTCGCCCGCGTCGCCAATGGCAGCCACCGGGATGATGCTGGAAGCGAATGAATCGACGACGCCCACGTTCGCCTCGCATTGCGTGGGCGTCGTCGACGCCGACGCAAACCAGGCCCCCGGCACGTTCTCGCAGAGCTTTCCGTGCGTCGTCATCGCCTCCTCGACGTGGAGGTCGACGCCATTGCTCTCCTCGGGAAGGAAGAGCGTATACGACGCGCCTTCCTCGATGGGCTCGGAGACGTCGCCCTTGAGCGCCACCTTGCGCAGGTAGAACGAGGCATCGACGGACGTCACCGCGTCCGGGCCCACCACCTCGAAAGCCTGCATCCCCTGCACCGGCAGCATCGTGTCGGCTGATACCGTCACCGTGCCTGGGCCTGCGGTCAGATAGGTGGAGCCAGGCCCGGGCGTCAGGTCTCCGTTCGATTGGAGCGTGAGGGCAACGGGCGCGGGCGCATTGACCGGCGAAAAGGGCTTTCCTGTCGCGTCGAGCGGGCGTGCCGTCGGCGCCCACAGCGGCGCGCCCGACGGCAGCACCATGGTGTCCCAGCAGTCGGCCAGCTTTTGGTGAAACTGCTCGACCACGAAGCCGACGACGGGCTTGACGTGCAACACGAGCCGGTGCTGGAGCGGTAGCACGGTCGCAATCGATCCATCCTCGGAGGGGCAGTGCTGCCCCTTGATCTCGCCCGCGAGGAGCACGGTCACCGTACCCTCCTCCCGGAGCTCGACAGCGAGCGCGCCGCCGACGAGCTCGACCGCCGCCGCCGTCCCTTGCACGTCGACGATCGACTGCCAGACCACCGGGCCCGGGTTTATCTGGCAGCCGGACGAAAGGACGAAGCCGTCCTTCGCCACGAGCTTCACTTCGCGCGGGTAATCATCGCCGAGCCCGTAGATCAACTCGGTCTCTTCGTTCGCCTGCCCATTCGCGACCTCGGCGTAGGCGACGACGTCGGACGACGACGCATACCTCGCGGGCAGCGTCAGCGTGTGGACGGGCGCTGCGGGGCCGGGCGACGGGTCGGCAGAATCAGGGGCGGGGCCATCGGCGCAAGCGACGAGGCCGAGGCCGAACACGAGCGGAGCAAGGGCGCGCATGAAAACCTCTGTGGGGGTGGGGGGACAAGGCAGGCGTAGCGCCCGAGAGGCCGGGTGAAAATGCACGTCGGCACCCGACGGCCGTGCAAGAATCCACAGCCTATGAATTGGGACGATCTGCGCTTCGTCGCCGCACTCTCGCGCGCCGGTTCCCTGGCCAAGACAGCCGCGGCGCTCGGCGTCGATCACACCACCGTCGGCCGGCATATCGAGGCGGCCGAGCGCGCCCTCGGCCTGCGGCTGTTCACGCGCACGGCTGCCGGCTACGTACTGACGCGCGACGGCGAGCGGCTGCTTTCCCCCCTGCGCCAGGTCGAGGACGCGGTGCTTGCGCTGGAGCGCGGGGTCCACGCGCAGCGCGGCGCGCTGGAGGGCACGGTGCGGGTGACCTCGCCCGAGACCTTCGGTATCGCGTATCTGGCCCCGCGCCTCGCGCGCTTTGGTCGCCAGTACCCGGCGCTGTGCGTCGAGCTCTTGCCGGCGGGCGCGGTGCTCGACCTCAGCCGCAGCGAGGCCGAGCTGGCGGTGCGATTCGTGCGTACGTCGCACGAGTCGTTGCGGGTCCGACGCGTCGGGGAGGTGCGGCACGGCTTCTATGCGTCCGCCGCGTATTTGGCTCGGCACCCGGTTCGGACGCCGGGCGATCTGCACGAGCATCCGCTGCTGCTGCCTGCGAGCGGCGTCGAATTGGCCTGGCTGCAACATCTATCGCCGGGCGTGCGGCCCGCCTTCGTGAGCGATGTATCGCTGGCCCTCGCCGAGGCCGCGCAGGCCGACGCCGGGCTGGCGGTGCTGCCGAGGTTCCTCGGGGACCGGACGCCGGGCCTGACGCACGTGCCCATGCCGCGCGAGCCAGGGCAACCGCTATGGCTGACCGTGCACCGCGACCTGCGGCAAACCCCCCGGGTGCGCGTGCTGGTCGACTTTCTGGTGGCCACCCTGCAAGCCGACCGCGACCTCTTGCTCGGCGCCTGAGCTGTGTTCGAGGACTCGCGGCTCACGCGAAACCTCCGCGGCAGATCCTACCGCCCGCTTCCGCTTCCTCGCCCCCGCCCCCAGCGCCTCGAAGCTCGCGCGGTTCGCCTCGTCGTTTGCGAATTCCATCCGCCCCGCCCCCTCGATCCGCGCCACTGCCGCCAAGATCCGATTCCCCCTTCGATTCCGCTCCTGCGTCGTCACCGGCGCGTTCGCGCGCTTCTGCTCCTGCATCGCATCTGCATTCGTGATCGCCACGAGCGCCTGTGCGAGCCCGTCGAGGTCCTTCTCCAGGATGCCGAGGGACGCGGCCTCGGCCGGGTCCTCCTTGGCGCGGCCCAGGATCTGCTGGATCGTGGCCTTCACGTCGCGCACGTTCGTCTTGTTCACCTTCTGCCCGATCCCGTAGGCGCGCATCACGTCGGCGGGCGCTTTGGCGCGACGAACGGCGGCGCGGATTTGCTGCATCTGCGCGTGTCCGTATTCGAGCGCCACGTTCTGCGCGCTCGTCGCCGCGATGGCCTCGCTCCGGGCCTGTTTGGCGCCGGGGACGGCTTCACCGAGCTTCTCGATGTCCTCCGAGAGCCCCTCCACCAGACCTTCCGGGAGCCGCGGGCCGAGGGCGGCGGCGTGGGTGACGACGAGGTTCAATGCTTTGAGGCCGAGCTGCGTGATGGTGGTGAAATCCCTGGCCGGAAGCGTGCTCTTCACAATCAGCGCGACGGTCATGACGTTCCTCCCTCGACGCGTGGGGGTACGGCGTCGTATCCGTCGCGAGTATTGCACGGCCCGTGCCAATAGCACTCGTGAAGAGCGCGAAGGCACCCGGGAAGAGCGCGGAGGCACCTGGGAAGAGCGCGGCGACGCCCGTGAAAGGCGCGGAAGCACACCGGAATAGCGCGGAGGCATCCGGGAAGAGCGCGGAGCCATCCGGGAGGAGCGCGGAGGCACCTGGGAAGAGCGCGGAGACACCCGGGAAGAGCGCGGATCTACACGGGAAGAGCACGGAGCTACCCGGGAAGAGCGCGGAGCCATCCGGGAAGAGCGCGGAGGCACTCGTGAAGAGCGCGGAGACACCTGTGAAGAGCGCGGAGCTACCCGTGAAGTGATACACATCACTCGTGCACCACCGAGTGGCGCATGACCGCTCCGAAACGGAGCACCGCCGCTCCAAAACGGAGCAGCCCTGGAAACGGAGGTGCCCCCTGCGCCCCGCACCGCCAAAGCTGCCGCTGCTGCTGCTGCCGCGGCACCAGGAACCACGATTGGGATCGCGTGAAGTCCATTGGCGGGCGAAAATCACGACCGCGTGTCGGACACTGTACGATTCGAGCCCGTGCTTTTGCTTCCCTTCCGGGCTAGGAGGGCCGCATGAACATTCGTGCGGCGGTTCTTGGTTGCTTTTTCCTTACTTTTTCCGTCGGTGCGTGTAGCGGGGACTCGAATGACGGCGCGGGCGGCGGCGGCGGGACCTCGCCAGGCAAACCGTCGTGCGCCGACGTCTGCGCGGCCATCGAAAAGCAGTGCGGGCAGTTGCCCCCGAATTGCAACGACGCCTGCGCGATGCTGTCGGACGAGGCCAAGGCGTGCGTCGTGAGCGCGAGCTCATGCGCAGCCATCGACGCCTGCGGGAGCAGCTCGACGAGCAACAGCGGAAGCAGCACCGCGGGCAGCGGAGGCAGCAGCTCGTCGAGCAGCTCGTCGAGCGCGAGCAGCGGAACGGGGGGAAGCTCGGGTGATGTTTGCGCGGCCTGCCAATCGGACGAGTTCTGCGTGAAAAGCTCGTCGGTCGCGTCCGAGATCGGTTGCGTCGGTCTCCCGTTCGATTGCAACGACGGGCTCTGCCAGTGCCTGATCGCGAAGGGGTGTTCGATGGGCGGCAAGACGTGCGAGGGTAGCATCGTCGAATGCAACTGATGCGCGCGATGCCGTGACGAAGGGGCCAGCGCGCGCTCTTCAAGCTCGCCGCGCAACCTCCTCACTTCGGCGGCGTTACGGTAAACCCCAGGTCCGTACGCCCCAAGAACTTCATCGTCCCGCCCATTTCGTGCGCCACCAGGCTCAGGTCGAGCGGCACATTCGACAACGCCAGCACGAGAGCTTGCACCGAGTCGGCGCCCCACACGGATCGGCTTGACTCGTGCTGCCCGGGGCCGCGGATCTCGTACGTTACCGACCAGTTTCCGTTTTCTTCCGGCACCGGCGCATGAATTCGCACGACGACCTTCCGCGCCCCGCGCTTGCCATGGGGAACGAGCCGCAGTTCTCGCTCGGCGATGACGGTCATCGCTGCGCCTCCCTTTCACATTCGCGGTAGCATTGCGAGCGCGCCTCGTTGGCGCGGCGCCAGCATCGCTCCCGATCCTTTTTGGGTTTCTCGGGAAGTTTGCGACACTGACGGTTGTCGTAATCCCAGACCAGATCGCATGCGCGCCTGCAGTAGGCCCATTCGCTGTCGTCAGAAGCGACGACCGCCTCCGTCGCGTCCGCCTCCGTCGGGTGCGCCGTGGCCTGTCCCGTGGATGGTAGAATCGCCCACGAGAACAAGACCGTCATGAAAGCCATGGCATTGCTCGTCCGGTTTCTCCTTTGCACTCCCCACCTACCCTTCGTGTGCTCATCGGGCACCCTATCTAGCGAGGGCTGAGGGGCCAAGTTCCCGCGGCCAGACCGAGGGGACTGCGGGCAATCGCTCGCATGCTGCGGGTTCCCCTCGAGGGGCGTACGCCCGGCTCGTACTCTCGCATCGCCGCCTTTCGCGGCTGGGGATGCACGACGCCTGACGGGTCTCCCCCTCCACGGCCTGGCCAAAGGCATCATTCGCGCTTACGATGGCCGACATGGCCGACCTCCTCTTCACCCCGTCGGGCGTCCGGCTGCGTCGTCATTCCACCCGCTCTGGCAACCTGAACTGGCTCTTCCTGCCAGGCGGCCCCGGCATTGGATCGGAAAGCCTCGAAGGGCTCGCCGACATCCTGGATGTGCCGGGGACCATCTGGCTTGTCGATCTGCCTGGAGACGGCTCGAACCGCGCCCCTCCGGGGAGCCCGGCGGTTCCTTTTGATGTCTGGCCCAATGTCGTGGCCGAAGCTGCCATGGCGCTCCCGCGCGTCGTTTTCGCCGGACATTCGACCGGCGGCATGTATCTGCTTTCGACGCCCGAGCTCGAGCCGCACCTCGTGGCCCTGGCGCTCCTCGACTCCGCTCCGGACGCCCTCTGGCATCCTCGCTTCGTGGAGATGACCAAGGCGCATCCATTGCCCGATGTCGAGACAGCGTCAGCCATCTATGAAGCGGACCCGCGCGACGAGAACATCGCCGCGGTTGCGGTGGCGTCCGCGGAATGGAACTTCACCCCGGCTGGGCTTTCGGCGGGACGAGAGCTCCTCGCGAGAATGCCTTACAACAGCGCGGCGGTCGCGTGGTCGGAGGCCCATTTCGACCACGTCTACAAGGCCCGCTGGTGGCCGACGCGAATGCCGGTCCTTCGACTGGCCGGCGCGGACGATCGGATCGTCTGGCAAGGCGGCTTTCGCGAGCCGAGGTTCCAGACGCCCAACGTCATCGATCGCGTCATCGAGGGCGCTGGACATTTCCCTTGGATCGAGAATCCCGAGGCTGTGCGAGCGGCCTTCGCCGAACTGGCGCTGCGCATTGCCTGAGCGTCTGCCTCCTCGGCGTCGAGCCATCAAGGCTGCGCCGCTCGGCGGTCGTTCGCCTCGGCGACGCGGCGCTGGCAGCTCGCGAGCTGCTCGGCGGCGACGTCCTCGGACACGCCGAGCACCTCCCGGCGTAGCTCGATGGGCGGGCAGTAACGGGTGGCCGTCCAGAGCGCCGGATCATCCAGGCCGGTGATGCGCTGGAAGCGGGGCCATACGGTGGCCCAGTGCTTCATCTTGCCGGTGGCCGGGTCAATCTCGCTATGCGAGGCGGTGACGATGCGCGTGCCGTCGGGGCTCCACGCCGCCGAATGGGCCTCGAACTCGGGGATGCGGAGGATCGCCGGCTCGCCCGTGCCATCCGCGTTCCACACGCGCACGGTCTTGTCATCCGAGAAGGTGACGATCTGGGCGCCATCTGGGCTAAACGTCCCCCCTCCCCTTGCTCCGCCACCAACGGGTGCGCCGTGTCCCTCGAGCCGCAGGGGCTTGCCCGTGCCATCGGCGTTCCAGACCCAGGCCGTCTTGTCCCAGGAAGCGGTGACGATGCGTGTGCCGTCGGGGCTAAACGCCGCCGAAGAGACGCCATCCTGGTGCCCCTCGAGCCGCAGGGGCTTGCCCGTGCCATCGGCGTTCCACACCCGGGCGGTCTTGTCTGCCGAAGCGGTGACGATGCGCGTGCCGTCGGGGCTCCACGCCGCCGAATAGACGCGATCCTGGTGCCCCTCGAGCCGCAGGGGCTCGCCCGTCCCATCGGCGTTCCACACCCGGGCGGTCTTGTCCCAGGAAGCGGTGACGATGCGCCTGCCGTCGGGGCCAAACGCCGCCGAAGAGACGCGATCCTGGTGCCCCTCGAGCCGCAGGGGCTCGCCCGTCCCATCGGCGTTCCACACCCGGGCAGTCTTGTCCCAGGAAGCGGTGACGATGCGCCTGCCGTCGGGGCCAAACGCCGCCGAAGAGACGCGATCCTGGTGCCCCTCGAGCCGCAGGGGCTTGCCCGTCCCATCGGCGTTCCACACCCGGGCGGTCTTGTCCAAGGAAGCGGTGACGATGCGCGTGCCGTCGGGGCCAAACGCCGCCGAAGAGACGCCATCCTGGTGCCCCTCGAGCCGCAGGGGCTTGCTCGTGTCATCGGCGTTCCACACCCGGGCGGTCTTGTCCCCTGAAGCGGTGACGATGCGCCTGCCGTCGGGGCCAAACGCCGCCGAATAGACGCGCTCCTGGTGCCCCTCGAGCAGCAAGGGCTTGCCCGTGCCATCGGCGTTCCACACCCGGGCGGTCTTGTCCCCGGAAGCGGTGACGATGCGCGTGCCGTCGGGGCTCCACGCCGCCGAATAGACGCGAGCCTGGTGCCCCTCGAGCCGCAGGGGCTTGCCCGTGCCGTCGGCGTTCCACACCCGGGCAGTCTTGTCCCAGGAAGCGGTGACGATGCGCCTGCCGTCGGGGCTCCACACCGCCGAATAGACGCGATCCTGGTGCCCCTCGAGCCGCAGGGGCTTGCCCGTGCCGTCGGCGTTCCACACCCGGGCGGTCTTGTCCCAGGAAGCGGTGACGATGCGCCTGCCGTCGGGGCCAAACGCCGCCGCATGGACGCTAGCCTGGTGCCCCTCGAGCCGCAGGGGCTCGCCCGTGCCATCGGCGTTCCAC
>NZ_JARZHH010000091.1 GCF_029946515.1 Polyangium sp. 6x1
GGCGCCACCCGCGCCGCCCTCGCCGCCTTCGCCGCCCGCGCCGCCCACGCCGCCTTCGCCGCCCGCGCCGCCGCCCGCGCCGCCCGCGCCGCCGCCGCCCGCGAACTGCACGAGCTTCGATTGCGAGAACGACTCGGTGACGAGCGGTTTGTTCGGGCAAACCTCGAAGCCGTAGCCCCACTTCGCCTTGAGGAAGAAGCCCGCGAGCTGCGGCGCGCCCTTCACTTCGAGGTCGAGCGTCACCTCCTTCGTCTTCCCGGCCGGCAGATCCCCGACCGGCACGCCGGCCATGAGCTTCGCGCTGTCAACCGAGTTGCCAGAGGCGTCACCGGGGGTGCCGTCGACCGCGAACGACACCAGGCTGAGGCCCGCGTCCAGCGGGAGCGAAAAATCGATCTGCTCGGCCGCGACGTCGCCGTTGTTCGCGAGGATCGCCGTGACCGTGAAGGTGTCGCCGAGCGAGACCGTGGGCGGCGCGTCGATCACGCTGCTCGCCACGCCCTTGAAGTCCGGCGCATTCACGTCGATGGAGAACGCCGCGAGGATCGGCGCATACGAGTCGCCCGTGGTGAGCGTGCGGATGACGGCCGAGCTCTGGCCGTTCTGGAGCTGCCCATCCTGCGAGCTCAGGGGCACCGTGGTCACGTCCCAGCCCTGGCGGCCGCCGACGACGTTTTTGCCGCCGATCGCGTCCTGGTTCCGGTCCCCGAACGTGCCCTGGGTGTCGAGGTTGCCGTCCGCGTCGTTGATTTGCGAACAAAAGAAATTGTCCGACGGGTTGTTCGGGCCCGCGAGATTCACGAAGGGCCCGGCCGCCGTGGGGGCGATGCGGAGCTGATCGCCCACGAAGTTCGCGTCGCCCTCGATCGCGCTCACGATGACCGCGCCCTCGACGAGGCCCGCCGGCGGCGCGCAAAAGCCGCTCACCGTGTAATCCTGGGTCGTGTTTTCGTCGACGAACGAGCCGCCGACGAAGACGCTGAGGTTGCGCATGGGGACGCCCTCGTCGCGGTAGGCAACGACGAGCGTCCAGCCCGCGGCGTTCAGGTTGTTGATCGAGCTCGCCTGCGTGGCCGGGACCCCGGAGACCTCGTACGTGCCCTTGCCGGCCTGCTTGACGAAATCCGTCACGTCCGCCGAGCGCATGTAATAACGGACCGCGAAGCCCGAGGCGGCCGTCTCGTTCATCGTGAGCGCCGTCGTGGGGTCGGGCGTGACCATCATCGTCGCGCCGTTCGCCGCGAGCGTGACGGCGGTGTCGAGCATCGACGTGACGGTCTCCCCGCCATAGTCGTAGCTGCCGCCCCAGAGCAGCTCCGCGTAGAGCACCTCGGCCTCGGGGAGCGTGAGCACCGCGCTCGATCCATTCATCTTCCAGTCCGCCGTGGTGCCCATCGGCCAGGGGGTCTGCGGGTCCGCGGGGGGCTCGTCGACGGTATTGCCGAGGGAGGTAAACGTGCCGATGGAGTCGCGATCTCCAGGGCCGTTCACGCCCGTCGCCTTGCTCAAGCCGAGCGCGTTGCCCGTGCCGGCGATTCCGCCGGGCACCGTCGCGGTGAAGCGGAGCTGTTGCGCGGAGGCAGACGCGGGTGCAAGCGCCGCGCAGGTGAATGCAAGGAGGAGAGGTGCACGAAGTCGCATGGGACCATGGCTAACCCGGGGGCGCGTGAGGGTCAAATCCTGTATTCTCGCGTCGAGCAGCATGGAGACCCGGGCAACGTTTGGCCTCAGCGAGATGATCTTCGAGGGGCCCGACACGTTCGTGCTGAAGCCGCACGGAGACTTCGACGGGGCGACGGCGAACGCGATGATGGAGCACCTCATCGCGCAGGCCGAGGCCCTTCCGTTCGTGCTCCTGCTCCTGGATCTCACGTCCCTCGGCGGGATCACGCCGGCGGCGCGGCACGCCCTCACTTCGAACGGGCACAGGCTGCCGCCGCGCGCGATGGCGATCCATGGCGGGAGCTTCACGGTGCGCGTACTCTCGCAGATGATGGACCGGGCGAGCTGGCTGCGCGGGAGCCGGAACCGCTGGGTCCGGCATTCGCCCGACGAGGCGGCCGCGCGGGCATGGCTCGACGAGAAGCGGCGGATGCTCGTCGCGGGGGTCCGTCCCACGGAACGGTAATGGCTGGCATCCCGCTTGCCCAGCCAGGACGGAGCGAGGTTTGGCTGTGCAAATCGGAACCAGGTGGGCGACGCCGGGCGGGAGCGGTCGAATGGGTCTTTGCGCGCGCCTCGCGGGGCTCTGCATGGCCCTCGGGGTCGCGGGCTGCGGCGCGGCGACGTTCGGGGCCACGGTGCCGCTCGGATACGGCTCGGTCTACGGATACACGGTCGTCGACGCGGGCGGCGTCCCGTACGACATTTACAATTACCCGAGTTACTACTGGAACGGGAACTACGCCTATCTGGTCGGTTCGTCCTGGTATTATCCCTATGGCGGCAGCTGGGTGGTCTTCGAGGACGAGCCGTGGGATCTCTACCAGTACCGGAGATCCCTGCCGGTCCAGGTCGCGCCGCCGGCCGTGCAATATCCAGCGTATCCGGGCTACCGTAGTTATCCCGCGTATCGCGAGCCGACCTACCGGGCGCCTCCGCCCGACGTGCAGGTGGCGCCTCCGGCTTTGCGAAGGCCCGCCGAGGTCGCGCCGCCGGTGCAGGTCGCGCCGCCCGCGTACATCGAGCGGCCGACGCGCGTCGCGCCGCCCGTGCAAGTCGCGCCGCCGGCCCCGCGCGGCGAGACCTACCGGAGCCTGCCGCGCGCGCCCGACGTCGTGGATAGCCCGTCGCCGGGGCGCGTGCGCCTGCCCTCGGCGCCGCCGGCTCCGCGGGGAAGGGCCGTGCAATCGGCGCCGCCTGCGCCGCGAAGGTAGGCGTATCGCGGCGTATCGCGGCGCGGGGAGGTGGTGGTAGCATCGCGCGGCTTTCCGGGCCGACCATGAACGACACCGCCACGCAGACCCCCGCGCCCGAGCGCGCGACCCCCTCGCCCCGCGTCCGCATCGACGTCATTTCCACCGTGGTCCAGCGTTCGCTGCCGAACGGCGTGCGCATGGAAATCCGCCCGCCGCGCCCGGTGACGGCGGCGTGGGATCAGGCGCTGCCGCTCTTCGAAGGCTGGGTGCAGAGCGCCGAGCTCCGCGTCCGCGCCTCGGGCCTCACGGACAGCGCGTTCTTCGCGGCGCTGGAGATCGAGGGCGCGAAGGTCGGCACGACCGTCGCGGCGGCGATCACGTCCGCGCCCGCGGAAGCCAGTCCCGGGACGCTTTCGTCGTTCTCCGTCGAGCTCGTCGTGCCGCTCGCGCTGCTCGCGCCGCACGCGGGAAAACGCTGCGCGCTGCGGCTGATCGTCTCGCCGCAGAGCTCGCTCGCGGGCGGGCGGAAGGTGATGCTCGCGCGGGCGATCATCGTGGGCATCCCGGGCTACGGGCCGCTGCTCTCGGCGCTGGATCTGCTCGAATCGACGGACTCGGTCCTCGTCGACGCGCCCGAGCGGCGGCTGTTCGATCTGCAAAACCCCGAGGAGGGGCTCTGGATCGGCACGGGCAAGTGGCGCCTGCGGCTCTTCGCGGACTGGGCGAAGCTCGAAGGCGAGCCGTTCGTCATCGACGCGAAGCCCTCGCAGGTCTTTCACCGCTTCCAGCGCGACGACGACGCGCCCGCCGTGGTCGTCGAGGACGCGACGCGGCGCGCGGGCGGGCGGCGCACGTACACCGAGCTCGTCCTGGATTCTTCGCACCCGGACCTCTTGCCGATCCCCGAGGAAGGCAAGGACGTGCCGCTCGATCTCACGGTCGAGCACGCGCTCACGTACGGCGAGCACACGGGCGTGTGCACGTGGCACGCGGCGCTGCCGGTGCGCCTCCGGGATCCGCGTCCGCTCCTGAAATCGTTCCAGCGGCTCTCGGCCGTGGGCATCGATTTCGGCACGACGTCGACCGTCGCGGCGCTCTACCAGAAGGGCTACCGCGCGCTGCTCCGCCTCGGCAGCGGCAGCGCGCCGGCCGCGAAGTCGGCGGAGAACCCGACGTACCTGCTCGTCGAGGATCACGAGCGCCTCTGGGCCGAGGTCGAGCGCGCCGCGGCGGGTGACGCGCGCTTCCCGAACCTCCTGCGCATCGTGCGAGGCAGCCACGCGGCGCGCGAGGCGATGACGGATTCCCCGAGCGCGGTCGTGGGCGAGCTCAAGAGTTTGCCCGAGCGCGTGCTCAGCCTCGATCAGTCGCCGCAGCTCCGCGACCGCGAGCGTCGCCGAGACTTCCTGCTCGACGAGGGCCGCGTCCGCATCCTCGTGCGCGCGTACGCCTACCTGCTCTCGCGCGCGATCAACCGGCCGGGGCAGGACGTGTACCTGCGTTACTGGCTCACGCACCCCGCGAAGTTCGACGAGCGCGCGCGCAAGCTCCTCGAAGAGGAGATCCGCCGCGGGATCTTGCTCGGCATCCCGGAGGGGATCCCCGCCGAGGAGATCGTCGTGGAGATGAGCGCGAGCGAGCCGGAGGCGTTCGCCGCAGAGGTTTGTCCCGAGCTCGCGACGTATCCCGAGCTCGAGCCGGTGATCTCGAAGTTCGGCGAGATGCGCTTCGCGGTCTTCGATTTCGGCGGCGGCACGCTCGACATCGCCTGCGGCCGCTTCCGGCCCGCGACCGAGCAGGAGGCCGAGGAGCTCGGCAGCCGCACGGTGATCGAGACGCTCCAGGTGAGCGGCGACGATCACCTCGGCGGCGACTACCTCACGCACGAGCTCGTGTGGCTCACGCATCAGCACGACAAGCACCTGCCCGAGATGGAGGACAAGGAGGTGCCGATGATGCGGCCGCAGACGGTGCCTCCGAACAACCTCGCGAACAAGCCGCACCTCTACAAGCGCAGCCTCGCCGGGCGGCAGAACCGCTTCCGCTTCGAGCGCGAGCTCGGCCTCGAAGCCGTGAAGTTCGCCCCCGAGAACGAGCCGCGCCGCGCCGCGGATCTCTCGGCCGCGCGCCTCGACGGGAGCGAGGTGCGGCTCGAGTCGCTGGCGACGGACGTGCCCGCGCTGCACGCGAAATTGAAGGACCACCTGCAGACGCGCATCCGCGACGGCGTGAAGCTCATGAAGAGCATGCTCGCGATCGCGCCCTGGGGAACCGAAGGGGATTGGCGCGAGCAGGGCGTGACGATCCTGCTCGCGGGCAACTCCTCGCGCAGCGCGTTCGTGGAGCAGGCGCTCGCGGACGAGCTCGGGATCCCGGGCCTCAAGGTGTGGCGGCCGGGCAGCAGCGATCCGTTCCAGCAGGTCGTGCTCTACGAGACGCCGCAGCGCACCGAGCGTGGCGTGACGATCGTGGGCGTGACGCCGAAGACGGCCGTGGCGCTCGGCGCGCTGAAGATCGCGAACCGCGAGGTGCACCTCGTGCGGCGGGCGCAGGGGTTTTCCTACTTCGTGGGCGATCTGCGCGGCTTCCCGCCGAAGTTCGTGGCGCTCGTGCAGATGGGCACGCCCGTCTCGGATCCGGCCACGTTCGGGCCGCATTACGTGGACTTCGGCAAGTGGGACACGAAGACGCCGCTGCGCGTGGCGCAGGAGTACGTGGCCGGGAAGATGACGTCGAACGATCCGCGCGTGTCGATGATCCCGACGGGCCTCGCCGCGGGGATCGTGGGCCGGCTCTTCGTGTGCGTCTCGGGCCCGGACGAGCTCACGCTGGCCTTGCAGCGCGACGGGCAGGACCCGCTCGTGACGACCTTGAACCTCGCGAAGTACATGCGGTGAGATCGCCATGAAAGAGACGTTTTCCGCGGCGCTGCGCGCTGAGATCGAGGCGATCGTGATGCGCTACGAGGCGCTCGTGTCGTCGCGCGTGGAGGCGGCCGAGCGCGAGGGCGCGCGGGGCACGGAGGCGGCCGCGCGCGAGCTCGCCACGCTGCGCGCGGAGCGAGACGGGATGGCGCGGGAGCTCTCGGCGCTGCGATCGGAGCGGGACACGCTCGCGCGGGAGCTCGCGGCGCTGCGCGCGGAGCGGGACGGGATGGCGGCGCAGTTCGATGCGTCGCGCGGGCGGATCGAGGCGCTCGAAGCCGAGGTGCGCGCGGGGGCGGCCGTCGCTTCGGCGCTCGAGGAGCAGTTCTCCGCGGAGAAGCGGTTCGTGGCGGCGTGCGCCGACGTGAGCGGGACGATGCTGGAGGGCGCGCTGCGCGCGGCGGCAGGCCGCGAGCTGGACGTGAGCCCGGCGCTTTACGCGGCGCTCAAGGCGAAGGGGCTCGAGGTCGTCCTGGTGGGCGCGTTCAAGGAGCGAGGCCGCGCGATTGCGCACGCGCCCTTGCTGGATCGCGAGCGCGTGCCGCTCGCGGCGCTCGCGTCCGCGGCCGGCTGCGAGCTCGTCGCGCCCACGCCGGGGACGCGGTTCTCGGCGTCGTCGATGGAGAAGGCGGCGACGACGAGTGATCCGGCGGAGGAGGGCAACGTGGTGGAGTGCATGCTGCCGGGGCTGCGCCGGGCGGGGACCGAGGGGATGCTCGTGTTTCCGCGCGTGCGTGTGGCGACGGGGTGAAGGAGCGGGATGCGCCGGGCGTTGCCCCGCACCCCAGGAGGGGGCTGTCCGCCCCCTCCACCCCAGACCAGGTACGGCCTGGACCGAGCGCGGAGAAACCGCGCGATGCGCGGCTTCTCCGGTGTCGAGAATCGTTCTAGCGGCGCCTTTGCATCGCGAGGAACCCAAGCGCGAGCGCCGCAAAGAGTCCGGCCGACCCCGGCCCCTTCGAGCCCACGCCGCCGACATTGCACCCGTCGCCGCCGCCCGTGCCGCCACCGCCGGCTCCAGCGCCATTCGACGAGCCACCCTGCCCACCCGAGCCACCCTGCCCACCCGAGCCGCCCGCGCCGCCAGCGCCGCCGGCGCCGCCATCACCGCCTTCGCCACCCGCGCCACCCGCGCCGCCGGCGCCGCCATCACCGCCTTCGCCACCCGCGCCGCCGGCGCCGCCATCACCGCCCGCGCCACCTTCACCGCCCGCGCCGCCCGAGCCGCTCCCCGGCTCGACGCATTGTCCGCTCTCGCAAACCCCGCTCGTGCATTCGTCGCCGATCACGCACGCCGTCCCCGTCGCGGCATTTCCCAGCGGATAGAGCTCCACGCTGCTCAGGCTGCCATTGCCCGGCGTGCCGCCCGCGATGACCACGCCGTGCCCGGGCACGTACGTCGCCGTATGGCCCGACCGCGGCGACGCCATGTCCGGCAGCGAGATCCATGTATCCAGGTCCGGATCGTAGACCTCCACGCTCGCCGTCTCGCCGCCGGAGGTCCTCCCGCCCGACACCATCACGCGTCCGCTCGGCAGCGCCGTCATCTCGTGGTGCCATCGCGGCACGCTCATCGAGCCGACCGTGGTCCACGTATCCGTCAGCGGATCGTAGAGCTCCGCCGAGGTGAGATACCCCGTATTCTCCTCCACGCCGCCCGCGACCAGCACCTTGCCCGAGGGCAATGGCGCCGCCGCGTGCCCCTTTCGGCCCGTCGCCATTGGCGCGACGAGCGTCCACGTGTTCGTCGCCGGATCGAACGTCTCCGCGACCGTGAGGGTCACGTGGATCTCGCCCCCATCGTCATTCGAGCCCCACGTCCAGCCGCCCGTCACGAGGAACCGGCTGTCCGGCAGCATCGTCCCCGTGTGCGAGGATCGAAATTGCTTCAGCTTCGGGCTGCTCACCACGGTCTGCGTGACGGGGTCGTAGCGGACCGACTTGTTCGTGACGTCCTCGCCGTCCTGCGAGCCCGCGACGATGACGTGTCCGTCCGGGAGCACGCCGAGTACGCCGTTGTATTCGTAGTTCTCCATGAGCGCGGGCTCGTCCGTCCAGGTATCCGTCGTCGGATCGTAGGTGAGGCCGCCGAACGCGTTGAGGATGAAGATGCGGCCATCGGGCAGCGCGCCGCTCGCTGCGCCGTCGAACCCGAACGGCGGCGCGCTCAGGGCCGACCACGTGCCGGTCGCGAGATCGAGGCGCTCGGCGGTCTGGTTGGCCGTGTCCTCGATGCCGACCTGCGCGTACCCCCCGGCGATGACGAGCCCCACGCCGGGGGCGAAGTGCGCCTCGTGTCCGCGTCGCGGCGTGGACATGGGCGAAATGGGCTGCCACATGGCCGACGACACCGCCGGCCCCTTGGGCGCGGCGTCGCCCTCGGGCAAGAACGCGAAGAAGGGCAGGGAAGCGAGTACGGCAAGGGTCCACGCGCGAGTTCGGAGCATGATCAGTCTCCTTCAAGAGAAAGAAGGCCCACGGTTGAGGAGAGAGGTCTACGAAATTCGAAGCGCCGACACAACGGACATGCAGGATTCGCGCGTCGAGACGCTCGGCGGGCGCGTCAGGGCAGGACTTGCACGAGATCCACGGTCGGGGGCGAGATCGGCGATTTCGCCGTGAAATAAGCCTGGAGCGCGTCGAGATCGATCGCGCCGCCGAGGCGATCCGTGCCCAGCGCCAGCACGGAAAAACCGTCCCCGCCGGCTGCGTTGTAGCTGTTCACCGCGACCCGGTACGTCGTGCCCAGATCGATCGGCGCGCCGTCGATCAGGATGGACGCGGCATCGACCTTCGCCCCGACCGCCGCGCTCGCGCTGTACGCATAACGGAGATTGCTCGACGGCTGCAGGAGGTAGACGAAGCGGGCGCCATTTCGATCGGTCCCGAATTGCTGCTCCAGCAAGGCCTCGATCTGCGCGCCGGTCAAGCTCATGACCACGATCGAATTGCCGAACGGGAGGACCGAGAAGAGCTCCTTGTACGTGACGATCCCGTCCATCACCTCGCCGGCGGCCGCCGCGTAGGGCAGGTTTGCCCGCACGCCGCCCGCGTTCATGAGCGCGATCTGCGCGCCTCCCTGGGCTGGATCCTTCGTCGCGGCGAGCATCGAATCGGCGATCACCACGCCGAGCGTGAACACGCTCGCGCCGAGCGGCGGCTGGCCTCGATTCAGCGTCTCCGTGATGGTGCCGACCTGCTTGTTCGCGAGCGGTGCCACCTCGGCGGCATATCCATTCACGTACGTCTCGACCTGCATATCGGCCGCGTCGCGGGTGACGACCACGTTCTTCGCCTCTTTTTTGATCACGTCCCCGGTGAGGTGGCTGATCTCCAGGTCGATGTCCGTGATCAGGCGGCCATTCGAGGCGGCGCTCGTGACGAGCTTGCCCGCGATCGTGCAGTTGTAGGCCTCGTGCGTGTGTCCGCTGAGGATGACGTCGACGGCGTCGGACATGTTCGTCGCGATCTGGACGACCGGCCCCGAGATGCCCGCGCATTCGTCGAAATGGCCCGTGGTGGCGCCGCCCTCGTGGAGGAGCACCACGATCGTCTCGACCCCCTGCGCCTGGAGCTCGGGGACGAGCGCATTGACGGTCTCGACCTCGTCGAGGAAGGAGAGATCCTGGATCCCGCTGGGATCGACGATCGTCGGGGTCGCTTTCAGCGTCATGCCCACGAACGCGACCTTGGTGCTCTCGAACGTGCGAATGGTGTACGGGGGAAAGAGGGGTTTTCCCGTCGTCTCGTCGAGAATGTTCGCCGCGAGGAACGCGAAGCTCGCGCCGGGGAAGTTGTCGCTGCCCTGGCAGCCGTCCTTGGGGTGGCAGCCGCCGTTTTGCATCCGCAAGAGCTCGGTTTTGCCCTCGTCGAGCTCGTGGTTGCCGACGGCGTTGACGTCGAGCCCGATCATGTTCATTGCGTCGATCGTGGGTTCGTCGTGGAACAGCGCGGAGAGGAGCGGGCTGCCGCCGATGAGGTCTCCGGCGGAGGCGACGACGGTGTTCGGGTTCTCGGCGCGCAGGGATGCGATGTGCTGCGCGAAATAGGCCGCGCCGCCGGCGTCGACGGTGGTGTCGTCGGGGAGCGTGATCTGACCGGCGCTGCCCGGCGGGGATTCGAGGGCGCCGTGGAAATCGTTGAAGCCGAGGATTTGCACCCGGACCGGAGGTTCGGACGGCGCGCCGCCCGAGCCGCCTGCGCCGCCTTCACCGGCCATTCCGCCGGAGCCGCCTGCGCCGGCCATGCCGCCGGAGCCGGACGACGAGCTGTCCGGAGGCCGGTTTTCAGCTCCGCCGCAGCCGGCGACGACGAGCAGACCCAAAAGCCCCCCAGAGACCCATCCAAGAACGGAACGCATACGCTGCATGCGCCAAGGATGTGCCCCGGGACGGATTCGGGTAGGGGAAATCTCGACACGACGGGAGGCGCCGGCGGCGGCCCCGCACGATCGGCCCGTGAGCGAGGCTCTCAGGCGACAGCGGCCGCGTGGCGTGAGCCGCGAAAGCCGAAGTGGACGATGTAGAGGTAGCAGAGCGCGGGCAGGAAAAAGGCGTGGTGGACGCCGATCCTGTCGGCGAGCCAGCCGAAGATCACGGGGAGGATTGCGCCGCCGACGATCGACATGACGAGGATGCTCGACCCCTGGCTCGTGAGCTTGCCGAGGCCTTCGATTCCCAGCGTGAAGATGGTCGGGAACATGATGGAATTGAAGAGACCGACGGCGAGGATGGCCCCCATCGCCAAGGGGCCGTCGACGAGCAGGGTCGCCGTCACGAGCAGCGCTGCGACGATTGCGCTTGCCCCGAGCACCCGCCCTGGATCGTGCTTGCGCAGGACTGCCGAGCCGATGAAGCGGCCCACCATCGCTCCGCCCCAGTACACGGACACGTATTTGGCCGCCTGTGCTTCGGTCATCGCTGCGATCGAGGGCAGCCCGAAGAAATTGACGAGGAAGCTGCCGATCGAGACCTCGGCGCCGACGTAGAGAAAAATGCCGAGCGCGGCGCGTCGCAGGTGCGGATACCGGAGGGCGCCCCGGAACGAGCCTCGTTTTGCCTCTTCGCCTTCGACGGATGCGATCGTCGGGAGCTTGAGGATCGCGAGTGCGCCGGCGAGGACGAAGAGCATGACGGCGAGGCCGAGGTAGGGCAGGCGGACGGCGTGCGCTTCGGCGAGCGGGCTTTCCGCGTGTTTCACGGCGCCGAGAATGAAATGCCCGCCGAAATAGGGCGCCACGGTGGTGCCGAGCGAGTTGAAGGCCTGCGTGAGGTTCAGGCGGCTCGACGCGGTGGCCGGCGGGCCGAGCACGGCGACGTAGGGGTTCGCGGTGACCTGGAGGATCGTGATTCCCGTCGCGAGCACGAAGAGCGCGGCCAGGAAGAAGGGATACGAGGGCAGGCTGGCGGCCGGATAAAACAGGAGCGCGCCGACGCCGGCGGTCGCGAGGCCGAACGGGAGGCCTCGTTTGTAGCCGATTCGCGCGACGAGCTTGCCGGCCGGCAGCGACATCAGGAAATACGCCGAGAAAAATGAGAATTGCACGAGAGCGCCCTCGGCATATCCGAGGTGGAACACGTTCTTCAGGTGCGGGATCAGGATGTCGTTCATGCAGGTCAAAAAGCCCCACATGAAGAAGATCGTGGTCACGACGCCGAGCGCGCCGACGTGGGTCCGGGAAGGCGCGTCCGCGGCCGCCGTCGCCCGAGGGGTCGATACCTCCATGCCCTTGTTTTCTCACGGCCGGCGCAGGTGCGCCACGAGGCTTGCTGCTGCGGAATACAGGACGTGAGCTCGCTCGGCGGTCGCATCCGCCCTCGACGCTCGGGCGTGTCGAAGCAAACGTGGGAGCGGGAGCTTTTCAGTCGAGGACGCAGGCCCTAGAGGGAAGGACTGGTGTGTGCGATGGTTGGTACCGCAACGAGTTCGTCACGCCGGGCATGAGCCGCGAAAGGGTTGTGTGAGAGGATGCTTTCTGGGATCCAGGATCCGGAGACGTGGGTCGCGCTGATCTCGCTTTGTGCGATGGAGATCGTGCTCGGGATCGACAACGTCGTGTTCATCTCGATCCTCACGGCGAAGCTGCCGGCGGACAAGAGGGACCGCGTCGGGCGGATGGGGCTTCTCCTCGCGCTCGTGATGCGGATTGGCCTGCTCTTCACGATCAGCTTCCTGATGGGCCTCACGCGGCCGCTCTTCACGCTGCCCCTCGTCGGCGCGGCCATCTCGGGCAAGAGCCTGATCCTGCTCGTCGGAGGCCTGTTCCTGATGGGCAAGTCGACGAACGAGATCTACGCGAAGGTCGAGAACGACGAGGAAGAGGAGCACGGGGGCGGGTCCAAGGCGACGAGCGTGGGGCTCGTGATCGCGCAGATCTTGGCGCTCGATGTGGTGTTCTCGCTCGACTCGGTGATCACGGCGGTGGGCATGATCCCGCCCGAGCAGATGTGGGTCATGGTGACCGCGGTGATGGTCTCCGTGGGCGTGATGCTGCTGTTCGCGAAGGGGATCTCCGGGTTCGTCCTCGCGCACCCGTCGGTCAAGCTCTTGGCGCTCGCGTTCCTCTTGCTGATCGGCGTGATGCTCGTGGCCGAGGGGATGGGGCAGAAGATCCCGAAGGGCTACATCTACTTCGCGATGGCGTTTGCCCTCGGCGTGGAGCTGCTCAACATGCGGTTTCGCAAGAAGCGGCGGAAGGACGCGCCGGAGGCGGCGCGGGCGGCGGGGCCCGACGCGGCGTCGTGAGGTCGGTGGGGGGGACGGGCTTCACGGCGGGCAGCGCACGAAGGTATGTCCCTCGGCGTCCGTGGTGCAGGTGACCCCCTGGCAGAAGAATCCCAGCTGGAGGCACGAGCACGGGTCGGCGCTATTGCACGGCTCGGGGAAATAGTCGCAGCTGAAATATACGGGGTCGAGGCCCGCGTGCTCGTAGCAGTAGGAGACGCCGTTGAGGCAGTACGTGTATCCGCAGGCGAACGAGTCCGAGGGCGTCTCGCAGTTGCCGTTGACGCTGATGTCGACGGCATCCTGCATCTGCGGGCAGTCGAAGAGCTGGACCTTGCCGTTGCATCCGCAGACGCGGCCCCCTCCGAAACTGCATTCGATCGGACGCAGTTCGCACACGCCGTGAGCCTCGCCCTCGCCGCACCGGTTATCGGCGAAATCGCAATACTCCGTCTCGGCGCAATCCTCTCGCTTCATACACGCGACGGGACCGCTGCCACCGGTACCGACGCTCCCGCCGGTGCCGCCGGTGCCGCCCATGCCGCCGGTGTCGACGCTGCCGCCGGTGCCGTCACTCCCGCCGGTGCCGCCGGTGCCGCCGGCAGCGCCGGCGCCGCTGGTCGCGCTGCCCGAGATCTGTTCGACGACGTCGGTCGAGCAGGCGGGGACAGCCGCGAGGCCGAGGAGCAGCGTGAGGAGAGGGAGGCGCGCGCCTCGAGGAAGGTATCGAGGATTCGTCATGCGCGAACCCTGTTGCAATGGGTGTACCAGGGGAGAACGACGCGTTTTGCCGGGATGCGCGTGCACCCCCTTGCGCCGATGTGTGCCGCGCTGCCTTGCGCAATTTGCGCAATCCGCGGGCTCCTCGCCCTGCGGGGCTCTCGCGAGCTTCCTCAGGCGTCGCGGGCGAATGCGTGGAGCACGTACTGGGTGGGGCTCAGGCTGAACGGGTAGCCGCCGGCGCCATAACATTGCACGAGGGGGAAGAATGGATTGCCTTCGAGGCGGCTGTCCTTCTGGGCGAGCTGCCATTCGACGCATTCCACGAAGTCCGATTGCGCATAGGAAAAATACCACTCCGCCGCCGTGGCGAGATCGGGGGGCAGCGCCTCGCGCGGGTCCAGCTTCGAGTAGAGGCTCGAGACAACCAGATTGGGATGCCCCTCGAACTTCAGGTAGACATGGCCGGTGAGGGGCGAAGGCTCGCCGCCGCCCCAGGGGACCAGCACCGCATGCTCGTTGCGATCCCAGCCCCTCGCCTGCTTGTGCCGGTGCGCGAGGGTCTTGAGCGATCCGTACTTCCAGTCCCAGCCGTTCCCGGGCGTTCGCACACGTTCGCACAACGCGGAGAACGCGGACCCGTCACCGATCGACGGCCGCACCTCGCACGGCGTTCCGAGAGAGCTCCCCTCGCACGACTGCGCCAGCCTGTGGTGTTCACGCAAGAGCGCCTCGGCGCGCTCGAGATCCGAATCGCGTCGCAGCGGCTCGAACCAATCGATGGCTTCCCACGCTTCGACGATGCGCCGGATCGCGCCGGTGGCCGGACCAGTAGCGCATTGCTGGACGTCGAAATGAAGAAACGTCGCTTTCACGGCGAAAGCCTCCCGAGCGTCGTGAACCCGCCCTGCGGGGCCACGCGGACCACGAGGACGCCCGTCTCCGCGGGGACGATGCCGACGCCCGAAATCGCGGACCCCACGATCGGTCCCATCGCCGTGCCGCCGAGCAGATACACGCGCCCCCCGGGGATCAGCTCCTCGACCGACGCGCGGAGGGCGCGCAGGGCTTCGTCGAAATCGACGGTCGCGCCTTCGAGCGAGCGACGCGCCAGCGCGAGGATCTTTTGGTCGCGCTCGCGGAGCCCTAGGTGGGCGAACGTTGCGGAAGGGGCGCGCGGGTCCTCCTGGGGAAGCCGAGCGCGTCGAGGGGACCCCGGAAGGAGCGCGGGTTCGGGTGTCAGCGCCATGATTCTTGCGTATCAAGTTCGTGAGGGGCCGACCAGGCGAGAATGACGTCAGCCTGCCTCCTCGCTCTCGAACACCCGCTGAATCGCCTCCGCGGGGCTCGTCGCCGCGGCGAGCCTCTCCGCGAGGCCATCACTCGACAGCCGCGCCGCGTGCGCGAGCAGCGAGAGCGCCGCGCCGCCCGGCGCGTTGAGCAGCAAGACCAAAAGCACCCGGATCGGCAGGTCATCGGGCGCCTCGGGCAAGACGAGCGGACGCGCCAGCGTCACGAGCGCCGCCGACGAACCCTCCGCCGGAAATACGCCATGCGGGAGCATCACCCCGCCGCCGAGCGCCGTCGACGCCGTCCGCTCCCGCGCCAGGATCTCCGCGACGACCTGCCGCACGCTCGGCATCCCGCGCAATCGTGGAAACCGGCTCGCCGCGATTTCGATCGCGTCCTCCAATCCAGGACACGTGAGCTGCAGGATCACGCGCTCCGGCGCGAGCAGGCGCGCGAGCGACGGGCGCTCCTCGCGGCGCTCGGCCGCCGGGAACTCGCGCTCCACGAAGGCGCGGATGCGCGCGATGTCCGCGGGGCCGAGCCTCCGGCGCGCGATGTCGAGGAAGAGCATCCCGGCGCTCGGGACCTCCTCGGCATATCCCTCGATCGCGCTGCCGACCTTGTGCGCGGCGCCCACGAGCAATCGCGGAGGCACGCCGATTTCGCGCGCGATGGCCTCCAGCCGATCCGGGGTCGGGACGGCGTCGTGGCCATGCTCCACGCGGCTCAGGTAGGCGCTGGAGACGCCAATGCGTTGCGCGAGGTCCCGCAGGGATAAACCCGCGTCGAGGCGTAACAAGCGAATCGTCGCTCCGAGGTGCATGTCGCTTCCCCTCTACGGTGATCGCTCTCGGCGAAGCTCATTGCCCCGTCGCCGGGACGACCGACGCGAGCGAGGCCCGCGGGGACGTGGCGCGGACGCCGTGCTGGTGGACCACGAGCAGCGAGATGGGACAGGCGTGGATCATGCGCTCCGCTTGCAGGCCGAACAGGCGCTCCGAGAGGCCCCACTCGGCCCCCGCGCCCACGATGACGAGGTCATACCCACGCGCGGCCTCGGCGAGCGCGGCCTCGGAGGGCACGTCGTGCTCGACGACCTCGAACGTCACCTGGCCCGACGCACCCGGCTCACGGAAGACCTCTTCCATGCGCTCCTTCGCGCCGAGCGGCTTGCCGCCGTCGCGCCCCTTCGCGACCACGTGCAGCACCGTGACGTCGGCCCCGGCGATGTGCGTGACCCGCTGGGCGAGGCGCAGCGCCGCGCGATCGTGCGCGCTGCCGAGGAAGGGCACGAGGACGCGGCGGATGCGCGTGAGGCCTCGATCGACGAGGACGCCGACGTCGGCGGGCGCGCGCTTCATGACCTCGTAGACCGTGCCCGAGAGCGCGGCCTTTCCGATGAGCGGCTTGCGCCAGCCGAGCAGGAGGAGGTCGGCGTGCTTGGCCTCGGCGACGCGGCAGATGTCGACGGAAGGCTCGCCGGAGACGAAGCTCAGCGGTTTGACCGGAAGCGAGAGGGACGCGGCGCGCGTGAGCAGCGGCTCGAGCGCGTCGCCGCCGCTCGACGTGTCGCCGCGCTCCTGGCGCAGGACGAACGAGGCGCGATCGTCGGGGTCGATGAGGTGCAGCGCGTAGAGCCGCTCGGCCGCCGCGGGGCCGCCGAGCGCGTGGCCGAGCGTGACCATGCCGGGGCCCGTGCGATCGTCGGCGACGCACATGACCACGGTGAAGGCCGGCGTCTGGTTCACGGGCAACGGCGTCGCCTCGGGCACGTCGGCGACCTCCTTCGCGAAGCGCTCGAACGGGTAGATGCGCTGGAGGAGCGGCGTCGTGATGAAGGTGGTGAAGAGCGCCATCAGGACCATCATCGTGAAGAGCGTCGGCGAGATGACGCCGAGATCGAGGCCCAGGTTGAGCGCGACGAGCTCCACGAGGCCGCGGGTGTTCATGAGGATCCCGATCGCGGAGGACTCGCGCCAGCCGAGGCCGGTGAAGCGCGCGGCGAGGGCGCTGCCGCCGAACTTGCCGACGCAGGCGATCAGGATGAGCAACGCGCAGATGCCCCAGTGGTGCGGGCTCGAGAGCAGGCCGATCTGCGTGCGCAGGCCGCTGTAGGCGAAGAAGAGCGGCAGGAGCAACACGACGACGACGTCTTCGAGCTTGTGGGCGAGCCCCTCGGCGAGGCCGCCGTCCTTGGGGATCGTGGCGCCGAGGACGAACGCGCCGAAGAGCGCGTGGATCCCGATGACCTCGGTGACCATGCTGGAGACGAGCAGCAAGAGGAGCGAGATCGCGACGACGTTCTGGTTGATGTGCTGCCCCGAGCCGACGCGCGCCGCGAGCCGTGCGAGGAAGGGCCGCACGACGAGGAACATCACGCCGATGTAGCCGACGGCGAGAACGGTCGTGCGGATGGCGCTGTCGATGCCGGTCGCGCGCACGGTCGAGATGACGAACGCGAGCAGACACCAGGCCGTCACGTCGTCGACGGCGGCGCAGGTGATGGCGAGGGCGCCGACCTTGGTCCGGAGCAGGCGGCGCTCGGTGAGGATGCGCGCGAGGACCGGGAAGGCCGTGATGCTCATCGCGACGCCCATGAAGAGGGCGAAGGAGGTGAACGGGACGTCGGGCTCGGAGAGGCGGCTGCGCAGCCACGAGGAGGCGAGGGCGCCGAGCGCGAAGGGGACGACGATGCTCGTGTGGCTGATGACGACCGAGGCGTGGCCGCGGTTCTTGAGGAGCTTCGGGTCGAGCTCGAGCCCGATGAGGAACATGAAGAGCACGAGCCCGACCTGGCTGAGCATGCCGAGCACGGGCATCGAGGTCTTCGGGAAGACCGTGTCCATGACGCCCGGCGCGATCCACCCGAGCAGCGAGGGGCCGAGGACGATGCCCGCGGTGATCTCGGCGATGACCATGGGCTGGCCGATCCGCCGGAGGAACGCGCCGAGCAGGCGTGACAAGGCCACGACGACCGTCATCTGCAAGATGAGCAGTGTCAGCGGGTTGTGTGTGATCGCGTGCATTCAGCCGTACCTCCTGAGTGATAAGTTATCACTTAGCGTCCTCGGCCGATCGAGCGAGCATGAGCCCGACGTAAATGTGGGACAACGGGTGTTGATGGGCGTCGGGTGCCGCCGATCACGGTGGACAGCGGGGGTTGATGCGCGTCAGGTGCCGCTGATCACGATGGACAGCGGGGGTGGATGCGCATCAAGGGGCGCTGGTCACGATGGACAGCGGGGGTTGAGGCGCATCAGGGGGCGCTGGTCACGATGGACAGCGGGGGTTGATGCGCATCAAGGGGCGCTGGTCACGATGGGCAGCGGCGGTGGATGCGCGTCAGGGAGCGCTGATCACGATGGACAGCGGCGGTGGATGCGCGTCGGGGGGCTTTGCACACGGCGTCGATGAACTGTGCATCGCGCAGTTCATCGAACGGGCCGAGTCCGCTGCCAGCCAAGACAGCAGCGCTGACGGTTCAACTGGCAACGCGGTCCCACCGGCTGTGGGAAGAACTGCGCATCGCGCAGTTCTTCCCCAAAAGGTCCAGGGCTGGCCCTGGTCCGGGTCGAGGGGCGGATAGCCCCCGCGGGGTCCGGGGCAGCGCCCCGGCGCGGCGGCTTGCTTCCGCTTCCCTGTTGACACCCTCGCCCCGCATGGCTTGCCATGTCGGCCATGTGGAGCCCTGAAGGCCGCAAGGAAAACGCTCGTGAGCTACGCCGGATCGCTGACAAGGTCCTGCGCTACCGGCAGCTCTGCGACCGCTTTGCGAGCTATTTCCAGCCCGAGAGCGACAACGCCCGCCAGCTCCGTCAGATCCGCAGCAAGCTCGAGGATCTGCGCGGACGCGCGCTCGATCGGGAGAAGCGGCTCGCCAAGGGCGTCGTGAAGATCGGCGTCGTCGGCCTGGAGAAGCAGGGCAAGAGCGCGTTCCTCTCGGCCTGGTTGAAGAGCGAAAAACTCCTGCCGAGCGAGGCCGAGCGCTGCACCTGGAGCACCACGGTCATCGAGCCCGGCGAGGCCGGGCAGTTCGCCGCGACCGTCACCTACTACAACGAGGCCGACTTCAAGGCCCGCATCCAGAGCTACTTCGACGCGCTCGAGCCCGGCAGCGTCGAGCGCTGGCAAGGCCTGAACCAGTCCGAGATCCTTCGCCTCAAGGCGAGCTTCAAGGCGCGCGAAGGTTACGACGTCGACGATCCGGATCGCGCCGGCAGGCGCGAGCAGACGGCGCTCGCCGAGCTCGTCGAGATCAGCGCGAGCCTGTCCGAGATCAAGGCGCGGCTCGGTCGGGCGCCCGAGAAGATCACGGCGAGTAGCCTCGACACGCTCGCCGAGCAGATCCGGCCGTACATCGCGCTCAAGGACACGAAGAACGGGAACAGGCCCTATCCGGGCGTGCGCGCCGTGAAGCTCGTCACGGTCATGATCCCCGTCGAGGGCGCGATGCCCGGCGTCGAGCTCATGGATCTGCCCGGCATTGACGCGCCTTCGGACAAGGCGCGGCGCGACACCGAGGAGGCGCTCGCGAACGAGGTCGACGTCACGATCTTCGTCAAGGACATCACGCGGCCTTCGCTCGTGCGGAACGAGGTCGAGCTGCTCCGCATGGCGCAGACGGCCGATCGGAGCATCTCGCTGAAGGACCGGATTTTCGTGGTGCTGACGAAGGTGGACCTCTTCGATCACGCCGACGAGAACGGCAACTGGCACTGGTCTCTGGCGGCGCGGAACTTCCGTGAGCAGGGCGTCGATCGGATCTTCCCGTACTCGAAGGTGTGGGTGCACCAGGGCGTGGACACGCAGCACCCGGTGGCGCGCCAGCTCATGGACTTCTTCGGCACGACGACGCCCGTGAACGGGCTCGACAAGCTGAAGGACGCGGTGGAGCGTTACCTCTCGACCGACGTCGAGGCGCTCGATCGCAAGGTCACGCAGGCGATCAACGCCGAGTTCGGCGAGGTCGAGGCGCTCTTGCGCGGCGTGCTCGTGACCGTGAAGGACGGGCTCAGCGATCGGGAGTTCGATCGGCGCGCCGAGCAGGTCTTCGATGTGCACTACGAGCACATCCAGTCGGGCGAGGATCCGACGGGGCTCTTGCCCGAGATCCGCAAGCGCATGTCGGCCTTCATGGACTTCGAGATGAGCGACACGCAGCGATCGGCCCGCGCCGAGCGCGCCGACGTGCGCATCGATCAGATCCGGAGTGATCTGCTCGCGCGGCTCACGCCCGAGGAGGCGGAGGCGAAGCGGCGGCAGATGCCGAGCCCTGGGCTCATGAACGAGACGGCCGTCGAGATCGAGATGCGCAAGCAGATGCGCGAGCGCGTGGCGTCGCGGATCGCGGGCCTCGGTGAGGATTTCCGCAACACGGCGCGCGAGAGCGTGGAGCGGATGCTGCACGAGATGTTCATCGAGGCGAGCTACGAGGGCGGGCGGCTCGAGGTGCTGCTCGCGCCGGGCAAGACGCTCATCGAGCGGATCGACGCGCTCGGTCGGTCGGGGCACGTGTCGGAGAGCGTGGTTCGGTACCAGAACCAGGAGATGGCCAAGGCCGACGTCGCGTTCGAGGTGCTCTCGCGGTACTTCGCGCGGCAGATCGTGGACATCCTCGACGCGACGGATCCGTACGATCGTGAGATCCGCGAGCGCGAGATGCGCGGGCTCGAGCAGTTCTTCGGGATGGGGATTGCCGACAAGGCGCAAGCGACCGCGACCGGCGCGGCCGCGACCGCGAGCGGCGTCATCGGCTCGGTGAAGGCGAAGCTCGGGTTCGGAGAGGAGAAACCCGACGGGACCACGCCGGGCGCGGCGGCTCCTGCGCAAGCGCCCGCGATCGGCGGGTTTCCCACGGTCGGCGCGGCGATGCCTGTGCCGAGGCAGCCGGCCCCGCAAGCGGCGGCGGCGCCGGCCGGGAGCACGAAGCCTCCGCAGACGAACCCCGGCGCGGCGGCGGCGCAGGCGCAGACGGGGAACGTGCGCGACTGGTCGAAGATGCTCTCGCGGGTGCGCGTGGACGTGGAGCGGATCTGCGACTTCCTCGAGGCGCTGGCGAAGCACCCGCGGGGCCTGCAGAAGTACCACGAGGAGGCGGTGCGCACGGTGCACGACTCGTGGCTCGATCGCGAGGGAGAGCAGTCGCTCCGGCGCTGGGTGCGCAGCGAGTGCGCGCGGATCTGGCCGCACAAGTTCGCCGCGATCGAGGCGGAGAAGGATCGGGCGCGCGCCGACATCGAGGCGCTCGAGGAGCTCTTCGGCGGGAGCCCGCCCGCGACGAAGTCCGAACCGCAGAAGCCCGCCGCGGCGCGTACCGCGACGGCAGGAGCCTGAGCCGTGGCCTACGATCTCGCGCGTTTGTCGAGTTACGTGCGCTTTTACCAGACCGTCGTGAACCAGCTCGGCGCGGCCTGGCAACACCTCACGCGCCTGCACCTCACGGCGAAGGACGCGCTCGCGCCGCTCGCCGATCCGCTCGCGCCCGTCGCCTATGCGCCGCTGCTCGCCGCGCTGGAAGATCCCGCGCCGTCCGAGGAAGCGATCGCGTCGCTGTGGCGGCCGATCGACGAGAAAGACCTCTCGGATCTGAACGACATCTACGAGGTCGCCGGGCGGTTCGGCTTCCAGGGCGAGGACAACCAGAACCTCGCGCTCGTGCAGCGGCTCGTCGCGTCTGCGCGGAACGAGATCCTCGGGCACCGGCGCAGGCTCTCCGATCTGCGGGAGCTGCCGAACGCGGCGCGCTCTGCGGCCGCGCGCTTGCGCGCCGAGGAGGAGGCGCGCGCCGCGGCCGAGCGAGCCGAGAAGATGGCGGCGTTTGGTCCGCTCGCCGAGACCGTCGTGACGCGCGCGAAGCAGACGATCGACGCCGTGCGCGCCGTGCCGTTCCCCGATCTCTCGAACGCGGAGACCGCGGCCGAGGAGTACCGCAAGTACGCGGCGAAGCTCGATCACGTCTACCAGACGTGCCTGCCGTTCCTGCGCAAGGCGATCCAGAACCTCTACGCGTTCGTGAACGCCGAGCCCACGGCGTCGTGGCCCGACACGCTGCCGATCACGAAGGAGCTGCCGCCGGAGCTCGTCACCGTGCCGCCGGCCGGATCGGCGGAGCTCACGCAGGCGCGCGCGAGCGTCGCGTCCCTCGCCGAAGAAGAGATCCAGCTCGGCCGCGCGCGCGACGCCGTGTCCACGGCCGCGGCGAGGCTCGAAGGCGAGATGGCCGCGGCGCAGATGAAGGACGCCGAGATCGGCCAGGAGATCACGACGGCGCACGCGATCCTGGATCTCGCGGTGGCCGCGGAGCAGGCGGAGGTGACGCGGGTCGAGCTCGAAGGGCTCGCGGCGCAGCGGGCGTCGCGCGTGGAGAGCGCCGGCGCGGTGCTGTCGCGGCAGCGGCAGATCGAGGCGGCGATCAAGCTGCTCGAAGACGAGCTCAGGCGCAGGCACGCCGAGCTCGGGGCGCTCGAAGCGCAGCTCGTCGAGACGCGCAAGGACGAGCCCGTCCTGTTCGGCAAGGACGAGTGGCGTGCGAAGGTCGCCGCGATGGAGGAGCAGAAGGCCCAGCAGCAGGCGACGTACGGGCAGAGGCTCGCGACGCTGCAGCAGTTCCAGATCGATCACTCGAGCGTGTCGGTCGAGGTGCAGACGGAGCAGCAGAAGCAAGCGCTGCTCGAACGGCAGATCGTCGAGGCGCAGAGCAAGTCCGCGACGCTGGAGCTCACGATCCGGGAGATCGGGACGAAGCTCGGCGCGGCGCGGCCGTCGCGGGCGGTGTCTGCGGACGACGCGCGCAAGGCGCTCGGATCGCTGCAGCAGGCGAAGCTCGGCGTGGCCGAGCGGATGGAAGCGCTCAAGGCCGAGATGCGGCGTCAGAAGGACGAGGCCGTGCGCGTGCTCGCCCGGATGAAGCAGATCGGCGTGGAGCGGCAGCACGTGACCGCGATGGTGCAGAGCGCCGAGACGGCCGCGACGCAGGGCCGCGAGGAGGCGCTCCGGCAGCTCGCGCGCGAGCGGCGGGCCGGCGTGGAGCGGCACGTGGGCGAGGTGCTCTCGACGCTGGAGAAGTCGATCGCGCACGTGGGTCCGGTCTTCGTGGATCCGGCGCGTGATCTGCTCGTCGCCGCGACGGAGCCGAAGGCCGAGGTGACGACGCGCGTGCTCGAAGCCGCGGAGGCTTCGGCGCCCGTGGTGGATCGGCTCTTCAAGGAGCTCGATCCGGAGCTGCTCGCGCAAGACGCGACGCTCGGGCAGATCCAGCGCGAGTTCTGCGACGTGGCCGAGGCCGCGTGCGTCACGGCGTGGGGAGGATGATGAGGCGCCGGTTCGGGTCGTCGCCCGGATCGTCCCCCCCGAGCCACTCGTTGCAGAGCGCGAGCAGGCGTGCGTTCGCGGCGCGTCGTTCGAGGAACGACTGCCGCAGCTCGTCGTCGAGCAGGGCCGCCGCGCGCTTGTAGATGTCGGCGCGTGCCGCGGCGAGCGTCGCGCGCGCTTCGTGGTGCGCGCCGAGCAGGAGGAGCGCCTCGACGCGGAGGAGCGTGAGCTCGGGCGGCGCCGGGGCCGGGTGTCCGCCGCGGGTCGGGCGCAAGGCGAGCGCTCGGTCGAGGAGGGTGAGCGTCTTGTCGGGCTCCTTCGAGGCGAGGAAAAACGCGGCGCGTACGCCGTAGAGCGCGCCCGCAGGCGTCGAGGCGGCCCGGAGCGCGCCGAGCAGCCGATCGGCCTTGTCGAGCTCGCCGAGCGCGATGCTCGCGCGCGCCGCGAGCAGGCGCGCGCGCCGCGCCGCGAGCCGCTCGCCGCGCGACTCGGCCTGGGCGACGACGTCCTCGGCCATCTGGCACGCCGGGACGAACGCGCCGCGCTCCAGGCTGCGCAGGGCCTCGAAGGTGCCGCCGACGATCGAGGTCAGGCTGCCTTCGGGCTCCTGGTCGAGGCCCTCCTGAAGGGCCTTGTCCGCGAGCTCGTGCGCACCGAGCAGCAAGAGATCGAGGCCGACGTGGACGCGCGCATAAGGCAGGTAGCGGTGGTCGCCGATGGTCTTGAAGCGCAGGACGCTCTCGCGATCGAGTCCGAGCGCGGTCCAGGGATCCTGCTCGACCGCGCGCGCCCACTGGGCGTGGGCGTGGAGCATCCACGCGGCGACGACGGGCTCGCGTTCGGCGGCGGCGGCCGTGATCTGCCGCATGCGCTCGAGGTAGGGCAGGGCGGCGGCCGGCTCGTGATCGAGCAGCGAGTCGATCGTGGCGATGAAGGCCCACGAGAGCGCGAGCACCGCGTCGGGCGCGGGGCGCTCGTGGAGGAGCTTGTGGAAGTGCTCCGTTGCGCCCTTCGTGTCGCCCTCGGCGAGCGCGGAGCGGATGGCGCCGCCGAGCGCGCGCGCGTGGTGCCGGCTGCCCGGCGTCGCGAAGAGGAAGGCGCACCGCGCGGCCTCGTAGGCGCGGGCGTGGTTCGATCGCCAGCTCTGCGCGTCCGTGGCGATGGCCCAGAGCTCCGCCGCGGCTTCGCCGTCGGCGCCGAGGTCGAGGCCCCGCTTGGTGAGCCCGATGGCGGCTTCGAGCGCGCCGCCCGAGAGCGCCTGCTCGGCCGCGCGCACGTAAAACTCGACCGCGCGGGGAGCGTCGCCGGCGCGCTCGAAGTGGAGCGCGAGCACGCTCGGATCGTTCTCGCCGGCCGAGAGCAACCACTCGGCCGCGCGCTTGTGGCCGAGCTGGCGATCGTCGTCCGTGAGCCGCGCGTAGGCCGCCTCGCGCAGGAGCGGGTGGCGGAAGGTGTACTCGGTCTCGCCCGCGAAGCGGCTTTGCCTTCGCCGCGTGAGCAGCTCGCAGTCGCAGAGCTTGTCGAGCGTCTTGCCGAGCGAGGCCGTGGGCTCGCCGTGGCCGAAGACGATCGGGCCGAGGGCGCCCTCCCACGCCGCCTCGCCGAAGATGCTCGCGGCGCGCAGCACCCGCCGCGCCTCTTCGTCGAGGGACTTCGAATCGATGCGCGCGTCCACCATGCCGATCACCGACACGGGCAAGGCGCCGCCGCGGCTCTCGCTCTCCGCGCGGATGAGCTCTTCCAGGTAAAACGCGTTGCCGAGCCCGTGCTCGACGATGTGATCGACCACGGCGCGCGGCGTCTGCGGGCCGAGCGCGCCGCGCACGAGCCGCTCGGCGTCGTCGTTGTCGAGCGGGTGGAGCCGTACGTCCTGCACTTCGCGGCCCTCCCAGAGGCCCGGCAGCTGCTTGCGGACGTCGGGCTGCGCCAGCGCGAGCACCGCGAACCTCCGATCCCGGAGCGCGTCGAGCGCGGCGTCCACGAGCTTCAGCGAAGCGGCGTCGCTCCACTCGAGCTCTTCGAGCACGAGCAGGAACGGCGTCGTGTCGGTGAGCGCGCGGATGAAATCGAAGAACGCTTCCTTGATGTGATCGGCCATCAGGGACGCGTCGCTGCGCGCGGCCCGGAGCTCGGTCCGGTCCACGTCCGGGAACTGCAAGCCCACGACTTCGCCCAAGAACTCCGTCACGCGCCGCCGCTTGTCCGTGCCGCCCACGTACTTGCCGACGAGCGCGCGGAGCTTGTCGTGGCTCGCGTCGACGGGCTCGCCCGAGGAGATCCCGGCGGCGCTGCGGAGCGCGGAGCCGACGATGGAGAAGGCCGAGCCGGCGCGCAGCGGGTCGCCGCGGCCGAGGACGACGCTGAGGTTCGGCTTCTCGACGGACAGGCGCTCGACGAGCTCGAAGCGCAGGCGTGATTTGCCGGCGCCCGGATCGCCGAGCACGAGCACGGCCTTCGGCTTCTTGCCCTGGAGGGCCTGCTCGACGTACTTGCGGACGGTGCCGAGCTCCTCGTCGCGGCCCACGTAGGGGCTCGGCTTTCCGAGCAGCGTGCGCACGGCGCGCGCGGTCTCGCGCTCGCCGCGCAGCCAGAACTCGCCGATGTAACTCGACACGTCGAAGCGCGCGTCGAGGAAGGCGCACGCGACGTCGTTGATGCGCACGGGCCTCGGCCCTTTGCCCCCGTCGAGCGTGGGCATGTCGAGCAAGTGGAAGACGCCGTCGAGCATCTTGCCGACGGGCGCCTTGTCGTTCGCCTCGGCGTACGCCGCGAAGATCGCCACGCGGGAGCCCGTCACGAGCCCCGCGACCTTGAGCGCGAGCCGAGCCGCGCGGCCGGCGATCTCGGCGGGGTTGCCGCGCCCGTGGATCTTGATGAGCAGCGCGACGCCCGGCAGCTCGTGGAGCTGCTCGTTCTTCTTCGGATCGACCTCGGCGCGGATCGCGGCCGCGGCCTCGGGCGGCATCCCGCGCGGGGGTTTGTCGGAGAGGAGATCGTCCACGTCGGGGACGGGCTTGGCCGCGACCACGAAGAGGAGCTGTCTTTCCTGCGGGCTCATCCGCTCGCTGCCGGGGACGGCCGGGGGCGGCGGGATCGGCGTGAGCTTGCGCGCCCACGGGTCGTTCGGCGAGGCGGGCGGGTAGGTCGTGATGACCGGGTTCGAACGTCGCTCGGGCAGGGGCGGCCTCGTCGAGGTTCTCCTGGCGATGGCCTCGAGCGCGCTCGCGACGGCGCTGCCGTTCTGCGGCCGCTGGGAGGGATCCTTGGAAAGCATGCGGGCCACGAGCTCCGAGAGCGGGAACGGCACCTCGGGGCGGATCTCCGCGACGCGCGGCACCTCGGCCATCACGATCTTCGCGAGCACGACGTGCTGCGGGCCCCCCTCGAAGGCCCTGCGGCCCGTGAGGCATTCGAAGAGCACGGCGCCGAGGCAAAAGACGTCCGCCGCGGCGTCCACGGTTCGGCCGTAGTCGATCTGCTCGGGCGCCATGTAGCCCACGGTCCCGATGACGACGCCGCTCGACGTCATGTGGCCGCCCGCGAGGAGCGCGATGCCGAAATCCAGCACCTTCACGCGCTCGACGTCGGAGCCCACGAGGTAGATGTTCGAGGGCTTGACGTCGCGGTGCACGACGTCGGCCGCGTGCGCGGCGCCGAGGGCCTGCGCGACGCGCTGGCCGAGCTTGAACGTGTCCTCGATGCGGAGCGGGCCGTTCTTGAGGACGTCGTCGAGGCCCCGGCCGTCGAGCCACTCCGTGGCGAGCCAGGGCTCGTGATCGATCATCCCGTGGGCGACGTAGCGGACGATGTGCGGCTGGCTGGGGAGGTGCCGCGAGAGGATCTCGATCTCGCGGCGAAACCTCCAGAGCATGTTTTCTCCGGGCGTGGAGCCGTCCCGGGGATCCTTGACGAACTTGATCGCGGCGCGCTCGCGCGTGTTCTTTTCGTAGGCCGGCCAGACGATGCCCATGCCTCCGTGAAGGATGGGCGTCCCATCCAGCACGAAGCGACCGCCGATCACGTCACCTGACTTGTGCACTGCCTACGAGGATGCACCAGCGGTGGGGGAGGAAGGCAAGGGGGACGCGGGCAGGTTCACCGCGCAGGCAGATTTTCCGACGGCGTGGTCGCCGCGCTCGTAGGCGTCGCGGGCCCAGCTCGGGTCCTCGCCGAAGCGCCCGAAATTCGTTTCGCGGATCAGGCCGGTCGACAGGCACGCCTTTGCCATTGTGGAGGAGCCGCCCGAGGTTGTTGCAGCCGTCCGCGCTTCCGTAATCGCAGCCCTTTTCGTCGTACGAGCCAGCCGTCTCGCGGTCGACGCCCAGCCGAGGAGCGCCGCAGCGAGGAGGGCAGAGCGCATGGTGGCCCCGGGGCTCGCCCAAAGGCGTCCAGGATCCAAGAGGCTCGGCGCGTAGGTTTTTGCGCAGCCAGAAGCCCCTTGCGGTCCTTGCCTCGGCGCGCGAGGTTGGATAAGAGCACGCGCACCGAAGCTTCTTCTTCGCCCGGATTCACGGGACCTTTTGCGGACCATGCAGGGAAACGAGATCGTCGCCGTCACGCGGCCCTTCGCCTCCGAGGATCGGGCCCGCAGCGTTTATCACGTCGCCTCGACGTTCGCGGTCCTCGCACTCGCGACAGCCGTGGCAGCCGTCGCGCCGTACAAACCGCTCCGGATCCTCGGCAGCGTGATCGAAGGCCTCGTGATCGTGCGCGCGTTCATTCTGGCGCACGACTTCCAGCACGGCGCGCTCCTGCGCAAGTCCAAGGTAGGCAGCGCGATCTTCAGCCTCTACGGCGCACTCGTGCTGACGCCGCCGCGGGTCTGGCGGCAGACGCACAACTACCACCACGCGCACACGGCGAAGATCGTGGGCGCGCAGATCGGCTCGTACCCGGTGATGACGGTGGAGATGTGGAAGCGAGCCCCGCGCAGCAAGCGGCTCGCGTACGCAGTCGCCCGCCACCCGCTGACGATCCTGTTCGGCTACGTGACGATCTTCCTCGCCGGGATGTGCATCTCGGCGTTCCTGCGGAACCCCAAGGAGAACTGGGATTCAGCCGCAGCGCTCGTGCTCCACGCGGCGCTCGTCTCGACGATCACCTATTTCTTCGGCTGGGAGATGACGCTGCTCGTGCTCGTAGGCCCGCTCTTCATCGGCTGCGCGCTCGGCTCGTATCTCTTCTATGCCCAGCACAACTTCCCAGGCGTGCACATGCAGCCGCGGCAAACCTGGACGTTCGCACGCGCAGCCGTCGAGTCGTCGAGCTTCATGCGCTGCGGCCCGATCATGAGCTATTTCACGGGCGACATCGGCTATCACCACGTGCACCACCTGAACGCAGCGATCCCGTTCTACCGTCTGCGCGAAGCGATGGCCGCAATCCCCGAACTCCAGGTCGAGCCGCAGACGAGTCTATCGCCGCGCGACATCCTGCATTGCTTCTCGCTGAAGCTCTGGGACCCGCAAGCCGGCAAGATGGTCCCGTTCCCGAAAGACGCACCCCCCGCAGAAGTGGCCGAGCCAGCCTGAGGGAGGCGTGCATGGGAGGCGCCGCGCCGGGGCGCTGCCCCGGACCCCGCGGGGGCTGTTCGCCCCTCGACCCGAACCAGGGCCAGCCCTGGACCTCTGGGCATCGACTGCGCGAAGCGCAGTCGATGCGGGGAGAATTTAAAAGCTGTCCGCCCCCTCTTTGCAGGGCCAGCCCTGGACCTTTCGGGGAAGAACTGCGCGATGCGCAGTTCTTCCCACAGGCCGGTGGGATCGCGTCGCCCGTTGAACCGTCCGCGCTGCTGTCTTGGTTGGCAGGGTCGGTTGCGGTCTTGACCTGGTCCGTTCGATGAACTGCGCATCGCGCAGTTCATCGACCCCGAGTCCAGCGCTTGCGCTGGTCCGGGTGCAGGGGTGGACAACCCCTGCTGGGGCCTGGGGCAACGCCCCAGCGAAACGCCTCCAGCTAGCTAGCGCGCCATCCGGCGGACGTAGGCCCGGAGTGCTTTCACGGTTGCTTCGTCGAGGTCTGGGTTTGCCGGCATCATCATGCTTTTGCCTGCGGCGCGACCGCCTTCGTGGATGATGCGCTCGATGGATTCGTCCTTCGTGGCGGTTTGCCATTGTGGATCGCCGAAATCGCGCGGCCGTGGGACGAGGTTCACGGCGGCTGGGCCGTCGCCGCGGCCGTTGACGCCGTGGCAGGGGCCGCATCGCAGCTCGTAGAGCTTGCGCGTTTCTTCGAGGGCTGCGCCTGCCAGCTCCTGCCGGGGCGCCTCTTCCGTGGAGAGCCGCGCGAGGGGGCGCGCGTAAGGCAAGAATGGCCAGGGGATCCCGATGAGAATGCACGCGGCTGCGAGGCCTGCGCCCCATGCTGCGCGCTTGTGTTTGTCGGCGTCGCTCGTGCTTCGCCTTGCGCGTACGCGGCCGACGTGGGCGCAGGTGAGGGCGAGCAGCATCGAGAAGGCGTGCTCCACGAGGAAAAAGCGGAGCGGGGACGAGCGCATCGCGCCGGCGGGATCTTGGAACGCGAGGTGCGTCATGGGGCTCAGCCACAGGTACATCACGAGGCCGAGCGTGACCTGGAGGTCGAGTGCGGCGACGAAGAGCAGGCCGAGACGGTCGTGGAGACGCTCGTAGGGGCTGGATTGCTTGCGCGCGCGGGCGGACGAGATCGTGGTGGCGAGGCCGAGCGCGAGGACGATCCAGCGGAGCCACGAGTGCAGCGTGAGGACGATCGGATAGAGCATTCCCGCGGCCCCACCTTGCCACGGGCGCGCCTGTTCGGCAGGACGATCGAGCGGACGCGGGCGGGGAAGGACGTTCGATCGGGGCGTCGCTGGGCTTGCGGAGGGGATGGCGGGAGGAGCAGACTCGCGCTTGCGCCGAGGGGCGCGGAGGGCAGCCGGTGGGACGTTCGATCGAGGTCACGGCGGAGATTGGCGGCGAGACGGTCGTGGCTCGGTGCGCGCCGGAGCAGGTGCTCGAGGCGCGTACGATGATCGAGCGCGGGTTCGGCCCGCTCAAGGGACGGAAGCCGGGGCTCGAGGGCGCGGTGATCGTGTTCGGCTGGGCTGCCTTCCGGCTCGAACGGCGTGAGGGCCAGCTCCTCGTGTGCGAGCCTGACTTCGATGACAGCCCGCGCCAGTTTCGGCCGGATGTGACGACGTCGCTGCGGGTCGTGGCGCGGCAGGTGGGGCTCGTGAAGATGCTTGGGGTCAAACCTGCGGGGTGCCGCTTCGATGACAAGATCGTCGCGGATCGTGGGGCCTTGCGCGCGCGTCAGGTGTATTTGCATCGGACGGGGGCCGCGAAGGGCGGGGAGTCCGGCTGGTACATGGGCTGCGCGGATGCCAAGGGAAAACCGCCGGCCGAGGAGCTGGTCGGGTTCATGAGCTCCGGGCTCGTGCGGCTCGGCCGGGAGCGGCTGCTCGACGTGCTCGTCTTGCCGGTGGGGTGCATTGCGCGATTCGATGGCGACACGCTCCTCGGCATCGCTGATGCGCGGAATCGGGACGTGTATTCGCCGAAGCGGGCGCGTAGCTGACCGATCTTCCTCGCGGCGACGCTTGGCAGGGCCGTCGCGGCGCGGTAAGCCGCCGGGGCCATGCCGGAATCGATCACGCGCCCGAAGAGACTGTGGACCGTGTTTCTCGTGGCGACGCTCGCCGCGTGCAGCCGCGGATCCGCGCCGTCGGAGGTCTCCTCGTCGTCTGGGGGTTCGTCGGGGCCCAACGAGGCGGCGGCCTCGGGGGCGACTGCTTCGGCGAACGCGCCTCCGCGCAGGAGCCCGCGGCTCGACGATCCGCGGTGGCAGCGGGCGATGGACGACGATCCGGCGGGGCTCTCGGCGCTCGCGGACGCGCTCGGCGCGTCGGGGCTCGTGGAGGCGCTCGGGGATGGGGGGGCGATCACGCGGACGGCGCTCCTCGCCTTGCCGCTTGCGGACGACGCGGATCTCGCGCTCGGGGCGCTCGGCAAGCGGGCGCTCGCGGCGACGGACGAGGATCGTGGGCCCACGCTGGAGGCCCTCCTCGGCGTGGCGGGACGGCCTGCGACGGCGCGTGAGCCGCTCGACCCGGAGGGCGCGGCGGAGGCGGGCGCGGCCGTGCTCTCGATCGCGACGAACACGGCGCTCCCGCGGGATCACCGGGCGCTCGCCGTCTCGGCCGCGCGGGCGCTCGGCGAAAAAAAGCTCCTCGACACGACGAAGATCCCCGGCGATCTCGATCCTCCCTGATTGCGAAGAGCCTGGAAGATCGGGAGCGTCAGGGTTTGGCGCGCCGACCGGGCTTTCCATTTCGTCGATCAAGCACATTTCTGGCAGCATCGAGCGGGATATCGATGCTCATAGCGCTTGAGGGGATCGTGTTTGTCGGGCGAAGCTCCGTCCATGGTCAATGGATGGACCCTTCGCCGTGGGGCCGTGGCGTGTGGATTCGTGGCGACGCTCCTCGTCTCGTCGAGTGCATTCGCCACGACTTATCAGGTCGGGCCGGGCAAACCGTATGCGAGCGTCAAAGCGGTGGCGTCGCTGCTCAAGCCGGGCGACGTGGTGGAGGTCTCCGGGGACGCGACGTATGCGGGCGACGTGAAGCTCACGAAGTCGGGGACGGATTCGAGCAAGATCACGATCCGTGGCGTGCGCGTGAACGGCAAGCGCCCCGTGCTCTCGGGTGGGACGAACACGCTGGAGGTCGGGGCCGACCATTACGTGATCGAGGGCATCGAGGTGGTGGGGGGCAGCTCGCGCTGCGTGTTCCACCGCGGGCATGACGTGACGATCCGGGACACGGCGGTCCACGATTGCCCCTCGCACGGCATCCTCGGCGCGATGGACGGCTCCGGGTCGCTGACGCTCGAATACGTGGAGGTCTACAAGGCGGGCGCCGGCGACAAACGCCACCCCATTTACATGGACACGGACGAGCACGCGCACCCGGGCGCCGTGTTCCGCATGCAGCATTGCTACGTGCACGACGGCCTCGGCGGGCACGCGGTGAAGAGCCGGGCCGAGCGGAACGAGATCTATTACAACTGGATCGAAGGCGCGTATTACCGGGAGCTCGAGCTCGTGGCGCCGGACGGCGAGGCCGAGGACGTGGCGCGCGAGGACGGCGACATCGTGGGGAACGTCTTCCGCAAGACGGGGACGTTTTACACCGTGCGGATCGGGAGCGACGCGACGGGCGGCTCCACGAACGGCCGATATCGCTTCGTGAACAACACGTTCCTCCTCTCGCAGAACGCGAAGCCGGTCGTGGAGATCTTCTGGGGCATCGAGAGCATCGAGATGCACAACAACGCATTTTACCGGGTCGGGGGAGGCGCGGTGACGATCCTGAAGCTCACGGACGTGGCATGGGCGGCAGGAAAGGCGGTGATCGGCGGCCAGAAGAACTGGGTGCCGCAGGGGAGCACGGTGCCGGCGCAATGGCAGGGGACGATCCAGGGCGCGAGCCCGAAATTCGTAGACCTCGCGGCGTTCGACCTGCGCCCCGCGGCGGACAGCCCTCTGCGGGATGCAGGCGCGGCCGTGCCGTCGAGCCCGGCAGGGTATCCATTCCCGTCGCCGCTCGCGACGCCGCTCTTTGTGCCGCCGGCAAAGAAAATCGTGGCCGATGCGGGGCAGCTCGGTCGGGTCGCGGTCGGCGCGATCGATATCGGAGCCTACGAGGGCGCCGGGCTCGGCGGCGTCAAGGAAGAAGCGGGAGCGGAGGCGGAAGCGGAAGCGGAAGCGGGAGCGGAAGCGGAAGCGGGAGCGGAAGCGGATGTCGCGGAGGAGAACGCCGCCGGCATTGCGTGTGCGGTCGGGCCGGGACGATCGACGGACGCGGCGTGGATCGGCGGGCTCCTGGCAGGAATGGCGGTGCTTTTCGGGAGGCGGCGCGCGCGGGAGGCGTGAGGGGAGGGGGCAGGTGGACCCGACGCAGCACACGCGGCTCCGCCGACGCCATCGTTCCTCCCGCCCGACTTGCGTTACCGTGACACCCCCGTGACCACCCCCTACGCGAGCGAGGCGTTCCTCCACCAGATCCTGGCCAAGGCGCAAGCAGCCCAGGCGAGCGACATCCACCTGCGCGTGGGGCAACCGCCCGGGGCCCGGGTGCACGGAGACATCGTCTACTTCCGCGCCGAACCCCTGAAGCCCGAAGACACCGAGGCCGTCGCGCGCCTCGTGCTCGCCCGGCGGCCCGCCATCCTCGGCACCCTCGGCTTGCTCCGCGAAGTCGATGTCTCCTACGAGGCTGAAGACCTCGGGCGCTTCCGCGTCCACGTCTACCTGCAGCGCGGGACGATCTCCCTCGTCCTGCGTGTCATCCCCGCGAAACCCCCGTCCTTCGAGGCACTCGGCGTGCCGCCCGCCGCACGCGCACTCGCCGACAAGAGCCGCGGGCTCGTGCTGGTCGTAGGCGCCGCCGGGCAAGGCAAGACCACGACGCTCGCGTCGATGCTCGCCCACATCGTCGCGTCCTACCCGAAGCACGTGGTCACCATCGAGGACCCGATCGAGTTCGTCCACGAAGGCGGGCGCGCAACCGTGAGCCAGCGCGAGATCGGGAGCGACACGGAGTCCTTCGCATCAGGCGTCCGAGCCGCACTCCGGCAGGACCCAAACGTGCTGCTCGTCGGCGAGATCCGCGACGCGGCAACGATGGAGGTCGTGCTGCAAGCAGCCGAGACCGGTCACCTCGTGCTCTCGTCGCTCCACACGCCAGACGTCGGCCGAACCGTGGGGCGGCTGCTCTCGATGAGCCCGATGCCACAGGAGACACGCGACCGGCTGAGCGAGTGCTTGCAAGGAATCGTGGCGCAGCGCCTGCTCCCACGGCGTGAAGGAAGCGGGCTCGTGCTCGCATCGGAGGTGCTGATCGCAACAGGCACAGTGCGCGCCGCGATCAAGCGTCCCGAGGGCAATCCGTCGCTGCGCGAGCTGATGGAGAAGGGCGTGACGCCCTACGGGATGCAGACGTTCGCCATGCACGTCGAGCGCCTCGCCGCCGAGAACCTCGTCGACGCAGACGTCGCGCGCGCGGCGACGCAGTTCTGAAGCGCTTCGCCGAGACAGCAGCGCTGACGGTTCGATCGGCAACGCGCTCCCACCGGCCTGTGGGAAGAACTGCGCATCGCGCAGTTCTTCCCCCTGAGGTCCAGGGCTGGCCCTGCAACGAGGGGGCGGACAGCTTTTAAAATTCTCCCCGCATCGACTGCGCTTCGCGCAGTCGATGCCCAGAGGTCCAGGGCTGGCCCTGGTTCGGGTCGAGGGGCGAACAGCCCCCGCGGGGCCCGGGGCAGCGCCCCGGCGAGGCGCCCCCGATGAGCCCCACGCTCAGCCGGCGCGGCGATACGGCATCGGCGGGAAGAGGTCCTTCATGGCGGCGGGCAGCTCCGAGCGGACGTCCTCGATCTCGCCTGCGGAGACGCTGTCGGCGATGACCTCGCACGTTGCGTAGAGCACGTCGGTTGCGGCTTCGGGGGAGAGCTGGAGGGCGCGGCGTAGCTCGGCTTCGATCGTGTCGGGGGTGATGTCCTTGTTCGAGCCGCCGAGGGTGGAGTCGAGCTGGGGGACGAGCTTCGAGGGGAGCTGGGCGAGCAGGTGCTGCGCCTCGTCTTCGGTGAGGCGGCTGCAGAGGTTGCCGAGCACGATGAGCAGGGCGCGCTCGGCTTGCTCGCGCGTGGCGAGGCCTGTCTGGCGCATGCAGGCGTGTAGCAGGCGCCCGTAGGTGTTTTCTGCGCGCGCGGCGCGGCGCTGGCGAGCGCGCTCGCCGCCGCGGCCTGGGGTGACGCCGGCGGGGCTCGTCATGCCGGCTGGCTTGAAGCGTGCGGCGACTTCGAGTTGTGCGGTGATGATCGAGCGGACGGTCTCGAGGTCGACGGCGCGTTCGACGAGGAGATCGTCGAGCGTGACGATGCCGACGGGCCGGCCTGCTTCGAGGACGGGGACGCGGCGGCAGGCGTGCTCGCGCATCACGCGTACGACGTCTTCGATGGTGTCGTCGATGTCTACGGGGGTCACCTCGTCGCTCATGACGTCGCGTAGGAACGTCGTGCGCGGGTCGAGGCCGGCGGCTGCGACGTCCAGGGCGAGGTCGCGGTCGGTTGCGATGCCGACGAGGCGTTGGTCTTCGACGACGAGGACGGCGCCGACGTGGTTGTCGGCCATGGCGCGGGCGGCCTCGTAGCTGGTCGAACGGGGGTGGAGGACGATCAACCGGGGGCGACGGTATCGATCCAGGGACATGGGGCACTCCTCTGCTTTTTGTCCGAGCAGAACGTGCCAAATTGGTGCCAGTCGCCGGGCTCGCGAGGGGGCGCGCTGGGGTATGACTTTTCGCGCGGGCCTTTGTCGGCTACACCGGCCGGCCATGACCGAGGCACATCCGCCCTCCGCCCTACACCCCATCCGCCACGACTGGACCGTGGACGAGGTCGTTGCGATCCACGACCTGCCGCTCTTTGCTTTGATGGACCGCGCGCGTGGTGTGCACCGGGCGCACCACGTCGATGGGGAGGTGCAGCTCTGCACGCTGCTCAGCGTGAAGACGGGCGGCTGCCCCGAGGACTGCGCCTACTGCCCGCAGTCGTCGCACCATGACACCTCGACGTCGCCGGAGAAGATGCTCGACGTCGACGGCGTGCTCGAGGCTGCTGATCGTGCGAAGGCGGCGGGCTCGACGCGCTTCTGCATGGGTGCGGCTTGGCGCGAGGTGAAGGATGGCCCGGCGTTCGATCGGGTGCTCGCGATGGTGCGCGGCGTGAAGGAGCGCGGCCTCGAAGCGTGCGTGACGCTTGGCATGCTCAACGAAGAGCAGGCGAAGAAGCTGAAGGACGCCGGGCTCGACGCGTACAACCACAACCTCGACACGTCGCGGGAGCACTACCGCTCGATCATCTCGACGCGTACGTATGACGAGCGGCTCGTGACGCTGCGCAACGTGCGCAAGGCGGGGATCACGGTGTGCTCGGGCGGGATCATCGGGATGGGTGAGTCGGTGCGGGATCGCGCGGCGATGCTGGTCGAGCTCGCGCGCCTCACGCCGCATCCCGAGAGCGTGCCGGTCAACGCGCTCGTGCGGGTGGCGGGTACGCCGCTCGAGAGCCTGCCGCCGCTCGATCCGGTGGAGTTCATCCGGATGATCGCGACGGCGCGGATCGTGTTCCCGCGGAGCATGGTGCGCTTGTCGGCGGGACGAACGGACCTGTCGCGCGAGGCGCAGATGATGTGCTTGTACGTGGGGGCGAACTCGATCTTCTACGGCGACCGGCTGCTCACGACGCCGAACCCGGAGACGGACGAGGACACGGCGCTCATCCGGGACGCGGGTCTCACGGCGCGAAAGCCTTCGGTCGAGGTGGAGGCGGCGGCGGAGGAGTGAGGGAGGGGCCAGGGCCCGCGTGTCAACAGGTTTCAACGCGCGCGGGCCCGTCGACGTCGTCCTTCCCGCGCGCCAGCCAAAGAAGATTGGAGAACTCGTGCCGCTTACCGGTGGTTGTTTCTGCGGAAAAGTTCGATACCAGATCGATGCCCCGCTCGGACCCGGGCGCAGTTGCCACTGCTCTCGATGCAGAAAGGCATTCAGTGGGACGGGGTCCGCTTATGCGGAAGTCGTGCCGGGGTCCTTCTCGTGGCTCAGCGGGGAGGACAATCTCACCTTCTACGAAACGACGCCTGGATGGGGTTTGGCCTTCTGCCGGACCTGCGGAAGCACGCTGTGCGGCACAGGCGGAGGGAAGGTACACGGCGTGACGCTCGGCAGCGTGGATGGAGATCCGGGCGTGCAGATCGAGATGCACATCTTCGTCGGTTCGAAGGCGCCCTGGGATCACATTGGGGGCGATGCCCCTCAATACGAGGCGTTTCCTCCCCAGCTTCCGCCGAGCTAGCAGGCCGCACGACGACGCGCCGCAGCCCCCCCACGACGACATCGAGCGGGACGTGGCCGCCATAATGACGGCGGCCATCGACGACTGACTCTCACCGCAATGGCGGGAATGACGGGACCGCGTCTCCACGGCTCGTCTCGAAGCCGCGGCAGCTTACTTGCCAGGACAGATTCTAGAACGCTATACGCTGCGACCCCGTGCCGGACGCCTTCCTGTGCGGCGACATCGACATCCTTCGCCCGGCGGTGACGCGGGCGATTTTCATCTTGGAGAATTGCATCATGCAACGTGGCATCATCTTGTCCGCGATCTGCGCGCTGCTCGTCGGCGCGACCGGCTGTGACGGCGGCACCGAGGATAATACTGGCGGCAACGGCGGCAGCGGCGCGGAAGGCGGCGCGGGCGGCGCGGGCGGCCAGGGCGGCGAGGGCGGCGCGGGCGGCGCGGGCG
>NZ_JARZHH010000092.1 GCF_029946515.1 Polyangium sp. 6x1
GGCGGCAGGGGCAGCCGACGCCGCCGCGACAGCGGACCCTGCGGGCTCCACGGGGGCGGCAGCGGCGCTGGTCTCGGGCGGCGGGGCCTCGGCGCTCGGCGCGGCAGCTGCCGACGCGGCCGGGGCCGCGGAGGCCGCAGGCGGCGTGACAGCCGCGGCGCTCGACTTCGCCTCGGGCGAGGTGCCTTCGTTCTTCGCCTCACCACCGCCGCAGCCGACTGCACCCGCGAGCGCCACGATCGCCGCGAACCGCACTGCCTGTCTCATCCTGCTCTCCTTAGATGGTGGCGAAGATCGACCTTTCTCGGCGATCCTCGCATTCCTACTCGGCCGGCCCATGGTCCGGCCGCCTGGGGCAAGCTGCCCCGGCATTCGACTTTGATCCGTATCCACGGCCTGATGGCAAGACAAAAAAAGTGCCGATGTCTGCTCCCTCGCCGGTCCGTCCCTCTCCGCTCCGCCCCGCGGCGGCTCCTCCCGACGTTCCAAAGCTGCTTTTCACGCGCGGAGGCCGATATCCGCAGGCGATCGCGTGGTTCGGGGCCCGCTCGTTCTGGGGGCACCTCTGGCACCTCGCAGCGAGCGTCATCGCGACGGAGGACATCGACAGTCGCGCATGGATGCGACCGAGCACGCCCGACACACTGACGCGCAAGGCCGCGGCCGTGCTGGGCGGCCGCGAGGGCGCCGAGACGCTCACCGAGGCGCTCGACCGGGACGTGTGGATCGATTTCCTCGCCGACACGGGCGATTGCGTGTCCGTGAGCCAGGCGGTCGCGCGGCTCGTGTTCGAGACGTACGAGGTCGAAGATCCGCAAAGACCCGGCGAGACGCTCGTCTTGCCGCGCGGCGATCTCCTCCTGTTCGGCGGGGACACGGCGTATCCGGTGGCGACGGAGCTCGAGATCCACAACCGGGTGATCGTGCCGTTCTCGCGCGTGCTTTCCGAGGTTCGAGACGGCAAACCCCGGGTGCTGCTCGGCGTGCCTGGAAATCACGACTGGTACGCGGGCCTCGACGGCTTCGGGCGCATGTTCCGCGAGCGCCGCGGGACCGTGGATGTCGTGGGGAAATCAGCGCCGAACGAGGTCGTGCGGTTCGCGCAGATCGGGCATTTCATCCAGTGGGTGGAGGCGTTCCGGATCGGTCGTTATGTGAGCAAACGATCGACGTTGCCGCTCGAAGGATACGTGCCGGTGCAGGACGCGAGCTACTTCGCGTTGCGGCTCGCGCCGGGGCTCGATCTGTGGGGCGCGGATCGGCAGCTGCGCGCGGTGGACTTCGAGCAACGCGCGTTCTTCGCGTCGCTCCGGACCGAGAATCGCGGGCTCCTCCTGACGCTCGCGGATCCGGCGTACGCGTTCCTGGAGCCGAACCCGGCGGGGCAACACATCGTCGACGCGCTGGATCTGCGGCTCGAAGACGACAGCGTGCTCGTGCTGACGGGCGACACGCACCACTACTGCCGCGAGCAGATCGGCAAGACCTGTCACGTGACGGCCGGCGGAGGCGGGGCGTTCCTGCATCCGGCGCGGATCATGCGGCAAGGCCTGCCCGAGCCTTCGGCGGAGTTCCCGGGGCCGAAGGCGTCGCTCGCGTTGGCGCTGCAGATCCCGTGGCAGATCGTGCACGGGCGGAGCGGGTTTCTGGTGCACGCCGCGGCCGCGCTGCTCTACGTGCCGGCGTTCTTCGCGGTGCGATGGGGCGGCGCGCCGCCGATGGTGACGTCGCTGGTGATCGCGGCGGTCGCGGCCTTCATATGCAGGCTGCTCGGCGGATTCCGGAACCGATCGATCGCGGTGTACGTGCTCGCGACGATCGCGGGGCTCGTCATCGGGTTCGTGCCGATGCTCGCGCGGATGACGTTCACCACGGCGGGCCGCTTCTTCCACCAGGCGGACCTCTTCGGGGCGCGGCCGTGGCTCGTGTTCATGGTCTCGGTCTACGTCGCGACGCTGGTCTTCGGCGCATACCTGATGGCGCTGACCATCCTCGGCATCGAGCAACATCAGGCGTTCGCGGCGCTGGCGCACCCCGGATACAAGCACTTCGTGCGGGTGCGCGTGCGCCGCGACGGGAGCGGCACCGACGCGTGGGTGCTCGGAAAGGTGGATCCTCTGTCCACCTCGGATCCGGTGGTCCTGGTGGACCAGTTTTCCTGGACGAACGACGGCCTCTCGGCCGGCGCGCGCTCGGCGCTGCCGGCGTCCCTGATCACGCCGCCGTCAGGCGATGCGGTCCAGCAGCAAAGGCGGTGAGGCCTCGGGCGCGGAGCTGACGCGGAAGGCGTTCTGCACGCGATCCGCGACGGCCTCGGCCGCGGCCGCGCCGCGCACGTGGAGGCGCGCGAGGGGCTCGCCGCGGCGCACGCCGGCGCCGCGCGGCGCGAGGATCTCGATGCCGACGGCGTGATCGACCTTCTGATCGGCGCGCGTGCGGCCCGCGCCCATGGCGACGGCGGCGAGGCCGATCTCGAGGGGATCGATCGCCGCGACGAAGCCGTCGGCCTCCGAAGGAACGAGGACGGTCTCGGGCGCACGAGGCAAGCGGAGAGGATCCTCGACGACCCCGGGATCGCCGCCCTGGGCCTCGATCATGCGCTCGAAGACGCGCGCGCCGCGTCCGCTCGTGATCGCGTCGCGGAGCTTTTCGCGCGCTTCTTCGATGGACGAGGCCACGTCGCCGAGGACGAGCATTTCGGCGCCGAGCGCGAGCGTGCACTCGACGAGATCGTCCGGCCCGCCGCCCTTCAAGACGTCGATGGCCTCGCGCGTCTCGATGGCGTTGCCGACGGTGCGACCGAGGACGGTGCTCATGTCGGTCAGGAGCGCGACGACACGCTTGCCCGCGGCCTTGCCGACGCGGACGAGGGCCTCGGCGAGCGCGCGGGCGTCGCGCTCGGTCTTCATGAACGCGCCGCGCCCGACCTTCACGTCGAGCACGAGGGCGTCGATGCCCTCGGCGAGTTTTTTCGAGAGGATGCTCGCGACGATGAGCGGGATCGACTCGACCGTGGCCGTGACGTCGCGCAGCGCGTAGATGCGTTTGTCCGCGGGGGCGATGCGGCCGGTCTGCCCGATCATGCAAGCGCCGACGTCGCGGACGATGCGCGCGAAGGCGTCGGTGTCGAGCGAGACGTTGAAGCCGGGGATGGCCTCGAGCTTGTCGAGGGTGCCGCCGGTGTGGCCGAGGCCGCGGCCGCTGACCATGGGCACGGGGACGCCGCAGGCCGCGACGAGGGGCGCGAGGCACAAGGAGACCTTGTCGCCGACGCCGCCCGTGGAGTGCTTGTCGACCTTCACGCCGGGGACGGCGGAGAGGTCGAGGACGTCGCCCGAGTGGAGCATGGCGCGGGTGAGGGCCACGGTCTCCGCGTCGTCCATGCCGCGGAAGAAGATGGCCATGCAGAGCGCCGTCATCTGGTAATCGGCGAGCTCGCCCGTCCCGAGGGCGCGGACGAGGCGCTCGATCTGGTCATCCGAGAGGCGTCCACCGTCGCGCTTTTTGGCGATGAGCTCAACCAGGGTCTCCACGGAGCGGAGCATACCTCAAAGCGGCCTCGCAGCGCGCCGGCGTGCACAGGCTCCCCAGCACGCAGGGCGCGCGCTACCTTCCGCGGCATGAGTCGGGCACGTGATTTCACGACCCTCGGCTACCGGCGCATCGTCAAGCTGCTGGTCTCGCTCGTCATCGTCCCGTCGGTGCTGCTGTCGGCGGTCGGCGCGTCCCTCGTGGTGCTCGGCGAGGCCCGGTACAACATCCTCATCGGGATCCTGGTCCTCACGTTCTCGAGCGCGCTCGTGACGGGGGTGATCCTGGTCTGGGTGTTCCTGCGTCGGGAGCGAGATCTCTCGGAGCTGCAAGCCGATTTCGTGTCGAAGGTGTCGCACGAGCTCCGGACGCCGCTGACGTCGATCCGGATGTTCACCGAGACGCTGGTGCTGCGGCGCGGAGACAAGGAGAGCGAGGATCGATGCATCCAGGCGCTCAACAAGGAGAGCGCGCGGCTGCAGCAGCTCATCGATCGGCTGCTCGACTGGGGCCGGATGCAGAGCGGGCGCCGGGTCTACGAGCTCGCCGAGCAGGACATGGTGAAGGTGGTGGAGGAGGCGATCTCCGCGTTCGAGCCGACGCGCGAGCAGCGCCACGTGGAGCTCTCGACGCACTTCGAGCCGGACCTGCCGCGCGTGTGGTGCGACCACGGGGCGATCGTGATCTCGATCGTGAACCTGCTGTCGAACGCCTACAAGTACGGGGGGCAGCCGCGAAAGATCGAGCTCGCGGTGACGCGCAAGCTCGGCGAGGTGCTGATCACGGTGCGCGACAACGGCAAGGGGATCGCGCGGCGCGAGCACAAGCGTATCTTCGAAAAATTCTACCGGGTCGATGATCTCCTTGCACGGCAGCAAGAGGGGTCGGGGCTTGGACTTGCAATCGTGCAACACGTGATGCGCGCGCATCGGGGCCGCGTGATCGTGGACAGCGAGCCGGGTCGAGGCAGCGCGTTCACGCTGGTGCTGCCGATCCAGACGAAGCTCCGGGTGACGGAGCCGATGTCGAGCACGGGAGGGACAGCGTAAGGGTGGGAGCGGCAAGCGGCGCGGAACGTGATAGAGAGCCTGGCTCGATGAACCGGCTCGGACAGGGCGGCGCGCGGCGCACGGTCCTCGTCGTGGAAGACGACGACAGCATCGCCATGGGGCTCGAGATGAACCTGTCGGCGGAGGGGTACCGCGTGCTCATCGCGGCCGACGGGGAGAGCGGGCTCGCGCTCGCGCGCGCAGGCGGGATCGACCTCTTGATCCTGGACGTGATGCTCCCGAAGCTGAACGGCTTCGAGCTCCTGCGGATGCTGCGCGCCGAGCGGTACACGATGCCGGTGATCATGCTGAGCGCGCGCGGCGCGGAGATGGACAAGGTGATGGGGCTCGAGCTCGGCGCCGAGGACTACATCACGAAGCCGTTCGGGCTGGCGGAGCTCCTGGCGCGGGTGAAGGCGGTGCTACGGCGCGACGCGATCGCGCGGGGGGACGACGCGAACACGATCCGGGCGGCGGACCTCGAGATTCATCCGTCGACGCGGGAGGTGCGGCGCGGAGGGAAGCTCGTGGAGCTGACGGCGACGGAGTTCGACATCCTGTTTTGCCTGGTCAGCGCAGGCGGGCGGGTGCTGTCGCGGGAGCAGCTTCAGGCAAAGGTGTGGGGTCCGAGCCACCACGGGACGCCGCGCACCGTGGACAACTTCATCCTGCAGCTACGGGCGAAGCTGGAGGACAACGCGGCAAACCCACGGCACCTCGTGACGGTGCGAGGTGTGGGCTACCGCTTCGTGGTCTAGGCCTCGATCCGGGCATCCGGTTCCGACCAGCGCACCGGGACAAACGCGCCGGTCGAACGCGAGCCGTAACGGAGCGTAGCGAAGTGGAGGCGAGCGGCGGGGGGTGTGGGGGGCAGAGGAAGGCCCGACGATTCTCCGCGCAGCGGAGAATCGGCTCAGGGCCGACCGGAGCCCCTCACCGTGACTAAGGCGCCTGGCAGAACTTGTTGATGCTGTCGACGAGGGGGTCTTCCTGCTTGACGGCCTTGTCGAGAGCGGCCTGGGCCGAGTTGATCTTCGCGAGATCCTTCGCCTCGGCGGCGGCGGCCATGTCGCGGGCGGCCTTGGCGACGTCCTTCGCCATCGTCTGGTACTCGGCCGAGTACTTCTTCAGGTCGGGCTCCGTGAGCTCCACCTTGGCGGCTTCGGCGGCGACCTTGTCCATCGCGTCAGCCATGCCCTTGAGCTCGTTCGCGCCCGTCGGGTCCGTGCCGCCGCCCTTCGGGGTCTTGTTGAGGCTCTCGACGCCCTTGTTGATCACCTCGATGAGCTGGTTGCACTCGGTGATCTTCTTCTTGCCGCAGGCCGTGGCTCCCACGAGCAGAGCGGCGCCGAGGATCGCGGCCGAGAACAGGGATTGATGACGCATCTTCGACTGTCTCCTGTGGAGGGATTGGCGTTCGGTGGCCGCTTTCTTCGAAGAGGCCAGAGGCTTCGGGGTCACGAGCGTACCCGCCAGTTGCCGTGAAAGGTACGTCCCACGTCGTCGGCCGTCGGATCGGTCACGATGATCTCGGGGCGACCGTTCTCCGCGTAGACGATGGTATTTTGGCGGAAGACGCGACCAAACGCGATGGCCTCGTCACGCTCCATGCCGTAGACGAGCCAGGCAGGCTCGCGCCAGACACCTTCCGGCTCCGACTCGGAGCCGACGCAAGGCTCGACGCGGTAACAGCCGAGGATGAGCAGGTCCCGAAGGACGTGGTGGCGCTGCTCGTTCACCTTGCGGGGCAAGAGCATCGAACGCGGATTGTAGGCCGTGAGCACGGCGAAACGCCGGTTCAGGAGCTCGGGCAACGCCGAGTGATCCTGGACGATCTCGCCGTCGAGCGAAGCGCGCAAAGGCGCGCCGTGCGGGCCGGGGAACTCGTAGATCGTCGCGAGGTACGAACGGAGGAGCGCTTGGTCCATCGAGAGGTCTGACCGCTCCTACCAGAGTGGCGGCCCGCCCGCTACCAGGCTCGGCGCGTCACGACACCCGCGGCCGCGTCCCCGTGAGCCTGCCCGCGCGTCTTTCCCTTCCTGGATGCTTGCGCTAAGCCCCTGCCCCGGGATGATCGAAGTGGAACGCCTCTCCAAGTCGTACGGCGCCTTTCGCGCCGTGTCGGATGTGTCGTTTCACGTCGAGCGCGGCGAGGTCGTGGGGTTCCTCGGGCCCAATGGCGCGGGGAAGAGCACGACGCTGCGCATGCTGGCCGGCTTCCTCGGGCCGAGCGCGGGGCGGATCCGCATCGGGGGGCACGACATCGCCGAGGAGCCGATGCTCGCGCGGGAGAAGCTCGGCTACATGCCCGAGACATCGCCGCTGTATCCGGAGATGCGGGTGCGCGAGTACCTCACCTTCCGCGCCGAGGTGAAGCGCGTGCCCCGAGGCGCGCGCGCCAAGGCGGTCGAGCAGGCCGCCGAGGAGGCGCGGGTCGACGACGTGGCGGATGTGCTCGTTCGGCATCTATCGAAGGGGTACCGGCAACGCGTCGGGCTCGCGGATGCGCTGCTCGGGGATCCGCCGGTGCTGATCCTCGACGAGCCCACGGCGGGGCTCGATCCGAACCAGATCCGCGAGGTGCGCGAGCTCGTGAAGCGGCGCGGCAAGGACCACGCGATCCTGATCTCGACGCACATCCTGTCGGAGGTCGAGGCGACGTGCTCTCGTGCGCTCGTAGTCGCGCGGGGCAAGCTCGTGGCGTCGGGGACCATCGAGGAGCTGCGCGAGATGCGAAGGGCGTCGGGGCTCCGGATCGTCGTGCGCGGCGAGGTGTCGCGCGCGCTCGGGGTCGTTCGCGCGCTTGCGGAGGTCGCGGGGGCTGAGGTGGATGCGGGGCACGCGCCGGCGGCGGACGCGGCGGCGCTGCTCGTCGAGTACCGGCGCGCCGAGGGCGGATCCGAGGCGGCCGAGCGGGTCGTCGCGGCGCTCGTCGGCGCGGGGCTCGGGGTGCGGGAGGTCGTGCCGCGGGCCGCGACGCTCGAGCAGGTCTTCTCCGAGCTCACGCGCGGAGACGAGGACACGGCCGAGGTGCAGGCGTGAGGGGGTTCTGGCCGATCTTCAAGCGGGAGCTCTTCGCGCTCTTCGTCACGCCGCTCGCTTGGGTGGTGATCACGTCGTTCCTGCTCTTGCAGGGGCTGCACTTCTTCCTGATCGTCGTGAACTTCGCGGCGGCGCCGGCCGAGTCGCTTGGCGACAGCGGCCCGGTCCAGGCCTTCTTCGGCCAGACGATGCTGCTCTACGTGCCGCTCCTGCTCGTCTGCCCGCTCATCACGATGCGGCTCTTCGCCGAGGAGCGGCGCAGCGGAACGATCGAGACGTTGCTCACGGCGCCCGTGGGCACCGTGGGGGTGGTGCTCGCGAAGTACGCGGCGGCGCTCGCGACGTACGTCGTGATGTGGGCGCCGACGGCGCTCTACATCGTGATCCTCGCGCGGACGGGCGACGTCGACTGGCGGGTCGTGGGGACGAGTTACCTGTCGGTCTTCGCGATCGGCGCGGGGTACCTCGCGCTCGGCGTGATGACGAGCGCGCTCACGCAGAGCCAGCTCACGGCCGCGGTGCTCTCGGCGCTGGCGATCTCGGGGCTCTTCTTCTTCGGCTTCGCGGAGTTCATCGTCCCCGACGGCCCGGCGCACGATCTCGCGACGCACGTCTCCGTTTGGACACAAATGAATGACGCGTCGCGCGGCCTGCTCGACTCGCGGCGGCTCGTCTTCGACGCGACCATCGTGCTCTTGCCGCTCTTCGTCACGGTGCGCGCCGTCGAGGCGTGGAGGTGGGGATGAGCGAGGAGCAGAGGCCCAAGAAGGGCAAGAAGGCGCCTCGGCCGGGCGCCGCGAAGCCGAAGGACGAGAAGCTCGCGGCCGCGAAGGTGCCCGCGCCTCCGCGCGAGGTCGCGCCCGAGGTGCCCGCGGGGACGAGCGCGGGGACGAAGCTCGGCGCGCTCCTCGGGCTCGTGGCGGCGATGGTGCTCGCGGTGCTCGTGAACGTGGTCGCGGCGCGGCACTACAAGCGATTCGATTTCACGAAAGGCGGGCTCTACACGTTGAGCCCGGCGACGGAGCAGACGCTCCACGCGCTCGGCGAGCCGATCCGCGTCGATGTCCTCTTGCCCTCGGGTGATCCGCTCGCGCTCTCGATCCGCCACCTGCTCGAGGCCTACCGCAGCGAGACGTCGCGCCTCGAAGTGCACTTCACCGATCCCGATCGCCACGCGGCCGAGTTCGTCGCGGTGCAACGCAAGTACGACGAGCGCGTCGTCGACGGTCGGGTGGTGACGGACGCGGCGATCATCGTCGCGCGGGGCGATCGCGTGCAGTTCATCACGCCGCGCGACCTCGTCGAGGTCGAGGACGAGAACGACGTGCGCGCGCGGCCTCGGCTGGAGCAGGCCCTCACCGCGGCGATCCGCGCGGTCGTGTCGACGGATCGGCCGAAGATCTGCTTCACGACGGGGCACGACGAGAAGTCGACCGAGACGGGCGGCAGCGGCCTCGCGCCGCTGCGCGAGCGGCTCGAGAAGAACGGCCACGAGGTCGTGACCGTCGACACCCGCGAGAAGGCCGACGACAAGGAGAAGGCGCGCGCGCCGTTCGCCGGGTGCCGCGTCGTCGTGGTCGCGGGGCCGGGGCAGCGTTTCTCCGAGGCCGAAACGAAGAAGCTCGAAGGGTTCGTCGAGCAGGGCGGGAACGTCCTCGTCGCGGCCTCGCCCGTGCCGGACGAGGGGGACCAGAAGTACCTCGATCTCGGCCTCGATCCGCTGCTCGATCGCTTTGGGATCGCGCTCTCGCGGGACTTCGTGTTCGAGACCGATCCGCGCCTGCGCGCGGTGCGCGGCTACGGCGAAACGTTCCTGCCGATCGCCAAGCCGCATCCCATCACCGAGGGGCTGATCCGCGCGGAGCAGTCGGGCCTCGGCGCGGTCATGACCGTGGCGAGCTCGCTCCAGAAGACGGGCAAGGGCGCCGCCGTGGTGTCGCCCTTGCTGGAGACGAGCGAGGACGCCTTCGGCATGATCGACTTCTTCACGTGGGCGAAAAACCCCTCGGATCCCGCGCCGAACGACGTGGATCACAAGGGCCCGCTCACGGTCGCGTTTGCCGCGGAGCAGCCCGCGCGTCCGGGCGCCGAGCGCGGCGCGCGGCTCGTGGCCATCGGATCCGCGAGCCCGATGATGGGCGAGAACTGGCAGAGCGACGAGCTGCGCGGCACGGCGATCTTCGTCGAGAGCGCGATCGCATGGCTCGCCTCGGCGCCCGTGCCGCTCGACATCCCGAACAAGCCCACGTTCACCGCGGGGCTGCGCATGAGCGAGGACTCGCTCGCCTCGATCTTCCGCTACGTCGTGGTGTTCATCCCGCTCGCGTCCGTGCTCACCGGGATCGCCGTGCACCTCCGGAGGCGCGCGACGGAGCGGCGAGGCACGCGCAAGGAGAAGGAGCGAGCGTCCGAATGAGCTTCGCGACGATCGCGAAGAAGCACGCGACCACGCTCGTCCTCTGCGCCCTGGCGATCGGCGCGGGCGCTTATGTGTTCGTCGTGGATCGCGGCTCGGTCACCACGGAGGAGGCCGCGCAACGAAAGAAAAATGTGGTCCTCGCGTGGAGGCCCGACGAGATCACCGAGGTCGTGGTCGAGCAAGGCGCGTCGTCCGCGAAGCTCACGCGCACGCCGCCCGACGCGCTCGGCCAGCGCTTCTGGGAGGTCACGATCGGGGGAGAACGTTTTCCCGCGGAGGCGCAGGTCGTCGATCAGCTCCTCGGCACGCTGGAGTTCGCCACGCACGAGCGGGTGCTCGCGCCGGACAGCGTGGATCGCGCGGCGAGTGGCCTCGACGCGCCGCGCGCGCGCGTTGTCGTGACCGCGCCGGGGCGCTCCACCTCCCTCGCGATCGGAGGCCCGGCGCCGACCCCGGCAGGCGCCGCGATCGTCGAGGTCCACGAGGGCGATCGCGCCTCGTTCCAGGTGATCACGAAGGAGCTCGTCACGGCCCTCGCGATCGATCCGAGCTCGCTCCGATCACGCGATCTCCTCCCGTACCCCCCATCCGAGATCACGCGCTTCGGAATCGAAGGCCCGAGCGGCATGTACGCGCTCGCGCGCCCCACGGACGGCAGCGACGGGTTGCGGTTCGACGTCCCCGCGAAGGAAGCAGGTCACCGCGCCTCCCGCGCCGCCACGGACGAGCTCGAAAGCACGCTGTCCCGCATGCGGGCCGAGGCCTTCCTCTCGGACGAAGCCGCGCGCCGCGCATCCACGCCCACGGTGACGCTCACGCTGACCCCCAAGGACACCACGAAGCCCAAGGGGATCCTCGTCCTCGGCGGAGCCTGCCCCGACAAGCCCGACCTCGTCGTCGCGCTGCAGACGGCCCCCACGCGCGCCGCGGGCTGCGTGCCTACGAGCATCCTCGACGCGCTCGAAAAACCCGAAAGCACCTTCGTGGATCGCAACGCGTTCTTCGCGACGATCGACGAGATCCACGAGGTCACGCTCACCGCCGGCGATCGCCGCATCGAGCTCGCGCGCAAGGGCACGGGCTTTCACGAGCGCGCCCCCGAGGATCGCGACATCGAGGGCGACACCGGCCGCCTCTTCCTCGAATCGCTCCTCGCCCTCCGCGCGAAGGACTTTCATGCGCTGGACGATCGCGCCTCGCTCGGCCTCGATCCGCCGCAGGGCAAGGTCCGTATCGTCTCGGTCCTGCCCTCGCGAAATCCCGACGGCGGCGACGACGATCGGATCGAAGAGCTCCACGTCGGCAAGCTCCAGGGCGACATCGTCCCCGTCCTGCGCGTCTCCGACAGCGCCATCCTCGCGATCCCCGCCGATCGAGCGCGCGCGCTCTTCCCGAGCACGATCACCCTGCGCAGCCCCACCGTGATCGACGCCCCGCAGACGAGCCTGCGCGCTCTGCGCATCACCGAGGGCGACCGCGTGCAGCACCTCGAGCGCACCGCCGAGGGAGGCTTCGCGCTGAAGGAGCCACGCGGCAAGAACCTCGCGGCCGATCTCGGCTTCGGTACCGAGCTCGCCACCTCGCTGCTCCCCTTGCGCGTCGAGCGCTTCGTCGCCGAGCGTGATGACGGGTCCTTTGGCCTCGCGAAGCCGCGCCTCGTGATCGAACTCGATCTCGGCGCAGGCAGCGACGCGGGCGCGCGCACCGTGCGCCTGCTCATCGGCGCGCCCACGACGGGCGGCTCGTTCGCGCGCATCGACGGCGACGACGCCGTGTTCGTGATCGACGCGAAGATCGAGACCGCGGCCGGAAAATGGCTGCTCGACCGATCGATCTTCACGCTCGACGTGGCCGAGATCCAGAAGGTCACCCTCACCTCTTCGGATCGACGAAAGCCTCCGCTCGTGCTCGATCGCGTGGGGGACGCGCTGCGCATCCAGGGCGACGAGACGGCGACCGCGAAGGCCGCCGCGATCCGCGACGCCCTCGCCGATCTCGTCCCCGAAGGCGCCGTCAGCGTCGGACCGCCGCGCAAAGAAGAGGGCCTCGCCCCGCCCGCCGTCGTGATCACCATCGAGCGCCGTGGCCTCGATCCCGACGCGCCGCCCGCCATCGATCCTCAGCGCACCCTGCGGATCTCCCTCGGCGCCGGCGACGCGTTCCGCGGGACGAACATCACCTACGCACGCCGTGACGGGGTCGACGCGACCTACGCCATTGCGCAAGCGAAGACGCGCGTTCTCCTCGACGCCGCCCGCTAGGGACTTTCGCCGCACCGCGATCTTCCGAAGAAGACGGAAATCTTCGGAGGTGCGTCGCAGCCGATGGAGATAGTCCGGAGCACTGTTCGGACGCCTCCCCTCGCTGCGCCACGCGAGAAAACGCGGGCTCCTCGCGCGAGCCCGGATCCCCGCGAACAAGAAAGCGCAAGGGTGGACCCCTGCGAAGAAATGAAGGTAGACTCCGTCAGCCCATGTCCACCGACCCGCGATCCAACCTGGCCGGCCTCGCCGCGATTCAGGCTGAAACCCTCGGAAGCCCCGACGTCTGCGTCGCCGTCCTCGATGGCCCGGTCGATCTCTCGCACCCGGCTTTCCGCGGCGCGAACGTCACGGCGCTCGAGATGCCGGTGTCCAGCGACGAGGCGGCCGACCGCACACACGGCACCCACGTCACGAGCCTCGTGTTCGGTCAGCCTGGCGGCCCCGCGCCGGGGATCGCTCCGAAGGCGAAGGGCATCGTCGTGCCCGTGCACAACTTCCGCCCCGAGACCAGCGCGCCCGCCGGCAACCCGCCCGATCTCGCGAAGGGCATCCGCGATGCGGTCGCCGCCGGCGCCCACGTCATCACCATGCACGGCGGCGGACTCTCGCCCGACGCAGGCATGCTCGACGCGCTCGCGAAGGCGCTCGCCCGCGCCGCCGAGCGCAACGTGCTCGTCGTCGTCGCGGCAGAGGGCGACGGCAACGAGCACTTCCACGTGCCCGCGGCCGCCTCCACGGTGCTCGCCGTCGCGGCCGAGGACGCCGAGGGCAAGCTGCTCGACTTCGGCATGTGGGGCCCGACCTACCGCGACAGCGGCATCGTCGCGCCGGGCGAAGGCCTCATTGGCGCGGCTCCCGGCGGAGGAACCGTCGCACAGAGCGGCGCGACCTTCGCCGCCGCGATGGTCGCGGGCATCGCCGCGCTCCTCCTCAGCGTGCAGATCGCCCGCGGAAAACAGGCCGATCCTCGCACGGTCCGCGCCGCGCTCCTCCAGAGCGCCACGCCCCTCTCGATCACGCAGAGCGAGCGCGGCAAGGGCGTCCTCCGCGGCCGCCTCGACGTCGCCGCCGCCTTCAAGCTCATTTGACCTCAAAACAATCGGCACGCCGACGAGGTTCGTCCCTCGCCGCGCTTTCCGATTTTCTGGCCGGACGAGCCGGCGCCGCCTTTCCCCGGGAGCGACGCGATCGCGCAAGCCCCGTGGGCAAGCTCGCCGCTTTGCGAGCCCCCTCCGCGCAAAAATGCTAGAGGGCGGGCGATGCTCGGTCCCCAGAGAAAGGACGTGCTCGTCATCGCCTCCGTGCGCGCGGTCGATCCAGCCGCGAAGCTCGACGCGATCGTGGACGTCGTCGTCGAGGGCGGAACCATCACGCGCATCGGCGCGGGCGCCGCGACGGAGGAGATCCTCGCCTCCGAGCGAACGCGCGTGCTCCGCGGCGAAGGGCTCCTGCTCGTCCCGGCCTTCGTGGATCTCCACGCCCACCTGCGCGAGCCGGGCCAGGAGTACAAGGAAGACATCGCGTCGGGCCTCGCCGCCGCGGCCGCGGGCGGCTTCGCGCACGTCTGCGCCATGCCGAACACGCGCCCCGTCAACGACACGCGCAGCATCACGGAGGCGATGATCGCGAAGGCGCGATCGATCGAGGGCCCCGCGCTGCACCCGATCGGCGCGATCACCCTCGGCCAGAAGGGCGCCGAGCTCGTCGAGATGGCCGACCTCAAGGACGCCGGCGCCGTCGCCGTCTCCGACGACGGCCGCTGCGTCACGTCGAGCGCCGTCATGCGCCGCGCCCTCGAATACGCCGCGAACTTCGACCTCCCCGTCATCCAGCACGCCGAGGATCACGCCCTCACCGAGGGCTCGCTCATGCACGAGGGCGCCATCTCCACGCGGCTCGGCCTGCGCGGCTGGCCCCGCGTCGCCGAGGACATCATCGTCGCCCGGGACGTGCTGCTCGCCGAGGTGACGGGCGCCAAGTACCACGTCGCCCACGTCTCCTCCCGCGGCGCCGTGCGCATCCTCCGCGAGGCCAAGGCCCGCGGCATCCGCGTCACGGCCGAGGTCACGCCGCATCACCTCACGCTCACGGACGCCTCGGTGATCGGCTACGACACCGCGTGCAAGGTGAACCCGCCGCTGCGCGAGCCCGAGGACGTCGCCGCGCTCTGCGAGGCCCTCGCGGACGGCACGATCGACTGCGTGGCCACCGACCACGCGCCGCACTCCTCGCTGGAGAAGGACTGCGAGTTCGCCGAGGCCTCGCCCGGCATGATCGGCCTCGAGCTCGTGGTGCCGCTGCTGCTCGCCCGCGTGCGCGAGGGTGCGCTCCCGCTCGCGCGCTTGATCGACGCGCTCACCGCCGCGCCGGCCCGCATCGTGGGCCTCGCGGCGCCGACGCTGCGCGAGGGCGCGCTCGCCGAGCTTTGCCTCGTGAACCCCGACAAGCGCTGGAGCGTGGATCCGGCGCGCCTGCGGTCGAAGAGCAAGAACACTCCATTCCTCGGCAAGTCCGTCACGGGCTCGGTCGAGCTCACCATGGCTGCGGGCCGCATCGTGCACGATGTGCTGGCCCAGGGAGACGCACGATGAGCGGCGAGCGCGCATATCTCTGCCTCGCGGACGGCACCACGTTCGAGGGCGTCGCCTGGGGCGCGCCTGGCATCGCCACGGGCGAGGTCGTCTTCACGACGGGCATGACCGGCTACCAGGAGGTCCTCACGGATCCCTCGTATTGCGGGCAGATCGTCACGATGACGGCCCCGCAGATCGGCAACACGGGCATCAACCGCGAGGACGACGAGAGCACGACGGGCGCGCCGCACGTCGCGGGCTTCCTCGTGCGTGACCTCTCCCCCGTCGCCGCGAACTTCCGCGCGAACGAGACGCTCGACGCCTACCTCGCGCGGCACGGCATCGTGGCCCTCGCGGGCATCGACACGCGCCTGCTCACGCGCACGCTCCGCGATCGCGGATCGCAAAACGGCGCGATCGGCAAGGCCTCGCCCGAAGAGCTCATCCGCCGCGCCCGCGAGGCGCCCTCGATGGAAGGCCTCGACCTCGCCCAGCGCGTCACGCCCAAGGAGCCCTACGTCTGGACCGAGGGCTCGGGCGCGTTCGGCAGCAAGATCCCCGGCGCGCAGGCCACGAACAAGCACGTCGTCTGCGTCGACCTCGGCATCAAGCGCAACATCCTGCGCTCGCTCGTCGACGTCGGATGCCGCGTCACCGTCGTGCCCGCGAAGACGAGCGCCGCCGAGATCCTCGACCTCGCGCCCGACGGCGTCTTCATCTCGAATGGCCCCGGCGATCCCGCGGCCGTCTCCTACGCAATCGACACCGTGCGTGATCTCGTCGGGAAAAAGCCGCTCTTCGGGATCTGCCTCGGCCACCAGATCCTCGCGCTCGCGATGGGCGGCCGCACGTACAAGCTCAAGTTCGGCCACCGCGGCATCAACCAGCCGGTGAAGGACCTCGACACCGGCCGCATCGAGATCACCACGCAGAACCACGGCTTCGCGGTGGATCTCGCCTCCCTCGAGGGCAAGGCGCGCACGACGCACGTGCACCTCAACGACGGCACGAGCGAGGGCCTGGATCTGCCTGGCCTCTCGGCCTTCTCGGTCCAGTACCATCCCGAGGCCGCCGCCGGCCCGCACGACGCGCTCTACCTCTTCCAGCGCTTCGTCGGCCGCATGGAGGAAGCCCCCCGCTGACCCGACCTCCCCCATCCCCAATCCCGCGCCGAGAAGCGCCGCGAGCGCCTCGAAGCTAGGGAGGGCGACGCAGGAATACAGGCCGTATTCCGAGGAGCCCGACCGACGATTCGAGGCGCGCAGCAAGCTTCTCAGAGCCTGCAGAGAGCGTCGGGCTGGCGGAGTGGGAGGAGGGAGGGACGGACACCCCGGGCCCGCCGGAAAAACCGCGGGCCCCCGACGCTCTCTGCGGCTCTGCCGTGTCAAGCTCCGACCGTTCAGGATTGTTCCCCATGTCCGCCAAGAAGATTCATTTCGTCTCCCTCGGCTGCCCCAAGAACCGCGTCGACTCCGAGGTCATGCTCGGCGTCGCGCGGCGCGCTGGCTACGACCACGTCCCCGCCCCCGAGGACGCCGAGGTGATCGTCGTGAACACCTGCGGCTTCATCGGCGAGGCCAAGAAGGAGTCGATCGACGCGATCTTCGAGATGGCGAAGCTGAAGGACGAAGGGCACCTCCAGAAGCTCGTCGTCGCCGGCTGCCTCTCGCAGCGCCACCCCACCGAGATCGCCGACGAGATGCCCGAGGTCGATCACATCCTCGGATCGAGCGACATGCTCAAGCTCGAGCAGGTCCTCACGGGCAAGGCCGATCGCATGCTCGTCGGAAACCCCGCCGACTGGGTCGTCCGCGCCTCCGATCCGCGCACGATCTCCACGCCCGGCGGCAGCGCGTACGTGAAGATCGCCGAGGGCTGCAACCGCACCTGCTCGTTCTGCGTCATCCCGCAGCTTCGCGGCGGCCAGCGATCGCGCCCCGTCGCGGACGTCGTCGCCGAGGTCGAGCAGCTCGTCGCCGCGGGCGTGCGCGAGGTGAACCTCGTCTCGCAAGACACCATCGCCTACGGCCGCGATCTGCCGTCGGCCGAGCGCCCCACGCTCGCCGAGCTCGTGCGTCGCGTCGCGGACGTCCCGGGCCTGCACTGGGCGCGCCTCTTCTACCTCTATCCCGAGACGATCACCGACGAGCTCGTCGAGCTCATCGCGCAGCACCCGCGCGTCGTGCCGTACATCGACATGCCGCTCCAGCACGCGGCCGACGGCATGCTGCGCCGCATGCGCCGCGGCCACGGCGGCGAGCGCCTCCGCAAGCTCGTCACGCGCCTGCGCAAGGACATCCCCGACCTCACGTTCCGCACGGCCTTCATCGTCGGCCACCCCGGCGAGACCGACGAGGAGTTCAAGGACCTCGTCGACTTCGTCACGTGGGCCGAGTTCGATCGGGTCGGCGTCTTCCGCTACTCCGACGAGGACTCGTCCCGCAGCGCCGAGATGCCCGACAAGGTGCCTGCGCGCGTCGCCTCGAACCGCTACCGCAAGCTCATGTCGCTGCAGCGGCGCATCGCTCACAAGAAGAACAGCGCGCTCATCGGCCGCGAGCTCGACGTCCTCGTCGAGGGCACGAGCGACGAGCACGAGTTCGTCCAGATGGGCCGCCATCGTGGCCAGGCGCCCGACATCGACGGCCAGGTCTACCTCTCGGGCGGCGAGGCGCGCCCCGGCGAGATCCGCCGCGTGCGCATCACGCAGGCGAGCGACTACGATCTCGTCGGCGAGTTGCTCGACGAAGGCGAAGGGGACCACGCGCCCACCGTCACCGTCGATCTGCCGAAGAAGCGCATCAGCCTGCGGGTGCTGCAAACCGACGGGCGCACGATGGCAACGTAGTTGTCGCGGCCTTTTGCGAGGCCGCGCTCTTCGCCCCGTTTTTCCCAGAGATCTCATGATCGTTCGCAGGGCATGTGTCGTGCACGGGGCGCCCGCGTGATGGGTCGCCGCTCGCTCTTCCGGTTGTTCGCTGCCGCCTTTCTCGTGGCGCTCCCGGGTTGCCTGAGCCCGACCCTCCCCCTGCCTCCGCCCGAGGCACCCGACACGATCTCGCCGCAGGCCGCCACGCCGGGCATGTGGACCATCTCCGGCTCGTGCCTCCAAGGCGCCATCGTCATCGTCTTCAACGAGCGCACGGGAGCGGGCTCCGTCGTCGAGGATCGCGACGGCGACGGCCGGTACGAGGTCACGATCGAGGCCGAGGTCTGCGACCTCGCCTGGGTCGCGCAGGACCTCGGCGAGGACGAGAGCGCGCGCGCGACCTTCGTCGTCCAGGAGCGCACCCCGTCCGGCCCGATCGATCCGTCCGCCTGCAAATGACGATGCCCTGACGGACGTGGCGCGGCGCGTCTGCTCACGACGCGCATCGGCCGCGGGCTGGGCCACGCGTTTCTCGGCGAAGAACCCCTGCGAGATTCTGCGCGCCGCGCGAGCGGCGTGATAATTTCAGCAGGATGGCCTCCATGCCGCTCAGTGTTCCGCCGACACCGACGAAGATCCTCGTCATCGATGACGAGCCCGCGCTCCGGCAGGTCCTGGAGATCGCCTTCCGACGGCAGGGGATCGAGGTCGTGGCCGCGCCGGGCGTGCGCGCCGCGATGGAGGCCTTGCAGCAGAACCCGCAGCCTTTCCCGCTCGTGATCACGGACCTCGTGATGCCGGACGGATCGGGCATGGAGGTCCTTGCGGCGGCGAAGCAGCGATCGGCGGCGACGGAGGTCATCGTGATGACCGCGCATTCGAGCGTGGAGAACGCGCTCGATGCGATGAGGAAGGGCGCGTACGACTTCGTGGGCAAGCCCTTCTCGCCGGCGGAGGTCATCGCGCTCGCGCAGAAGGCGCTCGAAAAGAGCAGCATCCTCCTCGAGAACCAGCGCCTCCGCGCGCAGATCTCGCGCCTCGAGCCCGCGGAGAACGACATCTTCGCGAGCCCTGCGATGGGGCGCGTCGCCGAGATCGTCGGAAAGATCGCGCCCACGCGCACCACGGTGCTCATCACAGGCGAGAGCGGCACGGGCAAGGAGCGCGTCGCGCGCGCCCTGCACGAGCAGAGCGACCGCGCGAAAAGACCTTTCCTCGTGGTCAATTGCGGGGCGCTCCCCGAGGCGCTCATGGAGAGCGAGCTCTTCGGCCACGAGAAAGGCGCATTCACGGGCGCGGGTGCGCGCGCGCTCGGCCTCTTCCGCGAGGCGGAGGGCGGCACGGTCCTGCTCGACGAGGTCGGCGAGTTGCCCGCCTCGCTCCAGGTAAAGCTCCTCCGCGTGCTCCAGGAGCGCAAGGTGCGGCCCGTGGGCGCGGCGGCCGAGATCCCGGTCGACGTGCGCGTCCTCGCCGCCACGAACCGCGACGTCGAGGCGGACGTCCGTCAGAACAAGTTCCGGCAGGACCTTTATTATCGCCTCAACGTCATTCGAATCGAGCTACCGCCTTTGCGGGATCGTCCGGGCGACGTGGCGCGCCTCGCCGAGCGATTCGTGCGTCGTTTCGCGAACGAGCTCGGCAAGGACGTCAGGGGATTGACGACCGACGCATTGCGCGCGCTCGACGCGTACAAATTCCCGGGCAATGTGCGCGAGCTCGAGAACATGATGGAGCGCGCGGTGGCGCTCGCGTCGGGGCCTGCGATCGGGCTCGGGGATTTGCCTGCGCAGGTGAGCGGCCTCTCGGCGAGCCCGGCGCCTTTTCTTTCGGAGCTCCCGCCGGAGGGATGTGTCCTCGAGGACGTGCTCGGCGAGGTCGAGCGACGCCTCATTCTTCAGGCCCTCGAGCGGAGCGGCGGCGTGCGCAAGGCCGCGGCCAAATTGCTCGGCGTCACGTTTCGGTCGCTGCGTTACCGCCTCGCGAAGCATGGGCTCGACACGGACGCGGAAGGCGACGACGACGACGCGGACGGCTCGATCGTGCCTGCCCAGCCGACGGCGGGGGGGCGACGAGAATCGTCACCACGCGAGGCCCGCCGGTGACAATTTTGGTCACCGTGCGACGCGAAAGGGACATGCCGGGGGCGCCGAGGATCTGCCGCAATGAACGAAAATGCCGGAGAACGCCGCAGATTCGAGGTGGATCGTTCGTTCCTCCCGGCCCACCCGGAGGCGCGGTTCGCGGGTGGCACGAGCCGTGCTTTAACGATGGTCACGATGCAGTTCGGTGAACGAGCCAGGACCTACGCAAAGCGCCGTGGGTTCACGCTCGCCGAGCTGATGATCGTGGTGGCGATGATCGGCGTGCTCGCGGCGATCGCGATGGTCGGGTATCGCCGATACATGCGCGGGGCTGCGGCGTCGGAGGTGAAAGCCGTCGTCTCCGGGATTCGTGTCGCGGAGGAAGCTTACAAATCCGAGACGTTTCAATATCTCGGCTGTGGCGGCCTCACGGATTGGTATCCGGCCGCGCCGAATGACAAGAAGCGCAATTGGGACAATGGTCAGACGGGCAATGCAATCCACGATTGCTGGATGCGGCTCAATGTGACGACCGACGCCCCGGTACGCTTCGGTTATGCGGTGAAGGCAGGGATCGCGCCTCAGCCCGACGCGATCGACGAGATCACGTATTGTCAGGGCTGGAAGGCCGCACACGACACCATTAATGGTCCTTGGTTCGTGGTGCAGGCAGCGGGAGACCAGGACGCCGATGGGGTCCTCTCGCTCTTCGCGTCGTCCTCGCTCTCGGGCGAGATCTGCGTCGAGCCGACGAACGGCGACGACGAGTGACGAGGCATCGATAACGGGTCGGCGATTCGATTTCGGTCGTACGAAGATCCCTGGATCCGACGAGCTTTTTTTGACTCGACGAGTGGGGATCGATAGATTCGCGGCAAGGTTTGCCGCTCGAGAACATTTCGTCCGTCAGTGGAGGAGGTCCGTCATGCGTGCATTCAAGCGTTACGACAAGCGTGGTTTTACCCTCGTCGAGCTCATGATCGTCGTCGCCATCATCGGCGTCCTCGCGGCGCTCGCGATCTTCGGCGTGAACCGGTACCTGAAGAGCGCCAAGACGAGCGAGGCGAAGAACTCGATCGGCCGCATCGCGCGCGCCGCCGCCGAGTCGTACGAGCGTGAGAACAACAAGCAGGAGCTCCTCGCGCCCGGTGAGTCGTCGACCGTCCCGACGCACGCGCTCTGCGGTTCGGCTGCGGATCCCGTCCCCAAGGCCGGCGTCCCGAAGGCCGCGAAGTACCAGCCGAACAACCAAGGTACGACGGACTTCGCCGGGGGCGACTCGACGAACGGCTGGAAGTGCCTGCGCTTCGAGGTCAGCGACCCGATTTACTACCAGTACTCGTACACGAAGGGCAGCGCGCCCGTCGGCGCGACGGCCAATCCCGCCGCCCCGGCGATCGCCGCCGGCGAGAGCTTCGAGGCTGCGGCGAAGGGTGATCTCGACGGCGACGGCAGCGAGTTCGGCATCTTCACGCTGACCGGCCAGGTCGACGGCACCTCGAAGCAGCTCATCCGCGCGACGCAGGTCTTCATCTCGAACGAGTACGAGTGATCCAAACCTGAAGCGCGCCACGAGCGCGCCGAACGGACCTCGCCTCCGAAACCCGGGCCGCACGTCGGTCCGGGTTTCATTTTTTATCGAGCATCCTCGCGCAGACGGCACGTTTTCCCGCCCGCGGGCCCTCACGTCTCTCGGGTAGCCATCGCCGCGGCGGCGCGCTAGAAGGGGGGGCATGTCGCGATGGAGCGCGCTCGAGCTCAGCGTGGCCTTTGCGATCGGGGGCAGCGTCCTCGCGGTGGCGGTGCCCGCGTTCATCCGCAACCTGCACGCCTCCAAGCTGAGCGAGCCGCTCGACAACCTCGATCGCCTCGTCACGCACGCCGTCGCATACGCGGAGACGAAGCCTCAGGAGATCAGCTTCCCTCCGGCCGCGCCGCTCACGCCGGCCGAGGTTCCGCGCGGCGCGCGCGTCACCGATCCTCCCGAGATCTGGGAGCACCTCACGTGGCGCTCGCTCGACTTCCGCATCGAGGAGCCGCACGCGTTCTCGTTCAAGTTCGAGAGCGAGCTCGATCCGGTCACGCGCGTGATGCGCTTCGTGGCGACGGCGCACGGAGATCTCGACGGAGACGGCAAGCTCTCCACGTTCCAGGTGCGCGGCGAGCGCGTGCCCGGACAACCTCCGCGCGTCTTGCCCGGCATGTTCGTGGATCGCGAGGTGGAGTGATGCCGGCCGTCCGCGACTACGTCCGGACCGCGATCGTGGTGGGCGTATCGGCGCTCTGCATCGGCGCGGTGCAGGGGCGCGTCGCGAAGCAGCACGCGCGCGTGAAGGAGACGAGCGACGTCCATCTCCTGCCGCCGCCGAAGGAGGTCGTGACGCTCTCGTTCGGTTATCGCGCGGCGCTCGCGGACGTGCTGTGGGCGCACGTGCTGGTCTCGCAAGGACTGCACACGTTCGAGCGCCGTCGCTTCGAGAACATCGCGGACCTCATCGACACGATCAACGAGCTCGATCCGGAGTTCCGTGATCCGTACCTGATGTCGGACGCGCTCATCACGATCCAGATCGGAGAGTCGGGGCGCGAGGACGTCGATCGCACACGCGCGATCCTCGAGCGCGGGACACGCAATCGCCCGCTCGACGCGGAGGTCTGGAGGACAGCGGGCCAGTTCATCGCGTTCATCGCGCCCGGGTCGTACCTGACGGATCCGGACGAGCGCGCCGCATGGAAGGCCGACGGCGCGCGCATGCTGGCGCGCGCGGCAGAGCTCGGCGGCGACGCGGGGAGCATGGGGTGGGCCGCCGTCGCAGGCGCGGGGATCCTGACGCGGCAGGGAGCGCGCGACGCGGCGATCCGTTTGATCCAGCGCACGCTCGCCGTGACGGACGACGAGGAGCTGCGCGAGCGGCTGCAGCGTGACCTCGCGCAGCTCGTCGGCGAGGCGAGCTCCGAGGCGTATCGGCGACGGCAAACGGAGATGATCGAGCTCACGCTGCGCGACGTGCCGTTCATCAGCAAGTCGACGTTGTTCGTGCTCGGTCCGCCGTTCGATCCGGCCTATTGCGCCGGCGGCGCGCACGCGGACGATCGGCGCTGCGCGCTCACGTGGAAGGCGTGGGCCGCGTCGGGTTCGGAAGAGCAGCGCTGAAGGGAGGAGTTCCCTCACCCGCATCCCCTCTCGCTGCGGAGCGGGGATGCGAGCGAGGTGGGGGCGGGTTCACTTGAACTTGACGGCGGCCGTCTTCGTCTCGCCGGCCTTCACCGTCACGCTCACCGTCTGCTTGCCCTTGTCGGGGTGGATGAACGTCACGGTGTGCGTACCGGCGGGCACGCTGACGCCGACCTTGGGCGTGCTGCCCAGCGGACGACCATCGAGCACGACCTTCGAGACCGGGATCGAGTTGATGTTGAGCGTGCCGTTGCCGGTGGCCGGCGGCGGCGCCTTGTCACCACCCGACGACGTCGACGCCGTCGAGGACGTCCCGCTCGACGTCGAGCCCGTCGAACCCGTCGAGCCCGAAGCCGAGCCCGTCTCGCTGGCCGAGCCGCTCGCCGAACCGCTCACCGAGCCGCTGGCCGAGCCACTCGCAGACGCGTCGTTCGACGGCGCCTTGCCCGGCTCGTACAGCGTGATGCGGATCTGCTTCTCGGCGAGGCCGTCGTCGAAGGCGAGGTCCTGCGTGAAGTCGTCGAGGCCCTTCTTCGTGGCGACGAGCTTCCAGCCGGCCGTGGGATCCAGCTCGATCTTGACGGGCTGGTTCTTCCACTCCTTCTCGGGGATCTTCTTCTCTTCCTTCTTCGCGTTGACGAGCTTGACGGCCGCGCCCTCGGTCGCGAGCTCCAGGATGATCTGGCCGCGCAGCACCTTGAGCTTGATCGGGCCGATCTCCTTCAGCTTGCCGGCCTCGATGTCGACCGACTGCTCCATCCGGTCGTAGCGATCGCCAGCCTCGAACTTGAGCTTGTGCGAGCCGGCCGTGATGTCCTTCAGCTCGACCGGGAGCACGCCCTTCTCCGTGCCGTCGACCCACACCTTCGTGTTCGGCGTCGCGGCGAGGATCTTCAGGCCCGTCACGTTCGCGTTCGCCGTCGCAGGCGCCGACGACGTCGAGGGCGCAACGCCACTGGTGTCGAGAGTGACCATCACCGGCGTCTCTTTGCCGGCCTCGACCGTGGCGGACACCTTCTCGTCCTTGCCGAGATCCGAGACGATCACGCGCACCGTCTTCTCGCCGGGGCCGAGCTCGGAGACCACGCAGGGCGTCGTGTCGCACTTCTTCTGGCCGTCGACGAAGATCTCGGCCTTGCTGATCGGCGCGCCCTTCGCCTGGATGTCGATCTTCAGCGAGCCCTTCTTGGGCATGAGCATGAAGACGCCGAGGCCGATGACCGCGACGAGCGCGACGACGCCGAGGAGGATGCCGATCTTGCTGCCGCCGGACGAGGCCGCGGGCTGCGCGGGCATCCCGATCAGATCGGCGCGCGGGCGGACCTGGGTCGGCTCGGAGCGCGCCGTCATCGGCATCTGCGAGGGCGGCATCGAGGGAAGCGGCACCACGCCCGCGGAGGCGAGCGTCGTGGCCACGCCGGCCTGCTGGGGCGGAGGCATCGCGGCGCCGGGCGGCAACGTGCCGAGCGTCGGGATTGCAGCCGGCGGAGGCGGCAGCGGCGCGGGGCGCGCAGATCCACCCGAGCCGGAGAGCAGGGCCGCAGCCGCGCTGCTCATGGGAGGCATGCCTGCCGCGGGGCGCGGGCCCGTCGGGTGCGGATCGCCCTTGCTCGCGTCGAAGACGTGGGTCGACTCTTCTTCGTCGTCCCAGTCCATGTCGACGGCCTTGCCACCGGGGCCCACCTTCGCGGGGGCTTCAGCGGCCGGCGCGCCGGGAGGCGGCGGCAGCGGCACCGGCGCGACGGCGGCTCCGGGCGGCGGAGGCAGCGCCGACGCGGGGGAAGCTCCGGGCGGCGGCGCGGGGGGCATGGGAAGAGGCATCGACGCGGCGGCTCCGGGCGGCGGCGGCAGCGGGATCGACGCGGCGGCTCCTGGAGGCGGCGGCAGCGGCACCGACGCGGCGGCTCCCGGAGGCGGCGGCAGCGGCATCGACGGCGCTGCGCCGGGGGGCGGCGGCAGGGGCGTCGCGATCCGCTGCGAGGGCGCCCCTGGGGGAGGGGGCAGCGCGCTCGGGGGCGGGGGCAAGGGTCCGCCGCTCCCGGGTGGGGGCGGAAGGGGAACGGGCGCGACCCCGCCGAGCAGCGTGCTCTTGCGGGCAGCGCCCGAAGGGGGCGGCGGCACGAGTCCTGGCGTGGTGCTGCGAGGAGCCTTCTTCGCCAGCCCCTCGAAGACGTCCAGATCGCTGCCCTTATCATCGGCCATGTTCAGCCACTCCTCGACAGAATGCGACGTTACGCCGCGGACGACAGAAACCCCTTTCGCACATCTCGCGCGACGCGAGTAGAGGGTCGATGGGGCTGTCGTGACCGCAGGTGCTCAGGCGGGAAAACCGAGACACACCTAGCCTAGCCGCGCTTGGCGTGCATCGCGAGTTTGTTCACGTAGTTCCGCGGAGTTCGTTGCTTGGTCCCGAGGGGGACGCCTCGCGTCCCCCTCTCGTCCGGGCAAAGCCCGGCCGATTCACCCCTTCGGTCCCGAGGGGGACGCCTCGCGTCCCCCTCTCGTCCGGGCAAAGCCCGGCCGATTCACCCCCTGGAGGGAAGCTCGCTTCGCGATCTTCCGTGCCTCGAAGGGCGCCTTGCTAGTTGGCCCCCCCCTCGGCGGGGTCCTTCTGGGGCTTCTTGAAGTAGCGGATCCGCTTCTGCTGGAGCGGGTACCACGTGCTCATGGGCACGATGGGCGTGTCTTCCAGGATGCGGCGGCCGCCGGGAGCGTCGGCGCGGGTGAGGCGCACCGCCGTCGGGCCCTGCGGCGGGTGGACGGCGGCGCCGGCGAGATCCGTGTCCCCGCCGAGCGCCAGCGCGAGCGGCTTTCCGAGGAGCAGCCGCGTGCTGCACCCCGCGTTCTTCAGGAGCGTGTCGAGCGCCTTCGCGTCGGCCGCCGAAGCGCCTTCCGGCGTCACGAGCTCGACGTAGAGGAGCATGCCGTCCTTGTCGTTCACGCCGACGGCAGCGGCCGCGACCGCGGCGTTCGGCGAGCCCGTCGCGAGGCGAATCGCGCCTTCGACAGGCGGCTCCGCGCCGATCGCGAACGCGCCGGCCGAGGCCCACAGCGACGCCGCGCCTGCGTCGGCCGCGCCCGCGTCGAGCACCGCGACGGTCTTGCCGGCGCTCTGCCCTGTCGTCTTACCAGCCATCACCGTGCGTGGATCGATCTTCACGACGCGCGCCTTGCGATCGGGCCTGGCCGCGTCGATGCGCAGCTCCGTCGTCGCGAGCGCGTACGGAAAACCATGCTGCGGCAAGCCCTTGACGCGCCACTGTCCTTCGCCGTCGACGGGCGGCTGCGCGACGGGCGCGAGGCCCGCGCCGGGCAACACGTTGCGCAGCGTCATGTAGAAGAAGTCGCGCGCCTCGCGCTTGATGTAGCGCGGGAAGTTCATGAGGCCCATGCCGCGGATGAAGCGCCTGCCGCGGAACTTCCATCCGTCGATGCCGGAGACCGTGCCTTCCGACTCCCAGTCGTACTGCAAGGGCCTGCCGAGCGGATCCATCTCGCCTTCGGGCGCGACCTTGTAGAACTCGAGCCCGCTGTGGCCCGCGTTCATGTCGAGCGCGATGCCGTACGAGCAGCGCGTCTGGATCATCGCCTGCGCGAGCCCCTCGGGGCCGAGGTCCGCGCCGTAGAAGTACGCGACGAACTTCTCCTTCGTCAGGCAGATGCCCGTGCGCACCGTGTGCGTCTTGTCCGCCCAGCCAGGCGGCGTGCCGCCCCACCACGTGCGGTTGTACGGGTTGAACTTCTCGTCGAGCACCATGACCGTCATGTTCTGCCGGTACGACAGCACGTTCGGCGGGATGCTCTGATCCTCGGGCCAGCTCCCGAACGCGGTCGATCCATCCCGCAGCACGGCGACGGTCGCGCCGTACGGCTTCGGCGGCAGATAGACGACGCCGTCGGCCATCATGCCGAACTCGCCATGCAGCGCCTGGAAGCCTGCGTTCGAAGCAGCGACGACGCGCTCGAGCACCGCGGGATCTCGCGGGATGAGGCCGGGCCCGGCCTCGCCCGTCGCGCCCTTCGGCTCGACCGTGCCGGCCATCATGTGGAGCTCCACCTGACGCGGATCCCAGACGACGATGAACACGCGCGTCGTCTTGCGCGAGCGATCGGGGCGCATGTACGTCGTGACGAACGCGGGCGGCAGGCCCTCGATCCTTCGAATGAACGGATCCTTGTCCTGCGCGTTCCACTGCCCCTCGCCGGGCAGCGCGGGCGTGATCCAAGGTTCGAGCGGCACGGGCGGCCAGCCGATCTCGGGGTCGGTCGGCATCGTGCGCGTGGGCGCTTCGAGCGTGGTTTGTCCGAGGTCCTCGGCGATCGCATCGGCCGCGGCCTGCTCGCCGCCCATGCTCTCCTTCTGCCGCATGACGACCTCGAGGCCCGCGAACGCGACGGCCTTGATCGTCTGCATCGCCTCGTCGCCGATGACGTCACGCACGCGATCGACCGACCACGTGACGACGTTGCCAGGCCGCGCGATCTCCCCACTCTCGTGCGAGAGCCACGCAGGCAACGTCGCGGGCCCGTCGAGCGGCACGCGCGCCTCGCGACCTCCATCGCGCACGACGAGCCCCGCTTCTTCGAGCGCGCATCGCACGTCACGCGCGGGCGCCTCGCCTTCCTTCGCCTCGGCCTCTTGCTCTTGCGCGGCGCCTTCGCCTTCGCTCTCGCCGAGCGTGAACGTGCGCTTGCCGATGCCGCCGAGCTGCCCCGTCTCCTGCGCGTTCGTGAGCGCGTTCTGCAGCCGCTCGACGCGCGTCCAGCCCTCGGTCGCGAGGGCTTGTCCCGAGAGGTCGAAGACGTGCACGGTGGGATGGCTGCCGGCGATGAGCGGGCTCGACACGTAGGCCAGGCGCTCGCCGCGAACCGCAGGCCGCGACTCGTCCGCGCCGCTCGTCTCGGTGAGGTTGTACGCGCCGCCGACGTCGAGGAGCACGCCTTCGGGCGAGAGCTCGGCGTGCACGAGGAAGAGATCGTTCGGCTCGCCTTGCGCAGGCGCAGCGCGCACGACAGCGCGGCTCTTCGCGCCGAGCGCGCCCCAGACGCCGCGCGGGGGATCGATCCAGGCCACGTCGTCCGCCGTGAGCACGAGGCCCTGCGACGCGAGCGCGGAGGCGAGCGCGGTGGACCTGTCCTTCGCGCCGAGGTTCGGCACGCCGCGGGGGACGAGCGTCGCGAGCGCTGCAGCGCCGAGCACGGTGAGCGCGACGTGGCGGCGTCCTTGTCGGACGAGGGTGGAGAGACGGGAGGTGGCCATGCAGCGGTGGGGTTTGGGGCGTAGGTCGCTGAAGGCGAGCCGGAGCCCCAAGTGTCGACAGAACGCTCGAAGCCGATGGGACCTGCCCAACGCCGGAAAGGCGCGGAGCGGCGCGGCAATATCATCGGTGAGGCGGAAGGGCCAACGTTTCGTCGGAGGGCGGAGGCGGGAGCGGGAGCGGGAGCGGGAGCGGGAGCGGGAGCGGAAGCGGGAGCGGCTCTGGCGTTCAGCCCTCGTTCGTGGACGATTTGCCTCGTTCGGCCTTCGATGCCCGATGGGCCGCGATTCGCTGTTCTTCCAGGGTGTCGAGATAACCGAAAATCTGGGCGTCGATGTCCGCGGCGAGCGCCGGGTTGCGCTTCGCTTCACGGGCGATGGCCCTGCGAAGGTCGTTGAGGATCCCGACGGTCTCGGACCGAAGGACCTGCGCATTCTTGCGCGTCGCAGCGTTCACGTCGGCGCGTTTGCTGAGCAAGACGGAAAGGTCCTGCCCGGCCGCGACGAAGACCGCTGCCCAGTCGTAAAGCGTGCCACCGCCGGCGATCTGGAAAAGCTTCAGATCGGCCTCGAGCTTCCCGAGCTCCTCCTTGCGCGCATTCGCAGCAGCAGCCTCATCCGCGTAGCTCTCCTGAAGCGCGCCCAGCGTGGGAATGAAGGCCTCGCGGATGCGGCGTGCAGCGTCGACGATATGGGGCGGAAGGTTCTGCACGCGGAAGTAAGCCTCGGTCATGTGCCAAAGCCCCGTGCCGAAGCCGTCATGCTCGTCGTCCTTCGAGGCGAGTTCCTCGCTCATGGGCTTTCCGCCCACGAGGGCCTTCGGCAAGGCATCAATCGCGTTCCGCTGGAACACGAGGACGTCCTCCTGACCCACGCCAGCCTTGGTACTCGTAAGGGCCGCGTGTCGCTTGGTGAACAGATCGGCGAGGCCGACGCTGAGATCGGTGAGATTGAAAACGGAGAAGGGACGCATGGGCGGACGCATCGTTGATCTTACGCCAAACGCTTGGACCGCCCCCCGCATCTGGATTTTTAAGGACGGACATCAGCACCTTCTCACTGGAGCCTCCCGCCGTCTCCTTCTAAGGTACACTCTAGGTCATGCGATGGCTGGCCTCGGCTGCTCTAGCGACGGTAATCATGGCGGCGTGCAACGGCGCCGACAACAATGGGAGCTCGACGACTTCGTCGGATAGCTCCTCCGGTCCCGACGCGTCCTCCGGCCCCGACGGGTCCTGCCGGGCGCCGTGCTGAGCGGAGCGAGGCATGGCGCACCGTCATGCACCACCCGCTTGTTGTGCCGCAGGGTCTTGTCTGGGCGCCCGCAGTTGCCGAGAGCGAGCCACGCTTACCGTGGCGAAGCCCCCGGCCACTCAGAGTATGAGTGCAGCAGCGTGAGGCAAGCCGCCTCATCCCCTTTGTCACAGAGATTCCGGAAGAGTTCCTTCGCGCGTGTATCGTCTCTGGGCACACCCCGACCCTCGGCATACGCGACCCCGAGATTGAAGCAGCCCGCTGCCTCCCCACCGTCGCAGCCTTTGCGGTAGAGTCCCGCGGCGCGCGTCTCGTCCTTGGTCACACCCCGGCCTTTCTGGTACAGGCGTCCGAGGTTCACGCAGCCGGCCGCGTTCCCACGGTTGCAGGCATTGCCAAAGAGTTCCACGGCGCGCGCCGCGTCCTTGGCCGAGCCCCAGCCTTCCTCGAGCAGGAAGCTGAGGCTCACGCAGCCGGCTGCGTTCCCGCGGTTGCAGGCATTGCCAAAGAGTTCCGCGGCGCGCGCCTTATCCGTGGCTAGGCCCCGGCCGTCGGAGCCCCAGCCTCTGTCGAGCAGGTGTCCGAGGCTCACGCAGCCGTCCGCATTTCCGCGGTCGCAGGCCTTACCAAAGAGTTCCGCGGCGCGCGCATCGTCCCCGGGGAGATCTCCTCCAGACGTGTACATCACGCCCAGCGCATGGCAGTCGGCAGCGGAGCCCGCCTCGCAGCTTTTGCTCAGCCAGATGGCACCCGAATCGGCTTCCATGGCGGTCACGGGCGGAGATGCTGGGGCGCAGGCGTTGCACCAGGCCGCGAGCGCCACGAAGCACGACCAGGACACTGCAAACAGGTATCGATTGCCCTCGCGCTCCGCGGGACTGCTGCACTTCTTATAGCGGCGCACAACAAGAAACTTCCTCATATCCGGCATCACACCACAGCAGCACGGCGGACAACCTCCACGCCGCACCGCCCTCCCGAGCACGGCGCCAAGCGCGACGCCGCCCCACCGACATCGAGCGCACCGACCTCCTGGGCCCTCTCCACCGCGTCGCAAAGGCACTCGCATCTACCCCTGCGCATCGCCGCATCCCTGCGGTCTCCTCTCCTCCTCCATACTTCCAGATCCGACCACCTCCACGGTCCCAGCCAACACGCTCCACCGGCCACCTGTCAACCCAGGCGGCCGCCTCGAGCGCTCAAACATGAAAGACACCGGACCACCCCGCCCCCACTCGACCGTCACAAGGCGGGGGACGTCCGCATTCACGAGTTTCGCGCCGGGGCCCTGGGGCGGATCAGCCTCGAGCGCCCTGACGACGGGTGACGCTCCTCGCCGGCGACGGTGTGATCGCGCGAGAGATCGGTGGCCTCCGAGGGAAGAATCGGCTACCCGACACGCATCACTCCGCTCGGACGCGTCCCTACCCTGGGTCGCCCCTCGAGCACGGGATCAGAGACGAATGGCACACATCATCCTGGCTCACACGATCGCGAACGACCGCCTGGAAGAGGCGAGAGGATTTCGCCGGCGGATCGGGGCGAACCTCGGGGCGTCCGCCAGTCGCGGGCCGTTCTTGCCGACGCTCGCGGCGTTCGCCACGGACGTCGCCGGTACGCTCCTCACCGTCGACGCCGAGCCGACCGAAGGGGTCGAGTGGCTCCGGCGTTCCGCCCGCGCGAGCGCGCTCTTCTTCGGTCGCGTGGTCTTTCCCGACCGCGTCGTTCCGATGGAGATCACGGTCGACGTCATGGTGGGCGCGGTCAACCCGCCGCCTCCATGGCAGGAGGCCACCGCGCGCGCGTGGGTCGACGCCATGTGGTGCACGCTGGCGATCGCGGACGGCACCGCGCACGCGTGGCTCACGAACATCCCGGAGAGCGCCCTTCTCCAGATCGGCGTGCAGACGGCGAAGCTCGATGAATACTTCTATCCGCTCGCCGAGACCCTTCGCGCGGTCGCGACGCGCAGCGGCCATCACGAGAAGGAGCTCATTCGCACGCTCGAGGCCATGCCGAATGCCGCGCGCGCCTCGTCGCGGCTGGAGCGGATCGACGAGCCGGCCGTCCGGACGCTCTTCGCGCTCCTGGAAGGAGACCAGCGGGGCTACACGGAGTCGCTCGTGGCCTTGCTCGAGTCGCACCGCGCGTACGCGGAGGCCCTGGCGAGCGCTGGACCTCGCACCTTGCTCTCCCTACCGGCATGCGCTCTCGAGCGTCTTGCCCGTTCCCGCGGCATCGTGTCCGGCGTCGTTTCGCCGTATGCGCCGGAGCTCGTCTTCACCGCGTGAATCGGTCTGCCCTCGCGATGCGGAAATGGTCTCCTGCGATGAACCGCTCGCCAGGCACGCGGGGTCGTATGCGTCGCACGCTCGCTCTCGCTGCCGCTCCGTGGTGGCTCGCGTGTAGCTCCACGTCTGCGGAGCCCCCGCGCGATCCGGTGAAGGTTCGCGTCGAACGGCCGGCGGTCTCCGGCGTCGCGCCGCGCCCGAGCGACCTCGAGAGCACGGAGCTCCCGCCCTCTTGCGGTGAGCTCGAGCTCGAGCGCGTCGCGCTCGTCGCCTCGGGGAAAGGCGAGCGACACCCGGCGATGGTGCGCGTCGACGGCGCGCACCGCGCGTGCGGGCACGACGCCGACGCGGACCGGCGGGCCTGCGCGGCCGTGCGCCGGAGAGTCCTGGTGGACGAGGCCGCCGGCTACGGGCCCCGGCATCCGAGGGCCGTCGCCGCGAACGCGCAGCTGTCTCTCTGCGCGGCGTGGGAAAGCGCCGCTGGCCCGGACGCGCCCCCTCCTCCGCGACCGACGAGTCGAGACTGCGCGCGATGGCGTGCCGAGCAGGCCGAGCTGCGCGCGAAGGGGAAGGGCGAGCGCCACCCGGACGTGCTCGCCGTCGAGGCGAAGCTCGCCATGTGCTCGTAGCGAAGCCAGTCACTGGTTTCGCTTGATCACGTGATAGCCGAACGGCGTCTCCACGGGAGCGGATAGTGGTTCCAAACGGGTTCTCGAAGACAGGCACAATCGCCACGTCGCAAAAAGTGGACGTTACACCCGATCCAAGATCCGCTCTCCTCCGCGAAATACTACGTTAGTTCGATCAGATAACAGCATGTCGAGGCGATATGCCTCGATCCCCTGTGCCGGTGCTGGGAAGACGCTACCAGGGTGGCTCGCACCATGAACGCGAAGCCCCCCTCGTCATGGAAGACGTTCGGTGCTAGACGCTTCGCCACCATGACGTACCGAGAGCAGGATGCGGGCCGGGCGGAGGAGGAAGCGCAGGCGGCCGCAAGGGCCGCAGAGGAGACAAATCGCTTCGCCGAGGCTCTCCGGACGCCTCGACGCAGTCCGCTCTCGTACTTCAAGTCGTGGCGTGCGCAGCGATTCATCGCGACGATGCTCGGCCTCGTCGCGTTGGGCGCCGGGTACAAGGTCTTCGGATCGAATCTCGAGCGGTTGACGGAGTACGGGCTTTACATCTTTGCGGTGGGCGGCAGTGCGCTGCTCCTCTTCGTCTTCGGATTAGCCGGCGTGCGCGCTCTCCGCGAACGCCTATCGAGGCGTTGAGATCGCGACGTGTTCGGGTGATGCCGCTCTTGCCGACGCTGGCTACGGTCATGGGCACGAAAGGCGCTCACACCCGGTTGCGTTTCATCGTCGGCGGCGTGCGCGTCGACGGCTGGATCAGCAACAGCGAGAACGCCTTCGGCGGGCTCGCCTTGCCGAACACCGATCCGTCGGGCCTCGGGCTCTCCGGAACGATCGTGGTGGACGCCATCGCGACGTGCCAGCGGGACGTGCCCCTCTCGGTCGCGCGCGCCGACGGCGCGGTGCTGGCCGCCGGCACGCTCAAGCGGGGCGCGAAGCTCTCCAAGAAGAAGCCCGGCGCCCAGTGGGTCGAGATCGCCAGCGACGAACTGTACGCGCGGCCCGCTGCTGGAGGCACGTGGGTGCTGGCGCCGGCCGATGCCGAAGCGTGCCCAGAGGTGCACGGATGATCTGCCTCGACGCCGGCGGCGTGGTCGGCCTCGTGTCCTTCCAGGATGGCGTGGTCTGGACCGGCCCCGACGCAGGCTTCCCCCGGGCGGACCGACTGGGGGTCTGGAGGTTCGGCGAAGGGCTCTCGCTCGCGCCGCCTCGCGCCAGCGACGAGGACGAGGACGAGGACGAGGGCGAGGACGACCCGCCGACGACGGGCTGGGCCTTTCTGGACGGCGATGCCCGCCTCCGTCGCCAATTCCGGTGGGTCGGGGGACCGCGCGGCGACTTCTACGTCGGCTACTTGCGCAACTCGGGGGTCTTCTCCTGGGGGACGAAGGAGCGAACCCACCACGTGCCCGGCCCTGACCGGGAGCCCGGCCTGCCCGCCGCCGCCGCCGAGGCCCTCTGGTTCGAGCGCCTGCTGCGCCGCTTCGACCCGTCCGGGCCCGGTGTGCGCGCCGTCGAGACCGTGCGCTGGCACAGCGCTTCGAAGACGCCTGTGCACATCGAGGACGACGCTCCCGAGGAGGCGCAGTGGCGCGAAGCGGTCGCCACGCTCGAGCGAACGGCATCCGACTCCCTCCAGCTCTCCTGGGGACCCTCGTTCCGCCGGGTACACCTGGGCGCGCGCACGGTGAAGGTGTTCGGCGGCGATCCCCTCGCCCTCGGAGCCACCTTCGATCTGCTGACGCTGCCGGCGTGCTCGTTCTGGCTCGGCTAGAAGCACCGAGGGTTCGCCTCGACGTCTGCTGGGGAAGGCTCGGAGCGCAGCGACCGCAACAGGAATGCGAAGGCCATCCCTGCCGTCCCTCACGATTTCCAGGGAGTGCGTCTCTGGACGAAAAGGAGCGAAGCCGTGAAGGGAGCCTCGCCCGCGAGCTACGGAGGGCTCGCGCGACGTCCGCGGGAACGGGCAAGATTCAAGAACGCTGGACGGGAGTGGCAGCCCAAAGGACAGCCGGAGGAGGTCAGTGTCCACGACTTCCCCACCGATGCCGTGGGCAAGGCGATCCCCTACGGCGTCTTCGATATGTCCCGGAATGAGGCCTGGGTGAGCGTCGGGCGTGACCACGACACCCCGGCCTTCGCTGTCGCGTCGATCCGCCAGTGGTGGAGGACGATGGGCACACGTACCTACCCCAAGGCAACGGACCTGCTCGTCACGGCCGACGCCGGGGGCGCTTAGGACGAACAAACCAGGATTTCTGCCTCCTCGGCGGCCGTTACGGCGAAGACGCTGTTCGCGCTACCGATCACGCGTTCAGACCGGTCAAGCCGGGAGAACAGCCGTTAATCGAGTTCTACACGTACGCGAAGCCGGATAATATCAATCAAATGAACCGCTGGCATTATTGGAGCCGGCCCGACGGGGATCGACGGAAGGTCTTTGTCACGAGAGTCGCCCTGCCCAACGGAACGGTAATAGAGGTCCCCTAGCGGGCCGATGATGCCATCGGATGAACCGCGGGATCCCCATGCAGTGGTGCCACGGCTTCACCACGATTCTCCCCCGGCACCCGCAGGCGCACACGTGCCCCTTGGCGTTTTCCGCCTCTGCCCACGCCTCCGCCGCACCTGCGGGCGTCCTCCTCGCGGGCAACCCCACCGTTCCCTCCAGCACCAGCGCCGGCATCACCGTTTGGCGTATGCTCAACGTTGCCGAAGGCATGGGGAACCACGCCGGAAACAAGCGGCAACGCTACTCTTCCGCCCTCGGATCCGCCCGGGAGGTGCTGGCGTGCGTGCAGGTCGCCCAGGCCATGCGCTACATCGGCACGGTCGATGCGCGGGTGCTGGACCGAATGGACCACGTCATCGCCACCCTGACCCGCCTCGTCTACCGCCGCGCAGCGTAGAAACAAGCCGCCTGGCCCCTCTCCCAGGACGGGAGAGGGGTTGAGGGTGAGGGACTCTCACCCCAGGATCACGGCCCCCATTCCAACCCCCTCGCCCCATTCAGGTCGGATCGTGGGTTCTCCCGCGACGAACCCATCTCCGCATTTGGGCATTTCCTTCTCCCCCAACCTGTGAGACAAAACAAGCGACGCCAGCCGGTGTTCGCACCACCGACCAGCGTCTGACCCACAACCCCGCACAACCGGAGCCATGAGCTAATGGTCACGCTACTCGTCCATCCTCCGCCGGCAAACTTTTCGACGGCGCACGCGCTTCTCGGCCGGCTTTACCTGGAACACCGGGATTTCCTGCGACGCCTCCTGCTCAGGCAGGCCATCCCCTCTCGTGATGTGGAGGATCTCGTCCAGGAGGTCTTTCTCACGGCCTGGCGCCGGCTCGAATATCTCGTCACGCCGGAGCAGGCCCGTCCGTGGCTCCTGGTGATCGGGCTCAACCGTGCGAGCAACTATCGGAAGCTTTTGCGTCACGAGCGAGAGGTCTTCACGGGACTCGCGGAGGATTTCGCCGAGCAGGAAGACACATCGTCGCCGGAGGAGCTGCTGCACGCGACGTACGGGCTGTTCCGGCTCAAGCGATTCCTCGGGAAGATCGGCCCACGCATCCGAGCCGTGGTGGTGCCTTACCTGGAGGGCCGTTCGATCCGGGAGATCGCCGAATCACTCGGCATCAAAATGAAGACCGCCCATGCCCGCCTGCATCTCGCCCGGGAGCACTTGAAAACACTCGCGCTCGCGTGAGCGCCGCCTGCGCCTGCCTTTGCGTCCCCGCTCCCGCTCCCGCCCCCGCCCCCGCCCCCGCTCCCGCGTCTGCCTCCGCCTCCGCGCACGCTGACCTCGCATTGCGCCCCTTCCAAACCGACCTCCCCGCGCGCGGACCCCTCTCCGCGCCCCTTCCAAGCCGACCTCCGCATACGCCGACCTCGCATCG
>NZ_JARZHH010000093.1 GCF_029946515.1 Polyangium sp. 6x1
CGCGCCCGGCGGCGTGGCGCCGGGGCGCGAGACGCTCGGCACGGCGGCAGCGGCGGCCGCGGCGGCCCTCGCGGAGGCGCCGAAGGATCAGGCGTCGGACGGCGGCGCGCTCGGCGCGTCGAACGAGGCAGCAGGCGTGCGCGCGTGGAGCGCGCCGCGCCGGGAGATCCGCGCGGTCGTCGCGGAGGAGGAGGCCGCAAAGCCCGTCATCGTCCGCGAGCTGCTCCACCTCGTGTGGTTCGAGCCGAGCTTCGTGCCGCGCATTCGGCGCGTGCCCGCGTGGAAGCGCCTGCTCTCCGAGCTCGAGCAGCGCGGCGCCGACAAGGAAATCGACGACGTGCTCGCCGGCAAGGAGGCGTGGGAAATCGAGGATCGCCGCGAGATCTTCGAGATCCTCGCCCGCGCCGATCGAATGGACGACCGGAGCCTCGTGGAGCTCATGGACCACGCCATTCGCGACGACGGGAAGTACGCGACGCCGATCGTGCTCGTCGGCGGCGAGATCGAGGCGCCGTTCGACGAAATGGAGACGCTGAAGGCGCTCTCGACCGCGGCGGCGCCGCTCATCGGGCCCACGGACGAGGGGCTCAAGGCGGCCGTCGAGGCCGCGGACAAATTCATCGCGCGCTCGGGTTTGTCCTGGGCGCCGGTCGTGCCGGAGGGTTTGTCGAACCGCATTCGCGAGGCGTTCACCCGGGAGAAGAAGGGTTTGCCCGCGGACGCGCTCGACGTGCAGGCCGAGCGGGCGCTGCTCGGCGGGCGTCATTACCAGAAGCGCGAGGTGCTCGGCGGGACGTACCTGCGGCTGCTCTTGCGGATCCATTCGGACAGCCAGCCGATCGTGGCGTACGCGCCGGAGGCGGTGGCGCGCAAGCTGCCGATGTTCCGAAAATTCAGGGCGCGTATGGTGGGCGAGCTGCACCCGGCGCAGGATCAATACGAGGGGCGGGGCGAGGCGCTGCGCGCGCTCGCGCTCGGCACGGTGACGGTGCCGGAGCGAGGGACGGCCGGGGCCAAGACTTGAGGGGCCCGACGTCGTGCGCGGGCGCGCTCATTGCGCGGAGCAGGTGCCCTCGTGCCGGCCACGGAGGGGACAGTACACGGTCGGTGGCCATTCCGAGTCGCCGTCAATGAAGGCGCTGTAGTTGACGCGCCAGCTCGCGCCGGTGGCCACGTCCGTCACCTTGATCCACTCGAAGCACCATCCGTCATTGCCACTGATGCGGACGACCATGTTCTCGATCGTCCCGAGGTTCTGGGCGCTGACCCGGTAGACGTCGGTGGCCCCCGTTTCGAAGTCGTCGCGTGACGGGGAGTGCAGGTGGTGATTGGTAAGCCGGCCCGAGCTCCCGTTGATCGAGAGATAAATGTAGGATTCGTCGTTGTCGGCGTCCTCCACGCTGCACGTCTTCGCGGCGATCAAATAGTCGCGTGCCATGGCGGCAGGGCTCCACGCCAGCGCTGCCAGGACCCACAGGAAAGTCGTATTTCGTCGCATGAGCTCGCCTCCTCGACGAAAACCTCGGGCCGATGCGAGGTGTCGTCGAGTCTGCCGGGCCTGCCACGATCACCGCGCAAAACTGGAAACGGTGGCGGAATGGATCGGTGACGGGCGACGATCAGCGATTCGTCGGTCGGGGACGCGGTATCGGCACATTGGCGGGCGTCTGGGTCGCCGCCTTCGCCGGCGTGGCCGAAAAGATGGACTTGTTCGCAATGACGAAATCGGCGACGCTGTCGGCGATCTCCTGGGCGATCGCGTCTCCCTGGTTCATGCAGGCCGTGCGATCCGCGTCGTTCGTGATGAACCCGAGCTCGATCAGGATCGAGGCCTTCGTCTCCGGGCCGAAGTATTTAAGGTTGATCACGTAGAGGTTGTCGCGGGACTTGGCGCCGCGGCTCTTGACGATCTTGGCGCGCCCCGCGACCGTCGACGCGAGCGTCTTCGAATGGGCATAACTCGGGTGATAAAGCGCCGATTGGCCCGAGGCCGACGCGCCGGCCGCGTCGAGGTGAAGGCTGATGAAGATGTTCGCCTTCTTCTCCTTGGCGATCGCGACGCGCCATTTGAGCCTCGGCAAGACGTCGGTGATCTCGCCCTCGCGCGTCAGGTACACGGCCTTGATGCAGTCCGTCTTCGCTTCGAGCTTCGATTTCAGCTTCTTGCCGACGTCGAGCGCGATGTTGCTCTCGTAGATCGTGCCGGAGACGGCGCCGGGGTCGACGGGGTTTTTCGCCTTGAGGCGGTCGCCGTGGCCGGGGTCGATCACCACGATGATGGCGCAGCTCTGAACGGCATTGCCGTCGCTCTGCGCACCCGCGACCGCTTGTTGTTGCTCGCTGGATATGGTCGCCATGACGGGATCGAGCCTCCGAGGTCAGACGCAAAGAATGGCGCGATTGGCGCTCACGTAGGAGCAGATCCCATCGCAGAGCCAGCCGGCGATGTTGTCCTTGTTGTCGACGACCGCCTTGCGGTCCCCATCATTCGAGACGAAGCCGAGCTCGAACAGCGCGGCGGCCTTCACCGATTGAAAGATCGTGGCGTCGCGGACCTTTCCGAGTTTCCTGGACGTCCACGGGTACGTGGCGAGCACGCTGAGGCCTTCCGTCTTGACGGGCGGCTTGCGCTCCGCGATCGGCAGCTTGTAGGCCGCGAACAGCGTGGCGGCGAACTTCGCGCTCTCCGCCTTGTTCGACGACTTGTGGTTGTAGAAGACCTCTTTGCCGTTGGCCGAGGTCTTCTCGTTGGCGTTCAGGTGAAGGCTGAGGAAGACGTCGCACTTCTTGGCCACCGCGACCTGCTGGCGCCACAGGAGCCTTTCCTGCGAGGGGTTGTCGACGTTGCCCTCGCGGGTCAGGTGCACCGATTCGATGAGATCGGTCTTCGCAGCGAGCTTGCCCTTCAAGAGCTTCGAGATGTCGAGGACGACGTCGGCCTCGTTGAGGCCTCCGCCGACGGCCCCCGGGTCGATGGTGGTGCTCTCGTCGTGCGAGTCGCCGTGCCCCGGATCGATCACCACGACGACGGTGCACCGTTGCACTCCATTGCCCGTGCCTGCGACCTGCTGCTGCTGCTCCTCCCCGACGTTCATATCGGGATCGAACTCCCGTCCCCGTCGGCCGGATCGGCGATGGTGTATTGCGGCGAGGGCGCATGATCGTCCGGGCTCTCGCCCGAGGTCTTCTGCTCCTCTTCCTTCTCCTCGAAGGGCGACTCGGGCTTCGAGCCGCTGCCGTCGCCGGGCTCGCCGCGCTCGTTGATCCACACCATCGTGCCCGAAATGGTGACGCCGGCGCCGTCGATCTTGATGAAGCCGCCGGGGGCCTTGATCGTGGCCGCGCCGCCCGCCTCGCCGACCCACTCCTCGCCGGCCACGTGGTGAATCTCTTGGCCCGCCCGGAGCGCGCTGCGCCCCTCGACCTTCTCGTGCCGGCTCTTCTTCACGGTAAGGGATTGCTTGCCGTCGACGCGCTCGCGCCGGCTCCCCTTCACCACGAGGTGGACGTCTTTGTTGTACGTCTCGTTCTTGTTTTGCTTCGTGATCTCGTCGTAATCCTTGCCGACCCAGAACTTGCGATTACCGAGGGTCTGCTCGGATTCGTCGTTCTTCACGAGCTTTTGCCGGTCGTGGACGATCGTGGCGAACTCGTCGTTGTTGACGTTCCGGTTGCGGTCCTTCTGCGCCTGCTGCCAGACGAGCTCTTTTTGCGCGAGATCCTCGAGCATGATCTCGTTGAACCCGTCCGAGCCGAGCGAGGAGTCGCTCTTCCACGTGCTGCGCGTCTTGTCCTGCGGCAGCTTGTACGGGACCTGCTGGGCGGCGTTGTAAACGCGACCCACGATGATCGGGTGGTCCGGGTCGCCTTCGAGGTACGAAATCAACACCTCGTGGCCGATGCGGGGCACGGTGATCATGCCGTACCCCATGCCGCCCCAGCCCTGGCTCACGCGGACCCAGCAGGAGCTTTGCTCGCTCTTCTGGCCCTCGCGATCCCAGTGGAATTGCACGCGGACGCGGCCGAACTCGTCGACGTGGATCTCCTGGCCCGAGGGGCCGACGACCGTCGCGCTTTGCAGGCCGTGGATGCGCGGCTTCGGGGTTTGTCGCGCCGGACGATAGGGCGCCTCGGCGAAGAACGCGTGGCCGTAGAAGCTGAAATCGCCGGTGTCCGTGCCTTCGATCGAGGCGCCGACGACGAGGAATTGGCGGCTCTCCGGGAGCGCCGAATGCGGATGGCGCCCCATCGTGAAGATGACGCCGGGCGCGAGGTCGAACGTGTTCGCCGAAAACGAGATCATCCGCTCGCCGGTGCGCTCGGCTTCGAGGACACGCGTCGAGAGCTCGGTGCCGTATTTCCCGTCGTGCCGCGCGAAGCCACGATCGTCGGCGTTCGGCGTGCCCTCGGCCTTGCCCGTCTCGACGAGGAAGGAGCCCGCGTCGTAATGGTACTGCTCGAGCTTGCCCTCGATGCCGGCCGTGGGCTCGGCCTTGCCGAAGAGGGCGAGGTCGGGCTTGCGAGGGTCGTAATCGCGGAACGTGGCCGCGCCAGGGCGGACCTCGCGGCCGAAGCGCACGCGGCTGATGAACTCCTTTTCGGCCGCCTCGTTCGGGTTGTCGACGTACGGGATCGGCGGGCCGGAGCGCGGCGGGTTCGTCTGGATGCGATCGCCGAAGACGAGCGTCGTGCCGCGCTCGGGGTGCTCGCTCAGCGTATACGCGATGCCCGCCTCTTCGAGGAGGCGGCACAGGAAGGCGTAATCGGTCTCGCGGTACTGGACCTTGTAATCGAGCTTCGGGTACCGCTCGCGCTCGATGCGCCAGGTCGGCTGGATGTTCCACTCGCCGAGGAGCTTGTCGATGATGTCCGGAATCGAGAGCTGCTGGTAGATTCGATTGCCCTGGCGATGCGTGAGCAGCCAGAGCTCCGGCACGATGTGGACGTGGTACGTCGAGAGCCCGTCCTCGGCGCTGACCTCTTGCAGCGCGTGCGCCTGCTCGGCGCGGGCCACAATGCCGGTCCACGTGCGCTGGGCGCCGCCATGCACGTGGGCATACCCGGCGTGGAGGCGGAAGCCCGCGGGAAAACCGACCGCCGCCCCGAGGTCGAGGCTATGGTCGGGCGAGCGGACGAGGAGGTGAATCGAGAACAGGTTCGAGACCGATTCCCGGACGGAGAAGCGCCGCACGTAGAGGTCGCGTTGACCGGAGGCGAGGGAGAGCTCGAGGTTTGCCACGGCATTGACTCCGAATCAGAGGGGCCTTACGAGCGGCGAGAGCGAGAGGTCCTCTTCCTCGACGAAGATTTCCTCCATGCCGGCCGAGAACTCCTGGCATTGCGCGGGGCTGCAGGTCGGCCAGAAGACGCGGAACACGCCCGGATCGTAGAAGCGGAAGTAGACCTTCTCGTTCGTCGATTCGAGCGTCACCATCAAGAAGCGACGCCAGTGCCGCCGCACTTCCACGAACTTGTCGTAGCTCGTGCAGAAGATGCCCCAGCGGTTGCCGAAGCCCTCCGCGAGGAGACGGTCGAGCAGCGCCGAATCCTTGCGGAACGGGCCCACGAGGTACGGCGCGACGTCTTCGAGCGTCTCGCCCTGCAGGCCGTCGTAGAGCGATTGGTGCGGCTCGACGCCCTCGCGCAGCACTTCGAGGATACGGCGGTCGCGCGCGCCGTCGACGATCGCATAAAGCGGCGCCTTCGCCGCCTCCGCGCGCAAACGCTCGCACGCACGCGCGGCGGCCTCGAGGCGCGCCTCTTCGTCCTCGGGCGAGCGTTCGAGCTTGCGCCGCGGCGGCTTCGTCTTGCCCTCGACGTACACCAAGAAATCGGTCTCGCCCGCCTGAATCCAGCCGCCGTGCGGGACCTCGCCTTGCGTGGCCGCTTGCCCGCCGAGGCGCGTCCCGCCCTGGCTTCCGAGATCACGCAGGAGGCACAACGCGCCGTCCCATTGCAGCTCGAAATGCGTGCCCGACATCTGCCCGTCGTGCTGGACGACGAGGTCCGCGAGCTCGGTCCGGCCGACCTTCAGCGCGTGGCCCGCCTCGACGGCCTTTTTCGTGCCGGCGAGCTTGCCATAACGCACCTCGACGATGAGCCGAGGCTCGGTCACGACCCGTCCCTCCCGGCCTTCTGCCGCGCGGCGCGCTCGGCCGCCTTGCGGGCGCAGTCCTCGCAGAAAGGTTTGTCCGTCTGGAGGACTGCCATCGGATTGGAGCCGATGATGACCGTGGGGCAGCCCGACGCGATCGTGCCGCCGTGGTTCGTGGGGTCGCCTTTTCGCGCGGCGTCCTTGCCGCCGATGATGACGGTGGGCTCGCCGGCGGAGATGGCGGCGCCGCAGGCCTCGGCGTCGGTGACGCGCGCTTGCGGTTGATAGCCGACGATGACCGTGTCCTCGCCCTGGACGATGACGTTCGGCGGATGAATCCCGCAGTTGTGGCGATCCGTGACTCGTGCAGCAGGAGGCATTTTCGTGGCTCCTTTATTGCGCGATGAGCGTCTTGCTCACGTCGTCGACGACCGCCTCGATCGCCGCGTCCGGCTTCTCCGGCGACGCACCCGAGCCCTGGCCCGCCGCGCCGCCGCTGTTGATGTAGACCTTCGTGCCGCGGATCGTGACGCCGCTGCCGTCGATGCGGATGAACCCGCCCGGGCCCTTCAGCGTGAGATCTTCGGCCTCGATCACGAGCGCCGTGCCCGCCTTGATGTGGAGCTCCTTCGACACCGCGAGCGCGTGATTCTCGCCGATGAGCTCGTGCCGGTCGCCCTTCACTTCGAGCGATTGATTGCCCTCGATGCGCTGGTTGCGCTTGCCCTGCACGTGCAGGTGGCTGTTGCCCTCGACGCGCTCGCGTTTGTCCTGCTTGATGACGATGTCCTGGTCCTTGCCGACGAACACCTTCACGAAGCCGATCGTCTTGTCCTGCTCGTCGTTCGAGACGAGCTTCTGCCGATCGTGGCCAATCGTGATCGTCTCGTCGTTTTTCACGAGCCTGCGCCGGTTCTTTTGCGCCTGCTCCCAGACGAGCTCCTGACCCTTGAGATCCTCGAACATGATCTCGTTGAAGCCGCCGCCGCCGAGCGAGGTGTCGCTCTTCCACGTCGAGCGCGTCTTGTTGTCGGGCAGCTTGTACGGGACGGCCTGCTTCGCGTTGTAGACGCGGCCCACGATGATCGGCTGATCCGGATCGCCGTCGAGGAAGCCGACCATCACCTCGTGCCCGATGCGCGGGATCACGATCATGCCATACCCCGTGCCCGCCCAGCCCTGGCTCACGCGGATCCAGCAGGAGCTATTGTCGTCGTTTTTCCCCTCGCGATCCCAGGGGAACTGCACGCGCACGCGGCCGAACTCGTCGGTGTGAATCTCCTGGCCGGAGGGGCCCACGACGACCGCGCTCTGCACGCCCTCGACCTTCGGCTTCGTCGTCTTCTGCTGCGGTCGGTACGGCGCGTCCGTGAACACGGCCGTGCCCGACATGGTCCACTCCTCGCCCGGCGTGCCCTCCACGGAGAACTCCGTGACGAGCAGGCGTTTGTCGTCGCCGAGCTCGGCGTGAGGGTGTTTGTCGACGGCGAAGATTTGCCCCGGCCAGAGATCGATCGTGTTCGTCTCGAATCCGATCGTGCGCTTGTCCGCGCGCGTGCCGCCGAGCATGCGATCGGCGCGCTCCTTGCCGAACCCCTGATCGTACCGAGCCGTGCCCTTGTCGTCCGCGGTCGGCGTGCCGCCGCCGCCCTTGCCGTTCTCCACGAGCGTGGCGCCCGGCTGGTAATGGTACTGCTCGTACTTCGCCTCGGGCCCCTCCGCCTTCGGCGCGTCGCCGAAGAGCGCGAACATCGGATTCCGGAAGTCGTAGTCGCGAATCGTGTGCGCGCCCGGCCGGACGATGTGCGTGAGGCGGACCTTCGAGAGGTACTCCTTCTCGGATTCGCGGTTCGGGTTGTCCACGTAGGGCAGCGCGCCGCCGGGGCGCGCGGGGTTTGCTTCGAGGCGATCGCTCAGCGTGAGCTTCGAGCCCTTCGCGTCGTCGTCCGGGAACGTGTACGAGATGCCCGCCTCTTCGAGCAGGCGGCTCACGAAGGCGAAATCGGTCTCGCCGTACTGGACCTTGTACTCGAGCTTCGGGTAGCGGCCCCGATCGATCTCCCACTTCGCCTCGACGCTCCACTCGCCGAGCAGGCGATCGACGATGTCGGGGATCGAGAGGTGCTGGTAGATGCGATAGCCGCGCCGCTGCGTGAGCAGCCACATCGTCGGCACGATGCGCAGCGAATACGTCGAGAGCTCCTTGCCCTGGCCGCCCGGCTGCACCGCGTGCACCTGCTCGATCGAGCTCACCACGCCGCTCCAGAGCCGCGCGCCGCCGAGGCGCGCGTACGCCCAGCCGCTCACGACGCGGAGGCTCGCCGGCTGCCCGACGATCCCTTCGAGATCGATCGAGGGGCTCTCCGAGCGCGCCATCACGTTCACGCTGAACAAGCTCGAGACGCTCTCTTGCACCGAGAAGTGGCGCACCGACAACGACGTCTCACCAGATGCGAACGATAGCTCCAAGATCGGCATGAAAGCCGCCTCCTCGCCGTGACCGCCAGGACCAATGCGCGTACTGTCCGATTTTTGGCACCGGCACCCTAAACCGGCTCGGCGGTCGGGCTCAAGCTCAAAATGGGCGCAAATTCGTGTCGCTTTGCGTCAATGCTCGCAGCTCGTCTCTTCGTCGCCGAGCTGGCCGGACACGTCGCCCACGTCCTCGTCTTGTTTCGGGCCCGTGGCCTCGCCGAAGTCGGGGCCCTCGGGCTTGGCGCCGCGGCCCTTGCCAGGCGATCCCCGCTCGTTGATCCACACCATCGTGCCCGAGATCGTAACGCCGCCGCCATCAATCCGAAGGAAGCCGCCCGGCCCTTTCACGGTCGCGTCGCCGCCGCCCTCGCCGACCCAGGTTTCGCCGGCCACGTGGTGCACGTCGCTCCCGGCGCGCAACGCGAGGTTGCCATTGACCTTCTCCTGAAGGTCTTTTTTCACCGTGAGGGAATGCTTACCCGTGACCTCTTCACGTCGGCTGCCTTTCACGACGAGGTGCGCGTTTTTTTCGATCCACTCGTGCTTGTTCGTTTTCGTGACCGCATCGAGATCCTTGCCGACCCAGAGCTTCTGGTTGCCCTCGATGTGCTCGCGCTCGTCGTTCTTCACGAGCTTTGTACGGTCGTGAACGATCGTTGCGAACTCGTCATTTTCGACCTTGCGCCGGCGGTCTTTTTGCGCTTGCTGCCAGACGAGCTCCTTCTCGGCGAGGTCCTCGAACATGATCTCGTTGAAGCCGCCGCCGCCGAGCGAGGTGTCGCTCTTCCACGTGCTGCGCGTCTTGTGCTGCGGCAGCTTGTACGGGACCTGTTGCAATGCATTGAAGACGCGGCCGACCACCTCGGGCTGGTCCGGGTCGCCTTCGAGGAAGACGACGAGCACCTCCTGGCCGATGCGCGGGAGGTTCAGCATTCCATACCCGAGGCCGCCCCAGCCTTGATTGACGCGGATCCAGCACGAGCTGTCGTCGTCGCGTTTGCCCTCGCGATCCCAGGGGAGCTGCACGCGGACACGGCCGTATTCGTCGGTGTGGATCTCCTGGCCGGCGGGGCCGACGACCGTGGCGCTCTGCACGCCGTGGATGAGGGGTTTGGGGGTTTTCTTCGGCGGGCGATACTTGTAATCGGCGAAGAAGGCGCGCGCGCTCATCTCGAACTCGCCCGTGTCCGTGCCGGAGAGCTTGCTCTCGACGACGAGGAGCGAGCGTCCCTCGGGCAACTCCGGGTGCGGATGGCGCGCGATCGAGAAGACGACGCCGGGCGAGAGGTCGAGCGTGTTGCCCTCGATGTGCACGTCACGGTGATCGACGCGGGCCGCTTCGAGCGTGCGGCGGGCGAGGTCGTAGCCATGGCCGTGGTCGTGCCGGGCGAACCCTTTGTCGTCGGCGACGGGCGTGAAGCCGGCCTTGCCGAGCTCGGCGAGGAAGGAGCCTGCGTCGTAATGGTACTGTTCGAGCGGTTTTTCCACGCCGCTGTGGGGCGAGGCGAGCGCCGCGAGCTCGAGCTCGGGGTGGCGCGGGTCGTAATCGCGGTACGCGACCGCGCCGGGACGGACGGCGCGGCCGATGCCGACCTTTTTGACGTACTCCTGCTCGGCGGCGGCGTTCGGGCTGTCGACGTAAGGAATGGGCGGGCCCTTCCGCTTCGGCCCCGCTTCGAGCGCGTCGCTGAAGACGAGCCGGCCGCCGTCCTCGAAGACGAACGCAATGCCGGCCTCCTCCAGGAGGCGCGAGACGAAGTCGTAATCGGTCTCCGCGTACTGGACCTTGAATTCGAGCTTGGGATACGCGCCGCCGTCGACGCGCCATTCGCCGCCGATCCCGAATTCGCCGAGGACACGCTTGACGATGTCGGGGATGGAGAGGTGCTGGAAGATGCGATTGCCGCGGCGCTGGGTCAAAAGCCAGAGGTCGGGGACGATGCAGAGGACGTAGGTGGAGAGGCCGTCCTCGGCGCCGACCTCCTGCAAGGCCTCGACCTGCTCCGCATAGGAGACGATCCCCGCGAGCGCGCGCGCGCCACCGCCCGCGACGTGTTCGTATCCGGCCTGCATCCGGAAGGAGGCGGGCTTGCCGACGATGGAGGAGAAATCGAGGCTATGGTCGCGCGAGCGGACGAGGAGCGAGACCGTGAAGAGCTCGGAGACGCGCTCATCCATGGAGAAATGACGGACGAAGAGCTCGTGTTCTCCCGCGACCTTCAGTTCCAGGATGGCCATTGTAAAGCTCCAGTGCGTCAGCGTGGCAGGCGGAGGAGCGAGAGGTCCTTGCCCTCGGCGAAGATGTCCCCGAGCGTCCCGTAGAGCTCGGTCCGTTGCGGGGCATTACACGTCGGCCAGAAGACCCGCGCGACCCCGGGGTCGTAGAAACGGAAATAGACCTGCTCGCCGGTCTCGTCGAGCAGGGCCATCAAGAAGCGCCGGAAATGGCGGCGCACCTCGACGAACTTCTCGTCGCTCGTGCAATAGATGCCCCAGCGCTTGCCGAAGCCCTCGCGCACGAGGCGATCGAGCAGCGCGGAGTCGCGGCGCATGGGGCCCACGAGGTACGGCGCGACGTCCTCGAACGTCTCGCCCTGCGGGCCGTCGTAGAGCGAGCGGTGCGGCTCGACGTGCTCGCGGACGAGGCCGAGGATGCGGCGATCGCGGGCCATGTCGAGGACGGCATAAAGAGGTTTGTCCCCCGCGAGCGAGCGCAAGGAGAAGAGCGCCTGTTCGGCCGCGAGGGCGCGGGCCTGTTCGCGCGCGAGCTCGTCGTCGTCGAGGAAATCAGCCGGCGGATTCGTCCTGCCCTCGACGTAGACCATGAAATCGGTCTCGCCCGCCTGAATCCAGCCGCCGTGCGGGACCTCGCCCTGCGTGGCGTCCTTTCCGCCGAGGCGCGTGCCGCTCTGGCTGTGGAGGTCCCGCAAGACGCAACGAGCGCCGTCCCATTGCAGCTCGAAATGCGCGCCCGACATCTGCATGTCGTGTGCGATCACGAGATCGGCGAGGTCGGTCCGGCCCACGCGCAGGGCGCGGCCGGCCTCGACGACGGTCTTCGTGCCGGCGAGCTTGCCATAACGCACCTCGACGATGAGCCGAGGCTCGGTCACGACGCGTCCCTCCCGGCCTTCTGCCGCGCGGCGCGCTCGGCCGCCTTGCGGGCGCAGTCCTCGCAGAAAGGTTTGTCCGTCTGGAGCACTGCCATCGGATTGGAGCCGATGATGACCGTTGGGCAGCCCGACGCGATCGTGCAGCCGTGGTTCGTGGGGTCGCCTTTTCGCGCGGCGTCCTTTCCGCCGATGATGACGGTGGGCTCGCCGGCGGAGATCGCCGCGCCGCAAGCCTCGGCGTCGTCGACGCGCGCTTGTGGTTGATAGCCGACGATGACCGTGCCCTCACCCTCGACGATGACGTTCGGCGGGTGAATCCCGCAGACGTGTCGATCCGTGATGCGCGCGGCAGGAGGCATCGCCCGGCTCCTTCCTATTGCCCGATCAGGGTCTTGCTCACGTCGTCGACGACCGCCTCGGCCGCCTCGGCCGGCGCCTCGGGCGAGGCGCCCTTGCCTTCGCCGGGGGAGCCGCCGCTGTTGATCCAGACCTTCTTGCCGCGGATCGTGACGCCGGCGGAGTCGATGCGGATGAACCCGCCCGGGCCCTTCAGCGTGAGATCACTCGCCGCCTCGATGACGACGGCCGAGCCCGCCGCGACGTGGATGTCCTGCGCCACCGCGAGCGCGTGGTTTTTCCCGACGAGCTCGTGCCGATCGCCCTGCACGACGAACGAACGGTTGCCCTCGACGGCCATGCTCTGCTTGCCCCAGACGCGCAGGTGATCGTCGCCCTCGACGCGCTCGCGTTTGTCCTGCTTGACGACGATGTCCTGGTCCTTGCCGACGTAGACCTTGAGGAAGCCGAGCGTCTTTTCCTGCTCGTCGTTCTGCACGAGCTTCTGCCGATCATGGCCGATCGTGATGGTCTCGTCGTTCTTGACGAGCCTGCGCCGGTTCTTCGCCGCGTGCTCCCAGACGAGCTCCTGATCCTTCAGATCCTCGAACATGATCTCGTTGAAGCCGTCGCCGCCCTGCGAGGTGCTCGTCTTCCACGCCGAGCGTGTCTTGTTCTCGGGCAGCTTGTACGGGACGGCCTGCTTCGCGTTGTAGACGCGGCCCACGATGATCGGCTGATCCGGATCGCCGTCGAGGAAGCCGACCAGGACCTCCTGCCCGACGCGCGGGATCACGATCATGCCGTACCCCGTGCCCGCCCAGCCCTGGCTCACGCGGATCCAGCAGGAGCTGTCGTCGTCGTTCTGGCCGTCGCGATCCCACGGGAACTGCACGCGGACGCGGCCGAACTCGTCGGTGTGGATCTCCTGGCCAGACGGGCCGACGACGCGCGCGCTCTGCACGCCCTCGACCTTCGGCTTCGGCGTCCTCTGCTGCGGCCGATGGGGCGCGTCCGTGAACACGGCCTGCCCCGACATGTGCCACTCCTCGCCCGGCGTGCCCTCGACGGCGAAGCGCGTGACGAGCAGGCGCGTCTCGTCGCCGAGCAGCGCGTGCGGGTGCTTGTCGATGCGGAAGATCTGGCCCGGCCAGAGGTCGATCGTGTTCGTGTCGAAGGAGACGGCGCGACGATCGCCGCGCGCGCCGCCGAGCAAACGCGCCGCGCGATCCTTGCCGTGCGACTCGACGTACCGCGCGGTGCCCTTGTCGTCCGCGGCCGGCGTGCCGCCGCCTTTGCCGCCCTCGATCAGCGTGGCGCCGGGCTCGTAATGGTACTGCTCGTACTTGGCCTCGTTGCCCTCGGCCTGCTGGGCCTCGCCGAAGAGGGCATACCCCGGATTCCGGAAATCGTAGTCGCGAACGACGTGCGCGCCGGGCCGCACGGCCTGCGAGAGGCGGACCTTGGAGAGGTACTCTTTCTCCGACGCGCGGTTCGGGTTGTCGACGTACGGCAGCGCCGGGCCAGGGCGGAGCGGGTTCGCTTCGAGGCTGTCGCCGAGCGTGAGCTTCGAGCCCTTCGCGTCGTCGTCGGGGAACGTGTACGCGATGCCCGCCTCTTCGAGCAGGCGGCTCACGAACGCGAAGTCGCTCTCGCCGTACTGGACCTTGTACTCGAGCTTGGGATAACGGCCGCGATCGACGGCCCAGGCGCGCTCGAGGTTCCACGCGTCGAGCACGCGATCGACGATGTCGGGGATGGAGAGGTGCTGGAAGATCTTGTAGTTGCGGCGCTGGGTGAGGAGCCACAACGTGGGGACGATCGTGAGCGAATAGGTGGAGAGCTCCTTGCCCTGTCCCCCCGGCTGGACGGCGTGCACCTGCTCGATGGAGTTGACGATGCCCGACCAGAGCCGCGCGCCGCCGAGGCGCGCGTAGAGCCAGCCGCTCACGACGCGGAGGCTCGCGGGCTTGCCGATGATCGCCTCGAGGTCGATGCCGGGGCTCTCGGACCGAGCCATCACGGACACGGTGAACAAGCTCGAGACGGCCTCCTGCACCGCGAAATGGCGCACGGACAAGGACGTCTCTCCACACGCGAACGAAAGCTCGAGAATCGGCATGAAAGCCGCCTCCTGGGGGGCGGGGCGAGTCTAGAGCGGGGTTTTCGCGGAGGGAAGGGTAAACTGGGAGGGCGGGGGTGCTCCTGCCCAGCCGTGGGCCTTCGCCTCCACGCTCTCGCGTGGTCACCCGGTCACTTGACGACGCTGTACATCGTGGTGCTTATCTGCTTCTTGGCCGTTTCTTCATCCAGCGAGACACCACTCGGCCCGCAGGCCATGCAAGGCGTGCTGTAGCTGCCGACGTACTCGCCGTTCCGGTAATAGTCGAAGTCCCAGCGGAGATAGCTGCCCCCGGAATCGATGCAGTTGTGGCAGAATTTGATGTGCGCGTTGTATTGCGTGCATTCGGAGTCGTTGTAACAGCCGTAGGCCGTCAGCCTGAACTCGTCCCGGTCCTTCTGCTTCTTGTTGTTGTTCTCCGCCTCCTTTTGATTGGCCCAGGCCGCCTTTTGCTGTTTCTTCGAGAGCTGGGTCCATTTCTTTCCCGAGTATCCAGGCGGGGGACTGCTGGTGTCGACGCTGCGCTGGATCGTGGCCGGGTGCGGCGCGCTCGCGGCGCGGACCGAGACCTGGGACGCGAGGAGCCCGGCGAAGGCCGTGGAGGCGAGCTTTGCCTGCACCGGCGTCGTCTCCTCGCAGCACGGCCCTCCACAGTCGCAGGGGTCGTCGACAATCACATCCAGCGTCCGGGGCGCTTCGGGTGTGCCCGCGCGGACGAGCTTCAAGAGGAGCGCCTTTCCGGCGTTTGTCGTGGCCGCCATGGCCCGGGGCTGCGCCGCCGTGGCGGCGTGCGGAGAGAGCCGGGGCTGCGCTACCGTGGCGGCGTGCGGAGAGAGCCGGGGCTGCGCCACCTTGGCCGCGTGCGGAGAGAGTCGAGGCTGCGCCACCTGGGCCGCGTGCGGCTGCCTGCCCGTGTCAGGCGAGGGGCGCTCGGTCGAAGGTGAGGAGCGCGGATTTTTCGGTCTGTTTTGCATCGGCCCGTCCCACCGTCCAGCAGTAGAACAGGCACCGGAGAATCATCAAATTTACGGCGCTCGTGGCGCGCCGAGACATCGCTCGTGGCGCGCCCATGTGGTATCTACGGGCGTGCCCCCGTTCCTGGAGCGTTACCTCGATCCGGCGCCCATTCGAGCGCGCGGCGCCTACAAGGTCGTCTCCGCGAGGCGCGCGGACGACCGTACGCCGTGCACGGTCGTGCTCCCCGGGCCGGCCGCGAATACGAGGCAAATCGCCGAGGCGTTCGCCTGCGTGGAGCGGACGCACGCGCAGCTCGATCATCCGCGGATCCCGAAGGTCACGTTTCGTGGCGAGGCGCAAGGCACGCCGTTCCTGGAGCTCGATTGCGACGCCGTCGTCGACGGGCACGAAATGCTCTGCGCGATGGCCGACTCGGAGCAGAAAATCGCTTATGGCGCGGCCGACGGGTTCATCGTGGGGCTGCGCATGGCGCTGCAGGCGGCGCACGCCGAGCGGGATCCGCACACAGGGGCGCCGATCTGCCTCGGCCGCATTTCCCTCGGCAATGTGCTGTTCAACGCCCGCGGCCAGTTCTACCTCGTGGGGTTCGGCAGGAATTTCCCCGTGGAGAAGGACGACGGGACCTGCGACGGCTCCCTCACGTCGTACCAGGCGCCGGAGCTCGCGATGCAGGGGAGCCCCTCGCCGATGGGCGATTACGTGGCGCTCGTGCTCTTCATGCGCTCGCTGATGCCATACGTGGAGATCTCGGACGCCGTGGGGCGCATCGTGCGGGGCGAGCTCCAGCCGTCGGACGCCGAGCTCGTCGATTGTTTGCGCTGGGTGGAGCAACGCGTGCTGGGCGAGCTGCCGGCGCTGCGGGCGAGCATGGAGGAGGCCATCGAGGTGGCCGACCGCATCCGCGCCTGCGCGGGCGCGAAGCCGGAGCCGGAGGCGTTCGAGGCGCACGTGGCCGCGCTGCTCGCGCGCGCGGCGGGACGATCCGGCCCGGAGCCGACGCTCATGCTCGGAAAGGACGCGGCATGGGTGGCGGGATCGGACGGAGAGCGGCGAAGGCTCGGCCGGGCGCAGCGACGCATTTTGCTCGCGCTCGTCGAGCGGCAAAAGGCGGGGTCGAGCGAGCCGCTCACGATGTGGGAGCTGCTCGAAGCGGGGTGGCCCGGCGAGCGGCCGAGCTTCGAGGTGGGCGCGAACCGGGTCTACGTGGCGCTCACGCGGCTGCGGCATTTCGGGCTGCGCGAGGTGATCGAGCGATTCGAGGACGGCTATCGCCTGGCGCCGAACGCCGTGGTGCGCGTCGTCGATTGAGGCGCCGTCAAGGCGCGGGCTCTTTCACCGGCTCGGGATCGAGCGTCTCGATGGGATCGGTCGTGCCCGTCCCCGGATTCGTGGCGGACGCCGGCGGGCATTTGGGGGGCGTGTCGCCGCCTGCGCCGCTCCATCCGCACGATTTGCACCTCACCCAGCCGACCGAGCCGAAAGGTCCTTTGATTGCTTCCAAGCTATGAGCCATGGGCGTTCTCCTTCGAGGTCCGATGACCTCTCGAAGGATCGATATCACCCGGCGGCTCGGTGGTGTTCTTACAGGACCTTTCAATCGGGAGCGATCCGGCAGGAGGGCCCAGCGAGCCGCACGGGCAGAGGCGGGATGTGCGGCTCGCCGAGCCGGGCCTTTGGGGATGACGTCTAGCCCTGCATCGTCTCTGCGTCCTCGGCCTCCGCTGCCTTTGCGCTCTTCGACCGCGTCTTGACCCCTTTCATCGCGATCGCCGATCGATACTTGCGCGTCGTTTCGTACTTCGCGAGGAGGCTCTTGTCCCCCGTCGCCTTGGCGCGGCGCTCGATCGAATCCGCGAACGCGTTCACCAGCCGTTGCCTCTTGTCGTCCTCGAGCGCCCGCGTCTCCTCCATCATCTCGACGAGTTTCTTCAGGGCGGGCAGGCGCGCGTCGATCATCGCGATGCGCTGGTTCGACTCCTGCAACGAATCGATATCGGTCTTCGTGATGCCGGCCCTGTCACCGAGGGCGGCCTGGTTCGTGAGGATCTCGGTGACGACCTCCGGGAAACCTTCCTGTTCTGCGCGCATACCCAGGCGCGCGCGCTCCGGAAGGTCGACGAGGAAGGGCGCGAACGCGGTGCAATCGTGAACGAGCGTGTCGAGCGCGACGGGGTCCACGGAATTCGACATGGCGGGATCTCCTCCCCAAAGCGGGGGGAATGGGTGCATTGCATCTCCACGCGTAACGACGCGAGGAGGGTGTGGAGGATGCGCACGGTGGATTTGTACGCAAGGGTTGGAATCTTGCTGGCGTGGACGGGGATCCCGCGCGCGGGTGGAGGGACCCTGCGAGCACGGGTCGGGACCCTGCGGGCGAGGGTCGGGACCATGGGGGCATGGGTTGAAACCACGCGAGCATGGTTTGAAACCACGCGGGCGAGGTTCGAGACGCTGCGGGCATGGGTTGAAACCATGGGGGCGTGGTTTGAAACCACGCGGGCGAGGTTCGAGACGCTGCGGGCATGGGTTGAAACCACGCGGGCGAGGTTCGAGACGCTGCGGGCATAGGTTGAAACCACGCGGGCGAGGTTCGAGACCTCGCGGGCGACGGCGGCGACGTCGCGGGCAAGGTCCTCCACCTCGTTCGCGACGTTTCTGATCTCGTCCGCGTGGTCCCACGGCCTGCCGCCCCGGTCATCGACATGACACCGAGCGGACCCATGTAGTCCTGCGTGCCCGGCGGACGCTGCCGGGGAGGGGGAGCCATGGTTCGATCTGGCAAGCGCTGGTGTGCGTGGATGGTCGCCGCCGTCTGTGCAGCGGTCCCTGCGGTTGTGCAGGCTGCACCGGAGGACGTCGAGGAGGAGAGAGGAGAGGTCGCGGAGGCGGAGCGTGCGTTCGTGGGGGTTGGCGGATTCTCGCCAGCGCTGTTCCAATTCTTCACGACCGTGCCCGATGACGGGAGAGACCCAGCAGGCGGATGGCAGGCAGCGGCTACCGTGCTGAACTTCGTGGATGGGCGGCATTTCTTCCCTCAGGTCTGGTCCTGCCAGGTGTTCGTCGAGGTTCCGATCCGGCACTCGATGGTCGGGGTCATCACCCCGCAACATGCAGCACTACGGACCGCCGCAGCCGCGACCAACGCGTCTCGGGTGGTGATGCATAGGCGGCCGCAGTGGGTGCGAGCGCTCTTTTGCATGGAATTCGCGACGGAACTGCAGACGCAGTTAGGGCTCGGAGCTAAAGTTCGCGCACAATGAGGCACTCGCCCGCGGAGTTGATCGCGCTCGCTCGCCAGTACTATCCCGGAATCGGCGTCACGCCCTCGACGCCGGAGTACAGGCAGACCGCAGAATATCGGCGGATCGTCGAACGGCGTAGACAAGCCATCACGACCGCAGACTACGAGGTCTGGCGCGGCCTGCTCCGCCGCCTGCGGGATCGGTTCCCGGAGTGCGACGTGGAGAACGCGTTCCCGCATTTTTGGGCGGCCGGACCCGTCGGGGCTCATGTGGGGGGCATCCGTCTCCCCACGCTCGCCCGGGACGTTGGTTTTCACTCGCTCGCCTTCGGGGTGAGCTTTCTGGTGCCCTACTACGTCCTTCATAGCTATCGCTATCTCTTTTGCGACGAGCCAGACGGCCACGGCAATCTCTTCCCACCGGCGGAGCGGCGCATCGAGCTCACACCCGAGGAGCAACCCTATGCCGACGGCATCGCGCGGGAGATCGAAGTTGCATTTCCCGGGTACGAGTTGATGCCGCCGGAACTCGGCTACGTCGTCGTTCCATACGTCCAACACCCTCTACGCTGTGCGGGTGAGGCCACGATCTACGATTGCCTGATCGACGACCTTACGATCCCGCCGAAAACCCCGCCGGAGCCTACCCAATCGCACCGGTGAGCTGCACGCTGAGACCTCGTCCTCGCGCTGCTCCGTCGGCACCGGCGCCGCATCCGCCACCACCCCCGGCGCCGCGATCACCTTGCGGATCGCCTTTCAATCGCGGGCGCGTGGGTCGGGCCGAAGTCGGTCCTTTCCATTTGTTCGACGTCACCCGGTGAGCCCTTGATCTCGCGGGCGCCGTCCATGTCCTCGTCTGCGACCGCCGATGGGGTCATCGACACGCCGCCGCGTGGACCCATGTAGCCCCGTGCCCGGCAGGCTCTGCCGGAAGGGAGGGAGACATGGTTCGAGCTGGCAAGCGCTGGTTTGCGTGGATGATCGCCGCCTTTTGTGCGGCGGTTCCTGCGATGGTGCAGGCGGCGCCGGAGGACGACGCGGAGGAGACGGAAGGGGTCGAGCGGGCAGAAAGCCCGTTCGTGTGGATTGGCGGCGTTTCGCCAGCGTCCTTCCCATTCATCACGATCGTCGCCGATGGCGGGACGGACCAAGCCGGCGGATGGCAAGCCGCCGGCGCCACGCTGAGCTTCGCGGATCGCCGGAGCATTTTCTTCTCGAATTCCTGGTCTTGCCAGGTGTTCGTCTGGATGCCGATCCGGCACGCGGTTCATGGGGCGATCACCCCGGAGAAGGCAGCTCAGGTGACCGCCGTCGCCGCGTCCGGCGCGTCCACGGTCGTGATGCATCGAAGGCCGCACTGGTACCGAGCGTCGTTCTGCGCCGACTTCGCGAGCGAGCTCGAAACGCAGCTCGACACGCAGATGAAGGGGCTCGGCGCCCAAGTATCGGCGCGGTGAGCGCTCACCCGAAGCGTCGATCGAGGTCGATCGACGGTTTCATGTCCCCATCGAGCTCGCGGCATTCCTCGGGCGAGCCGTTTCGCTCCTCGGGAGCGTGATCCCTGTTGCAAATCTTCCTGCCAGTCGGATACGTTCGCCTTCATGCATGGCTCTTCGGAAGGATCCGACGATCGGGGATCGCTGGAGGCGCTATCCCGGCGCATCGCCGCGCTGGAGGAGCAGGTCGCCGCGCAGGAGCGGATCATCGAGGGCCTGCGCGTCAAGGAGGCGCTCCTCGCGCGCACGGAGGACGAGCATCGTCTCATGCGCGCCGCCCTCGATTGCTGCACGGATTTCGTGGGCATTGCCTCGCTCGACGGGAAGGGCCTCCATGTCAATACGGCCGGCCGCAGGCTCGTGGGGCTCGCGAGCGCCGACGAGGTGCAGAGCACCGTGAACGCCGATTACGTGATGCCGGAGGACGTCTCCCGGCTGGAGAAGGAAATCGTTCCGATCGTCGTGACCGAGGGCCGCTGGGAGGGAGAGCTCCGGTGCCGGCACATGCCCACGGGCGAGCCCATCGTCGTCGCTTACAGCGGATATCTCGTCCGGCATCCCGAGACGGGGGCGCCGCTCGGCCTCGCCACGGTCATGCGCGACCTGCGGGCAGAACAAGGGGAGGCCGAGGAGCGGCAGCGGCTCCTCGAGCAGCAATCGGCGGCCGCCGCGGCGCTGCGCCACGAGCAGGCGCGCATGTCGAGCCTCGACGAGGAGCGCCAGCAGATGATCGCCGCCGTGGAAGCCTGCGCGGATTTCATCGGCATCTGCACGCTGGACGGCCGCACGATCTATTGCAATGCGGCCGGCCGCAGGCTGATCGGATATGACGTCGACGCGGACATGCGGGGCTTCGAGGTCATCCAGGCGTTCACGCCGGCGGGCGGCCGCCATTTCCTCGAGCACATCGTACCGGCCATCCGGGCGACGGGGCGCTGGGAGGGGGAGCTCGAGTTCAAGCACCTCCAGACGGGCGAGCCTTTCCCCACGCAATACAACGCATTCCTCATCCGGGATCAGCACACAGGGCAGCCCATCTGCATCGGTGCGGTGACGCGCGATTTACGGGCGGCGAGGCGGGCCGAGCAGGAACGGCGGCGGCTGCTCGACGAGATCATCCGGGCGCAGGCGTCCATGCTGGCGGAGCTCTCGACGCCCCTCATCCCCATCAGCGACCGCGTGGTCGTGATGCCGCTCATCGGCACGGTGGACGAGGCGCGCGCCGAGCAAGTGCTCGAGAGCCTGCTCTCGGGCGTGACGGCGCGGAACGCGAAGGTGGCCATCCTCGATATCACCGGCGTCGCGACGGTCGACGTCGCGGTGGCCGAGGCGCTCCTGCACGCCGCGAAGGCGGTGCGGCTGCTCGGCGCCGAGGTGGTGCTCACGGGGATTCGCGCCGAGGTGGCCCAGGCGCTCATCGAGATTGGCGTGGATCTCGGCAACATCGTCACGCGCAGCACGGTCCAGAGCGGGATCGCGTTCGCCATGCGTCGCGCCTAGCAGGCTGTTGATAAACTTGCTGCGCACCCTGGATCGTCGGTTGTCGTCCTCGGAATACGCCTGTATTCCTGCGTCCTCCTCCCTAGCTCCAGGGCGCTCGCGGCGTTTCTCAACAGCCTGCTAGAACATCAATCGGTTCAAGAACCGATTGATGTTCTAGGCTTCTTTCGTCCCGAGGGGGACGCCTCGCGTCCCCCTCTCGGCCAGGCGAAGCCCGGCCGATTCACCCCCCGAGGCGAGCTCGCTGCGCGATCTCGTAGAGCGCCCTCTCAGAACGTCACGTCGAACTGGAGGTGGGCGACGTGGTTCGCCTTCTCGAAATCGAAATCGTGCGGCATCCGGGCAATCCAGTCGGCTTGCAGCTTGGCCTTGTGCTTGTTGAAGTAATAGTTGAGCCCGACGCCGACCTCCTGCCCGCGGCTCTGAACCTCGGAGACGAGCTTCGGGTCCGTCCCTCCGAGCGCGTACAATCGTGAGAACCGGGCCACGACCTCGAGCGGCGGATCGAACACGTACGAGGCCTGAAAGACCGTGCCCTGGCCCGAGCGCGTGTACTCCGTGCGCGGGTTTCCGTCCTCGTCCGTGGACTCGATCCGGTCCGTGTCCGCGTGTTTCCACAGATACTCGCCCTGGAGCGCGAATCCGCGCCACTTGAACACGAGATCCGCGGCGGCGTGCAGGTAATCCGTCGTCCCGCCGAGGAACGTCGCGCCGGTCGTGCTCCGCAATCGGTTCGTGTTGTAGTTCGCCGCGAACGCGCCGCCGAGGGCCACGGCCGGCTTCTTCCTGCGGTCGAGATCGCCCTCGGAATCATCGTCGATCTTGCCGAGCGGGCGGAGCTCCAGCCGACCCACGAGCAGCGCGCCGGGCTCCTTCGATGCCGTGAGGTTCGGCCCGCCTCCGCCGAACACGCCGAGCTGCCACGCCACTGGAGAAGTTTTCCCGAGGAAGTTTTCCGAATAAAACGTGATGCCCGCGTCGCGATCGAGCGTCAGCTCGTCGACGGGCACCGGCCTGTCCGCCATCTGGAGCGCGAATACGGCCACGGTGCGCAGGCGATCGAACGGCACGAAGAACTGCCCGGCCCGGATGCTGAAATCGCGGTGGATCTTCCAGTCGATGAAGGCGTGGAAGATCGGCGCGATGACGCCGTCGCGAAAATCGCGACCGCCGAGGGCGAGCTGGATCATGTACGTCAGCTCGGGCCGATACACGTGGCCGGAGAACCAGAGGCGCGCCGTCGCGATGTTGACGAGCTGCTGGACGTCCCGCTCGCCCTGCTCATCCGCGGGAGGCACGTTGATCTGGTAGCGGAGCAGGATCCGGCTCCGCGCATTAAACGAGAACACATCGCCGACCTTCACCGTCACCCCATTGCCGGGGGAGCCGGTGATTTCCACGGGAGGTTTCGACTCCAGAGCGGCGGCGCTCCCGGACCAGAGCGCCGCGCTCACGGCGAAAGCGCAAAACGACATCGTGTATCTTCTCGACATCACGTATCTTCCCGGGGACGACATACGAAGGCGCGCACCTTCACGCTGCTGCTCATGCATTACGAGGAGGCGCGACGGGTGGGGCGCTTCTTGTTCTATTACGAGGACGGCGAGCGGCAGTTTCCCTTGCTCTTCAGCGCTGCGCGCTCGCGCCTTCAGCCTGGACTCCGTCCTCGGCTACCGCTGCTTAGCCTCCGCGAAGGAGATCCCCTGCTCCAATGTCCTGCATGTGACGACCCCGTGGAGCTCGGCGCCGATCGCCACGAGGGTCATCGCGACCTCGGGCCGGATCCCGGTGAGCACCACCCGCGCCCCGAGCAGCCGCGCCGCGTTTGCGGCTTGGACGAGCCCAGAGGCCACGTGCGTATCGACCACGGGGACACCCGTGATGTCGAGGATGGCGCTGTGCGCGTTGTGCTCCGAGATGCCCTTCAGCAAGACCTCGATCACGCGCGTCACGCGCTGCGTGTCCACCGATCCAACCAGCGGCATCACCAGGATCTTGCTGCGGACGGGGATGAGCGGCGTGGAAATCTCCGCGATCGCGGTCGCCTGCACCCGGATGAGCTCTTCGTTGAATCGACTCCGCTCCTCTTCTGCGCAGCGCCTCACCTCCTCCGCCTGCTTGCGCTCCCGGATATCGCGCGTGGTGCCGATGAAGAACGTCTCCGCGCCGAAGACCATCTTGGCGACGCTGACCTCCACCGGAAACTCGACTCCGTCTCGGTTCCGGCAAAGCATCTCGCGGCGGTTGACGGGCAGATCCGCGAGACCCAGCGGCTGGCACTTCACCAGGGACTCGTCAGGCGCGCCTCCACCGGGAGGGGGCGCACTGGACCTGACGAGGAGCGTGGAGACGTCCCGCCCAGCGAGCTCCTGCGGCCCGTATCCGAAGAGGTACTCGGCCGCCGGATTGAGGGACTTGATAGCGCCGCGCTGGTCGAAGGTGAACACCGCGTCCACCATGTTGTCGATGACGCTCCGGAGCCGGATCTCGCTCTCCTGGAGCGCGGACAACTGCCGCATGGTCTGGCGCTTCAAGGCGCCGACCATCAGCGCCGTGGTCGGTAAGGTGATGGCCCACACGATGACGCGCTGAAGGTTCTCGTCCGTGTAGTGGAACACCTGACCGGAAATCGAGAAGAACAGCGCGATGTAGAGCCAGCTGAACGTCGCGCTGATCAACCCGGGGATGATCCCTCCGACATAAGCGGAGAGGACGATCGCGAGGACCAGGATCGCCGGCGGATTCGGGATTCCCACCAACACCTTCTTCGCCAGCACGACAGTGATGACGGCGACAAAGGTGAACAGCGGACCGCAGCTCATCGGCCATAATCGCTCGAGCGAAGACTTCTGCACGACCATTGCGAACGACGCCCCCTTCGATGTTGGCAGAGTCAAGCACACATCGTGTGCCCAGTGTGCTTTTTTGTCCGGGCAAGGTCCGATGGGCACGGGATCGGTGAATGCGTCGTGATTTTGACGATGAAATCGGGCCCTCCAGGCGAGGACGTCACTTCTTTGACGTCACTTCTTTGACGTCACTTCTTTAAGGAGGGTACGTCAACCGTGACCTGTCCCACTGTGATGAAGACACGCTCCGTGCCTCGGATCTCCACGCGAATGAAGCTGCATTTGATCCCACAATGTGAATATTCCTCGACCTCCCGAATCACGCTCGGGCCGGTAAACCGAGAGGCTCTCGTACTCCTCGATCATCACGTCCTGTGTCTCGTCGTGAGACGCTCCCTGCGCGCTGTTCGGCAGGCATTGTATTCAGCGCTTCGGCGACGCGATCGCAATACGAAGGTGATGACGTCAGTCAAGAAAGACCCCACCGAGGATCTTTGCGCGCAGCTCGCGGATCTTCGGCCCATCGTCGCGCGCTTCCTTGGTTCACCCTCGTCCGCAACTTCGTCCCCGGCGGATCGGATGGTGGCCCGGACCTGAAAACAGCGTTTGGATAGTGGTGGCCCGCGAGCTGGCACGTCTGGTAAGCCAGGTCCTTGAGCAGGCTCGGATCCTGGCAGGTGGCGCCGTCGCCCACGGTGTCGGTCGTGCAGACGTCGACCTCCGGATCGGGCTCGGCGCATTCGTGATCCGCGCTCCGGAAGAGGCCTTCGCCGCAGGGATCGAGGTAGGTGAGCTCGGCCAGGACGAGCCCATTGTCCTCGCAATCGAGCTCGGCGCGCTCCTTTCACGTCTCGGGCGTCGCGCAGGACGCTTGCGGCGCGGGAGGCTCGACGGGACCCGGGGGGCTTCGGCGCGCTCGTATCGCCGCCGCGAACCCCGCCGCTCGCGCCGGACACAGGCGCACGTGGTTCGCCGGGGAGGGCCTGCGTGGGCGACCAGAAGACGAGCCCGTCCGCGTCGTCTCCGTCCGCGGGCTCGCGAGGCGAGTTCACACGAGAATGCGGTCCCGGAGGCACGTGACCCCGCGGGCTCCGGAGGTCTCGATCCATCGGCCGCTCGGGCTCCGACGGGAGAGGCGTCGACGAATCCGGCGCGCGCCACGAAGGCGGCGGCGCGGGCCGCAGGAGATCGGGCGTACGCAGGAGATCGGGCGCGCGCGGCGGCTCGTTGCGACGGCGGCTCGTCTCGGAGGCGTGTTCGGAGGCCGCGGAGATGTCGGGCGCGCCCGCAGATTCGGGGTTGTACGGCGAAACGAGCCCCAACCTGGCGCGAGGCGCGTCGTCGTCGAGGGACAACCAGAAGACGCTCGCGGCGGCGAGCACGAGGACGAGCGGTCGCCTGATCTGTCGCAGCGACGGGAGCCGGAAGGACCGCTGCGGCTCCGCGGCGAGGCCCCGCAGGCGGACGCACAGCCGCGCTTCGGCCGCGGGCTCGGGCTCCACCTGCGCGTACAGCTCGTCGACCGCGCGCAGCCGCGAGAGCAGATCGTTCGGCGCGGGCGTCGTCATCGAGATATCCCCCAGCCGTCCTTCTCGAGTTTCTCGACGGCGCGCTGAATCAATTTGCAGACGTACCCCTTGGAATGGCCGAGGGTCTGGCCGATCTCCTCTTGCTCCTTGCCGTCGAGCCAGTACATCGAGAATGCGACCTGCTCCTTGGCGGGCAGCGCCGCGAGCGCCTCGATCGCGCGGCGCAGGTCGTCGCGGGCCATCACCAGCGTGTCGGGCTGCTGCGGCGCGGGGGGGACGTGGCGATCGACAAGTTCACGCTCGACCACGCGGAAGCCGTCATGCGGAGCCTGCCACCGAGGCTCTCGCCAAATTCGCGGCGTTCCGTCGCGCAGCTCGTGTACCGGATCTGCTCGCTTGCGGTCCTTCCACTGCGCCATATCGCCGTGCATCCGCTCCCGCGTGGATTCGTGCCGCGGTATCAGGCAGGAAAAGCGAAAGGGTGGCTTTATCCTGACGAGGACGCAATGTTGCTTGGCTGCACAGGTTCCGCTGGAATGGCGCCTGTTTTACGGCTTCCTTCATCGGGAAGGGATGCGCCGCTCGGAAGCCCTTAACACGAGCTGGTCGAGATCACTGCGCGGCGAGAGGCATGCGCGTGTCAGGGGACGCGCCGGTCTTCGTGTACGACGAAGGAAGCCAAAAGGGACAGCGGCTCACCACGAGCGACACTGCCAGCCAGTTCCGCGGACATCTGGAGCTGGCAGGCATTCGCCGGCCGGAGCTGTTCGCGCGGACGGAGGCAAGGATGCGGATCCGGCTGCACGATACGCGGGCCACGTTCGTCACGCTGGCCCTCGCGAACGGACGGACGGAGGCGTGGGTGCAGGACCGAACGGGGCATAAGTCCAGCGACATGATCAACCGCTACCGACGTGCCGCACGCACGGCGGCCGAGCTCGGGCTCGACGTGTGCCGTCCGCTCCATGAGGCGATCCCCGAGCTGGCGCCCAGGGGCCCACGTCCGATCGAGGTGACGAGCGCGGAGCGGGCCCGCACGAAGGAAAGGGCGGCGGAAAGGGCACCGCGCCCGCGGCGAGGGAGTCCACTGTCTGTCGAGATCCAGCCAAGATCCGCGGGGTTGGCAACCCCGGGTCAGAAGGAGCAGAACTGTTCCCCGAGGCGAGCTCGCTTCGCGATCTCGCAGAGCATCGAAGTGTTCGATGCTCTAGGGTTTTCCGTTCAGCTCTCGTCGGGCGGTTGGGCCGGAGCGTCACCGGCGTCCGCGTTCGCCGGGCTCTCTTCCGGCGGCGTGGCCTCTTCGGCCGGCGCAGGGACCGGCGCCGCAATCACCTTCCGGATCGCCGTCAAATGCCGCTTCGTCACGCCCGTCACGGCGAGGATCTGCGCATCCGTCGCCGTGCGTAACGCCCCCATCGAGCCGAGCTCGCGCAAAAGCGCCTTGCGCACGGCGTCGCCGAGGCCGGGGATGTCCTCGATCTCGGAGCGCAGTCGCCGCGCTTTGCCGAGCTTTTCGCGAATGTGGTTCGCGAACCGGTGCGCCTCGTCGCGGGCTCGTGCCAGGAAAAACAGCGACGAGCTGCCCGGCCTTAGCTGGATGCCATTCTTCTGCCCAGGCAAATACACGCGGTCGACCATTTTCTCGCCGATCACGCTCTCTCGCTCCTTCGCGAGGCCCACGATGGGCAGGTCGTGCAGGCCGAGGTCACGCGCCGCCGAGAGCGCGACGTTGAGCTGTCCACGGCCGCCGTCGACCACGAAGAGGTCGGGCAAATCCCATTCGGCCTCGGCCTTTTTGCTCGACGACGGCGGCGGCGCCTCGGTCTCGGTCTCCGCCATCGCGTCGGTCGCCGCCTCCGCCGCGAGATCGGCTTCCGCCTCCGCGGCCGCTTCCGCTGCCGCCTCCGCCTCCTTGATCTCTTTCGCCGTGCGGCCGCGCCGGAAGCGGCGGGCGAGGACCTCGTACATCGCGGCGTAATCGTCGCCCTCGGTCTTCGTCCGCACCCGGAAGTTGCGGTAATGCTTGCGGTCGGGCTGGCCGTCGCGCAGCGCGACGATCGAGCCGACGGTGTCGCCGCCGCCGAGGTGCGAGATGTCGCAACACTCGATGCGCCGCGGGAGCGAGGGCAGGCGCAGGCGCTCGCGCAGGTCGTCGAGCCGCGCCTCGATGTCGTCCGAGGCGCGCTGCTTTTCCTTGAATGCGTGCTCGGCATTCTCGCGCGCCATCGCGAGCAGCTCGACCCGCGGCCCGCGCTGCGGCACGACGAGCGCGACCTTGCGGCCGCGGCGATCGCCGAGCCACTCCGAGACGCCCTCGGCGCCGTCGGGCAGGACCGGCAGGAGGATCTCGTCCGGGATCACGTCGACCGGGACCTCGGCCTCGTCGCCGTAATACTGCGTGAGGAAATTGCCGAGGATCTCCTCGTCGGGAAGCTCCACGCCGCGCAAGGAGAACGAGACGGTGTCGGCGACGCGGCCGCTGCGGACCTTGATGAGCTCGACCTCGGCGATCGAGCCCTCGCGATAGAGGCCGACGACGTCCTGATCGACGTCCTTCACGGAGACGACGCGCTGCGATTCGCGCGCGCTCTCGACGGCCTTGAGCTGGTCGCGGTAGATCGCCGCGCGCTCGAACTCCATGGAGCGCGCCGCTTCTTTCATGCGCTTTTCGAGCTCGCCCGTGAGCTCGTCGTGGCGGCCTTCGAGGAAGAGCGAGACGGAGCGGACCTGCTCGGCGTAGTCGTCGCGATCGACCTCGTAGACGCACGGCGCGGGGCAACGCTTGATCTGGTACTGCAAGCACGGCCTGCGCCGCGAGGCCATGTCGAGGTCGGTGCAGGTGCGGAGCTTCCAGTGCTTGTTGACGAGGTGCAGCGTGCGGCGCGCGCTCGTCGCCGAGTGGAAGGGGCCGAAGTAGCGCGCGCCGTCGGGCGAGGGGCGGCGCACGGTCTCGAGGCGCGGCCAGGGGTTTTTCGTGTCGATGCGCAGGCAGAGGAAGTCCTTGTCGTCCCGGAGCTTCACGTTGAAGCGCGGCTTGTGCTTCTTGATGAGCTCGTTCTCGAGGACGGCCGCTTCCTTCTCCGTGGAGGTGACGACGGTCTCCAGATCCCGCACGATCTTGCGCAGGATCGGGATGAAGTAGCGCGAGTCGCTGCCGCCCTCCTGGAAGTAGCTGCGGACGCGGGAGCGCAGGCTCTTCGCCTTGCCCACGTAGATCGCGGCGCCGGTCTTGTCGTAGAAGAGGTAACAACCAGGCTTGGTCGGGAGCGTGTCGAGCTTCGCGAGGACTGGATCGGTCTCGGGCTCGGGAGCACGTGCGTCGTCGGACACCTCCTTCGTCTAGCGCCGGATCGCCGCTCCAAGCAAGCTCTGGCTTGACGCGACGCCGAACCGAGAGCGACGCTCCTCTCCGCACGAACGTCCATGCCCAGCCCCAAACCCACGCCCAAGGCAGCACCCAGGCCCACGTCGAGCGAGCCGTCGACAGGCTTCCGTGTCGCGCTGACCCTCCTCAAGATCGTCGCGATCGTCTGGGGGTTCGTCGCCACCATGATCTCGCTGATGGCCGTGGTCGGTGCGATGACGGAGAACGGGTATGCCCGGGTGCTCATCGCGCTCGCCGTGACCGTGATCGTGCCGCTCGCGATCGCCGACCGGCTGCTGCCCGAGGGACAAACGAAGGGCGGTGCGAGCATCGTCACCGACGTGCTCGCGCTCTTCCTGCTCGGCGTCGGGCTCGCGTTCACGGGCGCCGCGAAGGTCACCGGCTCGCTCTACGTGAAGGAAGGCGACAGGCTCGCCGCCGCTGGGTACAAGGAGCTCGCGCAGGTCGCCTACCTGCTCGGCGGCGTGAAACCCGCGTTCCCGGAGCCCGCGCCCACGGCCGCGCCCGCCACGGACGTGGCCGCGGACGCCGGCGCGGATGCAGAGGCCGCAGCGGATGCGAGCGCGTCCGCGGACGCAGCAGCGGCGACGCCCGAGGCCACGGACGCAGGCGCGGCCGTCGACGCGAGCGCGCCCGTGGACGCCGGCGCGACGGGCAAGGCCGACAAGACGCCGGCCGAGCTCTTCCGCGAGCTGTCGCCGTCGGTCGTGACGATCTTCGTGAAGAAGGGCGAGGCGCAGGGCGGCGGGACAGGTTTTTTGATCGACGAGGCCGGGGTCGTCGTGACGAACCACCACGTGATCGACGGCGCGACGTCGGCGCGGATCAAGTTCGAGAACGGCGCAGGCTTCGACGACATCCAGGTGCTCGTGGACAACCACGAGGCGGACCTCGCGCTGCTCGGGATCGACCTGAAAAAGCCGCTCGAAGGCGGCGCGGCGCCGGACGCGAAGTCGCTCGATCTCGGCGACTCGGAGAAGATCGTGGTCGGCGAGAGGGCGATCGCGATCGGCAACCCGCTCGGGCTCGAACACACGCTGACCGACGGGCTCGTCTCGGCGCGGCGGCTGCACGAGGGGAGGCAGTGGATCCAGATCTCGGTGCCGATTTCCCCGGGAAACTCGGGCGGGCCGCTGTTCAACATGCGCGGTGAGGTGATCGGGATCAACACGGCCCAGTTCGGCGGGGCCTTCACGGGGGCGCAGAACCTGAACCTGGCCGTGCCGGTGAACGAGCTGAAGCGCCTCGTCAAATCGAGTTACCCCGGGCGGCGCAAGCTCGGCGATCCGAACGCCTCCTCCAGCCAGTGGTGAGTCCATTGCGCCAGAAAATCGTCTTCGTCTTGCTCATCTGCCTCCTCGGAGGGTTCGGCGCGGTCTTCGTGACGCGGAGCCGCGCGCCCCACACCGCGCCGCCGCCGAAAGGCGAGGCCGCCGAAGCGGCGTTGCCCGCCCCGAGCGGGAGCGCGAGCGCAGGCCCCGGGACGAGCGCCGTCGCGAGCGCAGGACCGGTTCCAAGCGGGAGCACGAGCGCAGGCCCGGTGCCCGCGGCGAACGGGAGCGCGAGCGCAGGCGCGCCGCAAGGCGACGGAAAACCCCAGCCGCTGCTCGATCGGCCGCTCAAGGTGGTGTCGCTCGGCTGGGAGCTCGCGGCGCCGGGGCTGCTCGCGAACGAGGGACAAACGCCCGGGCCGAAGAGCGTGTTCACGGCGTCGGGGCTCGACGTGCGGCTCTCGGTGTCGGACGCGATGAGCGCCGTCGAGGAGGCGCTCGCGCGCGGCGGCGGCGACGAGAACGGGGCGGACGTGGCCATCGTGCCGCTGCCGACGTTCATCGCGGCCTACGAGCGGCTGCGGGCCCTGTCGCCCGAGGTGTTCTTCGTGGTCGGGTTTTCCCGCGGGCGCGAGGCGTTCGCGGCGAAGGACGGGCTGCCCACGGCGCCCGTGAAGGGCGACGTGACGCTCGTGGGGACGCCGGGCGCGCCGTCGACGTTCGTGGGGCTGTTCCTGCTCGACATCGCGGGCGTGCCGGCCGCGAACGTGAAGGTGGTCGCGCCGGGGAGCCGTGACGAAAAGGAAGCCGCGTTCGTCGCGTTCGATCGGACGGAGATGGGCGCGGACGGCGCCGCGGGGCGCAAGATCGTGCTGACGACGGCGGACGCGCCGAAGCTCGTGCCGCTCGTGGCGGTGGCGCCGCGCGGGCTCGTTGCGGACAAGGAGCGCGCGCTCGCGGCGCTCGCGAAGGGCTTTCTGGAGGGGCAGAAGAAGCTCGCGATCGATCCGCCGGGCGGCGCGCGGATCGTGGCGGCGGCGAAGGGCGCGCCGGAGCCGCTCACGCTTTTGCGGCGGCTCGGGGACGTGGCCCCGGCGTCGCTCGGGGACAACGCGAGGATGACGGGTTTGTCGGGGCGCGGGGCGCTCACGCTGACGACGTTGTTCCAGCGGTCGTGGCAGCTCTATCGCGGGGCCTCGGTGCTCGCGACGCCGCCGCCGGAGGCGCCGCCGATCGCGACGAACGTGATCGCGGCGCTGGCGCGGTCGGGCGCGGCGGCTGGCGGCGACGCGAAGAGCGAGGCGGGCAAGGGCAAGCTGGAAGAGGGCGCGAAGCCGCTCGTCGTGTTCCGTCAGGAAAAACTCGACGAGGAGGCGCTGATCGACACGATCGGCCTGCTCGCGGCGGTGTTCGAGCGGAGCGTGGTGCGGGTGTCGGTGACGAGCGCGGCCGGCGTGGACGGGGCGAAGACGAAGAAGGTGATCGAGGCGGCGGAAGGGCGCTTCGACCTGGAGAGCGGCAAGCTCGTGGCGCCGAAGAAGGCGGGCGCGAAGGGGGCGGCGGTGGTGGAGGTGATGGCGCTGCCGTAGTGGGGGCGCCGCGATTCCGGAGGGCGAGGGCTTTGCGATGTTGAGAATCCTTCGCGAACAGGTCGATGCGCTGCGCCAGGCGGAGCTCGAGGAGTATCGAGGCCGCGTCCTCGCGCAGATCCGCGAGATTTTTCCCACGCAATGGTCGACGCTCGGCGAGGAGGGGTGCGCCTCGCTCGTCGACCGGGGGCTCGGGCGCGCGGCGCGTCTCGGGTGCAAATCGGAGCAGGACGTGTTCCGCTACGTGTCGCTGATGCTGGTGCTCGGGCCCGATTTCGAGGAAGATCCGGCGCTGCCCTGGGTGCGCGAGATTCTCGAAGACGCGGAGGCGAGCGGCTGGCAGAAGGTGAGCGCCTTGATGGATCGGGCCATCGCGTGGCTGCGCGAGCGCGACGCGCCGAAGGGCGCCGAGGAGGTGGGTCGTGAGTAACGGAGATGTGCCCATTCCGCGGCCACGGCCGGAGCGGCCGGAGGACCAGACGGCGAAGGCGGATCAGCTCCAGGGCGCGAACCAGGCCGCGTCGAACATGCCCGCGTCCGAGGCCGGCGCGGCCTGCGCGGATTGCCCGCAGGGCTTCAAGCTCGAATACAAGAGCCGCTACACGGAGCAGGGGCAAAAGGACAAGACGGCGAACCGGTACACGAAAGAGGTATGGGTCCCGGGCAAGGAGTTCATCTTCCTGATCGGGCAGGATCGGAAGTTATCGGTCCGGACAAACCCGCCGATGGCCGACGCCGAGTGGGAGGTGAAGGCGGTCGGGAACCACAGCGGGACGCCGACGCCGGCCAAGGGCAAGGGCGCCGAGTTCACGTGGATCCCGAAGGTGACGGCGGCGCAGCGGCCGACGAGCGCGTCGCGATCGCCGAATCCGGCGGTGGAGTACGAGGTCACGGTGAAGCTGACGCGCGGGCGCTCGACGACGATGAAGGAGACGATCAAGCAGGATCCGCGCGACATCATCCGGCAGGAATACGTGGACGCGCGGATGTTCCGGGCGGGTTTCACGCTGCACGTGCCTTACCGGGACTGGATCATCACGGCGCCGCGCGCGGAGTTCTTGAACAACAACAATTACGCGCAGTACAAGCTGGTGCTCGATTCCGGCATGGTGAAGCTGCTCGAAGCGGTGGAGGCGGAGTACGGCGAGACGGTGACCGTGAACAGCTCGTGGCGTTGCCCGCGGAGAAACCTGGCGGCCGGGAGCAAGGTGCCGAACTCGAACCACCAGCACGGCGGCGCGATCGACATGGCGCCCGCCAATTACAACGGCATCCGCGGCGCGCAGGCGGGACGCACCGCGATCATGAACCTGTACCGGGCCGCGCTCGCCGCGAAGCAGAAGACGGGCGCGCGGATGGTGCTGCTCGAAAAGGGGCCGACGGCGTTGCATTCGGGCAATACGGATCTGCCGCGGCCCGACGCGAAGAACCCGGACAAGAACAGCGACGGGATCCGGGACAACGACGCAGCGACGATGAGCAAGCTGACGAACGCGTCGCACGTGCACATCGACAAGGAGCCGCCCGGGGGCGGGAACGACGATTAGCGGCGCGTGACGCACACGTGACCCGGGGGACTTCCAGAGATCGGTCTACCTCGTGTACCCTGGTCCGGATGGCATCCGAGAACGGCCGTTACGACAAGCTCGCCGAGATCGCGTCCGGCGGGATGGCCACGGTCTACCTCGCGCGTGCCCACGGCGTCGGCGGCTTCGAACGGCTCGTCGCCGTGAAGGAGATGCTCCCGCACCTCGCGAGCGAGCCCGAGTTCGTCGCGATGTTCCTCGACGAAGCGCGGCTCGCCGCGCGGATCCGGCACCCGAACGTGGTCGCGACCCTCGACGTGACCGAGAACGAGGCGGGCACGCTCTCGCTCGTGATGGAATACGTCGAAGGGCCGAGCCTGCAGCAGATCCTGCGGCGCGCCGTTCGGCAGCGCGATCGCGTGCCGCTCGACGTCGGGCTGCGGATGTTCCTCGACGCGCTCGCAGGCCTCGACGCCGCGCACGACCTCACGGACGAGAGCGGTGCGCCGCTCCGCATCGTGCACCGCGACGTGTCCCCGCAAAACATCCTCGTGAGCACGGACGGAATCGCCAAGCTCACGGATTTCGGGGTCGCCCGCGCCGAGTCGAGGCTTTCGAGCACGCGCACCGGGACGGTGAAGGGGAAGGTGCCGTACATGGCGCCCGAGCAGATTCGTTCGAAGCCGCTCGATCGGCGCACGGACGTGTATGCGGCGGGGGTGGTTTTGTGGGAGATGCTCGCCTGTCGTCGTCTGGTGCAGGCCGATAGCGAAGTGGCGATGATGTACCAGATCACCGAGGGCGCGGCGGTCTCGCCGCGCGAGGTGATTCCGGAGGTGCCCGAGGGCATCGCGCGCGCTTGCTTGAAGGCGCTGGAGAAAAACCCGGACGATCGATATGCGAGCGCCGCCGAATTCGCCGAGGCGCTGGAGGCGGCGGCGCGCGTCGAGGGGGTCGTGATCGCGAATCCTCGCGCGGTGGCGGCGTATGTCCGGGCAATCCAGGTGCACCGCGCGGCGTCGGAGCTCGCCCCGGAGGGCCGGCGATCGGTGGTGTCCGGCATTTCGAGCGTTTCCTCGGGGAGCAAGGAGGCGGTCCTGTCCGCGCCCGTGCCGACGCCGGGACGCACGGCGCTCACGAGCATGCGGGACGCGGAGGAGCCGCCGAAGAAGCGGTCGCTTCGGGGGATTTTCGTTCCGGTGGCCGCGGGGGTGGTGGCTGCGGCCGCGGTGTTCGTCTGGATGCGGTATGGGCAGCCGCCCACGGACGCAAATGGGCTGAGCGAGGGGCATGTCACGCAGGCCGCGCCGATCGAGGCGCAGGCGCCGCCCGTGCAAACGGACGCCGCGCCGCCACCCGTCGCGTCCGCGGCGGTGCCTGCAGCAGCGTCGGCCGTTTCCAAGCCCGCGGAGGTGGTGCCGCCGGTGGTGGCAAAGCCCGCGGCGCCCCTTCCGACGGCCTCGACGAGCCGGACGGCAAAACCTTCGTCGAAGGGGACCTATCGTCCCCGGGAGTTATGACGCGTCTCATGCGACGTTCCCTCGCTGCAATCGTGACGGCGGCCTTGCTCGCCCTACCGGCTTCGCCCGCGCTCGCCGGGCCGCCCGCTGCGTCCACGGGCTCTGCGGCTGCGGCACAGAAGGCGTTCGACGCGGGGCAGGATCTTTACGACAAGGGTCAGCACGAGGAGGCGATCGCGCAATTTCGCGAGGCGTACACGATCACGAAGAGCCCGAATGCACGGTTGATGGTCGCCCGGTCGCTGCTCGCGCTGGGCAAGCTCGTCGAGGCGTATGAGGAGCTCTCGGCGACGAAGATCGAGGCCGCGACCCTCGCCGAGCAGCAACCGAAATACGAGCGGGCCCGCGACAGCGCCTCGGCCGAGCTCGCCGCGCTCGAGCCGAAGGTGGCGAAGGTGATCGTGGCGCTCGCGCAGCCAGAGGGCGCGCGCGTGACCCTCAATGGCACGGCGCTCTCCGCCGAGCGGCTCGGCGTGGCCATCGTCGTTCTGCCGGGCAAGGTGGTGGTGGAGGTCGAGCCGGCCCAAGGCGCGCGGATGCAGCGCGAGGAGACGGTGGTCGGCGGGCAGACGAAGACGATCTTCGTGGCCCCGGGCGTCGCGGCGGCCAAACCCGAGCCCATCGCGCCTGCGCCCGCGGAATCGACGACGGGCGGCGGCGTGCGGATCGCCGGGTACGTGGTCGCGGGGCTCGGCGTCGTGGGGCTCGGGGTGTTTGGCGTGACGACCGCGATGGCGCAGAGCAAATATGACGGGCTCGTCGCCGATTGCGGGGGCAAACGGTGCGCGGATCCGCGGTATGCGGACGTGATCGACGAGGGAAAACGGCTCGATACGATCGCGCTCGGCTCGCTCGTGGGCGGCGCGGTGGGCGTGGCGGCGGGCGCGCTGATGATCGCGCTCGGCGGGCCGAAGGCGGCGAAGAAGGCGGACGCGCGGGTCGTGGTCGGGCCGGCGGGCGCGTTCGTCGAGGTGGGTGGGGCGTTCTGATCCGGGCGAGGTTTGGCATGACGTACAACAACACCATTTCGAGGCTCGCCTGGTTGCCGCTCTTCGTGGGCCTCGTCGGCTGCGGCCGGGACTGGGACGCGTACGATCCGCGGCTCGGCGGCGGAGGCGCGGGCACGGGGACGAGCGTTTCGAGCGGCGGCGATTCCGGCGGGGGCGCGGAGGTGAGCAGCAGCGCCGGCGCCAGCTCCGGCTCCGGCATGGGCGGCATGGGCGGCGCGGGGGGCGCGGGGGGCGCCGGGGGCGGGG
>NZ_JARZHH010000094.1 GCF_029946515.1 Polyangium sp. 6x1
CCTCGCGTCCCCCTCTCGGCCAGGCGGAGCCCGGCCGATTCACCCCCCGAGGCGAGCTCGCTTCGCGATCTCGCAGAACATCGAATTGTTCGATGCTCTAACTCCTGCCGGACTGCCTCCGCAGGTGGCATATCGATTGCCACACCAAAGCAGGGCGCCGTTGGTCAATTCACCAAACCAGGGCGCTCGCGGAGGCCACATGCGGTCGCGCCCTTCCCTTCCCTCGCTCGCCCTCGTGGGTTCATCCTCGGTCGTTCTCGCGCTCGGCCTCGTCGCCTGTAACGACGCCGTCGTTCACTCCACGTGCGTGCGTCCGGGCTGCCCCCAGACCGAGGAGAACCAGACATTCGAATTGCCCCAGACCGACAAACTCGACCTCCTGCTCGTCCTCGACAACTCGCGCTCGATGGCCGACAAGCAAGCCTTGCTCGCGAGCGCGGTGCCCGACCTCGTCCTCGGCCTCGTGAATCCGCCCTGCGTGGGCCCCGAGGGCGTACCGGCCATGACGCCGCCGGGACATCCCCTCGATCCTTGCCCGGCGGGCACGCGGCGCGTGATGGCTCCCGTGCTCGACATCCACATCGGCGTGCTCAGCTCGAGCCTCGGCGGCCACGGCGCCGATGGCTGCCCCGACGTCGTGCAGAGCGAACAAGCGTGCGCGGGCGGCACGAACACGACGAACAACGACAAGGGCCACCTCGTCGCGCGCCTCGATGCCTGCGGCCCCTCCGCGGCGCCGACCTACGAAGACCGGGGATTTCTCGCCTGGGATCCGGCGCAATCGCTCTCGCCGCCGGGCGAAGACGACTTTCTCGGGCTCGGCGGGTCGCTCCGCGACATGGTGGCCGGCGTCGGGCCGCTCGGCTGCGAGTACGAATCCCAGCTCGAGAGCGTGTACCGTTTCCTCGTCGATCCCGAGCCCTACGAATCGATCTCCGTCGTCAACAACCGCGCGACACCCGACGGCACGGACACGGCCCTCTTGCAGCAGCGCGCGGCGTTTCTGCGGTCCGACTCGCTGCTCGCGATCGTGATGGTCTCGGACGAAAACGATTGCTCCATCAAGGAATACGGGCAGTTCTATTACGTCGGCCAGGAAAAAACGTCCGAAGGAATGGACGTGCGTCTCCCGCGCGCGCGGTCGGAGTGCGCGATCGATCCGAACGATCCGTGTTGCAAATCCTGTGGCCAGGACCCGGGCAGTTGTCCCGCGGATCCCACGTGCACGAGCCCCGAAGGCGGCCCCGCATTGCTCGCGCCCGAGGAGGACCCCAAAAACCTCCGCTGCTGGGATCAGAAGCGCCGCTTCGGCATCGATTTCCTCTATCCCGTCGATCGCTACGTGAAGGCATTCACGTCGACCGAGATCCAGGACCGCGCCGGGAATCTCGTCCCGAACCCCCTCTTCTCGGACCTCGATCCGAACGACGACGTCTGGCGCGCCCGCGACGCGGGCTCCGTCTTCTTCGCCGGCATCGTCGGCGTGCCCTGGCAAGACATCGCCCGCGATCCGACGAACCTCGCGCAGGGCTTGAAGAGCACGGCCGAGCTCGAAGCGCCCCTCGACGCGAGCGGCAGAACGACCTGGGACGTCATCCTCGGCGACCCCACGAAATACGTAAAACCGCTCGATCCGCTGATGATCGAGTCCGTGGCGAAGCGCGCCGGGACGAACCCGATCACCGGCGACGCCCTCGTCGACGCGAACGCGCCCGAGGAAAACCCGATCAATGGCCACGAGCGGACGATCGCCGGGGACGACCTGCAATACGCGTGCATCTTCCCCCTGCCGCAAGGGCAGGAGCGCGATTGCACGGACGACACGCTCGCCGGCTGCGATTGCAAGGACACCACCAATGACAGCCCGCTCTGCGCGCAAAACCCCGCAAGCGGTGGCGCGCCCACGCTCCAGGTGCGCGCGAAGGCCTATCCGGGCCTCCGGCAGCTCGAGGTGCTGAAGGGCCTCGGCGAGCAGGCCGTCGTGGGCTCGGTTTGCCCGGCGAGGATCGACGATCTCGCCGCGCCGGACCACGGCTATCGCCCGGTCATGGCCGCGCTCCAGGAACGGCTGAAGGCCCGCGTCCACAATGCCTGCCTGCGCGACGTGGACTTCGCGATCGATCCGAAGGGCGGCCTGCCGGCCGTGCTGATCGAGGCGCGGCACGCGGAAGGCGGCGCGTGCACGTGTGATCCGTCGACCGGGCGAATCGAGGTCCCGGAAGCGCATGCGTCGCTCGTCACGCGCATCCAAACGCACCCGCGCGCGGCAGGCGAGCCATGGGATTGTTTCTGCATGATGATCCAGGCCGAGGCGGGCGCGGCGAGGCACGCCTGCCAGGAGGACGTGAACGACCCGCCGCTCGCCTCGGGAGAGCCTGTGCATCGCTGGTGTTACATCGACGGCGCGACGACCCCGCCGACGGGGAATCCGGAGCTCGTGTCGGATTGTCCGGACAATCAACAACGACGCTTCCGCATCACGGGCGACGCGAAGCCCCTCCCGAAGGCGTCGCTGTTCCTCACCTATCCCGTGGAATGAGCCGCCGCCCTCGGCGCGCCCGGAAATGACGCGGCGCGCGTCGGCCTTGAGCCCCCGCGCGGGCCCTGATACGGTCTGCCGCGTGCGTATCTCTTCGCTCCTCGCCGCCACGATTTCCCTCGTCGCCGTCGCCGGGTGCGGCGGCGCCGCGCCGCCGGATGCGCCGCACGACGTCGCGCGCGGGCCTCTGGGGCCGCCCCCGGACGCGGCCGTGTGCAGCCCGCTCCCGGATGCGCCGGGGAGCCAGCGCGTCGTCGCCCTGCTCGCCGCGGAGCGCGATGCGCTGGAAAAGAGGCTCGCGGACGGCCCGGTCGCTCTGAAGCTCGAAGGGTGCAGGCTCGTCGTCGTCCCGGCGTGCGAGCTGCGGGCCTCGGCGCGATACACGAGCGCGCCCGAGGACGGGACGTTGACCTTGTCGAGCGAGGCGGACGTCGAGCGCGAAGTGCCCCTTGGCAAAGCGCGGCTCGGCGCCGTCATGAGCGGCGGCCACGCGCTCCAGGTCAAGCTCGCGCACGCGGGTCGATTCTCGTTCGTCGGCGCGACGGCGAGCCCCGACGCGGTGCAGGCGTGCAAGGAGGCGACGCACGTCGTCCGCGGCTACACGATCGGCGCATTCGAGGTGGCCGAGGAAGGATCCGGGGCAACGGTGGAGAAGGCGGGCGACCGGGAGGCGTGCGCGAAGGGCTCGGCGAATGTGACGACGCCGCCCTCGGGCTGCGGCGCGCTCGTCTCGATTGACCTCGTGGCGCTTCATTCGGCCGACGATGACATCGACAGGGACGCGCGAAAGGGGCCGGATAAGCCTATCTCGCCCGCGCCGCCCACCGAGGCAGCGCAGGGAGGCGACGGCGGCGCCGTCCCAGGCGGCGGCTTCGTCGGCGGCGTCCGCGGCTCGACGATGAAGGATGCGCAGGAAGGGGGAAAACCCCAGCCGAAGAAGCATTGCGCGCCCGACGACCCGCTCTGCTACAACTGAATCAAGCCGCCGCGCTCATTTGCGCGGTGGTAGCTTCTTCCGGAGCTCGGCCGCGCGTTTGAGGGGCGGGAGGTCCGCGTCTGCCCGAGGCCAGAAGGCCGCGAGCGCGTCGAGCGTCGCGAGGGCCTCGGTCTTGGCGTCCCGTTTGGCCTGGAGCTCCGCCAGCCGAACGAGGCCGTCGGCGACGTAGGGGCCGCAGAGCAGGCGCGTATCGAATACGAGTTTCCCGCATTTCTCGCGCTCGGCGAGGATCTTCTCGTAGGCGCGCTCCGCCTCGGCGAGCTGGCCCCGGAGCTCGAAGGCGTGGGCTTGCAAATGCATGCGCCGGAATCGCTGGAAAAGGCCGCGCGACTCGGGGATGTCCGGAATGACGACGTCCTCCTTCCGGGCGGCGACGACAGCAAACGCGAGCTCGTCGGTGCCCGTGGGCGCGAGGCGCTTGACCTCCGCGAGCTCCGCGTCGGCCCGGGTGAGATCGCCCTTTTCGACGGCGATCATGCCTTTCAGGCTCTTCAGCATGAGCTTGGCCCGCGACTCGTCCGTCTTCGCGAGGCTCGCTCCTTCCCATATCTGCGAGAGCTTGGCGAACTTCGCCTCGGCCTCGGCGATACGTCCGAGCGCCACGTCGCCATACACGGGCAAAAGCACGCAGCGGATCAGGGTGCCTTGTTTGCCCTTCTCGACGGCATACGCGGCGGCCTCGTCGAGCAGCGCGTCGGAATCGCGCGCGCGCCCTTCGCGCAGGAGCACGAGCGGGTGGGTGCACATGAAAGAGAGGCGATCTTCGACGTTCTTCGTCGTGAGCAAGGTCTGGCGCTCGCGCGAGAATTGCGCCTCGTCCTCGCTCTTGCCCGTGGTCAGGAGCGAAAACGCGTACGTCACGTGCGCCAGGAATGGGCCGCGCCGGGCGATCGCCTGCTCGAGGTCGGTCCGCGCCGCGGCCATGTCACCCATGCGCATCCGCACCATCCCGCGCTGCGCGACGATCCAGGGGGAAGCGCCCTGGTTTTCGAGCGCCTTGCCCGCCTCCGCGAGCGCGTCGGCGAGCTGGCCCGCCTCCATGTAGACCATGGACTCGAAGAGATGGGTGAGCGCGTGCCGCCCGTCGATGGCGCGAGCCCCTTCGAATCGCGCGACGCGCTCCGGGACCGTCCCCCCGTACATGTAGTAATAAGCGACGAGGAGATGCGCCAGGAAAAACTGGGGGTGCTTCGCCTTGAATGCGTCCCAGGCGGCGAACCCTTTTGCAGTGTCCTCCTCCGCGAGATCGAGGATCGCGACGAGCTCGGCGTCGCGGCTCGTGCTGCCACGGACGAGGCGAATGGCCTCGTCGAGCTCGCGGGTCGAGTCCTCGAAATGCTTTTGCAGCGCGGCGACGACAGCGAGTCCCACGTGCGGCCACGGATCGCTCGGCCCCTTGTCCCGCACCGAGAGCAGCGCCGTCTCCGCGCCGTACACGTCCGCCTGGAGCAGGCTCTCGATCCCCCGCCGGAACTCCGCCTGCACCGCGGGATCCGCCGAGATCTTGGGGATGTCCGCGTCCTCCGCCGCGGCCACGTCCGCGCTCGCCGCGCCTCCCGCGGGCCCGCTCGTCCCGGAAGGCCCCTTCGTGCCCAGCCAAACCCCGGCCGCGCCGAGCGACAGGGCCGCGGCGCCAAGGGCCGGGAAAAGCCACGCGGGCCGCGAGGCCTTTTGTGTCACAACGGGTTTTTCCTGGCTCACGGCCGCCGCCGCCTCGCCCACCCTCGCCTTTTCTTCCGCCTCCTCTTCCCCTTCGGCCGGGCGCGGCGCGGGCGGCTTCTTGCTCGACGGCCCGGGCGGGCGTTTGTCCCCGCCGCCCACGAGCGCCGCGACGTCGGGGTCGAGCGAGGGGAACGCGGCCGCGAGCGCCTTGCTCTTCACCACGTCGCCGCTCGCGTAATCGAGGAACTCGGCCGCGTTGCGATATCCATTGAAGAAGAGCGCGCGCTCCCGCTCCTCGCCGTGCTCGAAAAGCACCCAGGGGTGGAGCGAGGCGAAATGGCCGTCCTTGCGCAGGTATACCCGGCCCGGCAGGACGTCCTCGGCCGCCTGCGCCGCGCCCTCGCGCTCGGACGCGAGGCCCTCGAGCCGCACGATCTGCGCTTTTCGGTCGCCGTCCGCCCCGATCTCCACCCTCTCCACGAACACGAGCACGCTGTCCGTCGGGAAAAACATGCCGGCGCGCCACGCTGGCTCGATCGCTTCGAGGAAGACCCGCGCCGCCTCCTGATTGAACGCGTCGTTCCGCGTCGAGCCGTGCCCGATCACCTTGTTCCGGTACGCCGGCAGGAGCGCGAGGAGCTTCTGCGCGTTCGTCGATTTCGGCGCCTGCCGCTGGTCGGTCCCGACCTCCGCGAGCAGCGCGTGCAGCGCGAGCAGCGCCGGATCCGTGAGGCTGCCCGGCCGCGGCGGCATCGCCTTCACCCAGTGCCCCGTCGAGGGCATGCCGAGCCCGCTCACGTCCGCGGGCGGCTCGGCCGCCACCGTGAGGCGGATGCTCGCCTCCCAGGCGTAATACGACGCGAGGTGCTTCCTTGTCGGATCCGTGGCGTTGCGCGCGCGTCGAACGAGCGCCGCAATCGGCAGCGGCAGGGGCGGGGCGGCCATCGCCCGCCACGCTAGCACGTAAGGCCCGCGCCACGGAACGGCCTTCCTCCCCCTCCCCGGGTCACCCGGGCGGGTCCACCTGCCGCGTCGACCTGCGCGCCGTCACCTTCGCGAGCCTCCCGAGGATCCATTTCCGTCGTCGCGGAGGGTGGCGGGTTCCTCTTGCAGTCCGGCCCATTCTGTGAAATCCGTAGGCATCACCACCGAGACGAACGATGCCCAAGGTCCCCCCTACACCGGCGAATTGCTTCAGCCACAGCGCAGCGAACCACTACCCCCGTATCCTGGAAGACGGAAAGACCATCAGAGTCCTTTCCTTCATCCGCCAACCAGAAGACGACTGGGAATCAGCGCAAGACTTGCTGGACCTGTTCATCGATTTCGATCAATGGGGAGAATATGCCAAGGCGGCGGGCACTGGCGACATCGCCTTCGTCACATCGAAGCGCCTTCCCGATACCGTCATCGACGGGCATCAGGTCATGCAGCATTACAGCGAGTACTACGTGAAAGGCCCGCTGGGCATCAAGCAGCATATCGTCGAGCTCAACCATGTCAGGCGGCGTGTTCCTCCCTACGAGGGCGCGGAGCTGAGCCTCGAGTTCGCGCTTGCCCCCAGGAACATCACCGAGATCCCAGGAATCGGCCCCTACAAGCCTGTCGGCGTTCAGGATGTCCGCGGGACCTTTCACATCAGCAAACGACCGACCGAAGCGGACTACGTCGTCACGATTCAAGTCGATGTCCTGCCGACCCAAGATTTTGCTCCAAACATCGCGATAAGTTATATTCTGGACGTCGGAAAAACCATGGTGAAGGGAATGTTCAATCTCTGACACCACCCACCGCCGCCGACACTCTGTGCCAAACCCCCCATGAGCGCCCCGCGCCTCCTACGCCAGCCCTTTTATTGCGAGGAGAACGTCTGGCACCTCTGCCAGGAGCCCGCGCTCGCCGATCGAAGGCGCGACGTGGTGTTCGTCTCGAACGCCGATCGCGCCTGCCCCATGTGGTACCAGAAAGCTGGCCGGGGCAAACCCATCGTCTGGGATTACCACGTCGTGCTGCTCGCCTGGGATCCGCCGGAGATCTGGGACGTCGACTGCACCCTCGGCGTGCCCTTGCCCGCGATCGCGTGGCTCGGAAGCTGCTTCCACCCGGGCGTGCCGCCGCCGTTCTTGCCGTCGTTCCGTGTTGTCCCGGCCGATCTCTTCGTCCAGACCTTCGCCTCGGACCGATCGCACATGCGCCTCTCGGACGGCACGTTCCAGAAGCCCCCGCCGCCCTGGCCGGTGATTGGTGCGCCGGGCATCCCTGCAAACCTGATGTCGTTCGTCGACGTGAGACGACCGTTCCTCGGCGAAGTGCTCTCGCTCGCGGAGATCGCCGCGCGCGTCGGCTGACCCGGGCCGCCCGGGCGAGGCGCGGCTAGCCAAGGGCCGCGGTGTCGGTATATGCTCCCGGCCGAGGCAGTTCGGTCCCCGTAGACACCCGATGGGAACAGACGATCGTGACGACGGACGACGAGATTGGCCGCCCCCGAGCGCGGGGCCGCCGAGCGACGCCGGTCTGCGCGAGGCCGTGACCATGCTGCGCCGCCTGCGCGCCGGGGACCTCGTGTTCCCGAGCCGCGAGCGCGGCGGGCTCATCGGCGAGATCCTCCGCGAGATCGAGGCCCTCGGCAGCAAGGTCCTCTCGGAGCGCAAGTCCGAGGACGAGCGGATCGCCACGTTGACGAACGTCGTCGTGCAGCTCGCGGCGCTGAACTTCGAGGCCCGCGCCTCCATCAGCCCAGGGCACGACAAGCTCGACGGGATCGCGGCGGGCCTGAACATGCTGCGCGAGGAGCTGCAGAGCTCCACGGTCTCGCGGACGTACCTCGACAGCGTCTTCGCCTCGATGGCCGACGCGCTCGTCGTGGTCGACGCGAAGGGAAACGTGCGGACCGTGAACCGCGCGACGACGGAGCTGCTCGGCTTCACGGATCGGGAGCTCGTCGGCAAGCCCGTGAGCACGCTCTTCCTGGAGGAGCTCGATCCGGCGCAGATCCTCGCGCTCCACGGGCACGAGATGCAGTGCTTGACGAAGTCGGGCGCGGTCATCGAGGCCTCGGTCTCGTCCTCGCCGCTCCAGAACGGCAGCACGATCGAGGGCTTCGTCTGCGTGCTGCGCGACGTGACCGATCGCAAACGCGCCGAGGAAGAGCGCATGCGCCTCGAGGAGGCGATCCGCGCGAAGAACGATCTCATCCGGACGATGAGCACGCCGCTCATCCCGATCACCGACGACATCGTGGTCATGCCGCTCGTGGGCACGCTCGATCAGGAGCGCGCCGATCAGGTGATCGAGTCCCTCTTGCGAGGCATCGCGAAGGCCCAGCCGCGCGTCGCGATCCTCGACATCACGGCGGTGCCCGTGGTGGACGCGGACGTGGCGGGCGCACTCGTCCGCGCGGCGCACGCGGCGCGCATGCTCGGCGTGGACGTGGTCCTCACGGGCCTGCGGGCCGAGGTGGCGAAAACCCTCGTCGACATGGGGCTCGATTTGCCCGGTGTCAGGACGTGCAGCACGCTGAAGAGCGGCATCGCGCTCTCGATGAACGGCAAGGCAAAGAAGGCCGAGGCTCCCAGGAGAAGTTCATAATGGTTTCGAGCGACGTTCCGGTCGAGATTGTGACGCGAGGGGCCGTGCTGAGCTACGACCCGCGCGGATTCGTCAAGAAGGTGACGAAGGACGGAGCGGAATACACGCTGCAGGACGCCGAGGAGGATTTCGAGGCGGCCAAGAAGCTCGGCGGCGGCGAGCCGCGTCCTCTGCTCGTGGACGAACGAGGCCTGCGCGGCGCCGATCACGCGGTCCGCAAGTTCTGGGTGAGCCCCGACGTCCCGGCCGTCTGCAAATGCGTCGCGGTGATCACGGGCAGCTCGCCGGTCAGCAACATGATCGGCAACTTCGTGATCACGGTCTCGAAGCCTGCCGTCCCCACGAAGCTCTTCGCCTCGGAGCAGGCCGCGATGCCGTGGATCGAGTGGTTCCTCGACGACGAGCACGACAGCCCCCCGCCGTCGATCCGATTCCGCTGAAGCAGCCCGGCCGAGGTTTGCCCCGGCCGGCCGTCATTGCGCCTGCCGCGCCTCCGCCGCACGTTTTCGGGCCATCGCGACGCAAGCCTCTCGTTTCGTGAAAAACGCCGGCCACGGTTGATCTGGAACGGATTCGAAATCGAGCCCGGCGAGCGCGCGGTTGATCCGGGGGATCTCCGCAGTGAGCGGATCCGCGGGGCAAGCCGTGCAAGCGGGCAGCACCTCGCCTGCGGTCGGCCCTCGCCCCACCCGCGTGGGGCTCGCGAGGCCGAAGTGATGCATCGGGTCGTGGGAGGAAAGGCGCGCCGCGAGGCCCGTGCATCGCGTGCAGGCACCCACGCCGCCGCCGGCCTCCGCGCACGGGCGATCCTCGAAGTTCACGCACGTGGCCTGCGCGGAGACGGGCGTCGCGCCATAAAGAATCGCATCCTCGCGAATTTCGAGGAGCATGCCTGGGGGACGCCACGCCGAGCCGAGCGCGGACATCGATTCGGTTTTCTCGCCGCGCGCATTCGTCTCGATCGTCCGGTGGTGGGGCCCAGAGAAGGTGACGATCGTGTCGACCACGAGATCCTCGAAGGAGCCCGAGCGCGTGAGCGTCGGGCGGCCCTCGCCGCCATCGAGCGGGATCTCCGCATGGAGGGATTCGGGGGACACCTCGAACACGACCCGCCGGCAAAGCCTTTGGGGCGCCGGGACATCATGCTGGAGCAGCTCTTCCGGGACGAACAGGGCGAGCGTGGAACCGGCTTTGACGAAGCGCGAAAAGTCCGCCGGGGTCGCGCCGCTGCGGAGATGGTCGAGATTGGGAAGCCGGGCGCGGGCGTAGGCGATACGCTCGGCCTCGGGGAGCGCCGCGATCCGCGCGAGCTCGGGATCCTCGGCCGGAGTCGCCTTCGGCGCGGCAACTGCGGGGGGTTCGGCGTCGGGTCCCGCCTCCACCGGACCGGCGTCGGCGATGGGCGGGGGCGCGAGACCCACGCTCGGAGACGGCCCACCGGCGCAAGCCGCGACGGCAGCGGCGACGAGCGTGAGGGAGGCGAAGATCGGCGGAAGGGAAGTGCGCATGCCCGAGGGGCATCGTAATCGCAGACGCGGCCTGGCGCGAGCCCGACCGGCGCGGGCTCACCCGTCGAGCGAGGAGAGCACCCGCAGGAGCTTGCCGAACCGGTCCACGAAGAGGCCAAGGGCGGCGAGGAAGCCGAGCGAGAGGAGAACCACGCGCGCGAGGAAGGGCCGCGAAATGGTTTGTCGGCGCCAGGAGGCCTTGATCCGCCCGGGCAAACGCACGGCGAGCTCGACGAGCGTGGTGCGCGGTTTTGCCGCGGTCGCGCGATTGCGCCCGGCGCGCCGGTACAGGAACGAGCCGACGCCCGCGAAGAGGGCGAGCACGAAGGCGAACTCGAGCGGGAGCAGGAGGTATGCCCGGACGAACGGGACGCGGGCCCGGACGACGGTGCCGGGGCCGACCCAGTACCGCACGTGCGATTTCTCGGTGCTCGCGGCGATGAGCTCGGTCCACGTGGGCGCGACGGCAGGGGCCGAGCGCGGATTGCCTTCCTCCGCCTCGTTCCAGCGCACCGCGCGCTTCAAATGCGGCGGCTTGTGCCAGCTCGCGGCGCCGGCGTAGACCTCGGCGGCGACGTCGGTCCGGAGATCCATGTATTCGTTGTGCGCCGGCAGGTAGAGCCGCCATCGCCATGCGGCCGCGCCGAGGTCGAGCGCGGGGAGCGCGAGCTCGGGGGCGCCGAAGAGGCCGAGCGGGGGCAAACTCGATTCGAGGACGATGTCGAGCGTGATGGGCTCCTCGTGATCGGCGCCGCGCGAGCGCTGGAGCGGCAAAAGGAGTTTTCCGTCCTCGCCGCGGCTCGGCCGCGCGGGCTCGCCGTCGAGGCGGACGGCGCGGACCTCGGTGTTCGGGGGCAATGTAAGCGCGAGGCTCGGCCGCGAGGCATTGCGGAGGACGACGCGCAGATCCGTGACGAGCTTGCCCTCGGCCGCGAGGACGCTCGTCGCCTCGACGACGTCGATCGCGCCCTCTTCGAGCTCCTGCTCGGGCAAACGCTCGACCGAGAGGCCGAGCGCGGGCGACGCCGCGTGATGACGATACGCCTCGAGGATCGGGCTCACCGCGCTCGCGCGCGCCTCGGTCGGGAGCTCGGGGACGGCGACGGCCACGAGGCCCTCGCGTGAGGTCTCGCTGATGCGGAGCTTGCCCGGGACCTCGACGGCGAGCCAGCCGTGCTCGCGCTCGACGCCGAGGCAATGCGGGAGGCGGACCATCACGCGATCCTTGTCAGGGCCGCCGCGCAGGCGCAGGCGGAGCGAGAGCTCGTAGGTGCCTTCAATGGGGAAGGCGGTCTCGCCGCGGAGGAGGAGCCCCGCGTCCTTGCGCTCGGTCGTGGAATGGAAGGCGCCCTCGCCCTCCGCGGAGACGACCTCGACGCCCTCGGGGAGCGCGAGCTCGAACGATTGCATCGCGCCGCGGAGAATGGTGTACCGGACGACGGTGAAGAGCTCGACGGCGCGCTCGTCGATGCTGAGGAGGGAGACGGTCTCGGCGACGGCGCGCGCGCTGCCCGGGGTCTCGACGCCGCCCACGTCGCGGAAGCCGACGACGCGGATCTCGGTCGTGGGCGCGAGCGTGGCGCGCGCGGTCGTGCCGCCGCGCTCGGCGCGGACCTCGCTCACGACGGCGCCGTCGAAGCGGGGCGAGAGGCCTTCTGCGGGGAGGCGGATCGCCACGCGGGTGCTCGGCGTGCGTGCCGATCGAAATGCGTATTCGATGGATCCGCGCCCGCCGCGCGGTCCCACGAGCAAGGAGAGCTCGACGGTCACGACGCCTTTTTGATCCGTGACCCAGACGTGATAACCGGGCCTGCGCGTCACGCCGATGGGCTCGCCGTCCGCGGTGGCCGAGACGAGCGCGACATCGTCGCCCACGAGCGGCACCAATTTGAGGCCGTCGCCGGCGAGCGTGACGACGAGTTTTTCCCGGAGCGCGAGCACGCCGCCGTCGACGTCGCCCTCATAAGACGCGGCGCCGAGGACCACGGGCGCCCCCACGAACGCCGCGCGGTTTTTCCGGACGCGCGCGGCGCGGCGGGCGAGCTCGGTGTATTCGGCGAGCGGCACGGTGGCAGTGCCGCCCTCCGTCGCGGGCTCGGCTGCGTTCGCGTCGGTCTTCGCCTCGTCCTCGGCGTTCGGGGGCGCGTTGAGCTTCATCACCTCGTCGAAGGGGGAGGCCTTGGCCTCGGGCTTTTTTGCCCCGGCTTCCTCGCCCTCGCTCCCCTCCCCTTCCGCGTTGCCCTCACCTTCGGCGGCCTGGTTTTCTTCCGAGGCCTGTTCGCCCTCGCCCTCCTCGGCCACGGCGTGCGTGGCCACGAGCGACGAGAGCACGAGCAGGAGGAGCGCGAAAAATGCAATGGGTCGATTACGTTGCATGACGGGACCTCCGCCGCTCCGCGAGGATCCGCAGGCGGAACCACGCGCCGGACAAGAGCACGAGCGCGGCCAGGGAAAGGAGCATCGGGCGAGCAGCGAGCTCGCCGAGGAGCCAAGAAAAACCCGCGGCCGCGATGAGCCTGCGGACGGTGATCATGCGGGCGAAGAGCCAGGGCGCGCGGGCGAAGGCGCGCGCGAGGCGGCGGGCGCGGGGCCAGGCGCGGCGCGCGAGCGTGAGGAGGAGCGCGAAATCGAGGCCCCAGAGGATCCGGCGGTGAATGCCGGGGATGAAATGGGCAAGGACGAGGAGCAGCACGAGCGTGGCGACGAGCGCGAGGAGGGGCGCGCGTCCCCGGCGGCGGAGCGCGACGGCCGCCGCGACGAACACGGCCGCGAGCGCGCCGTGCCGGGCCCAGGAGAGCAGGCCGTTCGACGCGTAGACGACGGTCATCTCGGGGATCTCGCGGCCGAGCAGGATGCGGCGGAAGCGGTAGCGCTCGCCGACGAGGGGAAACTCGGTCAGCGCGGCGAACGGCTCGCCCTCGCCCGTGGCCTCGTCGTTGTAGATGGCGCGTCGCTTCTGGAGGATGTTTTCGTATCCGCCCGCGGACGCGGTCGAGACGCCGAGCGCCGATTGCAGGTACCATTGCAGCCGGCGGAACGGGTCGTACTTGATGCGGGACGCTTGCCGGAGATTTCCCCGGAATTCGAGCGGCTCGTGCGAGGACGGGAGGTAGACGTGCCAGACGGCCTTCGTGGTGTCGACGTCGAGGCCAGGGAGGCGGAGTTTTTCCAGGCCAAACGCGCCGAGCGCGTGGAGGGGGCGCTCGTAGGCGACCTCGATCACGAAAAAGGCTTCTTTCGTGGCCTCGGCCGCGGGGGGAATTTCGAGGCGCGTGTCCTGCACGAGGGCGCCGCTCTCGGGAATGACGGCGCGGTTCTTCGCGGCGATCCGCTGCCACGCGGAGGGGTCGGCGTAATAGAGGTTCGCGACGTCGCTCAGGGTCTCGCCGGCGCGCACGACGTGAATGCGGGTCTGATCGGCGGCGAGGCGTTCGCTCTGGCGAAGCGGCAAAAGGAGGCGCTGGCCGAGCAGCGCGGGGCGCACCTCGCGGCCGTCGATGAACGAGCGCAGGGGCCGCGCGCCCTCGGGCAAGGCGAGCTCGACGTATTGGCGACCGTCGTTGCGAATGCGGAGCGCGACCTTCGTGCGCTCGGTGCCGTCGCCAAGGACGACCGTGGAGGCCGAGAGCTCGTCGACGACCGTGCGCGCGAGCTCGAGCTCGGGCAAAGGCGAGGCGGAGAGGACGATTCGCGGCGCTTTTTCGAATCGATACCCGAAGAGCACGGGGCCCGTGCCGAGCGCCTGGAGCTCCTCGGGGATCTCGCGCGGGGCGAGGCGCTCGGCGGCCTCGACGGCGCGCGGATCCAGGCGCAATCCCGGCGGACCGAGCACGCCGAGCGAGCCCACGGTGGGAATGGGCGCGCTCGGCAGGGGCATCACGAGCTCGATGGGCGCCTGCGGCTGGTTCGCGACCTGGAAATCGACACGAATCTGCGCCTCGTCGGCGACGAGGTGGCGGAGGAGGACGACGAGGACGCGGCCTTCCTTTTCGGTGGCGAGGGGATGCCATTGCAGGACGGCGTCGCCCTCGACACGAAGGACCTCCACGCCGGGCGGCAAGGAGAGCCGGATCGTGTCGGTCTCGCCTTCGAGGACGTGGAGGTCGATGCGGCTCTGGCCGGTGACGAGGGCCTCGCTGACGCGGAAGAGCGTGTGCTCGCGGGCCTCGATGCGGGCCTCGCCGCGGGGTTCGCTCGACGCGCTTTGTTTCCAGGACAAACGGAGCTCGCCGCTGCCGTCGAGGTGGCCCGTGACGATGGTGTCGCCGCCTTGCTCGGTGAACGAGGCGAGCGCGCCGCCGGCGAGGGTCGGCGTGATGCCACGCTCGGCGATGCGGGCTTCGAGCGCGATGGGGCCTCCCTCGGGGAGCGTGAAATCGAGCGTGCGCGTGAACCGCTCGGTCTCGCGTCCCCAGTGGAAATCGACGGTGAGCTCGTGACGACCCGCGCGGTCGAGCGGGAGGGCATATCGCTCGCCGTCTTCGAGCAGCGCGGCGGGCTCGCCGTCGAGCGTGACCTCGCCGAGGACGGCGCGATGATCGAGGACGGGGACGCGGACGGGGCCGCCGGGCAAAACCTCGAAGCGGGCGACGAGGCGGCCGGTCCAGAGGCCTTTGCGGAAGCGGCCCTCGATCCGACGCGCGACCCAGAGAACGCCTTCCGCGGCGGGATGCGGCGGCGCGGCGACGGCGAGGTCGTCTTCGAGGGCCCGCCACCGCGATAACGGTAACGTTACGGTGCCTTTGGATTCTTTTGATTCAGGCGGCGCGGCGGCGGCGAGGGCGCAGAGGCCCAGGACGGAGAGAAAAACCGCGAGCAGGAGGATGGCGTCACGCGGGCGTCGCATGGGGGCGCGAAACGCCGAACGAACGGGCCGCATTCCAAGGGCGAACCCATCCGCGGGGCGGGCGGCTTGACAGGCCGACGGGCCGGCGGCTACTTGTGCCGTCGCAACACGAACCGCGGCCGGAGGAGCCCATGCAAATCGTGACGAGCGCTTATCTCGAAGGAAATTGGGGCCCGGTGCACGACGAGCTCGACGTGCCGGATTTGCAGGTGAAAGGCGAGCTCCCGAGGGACCTCCGGGGGACGTTCGTGCGCATCGGCCCGAACGCGCAGTTCGCGCCGATCGGGCGGTACCATTTCTTCGACGGCGACGGGATGGTGCACGCCGTGCGCGTCGAAGACGGGCGCGCGTCGTACCGGAACCGCTGGGTCCGCACGAAAGGATTTTTGCACGAGCGCGAGGCGGGCCGGGCGCTCTGGACCGGCTTCGCGGAGCCGCCGAACGTGGCCGATCCGCCGCACGGGATGATCTACAAGAACGTGGCGAACACGGCGTTCGCCCTCCACGCGCAGCGGCTCCACGCGACGTGGGAGGGAGGCGCGCCGCACGAGATCCGTTTGCCCGATCTGGAGACGGTGAGGCAGGTCGATTTCGACGGCCGGCTCGATTATCCGTTCACCGCGCACCCGAAGGTGGACGAGAGGACGGGCGAGATGGTGTTTTTCGGGTACACGCTCTGGATGCCGTACATCAAATACGGCGTCGTCGGGCCGGATCGGCGGCTCGACCATTACGTGGAGATCCCGCTCGACGTGCCTGTGATGATGCACGATTTCGCGATCACGGAGCACCATTCGATCCTGTTCGACCTTCCCTACACGTTCCGGATGGAGCGCATGGCGCGCGGAGAGGTGCCGCTCGCCTTCGAGCCGGATCGGCCGAGCCGATTCGGGATCCTGCCGCGGCGGGGCGACGCCGCGCAGATGCGATGGTTCGAGCTGCCGGCGTGCTTCATCTATCACGTGTGGAATGCGTACGAGGAGGGCTCGCGCGTGGTGCTGCTCGCGAGTCGGCTCGCGCGGACCGACGTGATGGGACAGCCGTCCGCACCGAGGAAAGGCGACTACGACGGCGGGCGCGCGTGGCGATTCACGTTCGACCTCGCGACGGGCGAGGCCAAGGAGGAGCAGCTCGACGACGCGCAAGCGGATTTCACGCGCATCGACGACCGGCTCACGGGAAGGAAAAACCGGTTCGGCACGGCGGCGCGTTTCGTGCCAGGCGCGGATCTGCCGTGGATCGACGGGGTCGTGCGGTACGATTTCGCCGAGGGCCGGAGCGATACGCACGTGTTCGGGAAAAACCGCTTCGGCGGCGAGATGGTGTTCGCTCCGCGGGAAGGTGCGACGACGGAAGACGACGGGTACGTCGTCGGGTTCGTGCACGACGAGGCGACGGCGGAATCGGAGATGATCGTGCTCGACGCGCGGGAGATCTCACGCGGGCCTGTCGCGCGCGTGCGGATGCCGCGGCGCGTGCCGTACGGGTTCCACGCGGCGTGGGTGCCCGCGTGAAGCGACGTCAGTAGCGGGGGATGCTCGGGTCGATCTCGCGCGACCAGGCGTCGATGCCGCCGCGGAGGGAGGCGACGCCGGGCAACCCCAGGCGATCGAGCAGCGCGGCGGCCGAGAGGCTACGCACGCCGTGGTGGCAGTAGGCGACGACGAGCGCGCCGGGCGGGGGCTCGATCTCGTCGACGCGCTCGGTGAGCTCGTCGAGCGGGACGAGCAGGCTCCCCGGCAGCGCCGCGCGCTCGTGCTCCCACGGCTTGCGCACGTCGATCAAGTAGACGGGCTTCCCCGCTGCGATCGCGTCGGCGAGCTCCCGGGGAGAAAGTTGGGAAACCAATGTTTGGAGGTCCAAAGAAGCCAGCGGCGCTGGCCCAGGGTAGCGCGCCGCCCGAGCGGCGCGCGTAGGGGGCTGCGCCCGAGCGCAGCCCCCTGAGGGAAATTAGTTGGTCTTGGCGCTCGCCGAGGCGGTCACGCTGACGCTCGCCTTGACGTTGAGGTCGATCGAGGTCGTCGCGTTCGCCGTCGCGTCCACGCCGGCCTTGATGCACGCGAGGGCCTTGCCGCCCGCGTCGCCGACCACGTCGACCATGCCCTTGCCCGCCTTCACGAGGCCCTCGGCGCCGACCTTGATCTTGGCGCCCGAGCCCGCGGAGAGCTTGATGATGCCAGGCAGGTTGCGGCTCAGCGCGCTGACGAGCTTCTGCACGTCGGTGTTCACCTTGCCGTTCGCCACGACGCGCACGGCCGGCGGATCGCACTTCGCCGTCGCGGCCGCGCGGTTCGTGCAGCTCTGCTGGCACTCGACGTCGACCGTCGGGGGCTTGAACTCACCCGAGCACTTCGGCTCCTTGTACGCGACCGAGCAGCCGCCCGAGCAGCTCCCCTCGCACTTCGCCTGGCCCTTCACCTCGCACGCCGCCGAGCAGGTGCCCGAGCACGTGCCCGAGCACGTCCCCTCGGCCTTCGCGTCGCACTTGCCTTCGCACTGGCCGGCGCACGCGCCGCTCGCCTGCTTGCCGTCGCACTTGCCGTCGCACTTGCCGCCGCAGGTGCCCTTGAAGCCGGCCTCGCACTTGCCCGAGCAGCTCGCCTTGCACGAGCCCGTGCACTGCGCGCCCGCCTCGATCGAGCAGGTGCCCTTGCACTGCGCGTCGCACGAGCCGCTCACCTCGCCGCCCGAGCAGCTCGCCTCGAGCTTGCCCGGCTCGATCGGCGAGCCGCAGGCGTCCAGGCACTTCGCCATGCCGTCGACGTCCGCGTGACACTTGGGCGGATCGAACTCGACCGAGATCTTCGCCTCGGCGTTCGCCGCGAGCATCGACTTCACCTTCGCGGCGACGGCGGTGCAGACCTTGTCCGCGCCCTTGCCCCCGCCAACCTCGGCGCGGAGCTCGTCGTCCTTCATGCCGAGGTCCTTGCCGAGCGCGCCGCACGACTTGATGAGGCCCGCCTCGAGGTCGACGACGGTCTTGTTCACGTCGTACGAGACCTGGAGGAACGACTTGATCTTGCCCTGGACCTTCGCGTCGCCCTTCAGCGCGAGGGAGCCGAAATCGCCGGTCTTGAACTCGTCACAGCCCTTCGCGGCCTCGACACCCTCGGTGAGGGCCTCCGGGACCTCGACGCCGCCGACGCCGGGGATCTTGCCACCGCAGTTGGCGAGCAGCGGCGAAGCGATGCCGAGCACGACGACCGGCATGGAGACCAACTTCCAACGATTGAAGCTCATCTGACAAACCCTCCGGCACCCGGGCGGGCGCCTCTCTGTGCGCGGGGGCGCTGTGCGCCATGCCGCCTGTCACGACCGAGTGGCAGGTCCCGCATGCGGAGCTCACCAGGCGAAGAACTGCCCAGACGCTCCGCGTCGATCCCTCCCAGCACGGTCGCCCTTCTGCCCTAGTCTCGTCGGGCTGTAAAGACCGTTGGATCGCCAGGGACTTGCTGGGGTCCTAGCGTTTGCGCGCGGACTTCGTCGTGGACGCCGCCGGTTTGGTCGGGACGGACACAGGAGGCGCGGGGGGCGGGATCACCGCCGACATGCCGGGGAGCATGGGCTGTCGCGCGGCTGCGCGCGCAGCAGCGCTGTCGGGGGCGTCCTCGTCGAAAGGAAGCGTGAGCTGCGCGAGGGGGCGGGCGCCGACGGTGGGGCCGCCCTGTTTTTCGAAGAGCGCCTGCTCGCGGGCGAGGTCGGCGTCGATGAGGTCCTGGTTGTCGTACGCGAAGGAGAGCGCGTCGAGGATGCGGGCCGGGCCGAGGTTCGGGTAGCGGCGCAAGAGGGTCTCGACCGAGGCCCCGCCGCGGTGCCAGACCCAGAGGCGCCGGACGGGCACCCGGGATCCCTCGACGTGGGGGCTGCCTGCGAGGATCCTCGCGTCGCAGCGCACGTGCGGATGAGGGACCCGAACGCGCGGGAGGCTTGCGTCTGCCATACGTGCCGAGAGGGTAGCCAGGGCCGCGCCGGTAGCAAAGATATCGGAGAACGGATGCCTCCTCCGGCGTGTCGGTCGGGGCTCTGGTAGCCTGCCCCGCGGGGACGGGGAGTCCCGCGAGGGAGGAACGCATGTCGTTTTCGGAGAGCGTCGGCAGCGGCGAGGACAACCCGCTCCGCGAGGGCATGCCCGACGAGCGAACGGTGCGGCCCGCGGCGGTCGTGATCTTCGGCGCGTCCGGGGATCTGACGCGGCGCAAGCTCCTGCCGGCGATCTACAACCTCGCGCTGAGCCGGCTCCTGCCGGGCGGGTTCGCGGTGGTGGGCGTGGCGCGGCGGCCGAAGCCCGAGTTCGCCGAGGAGATGCGCGAGGCGGTGGCGAAGCACTCGCGCCGCAAGCCTCTCGACGACGCGACGTGGAGCGACCTCGAGAAGGGCCTCGCGTACGTGCAGGGGGATTTCAACGATCCCGCGACGTACGCGCGGCTCGCGGCAGAGCTCGGGCGGCTCGAGGTGGAGCGGGGGACGGGGCAGAACCGGGTGTTTTACATGGCGGTCGCGCCGGCCGAGGTGCCCGTGATCGTGCGCGGGCTCTGCGACGCGAAGCTCGTCGTGCGCCCCTCGGACGGGCCGGACGCGAGCTACCAGCGCATCGTCGTGGAGAAGCCGTTCGGCGAGGATCTTGCGAGCGCGCGCGCGCTGAACAAGGAGCTGCTCGCGTGCGTCGACGAGCGGCAGATCTACCGGATCGATCACTACCTCGGGAAGGAGACGGTGCAGAACCTGCTCGTCTTCCGGTTCGGCAACACGATCTTCGAGCCGCTCTGGACGCGGCAGCACGTGAGCCACGTGCAGATCACGGTGGCCGAGGAGATCGGCGTCGAGGGGCGCGGCAAGTTCTACGATCAGACCGGCATCACGCGCGACATCGTGCAGAACCACGCGCTGCAGCTCCTCACGATGGTGACGATGGAGCCGCCGTCGTCATGGGACGCGGACGCGGTGCGCGACGAGAAGGTGAAAGTGCTGCGCGCGCTCAGGCCCATCCGCGGGCGCGAGGTGCTGGAGAAGACGGTGCGCGCGCAGTACACGGCGGGCACGGTGCGCGGCGACAAGGTGCCCGGCTATCGCGAGGAGCCGGACGTGGATCCGAGCTCGAAGACCGAGACGTACGTCGCGATGTCCCTGCGGATCGACAGCTTCCGCTGGGGCGGCGTGCCGTTCTACCTGCGCGCGGGCAAGCGGCTCGCGAAGCGCGTCGCCGAGGTAGCGCTGCACTTCAAGCCGCTGCCGCACCGGCTCTTCCACGACGCGCCTCCAGGCGACGGCGGCCCGCCGCCGAGCATCCGTCGCGGCGAGGACGAGCCGAACGTGCTCGTGGTGCGGATTCAGCCGGACGAAGGGATCGCGCTGCGCTTCGCCACGAAGGTGCCGGGCGGTGGGATGCGGCTGCGCAACGTGGCGATGGACTTCCGCTACGGGACGGCGTTCGGATCGAGCACGCCCGAGGCCTACGAGCGGCTCCTCCTCGACGCGATGCGCGGGGACGCGACGCTGTTCACGCGCGCCGACGAGGTCGAGGCGCAGTGGGGCTTCATCGATCCGATCCTCGGGGGCTGGCGAGATCACGACGCGCCCGTCGCGACCTACGAGGCCGGCAGCTGGGGCCCGCGGGAAGCGGATCGGCTGCTCGTGCCGGGCGACAAGTGGAGGAAGCCGTGACGGCGCTGCCGGTGGGCGAGGCGCTCGCGCGGATCGAAGCGGAGCTCGCGTCCTTCTGGTCCGCGCCGGACGAGCAGGCGGGCGCGCCGATGACGAAGGTGCGCTCCTCCACGATGAGCTTCGCGTTCGTGGCGGCGCCGTCCGAGGTCGAGCAGGCGCGCGCGATCGCCGACGCGCTCGTGGACACGCACCCGGGGCGCGCGTTCGTGCTGACGAGCGACGGTCGCCTCGCGCCCTGGGAGGTGAGCTACGAGGTGCGCGCCGCGTGCCGGATCGACGGGGGGACGCCGATCTGCTTCGACTGGATCGAGATGACGTTCGGCGCCATGGCGTGCGAGCGCGTCGGCTCGGTCGTGGCGGCGCTCGCGCTGCCGGAGGTGCCCATCGTCGTGGAGATCGGCCGCGGGGCGCCGCGCGCGCTCTTGCCGTCGCTCGTGTCGCAAGCCGATCGGCTGATCGTCGACACGGCCCACACGAGCGCCGTGCGGATCGCGGAGGTGCTCCAGGCGTCCACGGTCCCCGTGGGCGATCGCCAGTTCGTCCGGACGTACCAGTGGCGCGAGCTCGTGGCGCGGTTCTTCGACGACGCGCGGTCCGCGCTGGGGGTGATCCGCGAGGTCACGGTGGGGCGCACGCCGGGCGGCGCGACCGAGCCGGCGGCGCTCCTCCTCGGCTGGCTCGGATCGCGGCTCGGCTGGGGCTTCGAGACGCGGGATCGGGCGCGGGATCGGCATGGCGAGCCGGTGCGGATCACGCTGCGCGACGATCCGCGGGAGGGCCTCCCGCCGGGGCAGCTCACGGGCGTGTGGATCGAGAGCTCGCTCGAAGGACAGCCGCTCTCGCTCGCGTGCGCGCGGGACCAGGAGAACCCGAGGCAGGTCGCCTGGACGCGGCGCGGCGCGCGCGTGACCTCGCACGAGCACGCGCTCGGGTACCGGGACGAGGCATGGGTGCTGGTGAAGGCGCTCGATGCCACGGAGGGAGATCGGGTCCTGCGGGATGCGCTCGTCCTCGCGGCGCAGTGGTGCGAGCGATGAGCGAGGTCTCGACGGCGCGCTTCGAGGTGACGGACGCGGAAAACGAGGCCGAGCACGCGGCGCTCGGGGCCGAGATCGTGGCGCGGGCGATCGACGAGGCGGTGCGGACGCGCGGCTCGGCGAAGGTCGCGCTCTCGGGCGGATCGACGCCGGGCCCGGTGTACCGGAGGCTCGCGCAGATGGCGCTGCCGCTCGATCGGATCGACTGGTTCTGGGTGGACGAGCGCGCGGTGGATCCGGCCTCGCCGCGCTCGAACTTCCGGGCCGCGTACGCGGATCTCGGGCTCGATCGGGCCCCGAAGACACGCGTCCACCGGATGGAGGCGGAGGCACCGGATCTCGCGGCGGCCGCGGCGCGGTACGAGGTCCTCTTGCGACGCACGTTCGGGATCGCGAGCACGGTCGCGTTCGACGTGATGACGCTCGGCATCGGCGACGACGGGCACACGGCGTCGCTCTTCCCGGGGATGGGCGCGACGGCGATCGACGATCGGCTCGTCGCGGCGATCGCCGCGCAGCCGGACAAGGGGCTCGAAGCTCGGCTCACGCTCACGGCGCCGGTGCTCCGCGAGGCGAGGACGGTCCTGGTGCTGGCGCGCGGGGCGGCGAAGCAACGGCCGATCGCGTCGGCGTGGTCGGATGGCCCCGAGGAGGAGGTGCCGGCGCGCTTGCTCCTCCGCGCGCGAGGCCGGGTCGTCTGGCTCGTGGACCGGGGCGCGTACCCCACGGGGTGAACCGCAACACGCGGCTTGCTTTCCTGCCAGGAACTTCGTACCGCAAAAACAAGGTCATGATGAAGAAGCGCGGTGGGACCGGTTCGATCCTCGTCGGCGACATCGGGGGCACGCGGACGCGGCTCTCGCTCTACGACGGCCTCGGGAAGAAGTTGCTGCTCGAAGCGGTCCTGCCGAGCCGCGAGCACGCGACCTTCGAGGAGATCGCGCGGGGCTTCCTCACGAGCGCCGATCATCCCCACCCGTCGGTCGCGGTGCTCGGCGTGGCCGGTCCGATCCGGGATCGCGTGGCGACCGTGACGAACCTCGCGTGGCGGCTCGACGAGGTGAAGCTCGCGCGCAGCCTGTCGCTCGACAGCGTGAGCCTGGTGAACGATCTCGCCGTCGCGGCGCGTGGTTGCTTGCACCTGCCCGCGGACGTGGCGGTGCCGCTCGACGACGCGCGCCCGAAGGCGAAGGGCAACAACATGGCCGTCATCGCGGCCGGGACGGGGCTCGGCGAGGCGCTGCTCGTGTGGGACGGGTCGAAGCACATCGTGCTGCCGACCGAGGGAGGGCACACGGATTTCGCGGCGCGTGACGCCGTCGAGGCCGAGCTCTTCGCGTTCCTGTCGAAGCGGTTCCCGGAGCACGTGAGCTACGAGCGCGTGCTCTCGGGCAACGGGCTCGGTGCGCTCTACGATTTCTTCGTGGCGCGCGGCGGGCGCGAGGCGAAGGCGAACGAGCGGCGGCTCGAAGACGGCGATCGGAACGCGACGATCGCGGAGCTCGGTTTGTCCGGCGCGTCGAAGCCGGCCGCGAAGGCGGTGGACCTCTTCGCCTCGATTTACGGCGCCGAGGCGGGCAACCTTGCGCTGAAGCAGCTCGCGCTCGGGGGCGTGTTCGTGGCGGGCAACATCGCGCGGCACATCGTGCTCGCGCGCAGGCAGCAGTTCCTCGAGGGGTTCCGCAAGAAGGGGCGGTTCTCCGGGCTCATGGCGCAGATCCCGGTCGTCGTGGTGACCGATCCGCTGGTCGGCGTGCGCGGCGCGCTGGCGATGGCGAAGGATCTGCTCGTGGAGGGCGAGGCGCGCCCTGCCCGCCCGAAGCCGAGCCCGCGGCGCAAGCGTTCGTCCCGGTAGAGCGTCATCGCGCTGCGGCTTGCCAGTCCTCCGCGGTGACGGCGAAGAGCAGGTGATCCTGCCAGGCGCCGGCGATCTGGATGTAACGCGCGGCGCAGCCCTCCTGCCGGAGCCCGCATTTGCGGGCGACGGCGAGGCTCGCCGCGTTCTGGGGCATGATGGCCGCCTGGACGCGGTGCAGGCCGATCTCGCGGAACGCGACGTCGAGGGCGAGCTTGACCCCCTCGGTGGTGAAGCCTTGTCCATGGTGCTCGACGTCGACCCAGTAGCCGAGGTAGGCGTTCTGGAAGATGCCGCGAAAGACCTGGGTGAGGGCGACGCGGCCGATGACGGGCCCTTCCTCGCCGACAGTCATGCAGAATCGGTAGTGGCGGTCCGCGCGGATATCGCGTCGATCGCGCAGGATGCGGGCGCGCGCGAGGTCGATGTCGAATTCGTCGGGGGCGGGGACGGGCACCCAGGGCTCGAGGAATGCTCTCGATCGAGAGCGAATCTCGACGATGCGAGGCGCGTCCGAGACGCGCGGCGCGCGGAGGACGACGCGCTGGCCTCGGAAGACGGCGCGGAGGGGGAGCACAGCCCGAGGATACCGGAAGCCCACACGACAGGGGTAGCGGAACCAAAACGGCGGACGCCCCCGCCGCGACGTCCCGATTTCACCATTGTCGTACGGGTGCACGACGCCATGCTTTGCGAATCGTTTGTCCAACGATTGCACATACAAACGATTCTGCGCCACGCCCCTCGACGGAGGCGCGGGACGAGGGCATGATAGCGGCGACGCGGACGAATGCGATATGTCCGCCTCGAAATCTCATGCGTCTTCGCTCCTTTGCGCCCGTGCCATTTCTCGTCCGCCGACCTCTGGCTCCGGCATTCGTCGGACGCACGCGGGAGCTCGAGCTCCTGCACGCCGTGCTGCGCGGCGAGGAGCGCGCGATTGGCGTCTGCGGGCGATCGGGGGCCGGAAAGACGGCGCTCGCGGTCGCTTATGCGAATCGATACCGCGACGCGTATCCGGGCGGCGTGTATTGGGTCGACGCGCCCTCGGGGTGCGATGACGGATTCGCGGCGCTCGCCACGGCGATCGGGCTCCGGGCGGAGGGGCCGCTTTGTGATCGGCGAAGGCAGCTCGTCCAGGCGTTCGCCCGGTATCTGCGCCTCCGGCCGGACGCGCTGCTCGTCATCGACGGCGTCCCGGATCCCGGCGCGCTCTCCGCGCGCGTGCTCGGGTTCGTCCCGGCGGAGCTCGCGTGCAGGCTCCTGTTCACGATGCGGGCGCCGCCGGGAAACCTCCTGCTCCCCACGTTCGATCTCGGCCCGCTGCCGGAGGGGGCGCTGATCGAGCTCGTGCTCGCGGGCCGCGCGACGATCGGCGCGGCGGAGGTGGAGCATGCGCGGCGGGTCTGCCGGGCGCTCGCGCAGGATCCGCTCCTCGTGTCGATCGCGGCGGGCTGGCTCGCGCGGCGGCCCGGTCGCTCGTCCGAGGAGCTCGCGCGGCGGCTCGAAGGCGCGGAGGCGGCAGAGGCGCGCGCGGCCATGATGAAGCTCGGGTGGGAGGACGTGCCCGAGGGCGAGGCGCGGCGGCTTCTCGTGTTGCTCTCGATGTGCGAAGGCGAGGCGCTCGTGCCGACGGCGCGGCTCGCATGGCTGTCCGGGCGCCGGGCGGAGGAGCCGATCCGGGTGGCCCTTCGGGCGCTCGCCGCGACGAACCTCGTCGACGCGGACGACGCCGGCCGGGCGAGGCTCTGGCCGGACGTGCGGATGTTCATCGAACGTGCGCTGGATCCAGTTTTTCGGGACGAACTACGCGTCGAAGCGGCGGCCCACCTCGAGCGCGCGCTCGGCGATGTCACGCGCATCGAGGGTGAGGTCGCCGCGCGGGGCATCGTGGACGTGCTCGCGGACGTGCGGGCGTCTTCGGCGTGGGCGGCGGGGGGCCTCGCCGTCGCGTCGATGCGCGGCGCGCTGGAGCTCGAGGCGAACGCGCTCGTCGGCTGGGACGCGGCGCGCGAGCCTGCGTTTTTCTTGCAGCAGCTCCGCGCACGGGCCGAGGAGCTCGAAGGGACGAAGCTCGCCGAGGCGCTCGACGGGGCCTTGTCGGCGCGGCGCTCGCCGTGGATCCGGGTGCGCGCGAGGACGAGCCGCCGCGGGGAGGCTTCCGCGCGTGTCCTCGAAGGGCACGCGGCGAAGGTGAACGCCGTCGCGGTCACGCGGGACGGGCGCCTCGCGCTCTCGGCGTCCGACGATCGGACGGTGCGCGTGTGGGATCTCGATGCGGGACAGGCGCTCTTCGTGCTGACGGGGCACGTGTCGGCCGTCCGCGGGATCGCCGTCTCGGCGGATGGGCGCACGGCGGTCTCGGGCGCGATGGATGGCTCGCTCTTCGTGTGGGATCTGGCGACGGCGCGGGGGACGCGGCAGCTCCGCGGGCACGCGGGCGCGGTGCACGCGGTGGCGCTCGCGGAGGGCGCGGGCACGGTCGTGTCGGTGTCCGAGGATGGGACCGCGCGCGTGTGGAGCCTCGCGACCGGCGAGCTCGTCCGGACGCTCTCCGGGCACGCGGGCGGCGTGCAGGGCGTGGCGGTGACGGCGGACGGCCAGGCTTGCGTGTCTGCGGGCGGCGACGACGCGACGTTGTGGCTCTGGGACGTGGACGCGCGGCGCGTCGTGAAGGCGCTCGCCGAGCCCGCTTCGCCGCGGAGCGCCGTGGCGATGAAGGCGGAAGGCCGGGTCCTCGTGGCGGCCTCGCACGAAGACGCCGTGCTTTGCTGGGCGCCGCTCGAAGGCAGCCGGCCCGAGCTGCTCACGGGCCACACCGACGGCGTGACGAGCGTGGCCATGACCCCGGACGGGCGCTTTCTGGCCTCGGGCTCGTGGGATCGGACGGTGCGCGTGTGGGATCTCGACGCGCGGATCCCGATCGGGGTCTTTCACGGCCACGCGCAGGGCGTGCAAGCCGTGGCGCTCACGCCGGACGGGCGGACCGTCGTCTCGGGCGGCGAAGATCGTACGGTCCGCGTGTGGGATCTCGGGGCGACCGTGGCGCCTGGGGTCCCGGGCGGGCATCACGCGCGCGTGAGCGCGCTCGCGGCGACGCCGGACGGGTCGTTCGTGGTGTCGGCGTCGTTCGACGACACGCTGCGCATCTGGGACGCGCGGCAGGGCGCGCTGCATGCCGTGCTCGAAGGACACGCGCTCTGGGTGCACGGCGTGGCCGTCACCCCGGACGGCATGCGCGTGATCTCGGCGTCGGTCGACGGCTCGCTCCGCGTGTGGGACGTCGCGACGGGGCAGCTCCGGTGGGTGATCTCGTCTCTGCCGGGGCGCGGGCCGGGCACGATGTCGCTCGGACGCGAGGGCGCGCCGCTGTGCGCGCCGCTGCTCGTGGACGCGCGCGGCACGCGGGTGATCACGAAGAGTCAGGAAGGGGCCTTCGCCGCGTGGGATCTCACGGACGGCCAGCGGGCGCAGACCTACGGCACGGGCAGCGGCGAGCCGCTCTGCGGTGCGCTCGTGGGCAACCGGCTCGCGGCCGGGGGCGCCGATGGGCAAATCGCGCTCTGGGACGTGAGCTCGGGGGTCGAGGTCTCCGAGCTCGTGGGGCACGAAGCGGCGGTGCGGGCGGTGGTGATGTCGGCCGACGGCGGCTTCCTGGTGAGCGCGTCGGAGGATCACACGATCCGGGTGTGGGACCTCGGCGCGGGGCGGATGGTCCGCGTGCTCGCCGGGCATCGCGCGCCCGTGGGAGCGCTCGCGTGGCTGGGGGATGCGCGGCACCTCGTGAGCGCGTCGGAGGACCGGACGATCCGGGTCTGGGATCTCGCGTCCGGGCTGTCCGTGGCGCGGCTCGTGGTGCGCGAGCCGGTGGAGGCCTTGGTGGCGGGGCCGGGCCCGCGCTCCATCGTGGCGGGGGATCGCGCGGGGCACCTTTCGTTCCTGGAAATCGAAGGAACGCATTGAGCGGACCACGATTTCCGGGACGATTTCGGCGAGCCACATCGCGAATTCGCTGCCTGCAAAAACCTCACTTTTTTTAAGAACGGCGCCTCGGTCGACAGATACCGGTATGTGGCCCCCCTTCCTCCCCGCAACCCGTTCGCGCCGGAGCAAGCTTGGCTCTACGCGTACGCCGTCGTCTCCCTTCGCCGGCGCCTGCGCCGCATGGGCGTCTCGTCCGAGGACGCGAGGGATCTCGCCCAGCATGCCTTCGTCATCGCCCTCGAACGTTGGGACGAAGTAAAGGACGCCTCCGAGGCGCGGATGCGCGCCTGGCTCGACCGGATCACCTGGCAGCTCGGTCAAAACTTCCTCCGCCTCCGCCGCCATCGGGTGGAGCGGCTCGGCCACCGCGGGCTCGGCCTGGCCTCGGCGCCCGGGTCCTCCGTGGACGAGCTGGCGCACGCCGCGCGCCTCGTCCGCGCGGCCCTCGGGCCCATGACGGACGAGGATCGCGCGCTGTTCGTCGCTTCCTTTCTGGAGAACGCGACGCTCGACGAGCTCTCGCGCACCTTCGGGATCACCCGCAAGGCGGCGTTCCGCCGGCTCACCACGCTCGGGCGCCTGGCGCGCGCCCGCCTCGAGCGGCTATCGCCCCGGTGAGCGCCCGCCGCGCGCGTAGCAGCAGCGAAAGCCGAGGTGATAGTTCACGTGAAACGCCTTCCGGAGCGGCTGCACGTGCCAGCGCGGATCGTGCGCGCAGTGGTCCGAGTACACCTCGCGCCGCGGCGGCTCGTCGAGCCTCCGCGCCACGTCGACGTAAAAAAACGCGCTGCCTTTGAGCTGCGAGACCACCTTGTTCTCCTCGGGATCGAAGCGCGTCATCGCCTCGGCCACGTTGCCGTGCTGATCGAAGACGCCGAACCGCGAGCGGCAACGCGGATAGCTGCCCGATGGCTCGGTGTTCGTCGCGCACGACGCCCACGTCGTGTCGATCGTCCGGGGATCACAAGGTTTGTCCGACCACTTGGCCGCGGGTTTGTTGGTGTTGCAAATGTCGAGGTCGAGCTCGCTCCCGTAGGCGTAGGTGCTCGGCTCCCCTCCCCCGGGATCTCCGCGGCAGGAGAGGACCCACTCTTCCTGCGTGCAGAGGCGTTTTCCTTGCAGCTCGCAGAGCGCCGCGGCGTGGGCCGGCGGCACCCACACCATGGGCAGCTCGCAGGCGCGGTTCGGGTACTCGAAGACGTCAATGCAAGCCTTCGCCTTCTCCGCGTCGCCGCCCTCGTAGATCGGCACCATGTTCTCGTGCCCGCCGCACGCCTCGCGTTGCGCCTCCGTTTGCAGCGTGACGCCGCGCAGCCCTTCGAGGCATGACGCGCGGGAAATCACGTGTCGCGCGAGCGCGGGGTTTCCCTGGTTCGTTTGTCCCGGCCCGTCCGGGCCCACGTACCGCCGCAGGAACTCGCCCGGATCACGCTTGCGGAACTTCTTCCCCGGCGCGATCGAGATCAGCGCGAGCAGCTCTTCCTGCGTCGTGTGGTGGAGCGGCCGATCGTCGACGACCGCCGTGTCCTTTGCCGCGCCCGCGTCCTCCTCGCGCGTCTCGCTCGCGGGCGCGACCCCGCCCTCGGACACCTGCGCGGCCGAAGGCGCGACGGATGCGCTCGGGCCGGGCGGCGCGGGTTTTTGCTCCTCGTTCGAGCTCGCCTTGCAGCTTGGGAGCGCCACGAGGGCAACGGCCAGGACGAACCACCGGGCGGGCACGGGCGCGCACGATAGCAGGTCTCGGGACGAACGGAGATGCTCGGACGAACGAAGGCGCGCTCGCCGCGCCCCGTGGCGACTTGCCGCGCCGCATGCGCCTCGATGCGGCAACTTTGCCATTGAAAAGGGCGCAGGGCACCCCTTACATCGTCCTCGTCACCGTGGATACCTCAGCGCTCGGCGTCCCCTACTATCCCACGAACGATTTCGGCCCCCTCATGAAGGGCCTGGTCATCGGGGGACTCGGCATCTTCCACGTCTTCCTCGCGCAGTTCGCCATCGGCGGCGGCGTGCTGATGACGTATTTCGAGTGGCTCTCGGGCAAGGGAAAACTCGCGCCTGCCCGCCGGTTCACGGACGGCTACTTCAAGCTGCTCGTGCTCGTGAGCTTCGTCGTCGGCGCCCTGACCGGCGTCGGCATGTGGTTCACCTCGATCCAGACGAGCCCGCGCACGATCGGGCTCATGGTGGACACGTTCCACTGGGTGTGGGCCACGGAGTGGACGTTCTTCGCGCTGGAGGTCGTCGCCGGGTATTGCTTCTACCGTTATGGCGATCGCCTCGACGGGCGCTCGCGCCTCTTTCTGCTCGGGCTCTACACGGTGGCGGCGTGGTTCAGCCTGTTCTGGATCAACGGCATTCTCTCGTGGCAGCTCACGCCGGGCGCCTGGCTCGCGAGCGGCGATCTCTGGGCCGGGTTCTTCAACCCCACGTTCTGGCCTTCGCTCTTCTTCCGCACCTTCGCCGCGATGGCCATCGCCGCCCTCGTCGCGGCGCTCGTCATCAGCGCCTCGCCCTCGCTCGAACGGGACGAGCAAAAGGAGCTGCTCCACCGGGCGGCGCAGCTCCTCGCGCCGATGGCGCTCATGCCGCTGCTCGGCGCCTGGTACCTCTTCGCGATGCCGGCGGACAGCCGGAGCTGGGTGCTCGGCGGCAGCCCCGCGATGAGCATGTTCTTCGGCGTCGGCGCCGGCGCCTCGCTGCTCGTCGGGCTCTACGCGATCTTCGGCCTGCTCCTCCGGCGCCTTTACATCAACAGCGCGACCGCGTCCTTGCTCATCGTGCTCGGGTTCGCAGCGTCCGCGGGCGGCGAGTTCGTCCGCGAGGGCGCGCGCAAGCCCTTCACCGTGCGCGAGACGCTCTACTCGAATGCGATGACGCCCGCCGAGATCGTGACGATGCGGGAGAAGGGCTCGGTCACGGGGGATCCCTATCCGCTGCGGGACGCGGCCGATTACCCGAACGATCAGGTGCGCCTCGGGGCGAAGGTCTACCGTTTTCAGTGCAGCGTTTGCCACACGGTGGGCGGCGTGAACGGGCTCGTGCACCTCGCGGGCACGTGGACGGCGGAGCAGACGCGGCTCAACGTGGCGAAGCTCCAGCATACGAAGCCCTTCATGCCGCCGTTCGCCGGCACGCCCGAGGAGCTCGAAGCGCTCGTGCGGTTCATCGAATGGGAGGCTGCTTCGAGGCCGAAGGATTTTTCGATCACGAACGACCCGGCTGAGCTCGCGCAGATCAAGCGCTGGCTCGACGAAGCCGGCACGGCGCCGGGATACAAGACCGCGTCGGAGAAGAAGAGGTAATCATGGACGCCCCCTTCCCCTTCGGTTTTCCCGGGCCGACCGCGTTTTACCTCGCGACGTACGTGCTCACGCTCGTCTCGCACGTGGTGTTCATGAACTACGTGCTCGCCGGGACGGGCGTCCTCCTCGTCCGGCAGATCCGCGGCAAAGCCGGGACGAGCGACGCGCTCGCGGACCTGCTCCGCGACTGGCTCCCCTTCGCGCTCTCGGCCGCGATCACGGCCGGGATCGCGCCCCTGCTCTTCATCCAGATCCTCTACAAGAAGGCGTTTTACACGGCGAACCTCCTGCTCTTCCACCGCTGGATGCTCATCCTGCCGGCGCTGATCGTCGGGTTTTACCTGCTCTACGCGCAGAAGACGGCGTTCGTGAAGGCGCGGCCGCGGCTCAAGGTCTGCGTGACGACGGGCGCCCTCGCCTGTTTTCTCTTCACCGCGCTCTCGTGGACCGAGAATTACCTCCTCGCGCGGAGCGAAGGGGCGTGGGCCCCGATGTACGCGTCGAAGTCGATGATCTACGAGAACCGCGAGATCCTGCCGCGCATGCTGCTCTGGACGCTCGGCGCGCTGCCGACGCTCGCGGTCTTGCTCGGCTGGCAGCTCCATCGGCGCGACCGCGCCGGCGCGCCTGTGGACAGGACGACGTTCCAGCGCGTCGCGCGGCTCGGGCTCGGCGGGCTCGTCGTCGCGGGGGCCTGCGCCGCGGGATATGCGATGCTCGTGGGAGAAACGGCCAGGGCGCACGCAGTCGGGCCCATGGCAAGGCCCTGGTTCGTCGCGGCGGTGGTGGGGGTCGTCGTGGAGGGCGCGGGGTTCGTCGGGCTGTATCGGGCCGAGGCGAACCGGGGGCGATGGCTGGGGATCGCCTCGGCGGGGCTCTTTTTCGTGATCCTCGGGACGACGGTCGTGCGCGAGGTCCTGCGCATCACGGCGGTCGATTTCGTGGCGCTTTATCCGGAGCACGCGCGCGCCGCCCAGGTCTCGGGCCGGTGGCTCTTCCTCGGGTTTTTCCTGGTGAATGCGGTGCTCGCCACCTGGGCGATCCGGACGGCGCTCACGCGGGCCGAACGAAAGGCCGCCTGATCAGGCCACCTTCCGGCCGCCCATCCGCTGGAGCACGCCGCGCGACACCGCCTGCAGCGTCTCCATCACGCCCACGCCGCTCTTCGCGGCGCTCTCGACCTCGGGCGCGCCCATCGGGTTGCAGAGCTCCCGCAGGCGCGGGATGGGCTCGATCTCGGGCAGATCCCGCTTGTTGTACTGCACGACGCAAGCGACGTCCCGGAGCGACATGTCGAGCTCGGCGAGGTTGTCGCGAAGGTCCTCCAGGGCCTCGATGTTCGCTTCGAGGCGCGCAGACTGCGAATCGACGACGAAGACCAGGCCATCGACGCCCTTCAAGATGAGCTTGCGGCTCGCCTTGTAAAACACCTGCCCCGGCACCGTGTAGAGGTGCAGCCGGACGCGATACCCGCGAATTTGCCCGACTTCGAGCGGCATGAAATCGAAGAAGAGCGTCCGCTCGCTCTCGGTCTTCAACGAGACGAGGTTGCCCCGCCCCGCCACAGGGGCGCGGGCGTGGATGTGCTCGACGTTCGCGGTTTTTCCGCACAAACCCGCGCCGTAATAGACGATCTTGAGAAAGATCTCCCGCGAGGGGACGTTGACGAATGCCATCGCGTCACCTCCTCAAGCCTCGGGCCCCGCGTCAGCGAGGCAATGAATGGCGGCCACGATGCTCTCGAACGAGGCATCCCGGGCGCTCGAATGCTTGACGAGCCGCACGTTGAGCTCGACGAGCGCGAGGACCTCGCCCGCGACGCCAGGCGCGCGGAGGAGGTCGTGAATCGACCGCGAGAGGCGCGTCGGCGGCGCGAGGCAAGCGAGCGCCGAGAGGGCGGCCATCGCGCGCGCAGGCAAGGACGCGACCAGGGATTCGCGAGCGACGTGGACGAGCGAGGCGGCGAAGGCCGCGCTCATGGCGGAGAGCAAGCCCTGCGGCTCGTCGCGACCAGGGACGCCGCGCACCGCGGGCGCGCCGCGGGCCGCGCTCCACACGAGCGCGCAGAGCTCGGAGAGGGACGAATACGCGCTCCGATCGAGGAGCGCGAGCACGACGTCCTGCCCATGCGTGTCCCAGGCCGCGCGCGTACCGACCTGCGAGGCGACGAAGGCGCGGAGCCGCGGATCGATTTCGCCCGCGCGGATCGCGGCGACGGCGATCTCGACGAGCGGCTTTCGCGGCACGCCGTGCGCGGCGGCCCATTCGAGCAGCATCACGCGCTCCTCCGGGCTCCACGCATTGCGCGCGCGCTCGACGATGGCCTCCGGCGCGAGCGACGCGTCGATCGGAGTCGCGAGCCCGGGCCCAGCGGGCGGGATTTCGTCGAGGCTCGACTCCAGGAAGCCGGCCAGATCGAAATCGTCCGTGGGGAGCGCCGCGCTCCCCTTTTCTTCCGGGACCTCGACCCGGACGCGTCGAGCGGTGATTCGATCGAAGACGCGGGGCGGGACCTTGCCGCGCGTGAGGTCGGCGAGCTCGATCCACTCGTCGTCGTCGAGCGAGAATCGAGGCGCGTCGAGGACCTCGTGTTCGAATTGCGACGGATCTTCGAGCGCGATCCGGGCGAGCGCGCGAAGGACCGTGCCGGTGAATCCCGGCTCGCAGCGGGAGCGCCACGCGAGCAAATCGGGGACGGCGAGCTCGGAGGCGTGCTCGCACAGAAAGGATTGATCGTCCTCGTCGAGCCTGACCTGACGGAGGACGTGCAAAAAAGCCACGGGACGAGCCCGACCCCGGTGCGCGCGCACCAGGGCATCGATTTCCGTTCGTTTCACGCGGGACCCCCTATGCCGCGCGGAAATCGCCACCGGGGAGCCGTCGCTCCGCAATGCGAATCACGTGCAGCGCTGGGGTTGTTCGTCGTCGCCCGAGGGCGGCCCGCCGTGACTCGTCGGTCGGTGGAACGGCAGTTCCTTCTTCCGGACCGGTATCTCGTAATCTACGAACGGCGCCGCTTCCTGTCAAGCTCGCCCGTCAACTTCCCTGCGCCGCGACCGAGATCTCCGCGTAGGTCGACCGGAGCTGCTGGGCGAGCTTCTCCGGGAGCACGTGCGCGCGCCGCAGCGCCTCCTCGCTGAACGGAAGGGCCGAGGCCGGTGCGCCTCCGTCCGAATAAAGGTTCGCGAGGAGGTCGAGCAGCCACGGCTCGCCCGGCAGAATGGAGAGGCCGAGGAGCGTGATCCGCGCCGCGAGCTCGTATTGGCCCTCCATCGCGTGTTTCGAGGCCGCCATGGAGAAGAGGCCCACGAATTTCTGGATGTGCGAGAAGAGCATGACGTGGCCGATGAGCTCGAGGCCGGCCTTGTAGGTCTGCTCCATGAGCTCGCCCTGATCGACGCCGCGCGCTGCCTGCTCTGCGGCCGTGACGAACACGGCGCCGACGCGCCGCGCCACCTCGTCGGGCAAGAGCTCCGGCGCACGCCCACGCGCCGCGATGATGGCCTTCTCGTAATCGACGAGCGCGCTCGCCATGGCCCCGCGGCTGCCGCCCGCGGCGAGCGCGAGGTATTTCTTTTCGGTCTCGGGATCGTCGAGGACGAACTCGCGCTCGTCGACGTCGAGCCGGCGGACGAGCGTCTCGCCGGGGTAGAGGACGAGATCGAGGACGATGGGCTCGTCCTCGTGGTTCGTGACGACGTGGTGGCGGCCGGCGTTCACGTTGCAGAAGCCGCGCGTGCCCTGCGACGTGAGGCGGCGAAAATCGCCGCGCATGCCGTCGATGGCGCAATCGCTCCAGGAGTTGTCGCGGAGGAGGAGACAGCCGCCGGTGCGGGCCTTCGGGAGGTCGTCGAGCGCGTGAGCCATGGCCGCCCGCACGCTAGCACGCTCGGTTCAAGGCAGGGTGGCGATCGCGATCCGGCCCGAAGCGCTGCCCGCGAACGTGGGGGCGAGCCAGGCGCCGCCGACGAGGCGCGTCGAATACACGCTGCTCAGGTTGTCCGCGTAAATCATTTCGGCCTCGCCGCCCTTGCCGCCGCGCGTGATGGCCGGCGGCGCGAGGAGGACCGGGTTGCCCCCGCCCGCGCCCTGCGTCGGGACCGACCAGGCAGGAGAATCGCCGGCCGAGAGGCGCGCCCAGTAGAGGCGCTGATCCGTGCCGCGATACGCGAGCAGCGCGCCGCCGCCGGGCAGAGGCGCGAGGCTCGGCTGATCGAGCGAGGAGGCGCCCTCGATGGGCTGGGGGTTCGTCCAGACGGCGCCCTTGCGCGAGAGCCATTGCAAGCCGCCCGCCTCGTTCGCGAAGACCGCGACGAGCTCCGGGCCGGATTCGAGCGCGACGATGCCGGGCGTCGCAGTCGCGGCCTTGCTGCCGATCGGGTGCGGCGTGGCGGCCGACCAGGCGCCGCCGTTGCGCGATTGATCGTAAAAGACGCCATCGGCGCCGACGAACGCGATCACGGGCGCATTGCCGATCGCCGCCACGGCCGGCGGGTTCGGGCCCGACGAGGGCTGTCCATTCGCGGTGATCGCCTCCTTCTTGCTCACCCAGAGCTTGTTCTGGAGGCGGCCATAATAATAGAAACCGTCCGCGCCCTTGTAGACGAGGTGCCCCACGCCGCCGGCCGCCGCGACCTGCGGCCCGCCCTGGCTCGTGAGGCCCGCGTCCAGCGCCGGCAGGGGTTGTCCGAACCCGGGCGTCCAGGCACCGGCCGAATAAAACGCGACGCGCAGCTCCCCCGCCGCGCTCGATCGGAGCACGCAGACGCCGGTGCCCGTGCCGTCGGAGGCGAGGCCGATCGCGTCCTGGGTCTGGTCCTGCCACGGCGTCGATTTCCCGGCGCCCGATTCGAGATCAGTCTCGTTCGCGATGATGGCGCTGCCGCCGCCGAACACGCTGACGACCTTGGTCGCGGTGCCATTCTGCACGCCGCTGCCCATGCCCCCGCTGCCGCCCGCGCCGCCCGCGCCGCCCGCGCCGCCGGAGCCGGGTATCATGCCGCCCGCGCCGCCCGAGCCGCCCGCGCCGCCGTCCCCGCCCGATCCGGCGATCGTACCGCCCGCGCCGCCCGAGCCGCCCTGCG
>NZ_JARZHH010000095.1 GCF_029946515.1 Polyangium sp. 6x1
TGGGGCCGGCGGGGCCGGCGGCACGGGAGGCGCCGGAGGCGGCTCGTCGTCGTCCTCGGGCACGGGCGGCGCGGGCGGCTCCGGCGCGGGCGGCGCCGGCGGCGCGGGCGGCGCGGGCGGAGGCGGAGGCGGACCTGTCTGCGACGACCCGGGCGCCGAGCCGAACGATACCAAGGCCACGGCAACCAAGATCGCAACCAGCATCAGCTGCAGCCCCGTGACGAAGGACGCGCAGACCGGCGTGCTCGCTGGCGAAGCCGACATCGACGTCTACACATACCCGAACGGGGTCGACACCTGCGCCGGTCCGGCCAAATCGTGGCTCAAGGCCTATCCGACCAAGCCCTCGACGTGGTTTTGCCTCATCCCGCACTGCGCCGGCAAGGACATCCCGGACGTCCTCGAATGCCAGGACGGGCAATACTACAACATGGACGGGCTGGAAGCCTGCTGCAACCAGAACGGCGATGTGCTGATGCTCCTCCAATGCACCGTGGGCGCGGGCACCGTGACGAGCTACGACGTCTACATCGATCAGCCCGGCGTGAACGAGTGCACCGAATACGGATACGAGCTCACGTTCCTGCCCCCTCCTTGAGCGGACACGATGCAATCGTGGGGGGCGTCATTTGACGTTTGATGCGCCGCGCGCTGCCCCCTCGCTCCGCAGCGCGCGGTTGTACCGCTCCACGAAACGCCTCGCGTCGCTCTTCGTGAGGTTGTGGTCGTACGTCCAGCCGTCGTAGGGCGAGCCGAGGAGCCCGATCCCCGCCGCCAGCGTCGGGACCGAGAAACCCAGCATGATCCCTCCGACCGCGGGCACACGCCGGTCGGCCACCGCGGGACTGTCGGTCGCGAGGATCACCAGGCCCGCCGCCGCAGCCAGGAGCCCGAGGCTGCCGACGACCGCGCCGGTCGCGCGAAGCTGCGGCGAGTGATCGCGCTGAAAATCGTCGAGCTCGTGCGAGCCGGTCCGCGCGGCATAACGACGGATGAATTCGTTTTCCGTGATGCACCGCTTTTTCGTGCAGAGCTCGAACCGGTCTCGATTCTCACGCGACTCGCGGATCTCGATCACCTCCGCTTCGTTCGCCGCGCTCCCCGGGCGCTCGGGCTCCGCCGCGCCTGCGGGGGGAGGCTCCGCGCCCTGCCCGCCGAGCGCGAACGCGACAAAGCCGCGCACGTGGCGGCGGTCGATACGGGTGAGCTCGAGCGGATGGGGGCCCTCGTCGAACGCGACGTCCGCATTGCCGCCGGGCGCCGTCCGCTTCGCGAGCGCGATCTCCCCTTCCCCGAGCGTCGCCGAGCGGACGTAGCCAATGCCGCACGAGGCTTTCTGGCAGCACTCCGCGTAGGCCTTCGTCGCGGCCTTCTCGACGCGTTTGTGCACGTCGAAATGGTAGTAGACGTGCGACGCGCCCGGGGCACCGGCCGCGCGCGCGGCGTCCGGGGAGAGGCGCTCCGCGTCGTCGATGACGTCACTCGGGACCGGCCGCGGCTCGACATCGACGAGAGCATCCACGCAAGGGTTTGGCGCGAGCTGTTCGGCGAGCGGCCGGGGCATGACGTAGGGCGCGAGCAGGACGCGGCCGAGGAGGGTCGCGTCCTCGGAGGGCGTGAAGACGATGTGTTCGTCACGCGCGAGGGGAGCCCGCGCGCTGAACGGAGCGAACGAGCCTCCGTGCAGGGTGGGAGGGGCGTTGATCGTGCAGCCTGCGGCGGACGCCAGCGCAATGAGGGCGACGAAGCCCGAGCGTGTCTTCATGGTCCTCCAGGGCTCGGTGAGAGCGAGCCGCTTCCACGGTGCGGTCACGGGCGCTTACATGCCGCTTACATCCTCCCCGCTCGAAGGGTCGACGACGCCGGGCCGAGCCGCGCGTTCGCGCTCGCCGGATCAGCAGAAATCGATCGAGAGGTCGGAGGAGAAAAAGTAGCCGAGGTCGTTCCCCACGAGGACCTCGCGCAGGCCGAGATCACGCATGCGGGTCAGCATGACGTGGAGGCGATTGCGCGCGGCGTCCGCCAGCATCCGCTCGCCGGGCCAGCCGATCTCGATGAGCTGCTCGAACGAGATGGGGCGGGCCCGCGCGGCGAGGTGGGACTGCGCGAGCGCGACGAGGAGGCGCCGCATCACCGGCCGATTCGCGCACGCGACGCGTGGCCCCTTCGGCGGCTCGAACCAGCGGCCGGTGGCGTCGAGCCGCAGGACGAGGGGCGCCGCGGGGGCCGGGGACGCGTGTGTCGCGAGCGCGCTGCCGAGGAGGCGCGCGAGGACGCGTAGCTCCGTGACCCACCGAGCGCCCGCGCCGTTCGCGGTCGCGAGCACGGCGCCGAGCCTTCGATGGGCGCCGCCTTCGAGCTCGGCCGCGGCCGCGCTGTCGCCGTTCGTCCGAGCGCGCTGGGCCTCGGCCAGATCGAGGAAGCCTTTGCAGATCTCGAGCGCTGGCAGGTGCGTGTCGGCCCCCGCGTCGGGGTCGCGCTCGGCCGCTGCGAGCAGCTCCCGCGCCTCGTCGATGTGGCCGACCGCGGCCTCGAGCATGCTCGCGACGACCGTGACGAGCCTGGCGTAGACGTGCCGGCCGAGCGCGCGCACCCGCGGGAGCGTCTCGCCCAGCTCCAGCCGCGCCTCGAGCGGGCGCCCCTGCTCGAAGAGCACGACCGCTCCGCACGCCATCGCGGCCACCTCCAGGGTGTGCTCGCCGGCCGCGCGCGCCGCGTCCCGGGCCTCGCGGTAGCGAAGGGACGCCTCCCCCGGATCGCCGGCCTCGAGCGCGGCGTGCCCGAGGCCGAGCAAGAGGCGCGGGGGCGGCGCGAGGCCGAGCGCCCGGGCGTGCGCGAGCGCCTGATCGGCGTAGGCGCGCGCGGCTTCGAGCTCCCCGGCGTCGAGGTGCACGTACATGAGCTCGAGGCGCATGCTCAGCTCGAAGGGGGCTTCCCCGACGTCGCGGAAGCGCTCGAGCGCCTGCTCGACGAGCTGCCGCGCCCGCGGTTGCTCACCGCGCAGGCGGGCGACGAAGCCGAGCATCGCATACGCGAGACCTTCGAGGCGGCGGTCGCCGACGTCGCTCGCGAGGCGCCGCGCGTGCTCGGCGGCGCTCTGGCTCCCGTCGAAGCGCCCGCGCAGGAGCAGGACGAGCGCGAGGAACCGCCGAGCGAGCGACTCGAGCGACACGTCCTTCGCGCGCACGGCGAGCGCCACGGCCTCGTCGAAATCGCGCTCGCTCACGTCGAGCCTCGCGACGCGCCAGGCCACGCGCCCGCGGGCGATCAGCGCATGCCCGCGGACGCGCGGATCCACCTCGGCCGCCGAGGGATGTGCGAGCGCTTCGTCGAGCCAGAAGAGGTGCGCCGACGGCGATCCGTCGTGCCAGCGCGGCTCCTCGAGCGCCACGAGGATCCGGAGCGCGGCCTCCACGTCGTTCGGCGCGCTCGACGAGAGGCCTCGACGCACGACCGCGAGCAGGTTCTCGCGCTCGACGAGCAGCCGCCGCGCAGCCGTGCGCGGATCCTTGCGTGTGAGCGCCGCGGCGCGCTCGGCGTACGCGAGGAAGTAGCGCGTGTGGCGCTCGAAGACCGCGGCCCGTCCCGCCGATGCCGCGAGCCTCTCCTCGGCGTACTTGCGCACGCTCAGGTACATCGTGAGCCCCGGCTCGCCTTTGCCGTCGCCATACGGCGCGTGGATCAGGAGCGACTTGTCGCGCAGCGCCTGCAAGGCCTCGAGCGCGTCATCCCCGCCAGGATCGAGCACCGCTTCGGCGGCGTCGGCGCCGATGCGGCCGTGAAAAACCGCGCATTGCGCGAAAGCTTCCTGCTCCCACGGTTCGAGCAGCTCCCACGACCAATCGATCGCGTCGCGCAGGGTCGACCGGCGGCCGGCGGCCTTGCCCCGTCGCCCGAGGACGTCGATGCGCCGCTCGAGACGCTCGAGCAGCTCGGCGGGCGTGAGCGTGCCGAAGCGCGCGGCCGCGAGCTCGATGGCGAGCGGGAGTCCGTCGAGTTCCCGCAGGAGGCGCGCCACGACGGGCGCTTCGGCCGGCGTCGGGTCGTACGAGGGGTACACCTCGCGGACGCGCACGATCCACAAAGCGACGGCTTCGCTGCCGTCGAGATCGTCCTGCTCGGGCAACGACAGCGGTGCGAGCTCGTGCACGACCTCCCCCGGGATGCGCAGTCGCTCGCGGCTCGTGACGAGGAGCTGGAGCTCGGGGATGGATGCGAGCCACGCGCCCGCTGTCGCTTCCGCTTGTTCGACGACGTGCTCGAAATGGTCGAGCACCAGGAGCGCGGGCCCGAATGCCGCGAGGGCTCGGATCATCCGCGCCATCAACTCGCGCTCGCCGGCCCCTTCGGGCTCGGGCACGCCGATCGCACGCGCGACGGCGGCGCGAATCCCAGAGGCCCCGCGCGCGCCTTCGAGATCGCAGAAGGCGACGCGCAGCGGCTCGTCACGGGAGGGATCTTCGAGCTTTGCAGCGATACGCGCCGCGAGCGCGGTCTTGCCGATCCCCGCGGTGCCCGTGAGCGTGACGAGCGGCGTCCCTTCGGCGAGGAGCTGCTCGACGCGGGCGAGATCGGCGCTCCGGCCGACGAACCCGCGTTCGCCGAAACGCGGCCGGCCTCGGAGGGCGCGTTCTTGCTCGGGAGGGCGCATCGCGGCCGCACCCGAGGCGTCCGCATGGGAAGGGGGCCGCGTACGGCTCGACATCGCGGCAGCCGCCGCTTTCGTCAGCCGCAGCGATGAGCGAACGCGTCCTCTCGTCACGTTGGATGCCAAGGACCGATGCTACGACCGCTGCATCGCGCGGGAAAGGATGTTCCTCACCCCAGGAACATGAGCATTCTCGTCTGAACCGTGCTTCCGCTGCCGCCGCCGCCGACCTATGACGCGAAGCGTACGGAATAGATGGGCGGCAGGTTGTTGGCGACGGTCGTAAAGCCCTCTCCGCCATCATCGCTCACGTAGAGGTTGCCCGTGGTGGTGCCGAAAGCCACAGCGCCGTCTTTGTTGGCGAGCGCGTGGCGGAAGATGACGTCGTAGGCTTGCTCTTGGGGCAAACCGCGGCGGAGTTGCTCCCAGGTCTCACCGCCGTCCGTCGTGCGCGCCACGAAGAGCGCGCCGTCGAGGGCCGTTCGCTGCTGGTCCGACTTCCCGGGCACGACCCACGCCGTGCGTCCGTTCTTCGCGTCCGCGGTGATGGGGAAGCCGAAATGCACGCCTTGTTCTGGGCGGCTCACCTTGCGCCAGCTCTTTGCGCCGTCGCTGCTGTAGTAGATACCGACGTGATTCTGCTGCCAGACATGGTCGGGATCGCCCTCGCATTGATCGATGTAATGCGTATCGTGGCCCCACTCGGCGTCTGGTTCGGGCGTGTGATCGAGCCGCATGCCCTGGTTGCGCGGTTGCCAGGTCTCTCCACCGTCCGCTGTTTCGATGACGCCGGCCGTGGACACGGCGACGAGCATTCGCTTCGGGTCGCGCGGGTCCACCACGATGGAGTGGATGCCCGGGGCGAACTCCCCCCCCTCGGAGGCCGGCGTGCCAAACCATTTCGTCTCGCCTTTGCCCTCGCCGCTGAACAGGTCGCCGCCGCGTGATTCGTGGTTCCAGAGCGGCCGGTTGAGCTCGAAGGAGCCGCCGCCGTCGCGGCTGACGAACAAGCCGCCAGGGATGGTGCCCACATAGACCGCGCCGCCCGGGCCGAAGCCGATGATCCAGAGCTTCTGTACCGTGGCCGGGCGCGTGACGATCTTGATACCGACGCCGAAGTCGCTGCCGGCGTCTTCGTACATGTCCTGGCCGATGTAGCGAGCGCCCTCGGGATACTTGATCTGGGCGGGGTTGTCGTTCCAGGTCTCGCCTTCATCCGTGGAGACGGACAGCTTGGCTCCCCAATGGCCGAAGCCGAGCAGCGCCCAGAGTTTGCCTGTGTAGGGATCACGCGCGACATAGTTGACGCCGCCGCCGGCATGGCCCGCGAGCCGCGGCTTCCACGAGCCGTTCTGTTTTTCGACGATGAACGTGCCTTTGCGCGTGCCTACCAGGATACGGCTTGCCATTTCACCCTCCGCTCAACGCTTGCAGAATGTGGACCTCGTCGTCGGCAGCGACTGCGTCTGTGAGTCCCTTACGGTCGCGGATCATCTGCTTGCCGACGAAAATGTTGACGTGCGTCCGCAACCGGCCACGCTCGTCGCAGATGTAGAAACCAATGCCGGGCGCGAGCCTCTCCAGGGCCGCGACGACCTCACCTGCTGTCGACGCCTCGACGAGGATGGATTGACCTTCGAGATGCGGGAAGAAGGTGTAGAGGTGACGCGTCAGGTGGACAGACGGCATGGTGGGCTTGCCGTACTCCCGCGTTTGTCGCGCGTCAATTGGTTTTACGAGGGACGTTCGAGAGAGACAGCCCGAGAAAGGGGCGGCGGTAGGCTACTGGCCCGGATAGGCTATCCAGAGGCCTGCGCGTTCGGGCGTGCGCACGGCGTAGACGACGCCGAGCTCGGGCCATTTGATCTCGCTGGATTCGCTGACGCCCGTATCGACGTCGATCTGCTCTCCGGTCTCCGGGATCCAGGTCGTGAGGGTGCCTGCCCCGCGTGTGTCGTCCCAGTCGTGAACGTAGTGGAGGACGCGCACCAGGGGGAACTGCGTCTGGAGGTGGACGCCCGGGACCCGAAGCGCTTCGGTCAGCGTCGCATTGTCAAGCACGACGAGCGTCCCAAGATCCTCGTGCGGGTCCGTGAGCGTGGGGACATACCCCCCCATCAGTGCCGGTCTCTCCCAGTAGCCCTCGAGGACCGGAGAAAAACCGCCCTCGGGCGACCATTTTCCCAGCGTACTGGTCACGCCGTCGTAATCGAGATCGAGCACAACGCCGCCCTCCTTGTTCGGCCAAATCCACCAGTTTGGCCTCGGATTCGTCCCGACGAACACGGGCTCGCCGGCCTCCGGGATGGCCCAGAGCTCGCGCATCTTCCCTGGCTCCTCGCGCTCGAAGAAAAGCCACGGGTTCGAAAGGCCGCGGAAGGCAAGCACGGACGTGACCCCGGTGGAGAAGAGGCGTGTCTCCCCCGTCGCCCGCTCCAGGACCCCGAGCACGCCGGCCGCGCAGTCGTCCCGGTAGGTGAGCCTCTGCGGGCTCTCGCCGATGGCGTAAAAAGGTTTGCACGGCGCGGCCGTCGTGGGGACGGCGATGGGCCCGGGGTCCCCAGGCTTGAGCACCCAGAGACCCTTCGCATTCACATAAGCCGCCTCCTCTCCGTCATGCGAGACCGCGACCTCGGTGATGCCATCGCCCGCGGCTTGTAAGAAGTTCCCCTTGCTATCGCGCACGACCAGGCTCCCGCCCTCGACCAACCAGAACTTCTGCCCCCTGAATTCCCAGAAGCTCGCGTTTTCGGCGATCGTCTGCACCGAGCCGGCCCAGGGATCGATCGTCACGACCTCACCGGACGTCGTCCGCACGGCGTAGGCCTCAGGCCCGGCCCCGAAGAGTTCCTCCAACGGCGCTTCGACCGAGGGCACGCGCATGACCTCCACGCAGGACGCGTCGAAGATGCGCAGGTCCCCGCTCTCGGCCCCGAGATCTCCCTCGAGCGTCAGGATCCGAGCCGGGCGAGGGTCGGCGAAGGCCCCGTCGGCGTTGGCGATGAGGCTTGGCTCTTTCGTGTGGTAAAAGAATGCCTTGCCCAGCGAGCAGGTGCGCTGTTCGTCGCCCGCGAGCGAGACCACGACCACCTCGTCATCCCCCGGCCCGAGCTCGTGTTGCGCCACGACGAACGCCCCGTCCTGCTGCGATCCTCCGACGAGGAGCCCGTGAAAGAGGCCACCTGCGTGCCTCTCGGGGCTGCGCTCGATCTCGACCTCGGGCCCGCAACCGCTGCACACGAGGAGCAGCGACCCGGCAGCCCACAAAAACCGTCGCATCCTTCCACCATTCTCCAAGAAACACCTCCATCGAAATCGTGAGTCGCCGCGGTAGGGCGCGGCCAGCGGAATCCGGTCATGTACCGTTCCACCAGAGCAGCCGCCTAGTAGTCCGCATAGGCTGTCCAGAGGCCCGCGCGTCCGGGCGTGCGCACGGCGTAGACGACGCCGGGCTCCGGCCAGACGAGCTCGGCGAATTCGTTGACGCCCGTATCGACGTCGATCTGCTGTCCGTTGACGGGGACCCAGACCGTGAAGGTGCCTGCCCCGAGCGTGTCGTCCCAGTCGTGAACATAACCGAGCGCGGGCGCCTGCCGGGAAAACAACGGAGTCTGGTGGACGCGCGGGACCCGGTGAACTTCGGCCAGCGTCTCTCCGTTGAACACGACGAGCGTCCCGACATCCTCCTGCGCGTCCGCGAGCACCGCCAGATAGTCGCGGGAGACCCCTCTCGCTTCCCCCGCGTAGCCCTCGACGAGCGGAGAAAAACCGCCCTGCAGCGTCCATTTCCCAAGGGTGCCGGTCTCGCCGTCGTGGTCGAGGACGAAGAGAAAGCCTTCCCCGTGCGAGTCGATGCCCGGGTCGAGCTTCGGATCGGTCCCGACCAGCACCGGCTCGTCGGCCTCCCGGACGGCCCAAAGCTCGCGCTTTTTGCCTGGCTCCTCGCGCTCGAAGAAGAGCCAAAAGGCTCCCTGAAGCCCGTACGAACGCACGGACGTGACGCCGCCGGAATCGAAGACGCGCTTCTCCCCCGTCGTCCGATCCAGGATCGCGAGCACGCCGGCCGCACAGTCTTCGCGGTAGGTGAGCTTCGGCGAGGCGCCCCACTGGTGGTATTGCAAGCTGCACGGCGCGGCTTTCGTGGGAATCGCCATGGGCGCGTCTTCCCCAAGCTTCAGCACCCAGAGGCCACTTTCATCGACATAGGCCACTTCGGTCCCGAACGGCCCCACCCCGATCTCGGTGACGCCCGTGCCCGCGGTTTGCACGATGTTCCCGTCGAGATCGCGCACGACCAGCTTCCCACCCTCGATCAACCAGAAATGATCGGGGTAGTACCGAAAGAAGCTCACACCCTCCGCAATGGTGCGCGTCGTGCCGGCCCAGGGATCGATCCACACGACCTCACCGGCCGTCGTCTGCGCGGCGTAGCCTTTGAGATCGTTGTTGTCGTCGAGGATCCCATACATGGTCACCCTCGTCGGCCACCTGGACGCCACGACCGAGGGCACGCGCAGGCGCTCCGCGCAGGATGCGTCGACGATGCGCAGATCCCAGCTCTCGGCCTCGCGCTCTCCCTCGTACATCAGGATGCGGGCCGGGCGAGCGTCGACGCGCGGCTCTGCGCCCGCGTACCCGGGGCGTGGCGAGCTGCTCACGGAGTACGCGAATGCCTTGCCCAGCGAGCAGGTGCGCCGTTCGCCCTCTGCGAGCGAGACGAGGACCACCTCGTCATCCCCCGGCGCGCGCTCATGCCGCGCCACGACGAACGCCCCGTCGGGCTGCGTTCCTCCGACGACGAGTCCGCTATAGGCGCCGTCCGCGGACGCCGTGTCGCTCCGCTCGATATCAACCTGGCAACCGCTGCACGCAGGCAACATCGCCGCGGCAAAGGCGCCCAAGGCGGCGAGCGCGCCCCGCCTCCGCTTGCCACCCGACGCCGCGCGCCAGAACATTCGTGTCTTTCGGCCGTTCTCCAAGAAACACCTCCACGGGGACCGTGTGTCGTCGTCCCGTGGAGCACCGCTCGTGCCAGCCTCGCCGACGCTGTTTTTCCGGCCCATCTCCGCGCGGACGCCGCGGGCGCGCCTTCGCTGTCGTCTCCACGTCCACACGAGCTCTCGATTGTGGACTCCCCGTCCACAGGACGCTCGCCCAGCATCCGGAGGGACGCACCTCGACGAGCTGCTTGTCGCGTCGAAACGGCCCGCGTGCTTGCCAATGGCGAGCAAACCATGGTGGCGCTCGGCCTCGGAGAGGGCGCACGAAGCGCCGTGGAGAGCCTCGCGCAAAGACGGGCGACGTGCGGGGCTCGCCATGCGCTTGCGCTCGGAGCGGCCCGGAACCACGAGAATCCGCATGGACTTCCTCGACGACTCTCTGTTCCCCGAGAACCAGGAAAAGCTCGTCATCACCGTGGCGCCGTACGGGCCGGAGTGGGAGCCCTCCGATTTCCCGGAGGACATCGCGGTGTCGATGGAAGATCAGATCCAGAAAGCCGTGGATTGCTACAATGCCGGCGCCACGGTGGTGCACGTGCACGCGCGCGAGCCGGACGGCAAGGGGTCCAAGCACCTGTCCAGGTTCAACGAGCTCCTCGCGGGGCTGCGTGAAGCCGTGCCCGACATGATCCTGCAGGTCGGCGGCTCGATCTCCTTTTCCCCGGAGACCGAAGGGGAAAAGGCGAAATGGCTGAGCGACGACACGCGCCACATGCTGGCCGAGCTCTCGCCCAAGCCCGATCAGGTCACGATCGCGATCAACACGTGCCAGATGAACATCGTCGAGCTGATGACCGAGGACGACTATGCCGGCAGCTCGCTCGCGCGGCCCGAGGTGTACAAGGCGTACCGAGAGATGAGCGTGCCGGCCGGCCCGGCCTGGGTCGAGGAGCACCTCCGGAGGCTCACGGCCGCCGGCATCCAGGCCCATTTCCAGCTCGCCAACGTCCCCCAGCTCGAGACGGTCGAGCGCCTGATCCGCCGCGGCATCTACACGGGGCCGCTCAACCTCACCTGGGTCGCCATCGGCGGCGGCTTCGACGGGCCGAACCCGTACAACATGATGGAGTTCATCCGCCGCGTGCCGAACGGCGCCTGCCTGACGCTGGAAACCTCCATGCGGGACGTGCTCCCCATCAACACGATGGCGATCGCGATGGGGCTGCACACCCGCTGCGGCATCGAGGATACGTTGTGGGGGCGCAAGAGGCAGCGCATGACCTCCGTGCAGCAAATCGAGCAGCTCGTCCGCATCACGCGCGAGCTCGGCCGCGACGTGGCGACCGGCAAGGAGGCCCGCCGCATTTACAAGATCGGCGAATTCTACAAGGACGCCGACGAGACCCTGGCAAAGCTCGGGTATGCGCCCAATCGCAAGGCTGGCGAGCGCGGGGTCCCGCGGCGCATGGCGGCCTAGCGCCGGAGAAGGTGTTTCCATGGCCCACGCTGTCCGATTTCACGAGACCGGCGGCCCTTCGGTCCTGCGCTGGGAGGAGGTCGCCGTGGGCGACCCGGGTCCCGGCGAGGCCCGGGTCCGTCACGTCGCCGTCGGGCTCAACTTTGCCGACACCTACTTTCGCACCGGGCTTTATCCCGTGCCGCTCCCGAGCGGCATCGGCGTCGAGGCCGCCGGCGTGGTGGAGGCGGTCGGGGAAGGCGTCACGAATGTCGCGCCGGGCGACCGGGTGACGTATACCGGCTTTCTGGACACGCTCGGCGCGTATAGCACCGAGCGAACCCTGCCGGCGGCGCCGCTCCTTCGGCTGCCCGAGGGCATCCGTCCCGAGACGGCCGCGGCCATGACCATGCGGGGCCTCACGGCGGCCTACCTCTTGCGCCGCATCTGGCCCTTGAAAGCCGGTGACACCGTTCTCCTGCACGCGGCGGCGGGCGGCGTGGGCCTGATCGTATCGCAATGGGCGAAGCTGCTCGGCCTCACGGTGATCGGCACGGTGTCGACCGAGGCGAAGGCAGACATCGCCCGCGCGCACGGCTGCGACCACGTCATCCATTACGGTCGCGAGGACGTGGCCCGGCGCGTGCGCGAGCTGACGGGTGGGTCCGGCGTATCGGTCGTGTACGACAGCGTCGGAAAGGACACGTTCACGGGCTCGCTCGATTCTCTGAAGCGGCGCGGGCTGCTCGTGTGCGTGGGCACGGCCTCGGGCCCGGTGCCGCCGCTCGACGTATCGAAGCTCGCGGCCAAGGGGTCCGTCTTCGTCACGCGCCCGGCGCTCGCCGATTACATCGCCGATCCCGCCGAGAAGGCCGAGCTCGCCGGAGAGCTGTTCGGTCACGTCGCCCGAGGGCAGATCCGGATCGAAATCAACCAGCGCTACCGGCTGGAGGACGCGGCGCAGGCGCACCGCGATCTCGAATCACGCAAGACGACGGGCTCATCCATCTTCGTCGTCTAGACCCGTGGGAGAATGCAACATGGAAGCCCCAGCACCGTCCCCTCCGGCCCCCGCCCGCGCGTCGACGGCCGGCTCCATCGAGGTCGCGCCCATGACCTGCATCATCGGTGCCGAGCTCGCCGGCGTGAGCCTCGCCGATGCCGCGCGCGACGACGCGCTGTTCGCGGAGATCCGGGCACTTCTCCTGAAACACCGGGTCCTGTTCCTGCGTGATCAGGACATCACGCGCGCCGACCACGTCGCCTTCGCGAGGCGGTTCGGCAAGCTCGAAGACCACCCCATCGCCGACAGCGACCCCGACCACCCGGGGCTGGTGCGCATTTACAAGGACCTGAACAGCCCGCCGGAGCATTACGAGAACGCCTATCATTGCGATGCGACGTTTCGCGAAGCGCCGCCGATGGGCTGCGTCCTGCGCTGTCTCGAGTCGCCGGCCGTCGGCGGTGACACGATCTGGGTCAACATGGTCGAGGCCCATCGCCGCCTGCCCGAGTCCGTCCAGCATCAGATCGCCGGGCTACGCGCCAGGCACAGCATCGAGGCCAGCTTCGGCGCGGCCATGCCCATGGAGAAGCGCCACGCGCTCCGGGAGCGCTTTCCCGATCCGGAGCACCCGGTCGTGCGCACCCATCCGGAGACCGGCGAGAAGATCCTCTTCGTCAATGCGTTCACCACGCACTTCGTCAACTTCCACACGCCGGAACATGTGCGGTGCGGCCAGGACTTCGCGCCCGGGGCGAGCCAGCTCCTGAACTATTTGATCAGCCAGGCGCAGATCCCCGAGTACCAGGTACGGTTTCGCTGGAAGAAGAACAGCGTCGCGATCTGGGACAATCGCTGCACCCAGCATTACGCGGTCCAGGATTACTGGCCGGGGGTGCGCAAGATGGAGCGAGCCACGATCGTCGGCGACCGGCCCTCCTGACGGAAGCGTCCTCGTGCCAGACCGATCGAGTTCCCCACGGACCGGCGCCGTGCGGCCCGCACGCCTTCCCAGTTGAACCCGCCCGCGAGCGGCGCAATACCTCCCGGCATGCCGCACATCCTCATCGTCGAGGACGAGCCCGCGATCGCCGAGTCCCTCGCGTACGCCCTTCGTCGCGACGGCTTCGGCGTCACCCTCGCGGGCACCCTCGCGGGCGCCGAGCGCTCCCTCGACGTCGCCTCGCTCGTCCTGCTCGACCTCATGCTCCCCGACGGCAGCGGCTTCGACCTCATCGGCAAGGTCCGCAGGAGTGGCCTCGGCACCCCCATCATCGTCCTCACGAGCCGCGACGACGAGGCCGACCGCGTCGCCGCCCTCGAGACCGGCGCCGACGACTACGTGACCAAACCCTTCTCCACCCGCGAGATCGTCGCCCGCGTCCGCGCCGTCCTCCGCCGCGTCGCGCCCCCCGCGCCCCTCGGCACCTCGCCTCCCCCCGCGGCCGCGCCCGCGCCCGCTCCCGCTGCCGCGACCGCTTCCGCTTCCGCTTCCACTTCCGCTTCCGCTTCCGCTTCCGCTTCCGCTTCCGCCTCCGCTCCCCCGCCCCTCGCCGTCGACGAAGCCACCCGCAGGGCCTACGTCCACGGCCGCGAAGTCGAGCTCACCCGCGTCGAGTTCGACCTTCTCGCGTGCTTGCTCGCGGCGCCTGGTCGCGTCTTCACCCGCGCGCAGCTCATCGATCGCGTCTGGGGCGACGGCTTCGCCATCACCGACCGCACCATCGACTCGCACGTAAAAGGCCTTCGCCGCAAGGTCGAGTCGGCCGGCGGCAACCCTGCGTTCGTCGAGACCGTGCGTGGCGTCGGCTACCGCGTCACCGACAGGCCCGCCGCGCCTCCGCCGGGCACCCCGGACGCCCCGTGATTCGCCTCCTCGTCGCCTCTGCCTCGGCCGTCGGCCTCATCCTCCTCGTCGCCTACGTCGCCTCGCGCATCGTCCGCGCCCGCACCCGCGGCACGAGCATTCGCCTCCAGGTCTTCCTCGCCCTCGCCGGCATCGTCGGCGCCTTCGCGTTTGGCCTCGGCCTCCTCGTCCTCGATCGCATCGAGGCGCGCGCGACGCTGCTCGCCGACGACGCCGCGCGGGACGAGGCCGCCGCGATCGCCGCCGTCGTGGGCGGTGAGCTCGACGCCCGCGGCGCCTCCCTCGGCGACGTCGGCGGCCGGATCGCTCGATCCGCGGATCCCGACGCCCTCCACTTCTCGCTCCTCGATCCCGCCGGACGCCCCGTCTTCCGCGCCGGCCCTGCGCGGGGCGAGCCCGGCACCGTCTTCGTCACGGCGCCCATCCTCGTGCAGAGCCACGTCGTCGGCCAGGTCGAGGTCGTCAAGCCGACGCTCGTCATCACCCGCACCCTCACCGACTTCGCGCCCACGGTCCTCGCGATCAGCCTCGTGCTCGGCGCGGCGGCTGCGGCGGCGGCCGTCCTCATCGGCCGCTCGATCGCCCGGCCGATCGAGGCCCTCACCGACTTCGCCGTCCGCGTCAGCGAGGGCGAGCGCCGCGCGCCGCCGCCCCCGGCGTTCGGCCGCGAGGTGCAGCGCCTCTCGCGCGCCATCGACTCCATGCGCCGCCAGCTCGAAGGCCGCCCGTTCGTCGAGACGTTCGCGGCCGACCTCTCGCACGAGCTCAAGAACCCGGTCGCGGCCATCCGCGCGAGCGCCGAGGTCCTCGCCGACGGCGCGCTCGACGAGCCGGAGGAGGCCGCGCGTTTCGTCGGCCGCATCCAGCAAGCGACCGAGCGCATCGAGGCCTTGCTGAGCGACCTCTTGAACCTCGCGCGGATCGAGGCGCGCGGCGTCGAGGACGCCGCCGTCGTCGACCTCGACAAGCTCGCCCGGGACGCCGCGGCGCACGCCCGCGAGCGCGGCGCAATCGTCGATGTCTCCACCACCGGCGCCGTCACGGTCCGCGGCAGCGCGCTCTGGCTCTCCCGGGCGATCGAGAACCTGCTCGACAACGCCGTCACGCACGGCGAACCCAGCGAGGCCATCATCCACGTTTCGCTCCTGCGCGAAGGCGACGAAGTGCGCTTCACGGTCCGGAGCCGCGGCCGCATTCATCCTCACGTCGCCGGCCGCTTGTTCCGTCGCTTTGTCACGACGCGCGTGGAAAACGGCGGCACGGGCCTCGGCCTCGCGATCGTGCGAGCGATCGCCGAGGCGCACAGCGGCTCGGCGGAGTGCGCCGAGAGCGGCCCGCCCGAGGTCAGCTTCCGGATCACGCTGCCCGCCGCGAGGATCCTGTAACAGAATCCACACATTCTTCCGATCTCGCGTGGGAGTTCTCCACGGAGCCTCCACGAATGCACCACGGCGGTTCCGTGGACGAGGGTGGGTGCATGGTGCATCCTCAGGCCGCACGGCTCGAAGGATCCCCATGAACGAACGCACGCTCCCCCAGCACATCGCGATCATCCTCGACGGCAACGGCCGCTGGGCCACGTCGCGCGGACTTCCTCGCACGAAGGGACACGAGGCCGGGTCGCACAAGGTGCGGCTCGCGGTGCGCGCCTGCCACGAGCGGAAGATCCCGGTCGTGACGCTCTACGCGTTCAGCGCGGCGAACTGGAACCGCCCGGGCGAGGAGGTAGGGAACCTGATGCGCATCTGCCGCGAGTTCGCGGAAGAGGCGCACGACGATCTCGTGTCGCGCGGCGTGCGGGTGGTCGTGGTGGGCGACATCGACGACGAGGTGCCGACGGCGACGCGGAAGGCGACGGAGCGGCTGATCGAGAACACGGAGGGCGGGACGTCGATGACGCTGGCCCTGGCGCTGAACTACGGCGGCCGTCGCGACATGGTGAGCGCGATGCGGGCGGTGGCGGCGCAGGCGCGCGCGGGGCTGCTCCTGCCGGAGGACATCGACGCGCAGACGATCCGGCGGTTCTTGAGCACGAGCGCGCTTCCGGACGCGGATCTCGTGATCCGGACGGGCGGCGAGCAACGGCTGAGTGATTTCCTGCCGTTCGAGGCGGCGTTCGCCGAGCTGTTCTTCACGGACACGCTCTGGCCCGACTTCTCGGAGGCGACGCTCGACGAGGCGCTCGCCTTCTACGCGCGGCGCCAGCGTCGCTTCGGTCGAACCGACGAGCAGGTCCGGCGCACGGCAGAGATCTGAACGATCTGGTCAGACGGCCCAAGGCCGTTTATGCTCGCGTGCGAACGCGAAAGCGAGCGCCCGTAGCTCAGCTGGATAGAGCGACGGCCTTCTAAGCCGTTGGTCGCAGGTTCGAGTCCTGCCGGGCGCGCCTGCGAAATCGTTGAGGATTTCGCTCTACCCCCTCCGAGGTGTTGGTCCATCTTTGGTCCATGGGGGGTGCGGCCTACACTCCCGTGCGTGGCCTTCGCGGCGGCCTTGAGCGCGGTCTCGCCGAGGTGGGCGTATCGCTGCGTCAAGGTGATCGTGGAGTGCCCGTGCAGCTCCTTGATCTCCTCGAGCGTCCAGCGGCGGCCCCCCGGCGCGGGGGCCCCGTCCTCTTGGAGAGGGTACCAGCCCGAGACGAGCGACGCGGCGCAGGTGTGCCGGAAGTCGTGCGCCGGCCTCGGCCGTCGGCCGTCGTGGCGCCGCTCGGGGACGATCCCCGCCGCGGCGAGATAGCTGTCCCAGGGGTTGATCTTGACGGCCTTGCCGTCCTTGTGGGTCGAGAACTGGAAGAGCACCCCTACCCCGCGCCGAGCTCCGCGCGGACCGGGGAAGGCCAGCGAGAGGGCGTTCCGAGGGCACCACGAGGGCAGGAGTTCGAGCCAACGGTGCACGGCAGTGAGCGCCATCCCGAAGAGGGGCACGCGCCGGATCTTGCCGCTCTTCGTGGCGCCCTTGTTCGAGCGGCGGATGACGACATGCGGATTCTCGTCGTCAAGGTGCACATCGGCGAGCTTCAGCGCGTTGAACTCGCCGAGTCGGAGGCCGGTACCGCAGAGGATTTGCATCCAGAGCCGGTGTACTTCCGGGATCTTCGCGCAGGTGAAGAGGGCGTGCTGCTCCTCGGGTAGGAGGTAGGTCCAGGGCTCCTCGGTCTTGGCCTGCTTGCGGATCCTCACGTCCGCCGCTGGGTTCTGCGGGATCATCCCCTGGGCGACGGCATCCCGCAGGGAAAGCTTGACGAGCGAAAGCACCTTCGTGGCGGTCTCCCTCGAAATGCGGCCCCTGCCCCGGCGGGCCATCGGGGACAAGCTCGTCACCGTGAGCCGATCGACGAAGACGATCACGTCGCGGGCCTGGATGTTGGAAAGGGGCAAGCGCGCGAGGGGGGACTTCGCGACGTGCCGAGCCCAGCGGCGGCGCTCGTGCACGATTCCGCGGACCTGCTCGACGACTTCACGCCGGTTGAGCCATTCCTGTCCCCAGGTGGCGAGGGTGATGCCGTCGCGGGATTGCGCATCGAGGCCGAGTTCCTCGAGGAATGCTGCGACGGCACGTTTTGCCTCTTCCTCGCTGTCGAACATGCCGACGCTCTTGCGCTCCCCGGTCCCGACCACGACGCGCGCGTTCCAGCGGGTTCGCCCGCGGTAGCTGTACCGGACCGCCGTCCAGGAGCCCGGCGTCCTCAATGCATTAGCCACGACCACCTCCCAATCCCAGCCGGCGCAGGGCTGCGCGTGCGCGCGCCCGGTCCGTCTCGCTGATCTCGACCTGCGGGGGCGCTGGGATGCGCCGAGGGCGAGGGCCGCCCGAGGGTCGCCGAGGAGGAAGGCCACGCCGCCGCTCGACCTCGCGGGCCAGGAGATCGGCGATCGCGCGAAGGTGCGTCCCGATTTCCAGCAAGAGCGCCTCTTCCATCCCGGAGCCCGAAGACAGCATGCTCCCGGACAAACCGCTAGGGGGAGGAGCGCCAGGCGTGGCGGTTTCTCCCGGCTTGGTGCGCTTTCCCCGTGTGTTGCGCATGCGACGTCGCCCTCGTGCAGCACGTGGACGGGAGGGTGCCTACCGTCAAGCGCGGGGCGTTGCACGGGCGATACAAGGGAGCAGGCCAGCGATGTCAGCGCGGGTTTCGCGTGGCTTGCGCGCAGGGCGGCGTTGTACCGGCCCAGCGGGCCAGGAGGGCGCCTCGTACTACTACCCCTCCCCCGTCACCTCCTTGTTTTGTACCGGTACAAGAGAAAGAGGGGCGGAGTGCCGCAGAAATGTGAGGCTAGCGCTCCGGTACAACGTACCGGGCCCCCTCGACCGGACGCGGCTACGACGAGCCTCCGTGAAGCCTACGGTGGTCGAGCCCGCGGAGGGCAAGCGTCCCAGCGAGGCCGATTTTTCTCATAGGTGCGTGCCCGTCGACCAGAGCGCACGCCCTTCCGCCGAGTAAATCACGACATTCCCGTCATCCTGCACGATGAGGTAGGCCCCTGGGTGACGGTCGGTTCCCGAAGCCCAAACGGCTGCGCCATTGTGCGCGTACAAGACGAGATTCCCGTCGCTTTGCATGTAGCACCCCGTGATCGCGCGCCCCCACGTACTGGAATCCCAGCGGGCACGGCTTCCCCCGCGGATGTAAAGGACCAGATTCCCGTCATCCTGGCAAACGAGGGTATGCACGCCGCTGTTCGACGTCAGGGATTCCCCTCGTGCGAGGTGCTCGTTCGGGAGGAGCCTATCCCTTGCCTCGGCCATGGATCCAAAGGACACGAAAGCAATCGACGCCAGGATGGCCAACGGCGCACGTTTCATATTGACTTCCCCTTTTCTTGCCCATGGGCTGCCGAGGTTTGCCGGTCCGGGCAGCATGTTGAGCGCTCGTGCGGCCGCGCCAAGCTGCCTTGCAGCTCCTCGAGCAAGTCCCGCTCGTACCTACCCGCATCCCCCCTGCCCTCCCTCCTCTCCACCATCGTCGCCAGCTCCTGCTCCGCCCGCCTCCACTGCTCCGCGGGCGCTGCGTGCGCAATCCTCTTCGCCACCGTCAGCGGCGCGCGCAGCTCATCGATAAGCCTCCCGATCACCGGGTGCAGCTTCGCGATCCTCCGATACGAGCACCGCGCCGCGCGCTTCATCTGAACAACATCCCGCAGCACGTCCTCCGGCGTCCGCGCGACCTGGCACGCGAGCGAATACCAACGCGTTTTTACCTCGGGTAAGGGCATGACGGGGGCAACGTATCCCGCATCAGGATACCATCAACCCGAGATACGATAAAAATCGCCCTCTCGGGCCGATGCCATCTTGGTCCTCGCGCTGAGGCGCAGCAGGGACGCGGGAGGAATCGGAGGAGAATGGCAACCATGACGATGCCGGCCGTCGGGCCGGCGCAGTTGGCGCTCGTGAAGAACCAGGCCGAGATGGCCCAGGTCCGCCGCGAGGCCAACGCGATCAAGAAGGAAAACGCAGCGCTCAAGGCCGATCTCGCGGTGATCTCGCGCGGCGTCCGTGATCGGGTGGGCTCGGGCCTCTCCTCGGCGATCACGGCGGGCGCGGCATTCGGTGCGGGCGTCGCTGATGGCTATCTCGAGGCGAAGGGCTCCGACAAGGTGGGCCCCTTCAAGCTCGTCTCGGTGGCGGGCCTCGGCCTTGCGCTCGCGGGCGTGTGGCTCGACGATCCCGACTTCGCCGAGGGCGCGTCGGCGCTCGCGCGCGGCCTCGCGGCGGGCCCGCTCTATGTCTCGGGCCGGGACAACGGGCGCAAGATGGCGCAGCGGGGGCAGACCGCGCAGCAGATGCAGGCCGGGCTCACCACGACGGCGCCGGCCCGGGTCTAATCGATGTCCGTTCGCGCCCAGCCCGACTTTTCCGGCGCTTCCGAGCTCGCCGAGTCGTTTACCCGCTTCGCCGACAAGATCATGGCGCGGCAAAACGATACGCTCGCGCAGATCTCCGGGACGCTCTTGACCTATGACAGCATGGTCAAGGGTTTGGCCGGAACCATCGGCGAGCAGGCCGCGACGATCAAGGCGCAGGGGGCCGAGATCGCGGGGCTTCAGCGCTCCGACCTCGAGCGGGCAAAGTTCGTCGCTGAGATCGAGCTCAAGCGCGAGGAGATGGCGTGCCGCGAACGGCGAAGCGCCGCGATCATCGGCACGCTTCGCGAGGTGGGGGGCTCGGTCGTGCAGCAGGTCGTCGCGGGGCGAATGCTCGCCGCAGCGGCGCCTGCGGCCCAACCGTCGGCGGCCATGACGCGCCCCGAGCAGGGGCGGCCCATTGCGGCGGTGCTCGCGGACATCTGGGCGCGGCTGTCCGAAGAAACGATCGAACGACTGCAACAGGAAGCCGGCATCGAATTGGTGCACGAGCTCCTTACCGAAGTTTCTGGGGCGATGCCCCAGGGGGAAGAAAAGACGAGCTGATGGATATCCTGGACGAGCTGACCGAGGGGACCAAGCGTATCAAGATGAAGCTGGCGAAGAAGGTGCCTGCGCCCCTTCGGAAGCCTGCGGCGCCGGTCAATCCGGTCGTCGATCGGTCGATCGGCGCGTTCCTCGGGGCCATGGCGCAGAAGTCCGCGGAGGAGAACGCGCGCCCGAACAAGGCTTATAGCCTGGTTCCGACGGATCCGACCGCTGCGATCGGCCCCGGCGGCACCGTGACGGCGTCTTTCACGCTCCCGGACGACGCTTACCTCGTGTACTGGTCCGCGGTCGACGGGGACGCGACGAACTTCCTTTTGTCGTCGCTCAAAGTGGCGGGCTATGACGTCGTGGGCGGCTCGCCGATCAACCTCGCGAGCTTCCTCGCGAACGTCAACCGCTGCGATCGCCCAGGCCCCCTCACGGGCCGCGTGTTCCAGAGCGGCACGACCGTGGAGGCCACGGTCCGCAACATCCAGTCCACGCCGCAGCTCTTCCACGGGCTGACGGTCTGGTGCATCTCGACAGACTGCCAGAGCACGCAGAAGGGCCGCCCGGCGCCGTCGGTGCTTTCGTTCGCCTCGATGGCGCGCTCCATCAAGGGCCTCGGCTCGCGCATTCGCAAGTAGGGCCCGCGATGCTGAATCCGCGGGTGCCGATGACGGCACGAGAATCCTTGTTTGTCGCGCGGGCGCTCGTGCTTGCAGCGCCCGATCCGGGCGCGCCGAGCGCGGCATTGCGCTACGAGCGGGATACACGGCGCCGGGATCGGCGCCTGCGGGCTCCGGACCAATGGCAGCGCCCAGAGCAGACCGACGCGCAGGGGCGCGGCGATTGCGAGGATCTGATGATCCGCTATGCCGCGTTCCTCGCGCGACGCCGCCCGATCCTGATCTGCATCGTGCGGACGGGGACGCGGATGTGGCATTACTATCTCCGAGAGATCGACGGGACGATCCTGGATCCATCGGTGCGGCACGGCATGCCGGCAATGCAGCCGAGCGAATACGAGGGCGAGGGGTTTCAGGTGCGAATCGATCCTACGATGTTCGACATGGGCGAGCAGGGCGCGGGCCCGGTCAAAGCCGACGATGCGATCCGCGGATTCAATACCGCGAGTCAGGTTACCGCGGTCGCGGCGACCGGCCTTGCCACGGTTTACCCTCCGGCCGGGGCTGTGGCGGGGGTCCTCTCGGCCGCACTCGGCCTCGTGGGCGGCGCGATCGAGCAGGCCAAGCAAGACGCGCTCGCTAAGGCCCGCGCGCGCCGCGCGCAGGGCAAGAAGCCGCGGAAGGCCGCGCGGCCCGAGAAGGTGATCACGGCGAAGGTATTGCGGGCGCCTCCCTCGCGGATCCGGCTCGCGGCGGTCGCTCGAGGGATGCAACCGGTCGACGACGCGGCGATCAAGCGCGCGCAGGACGCGATGATCGTGGTCGGAGCGGCCCAGGCCGGCGAGGTTCGCGCGAGCGCAGCGGTTCAGGCAGCCATGCGGACGCCTGTGGTGGGGACGGGGGGCGAGGTCAACGAAGCGGCGCTCGCCGTGCGGCTCGCGCTGGCCCACACGGCGCTCGCTGCGCCGCCCGTGGATCCGGACGTGGCCGCGGCCTTCGCCGAGAACCCCGACGCAAAGGCGGATGACGTGCTCGACGCTGACGACCTGGACGAGGACGAGGAGGGGTCGGGGCCGTGCTGCGACGCGTGCGCCGAGGGCAGTCCCTGCGAGGGCGGGGCCTGCGCGCACGGCGCCGGGGACGACGAGGACGACGACGACGACGACGACGAGGACGGCGGCTGCGGCGTGTGTGCGCTCGCCGCTGGCGACAAGGACGACGAGGACGACATGGACGACGGCGGCGCTGAGGAAGACGAGGACGACGAGGACGACAACGAGGACGGCGGCTCCTTCGAGGACGACGACGACGACGACGACGACGACGACGACGACGGCGGCTCCTTCGAGGACGACGAGGACGGCGGCTCCTTCGAGGACGACGACGACGACGACGACGACGACGACGGCGGCTCCTTCGAGGACGACGACGACGACGACGGCGCGGACGACGAATACGACGAGGAAGAGGGCGACGGCGACGAGGAGGACGAGGACGAATAGCCGTGTGGGCCATTCGTGGGCTCGGCACGGACCGGGGGCATTGGGTCAAGCTGCTCGACGTCTGCGCCCCCTGCCTTCTGACGGGTAGCGTTCTCGGCGCGGACCGCATCTACACCGCGACGGGCCGCAACCTGCATGCCGTGTATGTCATCGACCACGGCAAGGTGCGACCGGCGGCCGCAGGCCTCGGTGGGGACACGACGGACGCCGCAATCGAGGTGCACTTCGACCTCGTGGGGCCGCTCCACTTGAACTGGCCCGGGTCGCTCTACCTCTGCGACGGCGACCCAAACGTCGAATACCGGATCGAGACGTCGGTTCTGCGTTGTGCGCCGCAATTCTCATGGCATCCGCTGACGACGAGAGCGATCAATCCGGATCTTCCGTACCGAATCGCGAAGCATCACAGCCGCATCCGGGCCACGCGGCAAGCCGTCGGTTTTACGTTGGGACCGATCACCGGAACCCTCGATCACATTCCGATCCCGTGCGTCGGAGATGACCTGATCGTATTCGACCAGACTGGGGTCACGTTCATCACGGAGTGGTGGGGATGATCGACATCATTCTACAGGTCGGAGCGCTGAGCGCCCCGGCCGCGCGCGATCTTCTCGCAGCGCTACGCGAGCGATTCCGGCGCGGTGGGCGCGAGTTCTGGCGCTCGCGAGCGTACGCGCTCGGCACGGACACCCCCGGTCCGGTGCCGCCCGAATGGGCGCGCTACGGGGGCGCACGTCCGGAGCTCCGCGGCGCGCCGAGGAACACGATCCTCGCGGTCAAGGGACTCGAAAAGATGACGCCGGCCTTCCGCGCGCGTCTGCTCGACCTCTGCGAGGCGCTTGGCATTCCGGTCGACTCGATGGCCGCCATCATGTCGAGCGAGAGCGGCTTCGACTCCAAAGCCCTCAACCCACTGCCCGCGGCGGGCCTGATCCAGTTGACGGTTGGGGCGCATCTTCCCGGGTTCGGCACGAAGGAGGCGATCCTGGCCGTGTTGAAGTTGAGCCCGGAGCAGCAGCTCGAGGCCGTCGTTGCGCCGCTCTACGCGAGAATGCCGCGCGCGAAGCGTGCGACGCCGGGCCACCTCTACATGATGAATTTCCTGCCCGACGAGGCCGGGAAGCCGGAGGAGCATCAGATCGGGATCCTTGGGGAGACGAAGCCCGACGGGAAGCCGACGTTCCGGGCGAAGGTCTACGAGCACAATACCGGGTTCGACCAGGCGAAAAAGGGCTTCATCACGGTTGGCGACGTCTACGCAATGGCCGCGGCGAAGGTCCGCGGCGCGCGTGGTCGGCGGATGACCGTGGACGGGGCGATCCTCGAACCCAGCGGCGCCGTCGTGTCGGCCTCGCCCGAGGTCACGCCGCCTGCCAAAGTTCCGGAGGCCGAGCCGCCTCCGAAGGCCGTGGAGGCCGCGCCGCCCGCGAAGGCTCCCGCCCCGGCACCGGCCTCGCCCCGACGCGCGGGACGCGGAACGCCGGCCGATCCGATCGCGTGGGATGCGGATGTCGGCGGTCTGCTCGTCGCGCTCGCCGAGCAGGACCGCGTCGAGCTCCCGGCCTGGGTGCCCGTGCAGATCGGGGATCTTGTGGTCGAGGTCTCGGCCGACGCGCTACGCGCACAGGTGGCCTACCTCGACGAGAGCGGAAAGCTCGTGGAGGCCGCGCTCCGCGTCCCGTGCTCGTACGGCGACCAGATCACCCTCGCGAGGCGTCTCGGCGCGATCTCGTTCTGGCCGGCGCTCTGGGAGGCCACGTTCCGCGCGGCGCAGCTGAAGGTCGTACCCGAGCCGCTGCCGGCCGGGCCGCGCATGGCCTCGCTTGGCTATTCGGTGCGGCACAACCGCAACCTCGAGAAGTACAACCCCGCGCCGGGTGTCCTGATTCGCGACGTGGGCAAGGGGTGGGTCCTCAGTCCGCGGCTCGATGTGCTCGGCGCGGTGAACTACGGGTGGATCCAGCCGAACGGCAGGGCCATCCAGACGGAGGGCGCGCGGCATAACCCCGCGCATATCGACTATTCGCAGCTTCCCGTGTTTGTCCGGCGGTATGCGCGGGACAGCAAGGGCGAGACGGTCGATCTCCTCGAATATTTGCAAGGCCAAGGCATCGCGAAGAGGTGGCTTGATGTCTACCAGTAAACAAACGCGGAAACGCGTGAGGCGGAGCGACGTCGACGAAGGCGCGGGGGCCTCGGCGGAAGCGCATGCCCGCGTCGCGGAGCTTTCCGCGCGCTGGCAGAAGGTGAAGGCCTGGGGCGCGGCCGAGAAGCTACGCCACACGCGCGAGACACAGGCCGACCTCGAAAGGTTTTTCGCGGCGTGGGAGAAGGAGCCCGACCCCACGCAGGTCGTGGGCGTGACGGCCGACGTGCGGCGCCTCGAGCTCGAGGCCGAGGACTACGACAAGCACCGGGCCGTGGCGCAGCCCTACGAGGCCCGGCCCATCGGTACGACGTTCGACATCGAGCGCGGGAGCACGTCGCTCGAGGCCGCGACCGCCATCAACGAGGGCGCGCATGTAGTCGGTACGATTGCAAAGGACATCGCCAAGGAAACGGCGGAGCTCGTGGAGGACACGGCCACGCTGATCCCGTGGTGGGTATGGGCCGGCGTGGGCGTGGGCGTGGTTTACGTCGGATGGCTCGGCAAGAGAGCCGTGGACAAGGCCGCAGCCGTAGCCGCAATCGCCGCGGCATAGCTGCGAACGGAGACCAGGGTGGCTAACAATCACGAGGAGGACCAGGAGCGCGAGGATGACGGCGGCCGAGGCGTCGCCCTCCTCGCGGCGGGGCTCGCGCTCGAAACGGCGGCCGTCGGGATCGCGCTCGCGCATCGGAAGGACGCCCCGGACTCACGCTCCTCGGCGCACGTGCGTGCGCATTATCGGCGCTTCGCTCCGCTCGGGGCGATTCCGCCCTCGCATCCCATGCTGCACCCGTACCTCTCGCGCGCTGCGCGCGTGAAGCTTGGGCTTATGAAGCGGCTGGGCATCGGGGACGAGCTCGGCGCGCGGCTCGCGAGCATCTTCACGCCAGGCCGCGGCGAGGCTCGGAAGCACACAGAGCGCTGGAATGACGCTCAGCGAGCCTCGGATCCGTGGACGTTCGGCGTGCCGCGAGAATGGCGCTTCGATGGTGGCCGCTGGCGCTGGGTGAACGTCCCGCCGCGTTTCGGCGGCAGGTAGGCGGCCCATGTTCACGGAGAAGCAGCCGGGCGCCCCGCGCGTCGCGCTCGTGGGGTGCTCGGCGCTCAAGGGCGACAAGGCCGCCCCGGCGAAGGATTTCTACACCTCGCCGCTGTTCCGTGCGGCCTACGCGTACGCCGAGGCGACGTGCGACGCGGTCTTCATCGTGTCGGCCTTCCATGGGCTCGTCGAGCCGCATCAGGTCCTCGAGCCGTACGATCGGAGCCTCCGCGGCCTTCGGAAGGTCGAGCGCGAGGATTGGGGGGCGCGTACGGTCGGCGAGCTCCTGCCGAGGTATCACGGCGGGCCCCTTCCGGTGCTCGTGCTCCTGGCCGGCGAGGTCTACGCGGACGCGCTCCGCCACGGGGCGCATTGGCATAACATGCCGAGGCCGGAAGAACCTCTTCGAGGGATCCGAGGCGTCGGGCGGCGGATTGCGTGGCTACGCAATCACACGCCGAAACCGCGTTTCCTCCCTCATCCCGACGATCCAGGTTTCGAGGCCGCGATCGCCGACATGGTGGACCGGCGCCAGGACGCTTGGCTCGTCTACGGGCATAGCGGCCGCGCGGGCGCGCCGTGGCGCGTGCTCTTCGAAGCTGGCGGCCGTCCTGAGGCCGAGGCCTTCTACAACAAGCGCATCCGAGACACGGGAAAACTGACCTACAAGGCCACGGCCTTGCGCCACAAGGGGTGGACGATCCGCGACGACGGAATCGCGCCCGCGGTGGACGGGATCGCGCCGAGTTTCACCGCCGCGGTGGGTCGCGAGGAAGCGTCAAGGGCCCGTTGGGAGCGCGAGCAACGCCGGAACGATTGGGGCCGCGGGGCCCCGCGGTGCGAGGAAGAACGTCCAGCGGAGCGGACGCCGACGCATCGGGAAAAACAACCGGAACGCGAGGTGCAGGCAGCCCGGACGCGCGAGGCGCGCACGCCAGCAAGTCGACAGGGGAGAACGGTCACGATGGCACGACGCAGGCAAAAGAAACTGAGCGCGGCGGAGGAGAATAACCGCGCCTGGCGGAAGGAGGCCCGGGAAAGGCTCAAGGGCGCGAACAAGCTCGTCCATGACACGGTCCGCAGCATCAACGGTCAGATCCAGGAGGCCATGATGCAATGCAAGGCCAACAGCGCGGCGGCACGGGTGGCCACGCTCAAGGCGCGGAGCCAAGCTCGCAACGTCCTCGACGAAGCGGCCGCCGACTGCAAGAGGCGCAAGGAACTCTCGCCCCTCCGCCCCGGGGATGCGCGGAAGGACTGCGCACGTCTCGGCAAGCTGGCCCGCGCGAACGCCAACAATATCAAGGCGGCCGCGCTGGCGGCCTCGCGCGACCAGGCGCGCACGTGCGCCGCGACGAAAGCCACCCTTCGCAAGGACGGCGAGGAGAAGATCAAGGGGGCGATCAAGGAGCTTGCCGCGGCCGAAGACCGCTGGCGCGAGGTCCGGCCCGAGTGGAAGCCGCGCGGCTCGACGTCCGGGCGGCGCCGCGTGTCCCCCGGCGAGCGTGCCGCCGAGTATCGGCAGGAGCAGCTTGGGAACGTGCCGGACGAGATCCGGGGCTTCTGCTCCGACAATTGGCCGCGACTTCTCGGCATCGTCAAGGAAGCGAAGGGCCGGAAGGCGCCCTACGAGGCGTGCATGGAGATCGCCTACGTTTCGGGCGGCGACAAGAGCCCCAACTTCGAGGAGTGGCGGGCCAAGAAGGAGCCGACCGCGAAAGAGCAGGATCGCCTTTACGAAAAGCTCGCTGAGGAGGCCTATTACGCGTCCCTCGACGAGAATCCCCCGCCGAAGAGCGAGAAGCGGACGGGTTTCCGGGCACAACGCGCGGCCGCTACGGCGAAAGCGGCGCCCAGGGCGAAGGCGCCGCCGAAGGGTAAGGCCGCCTCGAAGAGCAAGGCCACGCCGAAGCGCAAGGCCGCGCCCGGGACGAAAACCGCGCCAAGGGCGACGGCCGCGCCCAAGAGCTGGGACGAACTCAAGCAGGAGGAGGCCAACGCGGTAGCCAAGATGCGCCGGGCCGCGGCGGCACACGCGAAAGCCGCGGATGGAGCGCGCAGTAACGAAACCAATAGCGAATGGCAGGCGCGTGTAGCCAGAGCGAAAAACGCGCTCGATGCCGCTGAGGCGGCAGCGCGAGACGCGGGGCAACGGATCGAGGCGGCGATCCCGTTCTGAGCGACCCCATGGAAAGGCAGAGGAAAACAATGCAAGAGCAACTGCACGGCGGCGGATACCATCGGCCGTGGTCCGGCGTCGTGGTGGATGTCGTCGCCATCCTCGGGCTCGTGGCGCTCGCCTGGGCGCGGGTCCTCGACGGGACGGCCGCGGCGGGATGGATTGCGGCCATCGTCGCGGGACGGATGACCGCCAGCGCGTTCCGGCCTCCGCCGGATCCCCCCACGCCGCCTGGCGTCCAGGCGGCAGGGCCCGCGAAGCCTCCCGCGTCGGGCCTGCTGACGCTGGCCCTCGGGCTGCTCCTCGCGATCCGCGAGGGGGCCGCGGTGCTGTGCCGTCAGTTGCAGGCGTAGGAGGAGCGAATGGACACCGAGAGGCAGGAGCGCAGGCAATGAGCAAACGCACGGGTAGCGGGAAACCTTCGGCGGCGGAGCGGACTATCTCCATGTTCGCCGCGCAGGACATGGCACCGCAGATCGGCGCACGGCCTTACCCCGGATTCGGCGGTGGCACGCTGGAGCTCTTCGCGCGGAGGCCCGAGCCGCGCACGACGGCCGCGCAGGTGGCGATCGCCAAGCAAGCCACAAAGCGGGCCACGCGCGCGGCGGCGAGCTCGCCGCCGCGCGTGCTCGGGCCGGGAGGCCGCAAGGCGGACGGCATCGGGCGGCAGGCGTTGCGGGCGGCCCTCGAGCGCTGCCGGACGCGCCTCGCGGCAGCCGCGCGGCCCTCGTCGACCACGTGCGCGTGCAAGGCAAGGCACGGGAAGAAGCGGGCCGGCTAGGCCGGGGCGATGGCGTGACGCGAGCGACGACCTACAAGGCCGGCCAGCGCGTGCTCGTCCTGGGGACGCCCGAGCGGTTTCCCTCGGGCGGGTTCGTCCGCGCGGCGAAGCGCGTGCCCGGCCTACGGCGGCCCAGCTACCTCGTGGAGCTCGACGGCGGGCAGAAGGTCAGCGCCGAGGCCGGCGAGCTCCGCAAGCTCCCCAGGTACGCGGGCGCGTGGGTGGTGACGGTCGAAGGGGACGGGCAGCTTGTGCCCAGCAAGGCCGAGGCGGGGATCTTCAAGCTCGCCCCCTACCCGGGCCGATTCGGCGGATGGGGCGTCGAGCCGTGCGACTCGTGCGGGCATGACCTGAACGGCAGCCGCGACGAGGACATCGAGGAGCCGCGCCGCGCCCTGGTCGAGGGCGACGCGGTCATCTGCGCGCACTGCGGACACGCGCATGCGATCCGCTACGAACTCGCGGGCGATGATGACGAGTGACCAGACGATGCCGCCGCACGCCTGAGAAGAAGACCGGCGCGGTCCCGTGATCCTGGCCAACCAACCGCGAGCCCGCGCCGGTCTCCGGGTTGGGAGACCCGGCGACAAACCTAGGCGGCGGAGGGGGTTTCGTCAAGCCAAACCTGGAACGTCCTGCCGGGCGCGGTCGCAGGGATCAGGATGCCGCGCGTCGTCGCGCGATCTTCCACCGCTCCCCGCGCTCGACCGAGACGACGACGCCAACGGCGGCGAGACCATCCAGCAGATCAGCCACGTCGACCCTCTTCGCGCCCTTGAAGCCGGCGGCAACGTCGTCCGCAGTGAACGCACCGCGGAGCGTGCCGAGGCGATCTCGGACCGCGGCGATCTGCTCGGGGAGCTTCTTCGGCCAGAGCTTCGCCTTCGGGGCCTCAGCGGCCGGCGCTTCCTCGTCGTCGGGCGCCTCTTCGACGGTGGCGATCGTGGTCTGCGTGGCGGCCTGCGCACCGGTCGGGTTCTGGAACTCGGGGCGGAGCCAACGAACGATCCCGCGCGCTTCCTCGGCGACCCGCTCAGCGTTCAGGGCGACGAGCTTCTCGAGGATCTGCTCGGCGGTGAGGTCGGAGGGCCAGCCGTAGGCCTCGAAAACGGCCGCGTCGAGGTCGTCGTGGATCTGCTTCAGAACAGAGACGAGCCCTTTCTCGTGGATCACGAGCTCTTTGTCCGTTAGCCTTTCGCCACGCCGCAGCTTTTCTAGCACGTTGTACATTCCGGTAATCGTCAACTCCCCGTGGGCGGCCTGCTGCTTCTTCCGGTGGGCGTCAAGTTGCTCTCCAAGCTTTCCGATGCGTTCCCTCTGCCCTGGCTCGACAACCGGGAACGGGAATGGCTCAAAGCACTTGGTTTTATTGTATCGGGGGTCATTGCCAACACCAAGTCGGCCCCCGGCCGACACGGACCACGTCACGTGGATCCGACTCGACAGGACGCCGAGCGATGCCGCGTCGCTCAAGCCTATCGCGAGAAGGGGATGTTCCGGTAAAACAGAGCCTTCCACGAAGACGAAGACACGATGCTTCGAGGTCTCGGGGGTTCCTATGTACCGAGGCAACCCCGCGATGATGCGGCGAAGATGTGGCATTGGCTCGGAGAAAAGCCACCACCGCTCACGCCGGCTTTTCCGAGGATTCGTTTCACGCTCGGGCTTCACGCGATCGAGCACGCGCTGGAATGCCTGAGCTGCGATGGTTCGCGCCCCGTCCACCGAGTAGCCGTAAAAGTCGATGACGCGAGCAGTACGAGACCGCTGGAGCACGTCGTTTCCGTTGCGGATGGGCTTAACGACGATCGGCGGCCCCTCGACAGTGTCATCGGAAAGCAGCACGAATCCACGACCGCCCAGCATTACCCCGGCGCTTGTCAGATTACTGTTCGCCTGCAATGGCCGGGCCGCGCTAACATTGGCACCGACGGCGAGGTTATCGTGGATGATTCCCTGGCGTGGCTCGACCGTGACCGGGACGGCGCCATCGTGCCCAGCGTCCTCACCCTCCTTGACGACCACCGCGAGTACGCCTTCCCCATGTCCGGGCGCTCCAACAGTCATTGCGATCCGGACCGATGCACCGTTTTCCGTGTCAACCCATGGATGATCGGGGATCGCGAAGGTCAGATGGATCGGGGGTTCCCCGTCCAAGGCGGAAGACACAACCCGGCGGTTGAATATCTGTGTAATGCTGTTGGTCGTAACGAACCCGAATCGGCGGCTCTTGCCGCTAGCAACGTAGCGCGCTGCCAGGTGCCACCAATACATCACAAAGTCGCCGCTATCGGGCACGGCACCCCGGTAGGAGTCCCGCAACGCATCGGCGTATCCACTGCCCAAGTGCGAGACGATCCGCAGCTTCCCAAGAAAAGGCGGATTCCCAACAATGAAGTCGGCCGGCGGCCACTCCGCCTGGCGCGGGCTGACGTACCGGAAAACCGGTACGGTCGCCTTCTCGTCGGGCACCATCTCCCCCGTGACAGGGTGTTTCTTCATCGTCTCCCCGTCCCACCGCGTCACGGGCTTGCCCTTCTCGTCTCGGACGAGCTCTTCCCGATCCCACACGAGCACCGCATCCCGGCATTCAATGTTCCGGAAGTCCTGGAGAACGGGCTCCGGCGGCGGCGTCAACCGGCCGTAGGTCCGGAAATGCCATTGGAGGTAACCGATCCAGAGGACGAGCTCCGCGATCTCCTTTGCCCATGGCTTCACCTCAATCCCGAGGAACTGCCCGGGCGTCACGCGTATCCCCTCCGCGTGCAAGAGCTCCTGTCGCTCGCCGAGGTCGTGGAGCAGGGCAAGAACCTCGCTCTCGATCTGCTTGAAGAGGTCGAGGGTCACGTAAAGGAAGTTACCCGAGCCGCAAGCCGGATCGAGGACGCGCGTTTGGGTAAGCTTCGCGTGATAGGCGCGCACGGCTTCGCGGGCATCCTTCTCCTTGCCGCTCTGGTACAGCTTCCGCGCCGCAGTCTGCACGTTCTCCCATTCTTCGCGCAGGGGCTCTTCGATCGTCGGGCGAATCAGCCGCTCGACGTAGGCGCGGGGCGTATAATGGGCCCCGAGCTTGTGCCGCTCCTTCGGGTTCAAGGCGCGCTCAAGGAGCGTCCCGAAGATGGCCGGATCGACCTCGGACCAATCGCGCCGCGCGGCCTCCAGCAAGAGCGCGAGTGATTCCTTCGAGAGCGAGAGGCCCGTCGGCTGCTTGAAGAGCCCGCCGTTGAACCGGAGGAGCTTGCCGAAATAGGAGAACGAGGTGCCTTCGTTCATCGCGCTCCAGAGCCCTTCGATGGCCGAAGGGAAGGAGCGCGGGTTCGTGATCCAGTGGTGTTCCAGGCCTTCCGTGAAGAGCCGCGACGGGAGGAGCGCTACGTCCTCGGCGAACATCGTAAAGATGCAGCGCATGAGGAACTTGGCTACGGCCTCGGGCGGGTTCTTCTCGGCCTCCAGCTTCTTCGCGAGCTCCGCGAGCTGGGCGGCGACCTCACGCGTCACCCGCTCGGCCCGGCGGGAGGGGTCGAGGGAGAGCGGATCCGTGAAGACTGCGCGCAGGGTGTCGATGTGCTTCGCGAGGTCCCGGAGGTAGATCCGCCGGTTCTGCGCGTTCGGGAACGCTGGCCAGCGCCGCGTGCCGTCGAAGTCGGCGTAAAGCTCGAACACGTACCCGATGTCGCAGACGATGAGGAACGGCGGCGGCTCGTCGAGCGCGCTCACGTAGCCGAGGGCCTGCCCGCGCGCGTCGACCATCGCGAGGTCCCAGGAGTCCGTCCCGCGCTGCGTCTTGCCGCTCTTCTTCGCCCCGGCCGCGGCGGCCTGCTTCGCTTCGAGGAGGAAGCAGCCATGCTTGTAGAGGTCCGCGCGCTTCGTCGTGACCTTGCCGCCCTCCTGCGTCATCGGGATCGGCTTCTCGAACACGTAGCGATCGCGGGCGGGGTCTCCCGTGGCCGGCTCAGGCCGGGGCACGCCTAGCACGTCGCAGAGCTCCGCGAGGAAGAGGTCCTTGTTGGCGCGCTCAGAGGCGCCGGAGGCGCTCCACTTTTCGACGAAGGCGGCGACGTCCATGGCGGAGGCGGGAGGGTAGCCCACGGACGTCCCCGGCGGGAAGGGCCGATCGCGTCAGAAGACGATCGGAACGTCGACCTGCACGATCTTGTACTGCTCCCCTGCGAACCCGTTGGGCGCGTCCAGGCTCATCGAGAACGAGATCGCGGGCCGAACCCATACGTCACGCTGCCCGAGCCTGAAGTTTCCGCGGGGCCCTACGCCGATCGTCCAGTTGTCGACCGCGGCGGGCTCGTTGCCGATCTCCACCGAGCCATTGACCAGCCACGCCTGATAACGAACCTCGGCACCGATCGAGAGTTCGCGAATCGGAAAAAACGCGAAGTGCCCCGCGGCCGTGAGGTTGGTCCGCGCCTTGTCCCCGTCGGCTGCGCCTCGAACGCGGACATGCTCGCCGAGCGTCAGCTCCATCTGCGCGGTGATCCGGTCCGTGACGTAGGCGATCCCCGCGCCGAGCATGGGCGCGATGAAGTCGACGTCGAACATCGCGTTATCCATCGCGGCGCGTGCCGGCCGGCCGGCGAGATTTGCCGCGACCGTCGAGGTATCGCCAGCACGCCCGGTGCCAATCGGGAGCGTCGTCCCCCCGAAAAGGCCGAGCGTCCAGCGCTTCCGATCGAGCGGAATCGAGTACAGGGCCCCGAGGATGGGGTTCACGAACGACGTACCGCGTACGGTCACATCGTGGACGATCGACCATCGCAGAACAGCGGCCAGGCCGGGGATGATCTCTTTGTGGAACCGCCACGAGATCGGGATCGTCGTGGTCGACCTGGCGAACGCAAGCGACACGTCAATGCCCACCAGATTGCCAGCCGTCACCGGGCGCAATAGGAAGGGCATTGCGTAGGGCGGGGGCTCGGCGGGAGGCGGCTCCGAAGGGGAACCCATCGGCGGGAAGGGCGAGGGGGCGGACGAGCCTACCCGGCCGGGGTCTCGGGGCGGGCGAGGCGGCCGGGCGTGGGTCGGGTCGGGTCGCGGCGCGTCGGCCGGCCCCTCGGGTGCCGAGGCCTCGGCGGGCGGAGCGCTGCCCGCGGGCGCCTCGGCGGGCGGCGGAGGCG
>NZ_JARZHH010000096.1 GCF_029946515.1 Polyangium sp. 6x1
ACCCGCCGCGACGCCCGCGCCCGCGCCGGCCCTGTCGGTAACCGCAGCGCCCACGGCCTCGGCCGCCGCCCCCGCGCCGCCGGCCCCGCCTCCGGCGCCCGCGCCCGTGCTCAAGGGCGTCGACGTCTACGGCACGAAGAAGTTCGACGGCGCCTGGGTGCGGACGCGATTCGGCGAGACCTTCCAGCGCTGGTTCGACACCGAGGACGACGCGCTCGCGGAGAAGCTCAAGAAGGAGATGGTCGACGGCATCCTCGCCGAGCACAAGGACATCGGCTGGGTCACGCTCTCGCCGGTCACCTATTACAACATGGGCGACGTGCCGCAGGGCTACGTGACGGTGGACGTGGTCGAGCGCAAGGACCTGAAGAAGCGCCTCACGTTCGGCCCCGAGCCCAAGGGCGATTTCGAGGATCCGGCGGGCCTGCTCGCGGCGTGGAAGGAATACGAGTCCACGTTCTTCCGCATGATGCGCGAGAAGCAAATCGGCCCCGAACGCGTCGCGTGCCCCGCATTCCACTGCATGGGCGGGTACGTGCACGAAAAGCTCGCACCCTATGGCGAGAAGTTCGTGAAGGACGTGCCGCCGAACGAGGACAAACTCGTCAAGATCCTGAAGGAGGACAAGGATCCGAAGGATCGCGCCGCCGCGGCGTTCCTGCTCGCCCACATCAAGGACGGCAAGAAGCTCGTCGGCCTGATGCTGCCGCTGCTCGACGATCCCGACACGCTCGTCCGCAACAACGCGACGCGCGTGCTCGTGAACGTGGCCATGTTCCACCACGACGTGGCCGTGCCGCTGACGCCGGTGCTGAAGAACCTGAACGGGCCCACGATGAGCGACCGCAACAAGGCCGCCGCCGTGACCTGGGGCCTCGTCGATCGGCCGGACGGCGCGAAGCTCTACGCGCAGGTGATCAAGGAGGCCGGCCCCACGCTGATCGCGCTGCTCGAGCTCGAGCAGCCGAACAACCACGACTTTGCGTACAAGATCCTGAAGAAGGTGAGCGGAAAGGATTTCGGCGGGCGCGACTATGCGGCCTGGAGGAAGTGGCTCGCCTCGCCGCGCGGCTGACTCAGCGGGCGCGGCCGCGAGATCGCGTGATCGCGTGCGTCACGCCCTGCTGAAGGCTGCTCAGCGTCTTGATCCCGCGCATGTCGACGCCGAGCTCGATGAGCGTGCGCGCCGCCGCCGGCCGCACGCCCGTGAGCACGACCTCCGCCCCGAGCAGCGCCGCCGCCTGCGCCGCCTGCACGAGGCCCGTCGCGACCTCGGTGTCGACGTCCCGCAAGCCCGTGATGTCGAGGATCGCGACCTCGGCCCGATGGAGGCCCACGCCGTCGAGCAGCGTCTCCAGCACGAGCGCGGCCCGCGCCGCGTCGATGGCCCCGACGAGCGGCATGAGCACGACCCCGCTCGCGATCGGCAGGAGCGGCGTCGAGAGCGCGCGCAGCGCCGCGTGTTGCGCGTCGATGATCTGCTGGGAGAGCTGCGCCCGCTCCTCCTCGGCGCGCTTGCGGGTGGTGATGTCGAGCGCGATCCCGCAGACCCCGTACGGGGCCCCGCCAGGGTCGAAGAGCGGGAACTTCGAGACCATGTAGACGTGAATGCCGTCCTTGCCCGGGATGGTCTCCTCGCTCTGGAGCGCGCGCCCCGCCGCGAGCGCATCCCGGTCGTTGTCACGATTCTGCTTTACGGCCTCGGGCGGGAGGAAATCCCCGTCGAACTTGCCGACGATCCACCCGCGGGAGAAGTCGAAGAGCGCGTCGAATTCGCGATTGGCGAACGTGAAGCGGCCCTCGAGGTCCTTGACGAAGACCACGATGGGCGCGTTGTCGAGGATCGCCTGGACCTCGGCCCGGCTCCGTTCGAGCCGGTCACGGTTCTGCCGGTGCTCGGTGACGTCGTAGCCGCTCGCCACGATGGCCACGGGGCGGCCCTCGCCGTCGAGCACGCGATCGACGTTCCACTCGATGAGCCGGATGCTCCCGTCCCGCGCGAGGACGGGGTTTTCGTAGCTCCGCGAGGGCTCGCCCGCGAGGACCTTGCGCATGTCGGCGCGGATTACCGCGCGGACCTCGGGCGGCAGGAACGTCTCGACGTAGTCCTTGCCGAGCGCCTCGTCCCGGGAGTAACCGTAAATTCGCTCGGCTTCGCCATTCCAGTCGGAAATGCGGCCGTCCTCGTCGACGATCACGATGACGTTGCCGATCGCGCCGACGAGGCTGCGGAAGCGCGCCGATCCGTCCCGGCATCGCGCCTCGGCGACCTTGGCGTAGTGCCGGCCGAGGGCCTCGGCGGCCGCGTCGAAGCACGCAGAGAGGCGCAGGATCCCCTCGGCCGCGCCCGCCACCTCGGGCAGGGCGCGGAGCGAGACGGCAAGCCCATGCCGTCGGCAGAGGCTGACCGCGCGGACGACCTCCTCGGGCGCGGCGCCCCGCGTCGCGAGATCGACGAAATGGGCGACGAGCGTCTCGGTTTCCGCCTCCCCGGCGAGCACGCGGATCGCGCTCGTCACGACCTTCTCGACCCACGCCGCGGCCTCGGGCGCCCCCGCCTTGCCGAGGAACGGGATGTCCGTCGCTGCGTCCCTGGAAATCGCGCCGCAGAGCTCCTGCCCCTGGCTCGAAAGGAAGGCGAGGTAGCCGCTTTCGCGATCGCTCATGGTGAATGGCGCTCCAAGAGGACGAGGCAACCAAACTCCCCCGGACCCGTCAACTGCGAAGCGCCCGTTCATGCGGGGTCCAGGCGGGCGCAAGGGATGGTAGCGTCGGGTCCATGACCAGCGTGCCCATGGCTCCGTCGCGACCCCTCGCGCCGTCGCGCACCCGAGGCGTTTCACGCCACCTGGTCGAGTTTTTCCTCGTGGGAGGCCTGACGCCGTTCCTGTTTCCGCTCTCCTTTCTGGTTCGGCGCGCCTTCGGCCTCGACCCCGCGGAATATGCGGTGGGCTTCCTCATGTTCCACGCGGCGTTCGTCATCAACGACCCGCACTTCGCGGTCACGTACGTCCTGTTTTACAAGGACGCGAAGGCCCGCGCGTTCGGCGGCGCCTTTCGTGGGGCCCAGCGGCTTCGATACCTCGTCGCGGGCTTCGTGGTCCCGCTCGTCCTCGGCGGCGTCGCGATCGTGGGGCTCGCCACGCGATCGGCGTTCACGTTGAGCTTGCTCGTGCGGCTGATGTTTTTCCTGGTCGGCTGGCACTACGTGAAGCAAGGGTTCGGCGTCTTCACCGTGCTCGCGGCGCGGCGCGGGGTCCGTTTCGCTCCGCGCGAGCGGCTCGTGGTCCTCGCGCACTGCTTTTCCGGCTGGGCCTACGCCTGGGCGAGCCCGGCCGACCCGGGCCGCGAGGTCGAGGAAAAGGGCGTCGTCTACACCACGCTCGCGCACCCAGCGTGGCTCGAGCACCTCACGCACGTCGTGTTTTTATCGACGGCGCTGCCGCTCGCGTGGGTCCTTTTCCAGAAGTGGCGGCGCGAGGGGCGTCTGCCGATTCTGACCCCGCTCACCGCGCTCTTGTGCAGCATCTGGTCGTGGTCGATCTACTCGAGCAGCGACCCGCTCGTGCGGTACGTCCTTCCGGCGCTGCACTCGGTGCAATACCTGTATTTCGTGTGGCTCATGAAGGGAAACGAGGCGCGGGAGCGCGAGGGGCCGCCCTGGTTCGAGCGCTCGGCGCGGACGCGCCTCGGCATCCTCGCCGTGAGCGCCCTCGGGCTCGGCTGGCTGCTCTTCCACGGCGCGCCCACGGCGCTCGACGAGGCGCTCGCGCCGCGCGGCAAGCTCATGCCCGAGGACCTCGGCCCCACGCCGTATTTCGCGGCGCTTTATGCGCTCGTGAACATCCACCACTACTTCATGGACACCGTCCTCTGGCGTCGCGAGAACCCGGAGACGCGGTACCTGCAAGAGCCGGCCCTCGGCGATGAGCGGCGCGCGTCCTGACCGAGCGCCGCGACGGCTCGCGCGAGCCGGGGCCCTCGCCGCGCTGCTCTTCGCGACGCGGGCCTCCGCGGGCGAGCTCGCACCGGTCCGGCTCGTCTACACCGCCCCCGCCCGTTGCCCCGGCGCCGAGGAGTTCCTCGCGGCCGTGCGGGCGGAGGTGCCGGACCTGCGCGTGGCCAAGGAGGGGGAGGTGGCGCGGACGCTGACGGCGAGCCTGTTCGAGGAGAACGGAGGGCGGCTGCGCGGGGAGCTCCGGATCGAGGTGCCCGGAGGGGAAAGCTCGCTGCGCGAGGTGTCGGGCGAGAGCTGCGAGGAGGTGATGGGGGCGCTTTCCCTGGTGACGGCGCTGGCCATCGAGGGAGGGCTCAACCAGCCCCTGGAGCCACCACCGCCACCGCCGCCGCCACCGCCACCGCCGCCACCGCCGCCACCGCCGCCGCCACCGCCGCCACCGCCGCCGCCACCGCCGCCGCCACCGCCTCCGCCACCGCCTCCGCGTGCCGTGCACCACGTTCAGGTCGGCGCGCAGGGGGCCGTCTGGAGCGCCCTCTCCCCGGATCCCGCCTGGGGCCTCGTCCTCTTCGCCGAGCGGGCTTCCTGGGGGCACGCAGGCCTCGCGCCGGCCTTCCGCCTCGGCCTCGCCGTCGCCCAGAGCCCCACCACCGAGACCGACGGCGGCGCCGCCCGCTTCCGCTGGATCGCCGCCCGCCTCTCCGGGTGCCCGTTCGCCTGGGTCGTGGGACCGCTCGCCGCGCGCCCCTGCGCCGGCCTCGACGTCGGCGCCCTCCAGGGCCAGGGCCTCTCCGTCGTCAACCCCCAGCAGGCGACGCGGCCCTGGCTCGCCTTGACCGCCGCGGGCCGGCTCCAGGCCCGGCCCCTGCCGTACCTCTCGCTCGAAGCCGAGGCCGGGCTCGTCGTGCCGCTCGTCCGCGAGCTCTTCGGCTTCGAGGACCCCCGCCGCGTCCTCCACGCGACGCCCGCCCTCGGAGGCTTCGGCGCGATCGGCGCGGGGTGGGTGTTCTGGTGAACGAGGGGGCGTGAGACGATTTCGTGATCGAAACGCGGCGCCCGCGACATCCGGGGGACGATGACGACCCTGGGGACCACGCAGGACGGCGGCGAGGGGGTCGATTGGTCCCTTTCGTCGCCGCCCTCGGTCGCCCCGGTCGAGGGAGAGGCCGCGGCGCGCTTCCGGGCGATCCGCGACGAGCACTTCGAGTTCGTCTGGCGCTCGGTGCGCCGCCTCGGCGTGCCGGACGCCGACGTGGACGACGCCGCGCAGCAGGTCTTCATCGTGCTCAGCCGGAGGCTCGACGAGATCGCCGCCGGCAGCGAGCGGGCCTTCCTGTTCGGGACGGCGATGCGCGTGGCCATGCAGGTCCGGCGGACCCTGCGGCGGCGGGGCGAGGTCTCGCTCTCGGAGGACGCATCCGCGGGGCCCGCGCTCGAGCCGCCGGACACCGGGCCTGACGCCGAGGAGCTGCTCGCGCAGCGGCGGGCCCGGGCGATGCTGGACGAGGTGCTGGAGACGTTGCCGCTCGACGTGCGCGCGGTCTTCGTCCTGTTCGAGCTCGAAGAGATGAGGGTCCCGGAGATCGCGAGTCTGCTCGGGATCCCGCTCGGGACGGCGGCGTCCCGCCTGCGCCGCGGCCGCGAGCTCTTCCAGGAAGAGCTCACGCGGCTCCAGGCGCGCAAGAAACGGAGCATTCGATGACGGATCCCGAGCGACTCGTCGACGGAGACGACCTGGGGGCGGAGCTCTTGCGCGCGGCCCGCACGCTCGACGACAAGCGCGCCCGCGAGCGCAAGGCCGCGCTGATCGGCGCCGCCGCAGGGCTCGGCGCGATCGCCGCGACGAAGGCGGCCTCGGCCGGGACGACGAAGGGTTTTCTTCAGGGCGCCCTGGCGAAATGGCTCGCGCTCACGATCGGCGCCTCCGCGATCGGAATCGGGATCGCGGTCGGCGCGGCGGGAGGCGAGGGCGATGTCCCCATCGCAGCGAACCGATTCGCAGACGCCTTGCGGGAGCGCCCGTTCCCGGTCGCCGCAGCATCCCCCCCGACCCCTCCCGAGGCCGTCGAGGCGCCGGCCAAAACCCCACGTCCGCCCGCGGAGAGCGCTCCCGCCGAGGCAACATCCCCGCCCAAAGGAAAACGCGCCCCCGCGGCCCCCGCGCCGGCCGCTTCGGCCGACCGCGCCGCGCGCCTCGCCGCGGAGCTCCAGGCCCTCCGCATCGCGCGGGAGGCGCTCGCATCCGGGGACGGCCCCCGCGCCCTCGGCGCGCTCGACGACTACGCCGCGCGTTTCCCCCGTGGCCACCTCGCCCTGGAAGCCGAGGTCCTCCGCATCGAAGCGCTCTCCCGCGCCGGCGACGCCTCCGCCGCCGATCGCGCCCGCCGCTTCCTCGAAGCCCACCCCCAGAGCCCCTACGCCGAGCGTCTCCGCCCTCTCGCCGGTGGCGTGTCGATTCCGTGATCGATTCGATCCCCACCGGCCATCGGTAGCGTCGGCCCTCTCTTGACCCCCTGGCATAGGAGACCCCCCATGCACAATCGATTGGCGCTTTCCACCGTGTCGCTCTCGCTTGCGTCCCTGCTCGTCCTCGCTGCATGCAGCGGCTCCGTCACCGCGGGCGGCGGCGACGACGGCGACGGCGGCACCGGCGCGGCCCCCGACCCCGACACCTCGAGCAGCAGCAGCTCCGGCACCCCGGGCACCGGCGGAAGCGGCGCGACAGGCGGCACAGGCGGCAGCGGCGCGACAGGCGGCACAGGCGGCGCAGGTGGAAGCGGCACCGGCGGCTCGGGCGGCGTGCCGGTCGACGACTTCGGCCCCCCGAAATGCGACGACAACCTCGCCCTCGACGACGCGGATCCGTACAACGCGGCCAAGGCGATCGAGATCTGCAAGACCGCGGATGGCCCCAACGCCTGGGGCCTCATCGAAGCCAAGTGGACGCTCCCCGACGGCTCGGCCATCCCGGCGGGCTACGAGGCGAACTACGCCCTCGGCCACGGCATCTACGACACCTTCGGCCCCAACGTGCCCCCGCGCAAAGGCGACCGCATCCTCGGCCTCTCCAACGGCGCCGCCCGCCGCCCGAACGATGCGAACTACACGTCCCCGAGCGGAGGCTTCGCCAAGGGCTACACGCACGCCGCGCCGGACGGCTTCCCCAAGCCCTCGCCGGCCTGCCCCGGGGTCGTCTCGGGCCAGCCCTACGACGGCGTCGCTCTCGAAGTCACGCTCCGCGCCCCGAACAACGCGCTCGGCTTCGCCTTCGACTTCAACTACTACACGGCCGAGTTCCCGTCCTTCACCTGCTCGACCTTCAACGACTCCTTCGTCGCCTTGCTCTCGCCGACGCCCGCGGGGCAAAGCGACGGCAACATCTCCTTCGACAACCTGGGCAACATCATCAGCGTGAACAACGTCTTCCTCGACGTCTGCAACCAGCCCACCTGCGGGCTCGGCGCGGGGCAGCTCCTGGACACCGGGTTCGAGAACAATGGCGCCACCGGCTGGCTCACCACCACCGCGCCCATCAACGGCGGCGACGTGTTCACCTTGCGCTTCACCACCTACGACAACGGCGACGCAATCATGGACAGCGCCACCCTCGTCGACCACTTCCGCTGGACCACCCAGCCGGACAGCGTCGTAGGCACGTTCCGCCCGATGGAGTGATCCTCTCGCGCATGCGCAAACCACCCGCCCCGCTCTCCCTCCTGCCGGCGATCGCCATCGTCGCCGCCGCCTGCGGCCAATTCGTCTCGCTGGGCGGCGGCAGCGGCAGCGGGGGAGCGGGCGGCGGCCCAGATCCGGGCCATCCCACGAGCAGCACGAGCGACAGCGTCACCACGAGCTCCACGACCGGGAGCGGCGCCGGCGGGAGCGGCGCCGGCGGCGAAGGCGGGGCGTTGCCGGACGGCGGCAGCAGCAGCAGCAGCGCCGGCGGCAGCAGCGGCGGCGACCCCGGGACCTCGCCGTGCGACGACGACCTCGCCTTCGACGACGCAGATCCATTCCACGCCGCAAAGGCCATCGAGCTTTGCACGCTCGCCGAGGGCCCGGACGGCGCAGGCTTGCAAGACGCCCGCTGGGTGCTCCCCGACGGCACCCCCATTCCCTCGGGATACGAAGCTCCCTACGCACTCGGGCACGGCCTCTTCGACAGCTTCGGCCCAAACGTGCTCCCGCGAGCAGGAAAACGATTGCTCGCACTCTCCAGCGGCGCCGCCCGCCGCCCCGGCGAAGCGGGTTACCAGACGCCATTCAGCGGTTATGCCAAGGGCTATCTGCACGCCGCGCCGGAGGGTTTTCCAAAGCCCTCGCCGGCCTGCCCGGGGGTCATCACCGGCCAACCCTACGACGGCGTGGCGCTGGAGGTGACGTTACGCGCGCCCATCGGCACCGTCGGCTTCGCATTCGAATTCAACTACTACACGGCCGAGTTCCCATCCTTCACCTGCTCCACATTCAACGACGCCTTCGTCGCACTGCTCTCCCCCACGCCCCCGGGGCAAACCGACGGAAACATCTCCTTCGACGGCCAGGGCAACGTCATCAGCGTGAACAACGTCTTTCTGGACGTATGCACCTGCCAGAACGGCCCGCCCTGCGCCGTCAGCGGCATGGTTTACCCTTGCAGCCTCGGCACGGGCGAGCTCTCGGGCACAGGATACGACGCGGCGCAGGGCAGCGGCGCCACAGGCTGGCTCACAACCACCGCGCCCATGCAAGGCGGCAAGACGTTCACCGTCCGTTTCGCCGTCTACGACTCGGGCGACGCCATCCTCGACAGCGCCACGCTCATCGACCGTTTCCGCTGGATCAACACGGGCGAGCCAGTCGTGGAGACCTATCGGCCCGTGCCTCCCTGAGCATGGATTTCATCGAGGGGGCGCCTCGCCGGGGCGCTGCCCCGGGCCCCGCGGGGGCTATCCGCCCCTCGACCCGGACCAGGGCCAGCCCTGGACCTCTGGGCATCGACTGCGCGAAGCGCAGTCGATGCGGGGAGAGTTTTTTTAAGCTGTTCGCCCCTTCTTTCCAGGGCCAGCCCTGGACCTCTGGGCATCGACTGCGCGAAGCGCAGTCGATGCGGGGGAAGTTTTTCAAGCTGTTCGCCCCTTCTTTCCAGGGCCAGCCCTGGACCTTTGGGGGAAGAACTGCGCAACGCGCAGTTCTTCCCACAGGCCGTCGCTGGTACCACGTCGCCAGGTGAACCCTTGGCGCGGCTGTCTTGGTTGGCAGGGGCGGTTGCGGTCTTGCATCGGCCGTTCGATGAACTGCGCGGAGCGCAGTTCATCGACCACGAGTCCAGCGCTTGCGCTGGTCCGGGTCCCGGGGCGGACAGCCCCGGGTGGGGCCTGGGGCAACGCCCCAGCGAGACGCCTTCGAGAAGCGACCCATGCTCAGCGAGGGTCGAGCGACGGCTCTGGTGGTGGCAAAGCGGGTTGCGTGCTGCCCGAGGCACGACGAGGAAGGCACGGGGGTTCCGTATGCGTGACCCTGACCCGAGCGCGGGAGGGAGGCGGGCTCGCGGGCCGCGGGGTGGATCCGGGCGAAGGAGGGCGCGGGGGTCTTCGTTTGGAACTCGCGCGCGGACCAAAGAGGGCGCGGGGGGCTTTGGGTCGCGCGTGGCCCGCACGCGAGGAGGTCTGGGGGCTCGATGCGCGCGGCGCGAGCGGCGATCGAGGCGGGCTGGGCCCTTCTGCTTTGCGGTGCGGGTCGCGAGGAAAGAGGGCTACGACCTTTCGTGTCGGCGTCGACATGCGGGAGGAAGAGGGGCACGACCTTTTGGATCGAGGTTCGCATTGCGACGTTCGAGGGCGGCATGGGGCCGTCGTCGGGTTCGGGTCGGCGCCTTCGAGGGGCGGAGGCTTCGAAGTTCGTGTGTGAGAACGAGGCGGCGAGGGGGAGCTGCGGATTTGTTCGCGAGCGAGAAGGAAGTGGCGAGGCTGAGGGGGTCCCGGGTCGGCGTTCGAGTGAGGCGCGGCGAGGGGGGCGGGCGCCTCGGCTGGGGGTCGAACGGGGGACGGGGTGGGGGAGAGAGGGGCCAGGGGGGAGGTTCGACCTGGGGGGCGGGGGCGGGGGCCGCTGCGGGGGCGGGGGCGGGGTCACGCGAGCGCGAGTGTCTTCAAGTGCTCCCGGGCGAGGCGCAGGCGGCTGTAGACAGCCTTCGCCTTGACCCCGAGCGACGCGGCAATCTCCGCGATCGACCATCCCTCCAGATACGGAATCACCGCGTCCCGGATGCGCGGGCCGATCTTCGCCAAAAATCGCTTGAGCCGGAAGAACCCGTACGTCGCGTGCAGCAGCTCCTCCGGTGACGAGGTGTCTTCCTGCTCGGCGAAGTCCTCCGCGAGTCCCGTGAAGACCTCTCGCTCGTGACGCAAGAGCTTCCGATAATTGCTCGCACGGTTGAGCCCGATCACCAGGAGCCACGGGCGGGCCTGCTCCGGCGTCACGAGACAGTCGAGCCGGCGCCAGGCCGTGAGGAAGACCTCCTGCACGAGGTCATCCACGTCGCGGGACGGGATGGCCTGACCGAGAAGAAGGCGACGCAGGAAATTGCGGTGTTCGAGGTAAAGACGCCCAAGCAGGGCGTGCGCCGCCGTAAAGTTTGCCGGCGGCGGATGGAGCGGTATCGTAGCCATACTCATGACTCCGGTTCGGTCGGGGTTGTGGGGAGACGCCGGTCGGTGTTCCTGCACCGGCTGGCGTCGCTTGCTTTGTCTCATGAATTGCCGTCGAAGGCAATGGCAAAAAGGTTGAATGGGTTCGTCGCGGGAGAACCCACGGAAGCCAAGACAGCGGCATGACAGTCTCGCCGGCACCGCGGTCCCACCGGCCTGTGGGAAGAACTGCGCATCGCGCAGTTCTTCCCCAAACGGTCCAGGGCTGGCCCAGCAAAGAGGGGGCGGACAGCTTGAAAAACTTTCCCCGCATCGACTGCGCTTCGCGCAGTCGATGCCCGGAGGTCCAGGGCTGGCCCTGGTCCGGGTCGAGGGGCGGATAGCCCCCGCGGGGTCCGGGGCGGCGCCCCGGCGCGGCGGCTCTTCGCCAGCGGCTTCGCTCGTGGTAGCGTCTTCTGCGTGAAGGGCGACACGGAGCGCGACGAGAGCCTGAGCCGCGAGGACGTCCCGACGAAGGTTGATGGGCCGCGCAGTGTGAGGCCGAGTGCGCCGCCGCCTGGGCCTGCTGTCTCCGCGGGCGCTACCATTGCTGGTCGGTATCGGCTCGAGCGAAAGCTTGGCTCGGGTGGCATGGGTGAGGTGTACCTTGCCCGCGACGCTTGGAAAAACATCCGCGTGGCGGTCAAGATCCTGCATCGCCGCATGGCGGACAACCTTACGGTTGTGAACCGCTTCCGCCGTGAGGCGCGCATCATGCGCGAGCTCTCGAGCCCCCATGCTGCGGTCATCTACGATTTTGGACAAACGGACGACGGGGCGCTCTACCTCGTCATGGAATACCTCGAGGGGGAGACGCTTGGCGGCTTGATCGAGCGGGAGGCGCCGCTTGCTCCTGCGCGTGTTACGCGCATCGCGCTCGACCTCCTCGATGTCCTCGCGGACGCCCATCGCCGTGGCGTCGTCCACCGTGACATCAAGCCGCAGAACGTCTTCCTTGCGCGGGCTGCGGGCAAGGATGGGGACTTCGTGGTCAAGCTCCTCGATTTTGGCATCGCCAAGCTCGAGGACCACGAATCCACCGAGCTCACCGAGACGGGCGCCGTCTGGGGCACGCCTCGCTACATGAGCCCGGAGCAGGCAAAGGGAAAACCCATCGATCGCCGCAGCGACCTCTATTCGCTCGGGGCCATGATGTACCGCGCGCTCACGGGGGAGCCTCCGTTCGAGGGGGCGAGCGTGGCTGAGCTCTCCTATGCGCTCACGCACAAGGCGCCGATCGCGCCTGAGAAGCGCCGCCCTGATCTCGGCATTCCCCTCGAGCTTGGGCGCGTCGTGATGCGCGCGCTCGAAAAGGATCCGAATGCGCGGTATTCGACGGCGGCCGAGATGGCCGAGGATCTCCGGGCGCTCCAGAGCGAGCCTCTGCCGGCGCCCGTGGCGGCGCCGGGCCGGATTGCGGCGTTCTTGATGCGCGGGTGGATCCTCGCGACCTTGCTCTTCACGCTCGTCGCGCTGGCGGAGTTTCCCCAGGTCGCGCGCGCCACGTTCCCCGGCTTCACGGTCGAGGCGGGGCTGCTCGTCTCGGCCGTCGTCGAGCCGACCTGGCCTGGGATCGAGCGCGGCATCGAGCCCTACGACGGCCTGCTCGCCGTCGATGGCAGGACCGTGCGTCGCGGCAGGGACGTGCATGAATACGTGCATCGGCTCGCGCCGGGTACGCTCGTGAATTACACCCTCCGGCGCGGCGATCGCACGTTCGACGTGGCGGTGCCGGTCACGCCGTTCGGCTGGGCCTCGCTGCTCAAGCAGTATGCCTCGGGCCTCGTCGCTGCGATCCTGTTCCTCCTCGTCGGCGGCGTCGCCGGCTGGAAACGGCCCACTTTGCGACCCGTGCAGGCGCTCGTGGCCTTCACCAGCGCCGTCAGCCTCTTCCTCATTGCCTCCGTCGATTTCGATCTCGTCGACAGCGCGTTCACCTGGCTCTATTACCTCGGCTGCTCGACGACCGGCGCGGCCGAGGTCCACCTCGCGCTCGCGTTCTCCGGCCTCTTCGGCGCCACGCAAAAGCGGCGCTGGCTCCTCTGGATCCCGTATCTGCCGGCGATCGCGTTGCTCGTCACGTGGAGGACCGCCGGCGCCGATCCTGCCATTGGGAACGCCTGTACGCGGGCCGGCGTCGGCATGATGCTCCTCGGGCTCCTCGCGCTGCTCGGCTCCTTTCTTTACATGCGCTTCCGGGGCCGGACGCTCTCCGCGCGGCAATCGGCGCGCTTCATGTTGTGGTCCGCGGGCCTCTCCGTCCTGCCGTGCGTCGTGCTCCAGCTCGTGCCGATCAGCCTCGGCCTCCACACCTCCTCCGTGGCCGGCTTGAGCTGGGTCGCGATGTTCCCCTTGGCGGGCTTTCCGGCGGCGTTTGCGCACCAGATCCAGCGCCGGCAGATGTTCGACGTCGACGTCGCGCTCCGCGAGGTCTCCCGTGTCCTCGCCATGCTCGTCGTGCTCGGCGCCGTGTTCGCCGCCGCGGCCTTCTCGTTCGGCGGGATCGCTTATGCGTTCGCCGGCTCGGAGGTCATGTACCTCGGCCTCGGCGCCGTCGCGGGCGTCGCCGCGGTCGTGGCGGCGGCGGAGCCCGTCGCGCTCCGCCTCCGCCGCCTCGTCGAGCGCCGCGCCCACGTCGACGCGGCCTCCGTGCTCGACGAGCTGGCCGGCGCCGTGTCCAATGCCGCCTCCGAGGACGAGGTCGTCACCTTGCTCTTCGACACGATCCGGCGCGGCTTCTCCCCGCGCACCACGCGCCTCCTCGAGCGCGGCGATGGCGGCATTTACTGGGCGCGCGTCCCCGGCGCGCCGCCCTCGCAATCGATGACGGGCCCGCGCTCCGGGACCGGCCCGCGCTCCCTCGCCGGGCCCCGCGCGGACGTCGACGGCGATTTCAGCGGCGCGACCCGCGAGCCCGCGAATGGCACGCCGGTGGACGAGATTCGCCGGCGCATCACGCGCCTCGGCCATTTCGATGCGCATGCGTTCCTGGTCCTGCCGCTCGATTCTGCCGAGGGCGCGGCCGGGGCCGCGGCGGCGCCGGCGTCCGTGGTCGTCGTGGGCGCGCGCTCCGACGGCAAGGCGTATTCGTCGTATGACGCCGCGCTCGTCGCGGGGCTCTTGCGGATCGCGGCGCTCCGCCTGCATGCGCTCGGCGAGCGCGCGGACGCCGAGCGAAGGCTTTTGCTCGAGCGTTGCTTCGGCCCGGAGCGCGGCGAGGCGGGCGCGCCGGGGGCCGAGCTCGTCGGGGGCGTGCCCGCGCGTGGCCTCGCCACGGCGCTCGTGCTCCGTTTCTCCGGGCTCGACATGGCCGCGGACCGCCTCCCGCCGCGTCGATTCAAAGTCCTCGTCGACGAGCTCTCCGAGGCCGCGGCGACGGCGGCGTTCACCATGGCCGGCACGATGCACGCGTCACGCGGGGACGAGATGCTCTTCGCGTTCGGCGCGCTCGGCGAGGATCGCAGCGCGGTCGAGCTCGCCTCCATGCACGCGGCGCTTCATCAAATCGAGCAGACCGCCGAGATCGCGGCCCGCCACGGGGCGCCGTTCGTCCGCGCCCGGGTCGGCGTGGCGCGGGGCCTCTTGACGGTGGGGACCTTCGGCGCGCCCTTTCATTCGCATTGCATGATCCTCGGCGCGGCGGTGCAGGAGGCGACCGAGCTCGCGGGCGCGGCGCGGGACGGAGAAGTCCTCGTCGACAAGGACGTCGCGCGCGCAGCCGAGGAAGCCGGGACGATGATCATCGAGGCTTTGCCGGCGCACCGCGGGGCTCGGGGCTCGCGCGTCTCGCGGCGAGAGGGATAAGCCTTCCTCCGTCCGCCCGCTTGTCCCTGATTTCCTGCCTGCGAATTCCTTTCGACGAAGGGCCTCCCTCGCGTGGACGCGCCGCGGGCACCTCCTAGAATGGCAGGGCGCCGGCAGCGCCACGCGCTCGGCGGGGAGCGGACATCATGCAAAACGGATCGAACGGAGAGACCGAAAAGGCGTCGGCGACCGTGACGTTGTCTCTCGACCCGGGCCGGGCCCACGAGGACTACGCGGCTGCGTGGGCGGAGGGCCCCGTCGTCACCGTCTCCTTCACGGACGCGAGCACGGCCGCGGGCGGCGACGAAGGCGGAGCCGATCTCGAGGCCTTCCTCGCGCGCGAGCACCTCTTCGTGTCGCATTACGACGCGGTGCTCTCCGCCCTGGTCGATGGCCGCTTCTCCTCCGATCGCCGCACGGCGATGACCCCGGAGCAACGCGAGAAATTGCCCCCCGTCATCGAGGAGCTGCGCCTGCTCTCGGAGTCGCTGCTCTCCAAGGATCCCCCGGATCACACGCGCCTGCGCAAGCTCATCCAGCCGAGCTTCTCGCCGCGCATCATGGAGGTGATGCGCCCGCGCATCCAGAAGCTCACGGACGACCTGCTCGACGTCGCCGAGCGCGCCGCCGAGGCCCGGGGCGAGCGCGCGCCCGATCGCCGCATGGACCTCATCGAGGCCTTCGCGTATCCGATGCCCGTCACGGTCATCTCGGACATGCTCGGCATTCCCCTCGCGGATCGCGCGCAGGTCAAGCAATGGACGGAGAACCTCGTGCGCGCCGACCGTCGCCGCGTCGGTGGAATGGATTCCGACACGATCGCGAAGCTGCGCCAGTTCATCTCCTATCTGCGGGATCTTTTCGTCATGAAGCGACAAAGCCCCGTGGAGGACATGATTTCGGACCTCCTGCGGGCCGAGGAGGCGGGCGACAAGCTGAGCGAGGACGAGGTGCTGTCGACGGTGTTTCTCCTGTACCTCGCCGGGCACGTGACCACGGTGAACCTGATCGGCAACGGGGCCTTCGCGCTGTTTCAGCATCCGACGGAGCTCGCGAAGCTCACGGCGGATCCGAGCCTCGCGAAGGGCGTCGTCGAGGAGACGCTGCGTTACTGGGGCCCGGTCGATTTCGTCGCCGCGCGCATCGCCAAGGAAGACGTGCACCTCGGCGGGGCCCGCATCCCGAAAGGCGAGCCCGTCATGGTCGGCCTCGCCGCGGCCAACCGCGACCCCGCGCGCTTCCCGAATCCGAACACGTACGACATCACGCGCGAGGGCGCGGAGCGGCACGTCGCCTTCGGAAAAGGCATTCACCTCTGCGTGGGCGCGCCGCTGGCGCGGGTGGAAGGCCAGATCGCCTTCGACACGCTCTTCCGGAGGTTCCCCGCGATGCGCCTCGCCGTGCCGCCCGACGAGGTCCGCTGGAACAAATCCTTCCTGCGGGGCCTCGCGTCGCTGCCGGTCTTGTTCTAGCGGGGAAGGGGAGAGACGGCTCAGCCTGGCTGATTGCGCATGAAATCGGCGACGTCGGCCAGGCGGCCGAGGAGGAATGCGCGGAGGTCCGGCGCTACCTCGACCTCATCCATGGCCGTCGTCATGGCCCGCATCCAGGCGTCCCGCATGGCGATGTCGACGGGCACGCGGGCGTGGCGCATGCGCAGGCGCGGGTGGCCATTCTGCGCGATGTAGTCCTGCGGGCCGCCGAGCCAGCCGATGAGGAAAAGGGCGAAGCGGTCGCGGCTGCGGCGGGAGACGCGGCCTTGCTCGTCGAGCTCGTGCAGCTTGGCGAGCGCGGGTTCGTCGCGGTCCATGGCATCGTAGAAGCGCTCGCAGAGGGTCCGGACGGCGGACGCGCCGCCGAGGCGGTCGAACGGGGTCTCTTGGGGATCGGGCATCGGGGAGGCTGTGTAGCACGCGGGAGCGGGAGCGGGGTCGTGGCTCCGGACGCGGGGTCGGGTTATTCGCCTCCCGTGTCGGCGCTCTGATAGAGTCCTCACCGTGCGAGCGAGCGCCTCGCACGAGGTGCCCCGTGAATACACGCTTCCTCGCTACCTTCAGCACACTCTCGTTCTCCTGCGCGGCGATGATCGCCGCCTGTTCCGCCGTCGAAGAGCGTCCCGCACCGGGAGACTCCGAGGGCGGCGCCTCGGCGAGCAGCAGCGACTCCGGCCACGGGGGAGGAGGCGGGACCGGCGGCGACTTGTTGACGGTGGGGAGCGGCGGCGGCGGCACGTGCGGGGCCCAATGCTCGGCCGATCTCCACTCCGTCGTCGATTGCAACGGCGTCGTGCAGAAGACATGCCCCGACGATCAGGCCTGCGCCCCCGATCTCTCGTGCGTCCCTGCATGCGAGGCCGCGAAGCTCGCGAAGAGCACCGTGGGCTGCGAATACTATGCGCAGACCACCGTGCAATGGTGCTTCGCCCTGTACGTCGTCAACACGTGGACGTCGCCCGTGACCCTCGCTGTCGAGGCCAACGGCGCGTCGATCGATCTCTCGACCTACGCGCGCATTCCGACGGGCAACGGCCAGGCGATCACCTATGCGCCGCTCCCGAACGGCGAGCTGCCGCCCAACGAGGTGGCGATCATCTTCCTCGGCGGCTTCAGCTGCCCGGCCGGCATCGAGGCGCCCGGCAGCGCGCCCACCGGCGCGGTCCACATCACGACCTCCGCGCCCGTCGTGGCGTACGACATCGATCCGTATGGCGGCGGCTCGAGCGCGATCACGAGCGCGACGCTGCTCGTCCCGACGTCGGCGTGGGACACGAATTACGTGGCCGTGGCGCCCTGGCCGTTCGGCGACAATTCGCAGCCCCCGAGGCTCACGATCATCGCGGCCGAGGACGGGACGGACGTGACGATCAGCCCCACGGCGACCATCGCCCAAGGCTACCTCGACGGTCAACCGGTGGTGGGGACGCCGATGGGCGTGCCGATGACGTATTCGATGATGAAGGGGCAAGCCCTGACCTTCGAGCAGCAGGCGGAGCTCACGGGCAGCGCCATTCTCTCGACGAAGCCGGTCGGGGTCATCGGCAGCTCCGGATGCATCAACATCGACGCCTGCTGCTGCGACGGCGCGCACCAGCAGATCCCGCCCGTCCGCGCGCTCGGGAGCGAGTACGTCGGCGTGCGCTACCGCAACCGGATCGACGGGAAGGAGGAGAGCGCGCCGTGGAGGCTCGTCGGCGCCGTCGACGGGACGACGCTCACGTACGAGCCGGCCCCGCCGGCCGGCGCTCCGCTCACGCTCGGCTCGGGGGAGAGCGCCTCGTTCCGGTCGCCGGGGCCGTTCGTCGTACGCAGCCAGGACGACGACCACCCGTTCTATTTCGCCGGCTACATGACGGGCGGCGGGGACTTCGACAGCATCGGCGATCCGGAGTTCGTGAACATGATTCCTGCGAAGCAATACCTCTCCAAGTATGTGTTCTTCGCGGATCCGACGTATCCCGAGACGAACCTCGTCCTCGTCCGCTCGAAGGCGAGCGACGGGACCTTCAAGGATGTGGTCCTCGATTGCGCCGGAGCGATCCAGGGCTTCGCGCCGCTCGGGCTCTCGGGTGATTACGAGTATGCGCGCTTCGACCTCGTGCGGAACAATTTCGAGAAGCAGGGGAATTGCGACAACGGGCGGCGCGAGATCCACAGCGAGGCCCCGTTCGGGCTCACGGTCTGGGGCTGGGGGACGAACGCGACGCAGCCGGGGTTCCTGTCCACGTATGTGAGCTACGCGTATCCGGCCGGCGCAGGCGTGCAGTCGATCAATCAAGTCGTGGTGCCGCCTGTTCCAAAGTGAGAATGCGGCCGTGCGGGCCGCGGATTGCATCCCGGCTTGACCCCGTGGAAGAGAGTGAACATGCGCATTCGCCCTTCGATCGTGCTCTTGTCGATCGCCCTCGCGGGATGCGGCGGCGCCGCGTCACCGGGCGGGTCCCACGTGGAGCCGCCGGGGGGGTCCTGCGTGGAGCCCGCGAAGGTTCAGAAGCTCCAGGACGCGCTCGTCGCGAAAAACGGCGAGAGCCTCGCGTCAGCGGTCGCGCGCGCCCTGGGCACGCCCGGGTACGAGCGGATCACGCCCGCCGTCGTCCACGAATTCATCCCCGGATTGTCCCCTGAGAATCCCAGGTCCGACCGTCCTCCGCCCACGGTGCTCGCCAAGTCCCCGGAGCGTGGCCTGCTCTCGGAGGAGGCCATCGTGGCCACGCCGGCGGCCGAGAATGCGCCCTCGAAGATCGTGTTTGGCACGACCGCATGCTCGGCCGGGAGCTCCTGTGGCTGTAGTCTCCGTCCGGAATACCACTTCGCCTCCGCCCCCGGCGGCCGGGTGGTGATCCTCCGCCTGAACCCCCAGATTCATAGCGACGACAAGGTCTTGCAATGCGGCCCGTGCGGCTTCGGGTGCGGGATGCCGTCGCCGCCGCCGATCCCGACTTCGTACGTCCTGCCGGTGGACGACGTGTCGAAGGTGGAGATCATCGATGTGCCTTATGAATGGCACCGCTTGCATGTGGATTGCGAGAAGATGATTCCCGCGCCCTGACCATCCGGATGCGTCCACCGCGTCCGTGGATCGATCGTTTTGGAGCGCTCGCGCGTCAGCGGTGGTTCGGCAGCTCTTTCTTGAGCCGAACGAAGAAATCGATGATGTCGTCCTTGGCCTGGCCCTTCCCGAGCCACGAGGGGACGGAGCCCCCGACATCGAGGTGGAAGCGGTAGACGGCGCGGGTGCCCTTGCCGCCGTCGGGCTCGAGCCGCCAGCCGCCCTCGTGCTTGCTCACGCGGACCACGTCTTCCACGGGCTTCGGCCCGCGCTCGTTGGCGGTGACGAAGCGCATCCAGAGAATCGGGCCCTCGGCGCCCCAGGTGACCTGGAGGGTGTAGTCGCGATCGTCGATCACCGGAAGATCGAGCCGCTGATAGACCAGCAGAGAGTCGGCGTTGCGGGCGAGGACCTTGTTCTCCTTGAGGTGCGATTGCCACTTCTGGTGGCTCGCGTAATCGAGCAGCGCGCGGCGCACCTGGTCGGGCGGCGCCGGGAGGCTCGCCTCGGCCGCGAACTCGACGCCGGAGCGCTTGTCGCGGTGGTGGACGCGGACGCCCTTCTCCTCGCCGAGGAGCGTGAACCCCTCCGACGCGAGCGCGCTCGCGGGCGCCGGAGCGCGTCCCGACGACGCAGCCCCAGCCTGCGCGGCCGGGGGAGGCTCGGCCGACGCAGCCAGAGGCGCGAGGGCGACCAGGGTGGCGACAAAGGTCCAGCGTCTCATCGTCTGTGTCCTCCTCGAAGTCGGTGGAGAAAAGAGGTTCGACCCCCGGCGCCGCTGGGGATCCCACGGGATCACTCCTTCGGCGGCGAGCAGCCCCGGCGTTCCCGGCGCCCGCGGATCGAACGTATCTGAAACGGACAGTCGTGTCCACTTGAACCACGGCGCAGGAGGCAAGCTCGCACGAGGGGCCCTGATCGCCCGGGACGGGCGTGGGTGACTTGGGGAAAACCATTCCATCGATTCCCGGTCGCCTACGCGCGCCCAATCGCCTGCGCTCGCCCGGAAGCACGGGATCCGCTCGCGCCAGCGCTGTGCCCCCGCTCGCGCTTGCGCGGCCGCTTGGGCTCGCACGTCCGATTTTTGCCACGGACGCAACGGGTTTTCTGATAGCCTCCCTGCGAGCGATGCGCGTCCGGCCAAGCGAGCAATGGCAGCCTTTTGGCACGCACATGCACAGGTTCGAGCCGCCCGACCTGTACATCGTGCGCGTGCGAGGGAACGTGCTGGGGGATGACATGCGCACGCAGATCGAGGCGCTCCGCGCGCTCTCTCAATACACCGGTGGCGGCATTTTCTGGATCGCCGACGTCACGGCGATGGGCGCCCTCACACCCGAGGCGCGACGCGCGGCCGCGGGAGGCGGTCACGATGATGTGCGCGCGATCCTCCGCGGCTCGGCGGTCGTCGGCGCATCGTTCGCGACGCGCGTCGTGGCGACCCTCTTGCTACGCGCCGTGCGCGCCCTGAAGCCGGACAAGCACCGGCCCGTGGCATTCGTCGAAACGGAAGCCGAGGCGCGCGCCTTTCTGGCCCCGTACCGCAAGCACGGGGCCGGCGCATCCGCCACGCCCTAGGCGCAGAGAGTAAGCGCCCTCAACCCTGCTTGTTCGTCGTCTGCCCGAGGCCCGAGGCGATCTCCGGCAAGATACCGAGCCGGACGTAGATCGGCCGCGCCGCGCGGCGCAGCGCGGGCAATTTGTGCAGAAAGACCGCCACCCCGACGAGCGTCACGACGCCGCCGAGTCGCACCGTCATCGGCGCGCCGAAACGCGCCCCGAGCCAGCCTGCCGCGAGGCTCCCGAACGGGGCCATGCCGAAGAACGCCATCGTGTAAAAGCTCATCACGCGGCCGCGTTTGTCCTCGTCGACGAGCGTTTGCAGCAGCGTATTGCTCGCCGCCATCTGCACCATCATGCCGCCGCCGACGACCCCCATGAGCAGCATGGAGAGCACGAGCCACCTCGAATACGAGAAGGCGACGAGCCCCGCGCCGAAGAGCGCTCCGGCGATGGCCATCGTGCGCCCGAGGCCGAGCACGTTGCGGCGCGACGCCAGCATGAGCGCCCCCGCGACCGCGCCCACGCCCGAGGCCCCCATCAGGAGCCCGAGGGAATGGGGGCCGCCGCCGAGGACACGCGCGGCGAAGACGGGCATCAACACCGCGTACGGCACGCCCGTGAGGCTCACGAGCGCGAGCAGGAGCAGAATGGCGCGAATGGGCGCGAACGAGGCCGCATAACGGAATCCCTCCCTGAGCTCGGCGAACACGCGGCTCCGCGCGGGCGTTTGCGCCGCGGGCCTGAGGTGCATCATGAGCAGCGACGCGATGACGGCCAGGTAGCTGACGGCGTCGATCGCGAAGCAGGTCCCTTCGCCGACCGCCGCGATGAGCACGCCCGCCACGGAGGGGCCGAGCAGCCGCGCGGCGTTGACCATGGAGGAGTTCAATGCGATCGCATTCGGCAGATCCGCCCGCTCCTCCACCATCTCGACGACGAACGCCTGCCTCGCCGGCGTATCGAAGGCGTTGATGAGCCCCTGGAACGCCGAGAGCGCGAGCACGTGCCCGACGGTGATCGTGTGGGTGAGCGAAAAGAACGCGAGGAGCGCCGATTGCACCATCGCGAGCGCCTGCGTGACGACGAGCATGCGGTGACGGTCCCAGCGGTCGACGAGCACGCCCCCGAGCGGCGCGAGGACGAACGTGGGAATTTGACCGGCGAAGCCGACGAGGCCGAGCATGAGCGCCGAGTCCGTGAGCCGATACACGAGCCAGCTCGTGGCGACGCGCGTGAGCCACGTCCCGATGAGCGAGATGCCCTGTCCGAAGAAAAACAGCCGATAATTGCGGTACGAGAGCGCCCGTCCCATGGCCCGCAGGGTCGATTCGCCGGGCGCCTTCGGCCTCACGAGGTAGCGACCTCAGGTGGAAAGGGGCGCATCATGGGACGCTCGCGGGAGGTTGCCACGGCCGTGGATCGGCCACAAGGGCGCCAGGGTGCGGGGCGTCGCGACGCGGACGCCCGGGACGAGTTTCTGGTGTAAGCAGCCGCGATCTCGTACGTTCCGGCTCCACCGCTCGTCTTCGCTACCACTCGTCGAGGAAATGCCCCATGAACAGACGCGTGCTCGGGATGTTGGGTCTTTCTCTGTGGGCGCTCGCCGCGCTCGCCTGCGCCGGCGCGTCCCCGGGCGACGTGGGCAGCGCGCAGCCACAGCCGGACACCACGTGCCAGTCGGACGACGATTGCGTCATCGTCGAGACCGGGTGCTGCGACCACTGCAACGGCGGAAAGGCCGAGGCGTTCAACAAGGCGCACGCCGACGCGCACCGCCCGCGAGACTGCCAGAATCACGGGTGTACCCGCCTCGGATGCGGCGACGCCGTCGCCGCGTGCGTCGACAACACGTGTCAGGCCAAGATCCTGCCGCTCGGGTCCTGAGCATCCGCATCCTCTCGGCGTGAGAAACGCGCGGCGGGATGGTAACCTGAAGGCCGTTCGCATGTTTCGCCCTGCCCACGCGCTCGCGCCCACGACGCTCGCCGCTCTCCTCGTCGCGGCTTGCGGCTCGCCCCCGAGCCCCCGCGCCTCGGCGCCGCCGCGAGCGCCCTCTGCCGCGGTCGCGGGCGACCCCCCAGCCGTGGCGTGTGCGCGCCTCGAAGAAGTGCTCGACGCCGAGATGCGCGACGTGCCCGCCGCCGAGATTCGCTCGACGACGCCCATGCCACGCGTCGAGGCGTTGATGCATAGGCTCGAACGATCCTGCGACAACGCCGAGCAGCTCGCCGACGCGCTCACCGACCCCACGCTCGCTTCCGAGGCGGACACGTTCAGGCTGGCGACGGCGTATCTGCTGCTCACGACGGCGCACATCTTCGGGCTTTCGCACCAAGGCGAGCCGGATCTCGCCCCGTTCGATCACGCGGCCGACGTCGCGGCGCGCCAGCGCGAGCTCGCCTATCGGAGCGCGCGGGCGCGCTGCAAAGACGACGGGTCCCGCGAGCAATCGCCAGAATGGGGGGAGGCGCTCCAGGCCACGTTGAAAGAGGTCACGCCTGCCATCGACGGCTGCTACCTCGAAGAGAAATCGCGTTCTCCCGATCGCAAGATAGGGAAGGTGGAGATCAAGCTCCACATCGACCCCGAGGGGCGCGTCGAGCTCGCTGGTCCGATCGGATACTCCGCGCTCCACCCCGCGAGCCCTGCGTTCGTGCACTGCCTCGTCCGCGTGTTCGATCCTTTGCACTTCGCGCCCCCGACAGGCCGCGCCGTCGTGGTCCTCCCGCTCATCGAATGAACGATCCTGACGAACTCCGATGAGCCTCGATTATTACTTCCACGTCGAGACGCGTCGCACCGGCGATTGGACCGTGCCGGAGGGGTTTCCCCAAAGCCCCTACCGACCCGAGCCGCTCGGCGAGTTCACCTGGATGCGTGGCCGATCCCGCTCTGCGCGGCTCTTTTTTGGTTCCTCCGCCGTCTTCCCGTTCAAGCCAGGGCCGCCCGAGAGCCGCGCGCGGTCGGCGCTCTTCCGCTCCCTCGGACCGGACTACGATTTCGAGGAGAACGAGCGGCGGATCTGCTGGATCCCGTATCCCGAGCTGATGGTCGACCTCTGGGACGAGATGCGCCTCGTGCTCCAATGCGAGGTCGGGAGCCGTGACGCCGCGCTCTTCGGCGACGGCCGGCAGCGTTTCCCCGCGGACGCGCTCCGGGCCCGGGGCCACGACGATTTCCGGATCAGCCTCCTCCAGGAAGGCGAGATCGTGAACGAGCCGATCGACCGCACGCACGGAAAACACCGATTCGAGATCGAAGCGCTCGCGCCGGAGGTGCGTATCCCCGTGACCTTCGTCGCGTCCGTGCGCGGCTACCTCGGCGAAGCCCGCACGGAAGCGTTCCAAAGCCTGCGCGTATACGGGCGCGACGAAGATCTCCGGGTGGTCAGCATGTATTGTTGACGATCGGCTCGCCCTCGTGATGTCCTCGATCCGCCATGAAGATCGTGTTCCTGGACTTCGACGGCGTGCTGAACCATTCCCTCATGCAGATCCTCGAAGACCGGGATACGCGGAAGCGCTTCAGCCCCCCCGCCGTCGAGCGGCTCAACACGATCGTGAAGCGCACCGGCGCGCGCGTCGTGGTCAGCTCGAGCTGGCGTGAATGGAACTCGGTCGACAAGCTGCGGACGCTGCTCGCCGAGGAAGGCTTCGTCGGCGAGGTCCTCGATCACACGCCCATCCTGCACCCGAGGACGATGCGCCTCCGCGATCCTAACCCCGGCGAGACGCGGTGCAGGGAAATCATGCAATGGCTCGACGCCCTGCCCGAGCGACCCGAGAGTTTTGTGGTCCTCGACGATCTCGACCTCGAATGGCTCGCCGCGTACCACGTCAAGACGGAGCTCGATACAGGGCTGCTCGACGGGCACGTGGAGGCGGCGGTCGACCTTTTGGGAGAAATCCCCTGAGAGGGTCTTCGACAGGCAGAGGAGGCGCCGCGCCGGGGCGCTGCCCCGGGCCCCGCGGGGCAGCGCCCCGGCGAGGCGCCCCTCGATCTAAGCCGCCTTCCGCCCGCGAACCTCGGCCGCGCGCACGAGCCCGTCGGCGGAGAGCTCGGGCGACAGCATCCCGCGCTCGTGCATCTCGTGGATCATCCGTTCGAGGCGCGCCTCGTCGAAGCGGACGCCCAGCGCCTCGGCCGCGTGCGCGAGGAGCCTGCGCTCCCGGAGCGAGGCGCGCGCGTCGACGGCCGCGCCAATCTCGAGCGCATGATAAAAAGGTACCCGCGCCGAGGGCGGCACCTCGCCGAGGCGTACGTACCAGCCAATCGGATCCGCGAGCCTCTCGTCGAGGCCGACCGACATGTCGGTCTCGCAGCCGCGCAGGAACGTGAAGAGGAGCGCCGTTTCCTCCGGCCGGAGCCGGCCGTCGGCCTCGAAGAGGAACCACAGGCCCTCGAAGAGCCGAGCCTTCGCGGGTGAAAGGCGCTCGTCCGAGAGGACACGCTCGAAGGCGGCGCGATAACGCACGTATCGGAGGACGGTCTCGCCGAGCCTGTGCGTGGCCCGGTAATCCGTGAGGGCCGAGGTGACGATACCGACGAACGGGACGACGCCGCGGGCGAGGCTCTCGCCGAAGCGGCGCGCGGCGAGGCCCTGCGCGGCGCCTTCGACGTCGGCGCGGGCGAAGCGCGCGAGGGTCGCGCCCGGCCGTTCCTGCTCCTCTGGGACCTCCGCGCTGTCCTGCACGAGCTTGAAGAGCGCCCATACATCCGCCGGATCGTCCGCATGGAAGCGCAGCCCGACGCAGCCCGCGAGGCGGCACGCGACGTGGGTGTGCGTGATGAGGCGGAGCGAGGCGTCGAGCGCAGCGCTGAGCATGGCGGCGGGGACGGCGACGAGCGCGCCCATTCCTTGCGTGTTGGCGGTGAGCAAGGCGCCGCCCGTGGAGACGATGCCGACGCAGCCGCCGGCGAATGCGGAAAACAATGCGCTGCCGCGAAGGATCGGCTTGCCGCAGCCCTCTTCCGTCGCGGCCGCCTTCGCGGCGGCCGGCGCCTTCGCGGCCTCGTTGTATCGACGAATCGTGGTCGAGACGAGCCGGAGCAGGAGCGCGTCCGCCCAGCCGATCTCGGCCGAATGTTCGAGCGGGAAGGGGATCGCGGCGTTCACGGCCTGGGCTTGCGTGGTCATGCTCCGAATGCCGCATCAAAAAACGTTCCCGCCCGAGCTCGGTCGCGCATGCCCGTGCGCCGCGCGCTCACGAGAGCCGCAGCAAAAGCTCCACCGGCCCACGCACAGGGAGCGCGCGATTGTACCGGATCTCGCCTTTGCCTAGCTCTACCCGGTGAAAACGCCTCGTGAGGACCGAGACCGCGATCCGCGCCTCCATCCGCGCGAGCAGCGCGCCGATGCAGAAATGGATCCCGTGCCCGAACTGCAAACCGCCTTGCGAGCCGCGATCGATGTCGAAGCGATCCGGATCCGCGAACCGACGCTCGTCCCGGTTGGCCGATGCCACGAGCGCGAGGACGAGCGAGCCCTGCGGGATCGTCACCCCCGCGAGCGTCATGTCCGCCGTGGAGATGCGCGGGAGCGAATGGGCCGGCCCGTCGTACCGGAGCATTTCTTCGACGAACGGGGCGGCGAGCGCGGGCGATGCGCGGAGCCGATCCCAGAGCTCGGGCCGCCGTGCGAGGAGGATCATCGTATTGCTGAGCAGGTGCGTCGTCGTCTCGAGGCCGGCGTTCAGGAGGAGCACCAGAAAATCGACGACCTCCACCTCGGTGAGGGATGGGCCGTCCGCCTCGGCGCCGATCAGAGCGCTCACCGTATCGTCCGCCGGCTCCCGCCTCCTCGCGGCCACGACGCCCCGCAGATACCCGGAGAGGTCGGCGATCGTCGTCCGCACCCGCGTGGCGTGCGCCTCGCTCAGGGGCTCGGGTGCGATCGAGACGATATCGTCGGCCCAGCGCTTGAAATACACGTGCAGCGTGGAATCGAGGCCGAGGATCTCGCCGATCGCGAACGCCGGCAGCGGGGTCGCGAAGGCCTTGACGAAATCGACCTCGCCCACGAGTTTGTCCGCGAGCTCTTCGGCGAGGCGCTCGACCTTCGGGGCGAGGCGGCTCACCGTGCCTCCGCCGAACGCCCGGGAGACCAGACTGCGGAGCCGCGTGTGCGCCGGCGGATCGAGCGCGAGCATCGAATGAACGAGCGGGTTGTACCCGATCCACGGAGGCTCCATGGCGGCCCGGAAGCCCTGCGAGGAGAAGAGCGCCGGGTTCTTCAGCACGAAGAGGACATCGGCCCAGCGGCTCACGGCCCACATGCCGCCCGGATCGACCTGGCACACGGGGGACGACCCCCGCATCGCCGCGTAACGAGGGTACGGATCCGCCCGAAACGAGGGCGAGAGGACATCAAAACGTTCTTCTTTCACGGCGTGCCTCCCCGGTCCGCGCCCGCGGACCACGCAGCCGCTTCGAGCACGCCGCGCGCCAGGGTCGGAATCCGTGCCGCGCGCGCGGGCAGAGCCGCGCGGAGGCCAAAAAACATCCGCCGAGGAAACCGGCCGGGCCCTCGCGCATGATGGGGGCAAAGGGTACCTCCTTCGTGCCGAGCCCGAACCTCGCCCCCCCGGACGTTGCCGACCTCCTCGCGCCCCTCGCGCCGAAGAGGCTCGCCCCCGAGCGTCCGCCCCCGAGCGAGGCTGCCCAAGCGCGCGCTGCGGAGCTGCCCCGGACGGCCACGCCGAGCGCGGTCGAGGCCCTCTACCGCAAGCACCACGGCCTCGTGTATCGCCTCGCGCTGCGCTACGGCAAGGGCAACGTCGCCTGGGCCGAGGACATCACCCAGGAGGTCTTCATCGACCTCATGAAGGCCCTGCCCGAGCTTCGCGACCACGACGACCTCGCGGGCTGGCTCTATCGCGCCACCACGAACCGCTGCATGAGCCGCCTGCGTCGGGAGCGATTCCGCTCGCTCGCGCCGATCCGCTGGCTCTTCGGCGAACACCAGCCCGAGCCCGAGCAGCCCGACACGCTGGTGATGGCCCGCGACGATCTGCGCCGCGCGATCGAGGCGCTCTCCGCGCTGCCCGTCAAGGAGCAGGTGGCCTTCTCGATGTACTGGCTCGACGGCAAGGAGCAGGAGGAGATCGGCCAGATCCTCGGCCATTCCAAGGGATACGTCTGCAAGTTGATCCAGCGCGCCGTCGAGAGGCTGAAAAAGGACGGCTGGGGGGGCTTTCCATGACCACGCCCGCGCCAAACGATCTGCTCGCGCGGCTGCGAGCCGCCGACGAGCTTTATGCGCAAGCCGCGCCGGATCCGGCGCTCGGGGCGCGGATCGGCGCGCGCCTGCGGGGGCTCTCCGCGGAGCCGCGGCGCGCCGCGTGGACCCCGTCGATCCGGGGGTTCGGGCGTCCGCTCGCCCTCGTGCTGACCTGCGCCGCCGTGCTTTTCCTCTCGCTCGACGACGACACGCCGCACGCTCGGTCCGGGCTCGCCTCGCCGAAGCGCCCCGAATTCGCGGCCGATCCGGAGGTGTCCCCGGCCGCCGAGCGCGCGTCGGAGGCGAACCCGCGTGCGTTCGAGCCACCACGATCTCCCGCTCCGCGCGCCTCCGAGGCCCAGCCGCCCGCGCCGTCCCCGTCCTGGCGTGCGCCGGAATCGGCATCTCCCTTCGAATCGGATCCCGAGCGATCGAGGGATGGCGTTCGTCGGAGCCCGAAAAACCACGTGCCCCCGGGACCTCGTTCCCGCGTGCATACGCCCGGCGGGCCCTTGGATCAGGACGGCTCCGAGGGGCTCGTGTTCTGGTCGCCGACGCAAGCTCTCCCCGGCGAATCACGCGCGCCCACATACGGCGCGGCCGGCGGCGACCGCGGCCCGAATGCGAGCACGCCAAAGCCTCCCGGGGCCGTGGATCCGCCTCCGCAGGCCTCCTGCGCGACGCCCGAGACCTGGAAGGAGCGTGCCGAGCTCGATTGCGACGACAATGGCCTCGCGCTCGCCGAGATCACCTATCTCGATCCGTGCGGCGACGGCCTCTTTCGGAGCGCCGAGCACGAATGCGCGGAGCCCGATCCAGAGGTCAACGTGTGCACGACCGACACCGTGGGCGACGGCATCACGTGCCAGGATCCGGCCTCACTCAAGGACATCGCTTACCAGGCCTGCCAGCTCGCGGGTCAGCAGATGGTGGATTTTCAGTACACGAGCGGCGATTGCGGCTGGATGACGCGGCAAGCGAGTTACACGTGTTGCCCGCCGATCGTCGATCCGCCGCCGCCGCCGCCGCCGAACCCGCCGCCCGAGGTCTGTCAAAGCGGCTCCCTCGGTGACGGCGTGACCTGCGTCGACCGGGCCGTCCTCAAGGAGCAGGCGTACGCGGCTTGCAACGAGCTCGGTCTTTCCCTCGGCGACCTCCAGTTCGCGGGGGATTGTGCGGTCGACCAGGGCTCGAAGATCGGTTTTTCGTGCTGCGGGCCTTGACGAAAAAAAGAGGAAACGCGAGGCCACCTCGCGATTGAAAGAATACGGATGTCACGACGGCGCCCCACTCGCGGGGCGCGTGGAGGTACCCATGCGTTTGTCGAATGGAATGGGCTCGTTCCTGTTTGCCTTGGTATCGTCCGGGCTCGTCGCCTGCACGGCCGACGTGCGCCAGGGCAGCGGGGAGGACGTTTCGAAGGGCGCCCTCGAAGGGGAAGGGGAAGGCAAGGGGAGCCAGGCGATCCCCAAGGGCGAGGACCCGGAGGGCGGGGAGACGCCGTCCGGCTGCATCGAGGGCACAGTGGAGAGCGCGGCCTGCGAGGATCCCGGGGTCCTGAAGGATCAGGCCTATGCGATCTGCGTCGCGGAGGGCCTCCTGTTCACGGCGTTCGATTACCAGGGCGGCGATTGCGGCTGGCAGACGACGCAAGCCCATTACGAATGTTGCGCCGAGCCCCCGCCGCCGCCCGAGCCCCCCCATACCGATCCGCCGCCGCCGAACCCGCCGCCGCCGCCCGAGCCCCCGCCCATCTGCGCGAGCGGCTCGATCGGCGACGGCGTCACCTGCCAGCCGGGGGACATGCTCAAGCTCGCCGCCTACGAGGCGTGCGAGCAGGCGGGGCTCCAGCTCTTCGACCTCGTCGGCGACGTGGGCGATTGCAGCCCCGGGGAGGCCCTCGAGTTGACCTACTCCTGCACGGGGCCGGACGGCGTTTGCCCTTGATCAGACGCTGATCACTTCTGAACCGCCGCCGGATCCATCCAGATGAGCTCCCAGTGGTGGCCGTCGAGGTCGTAGAAGCTCCAGCCGTACATGAAGCCGTGATCCTGCGGCGGCATCGCGTGCGATGCGCCGTTCTCCAGCGCGATCTTCACGATCCGATCCACCTCTTCGCGGCTCTCGCACGAGAGGCCGTACCCGCCCTCCGTAAACTTCGTCGTGTCACAGAGCTGCTTCGTCGTGAAGCTCAGGAGCTTCGCCTCGGTGAGAAGCATGACGAACGCTTGCTCGCTCACGATCATACACGTCGCGGTTTCATCGGTGAATTGCGGGTTGAACGCGAAGCCGAGCTTCGTGAAGAAGTCGACCGAGCGCTTGAGGTCTTTGACGGCGAGGTTGACGAAGAGCATGCGAGAACGGGTCGTGGTCATGTGCGCCTCCGTGCCGGTAGGTTCGTCGTATGGACCCAGCAGGGGGTCCAAACTCATCGGTCCAAGAGAAGTTTTTTTCGACCCGGCAGGGCAGGTTACGGCGCGAGCTCGAGGGGCAGGCCGAACCGCGGGAAAAGCGCCGCCGTGTCGAGGAAGGAGTTCATCGCGGCGATCCGATCGCCGCGCAGCTCCAGCACGATGAGCGCCCACGGCTTGTAGGGCTCGCCCGGCGCGTGCGGAGGACGGTACTGCCCGAAGGCCGGCGAGCCGCACGCCGCCGTCGGCACGAGCCGCGATCCGCGACACCCCGCGCCGCGACCCATGAGCCAGGCCAGGATGGAGGTGTGCCCTTGCAACCAGAGCGAGTACGGCGGCATCGAGAGCGTCGCGTCCTCGTGCAGCAGCGCGGCGAACGCGTCCATGTCGTACCGCTCGAACGCGTCGACGTAACGATGGAGCAAGGTCGTCTGGACGTCCGCGAGCGGCGCCCGCTCCTCCGTGAGGTCGCGCGTCGAGAGCGTGGCGCGGGCGCGCTGCAGGGCGCTGTTCACCGCGGCGACCGAGGTCCCGAGGCTCTCGGCCACCTCCGCGGCGGCCCAGCCGAGGACCTCGGTGAGGAGCAGGATCGCCCGCTGCTTCGGCGGTAGGTGCTGGAGCGCGGCCACGAACGCGAGGCGGATGCTCTGGCGCATCGACACGATCTCGGCCGGGGTCGCGTCGTCGGGCACGGCGCGCGCATCGGGAATGGGCTCGATCCAGCTCGAAGCGGGCAGGGTGCCGAGGGTGTCGTCGACCGTGCCGACGGGGCCGCACTCCATCGGGCGGATGCGGCGCGAGCGATCGGAGAGCGCGTCGAGGCAGACGTTCGTCGCGATGCGATAAAGCCAGGTGCGCAGGGACGAACGGCCGTCGAACTGGGAAAAACTGCGCCAGGCGCGCAGCATCGTCTCCTGCACCGCGTCCTCGGCCTCCGAGACCGACCCGAGCATGCGATAGCAATGCCCGGTGAGCGCGGCGCGATGTTCCTCGAGCTTCTGCGCGGTCGCCGGGCTGACGTCGAGGCCGGCGCCGTGCTTCATCGGAGACGAGAGGTCAGCCATCGGGGCCGTGTTTAACAGGTCCGCCCCCCGGGACAAACCCCGATCGCCGCCGACAGCAAGATTTCGCGCACGAACGGCCCGCCGTCGGTCGGGGAGGGGAGCGAGCGGCCCCTCGGCGACGGGACCGTCTCCAGCGGATCGAGGTCCATCACCGAAGGGATCGTGGCGAGCGCCCGCTCCGCGGGAGCACGACCGCCGCGCAGATTTCGATTGCACCCGCGGCCTCACGGCCGAAAAGGAGGTTCACATCCGAAGAGAGGAGCGAAGCATGAAGGTTCTGTACACGGCGAACGCGGCGGCGACGAACGGGCGCGAGGGGCGCGTGAAGACGGACGACGGCAAGGTGGACCTCGGGCTCAGCATGCCCAAGGGCCTCGGCGGCCCGGGCGGGGAGGGGACGAACCCCGAGCAGCTCTTCGCGATGGGCTATTCGGCCTGCTTCGGCAGCGCGCTCGCGCTCGTCGCCCGCATGCAGAAGGTGCAGACCGGGCCCGTGCAGATCGAGGCCAAGGTCTCGCTGGGCTCGGACGACACCGGCGGCTTCGGCCTCGCCGTGGAGCTCGTCGGCCACATCCCGAACCTGCCGCGCGAGCAGGCCGAGGCGCTGATGCACGCGGCCCACCAAGTTTGTCCTTACTCGAAGGCCACGCGCGGCAACATCGAGGTCAAGCTCTCCGTGGCCTGAGGTCTCGATCGGGGCGGATCCGGTGTGGACACTGGCGACGCCGAGGTCACGCCCCACAGACCTCGCATGAACAAGAGCCCCAAGGGTCCCGGCCTCCCCGGGCCCGAGCACGCCGACGAGAAGACCCAGCGGCGCACGGCCGAGTCGCAGCACGGCGGGATCTCCTCGGAGGAGAGCTCGCGCCGGTACGAGACCGGCGAGAACCCCGGCGGGACGCATCAGGGAGGGCGGTCGGACCCGACGCGGCCCGACTCGAATGGCCACGGCTCATCGAGCGATGAGGACGACGGCGGATTCTGAGGCGCGCGGTCGCGACGAGGCCGCGCGCTCGCCGAGCGCCTGCGTGACGGCGAGCGGATGACCTTGCTTTGCTCGTCGTCGTGCGTCGACCCGGCTCGGTGCCACCGGACGTTGCTCGCCGGGCTCCTCGAGCACGAGGGGGCGCGGGGGCCTTTGTTCGGGGAGATGGAACGAAAAAAGCCCGCGTGAGAAAAACCTCACGCGGGCTTGAAGGCTCCGGACAACGGAATGTAGATAGCGTCCACTTGCTGCGTTCGCGCGCCGGCTCGTCATCCGAGCTCTGGGCGCGTCTCTCGACGTTTGCCTCAAAGGTATGGTCAAGCCGCACGACCGATTAGTACCGGTTAGCTCCGCGAATTACTTCGCTTCCACACCCGGCCTATCAACCTCGTGGTCTACGAGGGGTCTTTAGGAGCCTTGCGGCTCGGGACACCTA
>NZ_JARZHH010000097.1 GCF_029946515.1 Polyangium sp. 6x1
CGCCGCCCGCGCCGCCCACACCGCCGACGCCGCCGGCCCCGCCCATGCCGCCGCCCGCGCCGCCCTGGCCCCCCGCGCCGCCGGGCCCGCTCATCGTGCTCGACGAGCTCGCCCCGCCTCCGAGGCCGGTGCCCCCCGAGGGCTCGAACTGGTTGAAGTCTTGGGTACAGCCTACGTACGTGAGGCCCAGGGCCGACAGAAGGGTTGCGGTCAAGATCGCGGAGCGCTTCACGGCATCACCTCGCTCGGGCGCGCGGGCCCGACTGGAAAGGATGGCCGAAGGTATCACGTCGAGGGCGATCGCAGGAGACCGGCGAGCATTCACACGAGGGGAGGTGCGTCGTCGTCCGGCCCACGATCCACGAGGCTTCGCGCCTTCACGAGGTGCGGCTCGACCTTCGACGCACACGCGGCGCGCGACGCGCGGAGCCCCGCGAGGACCGCGCCCTTCGTGGCCGCGCCGAGACCCCGCGCGCGCGAGAGCGTGACGATCGCCTGGTCGAGATCGTGCAGCTCGCCGAGGTGCCGCTGCATGCGCGTGGCGTGCTTGGCGAGGCGCGTCGCGGCCGTTCCGAGAGGCCCGGCGAAGAGCTCGGCCGTGTAGCGCATGCGCTTGTACCGGATGCGGAGCTCGTGCATCGCCTCGGCGTCGCCGACATCCCGCGCGGCCCACGTCACGACGTCGCGCGCCGCTCGATCGAGGACCGTGTGACCAAGATCGACCGCGGGCACGAGCCGCGGCGCGTCGCCGTCGAGGCGCGCGGCGAGCGCATGGAACGAGCGCTCGAGAGGACGGATGCGTTTGCCATTCGGCAAGGTCGGGGCGCGACGGGAAGGGCCGTCCCGGAGCAGGCGCGTCACCTCGGCGTGCTCTTTCTGCGTGGCGCGGGCGCGCCGGACGAGCCAGGCGCCCACCTCGGCGCGCGCCTCCGGGGGCAGGTCGAGCGCGGCGAGCGTCTCGCGCAGCACCTCCTCGTCGCGCAGCGCGCCCGTGGATTGGGCGTGGTACTTGATCTCGCCCTCGATCCGCGCGAGCCGCTTGCGCCGCCAGAGCTCGCGCGCGACGCGGAGCAGCGTCCGCATCCGCCGGAGCGCCACGCGGAAGTCGTGGAGCGCCTCCTCATCGGAGGCGCCGCCCGGCGCTCCCGCGATCGCGGACGACGAGATGGCGAGCACCCGCTCCCGCGCCGCGCGCGCGTCCGCGATGAGCGCGAGGAGCGCCGCGGCGAGCAGCTCGTGGGCGAAGGTCGGTGTGTTCATACCCGCGAGAGCGCCACCACGACGATCGGCCTGCGACCTGTCTTCGCCTCGATGACGCGCCGCGCGGCCAGGCGCACCACCTCGGTCACGCCCTCGTCGCTCGATCGCGTCCGCCCGTCCGCTTCGGTGATCGCACGCGAGACCGCGAGGGCCGCGGCGCGCATCACCTCGGAGGCGCCTTCCTCTTGATCGACGACGCCGCGCTGCACGACGCGCGGCGGGGCGGCGACGGCGCCGCGCCGGTCGAGCACGAGCGACACCATCGCCACGCCCGACCGCCCGAGCTGGGCGCGCTCGCGGATCACCTCGTCGGGCAGCTCGTCGCCGGCGTAGGTCGCGACCTTGCCGACGGTCACGCGCGCCGCTTTGGCGAGCGCCGCCCGCGCGCCGAGCTCGACCACTTCGCCGTTCTCGGCGACGAGCACGTCCGAGACGCCGACCTCGCGGGCGAGCGCGGCGTGCCGCACGAGGTGGTGGAGCGTGCCGTGCACAGGGACGAACGAGCGCGGCCGGCAGAGCTCGATCATGCGCGTCTGCTCCTCGCGGTGCGCGTGGCCGCTCGCGTGCACGCCCCGGTCGGTGAGCCACGTCTTGAGGTCGATCCCCATGCGCAGGAAATCGCCCATCATCTCGAAGACCGGCCGGTCGTTGCCCGGGATGACGCGGCTCGACAAGACGACGACGTCGCCCGGATCGAGCCGGAGCAAGGGGTGCGTGCCGGCCGCGAGGCGCACGAGCGCGCTCATGCGCTCGGCCTGCGTGCCGCTCGCGATGATGAGGACGCGGTCGCGCGGCATCGATCCGAGGTGCTCGGGCGGCACGAGCAGATCACTCGGGAACCGGAGCCGGCCGACGATCTCGGCGGCGCGCACGTGGGTCTGCACGCTGCGGCCGAGCAAGCAGATCCGCCGCCGCGTGGCCACGGCGACCTTCGCCAGCATGGCGAGCCGCTGCACGTTCGAGGCGAACATCCCGACGATGACGCGGGTCTTCGCGCGCGTGACGATCTCCGTGAGCGTCTCTCCCACGGCGCGCTCGCTCGTCGATCGACCGGGCGAGTCCACGTTCGTGCTGTCGGAGAGCAGGAGCGAGACCCCCTCGTCGCCGAGCTCGGCGAGCCGCGCCTCGTCGGTCAGCTCGCCGTCGGGCGGCGTGGGGTCGAGCTTGAAGTCGCCCGTGTGCACCACGATGCCCGCGGACGTCCGGAACGCGAGGGCGACGGCGTCGACGATCGAGTGCGTGACGCGGATGGGTTCGAACGAGAACGAGCCGGCCTCGTACGTCTTGCGCGGCGCGACGGGGATCAGCTCGACCTCGTCGTCGCCGTAGCCGTGCTCGGCGAGCCTGTACTTGACGAGCTCGAGCGCGTGGGCCGGCCCGTAGACCGGGACGTCCTCGTCGAGGTGCGCGAGCAGATAGGGAAGCCCCCCGATGTGGTCCTCGTGCCCGTGGGTCAGCACGACGGCGCGCACGCGGTCCTTGTGTCCGATCACGTAATCGAAGCGTGGGTGATACGTGTCGATGCCGAGGTCGGTCGTCGGGAACGTGACGCCGCAGTCGACGAGCACGACGTCGTCGCCTTGCTCGAGCGCCATGCAGTTCATCCCGATCTCGCCGAGCCCGCCGAGGGGGACGATGCGCAGCGAGGAGCGGCCGTTCGAAAGGCCACGCGGGGGAGGGGGGGACATGCCGCTCTGCGGATCGTTCAACGAGGACAACAGCGCTCCTTGTCGCGTTCGAGCGCCCATCACCGGCCCGCTCGCATCCGGAGCATAACGCGGCCTGGGCGGTATGGCGCGCTCGAGGAGGAGGGACCGGCCCGATCTACCGCCCCCGCCTCCGAGGGTCTACGTTGCGCCCGGTCCTCTTCGGGATCCAAAGGCCACCTTGCTCCGCTCCATCCTCACGAACCTCCTCCTCCTCCTCGGGATGCCCCTCCGGTGGTTGCGGCGCTCGTTCGCCATCCCGAAGGGCGGCTACGTCCTGCTCGACCTCGACGGCCACGTCGTCGACGCCGTGCCGACGCGGCCGCGCGGCCTCGCGCGTTTCCTCCGGCGCGTCCGTCCGCCGCTTTCGGTGACGCGGGTGCGCGAGCTCTGCGAGCTCATCGCCGCCGACGACCGCGCCGCGGGCCTCTTCGTCCGGCTCGACGGCCTCGCGGCGGGCCCGAGTGTCCTCGCCTCGCTGCGCCGGGTGTTCGCGAACCTCCGGGACGCGGGCAAGGAGGTCGTCTTCTATCTCCCGATGGGCGCCGACAACGACACGATGTACCTCGCGTCCGCGGGGCGCCGCGTCGTGGTCGGTCCGGAGACGCTCGTCGCGCCGATCGGCTACGCGGCGACGGGACAGTACCTGCGCAAGGCGCTCGCCGAGATCGGGGTCGAGCCCGAAGTTTTTGCGCGCGGCACCTACAAGGCCGCCGCCGAGCCGCTCGTGCGGGATGCGATGAGCGAGCCGCAGCGCGAGCAGCTCGGCGAGGTGCTCGGCGCGCGGCATGACGCGCTCGTCCGGGCGCTCGCGGAGCGGTGCGGCGGAGACATGAGCGTCGCGTCACGCTGGGTCGACGAGGCGCCGTACCGAGCGAACCGCGCCCAGGAGCTCGGCCTCGTGGACGCCGTCGCCTACGAGGACGAGGTCACGACGCTGCTCGGCAAGGAGCCTGCCCCGACGGCGCGCTGGGTGCCCGCGGGCAGGTACTTCGCGGCGCGCCACACGCGTGGCTTCCGGCCGCTCCTGCCGCGGCCGATCGTGGGCCTCGTCGAGGTGCACGGCCCCATCGTCTCGCGCAGCCGCTTCTCGCTCGGCAAGCTCGCCGTCGAGGACCGCGTCGTCCGGGCGCTCCGTGCGGCGCGAAGCAGCCGACGCGTCGCGGCCGTCGTCCTGCACATCGACTCGCCTGGCGGCAGCGCCGTCGCTTCGGACCGCATCCACCACGAGGTCGAGCTGCTCGCGAAGGAGAAGCCGGTCGTCGCGTACCTCTCGAACGTCGCGGCGAGCGGCGGCTACTACGTGGCGGCGGCGGCGCGCGTCATCGTCGCCGAGCCCCAGGTCATCACCGGGTCGATCGGCGTCGTGTCGGCGCACTTCGTCCTGCGCGGCCTCCTCGAGAAGCTCGGCGTCTCGACGGACGTGGTCAAGCGCGGGGCGCGCGCCGATCTGTTCTCGCCCGTCCGGCCGCTCGACGCGTCCGAGCGCGCGGTGATGGAGTCCGAGGTCGACGCCTTCTACCGGACGTTCGTGGGCGTCGTCGCGCGGGGTCGGGGCCGGCCGTTCGAGGACATCGACAAGCTCGCGCAGGGCCGCATCTACAGCGGGACCGAGGCGCGGGCGCGAGGGCTCGTCGACGAGCTCGGGGGCCTCTCGGACGCGGTCGCTCGGGCGAGCGATCTCGCGGGGCATGGTCTGCTCGAGCCTCGGCTCGTGCCTCCGCCGCGCGGGGAGGGGCCGCCGCCGAGCGCGGCGCGCGTGGCCCGGGCGGCGCTCTCGGCGCTGGGTGCGCTGGGCCTCTCGCCGGTGGCCGAGCGTGCCTTGCTCGGCTTGAACCTCGCGGCGAGCGAGCGCGTGCTCGTCTACGAGCCGTGGGGTTCGGATGGACGAACCTGGCTGGACATCACCTGACGTTTTCCCAATGGATCTCGCTGGATCCGCGCTCTCCGGTCTTTGGGGTGGCGCGCGGTGGGAACGACGCTACGCACCGCAGGAAGGCGACGGGGCCTGAAACGCGACGCCCCGTGTTGTCAATGCGTTGTTTTCTTACATTTTCCTGTCCAGGACAATTCAACGAAATTGGAAATCGTGTGGGATGTGAAACGGAATTTTCCTGCCAAGCGGGGCCACCGGAGTTTGCCCGAGGCGCTCCATATCTCGGTCTTTGTTCAGAAAAACCAGGCTGTGCCGAGACAAATCCACAGGGGCGCAGCGGTTCATGTGGTTTGGTGTGCTGAACCCTCATCCTGCTCATGAGGGCTTGCCTGGACGCTAGGGGTTGGGGTACGACGGCGACCTGGACACTGCCGGTGGGGGTTCACCCATCGGCGGCGGGGTCGCCCGTCGGGTGAGTCGAGCCCGGCGCGGCAAACGAATTCGAATTACTCCTGAACAAAAGCAGAGGCAGCGCCGCGGGCCTGTCAATGCAGCGTCGCCACTGTACGATTCTCGGAGCGGTTCGTACGGACAGGCGACGTTTTCCATCTTGGGAGACATGTAGATGGCGCAGCCGACGATCGGTGAAGAAGGCGGAAAGGTGGCGAAGGCGTCCGGAGAGGGCACGAAGCGCGCGGCCCGCACCTCGGACAAGCCTGGCAAGACTGCGGCGGCCACGGCGGCCGCGGCGGCGGTCTCCGCGAAAGAGGCGAAGAAGGCGGCGCGTACGCGCGGTCTCACCTTCGACCGGGTCTTCACGCACCGGGGGACGAATCCGCTCGACGAGGTCACCTGGGAGCGCCGCTCGAGCGTCATCAACAACCCCGACGGCTCCGTGGTCTTCAAGATGGAAGGGGCCGAGGTGCCGGCGGGCTGGTCGCAGCTCGCGACGGACATCGTCGTCTCCAAGTACTTCCGCAAGGCCGGCCTTCACGGGAACAAGGATCTCGGCGAGACCAGCGTGCGCCAGGTGGTCGAGCGCCTGGCCAAGACGATCCGCGAGGCGGGCGAGAACTTCGGCGGCTACTTCGCGAGCACCAAGGAAGCGGAGACCTTCGAGGCGGAGCTCACCTTCCTCCTCGTGAACCAGTACGGCGCCTTCAACTCGCCGGTCTGGTTCAACTGCGGCCTCTGGCACCGCTACGGCATCGTCGGCGCGGGCGGCAACTACAGCTGGACCGAGACCAAGCAGGCCTTCGATCGAGAGGAAGGGGACGGCTCCATCGTCGAGGTCCCGAGTGCGTACGAAAAGCCGCAGTGCTCGGCGTGCTTCATCCAGTCGATCAACGACGACCTGATGAGCATCTACGAGCTCGTGAAGAGCGAGGCGCGGCTCTTCAAGTACGGCTCGGGCACGGGCACGAACTTCAGCACCATCCGGGGCAAGCAGGAGAAGCTCTCGGGCGGCGGGACGAGCTCGGGGCTCATGAGCTTCCTCGAGGTCTTCGACCGCGCGGCCGGTGCGACGAAGAGCGGCGGCACGACGCGGCGCGCCGCGAAGATGGTCTGCCTCGACATGGACCACCCCGAGATCGTCGACTTCATCCAGTGGAAGGTCCGCGAGGAGAAGAAGGCGCAGATGCTCATCGCCGCGGGCATGTCCTCCGACTTCAACGGCGAGGCGTACCACACGGTCAGCGGCCAGAATTCGAACAACTCGGTCCGCGTCACGGACGAGTTCATGCGCGCCGTGTCGACGGGCGGGACGTGGGACACGCGGGCGCGGACGACGGGCGAGGTCGTCGAGACGCACAACGCGAAGGACCTCTGGCGCATGGTCGCCGACGCGGCGTGGGGCTGCGCCGATCCGGGCGTGCAGTACGACTCGACCATCAATCGCTGGCACACCTGCCCGAACTCGGGCCGGATCAACGCCTCGAACCCGTGCTCCGAGTACATGTTCCTCGATGACACGGCCTGTAACCTCGCGAGCCTGAACCTCACGAAGTTCCTCCGCGAGGACGGCTCCTTCGACATCGAGGGCTTCCGCCACGCGACGCGCGTCTTCTTCGTGGCGCAGGAGATCCTCGTGGACTTCTCGTCCTACCCGACGAAGCCCATCGCGCGGAACTCGCACGACTACCGGCCGCTCGGGCTCGGGTACGCGAACCTCGGCACGCTCCTCATGCTCCTCGGCATCCCGTACGACTCGGACCAGGGGCGCGCGGTGGCCGGCGCGATCACGGCGATCATGTGCGGCCACGCGTACAAGGTCTCGGCCGAGATGGCCGGTTCACGCGGTCCGTTCCCGGGCTACGCGAAGAACCGCGAGCCGATGCTCCGGGTGATGGGCCTGCACCGCGACGCGGCGTACGCCATCGATCGGGAGAAGTGCCCCGAGCCGCTCTGGCGTGCGGCGTGCGCGGACTGGGACGAGGCGGTGCGCATCGGCCAGCAGAACGGCTACCGCAACGCGCAATCGACGGTGCTCGCGCCGACGGGGACGATTGGCCTCCTCATGGACTGCGACACGACGGGCATCGAGCCCGACTTCGCGCTCGTGAAGTTCAAGAAGCTCGCGGGCGGCGGCTACTTCAAGATCGTGAACCAGTCGGTGCCGGAGGCGCTCCGCCGGCTCGGCTACAGCGAGCACGAGGTGCAGGAGATCGTCGCCTACGTCTCGGGCACGAACACGCTGCTCGCCGCGCCGAACGTGAACCGCGCGTCGCTCAAGCAGCGCGGCCTCACGAACGAGGACCTCGCGAAGGTCGAGACGGCCATTCCGGGCGTCTTCGACCTCGGGCTCGCCTTCAGCTCGTGGGTGCTCGGCGAAGAGGCGTATGCGCGGCTCGGCATCACGCCCGAGCAGCGGCAGACGCCGGGCTTCTCGCTCCTGCGTGCGCTCGGGTTCTCCTCGACGGAGATCGCCGAGGCGAACGAGGTCATCGTCGGCCGCATGACGATCGAGGGCGCGCCGCACCTGCGCGAAGAGCACTACGCGGTGTTCGATTGCGCGAACCGGTGCGGCAAGATTGGCAAGCGTTTCCTCGCGCCGATGTCGCACGTGCGCATGATGGCGGCGGCGCAGCCGTTCCTCTCGGGCGCCATCTCGAAGACGGTGAACCTCCCGAACGACGCGACCGTCGAGGAGGTGCAGAAGATCTACGAGGAGGGCTGGCGCCTCGGCTTGAAGGCGGTCGCGCTCTACCGCGACGGTTGCAAGGCGTCGCAGCCGCTCTCGTCGTCGAGTGATTCGAAGGAGGAGAAGGCCGAGAAGGAGAAGGCCTCGGCTCCGGTGGAGGTCGTGGCAGCGACGCAGGCGCCTGCGGCTCCTGCGGTTCGTCCGACGGGCGCGCGGGTGCGGATGCCGAAGAAGCGCTCGGGCTTCACGCAGGAGGCGACGGTCGGCGGGCACAAGATCTACGTCCGCACCGGCGAGTACGTCGATGGCACGCTCGGCGAGATCTTCATCGACATGCACAAGGAGGGCGCGGCGTTCCGGTCGCTCATGAACTGCTTTGCCATGAGCGTCTCGCTCGGCTTGCAGTACGGCGTGCCGCTCGAGACCTTCGTCGATCAGTTCACGTTCACGCGCTTCGAGCCGCAGGGCATGGTCGAGGGGCATGACTACGTGAGGCTGTCGACGTCGATCGTCGACTACATCTTCCGTGTGCTCGGCATCGAGTACCTGCACCGGTACGACCTCGCGCACGTGCAGCCGCAGCCGACGGCGACGATCCAGGATCCGACGGACTCGCGTGCGCAGGAGAGCTCGTCGGCCGCGCCGGCGCTTCCTGCCGCGCCGACTCACGTCGAGACGCACGAGCGCGTCACGAGCGCGCTCGACGCGCAACTCGAGGACATGATGGGCGACGCGCCTGTCTGCGACGGTTGCGGCCACATCACGGTCCGCAACGGCGCTTGCTACAAATGCCTCAACTGCGGCAACAGCATGGGCTGCAGCTAAACGCTCTCCGTGTGCATCGACCGCATCGCGGTCGATGCACCATCGGTCCAGGCCGCGCCTGGTCCGGGTCCAGGGGTGGACAACCCCTGGTCGGGCCCGGGGTGGTCGCCCCGGCGCCACGCCCCCTCGAAAGTAGCCGCCGCTCCGAAACCCAGGTAAACGGCGTCCATGCTCACTTCCGCTCGCGCGTGCTCTGCCCTGCTCACGTTCGCGCTTGGCGCGCTGCTCTTCACTGGCTGCAAGAAGGAGGAAGAAGCGCCCCAGGCTGTCCCGATTCCTTCGGCTGCCCCTGCGCCGGTCAAGGCCACGGAAGATGCGCCGCAGGCTGCGCAAGGCTCGGCGGCGGGTAGCGCTGCGCCTGCCGAGGCTGCGCCCACGCCGTCGGCTGCGCCCACGCCCACGGAGGCTCCGAAGGCCGTGGCTGCGCCGTCGATTGATGGGTGCTGCTCGGCGCTTCAGGCCCTGGCGAAGGACCCGAAGGCGAACTCGACCGTCAAATCGAAGGCTGCCTCCGCGGCTGCGATGTGCGCCGGCACGGCGAAGCTCGTCAAGGAGGGCAAGGCCTCGCGCTCGACTGCGCTCACGCAGATCCGCGCCACGATGGCCGGAAGTGCGCCCTCTGCTTGCAACTAGTTTGATGTCGAACGATCAGCGGAAGTGGTCGTAGCCGCGCTCGTCGAGCAGCTCGTACGAGCCGTCGGTGCGCTCGACCGCGACGCCGATCTTCCCGTCCTGGGGCGGTAAAACGCGCCCGATTCGCTTGAAGCCTGCGGGGATGTGGTCCTCCGGTAGGGTCACCACGACCGCGTAGTCCTCGCCGCCCTGGAGGGCGAGCTGGTAGGCGTCCGCCTGGAGGAGCGCGGCCGCGCGCTCGAGCTCGGGTGTGACGATCGCTGGCAGATCGAGCACCACGAGCACGCCGCTTGCGTGCGCCACGTGCCCCACGTCGCGGCTGAGCCCATCCGACACGTCGATCGCCGCGCTCGCCACGTCCCGCGCCGCGAGCCCTGCCGCGATGCGCGCCACGGGCCTCCGGTAGGCGCGCACCGCTGGGGCTGCGTCCGCCTCGTTCTCGTGCTTCGTGCCGATCAGCGCGAGGCCTGCCGCCGAGAGCCCGAGCGGCCCTGCGATCGCCACGACCTCTCCGAGCTTCGCGCCGGACCGACCGAGCGGGCGCGGCGTCTCGCCGAGCGCGGTCGTCGTGATCGAGATCTCCCGCCCACGCGCGAGGTTGCCGCCGATGATTTGGGTACCAACTTCTTTTGCCGCCTCGCGTTGTCCTTCTGCGATGGCGCGGAGGTCCTCGTCGGTGACGTCCTCCGGCAGCACGAGGCCCGCGAGGAGGCCGAGCGGTGAGGCGCCCATCGCCGCGAGGTCGCTCGTCGCGGCCATCGTCGCGCGGTAGCCGAGGTCCGCCATCGAGACGAGGTCGCGCCGGAAGTGGATGTTCTCGACCTGCGCGTCGATGGTCCACACGAGGGGATCGCGTCCCTGTGCGATCACGGCCGCGTCGTCGCCGATGCCCAGGATCGTCCGGCCCGATCCATCCGTGCCGAAGATGCGCGACAGCATCTCGATTCGCGCCCGCTCCGAGCTTCGCGCTCCCATGTCCCCTCTTTACGCGAATCGCACCGAGATCGCCGCCTTCGAAGGCGGCGCCGACGGGCGCGACGCGGGCAAACGCACGACGAAGACGGCGCCCGTCGGGTCGTTGCCTTCGATGTGCACGGTCCCGTGGTGCGCCTCGACGAGCCGCTTCACGATCGAGAGCCCGAGGCCCGTGCCGCCGTGCTCGCGCGTCGAGGTCTGATCCACCTGGTAAAACGGGTCGAAGACCTTGTCGCGCTCGGCCGCCGGGATGCCGATGCCCGTGTCGGTCACGCGCACCTCGACCATTTGCCGGAGCGGCGCGAGCAGCACCATGCCGGGCTCGTCTCCGCCGTCGACCTCGGTGGCCATCTGCCGCGCGACGAGCTGCACCGTGCCGCCCTGCGGCGTGAACTTGATGGCGTTCTCGCCGAGGTTCACGAACACCTGCCGCAGCCGCTCCGGATCGCCGAGCACGAGCGGCAGATCGGCCGGCGCGTCCACGGTGAGCGTCACGCTCTTCTTCGCGGCGACGGGCGCGACCGTCGAGGCCGCCTCGGCGAGCACCGCGCCGATCGCCACGTCGCTCCGGCGCATCATCACGGTGCCGCTCTCGAGCTTCGAGAGGTCGAGCAGGCTCATGATGAGCTTCAAGAGTTGATCACTCTTCGCCTGGATGATCTGCACGAAGTCGAGCTGCGGCCCCGTCAGCTCGCCGGCGATGCCGCCGACGAGCATCTCGCTGTAGCCGAGGATCGAGGTGAGCGGCGTCCGGAGCTCGTGCGAGATCGTCGCGAGGAAGTTCGACTTCAGCTTGTCGAGCTCCTGCTGCCGTTCGTAGGCCTGCTCGAGCGCGGTGTTCTTGTCGGACAGCTCGCGGTAGCTCTCGCGGATCGCCGCGATGTGCATCTTCGACGTGAGCAGGGCCTTGTGCCCGCTCCAGAGGATCACGTCGAGCACGGCGACGAGGTGCTTCGAGACGATCTCGGCCGTGGCCTCGGTCGCGCGCGCCATGTGCGGCAAGAGCTCGGCCGCGCGCGCCGGATCGACGCCCTCGATCGCGAGCAGCGTGTCGGGCACGCTCTCGACCGACGGAGGAAGGTACGGGCCGAGGATCGCGCGGCCGATGGTGCCGCCCTCGTATTCGATCGGGACGACGCGGTAACGCGCGCCGGTGAAGCAGGGGTGCGTCACGCCTTCGCTCGACGTGACGCGGAGCCGTTTCACCTCGGAGACGATGGCGCCGCAGGCGCGGCGGCCCGTTGGCTCCTCGTTGATCATCGCGCAGAGCGGGGCCTCGCGCGACGAGCTCGCCAGGCTCACGCCCGAGTTCGAGACGATGCGGACGGGCATGCCGAAGACCTGCTCGATCGAGCCGACCATGCCGCGCATCGCCTCGCGGTCGACGAGGTCCTCGAGCCTCAGCGGTCCGAACCCGAGGCCAAGCGCGTCGATGTCGACCGCGCGCTCGTCGCTCAAGGAGCGCCTCCGGGCGCGGCGCCGGCCATCCTCCCGCCCATCCGCGCGGCGATGAGCTCGCGGAACGGCGTCGTCACACCGAGCTGCTGCGCCGCGGTCGAGACGAGGTCGTCGCCGTCGATCGAGAGCTTGCGCGAGAGCTGATGGCTCTGATCGAGCGACCGCCACGTGAGCCAGAGCAGACAAACGAACGTCTCGACGACGCCGATGCCGCGCGTCGCGACCGCGCGGAAGACGGGCTCCTTGCCGCGCGCCGCGAGCCGCGCGAGCTCCTCGTCGCTGCGGACGTCCGGCAGATCCCGCTTGTTGAACTGGATCACGAGCGGCATCTTCGAGATCTCGATCCCGTTGTCGCGCAGGTTCTGGCGCAGATCGAGGAACGCGTCGGCGTTGCGTTGCGTCTCGGAGATGCGCGAGTCGGCGATGAGCGCAACGCCGTCGGCGCCTTGCAGGACGAGCCTGCGGGTCGCGGCGTGGATCGGCTGGCCGGGGACCGTGAAGAGCTTGATGCGCAGCGAGACGTCGCCGTCCTTCGAACGGAACGTGAGCGGCAGGAGATCGAAGAAGAGCGTGCGATCGTCCTGCGTCTCGAGCGTCATGAGCCGCCCGCGCGCGTCGGCGCCGGCGCGCTCGTGCAGAGCGACCAGGTTCGTGGTCTTTCCGCTCAGCGCAGGACCGTAATAGACGAGCTTGATCGAGATCTCGCGCGATGCGAAATCGAGCTGCACGCTCGCACTATCGCATGGGCCGAGGGCGCACGTCCCCCGGGATCGTCACTTCGTGGCGGCGTCCGTGGTCCAGAGCGAGCGGCGCATGGTTTCGAGCCGCTCGACCACGCCCGTGAGCTCCTTCGCCTCCGCGTCGCATGCCTGCGTCGCGGCAAGGGCGCCCGGCGCCTTGCCCGCTCGCTCGGTGCGCGCGGCTTCCAGCACCTCGATGACCTCGCGGTGAAGCTCCTCGCCTGCGGTCACGACCCACTGGTCGAGCCGCTGCGCGAACTCCTGGATCATCTCGTCGAGCTTGGGTCCGACGCGCGCGGCGGCCTCGCGCAGCGCGTTCGGGGCGAGCTCCTTCGCGCGCTTCTTCGTCTCGGCCTCGACCTTGTCCTTCACGTACACGGCGAGGACGGGCGAGGCGAGCAGGAGCAGGCCGCCGAGCAGGACGTTCGTGAACATCACGCCGAGCCCGAGCGTGAAGAGCGCGAAGACGCCCACGTCGTAGCCGAGCGTGTCGACCTCCACGCTGGGCGAGCGGACGTCCGAGCCGAGCGCCTGCCCGACGCGCTTGGCCACGTCGTGCGCGTCCTCGCGGACGAGCGCGATCGTCTTCTCGGCCAGCGCTTCGAGCGCGTTCGCGATCTCCTTCGTCTCGGCCTCTGCCCAGTCGGCGAACGTCTTCTCGAGGAAGGGGCCGAGCCAGACCTTGATGTCGTCGGCCGCGTGGTTGTCGACGAGGTCCGGGATCTGGCGGGTCACGTCGTCGACGAAATGAGCGAGATCACGCTGCACCCAGGCGCGGATCGCGGCGACCTCCTCGCGGATGCCCGCGCGACGCTCCTCGATCGTGCGCGATTGGCCCGCGAGGTCCTTCTCCAGCAGGTCGATGCGGCGCGCGAGCTCCTCGCTCGACATCTGCGCGGCGCGCCTGCGCGCGTCGATGCCCTTCACCAGCATGCGTGCGGCTTCGAGGCCCTCGCCGAGCGCGTTGTCGAGCAGGATGCGCCCTCGCTCCTCGGCGAGGAACTTCGTCAGGTGCGAGAGCAGCTCCGGCATGCCGCTCTCCTCGGGGTGACCCTCGGCCGCGCGCTTCGCGCTGACGGGGAAGACCACGGGCGTGCGGATCAGCTTGGCGAGCTCGGTGCGGATGTAGGCGAGCGCCTCCTCCTCCTCGTCCTCGCTCCAGATGTCCTTCTTCGTGACGACGAAGATGATCTTGTCGCGCGACTGGCCGAGCAGTTTTTCGTTGAGGAAGACGCGCTCGCTCTCCTTGAGCGGCTGGCCCGCGTCGATGAGGAAGAGCACGGCGTCCGAGCGCGGGATGTAGCTGTAGGTGATGTCCGCGCGCTGGAGCGAGAGGTCGTTCACGCCTGGCGTGTCGACGAGCACGATGCGCTCGCGGAGCAGCTCCGCCGGGTAGAAGACCTCGAGGTGCTTCACCTCGCTCGTCGCGCTCTCGGAGCCTTTTTCCTGGCCGACGGCGAACTTGCGCACCTCCTCGAACGGCATCGTCGTGCGCTCGCCGGAGGCGCGCACGAGCTCGGCGCGGGGCTCGGTCGCGTATTCGAGGTGGTGGATGACGGCCGTCGTCGGGGTCACGCCGACGGGCAGGACCTCGGCGCCGAGCAGCGCGTTCACGAACGTCGTCTTGCCGTGGTTGAACTCGCCGACGACGACGAGGTGGAAGCGATCGGCCGAGAGTTTGTCGACCACGTCGCTGCCGATGCGGCCCGCGAGCGATCGGGCGCCGACGCGGCCTGCGATCGAGAGCAGCTCGCGTAGCGCTGTGGTGACTTCGACCTGTCTCGTGCGAAATGTCTCGAGCATCGTGCGCTCCTAGCCGACCACCTTGATGATGTCGTGCACCTTCTCGTCGACCTCTTCCATCGTGAGGCCCGAGGCTTCCTGGCCGATGTGCTTCTTGTAGAGCTCGCTCTCGGCGAACATGCGCAGGGCCATCACGCGCTTCGGCAGGTACGGGTGGCTCGCGAGCAACTCGCGGTAACGGCCCACGCCCTCCCGGCCTTCCTCGTACTGCGCGAGGAACGCGTCCATGTTGAGCTCGGCGTAGAGTTTTGCCGAGCCGAGCGCGAGCTTGGCGAACGTCTGCTGCGCGGTGTCGAGGCTCTTGCAGCAGAGAAGGCCGGCGCGATCACACGTCACCTCGGCGCGGCGCGACCAGCTCGAGAGCGCGATCATCGCCGGCTCGACCAGCGGGCCGAGCCATCGCGACGCCATGACCTTGAGGTAGTGCATCGCCGTCAGGTAGACGACGTGGCTGTTGTGGATGTGGCCGCACTCGTGGCCGATGACGTTGCGCAGCTCCTCGTCGGAGAAATGATCGACGAGCGCGGAGTGGACCATGATGAACGAGTCGTCGTTCGTCCCGTACGTCGCCGCGTTCATCTGTGGGTTGTTGAGGATGTAGACGGTGGGCGTCGCGATGCCGAGCGTCTGCGCGCATTCGGCGGCGATGCCGTGCACGCGCGGGAACTGGTTCGTCCCGACCTTCACCGCGTGGCCGAGCAGGTCGCTCTTGCCGACGGCCTTGAAGAACCGGACCGACGCGGCGACGGCCAGCTCGACCGGCTTCATCTTGTCGAACGCGGCGCGCGTCGTCCGATCGGAGACGTACGCATAAGCGTGTCCACCTCCGTCCACGCCGCCTGCGCGCCGTTCTTTGCGGTTCTCGATGAAGCCTTTGAAATCGAGCGTCCCGACTTGTGCCATGGTCCTCGAAGGTAACGGTGGGCTTCCCACGGCGCAACCGTCGGCCCTGGATCCACCTCGAAAATCAAAACTCCTTCACATGCGCTTCACACGCCGAGCATCTCGACGAGCTCACGCGCGCCGAGCGCCTCGAGGGCCGCGCCGCGCGCCACGAAGCGCCGGTAATCCTTGAAAGCAAAGGCGCCGCGCGGGCGCAATTCGTAGTCCGTGATGCGCGTGATCGTGAAGCGAAGCGCCGCGAAGAGCGCCGCGTCGTGGAGCGCCGCTCGCTCGTCGTCGGCGAGGGCGCGGACCGCGGAATATCCGCTCGCGAGGGCCCGCGCGAGGCCTCGATCGAGCCCGTCGCCGAAGCACCACGCGAGCACCGTGACCATGAGGTCGAACGCGGCCGCGCCGCTCGATGCGCTCTCGAAATCGAGGACCGCGGTGAGCGCGCCGTCCCGGAAGAGGACGTTGTCCCGGAAGAGATCCGCATGGATCACCGGGAGCGTCGGGCCGAAGCTCACCCGCGAGAGGCGGTCGAGCCGCCGTTCGAGCTCGGGCAGGATCAGGCGCACGTGCTCCGGCGCGTCCGTCCGCTCGCGAAGCGCGGCGAGCCGCGCCGCGAGGTCCGCGGGGCCGAACCGCGTCGCGAGCGGCTCGCCGAACGACGCGCCGGCGAGGTGCACACGCGCGAGCGCTTCCCCAACGGCGCGCGCGTGCGCCTCGGTGACGCGACGCTGACAGACGATCTCGCCTTCGATCCACGGGAACACGACCGCGGGTTTGCCCGCGTGCTCGGCCACGAATGCGCCGCCTCCCGAGGCGAGCTCGAGCGGCCTGGGTGTGGGCACGCCGCGCTCGGCGAGGTGCGCGAGCAGGCGCGCCTCCCGCGCGGCGGAGGCTGCATCCGCGCCCTCGTAGATCCGCAAAAAGACGCGGCCCCCGCCTTCGATCGCGAGCTCGTAGCTCGTGTTCACGCTGCCCGCGTCGAGACCGTGCGCGCCCGTGACCGCGAGGCCGAAGCGCGCGCCGAGCGCCTGCGCATCCTCCTGCGAGAGTGCCGTGAAGATGCCCATGTCCGGCTGCACGGTACCAAGGCGCGGCCTCTCGCGCCCCGGGGATCCGTGCGTTATGAAAGGGAGGCACGAATCCATGCTTGAGGGAGACGCTCCGGCGAGCGGAGCTTGGCCCTCAAACCACCGACCGAATGCAACAGATCTACGGAAACACCACGGGCCTCAGCCCGCACGCGGTCAGGCTGCTCGAGCGTATCTATCGGCGCAAGGTCCCCCTCGATCACGTGGCCACGCCGGAGCTCGTCAAATCCCTCGCCGAGGCCTCGCATGTGACGGGCCGCCAGGTCGGCGCGCTCGTCCATCGATCGGGCGAGATCGACTACGTGGTCGTCGGTGACGCGACGAAGCTCATGCTCCCCGACATCGGCCGCCTGCGCGCCGCCGAGGGCCGCTTCCGCGCGCTGCGCCTCGTCCACACGCACCTCTACAACGAGCAGCTCACGCGCGACGACATCGTCGACCTCGTGCGTCTGCGGCTCGACCTCGTGGCCGCGATCCAGCTCTCGCCCGAGGGCGAGCCGAAGACGATGGATCTCGCGTACAACACGCCGCCGTCGCCTTTGACGCTCGGGGGCTCCGCTCCGCAAGCGGAGCTGCGCCCCCGAACCCCCGGCGCTGAGGGGGAGGACCCTCGAAATGGTTTGCCCTACCGGCGCGTCGGACCGCTGCCGGTCGGCCGCATCGACATCCATTTCGGCGAGCTCATCAACGCGCTCGAAGACGAATTCGCCCGAAGGTCGCGCATCTTCACGCACGCGAAGGACGGCCGCGCGATGCTCGTGCACGTCGCGGAGAAGTCGAAGCAAGGCGCATACGCGGAGGCCGAAGACAGCCTGCGCGAGCTCGCCGAGCTCTCGCGCACCGCGGGCGTCGAGGTCGTCGACACCGTCATTCAGCTCCGCGACAAGATCGACCCGCGCCTCGTCGTGGGCAAGGGCAAGCTCGACGACATCGTGCTGCGAGCGGCCGAGCTCGACGCCGCGACGCTCGTCTTCGATCGCAACCTCACGCCCTCGCAGGCCTCGGCGATCTCGAAGCACGCCGACCTCAAGGTCATCGATCGGACGCAGCTCATCCTCGACATCTTCGCGCAGCGCGCCGAGTCCGCGGACGGCAAGCTCCAGGTCGAGCTCGCGCAGCTCAAGTACGCCCTGCCGCGCCTCGCCATGAAGGACGACTCGCTCTCGCGCCTCACCGGCGGCATCGGCGGGCGCGGCCCCGGCGAAACGAAGCTCGAAATCGGGCGTCGCCGCGCCAAGGAGCGCGTCTCGTTCCTCGAAGCGCAGCTCAAGAAGCTCTCGCGTCAGCGCGAGCAGCGGCGCCGCAAGCGCGCGCGCAAGGACGTGCCGATCGTGAGCATCGTCGGCTACACGAACGCGGGCAAGAGCACGCTCCTGAACACGCTCACGGGCTCGGACACGATCGCGGAGAACAAGCTCTTCGCCACGCTCGACACGCGCTCGCGCCGGATCCGTTTTCCCGAGGAGCGCGAGGTGATCATCACGGACACCGTGGGCTTCATCCGCGAGCTTCCAAAGGACCTGTTCGCCGCGTTCCGCGCCACGTTCGAGGAGGCCGCCGACGCGGACCTCATCCTGCACGTCGTCGACGCGAGCGACCCGGCCCACGACCAGCACATCGCGACGACCGAGGAGCTGCTCGGCGAGCTCGGGCTCTCGTCGATCCCGCGCATCCTGGTCTTCAACAAGGTCGACCTCGTCGAGAAGGGCGAGGCGCGACGGCTGCTCTTCGGCAACAAGGGCGCCGTGCTCGTGTCGGCGACGAACCGCGAGACGACACGCGCGCTGCTCGCGACGATCGCCGATCGGCTGAAGGATCGATGGGAGCAGGCGAGGACGGTGCCGGCCTACGACGTCGACGAGGACGAAGCAGAGGCGGGCGAGGGCGAAGCCGCGGACGCGGCGTCGACCGAGGACGAGTCGTCGCTCACGACGCTCGCCGAGCTCACGGCGGGCAAGCGGTATCGGCGGACGACGCTTCGGGTTTGAAAAGAAAAACGCGCGGGAGAGCCGCTCCGTTCGTCGGAGCCGGCCCCCGCGCGTGGGGATTTGGGGGCGTAGCTCGGCTCGTCCGAGCCGAGCCCCCAAGCATGCGAGTCACGTCAGGGCGCGGTGCATTCCCCGACGTTGCAAATGCCGGAGATGCACTCGTCCGGCAGGGTGCAGGGCTCGCCGCCGATCTTGAGGCAGGTGGCCGAGTCGCTGCACGCCTGGCCCGCGCCGCACGCCGGATCGGCCGTGCCCGCCGCGACCGGCGTGCACGTGCCCGCGGAGCCCGCGCCGTCGCACGCGAGGCAGAGCCCGTTGCACGCGGTGTTGCAACAGACGCCGTCCGCGCAGAAGCCGCTCTGGCAGGCGTTCGCCCCTGCGCACGCCGCGCCGTTCGCGACCTTCGGCACGCACTGGCTACTCGCGTTGCAGTAATTGCCCGCCGCGCAGTCCGCGTCCGCCGCGCAGGTCGTGCCGCAGGCCATCGCGCCGCAGATGTACGGCGCGCAGGCGACGTTGTCGTTCGCCTGGCACGCGCCTGCCGCGTCGCAGGTGTCGGGCTGGTTCGCGACGCCGTTCGCGCAGGACGCCGTGGCGTCTCCGCACGCGGTCCCCGCGGCTTCGTCCGTCACCTGCTCGCTGCCCGCGGCGTCGCACGTGTGCTGCTTGCAGTCGCCCGCCACCTCGTTCGAGGACGGCGCGCCTTCTGCCTTCGGCTCTTCGCCGCAGTTCTTGTTCGCGTCGCAGATCGCGGTCACGCACGGCCCCGACGGCGCGGGGCAGTCGGCCGCAGGATCGACGCAGGTGCCGGCGCCGCCGCCTGCTCCACCCGCGCCGCCTTGGCCGCCTTGGCCGCCGGCGCCACCTTGGCCACCCTGACCGCCTTGGCCGCCCTGACCACCTGCGCCGCCCTGGCCACCGGAGCCGCCCGCGCCGCCTTGGCCGATCGGGATCGTGTCCCGATCGACCGACGCGACGAGCTCGCAGCCCGCGCCGACGGAGAGGGCAACGCCCACGCAGAGCGTGAGCATTGCCCAGGTTCGAGTGCTCCGTGCCTTCATTGCGCGCGTCCGATCAGAACTTGAACGACACGACGCCGCCGCCGCCCGTCGGGCCCACGAAGGGCGCGACGACCGGCTTGTAGAGCTTCGTCGTGGCCGTCTGCTGCGCGGGCTTGTCGTCGCCGCCGAAGAGCAGCACCGCGCCGGTCACGCCGAACGTGAGCGCCACGGCGAACGACATGTCCGCGATGAGCGCGTTGCGATCGGTCCTGTCGGCGTTGTCGACCGTCGGGTTCGCTTCGAAGTCGCTCTTCGCGCCGAGCGCCGAGACGCCGAAGATCGTGCCGACGACCGCGCCCACGCCCGCGAGGCCAAGCGTCACGTACGCCGGGACGTACGACTTCGGCGCAGGCGCCGGGGCCGGCGGAGGCGGCGGAGGCGGCGGGGGCGGCGGAGGCGGCGGAGGCGGCGGAGGCGGGGGCGGCGGCTCGGCTTCGAGCGTCGGCGCCGAAAGCTCCTTCGTCTCCCCGAAGGCGACCTCGACCTCTTGCGGCTGCGAGGTGATGAAGCCCTTCGCCGAGTAGACGAGCGTGTGCTTGCCCGGATCGAGCTTCAGCTCGCCGGCGGGCGCGGGCTCCTTGCCGTCGACCGCGACCATGAGGCCGGCGGCCGTCTCCGGCTTCGAGGCGATCTTGACCGTCGCGGGCGTCTTCTTGAGCGCCTCGATCTTGGCCTTCGCCTCGTTGACGCGATCCTCCCACTTCTTGGGATCGAACTTCTTCTTCTTGTCGGCGGCCTGCTCGTCGATCGCCGCGAGGAAGCCCTGGTAGGCCGCGACGGCCTCCTGCACCTTGTTGAGCTTCTCGTACGCGACCGCGACCTTGAACTTCGCGTTGAGGCCCGGGAGCGTCTCGTCGGCGAGCTTGTAAGCGTCGAGAGCGGTCTGGTACTCGCCCTTCTCGAAGGCCGCGTCGCCGTCCTTCATGGACTTCGTCGCGAGGTCCTTCTTCTGCTTCTCGGTGAGAGGCTTCGCCGGCTTCTTGTCGTCCTTCGCGGCGACCTTCTCGTCCTTCTTCGCGGGCGCGGCGGCGGCCTTGTCGTCCTTCTTCGCGGGCGCGGCGGCGGCGGCCTTGTCGTCCTTCTTCGCGGGCGCGGCCGCGGGTGCGGCGGCGGCCTTGTCGTCCTTCTTCGCCGGCGCTGCCGCAGGCTTCTTGTCCGCGGCGGGGGCGGCGGGCGCGGCGGCCGGAGCCTTCCCCTGCGCGTACGCGGCCGGAGACGCCGTGAGCGCCAACAGACTCGTGAGCACTGCTGCGGTGTGCAACGACGTCAGCCGGCCCGAACTCGATCGCATATCTAAGCCCTCCTCACTCGTCTCTGCTCGACTCTCTGAGTTTCGCTGAATTAACTCGCGCGGGCGCTGCGACACAAGAGGTTTGAGCAACGCGCCGTCGTGGCCTCCCCCCCAGCCGCGTGCGTCAGGGGTCCTCGCCCCGTTCGACCCAGGCCGGAAAACGAAGCTTCGCCTCCACGGCAAACCCCTTCACGGCCTCGGCCATCCGGGCCGCGCGCTCCCCCCGCGGCAGCCGGGCCCGGAGGCCTTCGAGCGCCCCGAGGAACCGCGCGAACCGCGGATCGCCGAAGAGCGCCTCGAGATCCTCGCGGATGCGCCGCACGGCCCCCGGGCTCGTGCCGCCGGTCGCGAACGTCATCGTGAGGCCGTGGGCCCGGGCGACCGCCGGGTTCACGAACGTCGACAGCTCCGGCCTGTCGATCGTGCACACGAGCCGCCCCTCCGCGAGCCCGCGGGCGTGAAGCGGCGCCGCGTGACGCTCCTCCGAGGTCGCCACGAAGACGACCGCCTTGCCGTCGACGTCGCCTGCCGCGGGCGCCCTCCGCTGCACATCGACCCGCCCCTCGGCCGCCAGCGCCTCGATCGCCGGATCGACCTCCCCCGGCGCGACGACCACGACCCGGGCGCCTGCCGCGAGCAGCCGTTCGACCTTGGAAACGACCTCCGCGCTCGCCCCGACCACGAGCGCCTCCCGCCCCTGCACATCCACCTCGACCGGCAAGTACCGCACGAACTCCCGTGTACCACAGGTCCCTTTATGTCCATGCTTTGTTCATGGTTTGTGCATGTTCAACAAAGCATGCCGCGGCATCCGTCCTGAGCAATAGTTAGACTTTGTTCAAAGTTGACGTTTTCGGATGATGTTTGTCTAGTGTTATAGACGGCGACGATCGTGCGCGTCGCCGTGTCGAGAGCACGGAGGTCGGTCGTGGAGATGAGCGTGACGATGCCGGCGGTGATGGCAGAGACGCCCGAACGGATCCCGGGCGCCGCGTTCCGGGCTGCAGCGGCCCTTCACCTGCAGCGAACCCCGCACCTCACGCGCGAGGCCCTCGCGCGGGATCTGCGCGATCGACTCGCGCGGCGCGGGATTCGTTATCACCTGCGCACGCTGAAGCGGCAGATCTCGGGCGCGGTCGCGACGGTGCCGCCCGAGATCGAGCGCGCGCTGCGCGAGGTGATCGCCGAGGTCGGAGGCGAGGACGCGGTCGCCGCGGTCGAGCAGGCCCTCGTCGCGGCGGGCCTCGCGGGCGCGTCCGCGGCCACGACGCCCACGTACATCGCCTCCGAGCGCATGCTGCCGCTCGCCCAGCTCTGGCTCTACCTCCACCCCGAGCAATCGAAGCGCGCGCTCGCCTTGCGCCTGCGCGAGGAGCTCGAGCGGATCGGCATCCGCCTCAACGTCGACTCGCTCCAGAGCATCCTCGCGGGCAAGCAGAGGCTCGTGCGGCGCGAGACCCAGGACGCGCTCTTCGCGCTCCTCGGCCACGACGGCGTGACGTCGTCGACCGACGCCGAGGCGCGGATCGAGGCGATGGCGCGCGAGATCCGCGGCGCACAGGAGGGCCGGGCCTTCGAGAGCGCGCACAGGATCCACGAGCTCGCGAAGGCGTGGAAGGTCGAGCACAAGGAGCCTTCGTCGCGAAGGCTCGCGATCCTGCTCCGGCAGCGGCTCGCCGAGCGAGGCATCGTGGTCGGCCTGCCGCACGTGCAGAAGCTCGTCGACGGGCGCGCGCGCCGCGTCCGGCACGCGATGTCACACGCGATCGAGTCGATCCTGCTCGGAGGCGCCGCGCCCGCCGCGATCGAGAGCTCCGCCGCGAACGACGGGCCCTCCCCGAGCGTCGAGCTCGATCTCGCCTGGGTGAAGGCCGAGCCCATCGCCGAGCTCGCCCGCAAGCACGTGGCCGCGCGCCCGGGCATGACGATGCGCAAGCTCGCGATCGAGATCTCGCGCGAGGTCGAGGCGCTCGGCTACGCGACGAGCCCGAACACGATCCAGCCGATCCTTGGTGGTCATAAGAAAAAGACGCGCGGCTTCATCTACCGCGCCCTGCTCCACCTCGACGGCGCCGAGGCGACGCGCACGACCGAGCCTCCACCCTCCGCCCCCGCGTCCCTCAAGGCTTCTTCTCCGGCGGCGGCGGATTTGGCGGAGCAAACACCTGCGTCCGAAACGCGAGCTTCCGATCCGCGTCTCCGATCCGCGCGACGAAGAGACCCACGAACGAACCGAAGAGCGAGTCGCCCGGCCCGATCGCAGCCGAGCCGTTCGGTCGCGTCACCCAGCGCTTGATGCGATCCTGGGTCTCCTGGCTGATCGGGTTCACCTCGACGAGCCCGGCCACGAAGTACCGCGCGCTGTCTTCGAGCTGCGATCGCTCGATCAAACGGAGCTTCCGCGCCTCGGCGCACTGGCGCAAGACACCCTCGATGTTGACGGCGACCGTATCGACGAGCCCGCCCGGCTGCGTGATCTGGAGCCGGAACACCTCGTCCCAGAGGTCGTAGACGACGCGGCACGTCTTCGCGGTGAGCGCGACGGGCTCGGCGCCGCCTTCGCGGAAGACCCAGGCGCGGAGCACGATCACCGTGGGCAAACCGCTCGAGAGCTTCTTCTCGATCTCGGCGTCGACCACGTCACGGAAGGGCACGCTGATCACGGCGTGCTTGCCCTCCAGCGCGACGGCCGCGTTCCTCGTCGGCAGGGCCGCCGGGGTCTTCGGCGGCTCCGCGCGCGCGGTCGCTACCGGGGCGGTCAGGACGGCGAGGGCCAGCGCGAAGAGCGCCGCCCGCCGGGTCATTTCCGTGCCCCGTTGCGCGCGGCGACGAGCCCGAGCACGTTCGAAAACGCGAGCGTCACGCCGCCGAGCTTCGTGTCGAGGCGCAAGCCGAGGTTGCCCGTGACGTCGACCGGGAGGCGCGACCAACCGCTGTAGCCCGCAGGCGGATCCGTGAGCTCGCGGCGCGTCGCCACCGAGTAAATGCCCGCCGACGCGAAGAGGTCGACGCCGTAGACCGACTCGCGCCCCGTGTAGAGCGGGATCCGGTACTCGCCCTCGATCTTCGCGGCGAAGTCGCCGTAACGGACCTCGATGATGTCCGTGCCGAGCAAGTTCGGCGGCTGCCTCCGATCCGGCGCGAGCGCGAGCAGGCGATCGGGCAGGAGGTCGGTGAAATCTCCGACGTAGAACTGTTCGAAGAAGGGCGCGTCGCCCGCGATCGCGCCCACGTACGCATCGAACCGCACGACGTGCCGCCACGGCAGGCGCCACCAGCGCCGGAGCGTCCCTTCGAACTTTTGAAAGCTGTAATCGGTGCCGGGGATCCCGACCGTCACGGATGCCTGCGCGTGCGTGCCACGCGTGGGCAGGAATGGCGCGTCGCGCGTGTCGTACGTCAGCGTGCCGCGCACCGTCGAGAGCACGCTGCGGCCGGGCCGGATGGCGAAATCGATCGGCTCGCGCGAGAGCCCGCGCATGTGCGAGGCCGCGATGGGGACGGTCGCGTCGATCTGTTCGAGGTGGTAGTCGAGCGCGAACGAAGAGGAGACGCCGAGATCGTGTCCGGTGCCGAGCGTCGCGCCGAAGCGGCGGTAGGCGACGACCGCGTAGTCCGTCACCTCGCGCTGCGCGATGAGCGGTGCTTCGAAGAGGACGTCGCGGTTGCCGAAGAAGTCGCGCGCGTCGTTGTAGAGCACGGTCAGCGCGGCGGACCAGCCCGTCCCGACGAACGAGGGATCGACGAAGCTCGTGCGCAGCGCGTATTGATCCGCGGCGAGCGCGATGCCCGCGCCGAGCGTGATCCCGGTGCCCGCGAGGTTCGTCTCGGCCACCTGCACGCCGAGGAAGGCGGAGAGCGGGCGCGCGTTGCCGGCCGTGTCTTCATCCGCGGCGACGCCGGCCCAGAGGTTCTGCACGACGAGCGTGTTGCGCTCGACGACCTCGATGATGAGCACGGCCGCGCCGCGCCGCGACCCCTTGCGCAGGCTGAGATCCACCTGCGCGAAAAAGCCCGTGCCGAGCAGCCGGTAGCGCGTGAGCTCGAGCTCGGGGTCGTCGACGTCGAGCAGATCGCCCGCGCGAAACTTCACGTACCGGAGCACCACGCGCCCCGCGGTGCGCACGTTGCCGCGCAGCTCGATCCCTTCGAGCGTGTAGCGAAGGCGGGCCCGCTGCTGCGCCTCCGGAGGCGACGGGGTCGCGCTCGGCGACGGTGGATCGGCGGCCCAGGCGAAGGCCGGCATCGCCACGGCGGCGAGGGCGGAGAGCCAGACGAGCGAGCGCGCGCCGATCACGTGGTTCGTCCGCTGCCCCGCGACATCGCTCGGCGTGTGCTCACTTCACCTTGGGGATGTACTGCGGGATGACGAAGTACACGAGCTTGACCCCGTTCTTGCCGCCGAGGACCTGCCCGTCGGGCGTACGCACGCGGATCAAGGCGCGCATCACGAGCAAGGTCGCGGGCTTGATCGTGTTGTTCACGGCGTGCACGCGGAAGCTCACGGGCGCGTCGCCCTGCAGGCCGAAGAACGTCGTCTCCGTGCGGCTCGCGTAGGGCAGGGGAGACGCCGCGCTCTCGAGCGTCTCGATCTTCGTGATGAGCGTGCTCGCGTCGAACGGCATCATGCCCTGATCGACCGGCGGATTCTGGTACGCGAGGTCCGGCACGCCATCGCCCGTGCAATCGACGCCACCGTCGCACGCGTAGTTCTCGTGCGACGTCGTCACGTCGTGCAGGCCCGATCCCGCGAGCAGGCCGAGCAATCGCACGACCTCCTTCGACACAGAGCCACTGCCGACGTCCGTCTTCGGCACGAGCGGGTAGTCTTTCCCGCCAAACGCAGGGTCGTGATAGAGGCTGCCCGTCTTCGTCGCGAGGTCCGTGAGGTCGGCCCGCGCCGCGCCCGGGCTGCCCGTCGCGACGGGCACGCCGACGACCTTCGCGTTGATGTCGTTCAGCGCGGTCACGGCGTCGGCGTAGGTCTTCACCGTCCCGCCGACCTTGGCCCCGTCGTACTGGTGCGTGACGTTCGGCCCGTTGTGGAACGCGGCGTCCGTGATGAGCACGAAGATCGGCAGCGACTCGGGCCGGAAGCAGGGCGCGCCGATGCCGCCGGCGAGCGGGCAGGTGTACTTCGGGTAGTTCCAGATGCCGCCGATCGTGAGCGCGTAGTTGTTCGGGTTCGTCGCCGCGAGCCAGAGCGCCTGCGACGTCCCCTCCGGCGCGTCGCCGCCGCCCCCGGCCGTGAGCGTGCCGAGGATCTGCTTCGTCGCGACGGGCGCTGTGTACTTCTGCCCGTCGAACACCGGCGGCGCGACGTCCCCGGCGATCGTTTGAGCACCAACCTGGAACCTGTATCGATACAGCGCATCCCCGTCCTGCCCGTACGGCAGCCAGGGCACGTCGCGCACCTCGCCCACGCCGATCCACGCGTCGCCGATCGCCGGGATCGGCGGGCTCGCGGCGGGATCGCCGTTCAGGATCGTCGGGAGGATCTCGGTGTCGATCGACGCCTTCAGGTTGTCGATCGCGGGCTGCATCGACGCGGTCGTGTCGATCAGGAAGTAGATGTCGGCCTTCGCGACGCCGGTCGAGAACGTGAAGTCCTTCGTCTGCTCGCCCTCCTGGTACGGCAGGACGAAGTAGAGCCCCGCGTCCGCGGGAACCGATCCCTTCTCCGTCGGGCTCGATCCGGCCGCGAGCTCGACGAGATCGATGACGCCGTCCTCGTCGCAGTCGATGCGCACGCGGCAGCCCTTCGTCCCGTCCGCGTCGTACGTCGTCTCTTGCGTGTCGGAGACGCCGTCGTTGTCGCTGTCGAGATCCCGCACGTCCGGATCGCCGTCGCCGTCCGAATCCGCGAGCGGATCGCAGCTATCGTCGCGCGTTTGTCCGGGCTCGTCCTTCAAGAGGAAGGGGTTTGCAGCTTCGTCCGCGTCGAGCACGCCGTCGCCGTCGCTGTCGTTGTCGAGCGCGTCGGGCGTCTGATCCCCGTCCGTGTCCTTGTCCGGGCCGAGCTCGAGGAAGTCGGCGATGAGATCCTTGTCCTTGTCCGTCGGGTCGCCGCACGTCCCGCCGGAGTCCAGGAAGAGCGTGCCGCCTTCGCCGCCCGCGCCCGCGGCGCCCGAGGACGACGACATGCCGCCGCCCGCGCCCGGGACCCATCCGCCGGGCTTGATCGCGGAGTCGGGCGAGCAGGCGAGCGGGATGGCCGCGGCCGCCGCGAGGAACGAGAGGCCGAGGCCGAACGAGCGCAAGCGGTTCTGCTTCATCGTGCACCTGTGCCGGCAGAAGGAAGGCGACGCGAAAACGCCGGCTCAGGGTAACACGTCGGCCCGCCGTTCCCTCCGTCGCCTCGCTCGCGGATGCATCTCTTCGCTCTGGGCCTCTTCCTCGGCCGCGGCTTCGTCCGCCGCCGCGCACGGCTCGCTCGCGAACCGCTGCCCCGAACGCCTCCGAAGCGGCTCCCGGCCGCGCGCGCCGGACGCCTCGTCCGTCGGCGGGAGCGGCGCCGCATCGAGCCGCGCGAGATCGGCCTCGGCCACGGCGGGCTCGTCCAGGTGCGTCGCCGCCCGCACGAGCAGCCTGCGCACCTCCGTGCGCACGGCCGCGTCACGTGTCCATCCGGGACGCGCGTGCGCCACGATCGCCCGCGCGAGCAAGAGCTCGGCGCGTCCGCGCACGTCGTCCGGGATCCACGTCGTGAGCGTGGGATCCGCGGCCGCCGAGAGCGCGCGCCGCAGCGCATTGATGCGCCTCGGACCGAACCGCGCCGCGTCGTCGGTCGCGCACGTCGCGAGCCGTGAGAGACGCTGCGCCACGAGCCGCGCCGCGTGCCCCACGGGCTCCGCCTCGCACGTGGGTAGAGGCCGCGCGCGATCCAGCGCGAGCAGCACAGCCGCGAGGCACGCGCCGGACACGATCACGGTGACCATCACCATCGCGACCTCGGCGTGAGATCGCGGCAGCCACCCCGTCGTCACCGCGATGAACGCGGCGCTCGCGGCGAGCACGAGCCCCGTGCACCCGAGCGCGCCCTGCGTGTGCGCGATGCGCTGCGTCGGGGCTTGCCGCACGAGGCGCCCTCCGCTCGGCAAGCGCTTCATTGCGCGCGACGCGGCTTGATGCAGCCCGACCGACAGCGGGCCGAGCTCGAGCTTCGGTGGCTCGCGGAACGGGGATTGCGGCGCCCCCGCGCGCCGAAAGCCGGTCATCGTCGACCGACACTACCAGAGGGGCACCCTCGACCGAAGCGCGTCCGAGATCCGCGCGCCGCGTGTGTCAGCGAGGCGCGGATCGCTTCGCTTTTTCCTCGTGCCCGCTCGTCCCTGCGCGCGCGGCGAGCACACGCACCACGTCGCGCAGCGGGACGCCGCGCGACGCGAGCCCCACGAGCACGTGGTACACGACGTCCGCGGCCTCGTTCGCGACGCGCGCATCGTCTTCCCCTTCGATCGCGCGGGCGAGCTCGTCCGCTTCCTCGCGGATCTTCGCGCCGATCTTCGCCGGGCCTCCGTCGAGCAGCGACCGCGTGTAGCTCTTCTCCGCGCTCGACGTGCGCCGCGCCTCGATTTCGCGCTCGAGCACCTCGAGGAACGCGGCCGCATCCACGCCCGACTCCGCGGCGATCCCGTGCTCGTCCACGCGGCGGAAGAAACACGCGGGTTTGCCCGTGTGGCACGTCGGCCCCACGGGATCCACGAGCAGGAGCAGCGTGTCGGCGTCGCAGTCCGCGACGATCGCCGCGACCGCGAGCGTGTTCCCGCTCGTCTCGCCCTTCTCCCAGAGCGCGCCTCGGGATCGACTGAAAAACGTCGCTCGCCCTGTCTCGATCGTCCGCTCCAGCGACGCGCGGTTCATGTACGCGAGCATGCGCACCTGACCCGTCAGCCTGTCCTGAACGATCGCGGGCAAGAGCCCCGCCTCCCCCCAGGCGAGCTCCACGCTTCAGCTCTCCTCGGACGGAGGCGGCTCCGAGGTCCGCTCTTCCTCCACCGGCTTCTTCTTCGTCTTCTTCGTCGCGACGGCCTTCGGCGCCTCGTCCGACGCAGCGGCCTTCTGCGCCTTCTTCGCGGGCTTCTGCTTCACGGGCGGCGCTTCGTCCTCGTCCTCGTCGGCGTCCGCATCAGCATCCGCGACCTTCTTCTTCGCCGCTGCGGGCTCCTCGTCCTCGTCCTCGTCGGCGACGTTGCTCGCAGCCTTCTTCTCGGCCGCTTCGTCGTCGACGTAGGCAAGCTGCGGGATCGCCATCGCCGCTTCCGGGTGAGCGAGCGCGGCCTGGTGATAGACCGAGAACGCGAACGCCGCCGCGACGCCCGTGCTGAGCGCCACCGCTTGCGACGTCGAGAGCTGGATCGTCGCCGAGGTCCCGAACGACTCGGGCCGGAGCGCGAGGAACAGCACGGCGGCCGGGACGAACGCGAGGATCTGCGACAGGCGCCGCATCGTCGGGTTCTCGATCATCTTCGAGATGCCGACCACGTAGCCGACCGCGAAGAGCACGAGCGCGAGCGGCAGGAGGATGTGCTCGGGCAGCGACGGCGGGATCCAGCCGCGCTCGTCGTCCGCGCGCAGCATCTCCAGCAAGAAGCGGCCGACGCCGTAGGCGAACGTGAAGATCAAAAAGATTTGACCACGAAACTTCTGGTACCGCCGCGAGACCAGGAGCAGCACGAGGAGCGTCACGCCGACGAGCGACTCGTAGATCTGCGTCGGGTGCACCGGGAGCGACGACGTCGCGTCGTCCTCGATGAGGTGCTTCTTCACGTGCTGGATCCAGGCCGGCGAGCCGCCCGGCGCGCCGCTCGGGGTCTCGATCAGCGACGGATCCCAGCGCGGGAACGTACCGAGCTTCTGGAGCCACCCGGGCGCCGTCTTCTCGAGCGGCTGGCCGAAATCACAGCCGAAGAGGTAGCAGCCGACGCGCGTGATCATCAGGCCCGACGCGAGGCTCGGCACCGCCACGTCCGCCCACGGCAGGAGCGGGATCCCGTGTCGCCGCAGGAACACGAGCGATCCGATGAACCCACCGAGGAAGCCGCCGTACGCCACGAGCCCGCCCTTGCGGACGTCGAGCATCGCGGCGAACGAGTCGAACTCGTTCAGGTTCGTGACGATGTAGAGGACGCGCGAGCCCACCACCGCGGCCACGGCCGTGACCACGTAGTTGTTCGCCATCAGCTCCTTCGGCAATCCATCCCGCTCCGCGAGGCCGAGCGTCAGATACCAGCCCACGACGAGCGAGAGGCCGAGCATCACGCCGTAGCTGTAGATGGGCAGCGGGCCGACGGGCACCGTGCTCGCGCGGAACACGAACCCAGCGCCGCCGAGGGCCGCCGCCGCGATGGCAGCGCCGATCGCGATGGTCCTGTTCTTCGTCACGAACTGGTAGATCGCGACGATCGCCGCGACGCCCGCGAGCGCGCATAGGACCCAGAGCAGGGGCAGCGTCGTGTGCGGAAGCGGCACGCGGAACAGGATCGGATGCATGGCCGCCCTTCCTTACGCTTGCCCCAAAGCCCGGGCAAGCGTCGCCGATGCGCGCGGCCCTTTTGGTCCAGGCCTGCCTGCTGCTACGATGCGGGTGTGCTCAGACGAGCGACCCCGATCGGCGCGTGCGCCCTCCTCTCGCTGACGCTCGTTTCGTGTGTGCCCGAGGGGCCGCCCACGGCGGACGCAGGCGCCGCGCAGCCCGCCCGGCCGGCGACGCCGCGCCCCCCGACCACGGCCCAGATCGCTCCCCTGGTCCCGCCCGGCCCCCCGATCACGGCGCCGTTCGAGGACACCTTCGACCGCGCGGCGCTCGGCGAGGACTGGAACGCGCTCTCCCCGGGCTGGCACATCGAGAACGGCCGCCTCTGCGGCAAGAGCGCGAAGAACCGCGGCATCTGGCTGCGTCGCAGGCTCCCCGTGAATGCGCGCATCGAGTTCGACGCCTACGCCGAGAGCGCGATCGGCGACCTCAAGGTCGAGCTCTGGGGCGACGGGCAGAGCGGCGCCACGACGACGTCCTACACGAACGCCACGAGCTACCTCGCGATCTTCGGCGGCTGGCGCAACTCCAAGCACGTCCTCGCGCGCATCGACGAGCACGGCGACGACCGGCTCGAGATCGACATCGATCCGAAGAGCGACGACGAGCGCGAGCGCCCCGTCTCCGCGGGCCAGGCGTATCGGTTCCGCGTCGAGCGCGCGGACGGCAAGACGATCGTGTGGTCGATCAACGGCGTCGAGTACTTCACGCTCACCGACCCCGAGCCGCTCGCGGGCCCGGGACACGAGCATTTCGGCTTCAACGACTGGGAGGTCCCGGTCTGCTTCGACAACCTGAAGGTCACGCCGCTCTGACCGCATGGAACACGCCGAGGTCGAACGCGCCCTGGAGGATCTCGACAGCCGACTCGAACGGCTGCGGGCGCTCTACGAGCAGTACTTCCTCGGCATCGAGAGGCTCGAGCCGCTGGTCCCGCGCAAGGAGCTCGATCGGCGCATCATGCTCCTGCGCCGCGAGCAGATCCGGAACACCGCGCTCCGCTTCAAGTTCCAGACGCTGATCCAGCGCTACAACACCTTCCAGCAGTACTGGGGCCGCGTCGCGCGCGAGATCGAGAACGGCACCTACCAGCGCGACGTGCTCCGCGCGGCCGCGCGCTTCGGCGCGAAGGACGCGCTGACGATCCTCGGCAAGAAGCAACAAGCGAAGTACGCGAAGCTCGCCGCCGCTCAGGAAGAGCGCCGCGCCCGCATCCGCAAGCAGGCGCTGACGATCGACGAGGAGATGCTCGCGGACGAGGATCTCCTGGCCGACGAGGTCGAGGAGCTCGTCGACGAAGAGCTCGCCGACGACGCGCTCGAATTCACGACCGCGGAGCCGCCGCCGGCGAAGGCCGCGCCGCCGCCTCCACCGCCCCCGAAAGCCGCGCCGCCGCCGCCGCCCGCGGCCACGAAGCCCGCCGCGCCGCCGCCTCCGCCGCCTTCGAATCCGGGACGGATCTCCGCGCTGCCGCCGCCTCCGCCCGCGATCGGAAAACCGCTGCCTCCGCCCGCGGGCAAACCCGGCGCACCGCCTCCGCCGCCCGCGGGCAAACCCGGCGCACCGCCGCCGCCTCCGCCCGCGGGCAAACCCGGCGCGCTCCCGCCTCCGCTCGCCG
>NZ_JARZHH010000098.1 GCF_029946515.1 Polyangium sp. 6x1
GACTGCGCTTCGCGCAGTCGATGCCCGGAGGTCCAGGGCTGGCCCTGGAAAGAGGGGGCGGACAACTTTTAAAATTTTCCCCGCATCGACTGCGCTTCGCGCAGTCGATGCCCGGAGGTCCAGGGCTGGCCCTGGTTCGGGTCGAGGGGCGAACAGCCCCCGCGGGGCCCGGGGCAGCGCCCCGGCGCGACGGCCTACGCGGATGCTTCGCACCTCTGTCGCCTGACGCTCCGCCCGGTGTACGACTCAGGCGCGCTTGGTTCTGCGGAATGCGTCGAGCGCGCCGAGGGCCCCGCCGGGCCCGCCTGCGTCGCCGGCGGCGTTTTTCGCCCAGGAACGCAGAATGGGCATCAGCGCCGGCCTCTGGATCTTGAGCTCGTCGAGCACCGCATTCGCTTGTCCCTTCACGAGGGACGCCATGATTCGAGCATATTCCTCGGGCTTGATGGGGCCCCGGAAACCTTCCACCGCGGCGACGTAAGCGCGGTCGTACTTGGCCCGCTCGTCGTGCTCCCCGCGCGACGCTTCGTCCGTGAGCTCGCGCGAGAATCGGTGTTCGATTGCCGCGAAGGACCGCTCCGTCAATTCGTTGCGCCGGAGGATGTCGGCGCGGGGATCACGCTTCTCCGCGATTTCGGCCGAGATCGTGGCGAAACGCTCCATGGAAACGGTCGCCGGATCGATCTCCGGCTCCGGCGCGGATGCGACGGGCGCGGGGGGCGCAGGCGGGGGGAGGATCTCCGACGAACCGGGATCGCGGAGCGTTGCGAGGGGCCCGATCATCGGCGGAGCCGCCGGCAAGCCAGGCGCGACCAGGTCGGGCGGCGGCGGGCGTGATGCGGGCGGTGGTTCGAAGTGGAGCGCGGGCGCCGGCGGCGGCACGGACGACGGGGGCCGCACAGGCGGCCGCGAGGGCGGCGGCGGCGGCGCCGGCAAGGCGGCCCCGAGGACGGCGAGCGGGGGTTTTACGAAGGGGAGCGCCGCCGCCGGATCGACCCGCGCAGGCCCGGGCGAGAGCTTGATGGTCTCCTCGAGCGGCGACGGCGGCTCGAAGGGCAGTAGCGCCGGCGCAGGCGGCGGGGCGGGCAAGGCGGCCCCGAGCACGGGCGGCGGGGCTTTCACGAAGGGGAGCGCCGCCGCCGGATCGACCCGCGCAGGCTCGGACGGCAGGCTCGTCGTGTCTTCGAGCGAGAGGCCAATCGCTTCCGCGTCCGCCGCATCACCGGACGCGAAGGGCAGGGCAGGGAAGGCCGACGCCTGCTGGCTCGAACGCCAGTCGAGCTGGACCGTGCCGGGCGCGCCGCTGCCGGAGAGCTGACGATCGCTCTCCTCGGTCGTCACCACGACGCAGCCCTCCTCGCTCGGCGACGCGAGCGGCAGCGCGCCCCGCCACGTGAGCGAGCAGATGCCCCGGTTCGTGTCGAGGAAGAGCGTGTCGCACCGGAAGCGCAGCTCGGCCGGCGCGCCGCTCTTCTGCACGAGCGCGCGTGGCTTGAGGAGACGCAGGCGCGTCGACAGCGCGGGGAAGTGCGGGTGCAGGTTCGTGAGCGAGATCCGCTCGTCGCCGACGAGCTCCGTGACCCGCTGGTCCGGCGGCGCCGTGTTGAAGAACGACGCGTCGAGCCCGGCAGGGAGCGGCCACTCCCCCAGGCGATGGTGATCCCAGCCCGTCGCTTGCCGCGGGCGTTGGTTCTGGCGATCGGGCCACGTCGGCGCGATCGGCCCGAAGCCGACCGGCGGGATCACGTCCGTGGGCCTCGACGGGCCGTGCCCCGGCGGCCCGAAGTTAGGCACGCGCCGGAGGTGCCGGTGGTCCGGCGGTGCGTTTGGCGGCACGCCCACCGGGTTCGCCGTCCCGGGCCCGCCCGCGGCGCGCTCCCACCGGAGCGCCACGCGGCCGGAGGGAGGCTCTTCGAGCAGGCGACCGTCCGGGGTCCACGCGCGCTCGCCGTGCACCTCGATCGTCTTGTCGAGCACGTCGCCGACCACGAGCCGCGCGAAAAAAGGCCCGCTTGGCGAGGCGTGTGGCGCGTAGGCGTGACCGACGAGGAGGATGTCGACGCCGCGCTTGAACGGGGCGAGGTCGCTCGCCGCGCTCAGGCTGCGCCGCTCGTCGTCGTCCCAGTACTCGTCGTGCTCGTTCGGATCGTCCTGCTCCTCGGCGAGAAGGGAGACCTCGGGCGCGAGGGCGAAGGTCGCCTTGCAGACGACCGTGAGCACATACGCGCCCTCTCGCGGCTGCCAGAGGATCGAGCCGACACGAAGCGGGCACGCTGAGACGACTTCGATCGAGGCCATCAGGGCGCCAGGAGCAGGACGCGCACCTGGCTCGGGACGATGCGCATCCCGGGCGCGTTCGTGCTGTTGTGGATGTTCACGCTCGTCAGGCGCGTGCCCGGCAGGCCGCCCACGAGCACCGAAAACGCGGCCGTGAGGCTGCGCGTCGGTCCCATCACGGTCCCGGACGCGATGCCCGTCGCGATGCCCGGATTGTCGCCCATGCTGATCGGGATCATCGTCGCGAGGTTGTGCGCGGGCGTGCCGCCGTAGAGCACGACCGGGACGAACGGGATCCCGAGCGGGCCGATGGAAAGGTTCGGATACGGGATCGGGATCGGCGCGGGCGCGGGCGGCACCGGGGTGAGGCACACGTCCGGAAAACCCAGGTTCAGCCCGCCCATCTGCGAGTTCGCGAACATGCGATGTGCCTCCTAGCCGAGCTGGATCTGGTTGCCGTCGACCTTGATGAGCTCCTCGGCGTGCAGCACCGCGTGCTCGGCGCGCATCGCGAGCGTCGTCTCGGCCGCGTAATCGACCTTGTTCGCCTTGAGCTGGTCGATGTCCTCGACCGTGCGGAACGAGCGCTTCACGCGCTCGGAGACGCGCTCGAAGATGGATTCGCGCGTGGCGCCGACGGTCTTGATGGCCTCGATCTCGGCCTTGAGGCGATCGCCGAGGTACGCGAGCTTCTGCACGAAGAGCTTGCCTTCGAGCGCGCTCACGGAGAGCGCGCGACCGACGAGGCTGATCTCGTCGCCCGACGCGACGCTCACGCCCTTGGCCGCGCGCAGGCCGAGCTTGCCCGCGCCGACGGCGATCTCGAGATCACCCTCGACGTCGAGCTTCGTCACGCCGCGCGTTTCTCCCTCGGCGCCTTCGAGCACCGCGAGCACGAAGGAGCGACCTCCGGGGCCGAACGAGCAGAGCACGACGTCGCCCGGCGCGGGCGCGACGAGGCAGCTCTTCGCGCGCCGGGCCGAGCCGTCGAAATCACCCACGCGGACCGTGTAGATCCCGTCCTTCACGTCGACGACCGTCCCCTCGTCGATCGTCGTGAGCTCGCGATTCAACTTCCGTGCGGCAGCGTGCATGCGTCACTCCTCTACGAAAGGTCAATACGGCGGGTTCCAGTCCTCGGACGTCGCGACCTCGGCCTCGTCTCCGAGGGCGGCTGCGCGGCTACACCAGAGCGTATCCTTGTCTTTGACGCGGTGGAAACGCGTCCGGAAGACCTTCGCGCCGGTGAAGTCGGCCGCCGAAACGTCGGCGTGCGTGAAGTCGGCGTAGGTCAGGTCGCACCCGTGGAGGCGCGCTCCCTCGCACGCGGCGCGGTGGAAGATGGCCTCGTCCACGCGCGCGCCCGAGAGATCCGCGAGCGGCATCTTGGCGTCCGCGAAGAGCGCGCGCGTGAGGCACGCCTTCGTGAGGGTCGCGCGCCCGAGCTTCGCCTCGACGAAGATCGCCTGCTGCGCCTCGGCGCCGTCGAAGCGCGCGCCCGCGAGGTTCGCCCGCATGAAGTTGCACTGGCGCACGATCGCCCGCTCGAAGGAGGCTTCTTCGAGGTCCGCGTCGATGAACTGCGAGAGCGTGAGATCCATCGCCGCGAAGCTCACGCCGCGGAGATTCGCAGCGATGAAGAGCGTGTTGTCGAAGCGCGCCTCGTGGAAGTCGGTCTTCGTGAGGTCGGCCTTGTAGAGCGTCGTTTGCTTGAGGCACGCGCGGGCGAGGCGCATGCCCGTCACGGTCGACTCGACGAACCCGGCGCGGTCGAGGTTACAGCCCGAGAAATCGGCGCGCGTGAGGTCGCTCTGCGCGAAGCCCGAGATCACGAGGTCGGAGCCCGCGAGCCGCGCCTCCGTGAGGTCGCACTGGTAAAACTTCACGACGGGCATGTTGCCGCCCTGAAGATCGGCGCCGCGCAGGGTCGAGCGGTTGAAGACGGCGTGGCGCAGGTTCGCCTTTTCCATGCGGGCGCCGTCGAGGTCGCACGCGCTGAGCACGCTCTCCTTGAACAGGCATCCGGCGAGGTTCGCCCCGCGAAACGAGACGTTTTCGAAGATGCCGCCGGACAGATCGGCGCCGGCGAGATCGAGCCCCGCGAGGTCGATCCCGGCGAGGATCTCCCCGCCCTTCACCATCTGCACGAGCTCGGTTTTATCCACGGCTCTCCTTGCTGGTCGGCTTGCCCGCGGGCCGCTGCGCGCTCGGATCCACCGTGGGGAGGGCGCCCGCGCTGCCCTTGGGCGAGACGCGGACCTGCGTGACGAGCGCATCGAAAAAGCTCGTCTTGTCGTCGCCGACGGCGCGCAGGAGGTCGGCACGGAAGAGGTTCGCGCCCTTGAAATCCGCGCGGCCGAGCTTCGCCTTGAGGAAGATCGCGCCTTCGAGGTTCGCGGCCACGAGGCTCGCGCCCGTGAGATCCGCCCGCATGAACAGGGCGTTTTTCGCGACGGCGCGGTAGAGCTTGGCTTCCCGCAAGACGCACTTCGAGAGGTCCGACGAGGAGAGCGTCGCGCCGCTGAAGTCCGCGTGGCTGAAGTCGGCCTCGCGCAGCGTCGCCGCGGCGATCGTCGCGCCCGTGAAGTCGGCGCCGACGAAGGAGCAGGGCTCGGCGAGCCGCATTCCGCAGAGGTTCGCCTTCAAGAACGACGCGCCGTCGAGCGTGCACCGGACGAGCGAGGCGTGCTCCAGCGTCGCGTTCGCGAAGTTCGCGTTCCGGAGGTCGACCTCGACCAGCATCGCGTGCACGAACGTCGATTCCCGCAGATCACAGCCGCGGAGCAGGTTCCCCTTCAGGATGCACTTATCGAAGCGCGCCCCCGTGAGGGCCGCGCCGTCGAGCAGGACATCGGAGAGATCGGCGAGCTCGAAGGTGACGCCCCCGAGCGACGCGCCCGTGAGATCGGCCTTGGAGAGGACCGCGCCGCGGAGGGTGACGCCGTCGAGCTTCGCGTTTTTGCCGTTCGATGCGCCGAGGTTCGCCTCGGCGAGATCGGCCCCCGTGAGATCGGCCCCGACGAAGGCGGCCCCCGCGAGCACGACGCGCGAGAGCTTCGCGCCGGAAAGGTTGGAGCCAGAAAGATCGGCGTTCTCCAGGAACGCGTCGGTGAGGTCCACGCCGCGGAGATCCATCTCGGAGAGATCGGCCCCCGAAAGGTCGAGCCGCGCGAGGCTCCGGCCCTCGGCGTGCGCGGCGGCGACGCGCCTACGCAGCTCGCTCCGCGCCGGTTCTTCGAGGCGATGGGGGCGGTGCTCGGCGAGGTGGGCCCCGTCGCGATAGGCGTTCCGCGCCTCCTCCTCGGCCTTCCGGAGCTTCTGCTCGGTGGCCGGATCCGCGAGCGCCGCGTCGAGATCGGGCGTCGCCACGTTCGCGTTGTGGCAGAGGGTCTGGATGTCGCGCAGGCGCTCGAGCTCCTTGTCCGCGGAGAACTTCGGCGGCCCGGCGGCCTCTTTTTTCATCCGCTGGACCTCGGCGTCGTAGTCGAGGCCCGCCGCGGCGTAGCGCTTGCGCGCATCGGCGAGCGCTTTCTCGTGCGCCGCGTCCATCTTGCGCTGCGCCTCGGCGAGATCGCGCTCGGAGCGCTCGACGAAGTCCGGCAGGTCCCCAAACGACGGCCCATCCACCGGCTTCGGCCCCTCCACGACGGGCACGTTGTCCGGATCTCCGCCGGCCGCGAGGATGGCCGCGCGTGTCTTCTCGGCCTCGCGGCGCGCGCGCTCCGCGAGGTTCTTCTGGAGAAGGTTCTCCGAGCGCGTGAGGTCGAACATCGCGTCGATGTCGCCGCCCCCCGAGGCTTTGCCGCCCGCGTCGGGCGGGAGCAGGTCGCCGTCGCGGAAGACCTCGGAGGCCTCGCGCTTCGGATCGAGCCTGCGATCGAGCACGGCGCGGTAGTGCTCGATCGGCCGGGGCGCCGCGCGATCGTCGGCGGCGACGAGCAGGTGAAGAATGTCGTCGGCGTCGTCCTCGGCGATGGCCCAGAGGCCACGGAAGGAGAGCGCCAGGCGCTCGTGATGCGGGAAGATCTGCACGGTGTCGAGGTGCAGCGGGATCTCGCGGAACACGTCGCCCTCGGCCGTTCGTTGCGTCACGAAGCATCGGCCGACGACGCCCGGCAAGCGCCCCTCGATCCGGGGTTTGTCGGGGTGCATGTTCTCGAGGAGGATGTCCTCGGTGCCCTCGAAGTAGCCGGTGGCGAGCTTCTGATCGTTCGGCGCGGCGTTCCACATGGAGAGGTCCATGTCCTTCGCCAGGCCCGGCAGATCCTCGCGCATCCACTTCGTGTCGTACGTGCCGATCTTCGGCCACCGCTGGGCCCAGAGCAGATCGTACGGCCCGAAGCCCGCAGGGGACGGGCGATCCGAGGTGCTCTTGATGAGCTTGTCGGGCAGCTCGATGTTCGGCAGCCGGTGCACCGAGCGGCCGTCTTCCATGGCCTTCGCGAAGCCCACGCCGATCGGGTTCTGCGGGAACCCTTCGCCGCCGAACGCCCGCGTGTAGTGGATCGGCATCTCCGTGAAGAGCTCCGGATCGCTCGTGGTGCCGTCGCGGCGGAAGGTCCGATCGCCGATGACGTAGAGCGTCTTGTCGATCGGACCGAGCTTCACGCGCACCGAGGCGGCGGGGCGCGGGACGCGGCCGGCCGTGTAGCAGCGGCCGTGGACGAAGAGCTCGCCGCGCTGCTTGGGCATGCACTCGTCGAGCACCGCGTCCTTGCCGAGCTCCGCGGCCGCGAGGCGCCAGAGCTCGACCTCGGAGAGCAGGCACCGCGCGGGCCCGAGGTCGCAGAAGACGAAGACCGTCGGGACGAAGTAGTGCTTGCGATCGAGCTCGAACGTCCGCGTCAGGACGCCGAGCTTCATGGGCTTGATCGTCTTCAAGGTGCCGTCACGTGAACGTATGCACGCCCGAGGGGTGGATGAGGACGCCGATGGCCACGAGCTTCACGCCGTCCTCGTCGAGCTTCGCGCCGGCGGCCGTGGACTTGAGGCCCACCGTGCGGAGGTTCAGGCCCGTGAACGAGATGGCCGTGCCCTTCGCCGACGCCGTGAGCGCGCCGTAGCTCGTGGACTTGCCCGTCGCCGCTGCTTTGAATACGAACATGTTCAGCTTCACCCCGACGAGGTGGAGCTTGATCCGCATGTTGATGTCGAGGCTCGACGCCTGGTGCGTGATCGGCCCCGCCGCGACGTGGATGGTCGCCGCGCCGACGTCGACGGTCTCCGAGCCGCCGATCTCCGTGTCGTAGTTCCCGCCGACGAGCGCGCCGAGCACGGCGCCGGCGTCGATCGTGCGCGCGCCGGCGATGTTCGTCGTCTGGTTGCCGCCATAGTCCTGGAAGGCGAGCGCACCGACGGTCTGATCCCGCGTCGCGCCGTAGCTCTCGGTGAAGCTCGCCGCGATGCTCGTCGACCGCGTCGCGTCGTACGTCTCGCCCACGTCGCCGGCGACGGTCTCCTTCAGCGCGCCGCCGACGATGTTCGCGTGACTCGCGCCGGTCTGCCGCGATTCGTTCCCGCCGATGATCATGAGCCGGCTGCCGCCGATGATGCGGATCTGGCTGGCGCCGATGCTCTCGGTCTGGTTCGCGGCGACGGAGAGCGTGTCGTTCGCGCCGATCTGGATCGTCTGGTTGCCCCCGATCTCCTCGGTGTTGTTGGCCCCGACGGTCATGAGCGCGTCGGCGCCGACGTTCTCCACGCGCTCGCTCCCGACGTTCGTGACCATGTCCTTGCCGGCGTTCGTGTAGATGCGCTCGCTGCCAGCCGTGTCCTCGAACGAGATCTCGTTGCGCACGCCGCCGCCGGGCGTCGAGAGCGACCACATCGTGCTGTGCGTCGGGGCCTTTTGCGCGGGGCGGTTCTTGCCGTTGTAGACGCGGCCCGTGACGAAGGGACGATCGGGATCGCCGTCCTCGAACTCGACGATGACCTCGCACCCGACGCGCGGGTGCCAGATGCCGCCCTGGCCGCCGCGCGCGAACGGCTCGCTCACGCGCACCCACTTGCTCGAAGCCTCCTTGGCGAGCCGTTTTTCTTCGGTATCCCAATGAAATCGGACGCGCACGCAGCCGATCGAGCTCGATCCCCCGAGGTTCACCTCGGCGCCGCTCGCGCTCGGCTCGGCCGTCACGAAGGCGGTCTGCGAGCCGAGGATCCGCGGCTTGCGCGTCCGTCGCGCGGGGCGGTAGCGGCTCTCCGCGACGTCGCTCCCGCGGCCGCGGCAGGCGCACTCGATCTCCATGTGAAACGGCTCCGCGGGAGCGCCGCCCGCGTCGATCGAGAGCACGCCTTGCTGATGGCCGACGGCGCGCAGGCGCGTGACGAGGTACTCGCCCTCGTACCGGGCCTTGGGGTGCTGCAGCGTGAAGATCGATCCCGCCGAGAGCACGCGCGTAACGCCCTCGCCGACGGCGTACGAGGCCTCGGTGTGGAGCTCGTCGAGGCGCGCCTCTGCGAGGGGCGCTCCGAGCTCGGCGCTCTCGAAGGAGCCGCCGTGGAAGGCGTACACGGAGAGGTCGCCCGGCTCGCCCGCGGCCTTTGCGTCGATGTCGAGCGCGGGTTTCTCCCAGTTGTACGCGCCGAGGTGGACCCGCGTCTCGCGCATCCGCGCGCCGAGGCGGAACGTGCCGATGCCGCGGCCGGGTTTGCCCGGACCGAACACGTCGTCGCCCGGGACGCGCGTGCGGCCGAAATCCTTGTCCGAGAGCACGAGCAAGCTCGCGTCGTCGGTGTGCTCGACGTGGTAGCCGATCCCCTCTTCTTCGAGCAGCCGCGCCACGAAATCGAGGTCGCTTTCGTTATACTGAACGACGTACGGCCGCGCCTTCGGATCGTCGAGGCGCTTGCTCTTGGCGCGCCACGTGAAGCGCTCGGATGCGGCCGTGAACGAGGGCGGGCCGACCGGCGGATCGAGCGAGGCGCCGGAGGTGAGCGTCATCCCCGCGTCGTTGCGGAGGACGCTCTCGACGATCTGCCGCAACGTCTTGTCGAGGAAGACGCGGCTCCGCGTGCGGTAGCGCGCGCGCGCGAGCGGCGGCTCGACGACCACGCGGTAGACCGAGCCCTCGGGGACGGTGGTCGCGTCCTCGGCTTCGGTGATGACGCCGTGCACGACCTTCCACGCGGGCGCCGAGAGCGTCGCGATCCAGAGGCTCGCCCGCTTGCCGATCATGGCTTCGGGGTCGAGATCGGCCTCCTTCGCGAGGAGGACGAGCTCGTAGCGGAAGAGGCGGCTCATGCCCTCCTCGCCCTCGAAGCGCGCGACACGCAAGGGCTCGGGGCTCTGGCCGGCGTCCTCCCACGCAAAGACGAAATCGTCGGTGTTCATCGGTGTCCTCGTGCCCGCGCGTGCGCCTTCAAAGCTTGATGATGAGCCCGACCCGCGTCTTGACCCCGTTGTTCTGCATGTGGCCGCCGTCGACCCGCGTGAGCAGGCCGAAGAAGTCCACGTCCGCGCCGACGAATTCCAGGTTGAGCCCGGCCGCCGCCGCGCTCACGCCCATCGTCGACGACGAGTAGCCCGTGGCGCCGAGCGCGATGCCGCCGATCGTCACGTCGAGGCCCGTGATCGTGTACTTCGCGACGTCGACGTCGCTGCGGTTCGCGTCCTGCGCGCTGTATTTGGGCGCGAGGTAGATCGCGCCGCCGCCCGTGGTGAGCGTGTGGTCGCCCGCGACCTTCGTCGTGACCGATCCCCCCACGATGCGGATCGAGGCGGCGGAGACCGTCGTGTCGAGGCTCGCGCACGAGAGATCGCGGTTGCCCCCGACCATCTTGATGTGCGCAGCGCCGAACGACTGCGTGTGCGCGCCGGTGATCGTGGTCTTTCGATTGCCGCCGACAGACTGCGTCTCCGTGGAGGCGACGTTCGTCGTGAGCGTGCCGCCGATCTCCTCGGTGACGCTGCCGCCCACGAGCTCGGTGTGCGTCGCGGCGATCGTGATCGCCTGATCCGCGCCGACGAAGTGCGCCTCGTTGCCGCCGATGATCGTCGTCGCGTTCGCGCCGATCGTCACCGACACGTTGCCGCCGATGATCGCCGTGTCGTTGCCGCCCACCGTGACCGTCTCGTCGCCGCCGATCGTCACGGCGCAGTTCGCGCCGATGGTCTCGGTGTCGTTCGCGCCGACCTTCATCGAGCTGTTCGCGCCGACGGTCTCGGTCCGCTCGTTGCCGACGTCGGTCTCCATGTCCTTGCCGGCGTTCGTGTAGATGCGCTCGGCGCCCGACGTGTCGTCGAACGTGATCTCGTTGTGCACGGCGCCGCCGGGGCTCGCGTTCGATTTCAGCGTGCTTACCGTGGGCGCGCCGCCGTGATACGGCCGGTTCTTGCCGTTGTAGACGCGCCCGACGACGAGCGGCCGATCGGGATCTCCCTCCTCGAAGTCGACGATGACCTCGGTGCCCACGCGCGGGTGCCACACGCCGCCCATGCCGCTGCCCGCGAAGGGCTCGCTCACCCGGACCCAGGCGCTCGAAGGCTCCTTCGCGAGCCGCGCCTCGTCCGTGTCCCAGTGGAAGCGCAGCCGCACGCAGCCGATCTGCGCGCCCGGCGGCCCGCCGATGTGGATCTCCGCGCTCGGCGAGGAGGGATCCGCGGTCACGACAGCCGTTTGGGTGCCCATGATCCGCGGCCTCGGCGTGACGCGCGGCGGGCGGAACCCGCTCTCCTCCACCGCGGCGGCTTGCCCGCGGCGCGCACAGACGAACCGCGCCACGAAGGGCTCGATCGCGCCGCCGCCCGCGCCGCTCGGCAGGACGCCGGCTTGCTCGCCGACGACCTCGATCGAGGTCACGAGGTACTCGCCTTCGAGGCGCGGCTTCTTGTGTTCGAGCTTGAAGATCGTGCCTGCGCCGAGGACGCGGAGGTGGCCGTCGCCCCGCGCGAAGCGGGCCTCGGTCCTGTGCCGTTCGAGCCGCGCCTTTGCGAGCGGTCGGCCCTGGCTTGCCTCGTCGGGGTAGCCGCCCGGATACACCGACTCGAAGAGATCCGCGTCCTTGCCGCCGGCCTGCGCGGCCATCACGAGCCCGGGCTGCTTCCAGTTGTACTCGCCGAGCGAGACCGCCTCGGGCCGCATCCTGCCGCCCGCCCCGAACCCGCGGATCTCGCGCCCGTCGATGCCGATGCCGACGAGATCGGGCGCGAGGTGCGGCCTGCCCGCGTCGCTGTCCGAGAGCACGAGCAGGCTCGTCTCCGCGCCGTTCTCGACGTGGTACGTGATGCCTTCCTCTTCGAGCAGGCGCGAGACGAACGCGAAGTCGCTCTCGTTGTACTGCACGACGAACGGCCGGACGCGGCGGCTGTCGAGGCGCGAGGTGTCCTCGATGCGCCACGCGAACGCCTCGTCGGCCGGCGCAAATTCAGCGCCGCCGAGATCGGGCGCGGGAGCCTCGGCGCCGGCCTCGCGGACGAGCGGGTCGCCGAGCAGGACCTCCCGGACGATCTCGCGGAGCGTCTTGTCGAGGAAGATCCGGCACCGCCTGCGATGCACGCCGCGCGCGAAGGGCGGGGCGAGGACCACGCGCAGGGTGCGTCCTTCGGGCAGACGCGAGATCTCCTCGGCCTCGACGACGATGCCGTGCACGGTCTTGAAGAGCGGGGCCGAGAGCGTGGCGATCCGGAGCGTCGCGCGCTTGCCCACGAGCGCCGGGATCGAGGTGACGCCGGCCGGATCGAGCAGGAGGATCTCGTACCGGTAGAGCGACGAGAGCGCCTCGGTCCCCGTGAAACGCGCGACCCGCAGGGCAGACCAAGGATCGGCCCCGGAGACCTCTTCGCATGCGAACGTGTAGTCGAAGCTCGGCATACGTCCTCTTGGTCTCAGGCCTCGACGTTCGGCCCGCCGCCCTGGTTGTCGACGCCCGACGCGACCATGCCGACGGCGGCGATCTTGAGGATCCCGCCGCACATCCTCTTCTCGAAGCCGTACGCGCTCGGGCTCGCGCCGGACTTCGACTTGCTGACCCCCGTGACGTCGCGGGTCATCCCGATCGCCTCCAGCGTGATCACGTTGATCGACATGGAGGAGCCCTGCGCGTCGAGCTTCGCGCTCTTGATGTCGTCCTCGAACGCCGAAAACGTGAGGTGCAGCGGGCCATTGCGCGTGATCGCGCCGCCGACCTCGAGCGTCTGCGGGCCCGCGCTCGCCTCGATCTCGACCGCGCCTACCTTCGTCGTGACGTTGCCCGTCACCACGGTCTTGTAGTTGCCGCCGATCATCATGAGCCGCGCGGCGCTCACGTCGAGCGCGTGGGAAGCCGCGCTCTCGTCGACGTTTCCGCTCACCGAGACCTTCATCATCGCGCCGAAGCTCTCGGTCACGGCGCCGCCCACGGTCGTGTCGCGCGAGGCGCCGTACGACTCGCTCACGTCCGCGCCGACGCTCTCCGTGACGCTGCCGCCGATGCCGATGGTTTGCGATCCGCCGACCATGTCGAGCTCGTTCGCGCCGACGGCGTGCTCGAGGTTGCCTCCGATGATCGTCACGGCGTTGCCGCCGATGGTGATCGTCTGGTTGCCCCCGATCGTGAGCGTGTCGTTCGCGCCGACGCTCTCGGTCCGGTTCGCGGCGATGCTCTCGGCGTTGTCCCCGCCGACGGTCATCTTCGCGTTCGAGACCACGCTCTCGCGGCGGAAGTTCGCGACGTCCGTCGTCTGGTCCTTGCCCGCGAAGTAGTGGAGCAGCTCGGCGCCGGCCGCGTCGCCGAACATGATCTCGTTGTACGTGCCGCCGCCGGGCGTCGAGAGCGACTTCATCGAGCTCTCGTGCCCGCCGCCGCGCGCGGGCAGGTTCGCGCCGTTGTAGACGCGGCCGACGACGACGGGCCTATCCGGGTCGCCCTCGTCGAAGTCGACGATCACCTCGTCGCCGACGCGCGGATGGAACACCGCGCCCTCGCCGGCGCCCGCGAAGACCTGGCTGACGCGCACCCAGAGGCTCGAAGGCTCCTTCGCGAGGCGCGCCGCGTCCTTGTCCCAGTGAAACCGCAGCCGGACGCAGCCGACGCTGAGCCCGTCCGGCCCGCCGACGTTCACCTCGGCCCCGGGAGCGCCGGGATCGGCCGTCACGACGGCAGTCTGCACGCCACGGATGCGCGGCTTCGGCGTTCGGATCGCCGGGCGGAACCGCGACGCCTCGACGGCGCTCCCGACGCCGCGCCGGGCGAGCTCGAAGCGCGCCTCCCAGGGCACCACGTCCTCGGCCGAGGGCTGGGAAAGCACGCCCTGCTGCGCCCCGCGCACGTCGAGGCGGCTCGCCACATATTCGCCCTCGTGGTCGGGCTCCTGGGTCAAAAGCTCGAAGATCGATCCTGCCGAGAGCACACGGACCGAGCCCGCGCCAGCCGCGTAGCTCGCCTCCACGCGATGACGATCGAGCCGCGCGGACGCGAGCGGCTGGCCCTTGCCCGCGGCGTCGCCGTACGCGCCCGGGTAATGGTACTCGGCGAGATCGCCGCTGCCGGCCTTGGCCGTGATGTCGAGGGTCGGCTTTCTCCAGTCGTGATCGTCGAGCACGACGCGGGTCGGCCGCAGCCGGCCGCCGAGCGAGAGGTTCTGCACGCCCCGACCGGGGATCGCCGCGCCGAGCTGCGCGGGTTCGAGGCGCGGCCGGCCGGCATCGTCGTCGGTCAGGACGAGCAGGCTCGTCTCGCGGCCATTCTCGAAGTGGTAGCTGATCCCCTCTTCTTCGAGCAGGCGCGACACGAACGCAAAGTCGCTCTCCTCGTACTGCACGACGAAAGCGCGGGCGCGCGGATCGTCGAGCCGCGAGGTATCCGTCACGCGAAAGGTGAAGAGCTCGCGGGCGGGCGTGAAGGTCGGCGCGCCGTCGTCCTCCTCGACCTCGGCGCCCGCCCGGTGCTCCATGAGCGGGTCGCCCGTGAGAACGGCCTCGAGGATGTGGCGGAGGCTCTTGTCGAGGAAGATCCGGCACCGCGTGCGATGCTGCGCCCGGCTGAAGGGCGGCTCGAGGATCACGCGGAGGAGCGTGCCTTCAGGCAGATCGGACAGCTCCGAGGCCTCGCGGACGATGCCGTGCACGACCTTGAACGGAGGATTCGACAGCGTGGCGATGCGAAGCGTCGCGCGTTTGCCGAGGAGGTCGCGCGGATCGACCTCGGCCGCGCCAGCCTTCGCGAGCAGCGTGATCTCGTATCGATACGGCTCGGAGATAGCTTCCCGGCCGCGGAAACGCGCAACCCGGAGGGCCCCCCACGCCCCGAATGGCCCCTCGCCGGGAATGGCTTCGCAGGCAAAGACGAAATCGTCCGTGGGCACGAGCGGTCCCCCTTCCTGGTCATCGATGTTCACAGCTCACGCCGGGGGGTTCAAGAGCGATGTTTGCCGGAAGTGCCGGGTTTCGTTGGGTTTCGTCGGCTGGATCGCTCGCTATGACGGGAAATTTGCGCCTGGGCGCGCATTGTATCGCAGCCACCACGTTCCACTGCATTGCACAGTGACCAGTGAAATGCGCCCGATGCGCATACCCGGGTTCTGCGGCGTGCATCCCTGCTTCCACGCCCCGGGGTGTAAAAATCGTGGAGATCGTCCCTCAGGCCGGCGTATGTTGGTCCCACCCCCGTGCCTACCCTGCACCGCGTTGGATCTCTCGGCTCGCGCTTCGGCCTGGTCAGCATTGCGGTAGGCGTGTCCCTCGGCCTCGGCGGCGGCTGCACCTGCACGGGCTCGGAGCAGGCAGGCGCCGATGCGGGGGCCGCGCAGCCGTCGGCGTCGGTCGCCGCCGCTTCGCCCACGACGTCGGCGGCGCCTGCCGCGAACGCCGCGTCGATCGGGCCGCGGCAAGGCGCGGCGCTCGCGCGTGGCGTGGGGGAAGAGGCGCTCTACGTCGCCGACGAGGATCACGGCGTGCTCCGGCGTGTGCCGTTGCCCCTGACGCAAGGAGGGGCCGGCACGGCCGTGGAGATGCCGGGGCCGCCCGCGCAGGTCGTGACGCTCCCCGGGCGCGTGTTCGTGACGATCCGCAATCCAGGCCTGCTCGTCGAGCTCCGCGCCGAGCCGAGCGCCCAGCTCGTCGAGGTATCACGCGTAAAACTCCCCGCCGACGCGTGGGGGCTCGCGGTGACGGCGGATCAATCACTCGCGATCGTGACGAGCGCCTGGACGCACAAGATCAGCGCGGTCGATCTGCGCTCGCACGAGGTCCGCTGGACGGTCGACGTCGGGCGCGAGCCGCGAGGCATCGCCCTGCGGAAGGATGGGCAATCCGCGTACGTCTCGCATTTGACCGGCGCGCCGCTGACGCGTATCGATGCGCTCGGCACGAGCACGCCCACGATCCGGCGCGTCGAGCTGCCCGCGTCGCCGCTGCGCACGCCCGTGGGAAAATCGCTCAATGCGTCGCTCGGGTATGCGCTCGCGTTGTCGCCCGACGAGAGCCTGCTCTTCGCGCCGCGGCACGCGCTCGGCGCATTGGGCGAGATTGCGTGGTTCGGGGCGGCCACGGTCGACGTGCTCGTCACGGGCACGGACAAGGGCCTCGCGCCGCTCCATCGCAATCACACCACGCTGGTCCGGACGGTCGGGGAGGGGCCGGCGCCCGAGCTGCAAATCCCCGGCGCGAGCCTCGCGGTGATCACGCAGCCCCGCGCCGTCGTGTATCGCCGCAGCACCGATACGCTGCTCGTCGCGGGCGAAGGCGACGATCGGCTGGTGGAGCTCGACGCGCTCGCGGTCGATCCGACGCTGTCCGTCGTCGGCAGCTATGAAGTGGGCAGCGAGCGAGATCCCGCGCTCGGGATCGCGAATCGAGGCGGCGCGCCCGCGGGGATCGTGCTGTCGGAGGATGAGGCGACGGCGTTCGTCTTTTGCGCCGCGACGTACGATGTCGTGGCCATTCCGCTCGCGCCGCACGCGTCGCGCGGCGCGTTGAGCCAGGAAAAACCGCCCGCGCCGACGTTCGTTCGTGTCGCGGACGATCCGCTCGGCGGTGATGCGGCGATAGGCCGCCGGCTTTTTTACAATGCCACGGATCGCATCATGAGCGGAGGCCTCGGTTGCGCCGGCTGCCATCCGGAGGGGCGCGACGACGGGCACGTGTGGCACGAGGCGAAGTTCAATACCGAGGACGGGACGAATGTGAATTTCGTCGGCTCGGCGGAGAACCTGCCCGAGACCGATCGGGTGCGCGGCGTGCCACGCAGGACGCCGATGCTCGCGGGTCGCGTGAGCTCGCCCGGGCCGTATGGCTGGGTCGGCGAGAGCCCCGACCTCGTGTCGCGGCTGCGCGCGGGTTTTGGCCTGCACCGGTGGGGAGGCGTGCCGAAGCACGAGCCGCAGAACCTCGACGCGCGCGCATTGCGCATCGCGGCCTTCGTGCGGGCCGGCCTCAGGCCGCCGCCGCGCGAAGAGCGCGCGCTCGACGCGGTCGAGCAGCGCGGCAAGGAGGTCTTCATGAAGGACGCCGTGCAATGCGCTCGTTGCCACCTCCCCGGGACGGAGTACACGGATCGGGCGGTCTATCCGCTGCCGAAGCTGGCGCGGCAGAGCGATTTCGACGAATTGAAGACCGGCGAGCTGCGCGTCCCGTCGCTCCTCTATCTCGACGGGCGCGCGCCGTATCTGCACGACGGGAGCGCGGCGACCCTGGACGAGCTCCTCGCGAAGAACAACGATCGCATGGGCAAAACGAACCAGCTTTCGAAGGAGGAGCGAGACGCGCTCGCGGCGTTCTTGCGCACGTTATGAGAGTTTTCCCTCTCCCCCTCCTCGCGCTCGTCGCGGCGGCGACGGCGTCCTCGCCGGCCCCGGCGCAGGCGCCCGGCGATTCCGCCGCGCTGGACGTGAATCCGCCGAGCGCGGAAAAGACGAAGGCGCCGACGTTCGAAGAATGGTCGAAGGCGCCGAAGGTCCGGCTTTCACGCACGGGGCCTGCCGCGGCGCCTTGCACGGCGTACCGGGTGCGCGAGTGGCTCAAAGTGCGATGCCTCGGGACGAAGCCGCACGCGATGGTCGTTCTCGGCGGGGATGCGGCCGAGGTCTCGTTCTGGATCGATCGCGACGAGCGGCAGGGCGGAGAGGTGCAATTTCCCATGCGGCGGGGGGATCGGCGCGTGGTGCAGATCTGGGCCGGGGGGGTCGATGCGGCGGGCGTGTTCAAGCCCAAACCCTCGCTGGTCATTCAGGAGCATTGGCTGGAAGATCGCGCGGCACCTACCGTGACGGCGATGTAGGATGGGGCTCGGGGCGAACGACGCGGAGGCGAAACGATGTCGGTGAAACGATGGACGAATGCATTGCACGGGGCGCACGCGGGCGCGGTGGCCATGGCCCCGTTCGCGTGGGTGACCGCGTGCCTCTTGGCCTCCGTGAGCGCGTGCGGCGGCGCGAGTGAGCCGCCCCCCGCGGGGCCCGCGAACCACGTAGCAGACGCAAGCAAATCCGCGGCGCCGGCCTCGACGCCCTCGGCAATGGCCGAACCGGCGCCGAGCGCGCCCGCGACCGCGGCGGCGCCGGAGACGTCTGCGGCCCCCGTCGCGAGCGCGGCGCCCGTGGCCACGCCCGCACCGGCGAGCGTGCCGGACACGGGCGGGTGTCCGGCAGGCATGGTCCGCATCAAGGGCGGCAGCTTCAAGCTCGCCGCGGTCAAGACCCAGGTGACGGTGAAGGACTATTGCCTCGACGTGAACCTGGCGACGACGGATCAATACGCGGCGTGCGTGCAATCGAAGAAGTGCAACGACGGCGCCGTCAAGGTCTGTGATCCCTCGACGTACGGCGCGGAGGGCAAAGGGAACCTGCCGATGATCTGCATCGATTTCACGCAGGCGACCGACTACTGCAAAGCGCAAAACAAGCGCCTGCCCAGCGGCGAAGAATGGGAGTGGGCGGCGCGCGGCGGCCCGGAAGGCCGGACGTACCCGTGGGGGAACGAGGCGCCCGCCGAGCAACTCTGTTGGTCCGGAAAAACGAAGCGTGACGGCCCCTGCCCGATCGGGAGTTTCCCGGCTGGCGCGAACCCGCAAGGGGTGCTCGATCTCGCGGGGAACATCTTCCAGTGGACCACCACGGGCAACGACGTCGTGAGCTCGGCCCGCTTCGGACGCGGCGGGAGCTGGCGCGACAGCGGCGACGAGGTCAAAGCCGGGAAGACGGCCGTCTTCAAGACGACGTACCGCTGCGGCTACCTCGGGGTCCGCTGCGCGATGGCCGCGCCCCCCGCGCCCTGACGATTGTCAGAGCCCGCGTCTCTCTCTTCACGCGCAAAACGTTTCAGCTCGCCGAGGGCCCACCGCGCGGTCTCCTCGGCGCCCACCCCGTCGAAATGCAGGCCATCGGGCCGGATGGGCGCTCCGTCGCTCTCGACCCGGCACGCGGGCGTCGGGCAGACGTGCCCCATCAAATCGAGGACCGGCCATCCACGCTTCTGGGCGGCGCGCTGGAGCATGTCGTTCAGGCAATCGACGCGGGCCGGCACGTTCCCGTGGCGCCAGTCCTTGATCGGATAGGGGACACGCGTCAGCACGATGCGGCCCGCATTCGTGCCCATGCCGTCGGCGAGCTCGGAGATGCGCTTCTCGTAGGAGGCTTGCCATTCCGGCTCGCAGGCCTTCTCGTTGAAGAAGGCGCCGCCCATGACGACGAGCGTCACGTCGGGGCGGAGCTCGGCGGCGTCCTCGATCCAGCGCTCGGCGCAGCTCGTGCCCTTCACGGGTTTGCCCTTCTCGATGCGGGTCTTCGCCTCGAAGATGGAGCAATCGCCGACGCCGCGCAGGGCGACGAACGTGCCGGCCTCGTCCTGCCGGTGTCGCAATGCCATGCCCAGAAAATTCGCCACCGAGTCGCCGAGGACGAGAATGCGAAGCGTGCCCGGCCGGAGCGCCTCGCGGGGCGGGAGCGCCGTGGTCGGCACGGAATAAGGCGTGGGGTACGAAATGGGCGGAGGCGCCGGCGCAATGGGGGCGAGGGTCGGCAGCGTCGGGGCGGGCGCGACGGGGGCGGGGGCCGGAGGCCGCCGGAGGAGGACGAACGCCGCCGCGGAAAGCCCGAGCAAAAGCCCGAGCAAGAGCAAGGGTTTTTCGAATCTGCGCATCGAGGAGGCGACCCGCTCCGGCCTCACGGCACGTACGACAGCGGCCCCTCGCGTTCGAGCAGGAAATAACTCGGCGTACCCACCCGCGCGAGACCGAGATCGAGGTACGTCCAGCCGAGCAGGCGATCGACGCGCCCCTCGTCGAGCGAGACCAAGGGATCCCGCCCTAGGCGAATCGGATCGAGCCGCGGGTTCTCGCCGCGATTGTAATCGATCACGAGGCCGTGCCGCGCGGCCACGGGCATGTCGTACGCGCGGCCGTCGCGGACCTCGTAAAACCCGAAGCATCGAGGTTTGCCCTTGGCGTCGCGCATGGGCTCGCGCGGGCCGTCGAGGCCCGCCTGCTGCATGCGAACGTTCCAGCCAGAGAGCGCGCCCGTCCCCGGATGGCGGTGGAACGTCTTGCGGAAGGTGAGCCACGTGATCGCGACGATCGGCGCGGGGAGCCCGAGCGAGACGCCGCGGTATTCGCTGTCGTCGAGCGCGCTCGGATCAATCGGGTGGCCCTGCTCCAGCAAGGAACGGAGATCGGCGTGCGAGAGCGCGAGGAAATCTTTCGTGTTCATACCATCCCCGCTGCGTGTCGATAGGCCCCGAGATCGATTTCGCCGCGCGCAAGCGCTCCGATCGCCTCGCCCCAGGTGGCGGGCATTCGCGCGCACCAGCGCAGGTATCCGGTGAACGAGATGTCCGGGTCGTCGGCCTCGTGCGGCGCGAGGCGCACGCCGTTGGCGAGCGCGTGCTCCACCGCGGCGAGCAGGTCCTCGTGGTACCCCTCGAACACCACGAGGTCCCGGAGCCATTCGGCGTGCGGATCCTCGCCGTTCACCACGCGCCGTGCGCGCTCGCAGAGCTCTTCGAGCGCGCCCGGGTGGATGCCGAGGAGCTCGAGGTCGTAGGCGAACTGGTTCGCGTCGTGGTGCGCGCCGAGTAGGTGGCGCAAGACGCGCTCGCGCGAGCTCGCGAGGCCGGAGAAATCGAGCGGGGCGATCGCGCGCTCCCGCAGGAGGAACGGGAAACGGAGCGGGCGGTACGCAAGCAGGCGCGCGCGGAGCGTGGGGCGGACGTGATGTTCGCGGCAGGTGCCGATGGTCTCGGGCCGCTTCACGAGGCGCACCCACATGCGAATCACGCCGAGCGAGATCTGCACGAGGTTCGGCGCCTGCGGAACGAGCCCCGATTCTTCCACACGCGCGAGGTTCTCAGCGATGCGCCCGGGAAAGAGGAGCAGCGCGCCGGTCCACAACGGTTCGTCTTTCATGATTGCCTCCGCCTTTGCGTCCTTAACACCTTGACGATGCAGAGGACACCGGTATCGTCGCGCGGTGCGACCGTTCCGGGTGCCATCGAGCGGCAGCGTCCTCGGGATGTGCGCGATCGGGTGTGGGGCTGCGTCGCCGCCCGCCGCCCCGGTCCTGGGCGCTTCGGCCTCTTCCGCCCCGTCGAGCCAGCCTGGTGATCCAAGCGGCCCCTGAGCATGCAACCCCAATATCTCTTCCTCACCGGCGAACCCGCCGCCACGCTGCCGCTCCTGAAAGAACGGCCGACCTGGGCCCCCGTGCTCTCGGCGATCACCTTCGACGTGATCGCCGGCCGTCTGCACCGCCGGAGGAGCGCGACCGATGATTTCCGCGGCGTCGTGTATTTCGCCGACGTGCGCGACAAGGACGTCGAGCAACACAACCTGCGCGTCCTCGCGGAACACGGCATTCCCTGCTGGCCCGATCCCACAGCCCTCCGCGCCGCTTCGCAGCGTCACGCGGCCCTCGCCCGCTGCGTCGCCGCGGGCCTCGTCGAGCACCCCGTCGTGCAATCGCAATCCACCCGCGAGCCACTCCTCCCATTTCCTTACGTGCTCAAGACCGGTGAGGAGCATCGAGGCGAGGGAAAACACCTCATCCGGTCTTCACATGACATCCCGTCATGGGACGGGATCGCGACGGCAGAGCCATTTTTCGAGGGAGAATCGGTGCGCGTGCTCCTCCTCGGCGAGCGTGCGTTCGGCGTGCGAATCCTGAACGAGGGCACCTGGATCAAGAACGCACCCGGCGCGTCGTTCGAGGCATGGACGCCGAGCAAGGCCATCGTGGCGCACGCACGCCAGGCCGCCCAGCTCTTCGGGCTCACGGTCGCCGGAGTCGATTACGTGATCGATCGTTCCGGCCCCCATTTCATCGAGCTGAACCCCTTCCCACGCGTCAACCTCACGAACGAGAGCGCCGCCCTCGCGCGGGAGATCTTCCGCAGCGCAATGGAAGCCGTCGAGGCCCGGGCAAACCACGCCAGCCAGCCCGGCTGAAGCACGCAATCGCGCGGCGTCCGCTTGCCGTCACGTCGCGACGGACCGATGCTCCCGCCGAGGAGGACGCCATGCGACACGTGCTCTTCGCCTTGTTCGACGACGACAAAGACGCCGTGGCGTGCACACACGCCATTCGCGCACTGCCCGGGCTTTCCGAGGCCTGCACCGTGCTTTTGCACCGCGACAAAGTAAATCGGCACGACGTGCCGCTCGCCGAAACGAGCGCACGAGAAGGCATCACCACCGGCGCACTCGTCGGATCCGCAGCCGGCGGCCTCCTCAGCGGCCTCGTGCTCAGTCCGCTCGGCTTCATCGCAGGCGGGCCGCTCGCCGCAGCCCTCTTCGGCATGCTCGGCGGCGGCGCAGCCGGCGCACTCGGCGGCGGCCTCACCGGCGCCAGCGAGCCCGATCCCGTCCTCCAAGACGTCGAACGCGAAGTCAAAGCCGGCAAGGTTCTCCTCACCGTCGAGCTCGAAACCATGACCCAAGCCGCCGAGGTCGAGGCCGTTTGCCTCGCCCACCACGCACACATCGCACGCAAGCCCGTCTTCGGCTTCTGGAGCCACCGGCTGCACCGGCGCGACGCGGCCTGAGTTTCCTCGGGAGGCGCTGCGCCGGGGCTCTGCCCCGGGCCCCGCGGGGGCTGTTCGCCCCTCGACCCGAACCAGGGCCAGCCCTGGACCTCCGGGCATCGACTGCGCGAAGCGCAGTCGATGCGGGGAGAGTTTTTCAAGCTGTCCGCCTCGTCTTTGCAGGGCCAGCCTTGGACCTTTCGTGGAAGAACTGCGCTGCGCGCAGTTCTTCCCACAGGCCGGTGGCAAGACCGTGGAGGTCTTCGCACGCTTCGACGGGCGTTGCCGGTCGAACCGTCTTGGCTGGCAGGGGCGCCCGGCTGTTCGATGAACTGCGCATCGCGCAGTTCATCGACCCCGAGTCCAGCGCTTGCGCTGGTCCGGGGTGGAGGGGGCGGAGGAACACCCTAGCAGGCGACCCCTGGATTTCCGCGGATTTTCAGGGGTCGCCCTTCGCCGCTCCCCCCTTCAAGCGCACCGAAAGACCCCCTTTCGAGGGGGGTCAGAACGATTCCGGAACGATTCTGGAACGGATGAACGAACCCCCGGAACACCCTACCCGCTCGCCGGGATGGCACCCGTGCAGAGCACGGGGCGAGCACGTGACGTGTGTTGCGCTCGTCGGGACGTCGAGCGCCGGCCTTGCCGTCGAGCGTGCGACGTGCCGTCGATGGGTGAGCACGTGGCGCGCCGCTCGACGCGAGCGCGGACGTGAGCGAGCACGCGGTGACGTGAGGGTCGCTCGTCGGAGCATCGACAGGCCTGCCTTGCCGTCGAGCGCGTGGGCACGGCGTCGTCGGGCGAGGACGTGGTGACGTGAGTGTCGCTCGACGTGAGCATGGACGTGGGCGAGCACGTGGTGACATGAGTGTCGCTCGTCGGAGCATCGATGGGCCTGCCTTGCCGTCGAGCGCGTGGGCACGGCGTCGTCGGGCGAGGACGTGGTGACGTGAGTGTCGCTCGACGTGAGCATGGACGTGGGCGAGCACGTGGTGACGCGGGCGTCGCTGGGCGCGAGCGCGGACGTGGGCGAGCACGTGTCGAACGACGGTGTAGGCGAGCACAAGGCCAATGGACGCGAACGAGGATGCAGGCGAGCATTTAACGTGCGCGCCGCGGGCCGTCCGTTCCGAGCATAATAGCATAATAAAAAGGCATGTGGACGAACAGCCCCTTGCATCGTGTTACCGCGTGATTACCCTCCGGACCGGTCGTTTCCTATCCGAAAAATATGAGGTACATATGGCCATTGTGATCGCCACGCCGAACCCCCGCGGGCTCCTTGCCAACATCAAGCGGGCCATCGACGAAGAGAAGGTCAAGACTTGGAGCTACGATAAAGACGGTGACTTAACTCACGCTCCCGACCAATGGGCAAACAAGGCTTGGTTGCGGCCCGTGATTGGGCAGGGAACTCTCATGTTCGGGCTGCTCGGAAGAAAAAGCGAGGGCATGACCAAGCTCATTTACGGGATCTATCACGGTCGTTTCGTCGAAATGTTGCTCACACATTTCGATGAGGAGTTCACCAATGCCTTGGTTACGGCTCAGAAAGAGGCAGGGGTGGACGATTTCAAATAAGCGTCAGGCCGCGGCCATCATCCCTGCTGACCTCGTGCTCGTCCCCCCTGCACGCCCCCCTGCACCGGCCCGAGCTCGTCGGGCCTGTGCAGCGGGCGACGCGGCCAGCGAGCATTCGGATTGGGGGGGCAGAGGAATCGGATCAGGCTGAGTAGCGAAAATCCGGGGATTTCAGGGGATGCGCCCGACCCCCTCCCCTTGTCAAGCCCACCCAAAACCCCCCTTTCGAGGGGGTTCGGAACGATTCCGGAACGATTCCGGAACGGATGAACGACCCCCCCAGACCCCTCGCGAGGTGCCTCGGCGCGCGCCGAGAAGTGTACGGGCGAGCACGTAAGGACGCGTGCGCCGCTCGACGCGAACGTGGACGCAGGCGAGCACGTGGCGCGTGCGCCGCTCGTCGGGCCGGCCATCGACGCCGACCTTGCCGTCGAGCGCACGGCGTGCCGTCGATGGGCGAGCACGTGGCGCCGCGCGACGCGAACGTGGACGCAGGCGAGCACGTGGCGTGTGCGTCGCAGTCGGGACATCGAGCGCCGGCCTTGCCGTCGAGCGCCGGCCTTGCCGTCGAGCGCACGGCGTGCCGTCGATGGGCGAGCACGTGGCGCCGCTCGACGCGAGCGTGGACGCAGGCGAGCACGCGACGCGTGCGCCGCTCGTCGGGGCATCGAGCGCCGGCCTTGCCGTCGATGGGCGAGCACGCGGCGCCGCTCGACGCGAGCGTGGACGCAGGCGAGCACGTAGCGCGTGCGCCGCTCGTCGGGACATCGAGCGCCGGCCTTGCCGTCGAGCGCACGGCGTGCCGTCGATGGGCGAGCACGTGGCGCCCGCTCGACGCGAATGTGGACGCAGGCGAGCACGTGGCGCGTGCTCCGCTCGTCGGGACATCGAGCGCCGGCCTTGCCATCGAGCGCACGGCGTGCCGTCGATGGGCGAGCGCGTGGCGTCGCTCGACGCGAACGTGGACGCAGGCGAGCACGTGGCGTGTGCGTCGCTCGTTGGGACATCGAGCGCTGGCCTTGCCATCGAGCGCACGGCGTGCCGTCGATGGCGAGCACGTGGCGCCGCTCGACGCGAACGTGGACGCAGGCGAGCACATGGCGCGTACGCCGCTCGTCGGGGCATCGACCGCCGGCCTTGCCGTCGAGCGCACGGCGTGCCGTCGATGGGGGAGCACGTGGCGCCGCTCGACGCGAGCGCGGACGCAGGCGAGTACGTGGCGCGTGCGCCGCTCTTCGGGACATCGAGCGCCGGCCTTGCCATCAAGCGCACGGCGTGCCGTCGAGGGGCGAGCACGTGGCCGCTCGATGGGAACGTGGATGCAGGCGAGCACGTGACGCGTGCGCCGCTCGACGCGAACGTGGACGCAGGCGAGCACGTGACGCGTGCGCCGCTCGACGCGAACGTGGACGCAGGCGAATACGTGGCGCGTGCGTCGCTCGTCGAGACATCGAGCGCCGGCCTTGCCGTCGAGCGCAGGGCGTGCCATCGATGGGCGAGCACGTGGCCGCTCGACGCGAACGTGGACGCAGGCGAGCACGTGGCGCGTGCGCCGCTCGTCGGGCTATCGAGCGCTGGCCTTGCCGTCGAGCGCACGGCGTGCCGTCGACGGCCGAGCACGTGGCGCCGCTCGACGCAAGCGTGAACGCAGGCGAGCACGTGAGGCGTCCAGGTTTTACCCCGGTTGACGGATGCGCGCTTCCGTGGATAGAAGCGCACCATGATCGGGATCCGTATCGTAGGAAACCTGACTGTCGGCGAACCGAACGAAGACAGGGGGCTTATCACGTGGCTCCACTGCATCGTCTACGAGTCGAGCGGCAACGATGATGACGAATGCGAGGACGACGACGAAACGGACATCGGTAGCGCGCTCGTCGCGATCATCCACGTGGGCGAAGCTGCACATTGCAACGTTTCCCTACTCGATGCGCTCGACGCGGAGGGGGCCGAATTCGAGGCGCTTTACCCGGTCTACTTTGATGAAGATTGGCTCAAGGACGAGTACGACCAGGGGCAGGGCACCGACCTGTTTTATATCGCAGAACTATCGATTGATGACGCCTATCGGAAACGAAATGTCGACTTGGCTGTGGTCCGCCGACTCTGCGCGTCCTTTGCCGCTGGATGCGAGCTTGTCGTGATGCCGTATGCCAGTGAGGACGAGGCGAAGCATTGGTCTATGCTTGGTTTCGTCGTCAGCACGGAAGGGCAAGCGAGCGGCCTGATGCATTTACAGCAGGCATTGCGCGGGCCTCGCGTGGTAGATGTCGCTGGGAATGGTCGGTTTCGAGTGCTTCCGAACGTCGAGCCCGAAAGGCTGCGAAAGATGAATTGAGCGTTTCCGAGGGGCGCCGCGTGCTCGTCGCCCTCGGGCATCGAGGCGGCGCGGTGCTCGACGTCGGCCTCGGGCTCTCCCCCGGACGTCGGCCCCAGCTCGTCGGCCTCGGACATCAAGGGGACGCGGCGCTCGACGCTGGTCTCGGGCTCGCCAGCCTCGGACATGGAGGGGGGCGCCGGCTCCGTGCCGGTTCGTGTTTGTCCGCCTGGGGCATCGGGACGGACGGGGCGAGTGGCGAACGGCAACTGTTCAGCTTGACGGCACGACTTGTGCTAGAGGCCGCTCGGTGCTACTACTGAACGTATGGCACTTCCTCTTGTGATTGGTGCGGCGGCTCTGGGGTTGGGTGCTCTGCTTCTTTCGGAGTCGAAGCCGAAGCGCTCACGTACATCGACAAGGCCGCGTGCACGCGGTGCGGCGTCCAAGCGGAAGGCATCCACGCGCGCAAAGGCTCCGCAGTGGCGGGAGACGGAGCGCAAGGCGTGCGAGGTGCGGGGGTTGAAGCATCGCGGCGGTCCGGGGCGCGCTGACTGCGGACGCACGGTAGAGGTAAAGGATTGGGCGAGGCCCGTCGACGCTGGCACCGTTCGACGCGAGGCCGCGAAGGGGCGGAAAACGATGGTGGCTCCCGGAGGGTACACGAAGCAGGCCCGCGAGACGGCGCGAGCCTTGGGAATCCGCTTGCGTCGCTCCTGACCTGCACGCGGGGCCCAGCTCGCCGGCCTCGGGCATCGAGGCGGACTGCGCTCGACGAGCGGCGAGCGGCGAAATCTCCCCCCGAGGTCTCGCGGCCGTGACCGCGCTCGACCGCGAAGATTCGCGGGCTCGACGCGGGGGGCGGGTGCGTCGCGACCGACCCCGAGACCATCGAAGGCCGCGGCGCTCGACGCCGGCCTCGTGCTCGTCGCCCTGGACGCCGGCCCAAGCTCGTCGGCCTCGGGCTCGACGTCGGCCTCGTGCATCGAGGCGGCGCGGCGAGGGTCGAGCGTCGAAATCTCCCCCGAGGTCTCGCGGCTGTGACCACGCTCGACCGCGTAAATGCGCCTGCCCTGTATGGGGGCGGGTGCGTCGCGACCGACCCCGGCGAGCAGGGCGCGCCCGCTCTCGTGGTCGTCGGCGTCGGGCATCGAGCGGCCCAGCTCGTCGGCGTCGAGCATCGAGCGGCCCGAGCTCGTCGGCCTCGGGCATCGAGGCGGACGACGTGGCGAGTGTCGAAGTGTTTCCCCGAGGTCTCGCCTCCATGACCGTGCTCGCGTCGGCGTGCCCGGCGCAGGAGGGCAGTGTGTGCTTACGCGTGCGCCCTCCCAGGGGGCGTTACCAGTGCAGAACCCTTGTGGCTCCGGTGGCACCGCCGACCCTGGGGGGATCGCTCGATTCGGTCAGCCTGTTCCGTTGTCGTTGGCGGCTTCGGGGCCCCAAGCAACAAGTCGATCGATGCTCACCACGCGCGCTCGACCGCGTAGATCCGCGGGCTCGACGTGGGGGGCGGGTGCGTCGCGACCGACCCCGAGGCCATCGAGGGGCGCGGCGCTCGACGCCGGCCTCGTGCTCGTTGCCCTGGACGCCGGCCTCAGCTCGTCGGCCTCGTGCTCGACGTTGGCCTCGTGCTCGTCGGCCTCGGGCATCGAGGCGGCGCGGCGAGCGGCGAGCATCTTCCCCGAGGTCTCGCGGCTGTGACCGCGCTCGACCGCGTAAATCCGCGGGCTCGACATGGGGGGCGGGTGCGTCGCGACCGACCCCGAGGCCATCGAGGGGCGCGGCGCTCGACGCCAGCCTCGTGCTCGCCAGCCTCGTGCTCGTCACCTCGTGCATCGAGGCGGACGGCGCGGCGAGCGTCGAAATCTTCCCCGAGGTCTCCCGGCTGTGACCGCACTCGACCGCGTAAATCCGCGGGCTCGACGTGGGGGGCGGGTGCATCGAGGCGGCGCGGCGAGCGGCAAGCGGCGGAATCTTCCGGGAGGTCTCGGGCGCAGGATGGCACCCGACCGCGTGATTGTGGCGGTCCTGCATGGGGGCGGGTGCGTCGTGACGGAGCCCAGTGAGCCTGACCTTCGATCGCATCTTCGTAAGGACGCGAATCGGTTGAGCCGATGCTGGCGATCGAACTAAAAATGCGCGCACTTGGCAAGATGACCCCACTGGTCAGCCGATGAGGGGGCGCGGATGATTTGTAGAGACGGCGTTTCCGACGCATGGGTGCTAACAGCCCGTGGACCTATCCCGAAGGACGATCGACAGGGACGGGGAGATGTCGGTAAGTTTGTCCGCGTCATGTCGATGGGGCGAACACGTGAGAAGCAGGCATCGCTCTGGGTGGCGGCGCCTTCGCTGCCGCGGTCGCCGGGGCACCGGTTCTACGAGAAGCTGAACGAGCTTCTGCGCGAGAACGGGTTTGATCGGGCCATGGAGGCGGCGTGCGCGAAGTATTTCGAGGCCGACGGGACGGCGGGCAGGCCGTCGATCCCGCCGGGACTTTACTTCCGGATGCTGCTGGTCGGTTTTTTCGAGGGGATCGAGTCCGAGCGCGGGCTCGAATGGCGGTGCTCGGACTCGCTGTCCCTGCGGGAGTTCCTCGGGCTGTTGCCCGGCGAAACGGTGCCCGATCATTCGAC
>NZ_JARZHH010000099.1 GCF_029946515.1 Polyangium sp. 6x1
GGCGGCGGCGACGTCGGCGGCTCCGGCGGCGTCGGTGGCGTCGGTGGCTCCGGCGGCGTCGGTGGCGTCGGCGGCGGCTCCGGCGGCGGCGGCGCGGGCGGCGGCGGCGCGGAGGCCTTCGTCTCGCTCGACCCGGGCTTCGGCGCGGCGGGCCTCGCCACGACGGCCGGGAACCTGCCCAACCGGGACCTCGTTCACGCCTCGGCGCGCCAGCCGGACGGCAAGCTCCTCGTCGCCGGCGGCACGTCCGCCGGTTTGTACGGCGAGGGCTTGCTCTTTCGCGCCAATGCCGACGGCACGCTCGATACCTCCTTCGGCGAAGGCGGCAAGGTGCTCGTGAGCAAGGTCGGCCGGACCGCCTTCCACGACGTGGTCGTCGCGCCGAATGGGGACATCCTCGTCGCGGGCGCGATCACGCGAGGCAGGCGCCTGCACCGCGTGCTCGTCGCGCGCGTCGACGCGAGCGGCCATCTCGTGTCTTCCTTCGGCGAAGGCGGCCTCGCGCTCGGCGCGAGCGGCAGGGCGTTCTCGATTGGGCTAGAGCCCGACGGCAAGATCATCGTCGCCGGCTTACGCGAGGAACCTGCGCCTGCCGAGCCGCCCCCCTACCTCGTGCAGCGCCTCCTCGCCGACGGAAGCGTGGACGCGAGCTTCGGGCAGCAGGGAATGGCCGAGGTCCCGCTCCGGAACGAGTCGTTCCCCTCGGGCGTCGTCCTCGCGGACGACGGCAAGATCGTCCTCTGCGGCGGCGGCAACTACGACATGGCCATCGTGCGGCTTTTGCCGAGCGGGGCGCTCGATCTCGGCTTCGACGAGGACGGCATCTTCGCGATGCCGGGTTTCGTGATGCCTTACGAATCGCAATGGGCGCCGTCCCGCGCGCCCTCGACCTGCCGCATCGCCATGGATGGCAAGATCCTCGTGGCCGGCGAGTCGTCCGGCAGCCCCGCGGTCCTCCGGCTCGACACGAGCGGCAAACCCGACCTTTCGTTCGGCGACGGGGACGGGATCGCGAGTTTCAACAAGGGGACCCGCGCGGAGTCCGTGCAGCCCTTGCCGAATGGATCGGTGCTCGTTGGATTCAACGCCTACAGCGGCAAGGCGGTGGCTCGCCTCGGCGCCGACGGGAGCCTCGACACGACGTACGGCGCGGCGGGGGTCGGAGCGCTCCCCACGGCGTGCTTGCTCCGCGACATCACGGTGGCCCCGGGGGGAAGCGTCATCGCGGCTTGCAAGTGGGACTTCCCGCTCGACGTCGGTGTCACGCTCGCGCAGCTCACGCCCCAGGGCGCGCAGGATACCGCGTACGGGCAGGGGGGAGGTCTGGCCGTGCTGCAATCGGGCGCGACGACGGACGCCGCCTTCTCGGTCCGAGCGACCGAGGACGGGAAGATCATCTCGGCGGGCACGACGAGCTATTTCAGCGCCTTCGAGAACGCAATGGTGACGAGGCACCTGCCGGACGGCACGCTCGACGCGGGATTCGGCGCGGGGGGCGTCGTCGTGCTCGACACGTTCACCAATGCCATGGGCTTCGGGGTGCAACCCGACGGCAAGGTGATCGTCGCGGGCGAGACGCCCGACCCGTCCCTCCGCCTCGTGGCGCGGCTCGACACCACAGGCGCGCTCGATGCGAGCTTCGGGTTGGGTGGGATCGTGGGCCTCGACAGCCCGCCGCATGGCCGTCCTCGCGCGCTCGCCGTCGACAGCCTCGGGCGCGTCGTGATCGGAGGGAATCTCATGGGCCTGCCGATCAACACCCCCTACGTCGCGAGGTTGCTCGCGACGGGCGAGCCCGATCTGGACTTCGGCAACCTCGGGGTGGCGTCGTTCGATTCGTTCGCCGGCTCGGTCGAAGACCTGCTGACGCTCGCCGATGGCAGGATCGTCGGCGCGGGCACACCGGCGGGCGAGAGCAAGAACTCGGTCGTGATGCGGCTGCTCCCGAGCGGCGCGCTCGACCCTGCCTTCGGCAATGCGGGCCGGGTGATACTGAACAATGCGTTCTCGGCGGGCCGCATGGTGCAGGAAGTGGATGGTGGGTTGCTGCTCGCGGGCCTGATCCCGAAGACGGGCGATGACCAGACGTTCGAGGTCGGCGTCGCGCGACTCGACGTGAACGGCGCGCGTGACATGACGTTCGGCACGAACGGGCTCCTCGCGGTGGCGGTCGAGGGCGTCGCGGTGTACGAGGCCGTCCCGACGCTCGACGACGGCCCGGCGCTCGTGCCGCTCCCGGACCGCTCGTTTTACGTGGCGACCACGGCCCATCTCGACCGCGACACGATCGTCGTCTTCAAGTTTTTGCCGGACGGCAAACCCGACACGAGCTTCGGCAATGGAGGGCGCGCGGTGGTCCCGGCAGCCGGGGCCTGGGGCGCATACGACGGGCTCTTGCAGCCGGATGGAAAGGTCGTCCTCGCCGGGCGCGGATTCTCGCCGAAGAGCGGCACGGATTTCGGGCTCGTGCGGTTTGCGCCGTAGTATCCTCCGCTCGTGCTCTCGACCCACGAATCTCGGCTCGGCGAGGCGCCGGCCATCTTCGACATGGATATCGGGACGGATCCGGACGACACGTGCGTCGCGGCGATCCTCGCGGCGAATCCATCCCGGTTTCGTGTTGCCTTGCTCGTGACGAGCGACGAGACACGCAGACAAGGACGGGCGCGGTTCCTCGCGGGGCTGCTTCGGGCGGCGGGGGTCGATCTCCCCGTCGCCGCGGGGCTGCCGAGCGTGCGCGATCGGGCGTCGTGCCTCGTGGAAGACATCGGGCTCGCGGGGGAGGACGTACGATTCTCGGTCGACGCGGTCGGGGAGATCGTACGTGTCCTCGAAGCGCATCCGCGTGTCGATTACGTGGGGCTCGGACCGCTTTCGAACCTCGACGCGGCGCTGGGGGCGCGTCCGGATCTCGCGGCGCGGGTGCGGCTCTTTCAAATGGGACCGGCGCTCGCGGGGGCGTACCGCCGAGAAGCGGCGCAATACAATGCGCGGCTCGACCCGGGCGCGTTCGCGCGTGTGCTTGGCCGGGTGGAAAAGCCGCGGCTCCTGTTCAGCCATTCGAGCTGGGGGAGCTTCGGCGACGGGATGCGGCAGCGGCTCGGGGTGTATCCGGACGATCCGCTCGCGTGCGCGCTGCGAAAGGCGCACCCGGCGGCGGGGATGTTCGTGCGGCATCTCGAGGCGTGGGTGGGGACAGGGAAAGATTGTTCGATCATGCACGACCCGCTCACGGTGCTATCCGCGGAGACCCCGGGGCTCGTGGATTTCGAGGATGTGTCGCTCGTGATCCGGGAGGATGGCTGGGTGGGCCTCACGGAGAGGTCGCATGCGGCGCTCGGGGCAGGGTTGCCGGCGCGCGGGAAGGTGATCGCGGGGGTTTTGGCGGGTCGTCACGCGCCTATCGAGGGTCGTGAGATCGAGGCGCGGATGTCGCTCGATACGGAGGATGCGGCGGCGAGGCGAGCGATTGCGGAAGGGCTGCTCGGCGCGGAGGGGGCGCGGGTGGCGGAGGCCTGGGGGGATTGGAATCGGGGAGGCGGGGGTCCTTGTGGAGGTTGAGCTTGTCCCGGCGGACGACTAGCTTCCGCGCATGTCCAACGCCTGGCTCGACCTCCCCCTCGTCCGCGCCCGCCTGAATGGCCCCGACGAGGACAAGCTCCGCAGCTCCTTCAAGCACGACAACGAGGCGCACGCGGCGACCCTGCTCGCCCTCGACGACGCCGAGCGCGTCGGCCTCCTCTCGCGCGCCAAAGGAGGGTACGCGGGCGGCGCCTTCCAGCGCGCGTTGACCCAGCTCGCGTACGCGTGGGTGAAGACCCGGCCGCGCGACGCGCTCGTGCTCTTCGATGCACTCCTCCAGGTGAAGAATCACGAGCTCGCCACGTACTGCAATGCGCTGTGGGCGGTGCAGGACGACAACACGCACCTCGGCAAGGATCCCGCGCGCGCCCGCAGGTACCTCGCCGCCTGTCTCCCCCACGGCCCGGAGAACCCGGCGATCTTCTTCAATGCCGCGTGTGTCGCCATCGAGCTCGACGACCTCGACGCCGCGCTCGGCTTCGTCAAGGACGCGATGCGCTTCGGGTACGACGGGCGCGAGAAAATGCGGACGGCGTTCCGCACCGAGGCGCTCTTCGCGAAGATCCGCGACGACCGCCGCTTCTTCGACGCGCTCGACGACCGCGGTCCGCAAGGCGTCGCGCTGGTCGAGCGCGTGATTGCAAAGGTGAAGGAGGAAGGCTGGCCGGCGCTCGGCATCGAGGTCCCGAAGAAAAAGAAGAAGGACGCCTGGCCGAAGCACGACAACGACTTCCGCCCGCTCTCGCCGGAGGTCCTGGACGCGCTCACGCTCCCGAATGGCGCGCCGCTGCCGCAAAGCCTCCGAACGTGGCTCGCGTTCGACGCGCAATGGCTCTCGACGCTCGGCTGGTTCAAGCTCACGAAGGCCTTCCGGTGGACCCCGCGTTCGCTCGAAGCCATCGCGAGGGACGAATTCGGCGACCTGGACGAACCGCCGTCCGATCCCGAGCCGGACGAGGAGGTCGCGGAGTCCTGGGCGGACTTCTTCGCCGTGCCGGCGATGGAGCACGGATTCCTCGTGCCCGGCGGGAGCGAGCATCGCCGCGTGTGGATGCTATCGAAGGAGCCGGATCGCGAAGGCGACTATCCGGTCCTCTACATCGACATCGACGACGTGCCCTCGCTCGGGCCGATGTACCCGGGCTTCGACGTGTGGCTCGCGCAGGAGGCAAACCTCCTCGGGCTCCGGTACGAGACGTATTCGAGCGGATTCGAAGATTTCCGCTTCGCCGCTCGCCTCCGGCACCACGCGCGGACGATGTGCGAGGGCGCGGCGTACGTGCAATGCCCGGCGATGGTGCTGGGCGTATCGACCCCGGACGACGGCGTCCGGGTATCGCTCGACCGGGACGACTGGTTCGAGCGTCTTGTCGCACTGCGAACGTCGCTCCTTCCGGCCGACGACGCGCCGATCCGCGGCGCCTCGGCGGAGGATATCGCCTGGCTGCAAGCGCACCTCGGCGCTCCCCTGCCCCCCGCGGTCGTCCGCTTCTACGAGCGGGTGAATGGCCTGTCGTGGGGGACGTTCCGGTTTCTCTCGATCGACGAGATCCGCGACCGCGCGGCGCAGCGGAGCTTCTTCGGAGAGACGAGCCCGCCGTCGGCGCCGTTCGCCGTGCTCATCGCGCAGCCCGAAGGGGTCGACCGCTTCGTGCTGCTCTCGGAGGAGGGCATCGTCGACGGATATAGCTTTGCCGAGGGCGATTTCTCCCTCGCGTCGCCGAAGTCTGAGATCGAAGGGACGATCGAGAGCCTGCGGCACGCGGCGCTGTTCGAGGGGTTGGATGAGGACGACGAGGACGACGAGGATTGAGGGCGTCGTCGCTGCTATCGGCGCGGGGCGTGGAATCGGCGTCAGGGTTTGGCGGAGGGCTCAGGCGCCTCGGGGAGCTCGTAAGCGTCCCACTCGGCGTCCGACCATCCGTGACCGGACACGTCCATCCACGTGCGCGCGGCGCGAACGAGGGATTCGGGCGCGCTCGGCGAGTACTCCCAGGTTTCGAGCTGGGACCTGATGTCCCGCGCGATGGCTTCGAGCTTGGCGTTTCTAGCGGTGTTCTCTGCGTAGAACTCGACGACCTCGGGCGGCATATGCATGTGCCTCTCGCGACTTGCCTGCATGGCGGAGAGGTACTGATCGAAAACCGCGAGCAGATCCTCCTTCGAGGGGCACATCATCGGGTAGGCTCGCGCGAGGCAGCGCGGCGCAGCGAAGAGGCCGATGAGGAAATGCGTCGTGGCGTGATGACCGAGTTGCTTCGCGAGCTCCTTGCAGCCCTCGCGCAGGCTCTCTGTCGCAGGCAAGCCGGCTTTCTCGAAGGAGGATTGCAGCGCTTCGGTGAGCGACGTTTTCTCGGTGCCACGCTGGTCCTGCGCGGTCTTCATGGTGTCGACTGCTCCAGGCAGATCGGCCCATTCATACCCTTGCCTATCATGGGAATGAAACCAGCTCCCCACGCGACAATCTTGACCGGGCTCGACGGGTGTTGCGCGCAGACATAGGCGCACCATCTCTTGTAGATGATGTGCTTGAGCAGGTCCCCGACCCACGCCGGGCAAAGGGGACACCCGGCGTCACCGCAACCCGTGACGTGACACCTATGCACGACGGGCGGCGTATACCCACTCTTGCAATAAGTGTCGGTCCATGCAAGCCCCTCCCGCCCGAAAGCCGTATCACGAAGCGAGTGAGGACAGCAAGATTCCCGACGAGCGGTGCCGGGTGAACGCGGCGTCGGGCACGCGGGGGAGATGCGCCCGACGCCGCGCATATGACTTCAGGTGAATACGCGGGTCAGGGCGTCGTCGTCTCCGCGACTTCTTTCGCCTCGGCATTCTTGCGGCGCGTGGCGACGGCCTTGTCGGCGATCTGCGAATAATACTTCGACGTCTTCTCGAAGTGCGCCGCGACGCCGGCATCCACGTGCTGCACGGCCGTTTGCACGCCCTTGGCCACGAGCGCCACGTCGCCCTCGCGCGCGTGTTCGAGCTCCGCCTCGGTCTCGCGCAGGACCTCGGCGAGCTTCTCGGCCTCGGCCTTCTTCTGTCGGATCTCCGCGAGCTTGGCCGTGCGGTCCTCGATACGGGTGACGATGTCGAGCGCGATTCCCGCGTTGGAGAGGGCGCCGGTCTTCGCCTTTTGCAGCTCGACGAGCACGTCGTCGAAGCCGGGCTTTTCGTGCTTCAGGTTCTGCGTGCCGCCCGGGGGCAGGTCCACGAGGTCGTTCTTCAGCGCGGAAACGTCGATCGTCAGCGTGCCGTTATATGCCGCCTTGGGTCCGATGCTCATTACGCTCGTACCTTTCTCCCTCTTCGTCGCGCGGGGGTAGGGGCGCGAGGAAGGGTCCGCGCAGGGTAAGGTCGACCCATGGACCGTCAAGGACTCCAAGGTGCGAATTCGGGGGAGGGAGCAAGATTCCAGCGGATGTGGACGTGGGGGCGGTGGACGATGGCGTGGGGGCGGTGGACGATGGCGTCGGCGGGGAGGGCGTCGACGGGTGGTTGGCGGACGTCGACGTGCACTCGGCGGACGACATGATGCGCTCCGCGGGCGTGCACGTGCGCTTGGCGGACGACGACTTCCGCTCGGCGCGCATCCGCGTGCGGGTGGCGGACGACGACGTGCTCTCCGCGGGTGTGGACATGCGGTCGGCGCGCGTCGGCGTGCGCTCGGCAGATGCCGATGCGCGCTCGTGAGACGACGGCGTGCTCTCCGCGGGCGTCGACGCAGCCTCCGCGGACGTCGACGCGGGTTGCGGGCACGTCGACGCGGGCTCGACGGACGCCGACGCGCTCTCGCCGTGAAAGCGAGCGGCGCGGCTGCTACCTGTAGGAGGCCATGCGCCGTGGCACCCTTCGGAAAGCTGCCCGCTTGAACCCCGAGGGGATCTTGCGCCTCGCGCGCTTCCTCCGGCTACGCATCGAGGGGATGAGCCCGCGGCAGGTGGCGAGCCTGGTGTACTGGCGGATCACGCGGGGGCGGTACCGGAGGTAGAGGATCCCCGCTTCCGTCTGGACGCCGCAGCGTGATCCGGTAGCGTGACAAACGTGGTCGAGGTCTCCATCGCACGGCTGCCCGTCACGAACCCCGAGCTGTTCGGGCGGGACGCGGAGCTCGCGTGGCTGGATGCGTGCTGGGAGGAGCGGGTGCACGTCGCGAGCATCGTGGCGTGGGGCGGGGTCGGGAAAAGCGCGCTCGTGAATGCGTGGCTCGCGCGGGTGCGGGATGATGGGTGGCGCGGGGCGCGGCGGGTGTATGGGTGGTCGTTTTATAGCCAGGGGACGGACCGGCTTTCGTCGTCGGATGAGTTCATCGACGCGGCGTTGCGGTGGTTCGGGGATACGGATCCGACGCAGGGGTCGCCGTGGGACAAGGGGGAGCGGCTGGCGAGGCTGGTGAGGCGCGAGCGGACGTTGCTCGTGCTCGATGGGGTGGAGCCGCTTCAGTGGGGGCCGGGGGTGCAGCAGGGGAGGTTCAAGGATCCGGCGTTGGAGGTGTTGGTCAAGGAGCTGGCAGGGTGGAATGAGGGGCTTTGCCTGGTTACGAGTCGGATCGGGTTGACGAATCTGGAAGGGCTCCGTGGAAAGAAGGTGCAGGCGCGTAATCTCGAACATTTGTCGGCAGCAGCGGGTGCGGAGTTGCTCAAGGCTCGGGGCGCGACAGGATTGGAAGAGGAGCTTCGAGCCGCAGCCGACGAGTATCACGGACACTCTTTTTCACTCACCCTGCTGGGGAGCTACATCCGGAAGGCACATAAGGGTGACATTCGCAATCGCGAGCTCATCCCGCCGCTCGAAGGGAAGCCCGCGCGCCGAATCATGGCAACCTACGAGCGGTGGTTTAAACGGACGCCGGAGCTGAATATCCTGCGTATGCTCGGATTGTTCGAGCGGCCTGCGCGGGAGGACGAAATTGCGGTACTGCGAGCAAAGCCGACAATCGTCGGGTTGACGGATAGGTTGAAAAGCCTGTCTGCAAGCGCTTGGAACGAGGCGGTCACGACACTGCGTGACGTCGGATTGCTGGCGGCGGGAGGGGACGCGCATGGGGAGGATAGGCTAGATGCTCACCCCTTGATCCGTGAGTATTTCGGCGAGCAACTGAAGCGGGAGCAGCCGGGGGTGTGGCAGGAGGGGCACCGGCGACTATACAAGCATCTTGAGAAAATGGCTCCGCAATACCCCGATACAATAGAGCAGATGGCGCCACTCTATGAAGCCGTAGCACATGGTTGCATGGCGGGCCGTCATACGGAAGTGCTCGACGCCGTGTATCGCGAGCGTATTCAGCGACGGAGCCTCTTTTTCAATGTTCGAACCCTGGGGGCCTTCGGTGCACATCTCGCCGTCCTGTCGAGCTTCTTCGACGCACCATGGTTTAAAATCTCTGGCAACATACGTGAACAGGGCGATCGGGCACACATCTTCGCAGAAGCTGGGTACTCCTTGCGAGCCCTCGGTAGGATCCACGAGGCGACCGAAGGACCCATGGCGATGGCATTGGAGATCCGACGATCCAGCAAAGACTGGCACAATGCGGCAATCGCATCCGGCAATCTGAGCGACGCGCACCTAAAATTGGGCAATATAGACACGGCTACGAGGTACGCAGAAGAAAGCCTCTCGTTTGCAAGACGCTCGGGGGCAGAGCACCAGATCATAGGTAAGACCGTGATGCTAGCACGCGTGCTTCATCACGCCGGCAACATGTCGCGCGCAGAGTCTCTCTTCAATGCGGCCGAGGAGTTTTTTCTACGCGAAGTTGATCTGATTCCCGGACACCTGATCAGTTTCGAAGGATTTGCCTACTGCGACCTGCTACTGGATCAAGGCAAGTGCGGCACTGCCAACCGTCGCGCCGTACAGGCCCTATCGATTTCACAAGCGCACAGCGCAATTCTTCTCGATGTCGCACTGTCACGTCTGGTCATAGCTCGAAGCGCCATGCTCAACGCCGCAACGAACGAGCGCCGTGAAATTGCAGAGCATCTCAATGCATGCACGACCGCTCTGCGGCAAGCCGGTAGACAGGATTACCTACCGCTCGTTCTACTGGCTCGGGCGGATTTCCACGTGATTTGCAAGGAACACGTGCTTGCACGACGTGACTTGGATGAGGCACTCGCGATCTCTGAACGCTGTGGCATGCGGCTTTACGAAGCCGACGCCCACCTCGGTTATGCACGCATTGGCATTGCGGAAGGCGACACCACCGCCGCCCGTAAGCACCTCGAAAAAGCGCGCGTGCTCATCGACCAAACCGGCTACCACCGCCGCGACGAAGAGCTGGCCCGCCTCCAGAGCGACCAGGAGAAGCTCCCGCCGACCCGCGAACATGCACCCATCGTCGTGAGCATCCCCGCGGAATTCAAGGTCACCACGACGCCGCCCACTGCCATGCCCAGCGATCATGCAACCCCGCAAAAGCCCGTCGACCTCGGCATCGTCGTCGCCCTCCAGGAGGAGTTCCGCGAGCTCCTGGACATGCGCGGCAACGATTACACGCCGCACGAGGACGAGGTCCTTACCTCGTACCGCTTCGAGCGCGGCCCCTACCGCATCGTCGCCGCCTTCGTCGGCGACATGGGCGAGGCCCAAGCAACCCGCGTGACCGAACGAATCATCGCGCTTCACCAGCCGGAAAGCCTCGTGGTCGTGGGCATCGCGGCGGGTGTACACGACGATTTGCGCGCGGGGGACGTCTACGTGCCTCCGCAGGCCGTGCAATACATGCAGGACGCCAAGGCGTCGCCAAAGAAGCGCAAACCTTCCGAATTCACGCTCGTCCCCGGCGCTCCAGCCCACCGCGCCGATCATGCCCTGCTCGACGCCGTACGGAATTTCGAGTTCAAGCATCCGGATCTTTATCGACGCTTTCGCGCCGACTGCGCTGCCGACCTCCAAGCATTGGTCACCGACGCCGCGACCAGGGACCGCCTCTTCGACGAGAACCTCATGCGCCGTGAGGTCACGTTGCTCGCTGACGGCCACGTGGCCACGGGCCCGGTCGTCGGTGCCGCCACAGCATTCTCTGCCTGGATTCGCACCCATGATCGCAACGTCAAGGCGCTCGAAATGGAATCGGCAGCCGTTCTGCTTGCCGCCCAGACCCGGGGCACACCGAAGCGCGCAATCGCCATTCGAGGCATCTCGGACTATGGGGACAAGCGCAAGAAGACACTCGACCAGATCGGCGGAGGCGCTCTCCGCAAGTACGCGATGCGGAACGCCGTCCGGCTCCTGTGGGCGCTGCTCGACGCGGGGGCACTTCCGCGAAACCCTCGCTGAGCCGGTCGTCTCCGACGAGCCCGACGACCGGCTCGGCTTCCTTGGCTCAAGTCGCCATCGCACGTCTGCCCGCCACGAACCGCGACCTCTTCGGACGCGAGGCGGAACTCGCATGGCTGGATGCGTGCTGGAACGACGGCGTCCGCGTGGCGTCGGTCATCGCCTTCGGCGGCGTGGGAAAAAGCGCGCTCGTCAATGCGTGGCTGCGGCAGATGGACCGGGGTCGGTGGCGAGGGGCGGAACGGGTGTATGCGTGGTCGTTTTATAGCCAGGGAACCGACCGGCTTGCCTCGTCGGACGAGTTCTTTGCGCATGCCTTGAAGTGGTTCGGCGATACGGATCCGACACAGGGATCGCCTTGGGATAAAGGAGAGCGGCTCGCCAAGCTGGTACGGCGGAAGCGGACGCTGCTCATCCTCGACGGCGTGGAGCCCTTGCAATGGGGGCCAGGGGTGCAGCAAGGCAGGCTCAAGGATCCGGCGATGGAAGCGCTGGTGAAAGAGCTGGGGGCGCAGAACGAGGGGCTATGCCTGTTCACGAGCCGGATCGGGCTTTCGGATCTGGATGCGCTTTCGCAGGAGACAGTTCGCGCGAAGGATCTGGCGAACCTGTCTCCGGAAGCAGGCGCCGAGCTCCTGAGGGCACGCGGCGCGAAAGGAACGGACGATGAGCTGCGGGAAGCTGCGAAGGAGTACAAGGGGCACAGCTTGGCGCTGACGTTGCTCGGGTCTTATTTGGAGGATGTCGCGGAGGGGGATATTCGTCGGCGGAAGGAAATCGGGGCGCTGGCGCAGGACGAGCGGAAGGGTGGGCATGCACGGCGGGTGATGGCAGCGTATGAGCGATGGTTCAACGGTGGGCCGGAGATGGCTATCTTGCGGATGCTTGGGCTATTTGATCGGCCAGCGAGTGAGGGCGAAATTGATGCTCTCAGAGATATCCCGGCGGTGCCGGGACTGACGGATGCGCTTGCGCGCATCGGGTGGGACAAGTGGAACAAAGCCATCTTTAGGCTGCGTCGCTCGGGCCTTTTGGCTCAGGCGGCAGATGGCAACCAGGATAGAACACTCGATGCCCACCCGATTGTGCGCGAACACTTCGGAGAGCAACTACAGCGAGAGCAACCAGCCGCTTGGCAGGAGGGGCATCGGCGACTGTACGAGTACCATAAGAAAAATTCGAAGCTATACCCCGATACGATAGAGGAGATGACTCCGCTTTACGCCGCGGTGGTTCATGGTTGTCGCGCTGGCCGACATCAAGACGCGCTACATGCAGTTCTTGTAGCTCGGATTCGACGTGGGCCAGAGTCGTTCGACTTGCGTACGCTGGGGGCCGTCGGGAGTGAGGCCGTTATACTGGCTGCGTTCTTCGACCCGCCGTGGGAGCATGTCGTCGAAGGCCTCAATGATGCCGAAAAGGCTCTAATCTTACACGATGCGGGTTTCGTGCTTCGCGCTCTGGGACGGTTGTCCGAGGCGATCGGGCTGATGCAGAAGTCCGTGGAACGGATCATCGCTCTCCAGGACTGGAGCAATGCCTCAAATTTTTCATCTAATGTAAGCGAGGCATTGCAGGCACGTGGCGATCTGCACGAAGCCCTTGTCTATGCGAGGACAAGCGTCAGCCTGGCGTCTAATAGCAGTGAAGCCAACGCTCTAATAAACAGTGAGACAACGTTGGCAACCATCCTGCACAAGCTTGGAGATTCATCCGCAGCCGTCGCAATTTTTGAAGAGACTGAACGGATGCAAAGGGTTCTTGAGCCCGCACGTCCCCTACTCTATGTGCTTCGAGGCTTCCACTACTGCGACGCATTGCTTGATCAGGACCGATATACCGACGTCGCGGAAAGGGCAGCGCAAACGCTGCAATGGGTAACGGCTCGAAACTGGACTCTGTTTGTCGCCCTCGATCACCTTTCCCTCGGCCGCGCCAACCACCTCATCGCCCAGCGCGGCGCCATCGACAAACTTGCCCAGGCCGCGTTCCATCTCGCCCGAGCCGTCGATGGTCTCCGACACTCTGGCCAGCAGGACTACCTCCCCCTCGGCCTCCTCGCCCGCGCTGCCCTCCACACGCACACCCGCAACTTCGCCGACACCCGCCGCGACCTCGACGAAGCCCTCACCCTCGCCACCCGCTCCGGCTTCCGCCTGCACGAAGCCGACGCCCACCTCGGCTACGCTCGCCTCTTCCTCGCCGAAGGCAACCGACCCGCCGCCCGCGAGCACCTCGCAAAGGCGCGCGCCATCATCGACGAGACCGGCTACCACCGCCGCGACGGCGAGCTCGCCGAGCTCGAATCCGCAGCGTCGAGCTGATCGCTCACCACCCCGGCCCCTGCCCCCCAATCACGATATGCAACCCCGCATCGTGGCGGAGGTCCTCGGCCGTGCTCCCCCCGAGGCCTCGCTCCTGCCCATACGAATGCAGCACCACGTGCGGCACGAGCCCAAACGTGAGCGCTCCCTGCTTCTCCCCCTCCTTCCCCACCGCAAACGCGACCCCCAGCGCCCCAGACAATCGCGTCTCGTTCGAGAACACCCCGAGGAGCTCACCGCAGGGCTGCCACGGCGCCTCCTCGGGACAATCGTCGTCCCCGGGTAAATCCAGATACGCGGTGTGGTACGCGGCCCCGTGGCTCACGTAGAGGTTGAGGAGCGGCGCCACGCTGCCCAGGCGAATGCTCAAATCAAAGCCCGCGCGCCCCCACGGACCATTCGCAACAGCCGTGTAATACCCTCCAACGCCAAACGCGAGGGAGACAGGGTCGCGGTCGTCCTCGTCGAGCAATGCGAAGCGCGTCTCGCCGCCGAGGCGCTGGAAGCCGAGCGAGGCGCCGAGCTCGAACCAGCGATTAACGCCATAACGAAGGCCGACCTCGTACACGCTGAACCCAGCGCTCATGAACCACGGGAAGGTCTCCGTCTCGGGGTAGATGTCCGCGCCGCCTGTGGAGACGGATTCGTCGTCGCCCGCGCCGCGCTCGAAGTGGCCCGTGCCGAAGTTCCAGAGCGTCCCGTGAACGGACCAGCCGAACTTGCCGGCCGGCGTGGTGTCGCCCGTGCGCGGCGCAATGGCCGGGCTGCAGGCGGGGATACCGAGGAGAAGGACGAGCAAGAAAAGAGAAGGCCGCATCATGGCCTCAGGATAAGGCCAGGATGCGCGCGATCGTCACGGTTTCTTGGATACGTCCAGCGCGCCCGAGAGGAGCAAGGGCAGGAGCGCGTCGCGGATGCTCGAAAGGCGGCGGTTTTGCTCCTGGAGCGCGACCATCGCCTCGGGGCTCGTGACGGATTGTTCGAGCGGGAGGCCGAGGAGCGCGGCGAACTGGAGGGCGCTCAGCACCTCGATGATGCGATCCTGGACGGCGAGCGAGGGCACGGCGAGCTCGAATTCGAAGAGGTCGCTCTGGTAGAGCTCCGGGTACGTCGAGCCATTCGCCACCTTGTCGAGGTAGGGACGATTCGCGCGCAGCCAATATGCGAGGTAGAGCGGGCGCAAGGCCGGGCCGCAACGGAAATTCAAAAAGCCTTGGTTTGTGGCCATCGGGACGGCGTTCACGGCGACGGCGCCGACCGGCGCGCGTTTGCTCAGCATCACGGTGCCCGGCGGCAAGAGCTTCGCCGCGGAGCTCTCCAGGCCGAGCTCGGTGATCGAGCGCTCCGTGCGCGAGACGAAGAGGCCGTCTTGCAGGCTCGTGATTTCCTTCGGCGTGAGCCAGGGGAGGTCGCCGTCCCAGTATTCGTCGACCGACGTGCTCGGCGTTCCACCGCTATCGACACGAACGATCAATTCCCCGTCGGGCTCGAGCGTGCCGCGGCGCCAGCTCTTCGGGCAAAGGAGATACGGCTCAGCCACGCAAGAGCTCCTCGAGGACACGCAAGGCCGCATTCGAGGCCCGATCGATCTGCTGGAAACGCGCGAGGATCTCGGAGAGCTCCGCCTGCAAGGCGCCGTGATCCCACGCGGCCTCGGGGCGGCTGTCGAAGCCCACGTAACGACCCGGAACGAGCACGTGCTTGTGCGCGCGGACGTCCGCGAGCGTCGCGGAACGCGCAAACCCGGGCACGTCGGCATAACGGGTCGGTTCGCGCTCGCCGCGCCAAGTGTGGTAGATGTCCGCGATCTTCGTGATGTCTTCCGCGGTGAGCACGCGCTTCACGCGGTCGACCATCGTCCCCATCGCGCGCGCGTCGATGAACAGCACGCTCCCGCTGCGGTCCTTCAGCCGTTTGCCCTGCTCGCCGATCCCGTTTTTCTTGTCGCGCGCGAGGATCCACAAGCAGACAGGGATCTGCGTGGAGTCGAAGAGCTGCGCCGGGAGCGAGACCATGCAATCGACGAGGTCCGCCTCGATGAGCTTTCTCCGGATCTCACCTTCCCCCGATTGCTGCGACGACATGCTGCCGTTCGCGAGCACGAACCCGGCGATCCCCGTGGGCGCGAGGTGGTGGAGGAAATGCTGAACCCACGCGAAGTTCGCATTGCCCGCGGGCGGCACGCCAAACGGGAAGCGCGCGTCGTCACGCAGGCGCGCGCCGCCCCAGTCCGAGGCGTTGAACGGCGGGTTCGCGAGGATGTAATCGGCCTGGAGGCCCTCGTGCAGGTCGCGCTGGAAGCTGTCGGCCCATTCGCCGCCGAGGTCGCCGTCGATCTGCCGGATGGCGAGGTTCATCTTCGCGAGGCGCCACGTCGTCGGATTCGACTCCTGGCCATGGACGCGAATGTCGCCGAGGCGCCCGCCGTGCTCCTCGACGAACTTTTCACTATGCACGAACATGCCGCCCGAGCCGCAGCACGGGTCGTAGACGCGGCCTTTGTACGGGGCCAGCATCTCCACGAGGAGCTCGACGACGCATTTCGGCGTGTAGAACTGGCCGCCGCGCTTGCCCTCGGCCGCGGCGAAATGGCCGAGGAAATACATGTACACGTCGCCGAGCACGTCGCGCCCACGCGCCCCGCGGTCCTTGAAGCCAATGTCGCCGAAGAGCTGGATGAGCTCGCCGAGGCGCGTGCTGTCGAGCCCAGGCCGGGCGTAGTCCCTGGGCAAGACGCCCGCGAGCGCGGGGTTTTCCCGCTCGATTGCGAGCATGGCCTCGTCGACGAGCTTGCCGAGGCCGGGCTCGCTCGCGTGATCGGAGAGGAACGACCAGCGCGCGCGTCGCGGGACCCAGAAGACGTTTTCTGCGCGATAGGCGGCCGGATCCTCGGGGTCGGCGCCGGCCGCGGCGGAGAGGGCGGCGTGTTTTTCTTCGAATGCGTCGGAGATGTATTTGAGGAAGATCAGCCCGAGGACGACGTGCTTGTATTCGGCCGCGTCGAGGCTGCTCCGTAGCTTGTCGGCGGCCGCCCAGAGAGTCGCCTCGTAGTCGCCCACGCCTCGGCCTTCGGGGGGCTGCCCGCTCGTTTTCGGTTTCCGGGAGGCCATCGCTCAGGCGAGCTTGCGGGGGTTTTCCGTCGCCGCAATCTGCAAAGGCCCCGGTCGATCCACGAGCCGGTGCAGCCCGAGGCAGGCCTGGTCCACCATTCCAAGGAGCGGCCGCGGCGCCACGCCGAGCAGCACCAATCCAATCGCCAACGGCAACACCGCCGCGAGCTCACGCCCGTTCAGCGCGGGGAATTTCCCGCCGAACGGCTCCAGGTACTTGCTCGTCTGCCACTCCTCGCGGGACTCGCCGAACAAGAGGTGACCCATCGCGAAGATGTGCACCGCCGCGAGCACCACGAGCCCGATCGCCCCGAAGGCGCCCATCGCCCGCTCCCGCGCGAAGGCTCCCCACAAAGCGAGCAGCGGCCCCCAGAAGCCAGCGAGCAGCGGCAATCCAGCCGACGCGAGCATGCCGAGGCCGAACAGCGCCGCGAACAGCGGCATTTCCCGCGAGAGGCCGCCGAATCGACCGAGGTCCCGCGTCTGGACCCGCGATTCCAGGACCGACACGAGCACGAAGAGCAGGCCGAGGATCACGCCGTGCGTCGCCGCCACGATCACGCTCGCCTCGAATCCCTGCGGCGTGAGCGAGCCCATTCCGAGGAGCGCGAGGCCCGCGTGTGCACTGGCAATGCGCGCCAGGAAGCGCTTGAGGTCGTTCTGCGCGATCGCCGCGAGCGCGGAGACCAGGATCCCCGCCGCGCCGAGGATCGAAATCGTCGTCGCCGCCCAGCGCATGCCGTCGGGCAAGACGCCCACATTGAGCCGCAAAAGGCCGTAAACCCCGGTCGAGAGCAGGGCGCCCGAGAGGAGGACGCTCGTCGGCGCGTCGGCCTCGGCGTGCAAATCCGCGAGATACCCAGGCAGCGGGAACGCGGACATGCGGAGCGCAAAGGCGACGAAGAGCGCGGTCCAGAGGACCTTCACGGCCGAAAACCCACCGATGACGAGGCCCTTTTCGACCCAGGCCACACGCGCGAGCTCCGGGATCGCGGCCGCGCGGCGGACGGATTCGCCCGTCGCGAGGTACGTGGGGTCGGCGTTTTGCCAGAGGAAATAGGATGCAAAGCAGAGGAGCGCGGCGCCGATCAAGGAGGAGACGAGGACACGGGACGCGGCGCGGCGCGGGCCAGGGCCGCCGCGGAGAGCGACGAGCAGGCTCGTGGGCACGAGGCCGAGGAGCCAGAAGGCGCAGAACAGGAAGAGGTCGAGCGAGACGAGGACGCCGAGCGAGGCCGTGAGGAAGAGGCCCGCGAGCGCGTGGTAGCTGGCCGCGCGGTCGCGCAAGGTGGCGCTGGCGATCGAGGCAATGAGCGCGAGGAGGACGGCCGCCGCGACGAGCGCGAGGGAGAGGCCGTCGACGCCGAGGAAGTATTCGACGCCGAGCGAAGGGAGGAGGCGAGCGCGCTCGATGAGCTGGAAGCCGTCATTGCCGTCGGCGCGGCTGAAGGCGCGGTCGAAGCGGACGCAGAGCCACACGACGAAGACGAGGAGCGTGCCGTGGACGAGGGCGCTCGTGACGGCGAGGGCGCGCGCGGTGTCGCGGCGCGTGACGCGGAGGAGGAGCGCGAGGAGCGTGCCGAGGAGGGGGAAAAAGACGACGACGGAGAGCGGGGTACGGCCGAGGAAGCCGAGGCCGAGCGGTCGTTCGGCGCGGATGGCCATGGCGAGGGGGCGGCCGGGTTCGCCGCCGTCACCGGCGGCGCGGGAGCTCGATTCGACGATGACCTGGCCGTAGAGCTCGCGGGCACGGGCGGCCTCGTAGCGCCAGCGGACGGTGACGCGGCGCTCCTGGCCCGGCGCAATGCGCGTGGAGGCGCGGGGGCCTTCGACGTTGACCGTGATGCCGGGCGGGAGGCGTGGATCCGTGGCGGAGCTGCGGACGTCGACGCGCGAGATTTCGAGCGGGCCGGGGCCTTCGTTGCGGAGGAGAAACGCGCCCGTCATGTGCTCGCCGTCGGGCGAGAGGGAGAGCTCGACGTGGTCGCCGCCGAACTCAGGGCGAAGGACGGCGCGGCCCGCGGGCTCGTCGGCAAAGGCAGGCGCCGCGACGAAGAGGATCACGAGCGCGACGAAGAGGGAGAAGAGGCGCTCGAAGAGGCGCGCGGGCAGGCCGAGGACGAGGTCGTCGATCGCGGAGACGAGCTTCGAGGCGCCACGCGCGATCGTGTTGGCGGCCTCGAAGAGGGCCTCGCCGATCTTGGGGCCAGGGCCTTCGAGGAGGACACGCGCGCCGGGGAAGGAGAGCGTTTTGACCGGTCCCTTCTCGCCACGTTCGGTCATTCGCAGGCACGTCGCCGCGCGCACGAGCGCATGGAGGGCGAGGAGGACGACGGCGAACGCAGGCTCGTCGAGGCCGATCGCGACGAAGGCGAGGCTCACGGCGGCCACGGTGCCGTGCGCGAGGCGCTGGGGGTGCCGTGGTTCGAGCGCCGCACGAAGCGCCGCGAGCACGGCCGAGAACGCGGCGACGACGGTGACGACGCTGGCTGCCGTGGGGCTCAACGTGAAGAGATCGGAGAGCCGAACGAGAAGGAGCGGACCCGGCGCGAGCGCGAGGCCGAGGACGAGCGCAAGCGCAGGAGGCGAGAGCGACGGCGCGGCGCTCGTGAGCCAGCCGGTGAAGGGAAAGGTCGCGCTCGTCGCGGCCGCGCCCAAGAAGAGGAGGAGGCACGCGAGCGTGACGAGGCCCATCGAGCCGGCGCCGAGCTTGCCGAGGAGCGAGCGCGCGACGCTCTGTCGCCCCTCCGCGTCGCGGAGGACGAGCTGATCGTGAATCTCGCGGAACGCGACCGTGGGGCCGAGCGGCGCGATGCGGACCTCCTCGCCCTCGGGGACGATGAGGCCCTCGATCCACGCGACCTCGAGGCCATCACCCGTGACCGTGGCGCCGCCGCCCGGCGCGATGACGATCGAATGCGGGCCCGCCGCGATCTCGCGCCGCACGAAAGGCGCGACCGCGAAGGGCGTCGGGTTCTGCGCGAGCTGCGCGCGATCCGAGATGCCGACGTACACGCGCGCGCCCGGGTGGCTCGTGAACGTGAGGTAGCCGCGCTTGTCCGCGCGCTCGGCGACGATCTTCACGTCACGCTCGCCCCGCGGACGCTCGACGTCCTCGGCGATCGTCGCTTCGGCGGGCAGATGCCCCTCGGCATACACAGGGACGAACCGCGCGCGGAAATCCGCGAGGAAACGGCCCTCGTCGAGCCACGCGCCCCCGAGGCCCCAGAAGAGAAAGACGAGGCCGGAGACGATCGCGGCGCCGCCGAGGCTCGCCGTCACGCCCGCACGCATGCCCGCGGACGCGGAAGGCTGCGAGCTCTTGCCCTGCCCCACGAAGAGGCCCGCCGCGAGGACGGTGGCCGCCCAGCCGAAGAGCCACACGATCGCGTCCGCCGCGAGCGCGACGAGCGAGAGGCCGGAGGCGAAGAGCGATGCCGTCGCGGCAAAGCGAATCGCCGCGCGATCGTCGTCGATGAGCTTGCGCGCGAAGACGTGTGCAATCGCGACGACGAGCAGCGCCGTGACGAGGAACCCCGCGCCGAGCGGGTCGAGGACGAACGAGGCATTCGCGTCGAGCGAGCCGATCCGGACGAGGCGGAAGGCCACGTCGAAGAGTGCGCGGCGCGCAGGTTCGAGCGAGGCGAGGCGGGCCGTGTCGGCGAGCGCGATCCCGAGCGCGAGGAGCGTCGCGCCGAGGCCGAGGTGCGTCGCGCGGCTCCTGCCCATCCGCGCGCCGAAGAGGGCCACGACGATCGCGGCGAGCAGAGACGCGAGCGGCACGAGGCCGAGCGGCACGAGGGGCGCCTCGACGGGCGTGAGCGGACCGGCATACGCGGGCATGGCTGTCCGGGAGAATGTCGCGCGCGTCGCGCGGCGCCACCCCCGTTCGTCGCGTCGAGCGATCGAGCGGCAAAGAGCAGGGCACCGTCAGGGCAAGGAACGGGAGGGCGTGTCAGATTGCGCGGATGCCGACGGACACCGACGTCGCATTTCGGGTCGACGACACGACGAGCGAGCTCGCCAGGCTGCGCGAGGAGAACCGGCGCCTGCGCGAGGACCAGCGCCGGCTGGTGATGCTGGTGGAGGTGACGAACGACTGGGTCTGGGAGGTCGACGCGAACGCGGTCTACACGTTCGTGAGCCCGCGAATTCGCGATTTTCTCGGTTACGAGCCGGAGGAGGCGCTCGGCAAGACGCCCTTCGACTTCATGCCGCCCGACGAGGCAGCCCGCGTGGGCGCCTTCCTCGGCCCGATCATCGCCGCGCGCGCGCCGTTCAAGGACCTCGAAAACGTCAATCTGCACAAGGACGGGCGGCGCGTGGTGCTCGAAACGAGCGGGGTGCCGCTCTTCGACGAGGCCGGCGTGCACACGGGCTATCGCGGCGTGGACCGCGACATCACGATGCGCAAGGTCGCGGAGTCGGAGCGCGCGCGGATGCAGGAGGAGATCATCCGGGCGCAGGAGTCGATGCTCGAAGAGCTCGAAACGCCGCTCCTGCCGGTGGGCGAGGGCGTGCTCGTGATGCCGCTCATCGGCTCGGTGGACAAACGGCGCGCAGCGAGGATCGTCGACGCGTTGCTCGCCGGCGTGTCGACGCGCGCCGCGACGTTCGCGATCATCGATCTCACGGGCCTGCGCGCGGCCGATCACGCGGTGATGGGGCTGCTCTGCGAGGCAGTGCGCGGAGCAAGGCTGCTCGGCGCGGAGGTGCTGCTCACGGGCGTGCGGCCCGAGGTGGCGCGCACGATGGTGGAGCTCGACGTGGGCGGCATGCGCACGCTGAGCACGCTGGCCCGGGGGATCACGTTCGCACTGGGAGCGCAGAAGCGGCGCTGAACGAGGCGCGCGAGGCCGACGGGATCACTCGTCCTCGCCGGCGCTCCCCATCCCCTGCATTTCGAGCGGGCCTTCGAGCGCCACGCGCAGCGCCGAGAGGGCGCGCGCCGCGCGGGACTTCACGGTGCCGAGCGGCACGCCGTCACGCTCGGCGATCTCGGGATAACTGAGCCCCTCGAAAAAAGCCGTCTCCAGGGTCGCGCGCTGCGCCGCGGGCAAACCGCCGAGCGCGGCACGGACCGCGCGGCGTTCGAGGTCGAGGACCGAGCTCGACTCGGGATCGATCACGGGCTCGCTCGGCTCGTGCCGGAGCTCTTCCTCCGTGATCTGCGCACGCCGCGTGCGTCGCCGCGCGCGATCGAGGGCGAGGTTTCGCACCGTGGTGACGAGCCAAGCGACCACGGTGCCTCGCTCCGCGCGGTACTGATCGGCGCGCTCGACGATCGCGACGAACGCGTCGTGCACCACGTCCTCGGCTTCGAGCGCGTCCCGCACGATCTTGAGCGCGAGGCCGTACGCGACGCTCGCGTGGCGATCGTAGATCTCCGCGATGGCGTCGTCGTCCCCGTCACAGATGCGGCGCATGGCGCGCGCGTCCAGCGCGTCCCGCTCCGCCCGGCTCTGGCGCCCACCCGCCGTCATGGCCCCCTAACGAAAGGAGCACACAGGCCGAACGTCAACCGATTTACGGTGCGCATCGCCGTACGCTCCCGCGCAGATGGGCGCGCTTCCCAAGGACGGGCACGCCGAGCACGCGAGGCTCATGACGCTCGCGTGGGCCCGTCAAGCAGGCTCCGTCTCCGCGTCCTTCGTGACGGGCGTCGCCTCGGGCGTGCCGAGCGTGACCTTGCGCAGGAGCGCCCAGAGCTCCGCCCGGCCCTCGGCCGTGACCGAGGAGAAACCGATCACCTTGCGCCCGGTGCTCTTCGCCATCGCCGCCGCCGCGCTGCGGCTCGCCGAGCGCCCGATCTTGTCGATCTTCGTGGCGACGATGACGATCTCCACGGGCCGGCGCTGGACGTCGCGCGCCTCCTCCACGAACTGGATGAGCTCGAGGTCGTCCTCCTCCAGGCCGCGACGCACGTCGACCAGGATGACGAGGGCCGCGAGCGTGATGCGTCCGCGGAGGTAGCCCTCGATGAGGTCGCCCCAAGCCGTTCGTTCGGCCTTCGAGCGTTTGGCGTAGCCATAGCCGGGCAGGTCGATGAGGTGGAAGACCGCGCCGTCCCTGGCGCGCGCCTCGAAGAGGTTGATCTGCCGCGTGACGCCGGGCGTGGCCCCGGTGCGCACGAGGCCCTTGCGCTCGACGAGGGTGTTGATGAGGCTCGATTTGCCGACATTCGATCGCCCCGCAAAGGCGATCTCGGCCATCGTCGGCGCGGGGAGCGACGAGCCCGGCGCGGCCGCGGCGAGGAAATCCGCATGCACGATCTGCTTGGGATCGAGCGCCTTGTTTTTGCCGCCGGGCGGCGCGGCCGCGGGCTTCGGACCTGTGGCGGGCTTCTTCTTCGCGGGCTTCGTCTTGTCGTTCACGGCACCGATCCTGGACTGAACGTCGGCTTGCATGCGTCGCACTGGCAAAGCGACCGGAGGTACCGGAACGAGTAGATCCCGGTGTCGTGCTGGTCGCCCCAGGTGAACTGCAAGGCGTAGTTGCCGACCTGCTGGATGTCGCGGAGGGAGAGGTCACCGCCCGGCACGAAGTGGATGGTGCCGCCGTGCCCCTGGCAGACGGCGCAAGGGCAGTAGCCGCGCAGGATCTCGTGCGGAAGCACGCTCTTGTGCCCGTCGGCCCACTCGATCTCCATGGTCCGCGCGCCATGTGGCGCTTTGACCATCGTGGGTTCGATCCTCGGATCGCTCATCGTGCCTGCTCCCTGTGATCTTGGGACTCGCGCGCTAGCATGAAGCTTCGGGCGACGTAAAGCAGCCATTTTCCTGCCGGCCCCAAGGGTGATGCGAAGGTTCTGGACCGTCCTCTTTGCCGTGACGATCGCGCTGCACGTGACGTTCGCCGTGGCCGCACACGCGCTCCTCGCGCGGCTCGGCGCGCCCGCGCCGTGGGTCCTCGCGCTCGCGCTCTCCGTGGCGCTCGCCTATGCGTTTCGAGGACGGGTCGCGCTCGCTTCGGCCGATCGTCCGGTCCCGCGTCTGCGGCGGCTGCTCGTCGAGGAGCCGTACTACGTGCACTGGTGCGCCCTCGTGGCCGCGCTGCCGCTCTGGCTCGTCGGCCTGGCCCTCGCGATGCTCGCGAGCTTCGTCGCGCCCGCGACGCTCGTGCCGACGTCGGGTTCGCTCGCGATCGTCGCATACGCGCTCGGGCTCACGCTCGCCAGCTGGGGCGTGCTCGTGCGGCGTCGCTGGGTCCGCGTGCGCACGATCGACGTGCCCATCCGCGGCCTCTCGCCCGCCTTCGACGGCTACCGCATCGCGCACCTGTCGGACCTGCACATCGGCGCGCTCTGTCCGCGCGAACATGCCGATCGCTGGGCGGAGACCGTCCGCGCGCTCGACGTCGACCTCGTGGCGCTCACCGGTGATTACGTGACGAGCGGCAACGCGTTCCACGGCGAGATCGCCGACCTCGCGAGCTCGCTGAAGAGCCGCGACGGGGTGCTCGCCGTGATGGGCAACCACGACTACTTCGGCGACGGCGAGGCGCTCGTGGGGAAGCTGCGCGAGGCCGGCATCGCGGTGCTTCGCAACGAACGCAAGGCAATCGAGCGCGGCGGCGAGCGTCTCACGATCGCGGGCGTCGACGACACCTGGTCACGGCGCGCGAATGTGCGGCGCGCGCTCGACGGCCACGATCCCAGCGCGCCGCTCGTGGTGCTGGCCCACGATCCGCAGCTCTTCCCGGATCTGTCTGCGCGGGGCGCCTCGCTCGTGCTGTCGGGTCACACGCACTGGGGGCAGGTCGGCGTGCCGTTTCTTACGAGGCGGTACAATCTGTCCGCGCGCGTGTATCGCTACCACGCCGACCTGTACCGCGAGGGGGACGCGTGGCTCTACGTAAGCCCGGGGCTCGGCACGACGGGGCCGCCGGTGCGCCTCGGCGCGGCGCCGGAGATCACGATCCTTCGGCTGGAAGCGAAGCCGGCCTAGGGACCGCCTCGCCGAGCACCCGCTCTGCACGTTCGAGCGCGCGCACGACGATCGTGCCCTCCTCGAACGACGTGCGCGGCGCGCGGCGCTCCTCCACGCAGCGCAGGAAGTGATCGATCTCCACGGCCATCGGCTCGCGCCAGGGGACGCGGATCTCCTCGGTCGGCCCCTCGAAGAGAGCGGCGCTCGGCGCAGCCGTTTGGCGGGACAGAAAGACGCGATCCGGCGCCCGCACGTCGTCGAGCATCGCCACGGCGGACGAGCCCACGACCACGATCCGCCGCTCCTTCGTCGCGTGCACGCGCGACAGCTCGATCCGCGCGGCAAACCCCGACGCGAGCCGCAAGTCGAGCACGACCGGATCGCCCTCCGGCCCGCTCGTCGCTTCGAGCGCATCGATCCGGAGCGGCTCGATCGCATGCACGATCGAGAGGTCGTGCGGTCCGAGCGACCAGAGCGCAGGCACCGAACGATCGCCGCGAATGGAGAGCCGCGACGCCGCGAGGTGCCGGATCGTGCCGAGCGCCCCCTCGTGCACCATCGCGACGAGCCGCTCGACCGCCGGGTGATACCGCAAGAGGTGCCCCACCATCGCGACGCGCCCGAGCGAGGCCGCGCGCAGCATGCAGCGCTCGGCGTCCGCAGCCGAGAGCGCGAGCGGCTTCTCGACGAGCACGTCGAGCCCTGCGTCGAGCGCCGTGAGCACGAGCGAGGCATGCGAGCGCGGCGGCGTCGCGATCACGACGGCGCGCGCGCCGAGCCCGATCGCCTCCTCGAGGCTCTCGACGATCGCCGCGGAGGGAGCTTTTGCGCGCGCGAGCTCACGCCGCGCCGCGCTCGTCTCGGCGACCGCGACGAGCTCGGCCCGCGGGCTCTCGCAGAGCACACGGAGCAGGTTCTCGCCCCACGCACCGCAGCCGACGAGGGCGACGGGTACGGTCACGGCCGCTCCCTGTTGATGCGCATCCGCGGCGTATAGCGCCGGCCCGCCGTCCGGGAAAGGTCAGGCGAGGAAAGACCCGAGCGCGCGGAAGCGACGGTACCGATCGTCGACGAGCTCGTCGCCCGTGAGGCCGTCGAGCGAGGTGAGCGTCTGCCACAAGGCCTCGTCGAGCCTGCGCGCGGCGTCGTCATGGTCCTGGTGCGCGCCGCCCGTCGGCTCCTCGACGACCGCGTCGACCACGCCGAGCTGCAAGAGCTCCGGCGCGGTGATCTTGAGCTGCGCCGCAGCCTCGTCCGCGCGCGCGCCGTCGTTCCACAGGATCGCCGCGCACCCCTCGGGCGAGATGACCGAGTAACAACCGAACTCCATCACGAGCACGCGGTTCGTCACGCCGAGCGCGAGCGCGCCGCCCGACCCGCCTTCGCCGATGATCGTCGCGACCATCGGCACGCGCGCCCTCGCCATGGCCGCGAGCGCCGCGCCGATGGCCTCGCTCTGCCCGCGCTCCTCGGCGGCGATGCCGGGATACGCGCCGGGCGTGTCGATGAACGTGAGCACGGGCAGGCCGAACTTGTCGGCGAGCTCGTACATGCGAATCGCCTTCCGGTAGCCCTCGGGGTGCGGCATGCCGAAGTTGCGCTTCACGTTCTCCTTCGTGCCGCGGCCCTTCTGGTGGCCGACCACGACGACGCTGCGGCCGTGGTACGACGCGAGCCCCGCGACGATCGACGGATCCTCGGCGAAGCGCCGATCTCCTTTGAGCTCAACCCATCCCGTGAAGATCCGCTTCACGTAGTCGAGCGTGTACGGACGGTTCGCGTGCCGCGAGAGCTGGACCTTCTGGATCGGCGTGAGGTCCGCGAAGATCTCGCGCGCGAGCCGCGACGTCTTCTCTTCGAGGCGCTGGAGCTCGGGTTCGAACCGGCGATCGGAGGCGGCGAGGGCGCGCAGGGCCCTCACCTTCTCGACGAGGTCTGCGATCGGCTTCTCGAACGGGAGCACGAACATGGCGAGCCCCTGGTCACTCCGAGATCGTCGGCTCCGCGACGATGTTCGCGGGGACCTGCACCGACGTCGCCGCCCGGATCACGTTGAATACGCGCAGCGGCTTCTCCTTGCCCTTCACCTTCGCCGACGGGAGCTCCTCCGTTTCGAAGCGCCCCGCGAGCCTGTCGTGCGTCATCTCGCTGACCACGATCTGCCCCGCGAGCGCGACCGAGCAGAGCCGCGCCGAGGTGTTCGCCGTGTCGCCGATGACCGTGTACGAGAGCGCCTTCGAGCTGCCGATGTAGCCCGCGACGAGCGGGCCCGTGTGGATGCCGATGCCGATCGCGAGCGGCGCGAGGTCCCGCTCGAGGCGCCTTCGGTTGAAGTCGCCGAGCACCTCGCCCATCTCGAGCGCGCATTGCACGCTGCGGATCGCGTCGTCGGGATGGATCACGGGCGCGCCCCAGAGGCCCATGATCCCGTCGCCCATGAACTTGTCGAGCGTGCCCTCGTACTTGAAGATCGTGTCCACCATGAGCTCGAAGTACTCGTTCAGCATGTCGACGAGCTCTTCGGGCGGGGTGTTCTCGCTCATCGCGGTGAAGCCGCGGATGTCGCTGTTGAAGACCGTGCACTCCTCGACGCGCTGACCGCCGAGGCGCACCTCGAGCTGGCCGCTCATCACGCGCTCGGCGATGTTCGGCGAGAGCAGCCGCGAGAAGCGCTCGCGGGCGATGATCTCGTTCTCGATCTTCTTCCCGAGGATGTTGATCTCGATGAACATCGAGGCCTGGTGGGCCACGGCCACCACGAGCTCGAGGTCCTTCGGCTGGAACTGCGCGAGCGTCTCCGAGTCGAGCCAGAGCACGCCGAGCACGTCCTGCGTGTTGTTCGGCGCGACGAGCGGCACGACGATGGCCGAGCTGATCCGGTTCAGGATCATGCTCTTGCCCTTGGAGGCCGCGAAGTCCATGGCCGCGTCGTGCGTGAGGACGGCCGCGCGCTCCTTGACGACGTGGTTCAGGATCGTCGACGAGACGCTGATCGGCCCCGTGGTCCCATCGCGCCGCTGCGAGGCGCGCGGCATGAGGTCGCCGCTATCGTCGCGGAGGAACATGACGCCGCGGTCGGCCTTGATGAACTTGATGATGCTCGCGAGGATCTTGTCGAGCAGCTTCGAGGTGTCGCGCTCGGAGGCGATGTCACGCGCGAGCTCGTGCGAGAGGCGCAGGCGCTCGTAGTCGGCGCGGAGCTGGTTGTGATCGTTCGCGAGGCGGTCGAAGGGCAAAAACCCTTTTTCGACCGCGGCGATCTGCGTGCCGATCTGGCGCGCTTGATCGTTCAGGTCGATGCGCGTGCCCTGCGCGACGTACGAGTGCGGGCCCGTGATGAACGTGTGCGCGCCCGAGCCCTTCCCCATCATCGTCATGTTGGGGTTCGTGGTCGGAATGCCGAGCGCCGGGTTCGGCGCGGGGAGCCCCGGCGCCTGCGGCCGCGGCGGCAGGATCGGCGCGGCAGGCGCGGCTTGCGGCGGCGGCGGGCGCGGTGGCATCGGCGGCGACGCGAACGCGCCCGGCGGCGGCCGGTTCGCCGGGGCAGCGGGGATCGCCGGAAGGACGTGCGCGGACTGTGCAAGCGGCGACTGCGCGACGGGCGCGGGCCCAGGCGTCGCGCCCCACACGGGCGGCT
>NZ_JARZHH010000009.1 GCF_029946515.1 Polyangium sp. 6x1
GCTTGTGGTCTTGCATCGGCTGTTCGATGAACTGCGCATTGCGCAGTTCATCGACCACGAGTCCAGCGCTTGCGCTGGTCCGGGTCCCGGGGCGGATAGCCCCGGGTGGGGCCTGGGGCAAAGCCCCAGCGAAACGCCTTCGCCGAGGCCCGCGCGTTCGCCGAGATCGGGATCGACGCGTCGACGCGGAACGTTGACGGGAGCAGCAACGCGCCCCACCACCATGATTGATTCGCCGGCATGCGCGTGATAGACGCCGCGATGTCAACGGACTGACACCTGTCTAGTTCAACATGGCAACCATCTGGGTGATGCGATGAAAGATATGATCCCGGCGCGGCGGAGCGCGCTCCTCGGGCCACTGCTTTTCTTGCTCGCGTGTGCGGGGCCGCTCGGCTGCGGGGCGCTGTTCGCCGCCGCAACGGACTCCTTCGGCGCGGATACGGAGGAGGGCAAAGCGTGGCGCGTCGACTTCGTGAAGAAGTACAATGCCACCGTCGAGGCATCAAAGCTGAGCAGCTTCGACAAGATGGAGACCTACTTCAACGCCCTCATCCAGGCGCAGGCCTGCTCCGATGCCAGCCACGGGCAACTGGAGGAAGGGTGGACCGTCGATACGGTCGAGGGGCCCCTGAAGGTCGAGGAAGCCGAGCGGAAATGCGGGCAGATGCGCGACGCCATCCGCAAGAAGGGCTCGACCGAAGAGGCGTGCGGATATGCCTCGCTCTACGTGCGCGCCGGCGAGCAGCGCCCCGGGACGGAGTGGACCACGACCATCATGCCCCTCCGGAACATCGGCAGCATGTCCGCGCAAAGATTCGACGGCGCCCGCCAGCTCGTCCCCTGTGACCGCATGCCCGCAAAGGGCAACAAGCCCGCTCCCATCTGGAAAAAGGAGCACATCGAGAAGGCCGAGTGGATCTGCGAGAAGGGGTCGATCATCGTGTACGATTCGACCGATTGGAAGATCGATACCAGCACGGAGGGCGACCAACAGTATCTCGTCCGTCACCTCGACGGCGTCTGCTGGTATCCGAAAGCGCCGGTCGGCGAGGCGTTCGACGTGCCCCCGCCCTGCCGAGACGACGGGACGCCGCCGAACGACGAGACGTTCAGCTGCCTCACGAAAGAGGGGAAGCTCGTCCTGAAGTGATTACTTGGTGAAGTCGCAGTTGCCGCCGGCGCAGCCTTCGGGGACCACGATCTTCGGCGCGCCGGCCCAGACCGATTTCAGGTAGGTCGTGATCTGCTGGCGCGCCGCGTCCCCCGCAGGGCCGCTCGTCGCCGCAAAGCCGTGGATGTCGTACGCATCCATGTCCGCCGTCCGGAATTGCGTGAGCCCGCTCTTGCCGACGACCTCAGCCGAGGTCTCGACGCCGAGGATCGGGCTCAAGACCGCGCCGACCTGGCTCGCGCCGACCGCCACGGAGAGGAGCGCCGTGCCCTCGTTCGGCAAGATCGGGTCGCCCATGCTCTCCTGGACCAGATACGCCGTGGGCTCGTCCGGGTTTCGATCGGCCCAGACCGAGCCGTCGACGTCGTCCCAGTTCGATTGGCTGAGCGCGAGCGCATGGCCAACGTCGAGGTTGCCGCCATAACTCGTGCGGAGGAGGCCGCGGACCGTGGAGTAGACGTTCGAGCCAGGGATGAAATGCGTCCAGCCAGCGCCGGGGACGTTGAGGACGCCGTAATGCATGTCGGGGTCGACGGACGCATACACGAGGCCGAGCGTGCCGCCGAGGGAGCCGCCCGCCCAGACCGGAATGCTGCCGTCGGGCTTGCGGCCGATGAGCGGGTTCGCCCCGCCATCGAAGGTGGGGCCGGAGAGGAGCTCGCCGAGAATCGTGTTCATCGCCGCCTGAATGGCCGCGCCGTCGGCGATGGCCTGCATGAGGCGCGACGTCGAGCGGTGCGTGGCCTCGGCCATGCGCTTCATGCCGACGAAGGTCTCGATGACGTCGTCGCCGGTCCAGCCGTCGAAGCGCATGCCGACCTTGCCAATGCCATTCTGGCCGAGCTCCTGGTCGAACGCGCTGTCGTCGACGTCGCCGCCCATGCCATGGCCATACATGACGAACCGGTAATCACCCGCGCCCGCCGGGACCATGACGCGGAAGGGCGCCTCGTGCGTGCCCTTGGCAACGACGGCGCCCGCCTCGTCGACCGAGAGGTCGAGGTCGTCTTCGAGGAACGACGGGAGGCCGACGAGGCGGCCACGCACGATGGCCGCGACGGCCGGGTTCGGGTCGAAGTCGACAGAGTCGATTGCAACGGTGACGCCGCCCTGGGAGACGGATTCAATGGCCGCCTTGCGCATGGCCGTGAGCCGCTTCGTGGGGTCGTCGCCGGAGCGGGTCGTGAAATCGAAGACGCGAAGGACATGCGCCGGATCGATGCCCGCGTCGGCGAGGAGCTTTCGAGTGGGGGCGTGGTAGCCGCGGAGGTCGGCCTCGGCCTGCGTGTCCGGCGCGGCGAGGCCAAGCGCGATCTGGGTCTGGCGGGTGGGCGCGATGGAGGCGCCGCCTTCCATCTCGAGGTCGTCGAGGACGACGGCCACGTAATCGGCGCCAGGCTCGAGCGGGCGCATGGGATACCCGAGGACGAGGGTCTCGGTGGCCGGATCCTCGCCAGGAATCGTGGAGAGGCGCACGGGGACGGATTCGCCGCGGCGCGCATGGTCGTGCTGCGCGAGGAGGAGGCGGACGGGGCCCTCGGTGGGGGAGGCCGCCTGAGGCAAGGCGACGGGGCCGGCGAACCCAATGGCGAGAGGGCTCACCCGGGAAAACCCGTCGGCGAGCGCGAAGGAGCGGGGATCGTCGTCGACCGGGAGGCTCGAGGCCTCGACACGGAGGCGAACGCCGGTGGCCGTGGAGGCGTCCGCAGCGAGGTGGGCGCTCGACGGCCAGGGGAGGAGGCACCGGAGCTCGTCCGGGTCGCCACACGGGGCCGTGAGAGGCGCGCGGGCCCCCTCGGCACGGTCGGGCGCGGTGAAGGTGGGCGCATCCTCATCCCCCCCGCAGCCGGCAAGGGCGAAAGCGAGGGCAAAGAGGGCGCGGGGGACGCAGGAAAGGAGGCGAAGCTTTTGGTGGTGCATGAGGAAGGCGCGGGCGCGTGAAAGCAAGACGGGCCCAAAGCCACCCTAACGGAGCGGCCAGGCCCAAGACAACGGGTGGATTTTCGCAGCGGGAGCGGCTCAGGGGGTGCTTGCAGTAGCGTAGCGCCGGGGCGCTGCCCCGGGCCCCGCGGGGGCTATCCGCCCCTCGACCCGGACCAGGGCCAGCCCTGGACCTTTTGGGGAAGAACTGCGCGATGCGCAGTTCTTCCCACAGGCCGGTGGGACCGCGTTGCCGGTCGAACCGTCAACGCTGCCGTCTTGCTTGGCAGGATCGTCCGCAGTCTTGACCTGGCCTGTGGGACCGCGTTGCGGGCCAAGCCGTCAGCGCTGCTGTCTTGGCTGGCAGGGTCGCCTGTGGTCTTGAACCCGGCTGTTCGATGAACTGCGCGGAGCGCAGTTCATCGACCCCGAGTCCAGCGCTTGCGCTGGTCCGGGTCCAGGGGCGGACAGCCCCGGTGGGGTCTGGGGCAAAGCCCCAGCGAAGCGGCTTCGACTTGAGACTCAGGTGCCCGCGCGCCAGAGCGCGAAAATCGCGCCCCAGGACATGGCGAGCAGGATGACGAAGAGGACGTAGGAGAGGCGCTCGATCGTGCGGATCGACTTGCGGCTTGCGGCGAGGCCCCAGCCCATCGCGAAGGTGCCGATGCCGTTGGCGAGGTGATACGCGACGCCGAGTGTGCCGAGGATGTAGACCACGAGCGTCGGCATGTGGTGGTGCATCTCGTGCGCGATGTCGGAGAAAGCCTCGGCGTGGCCGAGGAGGAGACGCGGGCGGAGCATCGCGAGCCAGATGTGTGCGCCGAGGAAGAAGAGCACGCCGAGGGCGCTTGCGCGCTGGAGGATGTAACGGAGGTTGGCGAAGTAGCCATAGCGCGCGTTGTTCGGGCGCGTGCTCTTGAGCCGGCCGAGGCCCCAGACGGTGTGGATCACGAGGGGCAAGAGGACGACGAGCAGCGTGATCCCGTGCGCGACGGGGTGCGCGTGCTGGGTGACGGACGTTTGCCACGCCTCGGCGCCTTGGAAGGCCGAGAGGTTGTCCCACACGTGGTTCACGGTCCAGACGCCGAGCGGCGCCACGGCGAGCAGCGATCCGAGGCGCGAGGAAACGAACGTCCTGCGCGCGCCACGAGAGGCATCGAGGGTCTCGGCCGACATGCGGTCGCCTTAGTAGCTTTGGGCTGGAATGACAAGAGCCTGGACGACCCTCACCCCCGGTCCCTCTCTCGCCGGGAGAGGGGGGAGGTGGGAGCGTCGAACCGCGCTGCGCCGATCTTGCGGCGCGCCTCGTCGTCCGCGCCGCCGTGCCCGAGGCCGGCGACGTCGGCCGGGACGACCGCGGCAGCGCCGAAGCGGTCGGCGATGCGGTCGAGGACCTGGTTGAGACGCTTCGAGCGCTGCGCGCCCTGGTCGAAAAGTGGGAGCTGGCCCCCGCCGCGGCTGAGCTCGTGCGCTGAGACGCCCGTGAGGCGGACCCGGCGCGCTTGGGGCAAGCCTTCGAGGAGCGCGAGGGCCGCGCGGTGGAGGAGGTTTCCGTCGTCGGTGGGCTCGTCGAGCGTGGTCCGGCGGGTGACGAGGGTGTGGTCCGAAAGCTTGATCTTCAGGACCACCGCACGCGTGACGAGTCCGGCGCGGCGCAAGCGGCGGCCGACGCGCAAGGCCTGCGCGTGGACGTGCGGGGCGAGGGCCGCGATGCCCTGGAGGTCTTCTTCGAACGTGTCCTCGGCTCCGAGGGATTTTTGCTCGCGGTCCGGGACGACGGGGCGATCGTCGCCGTGCCCGGTCGCGAGGGCGTGAATGTGCGGGCCGAGCTTGCCGAGCAGGACCCCAAGCGAGACAGGATCCCGCGCGGCGACGTCGCCGATGGTGTGCAAGCCGTGCGCGCGCAGGATCTCCTCGGTCTTCGGTCCGACGCCCCAGAGGCGCGAGACAGGCAGGGGCGCGAGGAACCGCGTGGTGTCCTCGGGCGCGACGACGCGCTGGCCGTTCGGCTTGGCGAGGTCGGAGGCGATCTTCGCGACGAGCTTCGAGGAGGCGACGCCGGCCGAGGCCGGGAGGCGCACTTCATCGGCGATGCGCGCGCGGATCCGCGTGGCGATGGCCTCGCCGGTGCCGAAGAGCGCGCGGGAGGCCGTGACGTCGAGGAAGGCCTCGTCGAGCGAGAGGGGCTCGACGAGGGGCGTGACGGACTCGAAGATCGCGTGGATCTGCTCGCTCGCCTCGACGTACGCGGAGAAGCGCGGGGGGACGACGATCGCATTCGGCGCGAGGACGAGCGCGCGGGCCATGGGCATGGCGCTGCGGACGCCGAAGGGGCGGACCTCGTAGGAGGCCGCGAGGACGACGCCGCGGCGCGGGTGTCCGCCGACGATGACGGGGCGGCCGCGGAGGCGCGGGTCGTCGCGCTGCTCGACGGAGGCGTAAAACGCATCCATGTCGACGTGCAGGACGACCCGGCTCATGGGCCCACGGTATGACACGGCTGGAGCCGCCGCGAGAATGTTCGTGGGGGGGTTTGGGGGCACAGCTCCGCTTGCGGAGCGGAGCCCCCATCGTCGACAACGAAAAACATGGTTGGGCACGCCCGCGCGCGGCGGCGGGCCCCAGTGTTGCTTCCCCGGGAAGGCGGGGGTTTGGGGGCGTCGCTCGGGCAACCCGAGCGGGACGACGGGGGGCTCCGATGGCGGCGACGAGCGAGGTCGACATCGGCACCGAGGCGCTCGACGTCAGCGCCGAGGTGCTCGAGGAGTGCGCGCGCGAGCCGATCCACGTCCCGGGCGCCGTGCAGCCGCACGGAGCCCTCCTCGCGGTGCGCGAAGACGATCTGCGGGTGGTGCAGGCAAGCGAGAACACCCGCGCCCTGGTCGGCGTGGACGCGCGTGCGCTCCTCGGTCAGCCCCTCCGGGCGTTCCTCGATCCGGGGTCGTGGGATCTCTTCGAACGCGCCCTGCGGCAACCCTCGCTCCGCAAGGAGAGCCCGCTCTTCCTGCGCTTCGCGGGGCTCGCGTTCACGGCGATGCTGTACCGCACGGAGGGCCTTCTCGTGCTCGAGCTCGAGGCGGCAGGTCCGCCCGAGGAGAGCCGGATCGCAGGCACCCTGCAGGTGCTCCTCGCGCGGCTGTCGGGCGCGCGGACGGTCGTCGACCTCTTCCGCAGCGTGGCGAACGAGGTCAAGGCGCTCACGGGCTACGACCGGGTGATGGTCTACCGGTTCCACGAGGACCTGCACGGCGAGGTGGTGGCCGAGGCGCGCGAGCCGGAGCTCGAGCCGTATCTGGGGCAGCATTACCCGGCCTCGGACATCCCCGCCCAGGCGCGTCGGCTGTACACGAAAAACCTCGTCCGGTGCATCCGGGACGTGGAGGCGATCCCTTCGCCCCTCGTGCCGCCGGACAACCCGCGGACGGGCCGCCCGCTCGACCTGAGCGACGCCTGGCTGCGCAGCGTCTCGCCCGTGCATGTGCATTACCTCCGCAACATGGGCGTGTGCGCGTCGATGTCGATCTCGCTCCTCCGCGAAGGAGCGCTGTTCGGGCTCGTCGCGTGTCATCACCGCGCGCCCCGGCTGCTCGTGCCGTCGATGCGTGGCGTGTGCGAGGTGCTCGGGCGCGTGGCGTCGTTCCAGATGGAGATGCTCCATCAAAAAGAAGCGGCAGAGCAGTCGGTCCGCGCGAGCATGCTCGCGCAGCGCTACGTCGAGCAGGTCACGGCGCAGCTCGGCGCGTCGACCCACCGCGCGACCGCCAAAGGCGAGGCCGAGCGGGGCCTGCTCGGGCAGGTCTCGTCGCTGCTCGGGTTCGTGGAGGCGGCGGGCGTGGCCGTGGTGGACGGGGCCGAGGTGGCGACGGCAGGCGTGACGCCGACGGCGGAGGATGTGCGGAGCATCGTGGCGTGGCTGCGGGAGACGATGAAGGAGCCGATCTTCGTGACGGACGCGCTCGGAGCGGCGCTGCCGTTCGCGCGCGCGCTCGCGCCCGTGGCGAGCGGGCTGCTCGTGACGTCGTTCAGCCCGGAGGGGCGGACGATGTCGATGTGGTTCCGCCCGGAGATCGAGCGGACGATCTCGTGGGCCGGCGATCCGCGCAAGCCCACGACGCGGGATCCGAGCACGATGCGGATCGAGCCGCGCCGCTCGTTCGAGGTCTGGCGGCAGACGGTGAAGGGGTGCGCGGAGCCCTGGAAGCCGTGGGAGATCGAGGCCGCGAGCGCGCTGCGCGCGGCCGTGGTGAGCATCGTGCTCGGGCAAGCGGCGGATCTCGCGCGGCTCGCGACCGATCTGCGGGGGGCCCTGCGTGCGCGAGACGATTTCCTCTCGGTCGCGTCGCACGAGCTGCGCACGCCGATCGCGACGCTGCGGCTGACGCTGGAGGCGCTGCACCGCGCGACGGCGCGGGGCGGAGAAGCTGGGCTCAGTCGGGCCGATGCGATGCCGCGGATCGAGATGGCGATGCGGCAGGTGGAGCGGTGCGTCTCGCTCGTGGATCAGCTCCTCGACGTCTCGCAGCTCTCGTCGGGAAAGCTGTCGCTGTCGATCGCGGAGACGGATCTCGGAGCGCTCGTGCGTCGGGTGACGGAGCGGCTCTCGGTGCAAGCCGCGGCGGCGGGCGCCACGCTGGAGGTGCGGGCCGAGGCGGGCGTCGTCGGGCAATGGGACGAGGGGCGGCTCGATCAGGTGGTGACGAACCTGCTGACGAACGCGATCAAGTACGGCGCGGGGCGGCCGGTGACGATCGAGGTCGCGCGGCGCCGGGGCGAGGCCGAGCTCGTGGTGCGGGATCGGGGCATCGGCATCGCGGCGGAGGCGCAGGGGCGGATCTTCGAACGGTTCGAGCGAGCGGTGCCGGCGAGCCATTACGGCGGCTTCGGGCTCGGGCTGTGGATCGTGCGGCAATTCGTGGAGCAGATGGGCGGCCACGTGTCGGTCGCCTCGATCGAGGGGCAAGGCGCGACGTTCACGGTGTGCCTCCCGCTCGCCCGGGGCGCGGCGCCCGAGCAGGAGGGCCAGGGCGTTGTCGGGGGCTAGCCGCTGCGTGCTGGTGGTGGACGACGACGAGGATCTTCGCCGCACCGTGACGATGGTCCTCGCGGAGGAGGGGTATCGCGTGATGGAAGCCGCCAACGGCGCGGAGGCGCTGACGCGGCTGCACGACGGTCCGCTGCCGGACGTGATCCTGCTCGACCTGATGATGCCGGTGATGAACGGCGAGCAATTCCGGCGGGCGCAGAGCGCCGATCCGTTGCTCGCGGCGGTGCCGGTCGTGGTGATGACGGCGGCGGGGTCGCGGGCGGTCGAGCCGATCGCGGCGCTCGGGCCGACGCGCGTGCTGCACAAGCCCGTGGGGCTCGAGCCGCTGCTCGAAGCGGTGGCCGAGGTCGCGTCAGGGCACGGCCGAGACGGGCACGCGAAGTAGATCGGGCTTCGGCGCAGGCTCGTACGCGACGACGATCGGGCCCGTCGGGCGGAGGGTGATCATCGGCACGAACGCGAGCGGGCGCTGTTCGAGGACACGGACGCGGACGCGGCGGAGGATCGTGGCGAGGACGAGGGAGGCCTCGAGGAGGGAGAACTGATTGCCGATGCAGATGCGAGGTCCGCCGCCGAAGGGATAATACGCGAAGCGAGGGAGAGCGCGCTCGAGGCCGCCGAGCCAGCGTTCGGGGAGGAAGCGCTCGGGCTCGGGGAAATAGCGGGCGTCGCGGTGGTTGACCCACTGGCTGATCCAGAGCTGGGTGCCTTTGGGGATGCGGTAGCCGGCGAGGGAGGTCTCTTCGATGGCCTCGCGGCCGATGGCCCAGGCCGGCGGATAGAGGCGCAAGGTTTCGAGGATCGTGGCGCGGACGAACGGGAGGCGCGCGAGGTGCTCCGTGGTGGGGAGCGCGTCGCCGAGGACCGTGTTGATCTCGGCGCGGAGGCGCGCCTCGGCGTCGGGGTTTTTCGAGAGCAGGACGAACGCGTAGGAGAGGGCGAGGGCGGTGGTCTCGTGGCCCGCGAGGAAGAGGGTCATGAGCTCGTCGCGCATCTCGCGATCGGAGAGGCCGCGGCCCGCGTCGTCCTCGGCCGCGAGGAGCATCGAGAGCAGATCGGAGCCGCCGCCGCCGCGCGCCCGCCGCGCCCGGACGACGCCGAGCAGGACGTCGTCGAGGGTGGCGATGGCCTCGCGGGTGCGGTGATTGTCGGGCAAGGGGAGGCGCTCGATCCAGGGGAAGAGGGTGATCAAGCCGGTGCCGAATCGATCGACGACGGCGTCGAGCGCGCGGGCGACGTCGGCGGCGCGCGGGCCGACGTCGCTGTCGAAGAGGGCCTTGCCGACGATTTCGAGGGTGAGTCGCATCATGTCGGCGTGGAGGTCGCGGACCTCGCCGGGCTCCCGGGCGAGGGCGAAGTGCTCCGCCGCGAGGGCCATGTCGCTGCCGTAGGTGGCGATGCGCTCGCGGTGGAACGCGGGCGCGAGGAGGCGGCGGTGGCGCAGCCAGATGTCGCCTTCGCTCGTCAGGAGGCCGTCGCCGAGGATACGGCCGAGGCCGCGGGTCATGCGGTCTTTCCAGAAGCGGCGGTGCTCGGTGACGAGGACGCGCTCGATGTCGTCGGGCTCGCGAACGAGGAAGGCCTCGATGGGGCCGAGGCGCATGCCGACGAGGCGACCGCGCGCGGCGAGGGACATCAGGAAGGCGAGGGGATCGGCGCGGTAGGCGACGAAGTGGCCGGCAAGGGGGAGGGCGCCGGGGGCCAGGGGCGGGAGAGGGGCGGACGACATGGGGGTATCGTAGCCGGAAGCGGAAGCGGGAGCGCAAGCGCAAGCGCAAGCGGGACGGGGATTCAGGGGATCCCGCTCGGGGACGACGATCGTATCGTCGAAAGGGTCGTCGGGCGGAGGGTTTCGTTATGCTCGGGATCGATGAGGTCGTTTTGGTGATGGCGGGGGACGCGGGGCGAATTGCCGAGCGAATTGAACCGAAGGACGAGGACCTGGCTCGTCAACTTCGGCGCGCCGTGCAGAGCGTGGCGCTGAATGTGGCGGAAGCGGGGGGAGCTTTCGCCTGAAGAGTCGGTCTCGCATGCGTCGGAATTGTAAACCCAACGATGCTCTCCGCGCGGGGAGCGATGCTCGATGCGCTACCGACGAACCCATTCGTCCGAGACACGCATTTCTTGAAAACCGACTTCTTGAAACACACCTTCGATCTCGTATCCTGAACAGGAAAGCTGCCGCCTGCTGCGCACCGCTATCCGCTGCCGCGCAAGCCTGATCCGACGTTCGGCACATGAGGAAGAGAGCGAGTCTATGGGGAGATGGAGCCTCGAGAATATCACCATATTCGCCACGAACCGCACCAGTGCCGAGGTCTTCGGCCATAACGTCCACGCGTTATTTCGGATGCGGTATGATGCCTCGCGGCTCAGCAGGTTCCACGAGACCCCGAGGCTCGTATGGCACGAGCATATCATCTGCATGGAAATTCGGAGGAGACCCAGCCCGGCCGGGGATGCCGCCGGCGCAGATGTGATCACTTCTGTCGCCGCGCACACCGAGGAGTCGCGGACGTGGTGGGAAGTCAGCGTCGACCAGTACGCGCGTAACCCCGGCAGCCCAAACTTCGCGCCATGGATCGCGCGGTACCGCGAGGGTTATCGCTCCGCCGTTGGGATGCCGGGCTCTGTCATTCGGGGGGGCGCGCAGCTGTTCCACCGGCGAGGAGGGGACGCGAATCCGAGGACGCAGAACGTCAATACGGCGGACGACCAGGCAGAGGCGAGCCGCCGCTACCTTGGAAAGAAGGGCGGGATCCTCACGATAGAGATACACGATGTCCCCAGCATCGGCCTCAGCGGCGAATGGGATGTCAAGGAGCGGTATCTCTTCTTCACGCTCGGCGTCCAAGGCGGCACGGTCTGGAGGAGGGTGAGGCAACACCTGCGCGTGGACAAGTCGCTGCCGCCGGACCTGTGGACGAGGACCTTGGAGGTCGAACCTCTCGAGCCGGGCGTCCAACCCGCTTGGGAGACGAACGTAGATACCACCGGGTTTACCCGAGTCGATCCGCCCGCCCACTTGACACAAGTGAACCAACCACTTCTGGTGGGGGGTGAATTCGTTTGACGCGGGCGATCGAAGAGCAAGCCGAATTCCTCGGCATCAAACCGAAGACCGCCCACGCCCGCCTGCACCTCGCCCGTGGGCACCTGAAGCTGCTCGCGCTCACGTGATCCGCTTCCGCTTCGGATTCCGTCACCCCTGACCCGGCGTAACCCGCTGGATCCGCATCCTGCTGACGACGGATCGGCACCGTTGGCGCGCGTTGGTGCCACTTCGGACCCCGTGGCCGCCCTTTGGGGCATCCCCGGAGCCGACCCACGCAGGACCCTTCTCGCCATCCTCGTCCAGGGCGAGGTCACGGCAGCGGCAGCGGGCGACATCGACGCCGCGACGGTGGCGCATGATGCTGCCAACCGGCTCCTCGCGATGTTCCCGGACACTGACGACGACACCACAGCCGCCGCGCGAGCGGCGCACACGGCCGTCGCCAAGCTTCTTCGCGTCATGAATCGACGGTGAACCAAACCAACCGCAAGCCCCCTCGCATGCGAGGGGGCCTCGCACGTTTATCCCCGGGAGCGCCCGAAGCCGAGCATCGAGGCGGGGCTCGACAGACGGACCCGCAAGCGACCCTTGGCCAGGGCCGCGTAAACTCAAGGAAGGAGCGACCTGTTCGGCGCTCTAGGTGGACGCACGCGTCCTAGGTCGCACGAGGCGTCCACTCCGGGGTGTGCGACCCCTCGGTGCGGGCGTCACGCCATTCTGAGACTGTCCACTCCCCGGCGGATTCGGATTCGTCCCGCTGTGGCTCATCGTTAGAATTAAGTGATGACATGTGAGTCGCGACGGGTATTTCTTTCCCTTGGGAACCGAGCGCGCATGCTTCGAAATTGAATGAGGGCGTGCCCCAAAGGATGGGTGCCCATTCAATTTGCAGCTTAATTCCGATGCGACTTTTGTAAGTACAGCCGCTGGGCTTCCACTTAGGAGATAGCCAAGCATCCCGCCTTCCCCCGTGAATGGCGCGTATCGACAAGAAACGAACTGCTCTACAATTGCCTTTACGTATTCGGCGGTTGAAGAATCAGTTCTCAGCACTTTGGCTTCAAGCGGCCAGATGACGCGCCAGTTGGAGTGTAGAACAAACGCAATGTCGTACTGCGGAGGCTGAGCCGGCGCAGGCTGCCTGGACTCTTCCTCGAAGGTGCCATGCTGTACGTAGAAAGGCTCAGCGCCCGTGAGCTCGCGGCGGATCATAGGCTCTAAGAACTGCGTGATTTGGCGTTCCAAATCGTCTTCCGCCAGGCTCAAGTCTATCTTGGCAATTATGTCTATTAGCAACCGATCGTACGCCGCCCAGACAGCCTTGAGTAGGTTGACAATGGCGTCTGCACTCCATTCAGAAGCCAACTGGCTCAGTTCTGGAGTCTCCCAACGCAACTCACCCGGCGTAAAGCGTCTGTTCATTGTGACGCGTCCATCCTTGACGAACCGATAATGTCCGCAGCAACGTCATCAGCGTCTCGAAGTGCCCTAGAGCCCGTCCAATATCGCATCCTGTTCGGTTTCACAAGGTATACGGTTGGAACCCGCCGGGCGCCGACTTGAACTGAGTCGTACACCCTCGCAGTCGCCTGGTAGAAGATTCCACCACTCTTTCGTCGCTGAGAGAGGAGTATGTCGTTAAGGCGTTGCAGGCGCGCGATTAATTGACTATCGGTATCATGGCATATCTCCACCCCGTCGCGAGCTACGCCGAGGTGGATCGCGACTAGTCGTACGGGAAAATCTTGGTTCGGGATTGAGAACAGTGTAGCGCTGGCCTTCTTGGAAAATCCCGCACCAATGCACCGAACAAATGTTTCACAGTAGCGCATCAACACGTCGTGACTAGCTGGCGCCTTGCCAACGCCGAGGTGTGGTTGGCGAAAATCGGCAAGGGTAACACGACAAAAATCGTCAATAAGAAGCCAGTCAAACTCGCGGAGTCCGAGCCACTGTCCAGCAACCGTATCAGGATTACTGGCGTTCGCAGCCAGTTCGTGATAGCCGATTCGCTGCATCACGTCCGAAGCGGCCGACGGGTCCCCAATGGGCATGCAAAGCAGTTCCTTGACCAGAACTTCTGGCCGATAGAACGCAACCCTGCCGCTAGTCAGCGTGAAGAAGTATCGTGCAACGGAACTGCCCATAACTGCGCATGTCGCCTCAGCTATGGCACGATCCTTCTCCGGAAAGTGCATTCCGTATACACTTGACGCTGGAAATATTGCTCTGCGATCTACGATCGCAGAACGAAATCCGTGCTCAACAGTACACGACTTTCCCATTAAAAGGATTGGCGCATTAAAAATGCCCTTGTTTACAAAATGGCCATCATCAAAAGCTGGGTCCCAATTAGGCTCCAAGGAGTCGAGGATCTCAAACGGTAATAGATGATGACCGGGTTTTACGATAGCATAAGTCCCATCGGCCAGATCCTCCATGATGAGTTTGCGATTGCCCCGCTTATATCCCTCACCTCCGATCCATCCTTCGCGTGATTTTAGCGTTCCGAGGGTGTGGGGCTGCTGTCGAAGCCGATGGATCAGTTCAAGGTCCCGGTTACCTCCCCAAGTGAGCACCGACCACAGCCAAGGGTCGGTTGCACATTGGTCGTTCTTCACGAAGTGTATGTCATGAGGCTCAATAACCACCCGTTCATCACTTGCATCGTCGCGCTGCTTTGTCGAATAGTATAGGACCTCGTGGTCTCTCGCAGGCGACTGTGCTTGCATGGTAATCACGCAAGATGGCGCTAGGCTTTTAGAAAACAGTCCAAATCGTAGGGCTGACAGGTTGGCGATTTCCGTTACAGCAAACTGAGTAAATAGCCGCTTCCGATACCGTTCGATAACTTTGGATCGATTGAACAATAGAGCGCCAGCGGGTTGCAGCATCACGATGGTGCCGTCCGGCTTGCTTAGTTCAGCTGCGCGAGGAAGGAACAGTGTCCCAATCTCATCGTTTGCCGTTACCCACTTGTTCGCACGGGACCACACCCGCGCGTCCTCCGTCATGTGACCTTCGCCCCAAGGTGCATTGCCAACCACGAGGTCGAACGAAGGCTGCCCAAGGCGCTCCACGGTGGTCGGCGAAAAGAAGTCACCGACCATGATACTACGGTTTCTGAGGCGCGGAAATTTTACTTGGGTCCAATAATGCCGCGGATCTATCTGATCGCACATGGATAGGTACAAGCTGAATGAAGCTACGCGCACTGCGCTCGGATGAATGTCGATGCCACAAATATTTCGTTTAAGTATCGTGGCCAACACCGACGCGTTAACGTCGTCATCCGGATGCGCGCTTCTCCAGCGATGAATGAGCCGCTGAAAGCATTTGACAAGAAAGACGCCAGAGCCACATGCCGGGTCCAGTATCCGCAGGTTCCATTGGGTTTCGGTCCACGGCAAAGCACTATCGAGGACAAGGTCGACAATATGCTCCGGGGTATAATGAGCGCCCGCGCTTGACTGGTCCTCGTGAACAAACTCTTCGTAGATGCTGCTTATGAACTCCAGCGGAATTACATCGAATGAGTACATTGGCCAGAGACACGCCTGTCCATCCTCCAACTTGAGCCGACCGCCGATAAAGTCGGCGAGCATCGAGAGGTGCGTCTGTCCTACCGCAGACATCTCTCGCTGCCACTCAGCCTCCCTTGCCTCTGGGGTATCGCCTTCGCCAGGAAAGAGATCGCCGTTGAACTTGTCGTTCAGCCATTTGAAGAGTTGGTACGCATCGCCTTTGTGCGATAATATTCCGTCCAGGGACGTGTGAAGATTGCTGAGGACACCGCCGTCGTACAAGCGACGAAGTACGGCGGGACTGAGCGCTGGCACGCCGGCTGCGTCAAGCCTCTGCATCAAAAACTGAATGAATATGACGCGCGCCAACAGATCATGGATAATGTCCTCTGGCAGCTGCGTGGCCTTCATTTGTTTTCGAAGCTGCTTTAAATTGGCCAACAGCAGAAGATCCGCACGCTCTTCCCGCATAAAGTGCGGCTCGTTCTTTTGAAAAAATTGGCCCGTTGCCAGTTCGACCCAATGGAGGGATTGTGCCGCCTGGCTTGCGATCTTCTTGGGATCGATCGATGCTACCAGTGATTCATCGGCAAGCTGTTCCTTGCCTGTGCTGGGGCGCTTCCAGCAGGTCCAAGCCCTAATAAGATGTGGCTCCAGGGTCACGAGGAGGCGGGATCGGCAAAAATTCCACGCCAGGCGTCGAGCCTCCTCGATGAGCTTGGCCTCAACGGGACGGTCAAACTCGCATACGATCGCAATGGGAGCTTCTGTTGTGTCGGCCCTCGGATTCTCCGCGAGAATGCCGACCCTGACGCGGGCGTCCGTCAGTCTGCTGAGTGCCCTACCGATTTTGTCTTGGGCCAGGGACGCAATGACCCCCGGACCCGCACCAGACGGCTCCACAACCTCTTCAGGGGACGGCCAGCCAAGGAACTGGTGAACAACCGGCAGCAACATGGTTCGTCGAGTTTTGCGGGGACGGTAAGCTAATTGCTAGGTACGCGTCAAGACATGTGTGTGCGTTTCGGGAGTTTGGGGTCCAGTTGGCATGCACTGCGGCTCATGTGTGCTGTGGCTCACGCGTTGGGTACACGGACCGGGGATGGAGATGGGGCCGACCGGGCGCGGTCGAGGTTGCACGATCAGCGTCCGGCGCGGGCGGGCCCGCCCGACACCGGCTTCCAGGGGCCTCCCGTTTGTACGGGCCGTCGTCACGTTCCCGGCACACAACCGAGTTAGATCGTGTCGCGGATCTCGCTCGCAAGCTGCCGAAGCGCACGACGTACGAGACCCGGGGCTTGTGTTTTCGTCGAAAGGGCGCCCCGGGTTGTCAATTTATGCTGCGGTACGCTTGCGCCCACGCGCGAAGACTTCGACGACGACATTGGACGCGATGCGGTGCAGCTCCTCGGCCGCGCGGGCTGCCTCCTCGGGAGTCGCGGCAAAGCCGCGGAAAACGTCGCGCCCCTCGGCGTCGATGAGCCCCTCTCGGACGTAAATGCACCCATCGCTCCCGAGCGCGAGCGGCTGCACGATCGCCCAGAGCAGCAAGCGCCCGACCCCAAACTTCTGGGCCTCGTCGGCACGCAGCGCATAGCCCACGAACACCGGACGGCCCGGCGGCGGGGCGCTCTCAAAGGTAAAATAGAGCTTTCCGTCACTGGCGAGCGCGAACGCCGTGGCCAACTCCACAGATTCGGCTGTCTCGGACTCGGGCATCTTTTTCTTGGGCGTGCTGTTGCTGGGCATGATGGTGTCTCCTACGTTTCAAAGGGGGACCCGGAGCCGGAGCTGCACGCGCTCGGGTCGAGCATGGTCTATGGTGAGCGAGACGATGCCCGCTCTTTCCAGCCGAAGCAGGGCGGGCACGAGCGCGCCCGAAAACGACAAGTTCGGGAGTCTGTCCCGCAACCGTGCGAGCGAGACGAAGCCGTCGCTGTCCACCCGCATCCGAGACAGTGCGAAGTGGACGAGGCCCTCGTCGTGTGCATCCTCCCCGAGTTTCCGAAGCTCGCACGCGTAATACGCGACGTGGATCGCAGCTTTTTGAAAGGCAGGCTCCGCGCGCATAAGCTCGAGGAGGAGCTGCTCGCCGCGTTCATCGTGCGCGACAGCGCGCGCGGCAACCAAGGTGGACCTCTCCGAGCGAGACAGGGGAAGCGGAGGGAGCCGATCCGAGAGCCGGCGCCGGCGCAAGCGCGCTCGTACACGGTAGACGAGGGCATGGGCCAGAGCCCCGAGGCACCTCCAACGCGACGGAGGATCAAAGACCGTATCTCGGGGCGGCGGCTCTGAATGCGCGACGCTCGGGCGAATGCCGCTTGGTGGCGGCGGAAGCAGCGCTTGGCGGACCATCACGGCCGTAGCAGCGTCGTCGTCGTCGCCTGTGGGAACGTGCGTTGGCCGGTCATGCAAGGCGAGCATCGCGCGATCTCCTGTGCGGAATGAAACTCATCGCCCGAAGACGAGGCGTGCGTGTATGCACCATTCCGCTGTTACACGGACCTGGCCATTGCCATGACGCAGTCAGGCGCGCGACGACGCCCCGTCTTCGAGCGGCGAGCAAGAAAAACCTTCCCCTCCCGAGTCCGACTTCGGCGCCCTTTTCTGGCCTTGGCGCGCGAGCAGGCATCCCAAGCCAAAATCGGCCCGGGAAGGGGAAGGCTGGGGGCTACATGCAGACGCCCCCAGCGAACCCGCATCAATCAGCAACATGCGAGCTCGCTGCGAGCGTCGAGGGTTTCACTTTGTCGCCGGCCCGAGACTGCGAATCGAAGGCGTGCGCGGTGCGAATCGAAGGCGTGCGCGGAGAACAGTGGGGCACCTCGGTTCGCAGCCGCCTCCGGCCGACGACAAGCGACCCCCAGGAGAGGGCGATGGGAAAACGCATGCCCAGAAAAAGCAGCTCCCCACCGCCCCCTCCTGCGAGTCGCTTGTGCTTGTCCCTCAAAGACAAACAACGCGTCGGAGAGGCAGCGGGTAACGATGCTCGTTGTTGATTTGTAGGTGGATGTAGGTGCGGCGCGCCCGCGCCGGGCTACTCGTCGAAAATATACGACTGTCGACAGCAGAACGTCACAGCGTTCTCGTCATCCTCGACCGCCTCGCCGATAGGCTCCCCGCCGCCCGTCTCGCACGTGCCCTTGATGTAGACGTGGTCCGTGACCGACTTCCCGCCGATCGCCCGGCCCGCGGGGATGATGGGATCGCACACGCTGACCTCGGATGAAACGATCCGCTTGTGGAACTCGGCCGAGCATACTTCGTCTTCGAAGAGCCGCATGGTTGCCAAGCACGTGCCCCCTTGCGGCGCGCCGCAAGTACATTCTGTGCACTCGCGCGATTCCTTGGGCTGAAACGGGTACATGATCCGAGGCCCCTCATAATCGTAGGGCTTGGGGCACTTGGCATGCTTCCCCTCCCGCCACACGCATTGACGGTGGGGATAAAGGACCTTGGGGACGCATAGTTGATCCCCCGCGCCGCAAAGCGACGTATCGAGGCTCGACCGACATGCAAGCGCACCCGTCTCCCACTCCGTGATCAGCGTCCCGCCCGCCTTGATGATGTCAGACGGCTTGACCTCGCACTTCTCGTTGACCGGAGGCGGAAGCGCCGAGAACGTGATCGACTGCGCGCACGGGACGCCGCTCCCCGGGGGACACTGCGCCCCCGCGGGTAGCGCGCTCGTATCCGTGCAGCTCCCATCCCACCCCCCCGGACCGTCAAAAGGGAGCGACGGCGCCCCCACTGCGCCGCACATGCCAGCCCCGATCGTGATGTTACCCGGGACGCCGCTGCATTGCCCCGTGGCTTCCTGGCATTCGCAGGGGTCGCACTGCGCGGGGGGAGCGGTAAGTCCGGCGTAAAGCCTGAACTGCTCGCCTCCGACGAAGGAGCACTCCTTCGGTATGTCCGCGGCAGGGCCGAACCAGACGGCCAACGGAACCTGGCTCCAGAAACCAGCCTCGGGATCGTCGGGAATCTCGACGCATTCCCCGCCTCTCGATGTGCATGCGGCTTGGGGTTCGGCGTCCGAAGCGTCGGATCCCGCGTCCGTGCCACCATCGATGCACTCGGGTGCTGGGAAAAACGAGTCCGGATCGCACTCTCCCGCATAGAAAGACGGCGCCGCCGTGCAAGAGGCACCGATCATACCCACGCTGAAAACCAGCAATAAAAGCGCTGTGCGCATAGCCTAAAACTCCCAACCCCCGCCAATTTGAGCGCCTAGCATAACCGGCGGCTGATCGGCGAGGACCGTTGGTCCAACAACCACCTTGACGCCGCTCGACAGACCAAGGACGTCGGCCGCCGCCTGGAGCGTGAAGGACTGCGAAACTCGAACCTTGGCGCCGATGCGCGCCCCCGCTCCGGGCTTCACTTCACCAAAGCTGGCGGGCTTGTAGCTCTGAACCGTGAAGTCGACCTTGATTGCACCGAGATACCCCAGCGCGCATCCAACCAACCACTTATAATGCCCGCACACACTCGCGATCCCGCCCGCCGTCATCGCGTTGATCGGCCGGTCCGCGACCCCTGTCGTCAACCACGCCGCGCGCGCCTCCAGGCCGATCGACACGTAGTCGTTGGGCTGCACCCCACCGGCGAGCGTCGCCCCAACGGCAGGCATCCACGACGCCACGCCAAACACCACCACCGGCCCAGCCCCGACAAAACCCCGCAAGCCCTTTTTCTCGCCGGGCTTCGTCGGATCCTTCGCCTGGTCATCGTCAGCGAAGGGATCCTCCTGTTTCGTAAATCCTGGCCCCGAAACCACCGCGGGCAACGTCGCGGTCAGGTCCTTGTCGGGGACATGGATCGCCGGCTCCGGCTCCTCCACCGTGCGCGCCGTCAGGGAAACGGGAACCTTTATGCTCTCCCCCTTCACGGCCGTGAACTTCACGACCGCCTCTTCGAAGCCGTCGAGAGTCGCGCGGATCTCGTGCTCTCCTCCCGCCACGAACGTCCAGAAGGCCGAACGCCCAAGAGCGTTCTTATCGACGCCATCCACCGTCACACGCGCACCGGCGTGAGAGACGATCACCTCGACCCACGTGCCGTGAGCGCGCGCCACCTCGTGCGCCTCGAAGAAGCGCTTGCGCTCCGCCCGTTCCGCGGGCGTCGTGGCGGGGGCCTGATGGAGCGCGTGGAGGAGGAGCTCGGCCGCATCCTCGGGCCTCCCGCCCTCGACCAGCACGAGCCCGAGGCGCCCCGAGACGAGCGGATCCGACCGAACGTTGAGCGCCTGGCGGTAGGCCCTTCCGGCTTCACGCAGCCGCCCCGCGGCGCGCTCGCGGTCCCCGAGCTGCGCGAAGGCCTGAAACCGCAGCTCCGCGTCCGCCTCGGGGCTCTCGTCGATGGGGCTGGGAAGGCTCTGCGCCTGCGCCGCGGGCGACGCGAGAAGCAGGATCGAACAGCACACGATCGCGCGCATGGCCCAGGATCTTTAGCACACTCCGAGGCTTGGATCCTAGAACGACGTGCTCCCGGACGAACCCCCCATGTCCGCCGACAAACCGACCGATGGGACGCCTTCCTTGTCGCTGTCGACGCGGGGACGCCGTGGCGTGTGCCGCTGCTTCTTCGGCGTCGGCGGCTCGATCTCGAGCACGGATGCACCAACGTGATCGAACGAGGGCACCGGCTCCGCGGCGTGCGCGACGTCCGCGGCGGAGGCTGCCACGACGCGCGCCACACCCGTGGCCACCGCGTGAAGCTCGCCGTCGGGTTCGCGCGGCGAGAGCGCGAACGACGCGAACAATAGGGCCATGAGGAAGGCCCAGAGGTGCCCGAGCAAGTGAACGCAGTCGGAGAGCAGCGCGAGCACGGGAGACGGGACCGTGAAGAGAGTGTTGCCGAACCGAGCCCGGAGATTCTCCCGCGCGCGAGAAAGCGCCATCTTCGCGGCGTCCTCGGAGATCCCGAGCGCCACGCCGGCCTCCTCGTGCGACCGCTCTTCGACGCACACCATCCAGAGCACCGCAGCTTGCGAGGGGGGCATGTCTCGGAGAGCGGCCGTCAGTTTCTCCATGGCCTGCTTCAACTCCGCTGCGCGCTCGGGTGAGACCTCCGGCGTCTCCGCCATGTCGGCGTGCCCGTCGTCGGGCTCGAACACCCGCTCGTGACGTTGCGTGTCGCGGTGCGCGTCGCTCATCACGTTGCGGGTGATGGTCATGAGCCAAGGCTTCATGCCGTCCGGATGCGGTTCGTAGTCGGGGAGGCGACGGTACGCCTTGTGGAACACGCGTTGGATCTGGTCCTCGGCGGAGTCCCGCGTGTACGCCTCATCGCTCATGACGATGCGGCTGATCTCGGGGTGGTATCCGAGGAGTTCGGCGAGACGATCGAGGAAAGGCGCAGACGGTCGACGAGAGGGTCCCATGTCCAAATCAACGCTGGGCTCCGGGCAAGGTAACGCGAAAAGTGGCGGGGGTGGCCGTTTGGCGAGCCAGTCGGTAGCGTGGGACACCTAAGTCCTGGGCGGCGAGGCAAGGACCTCTGGCGGCCACGACGCATGCGTCCCGAACGTGTAGAGCGCCCGGACGCGCTGACATCCGGCCGAGTAGCCGATCAACGCCACGCACGAGAACCATGCAGGGGCGGTGGTCTAATCACGCGCCTCCGGACTACACCAATTTGGGGGCGCGTTGGCCGGTCCGCATCTCACAAGACCAGCAAGAAGCCCGATCGACCAAACTTTTCGCATAGCCCACCCTCCCTTCGGAACCCTGGCCCAGATCGTAGAGCCACCGGGGACGGCCGACAAGCTACAGATATCGCTCCAAATGCCCGTTACAGTGGACTGAGCCCTAGGGCTCCCGTAAATCGATGTAATTAGCTATGATCCACCGCGGGAGGTTACGGTATGTTCCACCGACATCACTTCGCGACGCTTGCCATTTCTGCGTTTATCTTCACTCCGGAGTACGCAGATTCGGCGGGGCCCGAATCCCAGACCATGCAGCCGCTTACGGAGGCATCGAACTACATCACCTCTGATGAGACTGGAGAGGCGGAGCTTCCTCTCGCATCGGTGGACCAAGCCTGTTTACAAGCCTGTAAGGAAGCCTATCTACAGGCGGTCAAGTATTGCCTGTCCCTGGGCCCCGGAGCCCCCGCGTGCGGTTCCCTCGCCGTCACTGCTTGGATAGCGTGCCAAGCAACCTGCTTTAGGTTTAGTTAAATCCCCCCGCCGCCGAGCCCCCGCCTTGGTGCTACGGCTCGATGCCCAGGGCCTTGCAGCGCAACGCTGCATGTCCAGGATGCTAACCCGTAGCTGCCGCTACTCTGACGTCAAAATCGCCGCTACCACTTGTGGTTATCTGAATAGACACCACATTTGTTGCCAAGCGGGCTGCACACTGGAGGAGGCGAGCATGAAGATTCTCGGCGTTCTGGCAACAATCGCATTGGCTGCTTACCCAAGCCTGGGCTCCGCCGACCAATTGCCTGTTTTTGTACACAATTTCTATGCAGACGGAGACCCCGGGCAATGCAACGGAGCTGCTTACGGAAAATCAATGACTCCGATGGGCCAGTGGACTCCCACAATCCGTTTTGATACCGATCATCGGTCAGGCGGTTGTTACCAACAGTTCTCTGTGTACGATCCTGCTGGTGTCCTGGCAGGACTCACGCTGCAAGTCGAGTTCTATCCTGATGGCAGAGAACAGTGTGACAATCCTGGGCTCAAGACCATTCCTATTTATGGCGATGTTATTGCCGCCATGGATCGCATGAGCGATGCGTATCGGGTCGATACCGACAACCGCGCTGGGGGTTGTCAACAACGTTTTATCTTGGCAGGACGCGATGATATCGCACTCGATGTTAGCTTCTACGCCGATGGCAATGCTGGACAATGTGGCAATCAAGGGACCCACACGGTTACAGTCGGTCGCCCTGTGACCCTTCGATTGGACATGGACAATCGTTCCGGTGGTTGCAGGCAAAGCTTCCGGCTGCGGAAGATCCCGTAAGGAGCCCACATCGGCGGCCTGGGGGCGTCGATGATCGGCGGCAAACTCCGACGCTGCGCCGTCCCTGGCCCACCCGTACAAGGTCCGCCAGTGCCCGCCCTGGTCGTGGAGGAGGTGGTCGGCCAACGAGCCCGCGCCGCCGTGCCGCTTTCCTCCTATGTCCTGGGCGGCGAGGCAACGAAGAGCGCTGCGAGGATGCCGAGGAGCCCCAGGGGGAGCAGGGAACGCGGTGCGCGTTTGTGCTGTCCGTGCTGCGCGAGCCACGGCCCCAGATGCCGCGCGCTCAGCTCGGGCACGACGCGCACGAGCTGCGCCGCGTGGGCCGGCGCGTCGATGTCTGCGCTCGCGTACGAGTACACGTATAGAGCGCCCTCCGTCGTGACGGCCGGGGCGTCCAGCGGACCCGCGCGGTCGAGTGGCCACCCCGTCGCTATGCGGAGAACCCGCGCCGTCGAACAGAACGCTCTGCCCTTCGGCAACCGCTCCGTATACGCCTGCATCGTGTGCGTGGCGACGAGCAGGGCTCTGCCCGCGCGCGCCTCGCTCGCGATGCCGCGTAGCCAGCCGATCTGCCACTCCTCCGGCGGCCAGGACGCATGTGTCCCGTCCGCGAGTAGGTACGCGCTTGCGCGGACGCCGGACAGGTAGAGCGCCCGAACGCGCTGGCACCCGGCCGAGTAGCCGATCAGCGCCACGCGCGAGACCTTGCGCACCCCGGCCTGTCGATGCGCGAACTCCAGGAGCTCGCCCATCATCGGCCCCTTCGCGACCCCATCGGCGACGACGCACGCCTGCGGGCCGAAAGCCGCGCGCAGCCTCGGATCGAGGTCGCCGCCCACGAGGAACGCCAGGACCAACGGCCGCGGATGTCCTTCCCCTGCCTGAACCAGTCGAAGCACCACGCTTTCTACCTCCGCGTATCGTGGACAAACTTGCAGAGCACGTGCCCTCTAGTACACCTGCCCTTCAAGGGGGACATCTCGCACATGACTAGGTGCTCTAGAGTTGTCGTCATGTTGGCTATCGTCGTTGTGCCAGCGTGTCGTTCCGATGATGACGAAGCTCGCCTGGCCAAGCTTGAAGCGCGCCTTGGCGCAGTCGAATCAGACCTGGGTGGTCGCCTGGCTCCTCCGCCCGCGTCCTCAAGGGAGACCACGCTGTCAGGTTTGGAGAACCGTATCGCGAAGCTCGAAGATCTGGGTAAACGCATCGTCGATCTCGAAGCCAAAGCGCCATCTGTATCGCGCGTACCGCTTGAGGAAAACAAGACTGGGAACGAAATATGCTACGAACGGAAGGAGGTGTGCCTTTCTGTTATTGTTAGTGGTGAGTCGTCTCTCTTCGATGCCAACAACGTTTTTTGCGGCCATATGATTGCAGACTGCAACTCGCGAGTGGTAAAACGCAATCATTGTAACACTCGTGCAGACTACGCCGTATCACCGATAAAGTTCTACAAAACGCCCGATGCGAAAGGACAATGTCCGCTGGCGGGCGACGAAGCCTGCTTCTATTCGCCGCAGCAGCTCATGGCAATCTGCCTACAAAAATAGGCAAACCGGCCGCTCACTCCGTCATGAGCCCCAAGAGCGCGAGCGCAGCCAAACCAAGTAGCCCCCCGCCGCGCGCGTCGCTCAGGCGCGGAAAATCGATATCGTCGCCATAGAAAAACTGTAGGATCGACCAGCGATTCCAGCCGTGGACCGCGAGCCACTCTGCTCCGTTCTGACTCATGCAGCCACGATTGCATGGGTGGAACTTGAGGCTGAGTGCCGTCGGCCTGACGTCGGTGCCGGCTCGCCCCGAGTTGTATGTCACCCACCGCTCCGTATTCGTCGGGTCCTTGTCGGGCACGCCGTCCTTGGTCCATAGTGCGCCTGTTACGTAATTGGCCAGGATCAACCGGCCGCCGTGGCACATCACGATTCCGCGCGTCTGCGTAGCCGCAGCGGCGCATTCAGAGGTGGTAACCCGGGCGAACACTTGAAAGCGTTGACTATTTACGATCGGAGTGCTCCGGCCGAGCGTGGGGTGATCGCGCATCGCTCGCAGCACGAACGTCCGCGCCGCGATGGCGAGCGCGCACTTGGCCTCCGGCGCGGCGTGAGAATGCTCGCCAGTGATGACGCGCGGCAGGTACTCGTCCTCGAAGGAGAGCTCTCCCTCGACCGTGAGAACCGTGGGCGGAACTTGATCCGGCTCGCCCGAATGCACCGCTGGCGCCCACACCGGTTCGCGCATGTAGCGAGCGTCCTCGAGCTTGCCGTTCCACAACGAATCAGGAAGAGGAGCATCGCGCCAGCCTCGCCAGCGCAATGCCTCCGAGATCGCCGTGACGTCTCCCCACTTGAGGGCCTTAGCCGTGACGGGTTCCCGGTAGAGGGCACGAAGCAGCGCCGGAATCGCTCGTGCCGACGCGCCGCGGACGACGGCCCCCACGGCCTGGAGCTCTGGGGGGCTGATTCGCTGCGCGCCCACGGCTTGGCTCCAAGCCCGCAGCAACGCAACACGGGTAGCCAAGGGGTCCACGGAGCTCACCGCAGCGAGCTGTGGACCACGAAGATTCCACAGTCACTCAAGGGGGAGGTGCCGGGATGCAGCCAAACCAGCGCCTTCGCGCGGCCGTCGTCGCTCTCGAACCGGAAGGACCACTGTGAGACGAGTCCGGCATACTTCGCCATGGCGACGACTTGCCGCTTGTGAATGAGCGGTCCCACCACGACAGTGGGGAGGTCGGCGAGCACCGGTTCAGGACCCAAGAGAGGGTCACGGAGCGTGAGCGTGGCGGCGACCCGCCAGCGGGGAGGCACAGCGTTTCTCAGGAGAGGGAGCTGCTCCATGATCACCACGCAATGCGTCGACGGGCCGAAATTCGAGCTCGTCTCCACCGTGTTGCTTTGCCTCTCGCTGTCGATCTCCACCACGCTCATGTCGTCTCCTCCGGTCTACGTGCGCAGGCGGTTCTCGTTCTCGAAGCTGATCCCGTTCAGGGAGAGCTGCACGTAAAGCCCGATCGCAACCGGCTTGCTGGGGCTGCCCAACCCGATATCGATCGGCTTGATCGGGAACGCGATGTCATCCTCGACCTTGATGATCGCGGTGAACGCGCCTTCGTCGCTCTTCTCGGGGTTGTCCGTGAAGATGTACCCATCCGGCACGGGAAGGACCGGGGCCCCGCCCGACGTACGCGCCAGCGTCTTGACCTTCGCGTCCGGCACGTTGCGCAGGTGATCGATCAGGACCATTCGCGTGGTCCCGTTGCCGCCCGTCCTGCGCTTGTCCCAGTTGAAGTAAAGCACCGCGGACCGCCGCAGCGCCCGGTAGAGCAGGTTCTCTCCGTTGTAGTCGTGGAAGATCTGCGTCGGCAGAAATGCCCCCATGTCATCCCACAGCCACACCTTGCCGCTGAGAACATCGGCGTGCGCCTCGGCACTTTGGGCCTGGCTGATCTCGTTTGCCTCGTAACGAATTCGCAGGCCTGCCTCCTGCATCGTGATCGACCGGATGAGGAAGTCCTGCTCGTTGTAGGAGTTCTTCGAAGGACGTTGCAGGTTCGTCCAGTTGGTCGTCACCTTGCCGGGATGCGCGCCCATGTACGTCGTGTCGTCGTCGACGGTGCGGTCAAAGAACTTGTACTCGCCTTTCGGGATACGAACGCAGCAATTTCCCTTGGGTGAACCGACGACAGTGCAGATGATCTCGCACGTCGAGTAGTAATGGCCCTCCTGGCGAGCCACGTACGGCTGCCCGCGCGCGCTCCACTTGGCCGCGAGCTTCCGCATTCCGTCGTTGGGCGGGACCATGTTGGGCGGAAGCCTCGGCTTGCTCTTGGCCTGCGCGCGGGTCTTGCCGATGGCAACCCCGCGCGCGCGGGAGCGAAGTTGGAACGTGCGCAGCTCGTCGACGGAGACCGTATGGCGGCCGCGCCGCTTCACCGCTTTGACATCGGCCGTGTCAGCCTCGTCGGCCGTGAGCGTGGCGCCCGCGGTCTCGTCGTCATCATCCGCGGGGCCGGCGGCGTCGAGCTCGTCCTCGGGTGCGGCCGTCTCATTATTCGCGTCGGTCGCAGCGAGGATGTCGGCGACATCCTGGCCTCTACTATTATCGCCATGGTTGATGGTCATACTCGTCTCCTCCCTACGTAGTCGGCATGGACATCACGGGAATACGTACGTATTCGCCGTTCGGCAACTGGACCCACCCCGAGGCGGCTCCGGGCGGCATCTGCCACATCGTGGTCGGCCCCTCGGTGCCTCTCTGAGGGCCCCTGGGGGACGGCGGGAGCGGCGGAGTGGGCTGCGTCTGTGGAGTCTTTGCCTGCGCCTGCTTCGACTGCAATGCATACCCGCTCGCAAACAGAGCGCCCCCCACGGCAAGCACTGCACCCGCATACGGATTGCCGCGCTTCCGGAGGAGGTAGCCGATCGCAATGACGCCGAGAGGCAAGAGCCACCAGCGCTCTTTCACCTCCTTGCTGTTCTTGAGATCCTCCAGGTTCGCGAGCAGCGCCACCACAGCGCCCGCGCCTGCGATAAGCAATACGCCCTTCCCAGCGCGGTCGACGAAGCGTCTGATACGTCGCCTCTTCGATCGCCCCCGGGGGACCGCCACGAGGGATCGGTCCACCCGGACGGCCTTCCTCTGTTTCTCTGCCATGGTTCACGACCTCCGTTGTTTGAGCAGAAAGTACGCCCCCACCAGAACGAGGGCGAGCGTAGTCATTGAAGTCGCGGCGCGTGCCGTCTCCCGAGCGAATTCCTTCGCCCCTTCGAATGGGCTTGGCAGCGGACGGCCCTGCATCGTTGCGAGCCTTTTTTGGTCATCCTCCAACTGCATTAGCAGCGAGCGCTCCTCATTGCTGAATGCCAGTTCGTGCCCGACCGCGCGCTCGCGCTCGATATGCAAGGTCAAGACCTGAATCGCGAAGGCCTGAGTCGAAAGGAGCCGCTTCGTGATCTCGTCGTCGAAGTTGACCCTCACGGCGGCATGCGCGCCCAGAAAGACGGCGGCGAGCGTGCATAGCGCAGCCAGAGCCACGACGACGACGGTGACGACGACGCCGGTGTCGGTCACTCCCGTTGCGACGGCGGGGTTTCCTTCGTCGGTCTGCGCATCGGAGACGGCGCGAAGACCGCTCGGCGATAGAAGTACGAGCGTCCGTGCAATAGCGGCCCCCGCAGCGTTACGCTCGTCATCACTGTAAAGCTCCGGCCGAAGATCTCCAAGCTCGAACTCGCGGTACGAGATGGGCGCGATCCTGAGCGATAGCAGCACGAGTGCACGAAACTGGCGCACGCGCGACTTTGGGTCGAGCTTCATCCAATCGCCGCGCATCGCCGTCACAAGTGCTGCATATGACGCGCCATCCAGGTCTGACTCTCGATGGAACCATCGAAAGAACGGCAGACTTCCGTCCCCTTTTGGCGCTGGTGCAGGAGCGGGTGCAGGCTTGGATCGCCACCACTGCCACCACCACAACGGAAGAAAGATCGGCACGGCACCAGCTCCTTTCGCGAGTCCTCAGGAGAACACGAACCCGGCGCCAATCAATGCAATGATAGGCAGCAAGCTCGGCTCGTTGGTTTGCGCGGCGTGCGAGGGGTTGTTATCCCAGACGACGACCGGAGGCCCGTCGGGAAGGTTGGGCATATCGGGCGGCCAGGGTTGCGGTTGCTGCGGCGTCCCACCCCACGGCGGCGGTTGCTGCGGCTGCTGCGGTGCATTGGGCCACGGTTGCGGCTGCGGCTGCTGTGGCGTGCTCGGCCACGGTTGCGGCTGCGATTGCTGCTGCGGCTGGCCGGCTTTATACTGGGATTCGAGCCAGCGAACCTCGTTCGCGCGGGCGAGGAACGCTGCCGCGGCGATAGGAAAGCCATAGCTCTGATAATACTTGCCCGCCGCGTCCAAGTAGTCAGGGGTTCCGAGGAGTTGCTGCCTCACGGCCTGCTGCGTTTCCGCTGGCATGTGGTGGTCGAGAGTCGTCCTGACCATGAGCAGGATGTACGCCCTCGACCGGAACCAGCTACCCGTGACCGGAAACCCATTCCGCCCGCAATGGTATGCCATCACTTCGAGCTTGAAGCGCTCGAGCTCGGATCGCATGATGGCGCGCACGGCTTGCTGGTCGTTTGTCGACATGTGACCATCGACCTGCATCCGGTCCCCCCACAAGCTGGCCGACCTGTATCGGAGCGCCTGGGCACAAAGCGGGAGGTTACATTGCTCCATCTGAACGGCGAGCACGTCGAGCCGCATCGGGTCGGCCTCTGTTGCGAGGACTTGCCGCACGGCTTCCTTCTGGCTCTCGGTCAAGGCCTGATCGAGCGGAAAGCTATCGTTGACACCCGCCGTGTCTCTGAATTGTGCTTGCGGCGCTTGCTGCGGGAGCAGAATGGATTGGAGCCATGGCGGGAGCTGTATGCCGCCGGGGAGCGGGAAGGGCGATTGCGGTCCTCCCTGCGCAGGCGGTGCGGTCGAGGGCTGCGAAGGCTGCGCAGGCGGTGCGGTCGAGGACTGCGAAGGCTGGCCGAAGCCTGGCAGCCCCGGGAAGTTCGGGAGTTGGAACCCAGCCGGGAACGGGAAGCCGGCCGGGAATTGCGGTCCACTCGGCGTCGGCGATCCCTGCCCAGAGGGCGAGGGCTGGGGCGCGGGCGCCGAACCCTGGCCGGAAGGCGACGGCTGCGGCTGGGGCTGCGGTGCCGCGGGGGGCTGCGTCGGAAACCCGAGCCCGCCGGGGAACTGAAAGCCGCCGGGGAGCTGTGGCGACGGCGCTGGAGTTGACTGCTGTTGCGGTGCCGGTTGTTGCGGTATTGGTGGCGGGGGCGGTTGCTGCGCTGGGGGCGGCAGTTGTTGCTGTTGTAGCCCCATCACCTCCACCTCGTAGAGGGCCCGGTACGTCGGTTCATCGAGCTCGCCATCGAGGCGCAACATTCGAGTAGGCCAGCGTCGGTTCCACCAGAACTGGAACGACTGGAGCGCCATTTTCGTGCGAGGATTCCAGCTATTCGTAATGTCCAGCGCCGAATTGTTGTAAAGCATGCCGTAATCCCGGGGGTTCGCCTCACCATACCGCACGCTCCAATGCGCGAGCATGAACTGCACGTTCCCGATCAATCCGGGATCCATCGTCGTGTTTTTCCCGGGGCCAGGCAGACCCGGGGCGGTGTCGAGGCCCGGGGTGGGCGTCGGCGCGGGCGCGGGCGTGTTGGTGCTCGGAACCGGCGCCGGTGTGTTGGCACTCGGGGCCGACGGGGTATTGGTGCTCGCGACCGGTGCAGTCGCCCCATTGACCGGCTGCGCGGCATTGCTAGGAGGCCACGCATCGGGGACGCCGAGCTCCTCGCCCGGCGTCAGGGACTTCCAGTTGTTCTTCTCCTTGTTGAGCGGCTTGTGCGGGTTGGCGGACCTGAGCTCGCTCCACCAGTTGCGGTCGACGGCACCGAGTTTCTCGGCGATAGCCCTCGGGAAGTCGCCGCTCTGCACGACGTACTTCCGCGACGTGGTCAACGGCGCTCCGGTCTCTCCTCTCGCGTATTGCAACCACCCGGGCGGGATGTTCCAGATCGGGGAGCTGTCCGCGGACTTTTGCGGGTTTGCTGCCAGCAGTTCTTGGACGCGCTCGACCTTTCCCGTAAGGTTCTTCGTGATGCCGTAGGGCGTTTGGTTGGGAGACGCGTGATAGGTTCCCGTCGCGGCATCCACGCCCGAAACGTCCCGAGCCGTACTGGCGTCTCCGGTCACGAGCCGCAATACCCTCGGATCGAGGTCCTTCATCCCTGGCATATCCCGGAGGACCGACGCGATATAATCGTCCTTCAGCGGGAGGACCGAGAGATGGGCCGCTGGCGCCGGTCTCTCGGCCACAGGCGCGCCGGTGTCGTCGTATTCCTCGACCGGCTCCTCGCTCGGAAGATCGGGTTCGTCGGGCGGAGCCACATCGATCGGAGGTTCCGACGGAGGCCGTGACGGAGAGGGCGCGGGCGCTCGCGTCGCGGCGGCGGGCAAGGCACGCGTCGTAGTGGCTGGAGGGGAAGAGCCAGGCGACTTGGGCGCGGGAAACCTAACGCGGGGCGCGCTGCTCGGCGAGGGCGGTGAGCTTTGCGCGCGCTGCGAGGCAAGCGTGCCAGCGTCGCGCCTGCGCTTGTACTCTGCCGGGCGATAAACCCGCAGCTTGGCCTCCTCGGCGAATACCGGGTTCCCGGTCTTGCGCGTCTGCGCTTCACCCTCCGCGAGGATCCTTTGTTCGTGCTTCGTTAATCGCTTCTGCTTCGGGGGCCGCGCCTCCGGCTTGCGCGCGGTCGCACCCCGGACGGCCGATTCGATCAGCGTGCCGCCGAGCTGCCCGATGCCGGCGCCGATTTTCGCCCCGGCGGGCCCAAACAGGCTCCCGAGCCCCGTGCCAGCGAGGGTTCCGAGACTTCCACCGATGCCACCGCCCCCGCTGCCACCTCCGCCAAAAACCGAGGACAGGACTTGCGTGAAGTCACCGGTCTCCTCGACGGGGGCCGCCGCGTCCCCGTAAGGATTCTCGTCCCACGGGGCGCCAGTGTCGAATGATAGAGTGATCGCTCGTGACATTATGCATCCGCTCCCTTCTCGGTTTGCGACGTCGTCGACGCTTTGGGCCGCTTCACGCTGCGCGGACAGAGAGTCCAACGACACTTCGTGACCTTGATACGGTTTGGCTTCACGATGACCGTGGCATCGGCGTCGTACTCGTTCCCCACGGGTCCAGCGAACCGGCCGGCTTTATTGAAGTGGGATACGACGAGCACCGTCGGAGCCAAGCTGGACACCGCATCGAGTAGCTCCGTTTGTTCGGCGTAGTTGCGCGCCCACCGCTGCAAGGAATCGATGACGATCACGGCAGCGTCTCGCGGCACGACTTGCAGCGCGTCACGAAAGCTTGCGTCTGCGCCGGCTCTCCCACGCTGGCGGCTCACGAGACGAATCCGCTGCGTAGACGAGCCTGTCCTCGGGAAGAGCTCGCGCACGATGTCCCGGTTTTGCTCGGCGTCGAGCCAGTACGCGAGGCTGTCCAGGCGTTCGGCCATCTGCGCCGCGAGCTCCGCACAGAGGGTCGACTTGCCCGACCCCGGAATACCGCCGACGAGAATCGTCATACCCAGTACGACGCCCTCCATCGCCTGCGAGATGACCGCCGGAAACTGCCTCGGCCTAAGCGGAGTGCCGCCATCCAGAGTGTCGACGACAATGCCGGGCGGCGGTCTGATCGGTATTGGCTCCCACACGTATGCCCCACACGCGCAGAACCCACCGCAGATCTCGGGCCGGCGCCGATGACAAACGGCGCAACGGAGAGGCGTTTCCATGAGCCCCCTTACCAGTAGTTGGTGACCGCTCTCCAGGCGGGCGGGATATCGTTGATGCCCGAATTGAGAACCGTCGGATCGGCGCGACGCCACTGCCCGCCGATCAGCACTTCGGCAAGAACGTGCGGAAAGTCCTCGGCTGGGCGAACCGGGTAGATTCGCGCTCGAATGCCGCAGGCACGGCAGAGCGCCACGAAAACTCGAGCCTTCGCGTCGCAATCGCCGAAGCCACGTAGGAGGGTCACCGTCGAGTCTTCGAGGACCTCGCGCTTGGGGTCGCGAACGTAGTCGATGGCGTACTGACAAAACCGAAGGATCGCGGCTGGGCGCTCCGCCAGAGGCAGTTTGTTGAACACTGCCGCCCAACGCTGGACCTCGTGCTGCCACACATCCGCCGCGCCCGCCTCGGCCATGAAACGGGCCTTGGCGAGATTGGAGGGAAAGTGAACGATGCCCATCCGCACGCTCATGACAAACCCCCTCCTCCGGGCTTGCCCATCAAGGCGCGCAGTATCGGGCGGAGTTCTTCGGGAAGCGTCGTTTCGAACTCCGAGTCAGCCGCAGCCATGGCGATCACTCCTGGCATGGCGACCGTCGAGCCGTCTTCGGGAAGGTCGCCGTCCGCGTCGTCGTCGTCGTCGTCTTCCTCCTCGTCCGGTACCAATGGCTCCGCGGCAGGGGCCGGAGGCGGGACCCCATAGGGGTTGGATTGCAGCGTCGACAGGTAGAGCGCAAAGGCAGTGGCCATATCGACAGGAGGTACAACCGGCATGCCCGTCAGGGGGCGCTGCATCGGGTGCAGTGCCGGAAACCCTGGAGGCTGCACGAGCGGGGTAGCGACGGCCATTGCGCTGGGGTCCTGCGCAAGCGGATTGGACGGCTGGGACGCATGCAGATTCGCCAACATCGCCCGGAGCGAGGCGAACGGATCGAACTCCTCCTGGGCCCTGGTGAACCCATCGTCGGCCGCGTCGGCCATGGCCGGCTCCTCGTCGGCCACGGCCGGCTCTGCCACAACGGGCATCGGCGCAGCGGCGAGTTCCTCGTCGGCCACGGCCGGCTCCGCCATGACGGCAACCGTCGATGAAAGGACGGCGAGCTCCTCGTCGGCCGCCACGTGCCCGGCAACCGTCGGCGCGGAAGCCGCTGCGGGGGGCGGTGCCGGCGTGGCGGGCGCCTCGTGAGGCGTTGTCGAAGTGGGAGCGGTTTGCGGCACCACCGGGGATGCGCTGGCCGCAGCCGGCCGGGACGCGGACGGCGGCGCGGACGGACGCGCCGGAGGTACCACCGGATGGCTGCCCATGGTTTGCGCATAAGCGGCAGCCCATGCCTGGTATGCTGGATGCATCATCCCATATAAGTGGGCGGGTAGGTACGGCCAGGGCCACGGGGGAAACGCGGCAGGGTAACCTGGGGGGGTCGTCGTCGGCGGCTGGGACTTTCGCTGCTTCCGGGGCCGAGCCGGGGCCGACTGCGTTGCAGGCTGCGGTCCGAATGAAGTCGGCGTTGGTGCCGGCGCAGCGTTCGTCGGCGCAGCGCTCGCCTTCATGGTCATGAAGGTTTTGATCAGGCTCGCAAGTTCGCCGAGGTCGTCGGACTTGCTCGTTCCGCCACTCCCGAGCATTTCTTTGGTGAACTCGACCCCTTGCATGAACTTCTTGAAGTCTCCACCCCCGCCCGTGAGAGATTGCAACAGGGGTACGGTCTCGCGCAGCAATTCGAGCGGGTTCTGCGCCTGCCGCTCCAGTAACCGGTCCAGCAACTTACTCACCAGCACGGTCTGGACGTTGGATCCGCCATCTTGTTTACTATCGACCAACAACTTCAGGACCGCAGTCTGCACGGCGGCGTTGCTCTCGAACATGACGCGCATCATGGCGATCATTTCGCTCCCGCCCGTGCCTGGATAGGGCGACGGTGCAGTATAATAGCCTTGCGGCGCGTGTGCGGGGCTCGGCGGAGGCGCCGGGGGGACGTCCACAAACGGCTTCGACGGCCCAGGGAAGCGCATCCTATCGGAATAGGCCTGGAATTGATGCGTCTTTTGATCTTGCGCAACGAGTTGATACTCGCCACCGCCATACATGTCGACGATCTGCTCATAGGTCCGAAGCTCCGACCCTTTGAAGGTCTTTGGGCAGACCTCCATTTTTCCGTCAGGCCCCCACCGACGGATCTGAATAAGGTCGAACTTACGCCTATCAGGGCCCGTCGCCGTTTCCGGGCGTGGAAATAGCGGGTGCCCCCCAGCGTCGGACGCGCCGGGCGCGTCGGAATCCGGGCTGCTCATACTCGCCCCTCCTAGCTGCGGCGATGTTGAACCTTGGCAACTCGGCTCTGCAACGGTTTTTTCAGGGAGACAGTCGAATTCACCGGACGAACGCAATGGGGCCATTCCAAACCGATCGCTAAGTGCCGAAAGCGGCAATGGATTTCCCACCGTGAGCGATGGTCTGGCGTACGGACGATCCTCTACTGCGTCAACGTTCAGTGTCCGTGCGGACCACGACGCCACACGAGCGCGGCGTACAGCTCATCCCATGGATATCCTTATGCTTCTTCACGCGACGGGCTCGCGCGTCGATGCACGCGCTTGTTCTGGGAAGACGAACCGGTGGGCGTCGTGCAAACCTCGTAAGGTTTGCCGTGGTACTGGCAGCGGACTCGCCTGAGATCCGCCACGTGGGGCCGGAGAACAGCCGCGTTTGGGGCCACTCTGACCTCATTCAGCCCCAGCTCGCGCCGTAGCTCCGAGGTGGCGACGGCCTGGTCCCGATGGCGGGGCCTGCCTGGATGGGTCCCCTGCGTGCTGTACACCACGTGGAAGGCGCGCCTTCAGGCTCGTTAGCTCCTAGAAACGGGGCGACGCACGCTCCGTGCCACGACATGGAGAGGCCACTTTTCCTCGGTCATTTTGCAGGGCCCGATCAGAAACTACTGTTTCACGGCTGCCGCCGATCCGCAGTGCCACTTTTCGATCCACTTTTTTCCTGATAACGGGGCGCCTGGGCTGCCTTTCGGACGTTTCACGGGCGCGAGTGGCGGGCCAGGAGGTGCACCTGAGTCGACGCGTGATGCAAGATGGCCTGAACGCTCGGGGATTGGTGCGCAGAGCATCTCGTTCTCCCGGGGATTTTGCACAGCCTCACCACGAGCCCCTTGAATTTCGGGGGTCGGATCCCGGGATGGGCCACTTTTCGATCCACTTTTTGCATCGTGGGGAGGGACCACGCTCCGGAATTGCCGACGGATCAGCGCCGAGCGGTGCAACCCAAACCAAATGTGGTTCGAATGGTGGCCCCTCGCGGGAACCGATAGCGGTGAATCAAGGGGCAGGAGCGCGTTCGCCGCATCGAATAGGCCGTAATCGAATCTCGAACCTGGTCTTCGTAAATCCTTGGTATTACTGGCAATTGCGATTGCTTCGGAGCCTCCTTTCGTGATACGAAATCAGTCACCGTCCGAGCGTGGAGCACAGGAAGCCCCGGGACGGCATCCTTAAAGAAGGAGGGCGACATGTCGGACTCACGCGCCGAGTCGACGACAACCATCATGGCGACGCTGGCCATCCCCCCGAACGCGCTCCGGATCATGGCTCCACCGCCCGACACCATCTCGCAGCGGAACGTCGAGGCGATGACTGGCATCCCGTCGAGGGTCTTCCTGAAGGTCGTGCGTGCGCCCGGGTTTCCATTGCCGGTGACGCGACTCGGGAAGCTTCGGATCGTCAACCGCGCCGCGTTCGTGGCGTGGGTCGAGCGGGGCGCGTTCCGCGTTGGGCGAGCTCCCGAGGGTGACGAGGTGGCACCGCCGAGCGGCCCCAGGGGGGAGAGCGCCGACCAGATCCTTGGAGCGGTCGGGCTGACTCCTGTGGCTCGAGCTGCCGGACGAGGCCGTGCCAAGCCGTAGACCCTTGTTTTGGGGTGGGGGCGGTCCGCTCCTACCCTCCACGCTTGACACCTCACGGGATGCGGCCATGGGCACACGCCGGGGCACGGCGACGGCGCCGGCTCCGAGTCTCGCGGCTCCCAAGAGAGCCGCACCCAACACGCCTTGCCCTGCTCGACCGGCACGTCGGCCGAGCGGGAGGGCCGGAGGTCGCGATGCCTAGGTTAGCCACGGGAAACGTTTACGAGCGGCGCGGCAAGTGGTTCGCGCGGCTTACTATCGGGACAAAGAAGCGGCAGAGCTTCATGCTCGAAACGTGCAAGGACGAGGAGAGTGCCATTGCTCGCCGCGCCATTTTGGCGGAGCTGGCCGCGAAACTTCGCAAGTGCGGGCGTGACGACATCGCGCCAGACATCATCAAACGCGCTGCGGTACGTGAGGGCAAAGCTCTCGACGAAGTGCGCAAGGCCGTGGAGATGATTGCGTCGGGCCAGGTCGTGCAGAAGAACAAGACACCCACAGTCGAGGAAATTGGGAAGCGGTGGACGAGCGGGGAACTGGCTGCCCTGTACCCCGATCGGGTCAAGAAGAAGCGGTCCGTGCTCACCGACATTTATTGGCTCGCCAAATACGTGTATCCCCTGGTCGGCGGCGTGGCGATCGACGCATTTACCGTCGATCACGCTGAAACCGTCATGCGCAGTTTGCCGCTGGAGCTGTCGCCGAACTCGCGGAGGGCAATCGCGCAGCTCATGCACCGGATCTGCGGGCTCGCGATCCTGCCACTGCGTCACATCACGGCGAATCCGCTACCGGTGGGGTTCGTGCCGCGGGTCCAACTAGGAAGGGCGAAGGGATGGCTCTATCCCCAGGAGGATGCGAGGCTGCTGGCTTGCACGAGGGTTCCCCTTCGATGGCGGCTCTTCTACGGCTTCCTCCATCGGGAGGGAATGCGCCGGTCCGAGGCCCTACGGTTGACATGGTCGGACGTGAACATCGAACTGGGCGCAGTCGTGCTCGACCAAAACAAGACGGATGAGCCTCGGGCGTGGGCGCTGTCTCCTGGCGTCGCGGCGGCGCTGCGCGCGTGGCGCGACGTATGCGCGGTGAAGGGGTTGGACGTGACCGGTAGCGCGCCGGTGTTCGTTGACGATGACGGCAAGCGGAAGGGGAAGGCCCTGACCGAGAGAGAGAGCGCCATTCGATACCGTAAGCATCTGGAATGGGCGGGGATTGCTCGGCCGGAGCTGTTCGCACGGACCGAGGCGAGGATCCCGATCCGGCTTCATGATTCGCGGGCGACGTTCATCACCCTCGCGCTCGCGAATGGGAAGACGGAGGCCTGGGTCCAGGACCGGACCGGTCACAGGTCAAGCAGCATGATCAACCGGTACCGACGAGCGGCGCGCACGGCGGCGGAACTGGGACTGGGTGAGTGCGGACCGCTCGACCAGGCGATCCCCGAGTTCGGCGGAACGAGGGAAAGGGCGGCCGAAAGGGCACCACGGCCACGGCGAACCGAGCCTACGATGCAGCAGATCCAGCCAAGATCCGCGGGGTTGGCGACCCCGGGTCAGGACGACCGGAATCCTATTCCGCTTCCGCTTCCGCTTGCGCTCCCGCTCCCGCCTCCGCCCCAGCACCCGAGGTGACGCGCCCGTTCGTGGATGGCGTCGAGACAGTGCGGCGCGCTCATCCTACTACGCGGGCGCTTCACGCGGGCTGCGGCTCTGCAGCACGCGTGAACTCGCAGTGCAAGAAAATTCGATGACGAGCCCGATTTCCGCGCGAGGCCCGTGGGGTGCGTCATGCCAAGCGGGAGACGTCCGGCGCTCGGGGGTAGGCGCACGCAGAGCCGGCAGAGTTCTGACGCAAACCGGCGCGCCCTGAGAACAACCGCGCGAAAAGAAAGCGCGACTCGTTCTCCCAGGCTTGCGACGGCCCGGAGAGCCCCGTATCCTCGAGTCGCTGGCAGGTATCTTCTACGCGCTTCGCGTACGCCACGCTCCGCCGCCAGCACCACCTACGAGATCGTAGTTAGGAGGGAGCGAACAGATGACACAGTCACTCCTCAAGTTTTGTGCGGACATGGCCCTCGACCACTCCTTGTTGGCGAGGTTTTATCTCAATCCTGAAGAAACCATGCGCACCGCGGGCGTCTCGGATGACGATCGAGCGGCCGTACACGCGGCGCAGCCGCAAGCGATCTTCGAGTGCCTTCGGGCCGACCATCCGGATGCCGCCTCAATGCATTCGCCGTGGTCGTGCCCGTACATGCTCGGCTGCCCCACGACGGCAGCACGCGCCTCCGACGCCGGTCCCCTGTCCACGCGCGCGCCGCTGTCGACACGCGCGCCGCTGTCGACACGCACGCCCATGTCGACACGTGCGCCCCTGTCGAGCCGAACCTCCGACCCCCCCAGCCCCTTGTCCGTGCGCGGCCCGTTGACCACGCGCTCTCCGGACTCCGTACGCGGCCCGATGTCGTCGCGCTCTCCGGATACGGGGCCCGCATCCGTACGCGCGCCCATCTCGGTCCGCTCCCCGGACAGCCGACAGTTTTCCTGACTCTCCTTGACCGAACGGCGAGGGGAGTCATGAAGAGTCGGCGTACGTGCTTCCCATCGCACGTCGCGCGTCTCCCAAGGTTGCCCAGGAACAATCGAGAGCGGATCCTCGCGAATCGTCACGAGTCCGCGATACCATGACGCCATGCGCCTGCGCCCAGGCGATACGGTCGATCGCTACGTCATCGAAGCTCCCCTCGGCGAGGGGGGGATGGGCGAGGTGTATCAGGCGCGCGACACGCGGCTCGAGCGCCGCGTAGCCCTCAAGCTCTTGCGCAAGCAGGGCGCCGCGGAGCCAGAGGCCTGGCAGCGCGCCGAGGGCCGCATGCTCCGCGAAGCGCGCGCCGCAGCCGCGTTGAGCCATCCGAACACGGTCGCCATCTACGACATCGGCGAGCTTTCCGGCGCGCCGTACCTCGCGATGGAGTTCGTCGACGGTGTCTCGCTCCGCCAGCTCATCGCGGCCCGCACGACCTCTTCACGAAGGCTCGGCTGGCTCATCGACGTCGCTCGGGCCCTCTCGGCGGCTCATCGCGAGGGGATCGTCCACCGCGACATCAAGCCCGAGAACGTGATGCTTCGCGACGACGGCACGATCAAGGTGCTCGACTTCGGCATCGCGCGCAGGCTGGGCGTGGGGCTCTCCACGCGCGGGTCCACGCCGGGCGAAGACGATCTCGAGCCGCCCTCGAGCCGCAAGAGCGACACGCTCACCGGCGAGGGGATGATGGTGGGAACGCCCGCGTACATGGCGCCCGAGCAGCTCCGCGGCGACGCGGTCGACGCGCGCATCGACCAGTTCAGCTGGGGCGTGCTCGCGTACGAGCTGCTCACAGGCAAGGTCCCCTTCGGCCCGGGCCTCGATGGGGTGCGGCTCCTGTCCGCGATCCTCGCCGACGACCCGCCGTCGCTCGACGGCATCGTGCCGGCGACGGTCGAGCGGACCCTGCGCCGCGCGGTGTCGAAGCGCCCCGCCGATCGCTTCCCGTCGATGGACCACGTCATCGAGACGCTCGTACCTTTCGTGACGGGCGAGTTTCTCGCCATCCCCGACGCCGTGCACATCGTCGACGCGGATGCCGCGGAGGGCCCGAGCGCGCCCTCGGCGACGCGCTCGGGCGCGGCCGCGCGCGGACACGAGCCGGAGACGCTCGAGGCGCCTCGCGCGCCCGCGGTCACGACGTCTCGCGGTGCCACGCCGAGGCCCGAGGCGGGCGGAGCGCCGATGAACACGATTCGGTCGCCCTCGCCGGTCACGGGCAAACGCGCGAAGCCCTTCGAGCCGCCCTCGGTGCGGATCGAGACACCGGCGCCGGCATTGCCCGAGCGCCCGCCGCTCGCGAACACGGTGGAGTCGCCGACGGCCGTGGCGGTCGGGCCCGCGCATCGGGCGTCGGTGCAGGGTCGGTGGCAGCTCGTGGCGGCGGTGGCGCTCGCGCTCACCGGCTTGGTCGTCCTCTCCATGGGCATCGTGTCGCGGCTGCGCCGCAGGTCGGCGGCTGCGCCGGCGGCGGAGGCTGCGCCGTCGGCGGCGGCTGCGCCGTCCACGAAGCCCACCGCGGTCACCGAGCTCGAGCTGCCCTCGAGCTCGAGCCCCGAGGCGCTCGCGGCCTATCGTGAGGGATTGCAGAGCATCCGCGACGCCTCATGGGGGCTCGCGTACAGCGCCTTCGAGAGGGCGGCCAAGCTCGACCCGAATCTCGGGGCGGCTCATCTGCGGCTCGCGGTGATCGATCGGTTTCGTGGCAAGACGACGAGCACGCGCGTGGCGTTCCAGCGCGCGGTGGAGCTGCGCGCGACGATGCCGGCGCGGGACCAGGTGCTGCTCGACGCGTTCGAGCCGCTGATCCAGCGCGATCCGCCCGATCAGGCCGCGACGACCGCACGGCTCGAAGCGGCCACGCAGCGCTTCCCTGGCGACGCGGAGCTCGCCTTGCTGCTCCACGCGGTGCAGCCGGAGGCCTCGCCCGAGCGCACGCTCGAGCTCGTGGATCGCTGCCTCGAGCTGGATCAGCGGTATGCGGACTGCTGGCAAGCGCGCGCGCTGGCGCTCTTCCGCGACGAGCGCATTCCCGAAGCGATCGACGCGCTCGATCGCTGCGTGGAGCTGGCGCCCATGGCGACGGACTGCGTCATCGAGCGGCTGCGCTTCCAGAGGATCATGGGCAGGTGCAGCCGCCTCGAGCCGGACGCGCGGCGGTGGATCACGAAAGAGCCGGCCTCGCCGCTCGCGCACCATGAGCTGGCCATGGCCCTGGAGGCTTCGGGCCAGCCGCTCAGCGCGGTGGGCGCGGCGGTGGATCAGGCGGTCCGGCGGTTCCGCGAGGCGGGCATGCCGGAGGCGGCGGCGAAGCTCCGGATCAACTTCGCGATCCTCTCCGGCCATTTCGACGAAGCCGAGCGGCTCGCGAAGGATTTCGATCGGGAGATCATCGGCGAATCGCAGGAGGAGAAGCACGCTGTGCCGGCGCTCGCGCTGGTGCGGCTTTATTGGGAGATGGGGCAGGACCGGAAGGCGGGGGAGGTGGCCGAGCAGTTCCTCTCGCAGCGAGCAGCGTGGGTTCGTCCTTTGAAGTGGAGGCCTTGGGACGATGCCCAGCCATTGTTATTGGAGGCCAAACATCGGGCGGGACGGCTGAACGCGGCGGCGTACGAGGCTGCTCGCGCGGGGTGGGAGCGTGAGTGGCGGGGCAAGGAGGCGGATCCGAGCGTGCTCTGGCTGATGGGAACGGCCGCGACCGCGAGCACCCCGCAGCAGGGCCGCGATGCGCTCGCGGGGAGCGTGCTGAAGCGCCCGCACGTGCATTATCCGCAAGCAGACATCTCGATGGTCACGGCGGTGCTCGGGGAGGTCGCATTCCTCGCGGGTCGGTACGACGAGGCGCTGCCCCGCCTCGAGTCGGCGGCGCGCTCGTGCACGGCGCTCGACGACCCGCTGAGGCACACCCTTGCGACGTACCGTCTCGGCGTCGTGCGCGAGAGGCTCAAGGAGAAGGCAGGGGCGTGCGCGGCGTACAAGGTGGTCCTGCGGCGGTGGGGCCAGGCGGACGAGTCGACGACCGCGAAGGCAGCCGCGGAGCGCGCGATGGCGCTCGGCTGCCAGGACTAGCCCGGATGCAGTCGCCGGCTCTCATCGGATGATCATGCGTGCCTCGGCGTCGGGGCGAGGGATGGAGGAATGGATGCTCGAAGGGAATGGCTCGCTCGTCGTCGTGGGGACCGGAATCAGGACGACCGAGCACCTCACGGGAAGTGCCATCGCCTGGATCAAGGCGTCGGACAAGGTTCTCTACGTGGTCGCGGATCTCGTCGCCGAGCGTGTGATCAAGGAGCTATCGCCGTCGGCCGAGTCGCTCACGGTGCTCTACGGTGAGGGCAAGCCGCGTGGAGAGACGTATCACGCGATGGTGGACCGCATCCTCGACTCGGTCAGGGGGGGCCAGCGGACGTGCGTGGTGTTCTACGGGCATCCGGGCGTGTTCGCTTATCCGGGGCACCTGGCCATCGAGCGCGCGCGTGACGAGGGGTATCCGGCGACCATGCTGCCAGCGGTCTCGGCGGAGGATTGCCTGTTCGCCGACCTCGGCATCGATCCTGGTCAACAGGGTATGCAGAGCTACGAGGCGACGCATTTCGTGCTTCATCGAAAGCGCATCGATCCCACCACGGCGCTCGTACTCTGGCAGATCGGGTCGTTCGGAGACCACACGTACCGTCGCGAAGGCGCGAGCCACCACAAGCTGCCCTTCCTCGTGGCGCGGCTCTGCGAGGAATACCCTTCCGACCACGTCGTGACGATCTACGAGGCCGCGATCTACATTGGCTGCGCGCCGCGTATCGAGCGGCTGCGCCTCGGCAAGCTTGCGGAAGCCAGGGTCACGCCAGCCTCGACGCTCTACATTCCCCCCGTGCGCAAGAGCCGCATCGATTCCGCCACCGCCGCCTGGCTCGGGTTCGAGCCGGCAGACCGATGAGCGCGCCTCCCGCCCGCCTCCTCCCACGCGCCCGCATCGGGTCCTTGCCGACCTTTTGAAGCCTGCGTTGAGCGGCAAGCACGCGCTCCGGCTTGGGCGCGGGGAGAAGGAGCGTCTCGAGCGCGCCGCGCGGCAGGCAAAGCCCTGAACGGTACCATGACAATTCCCAGGAAAGGGCGCCGGATCGTTCGCGTGGGAGACACGGACTATGCCTGGCGCATTCGGAAGAAGCCGACGTACCACCAAGCTGCCTTCCAAGCGTCGATGACGCTCGCCATTCAGCCGCGCGACGCCGTCTCTGGAAGCGTGCTCATGGTCGACCTCGTGGTCAGCCGACCGGACAGCTGGTTGAGCCCGCACCAGACGGCCGTGAAGCCGGCGATGGTCCGCGAGATGATTGCGGGGGCCCTGGCGAGCGGCTGGCAGCCGTTCCACGCAACCGGACCGTTTTTCTACAAGTACCCCCTGATCCGCGATTGCTCTTGAGGCGCGCGCCGGCTCAAAGCGCGTCGGGCAGGTGCCCCAACGCTCCGGCGCGCGTCTTCGTCGTCGCATCCTTGGTCGTGCATTCGACCTCGGAGCGCGCGTCCTTTTTCACGTCGCACGTATACGTCGCGGTCTCCTTGCATCCAAGGAGCTTGATCGTGCGCCCGTATCCGGACGCCGACTTGTCCTCGGCCACGGTGATCTGCGCGCTCGCGCATCCATACGCCCGCCCGAATTGCTCACGCGCAATTGCTCGCCCCTCCACGCCGACGCGCGCGTGCGCTTCGTCGAGACCACACGTGAGGAGCTGCGTCGTCGGATCGCGATCACAGACGAACCGCAGCGCCGTCGGCTCCTTTCCGCACGTCGCGTCGACATCGACCTGCGCCACGAGCTCGCCCGAGGAGACCCTCGGGGCCTCGGGCCGGCAATCGGGGCGCAGCTTGCCCAGGACCTCCAGCGCCTCTTTGCGCACCTCCTCGCGGTCGAGTTTTTTCACCGCGTCGCAGTTCACCTGCCGGGAGCGCAGCTTCGACGCATGACAAAGCAGGGTCGCGCGTCCCCGGCAGCCCTCGGCGTGCCAGACCTGACCCCAGACCCCCTTGGGAGAATCGTATCGAATGGGCTCCGCCCGCATGCGCGGCGTCGCGCCCATCGCGCTGCATTGCGCCTCCTCGGCGTACTCTCGCTCGGCGCGCCGCTGGCTGTCCGCCACCGCCTCGGGCATGGGAGGCTCGGGCGCGCATTGCCCCGCGTGGTTCTTCGCGGCGTCGAGCGCGCAGGTGAGCGGCATCAGCGTCCCGCAGCCGGACAAAAACACCTCGGTCACCCCGTCCTCGGGAATGGGCCCGGCGCCTTCCGGGACGAGCGTGGCCGTCTTGCACCCCGTCTGGGCCTGGAAGACGGCGCGCGCGTCCACCACCGCAGCGGCGAACGCCTGCACCTCGGGCGGCGCGGGCTCGCATTGCGGACGAAGCTTCGTTTGCCCCTCGCCCTTCTCGCAGACATACCGCGCCTCCTTGCCGCAGCCCTGCACCACCACGCGGTGCCCGCGAAAATCGTTCACGGGGAACTTCCAGGAGAGCGCGTCGTCGTCCGCGGCCTTCACCCCGTCGATCCCGCACCCCGTATCACGCCAGAACATCGCGCGCGCGACGAGCGACATGTTGTGGAACGATTGCACCTCGTCGACCTCCCGGGTGCATTCCTCCTCGTTCCACTTGCCGAAATAAAGCGCCGTCACGTACTCGCAGCTCTCCGAGACCCAGAACCCGCCGCAAGCCTGGAGCAGGCGGCCCGTTTGCACGAGCGGCGCCGTATCGACCTCGCAGGACAAGATATCCTGCGGCGTCGCGGCGACGGGCGCCGGCCCCGTCGGCCAGCGCGCGCGCGCGCCGCCGCACGCAGAGGCGAGAACGACGCCCGCGACGAGCCACCACCCCCCGTAGGTCCTCATGAGCTCGATGCTACCCTAGCTCCCAGGGCCGCGCGCAACGGCGACGTAGAGGAACGCCTGCTTGCAGCCGTAGCCCTCGTGCAGCGGCTCGTCCACGCATAGATCCCGCACGCGATACCGACCACCCCCGCCGTCGGGCGTCTCGATGGTGACGACGCAGTCGAGATCGACGGCGGGGATCTGCGCCGTCCAAAACTGCCCTGCGGCCCGCATCGCACCGAGCTTCTGCTTCTCGCCGACCGGACACGCGAGCCATACCGAGGCATCCGCGACGGGCTCACGATCGGGCCCCGCGCCGTCTCGCACGACGACCACCCGAAGGTGACCGGCAGGGTCACACGCGACGAGCAAGAGCGGAACAAGCGCGCGGAGAAAGACGTTTCGCGTCACTCGATACACGTACCACAAGACGCCCGAAAACGGCCAAGCCCGGCTCCACGCCCGCGCCGCTCGCCATGATGTCATCGCCCTTCGCGACGCGCTCGAAACCGGCTACGCTCCATCCCGCGCCATGACGCCGCGTCCCGACCTCAACGCCCCCGCAAGGAGAATGCTCGCCGCGGCCGCCGCGCTCGCTTTCGGCCTGCTCGGCGCCCCCGCGGCCGCCGACGAACCCGAGCCCGCTTCCGCTTCCGCTCCCGCTTCCGCTCCCGCGCCCGTCGCCATTCCCGCGCCCGCGCCCGCGCCCATTTCCGACCCGGAGTATCCTCCTCCCGTCGTCGTCGACGATCCCCCGCCTCCGTCGCCCTCGGCCGTCCCGTACCTGCCCGTCAACTTCGGGTTCATGTATCCGATCAGCACCAACGTCGGCGCGCCGGACGCCTTCACCCACCTCGACATTGCGCTCATGCTCGGCCGGATCGGCTATCTCGGCGGCCTGCAGATCGGGCCCGTCGGCTGGGTCGGCTACGATATGCGAGGCGCGCAGATCGGGCTCGCGCACGTCGTCGAGGGTCGCGCCGAGGGGCTCGAGCTCGACGGCATCTTTTCCATTGCGCAAGGCGATTTCGCCGGCGCGCAGATCGCGGGCCTCATGGGATGGACGAGCGGGCGATTGACCGGCCTCGCGCTCGCGGGGATGGCGAGCTACGTGTACGCCGACGTCGACGGCGTCCTCGCCGGCGGGCTCCTCTCGGTCGCGCGCGGAAAGGTCCGCGGGCTGCAGATCGCGGGCGGGACGAACATCGGGCGCGTCGACGGCTTGCAGCTCGGCATCGTGAACGTCTCGGCCGAGGTGCGCGGCGTGCAGATCGGGCTCATCAACGTGGCGCGGCGGATCAAGGGCGTGCAGGTGGGCGTTTTGAACATCACCGACAAACTCGAAGGCGAGTCGCTCGGCCTCTTGCCGATCCCGCGGCGCGGCGGCGTCCACCCCGTGATCTGGGGCTCGAATTCGATCTTCGCGAACCTCGGCGTGAAGTTCGCGAGCGCGTATGCGTATTCGATCCTCGGGATGGGCCTGCACAACCGGCCGCTCCCGGAGGGGAAACGGCAAGCGGCGTTCACCGCGGGACTCACGCTGGGCGCGCGCGTGCCGATCGCCGAGGGGTTCGCGGTGGCCGGGGATCTCGGAGGAAACCGGCTCTTCGCGGACGGCGTGCCGCTCACGACGCACGACGAGCTGTACAAGGCGCGCGTGCTCGTTTCGTTCGAGATTGCCAAACGGCTCGTGCCGTTCGTCGGGGGAGGCGTGGCGATGGCGGTGCAGGGATCGGATGATCTGCGGTTCTCGATCCTGCCGGAGGGGACCGCGGGGATCGAGCTTTAACCGGCGGCCGTCGTGGCCGTCTCACCCGGCGCGGGCAGGTTTTCCCCGGCTTGCGCTTCGTCGTGCGCGTCGAGCGCCCGGGCCGCGACGAAAAGCAGCGCCACGTGCGCGAGCGAAACGAGCGCATAGGCGACGATCGGCACGATGTCGCGCTTCGCGCCGCACACGATGAGGAGCGTCAGGATCAGAAGGACGTTGTGAACCATCGACCAGCGGGCGACCCAGCGGGCCCGCGCGGCGGCGTTCGGGCCGCGGCGGAGCATGAGGACGCCGAGCCCGAGCAGCGATCCGGCCACGAAGAGGCCACTCGGCGCCGAGGCCGTCAGGATGAGGACGATGGGCTCCATGGCCTCGACGGGCCTCCCGAACATCTCCAGGCTGACGACGAGCCCCACGAGCGCCGCCAGCGCCCCCGGGATGACCATCTGCCCAAGCAAAAAGCTCGTGATCGCGGCGACCTTCACCGATCGCGGCGTCTTGCCGGGCACCCAGACCGGCACCTCGGCGGCGCGGTAAGCGCTGCCGCCGCGCTTCTCGTACCGCGAAAGAACGAGCCCCCACACATCGCGCCCTGCGACCCGGCCGACCACGTACAGCAGCGACGGTAGCAGCAGGGACCCCACAACGAGAATGACGATCTCCATCGTGACCTCGGCCTCGATCGATGGACGCCCGAGGAGCGCCGAACGTTCCGTGGCATCCGAGGAGTTAGGGTGCAGGGTTCGAGGAGACAAGGTGGCAAGCCCGGTCACCAGCGCGCCTTTTTTCTCTGCCTGAGGACGACACTCGGACCGGACATTTTCGAGTTCCGGTCATAAAAGTTACCATATCGACGCGCCTTTCCGATCCTGGTAGACATTCGCCCCTGTCCGGGATGGTCACGAATCGGAACAAGGAGTCGTCGCCCATGAAGAAGCTTGGTCTCGTCTACGGATTGCTCGCCCTCTCCGCGGCTCTCGCGACCGGCTGCGTCGCCGAGTCGGGTGAGCCGGAGGACCTCGAGAACGTCGGGATGGGAATCACCTGGGAGGAGTTCAAGGCGAACGCCTATCAGGAGCCGGACACCGGCGTGTACATCGTCGACGGCGATACGCCGATGTTCAGCGAAGCCGAGCTCGAAGCGTTTTACCTCGAGCACGTGCAAGAGGGCGCGCTCGCGGTCATGACCTCGGGCGGCGGCGACGTGAAATGGGATTCGACGACGGCGCTGAACATCACGTATTGCATCAGCACGGGCTTCGGCAGCCGCTACAGCGCCGTCGTGAATGCGATGAACACGGCCACGAGCGCCTGGGAAGGCTCGGCGAACGTGAATTTCGTCCACAAGAGCGATCAGGACGCGAACTGCTCGGCGCAGAACAAGAACGTGATCTTCGACGTTCGCCCGGTGAACGTGGGCGGGCAATACCTCGCGCGCGCGTTCTTCCCGAACACGAGCCGCAGCGGTCGCAACGTGCTCATCGACAACACGGCCTTCACGACGCAAGGCATCTCGCTCGACGGCGTCCTGCGCCACGAGCTCGGCCACACGCTCGGCTTCCGGCACGAGCACACGCGCCCCGAGGCGGGCGCCTGCTTCGAGGACAACAACTGGCGCGCCCTCACGCCGTACGATTCGAGCTCCGTCATGCACTACCCGCAGTGCAATGGGACGAACTCCTGGGCGCTCAACCTGACGAGCCAGGACAAGGCAGGCGCGGCCGCGCTCTACGGCGCCCCGGGCAGCGGCGGCGGCGGCGGCGGCGGCAAGGGCAACAAGTGATCGGCTGACAGAAGCCGCGGGAGGAAAAAGGGGTCCTGGCCCGCGCCGGGACCCCTTTTTCATTTCAGGGTTTGCCCCAGGCCGCGTCCTTCCGGTAGGTCGCGAGCGACTCGGCGATCACCTCGAGCGCGCGCTTGCGCGCGTAGAGGTCGTCGACCTCGCTGATCTTGCCTTCGAGGATCTTGTAGTCCTGAAAGAATCGCCGGATCTCGGCGAGGACGTGCGGCGGGAGCTCCGTCGCCTCCGCGTAATGGGCATACGCAGGATCGTCGATCGCGACGGCGATGATCTTGTCGTCGACGCCCTTGTCGTCCCGCATGCGAAACCCACCGACGGGCCGGGCGCGCACGATGGTCAGCGGATGCACGGGCTCCTGCATCAAGACGAGGATGTCGAGCGCATCGCCGTCGCCCGCGTGCGTCTGCGGGATGAACCCGTAATTCGCAGGGTAGTGGACCGACGAATAGAGGACACGGTCGAGCATGAGCAGCCCCGTGCGCTTGTCGAGCTCGTACTTGAGCTTGGATCCACGCGGGATCTCGATGACCGCAGGGACGAACTGGTCGACGGTGGACGGGACGACGTGAATATCGTGAAGAGGGTGCATGGTCTCGGGGGGGAAAGGGGGTCCGCCGGAGCGAACCCCCGGAGGGAACCATTCGATCAGGGAGCGAGCTTCGCGAGGAACATGTCGGTTCCGCCGGCGGAGGTGAAGGGGCCGCCGCCGAAATCGATGATGTTTTCGAACGAGCCCGTCACCCACGTGTTCGTCAGCGGGTCGATCGCGACGGCCTCGCCCGACTGGTTCGTCATCATGCCGCTGCCGTACCGGCGCAGCCAGAGCGGCGCGCCAGCCGGGTTGAGCTTGGCCACGAAGACGTCGCGCCCGCCCGCGCTCACGGCCGGGCCGCCGCCGAAGTCGACCTGGTTGAAGAACTCGCCCGTCACCACGATGTTGCCGAAGACGTCGACCGCGAGGCCCTGGCCGCGCTGCGCGCTCAGGTTGCCGAACTTCTTGCTCCAGACGTGGTTGCCCGTGGCGTCGAGCTTCGCGATGTACCCGTCGACGTTGGCCGTGCCGTCCGTGCAGGTGAGCGTGGCGCCGCCGAACGAGAACGAGCCGGCAAACTCGCCCGTGAGGACGACGTCGCCATTGGTGGGATCGACGGCCACGGCGAACGCGCGCTGGTTCGCGGCGTCGCCGAAGCCCTTGCTCCACTTGAACCCGCCGGCGTTGTCGAACCGAGCCACCGCGATGTCGTAGTCGCCCGCGCTCGTGAGCGTGCTGCCGCCGATGGTGATGGTGTTCTGGAAGGCGCCGACGAACGTCACGTCGCCGTCCGAGCCCACCGCGACCTCGTAGCCGAACTGCGTGCCCGCGCCGCCCAGAACCTTGGCGAAGACCGGGGTGCCGGTGTTCGAGAGCTTGAGGAGCATCGCGTCGAGCCCCTCCACGTTCGTCAAATTGAGGCCGCCGAAGGTGACGTCGCCCGAAAACTGGCCGGTCACGAAGGCCGCGCCGGTCGCGTCGACCGCGATGTCCGTGCCCTGCTGGGTCACGGTGTTGCCGACGGCGCGCTGCCAGGAAGAACCGTTGACGTAGTTGCCGTTCGTGTCGAGCTTGGCGGCGTAGAGATCGTCGCCGCCCGCGCTCGTGAGGGGGCCCCCGCCGAAGTTGATCGAGCCCTGGAACGAGCCCGTGACGTACACGTTGCCCGCGCCGTCGACCGCGATGCCGTTGCCGACCTGGTTCGAGGCGTTGCCATACTTCTTCGCCCAGAGGACGTTGCCCATCGCGTCGTACTTCGCGATGAGGACGTCGAAGCCGCCCGCGCTCGTGAGCGTGCCAATGGCGCCGCCGAAGTCGAGCGCGCCCTCGAAGTGGCCGATCGTGTAGACGTTGCCCTGGGCGTCGACCGCGACGTCCATGCCGACCTGGTTCGAGACGTTGCCAAACACCTTGCTCGCGACGTGGTTGCCCGTGCACGCGAGCGCCGCGCCGCTGCAGTCCTCGTCCGCAGCCGAGGCGCAGTTGTCGAGCGACGGCAGGACCTCCCCCGTGCAGGGGCCGTAGCCCGTACCATCCGGGAGGCAGGTCTGGGAGCCGGCCATGCACACGCCGACGCCGTTCGTGTTGTCGGGTCCGGTGTAACAAACGATGCTGGTACCCGGCGCGCAGGCGCAGCCGATGCCGTCGTCCGGCGCGCCGTCGCAGTCGTCGTCCTGCATGTTGCAGACCTCGGCCGAGGGCAGGACCTGCCCGACGCACGCGCCGTAGGACTGGCCGTCGGGCTGGCAGGTCGCCTTGCCCATCACGCAGACGCCCATGCCGGCCGTGCCGGACGGTCCGTCGTAGCAGTCCATCATGTCGCCCGGGACGCAGACGCAGCTCGGATCGTCGTCGACGTTGCCATCGCAGTCGTCATCGACGCCGTTGCACGTCTCGGCCGCGGGGACGACCTCGTCGACGCACGCGCCAAACTCGCCGTTCGGCTCGCACGTCTGCACGCCAGCCTTGCAGGGGCCAACGTCCTGCGTGCCGTCGGGCCCGGAGTAACACGTCTGCGTGGTGCCGATGGTGCAGCCGGACATACCGCCGGTGCCACCCTGGCCACCACCGCCCTGGCCACCGACGCCGCCCGTCCCGCCGCCGCCGTCGCCGCCCATCCCGCCGACGCCGCCGGTCCCGCCGGCGCCGCCCTGCGCGATGCCGCCAGTCGTGTTCGGGGCGGGGTCGCTGCAGCCGGCAGCGCCGCAGAGCAAGGCGAGCGTGATGGTGGGGAAAGAAAGAGAAAGAAGTCGCGATCGGCGAAGCATGTCTGGAGCCTCCGGCGTGGACCGAGGGAAGTGATCCCTAGTTTCCGTCACATTACCGAATGCAAGGCCATCCACAATACCCGGGCCACTTCCCGCCGGTTGTGTCCGGATCGCTCAGGAAACAGTGTCCAGGAGCGCGCCTTGACGCCCGGGAGGGGGTCTGGTCTCCTCGGATCCTGGATGGGCGTCCGCGAAGGACGCCGAATTCCTGGAGTTTTACCCATGCGAAGAGCCTCCTTGCTTCCTTTCTGGTTCGGCGTGATCGCCGCTACGGCGCTGGTGGTCGGCTGCGCAGCCGACACAGGCGGCGCCATCCGCGGCGGCGGAGGAGAAGGCGGCGAAGCCGGGCAAGGGCAAGGAGGCTCAGCCGGGCAAGGCGGGCAGGGAGGATCGGCCGGGCAGGGCGGCGACGGCGGGTTCAACTTCCCGACCGACGGCGGCACACCCGACCCGGAGGTGCCCGGCGAAGTGTTCGGCCACAGCGCCGACACGCTCTACAAGCTCGAGCCGTACTCGAAGCAGGTGACGGTCGTCGGCGAGTTCCAGGGTTGTTCCGGTGTCATCGACCTGGCCATCGACAAGGACTCGAAGATCATCGCGACGACGTTCGGCGCGCTCTACTGGGTCGACAAGGCAACGGCGAAGTGCACGGAGATCGCGACGGGCAGCTACCCGAACTCGCTCTCGTTCGTGCCAGCCGGCACGCTCGACGACAACGCAGAAGCGCTCGTCGGCTACCAGGGCGCGACGTACGTGCGAATCGACACGGTGACCGGGCAGATGACGACGGTCGGCGCGATCGGCGGCGGCTACACGTCGAGCGGAGACATCGTGTCCGTGAAGGGCGGCGGAACGTACCTCACGGTGAAGGGCAACAGCTGCAGCGATTGTCTGGTCGAGGTGAACCCGAAGACCGGTGCGCTGCTGAAGAACTGGGGCTCGGTGGGCTACCAGGACGTCTTCGGAATCGCGTTCTGGGCCGGCATCGTCTACGGCTTCACGGACCAAGGCCAGCTCTTCGAGATCGCGTTCAACGCCGGCGGCAGCGGTATCGAGACGAAGGCGATCCCGATCCCAGACGCCCCGTCGGACCTCGTGTTCTGGGGCGCAGGCTCGACGACGATCGCACCGCCCACGCAGCCGCCGAAGTAGCGTAGCGCCGGGGTTTCACCCCGGACCCGACCAGGGGCTGTTCGCCCCTGGACCCGAACCAGGGCCAGCCCTGGACCTCAGGTGCATCGACTGCGGTGCAGTCGATGCAACGAGTCGAGCCTCAAGCCCCGAGCGAGCGGATCGCGTTGAGCATGCGCCGGAAGAGGCCCTCTTCCGGCGTGGGGGGTGTGGTGTCCTCGATGGGGCCGAGGGCCACGACTTCGGCGAGCTTGGTCGAGGGGACGAGGACGCCCGCGCAGCCAGGGCAACGCAGGATCTCGGGGCCGTGCCCGCGCAAGTGCTCGGGCGCGAGCGTGTCGCGGCAACGCGGGCAGATCCGCGCGCCGGGATGCGACGGTGGCATCGCCGGACGAACCTCGACGGCAGCGGCGACGCTGGAGACGTCGCCGTCGAACCAGTCGATCCAGACGGCGTGGCAGTCAGCGCAGACGTCGACCACCGCGCCCGGGGTCGGGCGTTCTTGCAAGAGGCCGCCGCAGAGCGGGCACTGCGGGGAGGCGAGGCGGTATTGCTCGCTCATCGCGCGGCTCCGGTAGGTACGGGCGCAGCGAGGCGGCCGTAGAGATCGGCGAGCTCGCGCAGGTGCAGGGCCGTCTCGCGGCGGAAGACGTCGCCGTGGAGCAGGAAGCGCCAGTTGTCGCGGGTCGTGGCAGGGTTGTTCATGCGCGCCTCGCTGCCGCGCGAGAGCACGTCCTGCATGGGAAGGATCGCGGTGTTCGCGGTGGAGGCAAACGCGGCGAGGATGAAGTCCCAGGCGATGTCCTGGCCGCTCACGCGGAGGTAACGCTGCACGTGGGAGCGCACGTGCGGCGGGGCCGCGTTCCAGAAACCCACGGTGGTGTCGTTGTCGTGGGTGCCCGGATAGACGACGTTGTCCGGCTCGTGGTTGTGCGGCAGGTGCGTGTTGTCGGCGTCGCCGCCGAACGCGAACTGGAGCACGCGCATGCCGGGCAGGCCCGCGGCACGGCGCAGCTCGTGGACGGCCTCGTCGATCATGCCGAGATCCTCGGCGACGAGCGGCATCTTGCCGTGACGCTCGAGCGCCTGGAAAAACGCGAGCCCCGGGCCCTTCACCCAGCGCCCGCTGCGCGCATCGGGCGCGCCGAACGGGACCTCCCAGTACGCGGCGAACGCGCGGAAATGATCGATGCGCGCGATGTCGGTGTGCGCGAGGACGCGACGGAGGCGAGCGCGCCACCAGGCGAAGTCATCCTCGGCCATGCGATCCCAGCGGTAGATCGGGTTGCCCCAGAGCTGGCCGGTCTCGCTGAAGTAGTCCGGCGGCACGCCCGACACGGTCTGCGGTGTGCCGAGCTCGTCGAGGTGGAAGAGGTTTCTGTGCGCCCAGACGTCGACGCTGTTGCGATCGACGTAGATCGGCAGATCGCCGACGATCCGCACACCGCGCGCATGGGCGTAAGCGCGGAGCTCGCTCCACTGGTGCTCGAAGAAAAACAGGATGGCGATCTCGCGCTCGAGCTCCCGCGCGTGCTCGGCGCGGGCCTTCGCGATCGCCGCGGGCTCGCGGTCGCGCAAGGCGGGATCCCAGTCCCACCAGGCCTTGCCGCCGTTCTTGCGCGACAGCAGCCAGAAGAGCGCGGAGTCTTCGAGCCACGAGGCCTCGGCCTCGCGGAACGCGGCGAGCGGCGCGCGGAGCGGGTGCTCGGGCTGCGCGAGGAGGCGCTCGGCCGCGCGATCGAGGCGCGGCTCCTTGAAGGCGCGCACGGCGTCGAAGTCGACGAGGCTCGCGGGCGTGAAGCCATGCGCGAGGTCTGCGGCGTCGAGCAGGCCGACCTCGTGCAGCCGGACGAGGTCGACGAGGAGCGGGTTGCCAGCGAACGCGGACCAGCAGACGTAGGGGCAGTTGTTGCTGGTCGGGTTGAGGGGCAGGACCTGCCAGAGGCCGAGGCCGGCCTGGGCGAGCCAGTCGAGGAAGCGCCGCGCGGAGGCGCCGAGATCCCCCATGCCGTAAGGGCCGGGCAGGGAGGTCGGGTGCAGGAGGATGCCCGCCTCGCGGCGGGGTTTGTCTTGGGCCTGGGTCATGCGAGCGTCTCCTCTCGGCGGGCCGAAAAGCGAGCGGACGATATCATCGCCGCGCCTTCTGCGTGATCCTTTGCAGCGCGGCCGAGACCGCCTCGCGCGCGCGCTTGGCCTGGGCCTCGGGATCCGACGCCGGCTGCCGCAAGGCGCGCACGGCCTCGCAGGCAGCCTTGTCCGCGGGCGGGAGCGTGACGCAGAAGAGATCGTACGAGCGCGCAGCAGGCTCGGCGAGGGCCGGCTCCTTCGCGAGGATCGCCACCGCGTGCGCGAGGACGAGGGCGAAGAGCGACGCCTGCGGCGTGGTGTCGATCCATCGCGAGACGAACGTGGGGCTCCGCGCGAGCTTGGCCAGCACGTCCCATCGGTCGCGGGTGAGGCCGAGCTCGGTCGCGAAGACGAGCACCGAGAGGTTGCGGCCGCGATCGGAGAGGGCGCTCGTGTCCGCGTCGAGCGCGGCGAGATCGTCGAGCGCGGCGTCGTCGAGCGTGGCGCAATTGACCGCGACGCTGAGCGTGTCGGCCCGCAAGCTCGGGCCGAGGAGCTTCGACCTGCCGATCGAGCGGGCCGCGCTGAGCAGGCTCGGGTTGCAGTGGCTCGGCTGGCGCTGGCGCGCGAGCAAGACGGCGGCGTCGTAGACCCGGCCGGCCGACGCGAGCTCGAGCGTGGCGCGGGTGAACGCGTCGGGATCGTAGTTTTTCTGGTCCATGCCGCCGAGGAACGCGTCGAGCGCGGGCAGGGGACCGGCGCACGCCTTGCCGGTGTCGCCCCGCCGGATCCGCGGGAGCTTGCGGAGCGCGCCGCCCGCGCGGAGCGAGAGGGCGAGGGGATAAGCGTCACACGCGGGCGCCTCGAAGCCGCCGAGCTCGACCTTCTCCTCGGTGCAGGCGAGGGGCTCGCCGAGCACGGCGAGGGCCCGCGCGGCGCGAGCGAGCACGGGCTTCACCGCGGGCATGCCGGCGAAGGCGACGGGCGTCGTCGAGAGGATTTCTCGAAGCGCCGCGTCGTCGGTGTCGCCTTCAAGCGTGGCGCGGACGAGCGACCAGAGATCGCCCGCGAGCAAGGGCATGCCCGCGTCGGCGGCGAGGACGGCCGTCACGGCGAGGACCGCGCGCGCGTCGGCGGCGAGGGTCTTCGGATCGGCCGGGCCGAGGGATCGGCCGCCGAGGCGCGCGCCGAAGATCGCGGCGTCGATCGCGCGGGACGCGGCGGAGGCGCCGCGCTCGGTGTCCCCGTCGAGGAAGTGGTACGCGGCGTCGATGGCCGCGGCGTGCACGTAGTACCGCGCGGCCTCGGTGTCGCGCTCGGGGCCGGCGATCGGCGCGAGGCGCGCGACGAACGAGCCCTCGGGTTTGCCGGGCGAGCGCACGCCGAGGCCCATCTGGAACGTCGACGAGCTTTCGAGGAGGCCTGCGCCGAAGGAGACGTCGAAGCTCACGTTGAAGACCTTGGAGACGGTCTTCTCCTCGTAGCGATACGACATGCGCGGCATCACGAGCCCGCTCGACTCGGCCTTCACGAGGAACGCGTCGAGGTCCTCGCGCGCCTTCGTGCGGTCGCCCGTGTTCGCGCGCTTGATCGCCTCCATCACGGCCACCACGGCGTCCGCGGCCTCGGGCTCCTCGCAGGCGCGCGTGACGGCGCCGCGCATGCCCTCGGCGTACTCGCTCGGCCGCGGCGGCTCGCCGTGCCTCGCCCGGAAGACCTCACGCGCGAAGCGCAGGGCCCAGCCGAGCTCCGAGGCGCCGCTCGACGCCGCGGTGATGGCCGCGTCGGGCGGAGGTTTGTCCGTGGCCACCGAGACGAGCACGCCGCCGAGCAGGCAAAAATCGGCCTGATCGCGCTTGCCCTGGGCGCGCAAGGTGCCGGAGAGCGAGACGAGGAGCGCGTCGAGCCCGCCTCGCGTGGTCTCCACCTCGGCGGCGCGCGCGAGCGCGTCGAGGAGGCCGACCGGCGTGCCCGCGCGTTCGTCGCGGAAGATCGCGGCGAGCGCGCCGAGGAGATTTTTCACGCGTGTCGGGTCGATCGACGTCGCCTTCGGCTCGGCGAGGTACGTCCGCACGAGGCCGTAGATCGACGTGATCGCGTCGGCGAACGCGCGCTCGTCCCACTCGACGAGGCCTGCCGAAAAGGCGCGCTCGGCGTCGGCCGCCGGGATCACGAAGGTGAACGGCGCGGCCTTGTTCTTCCGGGGCGACGCGACGTCGATCGCGTCCGACAGGATCGTCACGACGAACCTCGCGCGGCGGATCGTCGCGCTGTCCCCCTTCGCGTACGAAGGGCTCGCGAGGATGCGTCTCCGCACGTCACCGAGCCGCGCGAGGACACGGCGCGCCGCGGGGCTCGGCCCGCCCTTCGCGGCGCACGTCGGCTCGGCTCCGGAAGGTTTGTCGAGGAGGACCGTGGCGAGCGCGGCGATCGTTTGATCCCCAAGGGTCACCACGTCCTCGAGCAGGCCCGCGGGCATCGGCTCCGCGCCCTCGCCGAGGCCGGCGATGGCTTCCCGCAGGGCATCACGCGCGGCCTTGCGATCGGCGGGGAAGCGGGCCGGATCGGCCGCGTCGGGGTCGAGCTTGCCGGCGCTGCCGAGCGCGAGGTAGCGGGCCACGCTGGCGGCGAGGCGCGCGAGCGGGCGCCGCGCGACGGAAGGATCACCGAGGGCCTGCCCGATCCGCAGCGCGGCCGCGTCGAGATCGGGGCGCTCGCCGAGCAGCATGCGCACGAGCGCGTCGGCCGTGAAGAGCCCGGCCACGCCCCAGCCGCTCTGGCGGGCGAGATCCCCGTCGAGCTTCTTGCGGAACGCGCCGAGCAGGCCCGAATAAAACGCGCTCTGGATCGCCGCCGGATACGCCGTCGCGGCCAGGATGCCGGTGAAGGCGGCCTCGAAGACCTCGGAGGCGTCCTTCGCGCGCCCGATCCGCTCCTCGATCGTGCGTCGCAACAGATCGACGAGCGCATCCCGCAGCGTCGCGTCCGCGACGAGGCCGGGCGCGTACGCGAGCGTGACCACGCTCATCGAGCGCATGCGATCGGGGTGCGCCTGGTGGAGCTGCGCGAGCGCGGCGAGGTGCGCGGAGACGAGCGTCGAGACGCGCCGGAACGTGGGCGTCTGCGCGAGCGAGATCCCCGAGAGCTCGCCGCGCTGCTGCGTGAGCGCGAAGGCGTGGGCCCAGGTCGTGCGGGCGTCGTCGACCGCGCGAACGAAGGCGTCGTACCGGGGCAACCACGCCGCGAGCGGCAGGAGGTTCTTCCGGGTCGTGTCGAGCGAAAGCGACGGCGTGAGCGCGCGACCCATCGCGTACGCGAAGGCCAGATCGTCGGGCCCCTGGAAGCTCGGCGGAGGCGCGGCGACGCAGGCCTCCTGCGGGCCGAAGAGCGCGCGGAGCCCCTCGCGTTTGCCCTCCGGCGCGGCCGCGAGGATGGCCTCGCCGAGCACCTTCCAGGTCGCGCCGTCGTCCTCCGCGGCCCGGACACGCAGGAGGTGACCGTACGGCGTGCCGTCGCGCAACGTGTCCGGCCCCGGAGGCCCGCTCGAGCGCGCGTTCGGATACGGCGAGCTCCACGCGCCCTCCGGAGGTTCGAGCGCGATGCCAGCGCTCTCCAGCAGCGTGAGCAAGTACCTGCCGCGGAGCACGGGCTCGGCATCCTCGGAAGGGTGCGAGGGCCTTCGCTCGCTCGCGGCGCTCCGTCGATCGAGCAGCTTGGAGAGGCGCTCGGCCTCGCCAGCCGCGTCGACGTAGCGGAAGCTCGCGGCATGCTCGGCGGTGCGCCGGACGGCTTGCGCGATCTCCAGATCCAGATCGAGGACCGCCTCGGGATCCCGCGAAAGGATGTCCTGCACGACGGGCGGCAAGCCGGCCATGAAAGGACGGAGCGGATCGTTCGGGAAGATCTCCGTCAACGTCTTCGCGTCGACGCGGATGCGCGCGATCGTCTCCCAGCCGAGCGACGTTCCCATCGCAGCAAGCAGCGCCGCCGCGTCGATCGACGCCGGCCGAGGCAGCGGCCCGGTCCGGATTTCCACAGCACCTTTGCGCTCGGAGACCCGCAGCGACGGAGGATCCTGCTCGCGCAGCACGACCGACTTCGCGCCGCGCATCTTCGGCTCGGACTTCGCGTCACGCCAGAGCGACGCCCACGGGTCGGCGGCGTCGCGCTCGGCCCGCGCCGCCGCGTACGCATCGAGCAACGCCGTCGGATCCCGCTCTTCCCGCGCAGCCGCTGCGATCGCGCCCTCGCACGTGGCGAGCGCATCCTTGTCGCAGCGGACGCCCGACGTCGCCGTCGTCTTCGGAGGAGGCGGCGCGACGCAACTCCCGGCAGCCAGGATCAAGGCCATCGCGGAGACGACCGCGCGCACGGCTCGTTTCCCGGGCCCCTCGCGTCGCGCCTGCATCACGCACCCCCGCCCGAATCGCACGACGGCGCAGTCGTGATCGTCCGGTTCACGCGAAGCACACTCCCTTCGCCGCCCTGGAGCGGCTCACCCGCGTCATCCACGACGACGATCTCCACATCGAACGTGCCGTACCGATCCGCCACGCCGATCATCGGGAGCTCCACGACCGTCCCCGATCCACGGTTCACCACCTTGCCGTTCGCCGAGAGCTCGAGGTGCCCACACGCCGCCGTCGCCCCGCAGAGCCCAGGCGGCCGCAGGAAGAGCGCTTTGACCTCGAGCACGAACGGGATCCGCACGTCGGGCGCCTCGCCAATCGAGATGCAGGCCCCATCCGCGGGGCTCTTGAGGGAGATCGTGGGCGGGTCGGTCTCGGTCGTCGCCGTGCTGGAGTCGTCGCTCTCGTCGGTGCAGCCAGCGAGCAGGGCCGCGCAGAGGACGAGCGAGCGCCCCGAGGCGCGCTGGATGCGCGCGAAGAAAGCATGCGGGAAGCGTGTCATCGCGCCTTTGTAACCCAGGCCCGAGCGGGATGGGAGGGATGCGAAATCCGGGCTAAGCTCGCCGCGTGTCGCGCCAAGAGCGAATCGAGCAAAAGCTCTCCGAAGCCCTCGCGCCCGTGGTCCTCACGGTCGAGAACGAGAGCAAGAACCACAACGTGCCCAAGGGCGCCGAGACGCACTTCAAGGTGCTCATCGTGAGCCCCGTCTTCGAAGGCCTCGGCACCATCGACCGGCACCGCAAGGTGCACACGGCCCTCGCCGACGAGCTACGCTCGGGCCTACACGCACTCACGCTCCGCGCACTCACACCCGCGCAGTTCGACGCCGAAGGCGCCCCCGGCTTCGAGTCGCCGCCCTGCCTCGGCGGCTCGAAGCACGACAAGAAGTGAGTTCGGCATGCTCACGCTCAGCCTGATCACCGATCTCCACTTCGGCCCCGAAGCTGGATTCGCAGGCAAGCTGCGCAAGCTGACGCGCAGCGCCCCCGGCCTCACCAAGGCCTTCGTCGCCCGCATGAACGACGTCGTTCACCCGGACCTCGTCGTGAACCTCGGCGACGACATCGAAGACGAAGACCACGACGCCGACCTCGCCCGCTACACCGCCTGCGTGAACCTCCTTCGAGGCACACAAGCCGAGCTCGTGAACGTCGCAGGCAACCACGACACCGCGCACCTCGCGCCCGCAGAGCTGCTCTCGGTCTGGCAACGCCCCGACCTCGATCGCCTCTACCACTCGTTCGATCGAGGCGGCTTCCACTTCATCGTGCTCCACACACGCGAGCGCAAAGATCGCGACGTGACCGTCGGCGAAGATCAACTCCGCTGGCTGCGCGAAGATCTCGCCAGCACAAGCGCCCCAACCGTGGTCCTCATGCACCACAGCGCAGCCGACCAAGACCTCCGCGGCAACCGCTGGTTCGAAGGCGCGCCGCACATCTGTCTCGTCGAGGAACGTCGCGCCCTCCGCGCCATCCTGCGCGAAAGCGGCCTCGTACGAGCCGTCTTCAACGGCCACCTGCACTGGAACCACCTCGACGTGATCGACGGCATCCCGTTCATCACGCTGCAAAGCCTCATCGAAAACCTCGACGAAGACGCCCCCGGCCGTCCCGCCGCCGCACACGCCATCGTGCACCTGGAGTCGACCCGCGTCGTCGTGAAGATCGAAGGCGCCGAGCGCGCGACGTACCAGTTCGAGGCGGCAACGTAGCGCCGGGGTTTCACCCCGGACCCGACCAGGGGTTGTCCACCCCTGGACCCGGACCAGGCGCGGCCTGGACCGAAGGTCGAAGAACTGCGCGATGCGCAGTTCTTCGAACGGGCTCGTGGCAAGACCGGCAACGGGCTGGCCAGCCAAGCCGACGTGTCTGCTGAAGGCGGGCAGCGCTGCTGTTTCAGCTGGCAAGCCCGCTCGTGGTCTTGCCACGGGCCCGTCGGAGAAACCGCGCATCGCGCGGTTTCTCCGCCCCCGGTCCAGGCCGCGCTTGGTCCGGGGTGCAGGGGGTGGACAACCCCCTGCTGGGGTGCGGGGCAACGCCCCGCTCCGCGCTCACAGCTTGAAATTCAGCGCCTTTGGCCGTGTGAGATGCAGGAAGCCGAGCGTGGACAAACTCGAGCCTTTGCCGCTGTCTTTGACGCCGGTCCAGGGCAGGGCGGGGTCTAGCGTGTCGCACTGGTTCATGTAGACAGTGCCTACTTCGAGTTGCTTTGCGAGCCGCTCGGCGCGTTCTCGATCGCGTGTCCAGATGCTCGCTGTGAGGCCGAGATCGCTGTCGTTCGCCAAGGCCACGGCTTCCTCGTCCGAGTCCACGGGTACGATGGGCAGCACGGGGCCGAACGTCTCGATTCGCATCACGTCCATCCGTTGATCGACGTTCACGAGCAGCGTGGGCTCGAAGAAGCGCCCGCGGCCGTCGACCCTCGTTCGTTTGCCTCCCAAGAGAACACGCGCGCCGGCGGCGACGGCGCGGTCGATCTGCTTCTGGATGAACGCTGGGTGATGCGGCTGTGCGATCGGGCCCATGTTCGTCTCGGCGGCCATGGGATCGCCGAGACGATAGGTCTTCATGAGGGTGAGACACCCCTCGACGAACTTCTCGTACAGGCTCCGGTGCACGTATGCGCGCTCGACGGCGCAGCAGCTCTGGCCTGCGTTGTAACAGGCACCGTCGACGATGTTCTCGATCGCCTTGTCGAGGTCTGCGTCTGCTGCCACGTAGGCCGCGTCCTTGCCGCCGAGCTCGAGCCCCACGTCCACGAAACGCGCCGCTGCCGCTGCGGCGTACACCTTGTGCCCGCCGGCCACCGAGCCCGTGAAGGCCACGTGATCCACCCGCGGATCGGCCACGATGCGCCCTGCCGCCTCGTGATCGCAGTGCAGCGCCTGGACGAGCCCGGCCGGCGCCCCCGCATCACGCAGTGCGTCGGCGAAGTGCTCTCCGCAGAGCGGCGACCGCGGCGAGTGCTTCAGGATCACCGCGTTGCCTGCAAGAACGGCCGGGATTACCACGTTCACGGCCGTGAGCAGCGGATAGTTCCATGCTGGCAGGTTGAACACGACCCCGAGCGGAGCCCGCGCGATCCGCCGCTCGAAACCCTCCACGGGCGGCAAGACCGTGTCTGCAAGGCATGCCTCGGCGATGCTCGCCATGTGCCTTCCGCGCTTGGCCATCCCGCCCACCTCGCCACGCGCTTGACGCAGGGGCTTGCCCATCATGGCCGTGATGTCGGCTGCGATGGCGTCGGCGCGCTCTTCCATGCGGGAGATGGCCGCGAGGCAGAGCGCCACGCGGTCTTTCACGGGCGTGGAGGCGAAGGCCCGGGCGGCGGCCCGGGCGGCGTCGAGGGCCTGGTCCACCTCACCGGCTTCGGCGAGGGGGCGCCTTACGGCCACGTCGAGGGTGTAGGGGTTGTCGACGACGAGCTCCAGCATGGGGAGCAAGCTTAGGACCTGTTCGTCGGCCAGGAAATGTTCGTACAATACCTGGCGGATGCGATCAGTCGCGGCAGGCCTATCCGACGTGGGCAGACAGCGGCACCACAACGAGGATCGCTTCATCCTTCTGCCGGAGTTCAACGTGTTCGTCGTCGCGGACGGCATGGGTGGGCATCAGTCCGGCGAGGTGGCGAGCCGAATGGCCGCGAGCTCCATCGCCAAGTACTTCCGCAACGAGTGCAAGCCCGACGTCACCGTCGGCCAGCGCTTGCGCGCCGCAGTGCTCGAAGCGAACGCGAAGATCTACGCGCGCGCCGACGACTCGCGCTTGCATCGCGGCATGGGCACGACCGTCGTCGCGGGCGCGTACGCGCCGGACGATCGCACCTTCTTCGTGGCCCACGCGGGCGACAGCCGTTGCTACCGCCTGCGCGGCGACGAGCTCAAGCAGCTCACGCGCGACCACTCGCTCATCTCGGACGCGCTGCTCGAGCGGCCCGATCTCACCGAGCTCGATCTCAAGTACCTGCCGAAGAACGTCATCACGCGCGCGCTCGGCATCAGCCCCACGGTCGACGTCGATCTCCGCGCCGAGCGCGTCGAGCCGAACGACGTCTTCATCCTCTGCTCGGACGGCCTGCACGGCCTCATCTCCGACGAGGAGATCGCTTTCATCGTGCGCGACAACGCGATCCTCACCGAGGCGTGCACGCGCCTCGTCGAGGCGGCGAACGCGAACGGCGGACGCGACAACATCACGGTCGTGCTCGTCCGCATCGAGCCGGATGATCCGCCCTGGGCCGGTCGGCGCGCGAACTACGCGCGGCCGTAGCGTAGCGCCGGGGTTTCACCCCGGGCCCGACCAGGGGTTGTCCACCCCTGGACCCGGACCAGGGCAAGCCCTGGACCTCTGGTGCATCGACCGCGGTGCGGTCGATGCAATTTACGGCCTACGGCCGATGGTCCCTGCCCGGAGGTACCAGGCGAGCGCCAGCACGGCGATCGCCAAGAGGACCACCCAGAACCATGGCGATCGGGTCGTGGGCCTGGCCGTCTCTTCCACCACCTGCGCCGCGAAGAGGTTCGCGGCGGCGAGGATCGCGGTCGGTGCGTTCATCTTCGCCTCCCGCAGCTCACGTTGCGCCGGCGGGCGAGGCGTCAATCTTCGCTTCGTCGCGTGACTATCGATCGCTCGAGCGCGGCCGCGAGGGCGTGGCAGCCTCGGCGTAGGTCGCGCTGCCGCGACCTTCGGGCTGCACCCGCGCGTAGGCCCTGCGCGCCGACGCGAGCGCCTCCCGCACGCGCGCGCGGAAAGCCGGATCGGCTTCCATGCGCTCCTGCCAGACGCGCTCGATCCGCACCAGGCAAACGCGCGCGAGACCGAGCTCCGCGAGCACCACGTCGGCGTCGCTGTGCTCGACCGAGAACATCAGCCGCGCGTAGTCGGCGATCTCCAGCGCGCCTCGCTCGATCTCCAGCTGCTGCACGTACGCTCGATCGTAGGCAAGCCTGAGCTCGCACCGACCTTGCTCGGTCTCGGCGCGGATTGCGGTCACCCACGTCCGCTCGGTCGACACCCAGCGCGCCTCGGACAAACCCATCTCCGACAGGATGCGCGCGCGCTCCTCGGGGCGACGATCGATGCGAGCTGCCACGGCTGCGCAGTTCTCGAGCGGCAGGTCTGCGGCCATGAGCAGCGGCGCGGCCATGCTCGACGTCGAGGGCCGGCGACGCTCGCCCGATGGGCGCGGGGTCTCGACCGATACGACCGAGGTCCTCGGCGGCGGTGTGATCGGCGCGGAGGGCTGGAGGGGGCCGGACGACGCCACCGTCGACGCCGCCGCGAAAAAGGCTGCGTTCTCCGTCGGCGAGGCGGGCGGCACGCTCGTGGTGGAGGCTGCTCCCGCGCTGGGCACGAATCCCTTCGGCTCGGACCACGGCAAAGGCGCGGGCGCGCGCTGGGTATTGGGCGGCGCGTCGAGCAGCCGTCCGCTCGCCGCGAGGGCCCCGCCGGGCAACGTGGGCGGCGGCGCGAGCGTGCCCGTCTTTCGCGTGCTCGGCACCAGCGTCGGCGGCACGATCGACTCGCGCTCCGTGAGCACGCCGAAGCTCTCGGCCGGCGGCGGGCTCGACGTGCCCGTGCGCGCAGTCGCGGGCGCGCGGTCGGCCGGATCGTCTTCCTCTTCGCCCGCGGTGTGCTCGCTGCTCTGCACGCTCTTCGGCGTGGGCGGGGGCGCGAGCCGCATCGAGGCCGTATCGCCGGGCCAAACGTCCGCCTCCCATGAGGTCTCGACGTGCGCGGGCCTCTCGTCCTCGATCTCCCCGCGCGCGGCGCGCTCGACGAGCTGGCTCGGCCCGGGGAAGGCCGCGTCCACGATGAACCTCGATGACGCGCGATCCTCGATGAGCCGCTCGCCCGAGGGCGGGATCGGCACCGAGCTGTCGCGAGGCCGCGCGGGCAGGCCGCCTCCGCTGAGCGCGAGCGGCTCCACGGGCAGCGGGGCCGACTCCACCGGTGAGGCATGCACGGGGGCGGTCGGCAGCAGCGTGTATCCCTCGTCCTCGGCGATCTCGCCCTCGAACGGACGCGGCAGGATCGGCCGCGGGCTCGAATCCTCGGGCGCGACGGGGGGCGACTCCACGTCTTCGAGGCTCACGGTCATCTCGGGACTCTCGGAGGCCACGATGATCCTGCCGAGCGCGTGCTCGTCGGGCTCGGACACCGGCGTCGATCCGCGCCAGGTCACGACGGCCACGAGGCGCACGCCGTCGATCCAGATCGTGTCGAGGCGCAGGTCGACCTCGAACGGCTTCGCCGAGCCCTGGTGCGCGTAAAACACGCGCGGGCGGATGTTCGGCAAACGCGACTCGAAGCGCGGGGCCTTGCGCGTCAGGTGCTCGAGCACGATGTTCGGCGCAGCCTCGAGCTCGTCGAGCTGCTGCTCGATCGGCGCGCAGTTGAAGATCGAAAAGGGGAGCTCCTCGGGCGCCGCCGCGTGCTCGGTGCGTATACGACGCGCGAACGTGACGGCCTCGTCCGGGGCGCCGCGGTGCTCGGCGCGCCAGCGAATCGGCAGCGGACCGAAGCCGGGCGTCGCGTTCGGCGGGCACGACTCGCTCGTTTCGATGCGCGGCAAGGGCCAGCCTGCGGTCCCGGCGCCCGCGGGGATGCCGCTCATGTTCTCGCCTTGCATCACGGCGAGCTCGTAGCGGAGCGGGATCGCGGAGAAGCGCTCCGCTGTGCTCGGCCGGAGGTTGCCCGTGTGCCCGGGCATCCACACGCGTGGCCCGCAGACGCGCAGCGACTTCTCGAAATGCCCCACGCGGAGCCGCGGCACGAGCATCTCGGTCGGCATGCCGCCGGGGGCGAAGGCGCGGCCCGAGAACGCGACGTCGATCTTCGGCTTGTACGGGACGAAATCACTCGGCGCGAAGAGCGCCGCCTGCGGGTTGTGATCCCAGGAGATATCGCCGTGAGCCGTGTCTTGCTTGGGCGCGAGGATCGCCTGGCCCGGTGCCAAGGTGAACGTCGCCTTCACCCCGATCGTGAGGCGATAGCCCCGAGGGCGCTCTTCCCACACCACGGTGGCGACGCTGAATGGGCAGAGTCGGACGATCTCCAATGCGGGGAGGGTAGCTTAACGCGACCAGGATGGGAAAGATTTCCTCGCGGGATCCCTCGGTTCTTTTCGTGCCACGAGCTCTTCCGCAGCGTGAGTGTGACAATTGTCACAAATTCGTGAAGAGTAGGGATTTGCCCGATCCAACGGAGACGCGCGCGAGCTGACGCTGCGGTGCGTCGGAGCCAATGCAGCCGCGACCGACCGCCTCCGCGCCGACGACAATCCATTGACGGAAGCCGGTCCGTCCGTGCTGGCCCGGCCGCTCCGTTTCTCCCGCCCCACCCTCGGCTGCGCCCGTCGGGCGGGATCCGCCGCGCGGGGTAGGGTCACGCGCTCTGCCGGATCACCGCGCGCCCATTGCCGACGCGCGCGGGGCGACACCGGGCGCGGACGATCATTGAATGATTCACGCGAAGGACAGCCATCTTTCGTTTCGGTGGCGGAGCGCGCGTGATGGTCATCGATGTGACCAGAAAATTGCGGGTTCGCGAAAGAAAAGGAGAGCACGCGACGGAGCCAGGACGATAGTCTGACCGCCCTGTCGAAAGGAGACATTCATGATCAAAAATAGCCTCGTCGCGCTCGCCCTCGCTTCCTTCACGACCGTTCTGCTCGCATGCTCCGCGGCAGAGGTGGGGGAGCCATGCGAGACCGAGGGAGCGGCGGACGAATGTGTCGACGACGCGATCTGCGGAAAACCGAGCGATACGGCCCCGGAGCCGCAGTGCCTCAAGGTCTGCACGCAGGACTCGGATTGCGCCGCGAGCGAGTCCTGCAACGGCGTGACGGGCACCAGCACCAAGGCCTGCCGCGTCAAGTGATCGCCTGCGCCGCGGCCCTCGCCGCGCTCCTCGCCGCGAACACCGTGCGCGCCGAGGGCGGATACGGCGGCGGGGCCGCGGCGCGCACCCTCGAAGGCCACAGATTCCAGCCGCCCGTGCTGCTCGAAGGCCCGTTCACGACCAGCCACGTCGGAATCGACACTTCGATGGGCCTCCGCGTCCAGGACGGCGCCTTCGCCACGCCCACGGCCCCCTTGCGCCTGCCGCTCCCCGCCCGCGACGGCCAGACGCTTTTCCTGTTCGAGGAGCGGCTCGCCGTCGGAATCGCGCCGGTGCGCGGCGCGGAAATCGGGGCGCGCGCGGCATTTCAAATGACCGTCGGCGGCGACCCGGCGTCCACCTATTTCTATGGCGGCCGCACGGGCTACGACGTCCGCCCGCACCTCGGCTTCGAGGTCCTGCACAGCGAGGTGCTCGGCCTCTCGGTCGGCCTGCGCGCAGGCCTGATCATGGCCGGCGGGGTGCGCGCCCGACCGTCCGGCCTCGTGGACGCCATGATGCGCGAGGCGGACGCGGCCATGCGAGATCCGGCGCGCATCCGCTGCCTCCGCGCCGGAGATCTCGGCTGCGCGTTCACGACCTTCGACGGGGCGGGGGCACTGCGCGTGGACGAGCGGAGCTTCGGCGTCCACGCGCGCGCAAGCGTGGCGAAGTCGTTCGGGCAGCACGTGGGCATGCAGGCCTCGTTCGGGGGCGAGGCGCTCGATACGCGCCTGCACGGCGGCCCGAACCTCGATGCCCGCATGGCGCCGCGCGCCTATGGGGCGTCCGTCGCGGCCTCGGTCGACCTCGCGCCCATCGCGCCCGTGGGAGCGATGCTCGAAGCGGGGCTCGAGCGCGGCGAAAACCGTGGCCTCGATCGCCCGAATGCCGATCTCCTCGGCGGCGCGCCGATGGCCTACACGACCGAGCGCGTCGCGGCGGGCGTGTATTACACGGGGCGCGACGCGCTCACGCTGGGGTTCGTCGGGACGTACGGCTTCACGCAGGAGAGGCGCGCCGCCGGGGACACGACGACGCCGCGCCCCCCCGCGCGCGCCCTCGGCGGCCGCCTGGCCTTCCGCTACTTCTTCTGATCAGGAGAGCACGCCCGCGGCGGCCCGATCGAGCAGCGCGTCGATGCCGTCGAAGAGATCCTGGTTTCCATTCTGCGAATACGCCGCGAGCTTCTCCGCGCATGCGGGGACGACCTTCACGAAATCGAGGATCGTGGCCGGATCGGCGAGCGAGTGCGCCGCGCGGCCGAACCCTTCGCGCTCGAGGTACCGCGCGTTCAGGACCTGCTCGAACTGGTGGCGGATGGGGACGGCGAGCATGGGTTTGTGCAGGAAAACGGCCTCGCCCATGAGCGTGAAGCCGCCGCCCGCGATGACGGCGCGGGCCGAGGCGAGGTCGTCGATGAACCCGTCCTCGCTGAAAGGCCGATACCGGAGGTTGCCCTCGACCTGTTCCTCCTGGATGCCGCGGCGCATGCCGTAAATGCGGCATTCGAGCCCGGTCTTCTGGAGCGTATCGGCGAGCGCGTCATTTCCCTCGGCGGTCTGATAGACGAGCAGGTGCTCGCCCGCGCGCCGGTTCGCGCGGAGGATCTCGGGGCGCAGGATCGGCGGATAGAGCGTCGTCCTCGGCTTGCGGATCGGCGGGCGGAAAAAGCTCGTGATGAGGTAATGGTCGCAGAACGGCAGTTTTCCTTTGATGAACAGGCGCGTCACGGTAAAGTCCGCCTCGTCGCCGCGGATGATGTCGGGCCCGTGCGTGCACCGGTTGATGATCTGCATGTTGTCGACGGACAGGATGGGCAGCCCGTGCGTCTTCGCGAACAGGTAGGTCCACGACTCGAAATCGCTGATCACGACCTCGGGGCGGAACGCCTGGATGAGCTCGAAGTACGCCGCGATGTTCTTGGGCAACCCCGCCGCGCCCTGCGTCACGTTCGAGAAGAACGTCTTGCCACGACGAACGCGGTTCTCCTCGTAGATCATGTGGAAGCCGTGAATCTTGTTCACGCCTTCGAACCGCTTCGTGAGGAACTCGGCCGCCCGCCCCGAGGCCATGATCTCGATCTCGTGCCCCTGCTCGACCAGGTGCTCGAGCACCACGCGCGACCGCATCGCGTGCCCCATGCCCTCGCCGACCACCCCGTAGAGAATCTTCATGGCCGTAGAGTTTATCGATCCGCACCACCCGGGTCGAGGGTTCGGAGGGGATGACGGCCGCGCGAGGTCTGCGAATCTGGTGCGAGATGGTGACGCACGCCGAGATCGCGTCGCCCGCCGTGCTCGCCGCGCTCGCGCAGCGGAAGATCGGGCTCATCGTCGCGGCGCAGCCGGGCCCGCGCGCCCATCTCGTGCAGCTCGCGCGAGCGGCGAGGGACGCGGGCCTCTCCTTCGCGGTCTGGCCGATGCTCGCGGACGCGGCCGGGCGCTGGGCGAGCGTGGACAACGCGGCGCGGTTCGCCTCGTACGTCCGCGCGCTCGTGGACGAGCTCGACCGGGCCTCCGCGCTGCCCGAGGAGATCGCCCTCGATCTCGAGCCGCCGATCGACCGGCTCCGCCGCATGCTCGGGTTCCGCGCGCCCCCCAGCCCGCCGGCGAGGAGCGCGCCCCCGCCGGACCACGGCGAGGCGATCCTGGGCGCGCTCGTGCGGGATCTGCGCGCGCGCGTCCCCACGCCGATCCGCGTCTCGGCCGCGGTGATCCCGCTCGTTCTGTTTGACGACGAAATGTCGGGGCTCGAACGATGGCTCGGCACGCCCGTCCGCTCCATCCCCTGGGATCATGCGAGCGTGATGGTCTACACCACGTTGCTCGAAGGCTATTCGCGTGGCCTTTTGACCCGCAACGATGTGCGGCCCCTGCTCGCGTCTTTTTGCCGCCTCGCCGCGGCGCGCTTCGGGGCGCGGGCGGGCGTGTCGCTCGGGGCGGTGGGGAAGGGCGCGCTCGGCGACGAGGCGACGTACCGCTCGGCCACGGAGCTCGCCGACGACGTGGCCATCGCGCGCGCGGCGGGCATCGAGGATCTCACGCTCTTCGACCTCGGCGGCGTGCTCCGGCGGCCGCCCTGGGAGGCGTGGCTCGACGCGTTCGCCTGGACCGAGCCTTCGCCCCGTTTGCCCGAAGCGACGTGGAAGAGCCGCGCGGCGGAAAAGCTCGGCCGCGGGGCGTCGCGTTTGCTCGGCGTGGCCGGTTCCTTGCGCCCGACGCGCGGGTGAGGGCACGATCCCGCGTCCCGATGTCGAAGCCCAGGATCGTGCAAGCCGGTAACCCCGTCCTCCGCGCCGTCGCCGCGCCGGTCGAGAGGGATCAGATCAAGAGCCGCGACAGCCGCCTGCTCGTGAAGAAGATGGTCGAGGCGATGCGCCAGGCGCCCGGCGTGGGCCTCGCCGCCCCGCAGATCGGCGTGGGCCTTCAGGTGATCGTGCTCGAGGACGATCACGCCCGCATGGCGCGCCTCACGAAAGAGCAACGCGAAGACCGCGGCCGCGCCCCGTTCCCGCTGACCGTCATCTTCAACCCCGAGCTGCGCGTGATCGGCGAGGAGACGGCGACCTACTTCGAGGGTTGCCTGTCCGTCGCGGGCTACATGGCGCTCGTCGAGCGACACTTTTCCGTGGAGGTGACGGGGTTCGACGAGAAGGGCGAGCCCCTGCGCTGGGAGGCGAGGGGCTGGCCCGCGCGCATCCTGCAGCACGAGGTGGATCACCTGCGCGGCATGCTCTACGTGGATCGCATGATCTCGCGGACGCTCTCGTGCAACGACGAGATGGGCGCGCGGTGGCTGGAGACGCCCGTCGACGAGGTGAAGAAGGTCTTCGGGGTGGAATGAAGGGGGGCGCGCGTGCCCAGGTTTTGCCCAGGCAACGCGCGCCCGGCGCCGCTCACTGCGCGGAGTAGGTCTTGAGCGTGATGCCCGACGACGCCGAGTAGCCGTAGAGCTTGATGTAGTACGTGCCGCTCTGCGGCGGGACGAACTCGCAGACCTCGTTGTTGCCCGAGAGGTACGGGCGGCAGGTGTAGGCCGACGTCGTCGGCGCGCTGCCGAAGCGCACGTAGAGGTCGGCGTCGCCCGTGCCGCCGGAGATCTCGATCTTGAGCGCCTTCGAGCCGGCCGGCGTCACCTGCGTATACGCCGTGCTCCACTTCTTCGAGCCGACCGAGATGCTGTTCACCTGGCCGATCAGCGCGTACGTCGGAGCGGCGCCCACGCCGACCGCGGTCCAGGCGTCGCCGATCGTCGTGGCCGCGGCCGCGCCGTAGAGCTCGTTCGCCGCGGCGACCGTGCAGGAGCGCGCGTCGCTGAACTTGGCGCTCGCGCCGAGGCAGGACGTGTTGGCCTTGTAGAAGATCGCCGCGCCCTTCTGGATGCTCTCCACCGCGTTCGACGAAAGCGGGGCGACCACGTTGCTCGTCTTGCCGCGCGGGTGCGAGCCGCCCATGACCGCGAGGTAGAACGCGAGGTTCGCGATGCCCGAGTTCCAGTGCACGCCGCCGTTGTCCGACGTGCCCGTGTAGCGCGTCGGGTAGTAGTCGTAATCGCCCGCGATCGCCGGGTCATTCATGTAGCGGAGCGCGTCGCCCGCCGTGCCCGGCGTCCAGCACTCCTCGCCGATCTTCCAGGTGTTGCCCGAGACCACGCCGTCGCGGTAGGCCTCGATCGAGGCGCCGAAGATGTCGGACATCGCCTCGTTCAGCGCGCCGGACTCGTTCTGGTAGATGAGGCCCGAGCCGTACTCCGTGACCGCGTGCGAGAGCTCGTGGCCCACGACGTCGAGCACCGTGAGCGCCGAGGAGTCGGTGCCGTTGCCGTCGCCGTACACCATCTGCGTGCCGTCCCAGTAGGCGTTCACGTAGCTGTTGCTGTAGTGAACGCTCGACGTGAGCGTGGCGCCCGAGCCGTTGTAGCTGTCGCGGCCGAAGTTGTTGAAGTAGAAGTCGTACGTGATGCCCGCGTTGTCGTGCGCGGCGTTGAGGACGGCATCGGAGACGGCGGCCTGGCCCTCGGAGCGCACGAGCGTGCCGGGCAGGGTCGTCTTGTTGCCCGCCGTGTACGTCTTGCGGTTCTTCGCGGTCTGGAGGTTGTCGTAGCTGTTCACGACCTCGCCCGTCCGCGCGTCGACGAAGATCACGGGCATCGAGGGCGTGCCGTCGTGGTTCGTCGCCTCGAGCTGGATCCGGTGCGTCACGACCGCGCCGAGCTGCTTGCGCGGCAGGATCTGCAGGTCCGCCTTCTTCGTGCGCGAGACCACGCCGTCCACGGCGCCGTAGGCGATCTTGATCGCCTCGGCCTCGGAGATCGTGGCCGGCTCGACGCGCAGGTTGCGCTCGAGGTAATCGTGCACCTGCTTCACCTCGCCGCGGTGATTGAGCTCGACGACGGCGTTGGCAGCGAAGACCGGAATGCCGTCGATCGACTGCGCGACGCGCGTGACGGCCTCGCCGGCCTGGTCGATGTGCACGCGCTCGACCTTGAGGTCGCCGGCGCCCCGGGCGATCTCTCGCTCCGCGACCCGCTCGACCCCGAGATCGCCGGCGAGCTTCATCGCCTGCTCGTCGCGGTTGGCAAAGACGTCCTGCGAAGCGGCCTGATTCTCGACGTCCTGGCCATCCACGGCGCAGGCGGCGAGGAGGAACGTCAGGGGAGCGAGCGTGGCAAGGCGACGATTACGCATGGGCTGACACCTCGATGACAAAAAAAGGTCGGAGCGGACGGGTCCCGGAACCCCAGGGATTGCCGACCTTCCTTTTTTTCGTGATTGGTGTCAATACCGATCTGTGTCGACGCCGAAAAATGTCCGTAATGGGTGAATCTCACTACGATTCGCCCACAACGACGGCTTTTTGTCGGAATCATGCACCTCGGCTGGAACGTCGGGGTGCACTCTCGAATGACCAGGTGCGCTACGGTACGACAACGGTGTCATTCGTCAGGAGCGGCAAATTCTCACGAAGATCGCCGCCTTTCACGACGGCCGTGAACGCAAACGGGATCCGCCGCTCGCCGTGCGCGTCCTTGCGCACGATCACGATCTCGTTCGGCGCCGCGAACCGCGTGAATCCACCGGCGAGCGCGATCGCCTGCAGCACCGTGACTTGCCCCGTCGGCGTGAACTCGCCCGGCCGCGTGACCTCGCCGAGCACGTAAATCCGATAGCTGTGCAGCTCCGCGACCTCGACGGAGACGACGAGCGGCTCCGTGTAGAACTGCTGGCCCTTCGCCGTGATCTCCTTGCTGATCTGCTCCACGGTCTTTCCACCACAAACGATATCGCCGACGAGCGGGAGCGTCACGAAACCGTCGGGGCGCACCGTGACCCTGCGGCTCAGCTGTTCGTTGTGCCAGACGCGCACCTCGAGCACGTCCCCGGCGCCGACGGTGTACGTCCGCATGACGCGCAGCTCCGTCGTGTAATCGTATGTCGGGCGCGCGCCGCCGCAGCTCGCCGAGACCACGAGCCCCAAGAGGGCCAGGCATCCCCGCACGAATCGTCCTTTCACGCCCCGGGCGATTCTCTTCTTTTCGTGCACATGCATCGCATTCCTCCGACGAGCACGCCCACCCGTGGCAAAGGGTGATCCCGAATGCTCGGAGCGCCGTCGCCTGCTACGAAAGAGGCCGCGCGCCGCGAAAAGCAGAATCGAAGGCGCGCCCTCGGGGGACATGGCCGCGATCATCGTGTGCGTGCTCTGCGCGCTCGTCGTCTTGAAGCCCCAGGAGTTCGTGCCGGCCCTCGCCGGGCTGCCGCTCCTCTATATCGTGTTCGCCCTCTTCACCGTGGCATTCGTCGCGGACGTCCTGCGGGGTCGTGCCCGGGTCGATCTCCCGCCCCACGCCCCGTTCGTCCTCGCGTTTTTCCTGTGGGGAGCGCTCGTCACGCTCGTGCGCAGGCCCGCGGTCCTGCAAACGGAGGGGACGGAGCTCGCCATCGTGCTCTGCATCTTCGGCGTGATCGCGCTCGGCCTGGGCACGACGAAGGGGCTCCGGCGATTTGCCTGGACGCTGCTCCTTTGCATGATCTTCGCCACGGGCGTCGCGCTCGCCCAGTCGCAGGGCCCCTATGGATGCATGATCGCCGACAAGGGCGACTGGGAAGGCAAAGGCGCGCTCCAGTACGACGGGCGCGGCTGCGAGAACGCGCTCGATTGTCGAAAGGACGGCCTGCCCGACGTGAATTACCGTTGCGAGCGGGTCGGTCCGTTCGGCACGGCCACGATCGGGGGCCGCGTACGTTATCGCGGCACGCTCGCCGATCCGAACGAGCTCTCGCTCGCCGCCGTGATGGCCTTGCCCTTCGCGCTCGCGTTCGCCGAACGAAAACGCTCGTCCCGGGATCCGAACCAGAAGCCGACGGCCGCGTCGCTCCGGCTGCCGATCCTGCTCACGGACGGATTTCTCTCCGCAATCGGGTCCATCTTCCGTGTCGTCCCGGCGCTCTTCATCGCGCTCGCGTTCGTCGTGATGATCGTCCTCTCCCAGTCGCGCATGGGTGTCCTCGTCTTCCTCGTCGTGATGGGGCTCGCGTTCATCCGGCGCGCGGGTGTCTTCGGCGTCGTCATTGGCTGCATCGCGTTTCCGCCCGTGCTCATGCTCGGCGGTCGGAGCGGGGCGGAGGCCGAGGCCTCCGCGGACGAACGGCTCGATCTCGTGGCCGAGGCGCTCACGATGATCCGCAAATCCAAGGGGATCGGCTTCGGCGTCGGCCAGTTCGCCGACGAATCGACGCGCGGCCTCACCGCCCACAACAGCTACCTGCTCGCGGCGGCGGAGACGGGGATCATCGGGGCTTGCCTCTTCTCCCTCGTGCTCTACGGCGCCATCAAGGTCCCCTTGAAGCTCTGGTTCGGCTCGTACGACGTGGACGCGGATCTCCGTCGCATCGCGCCGGCCATCGCGATCTCGCTCATCGGGGCATACGTCGGGATCTTCTTCCTGTCGTGGTCGTACAAGGAGTTTCTCTACATGATGCTGGGCGCCTCCGCGGCGCTTTACCAGGCCGCGCGCGCGGAGGACCCGCGCTTCTCGGTGCACATCGGCGCCCGCGAGGCCGCGACGGTCTGCGCAGCTTGCCTCTTGCTCTTCCCGATCGTGTGGGCCGTTCTGCACGTCATGGGTTGAATTGTATGTTCTCGACAAACGAACGGGGCGAGGAGGCGCCGAGCATGTTCATTGCCGGAAGGCTGCTCGCGCCCGAGCGTGGAGGGAGCAGATGGTCCGCCTGAGCACCGAGAGCACACCGCGCGAGCGCCTCGCGCGGCTCGTCGTCCTCATGAAACGAACGCGCAGGTACGCGCGGAGCACAATCGCCATCGCCGCGGCGCTGGTCGTCGCTTCGCTCTTGCTCGCGCTCTCCACGAAGCGCATTTACCGGAGCGAAACGACGGTCGTGTACCGCGAGGTCGTCCGCGGTGGGCGGGAGGGCGAGAGCGCGGCGCAACGCGCGGCGCGGCTCGGCCCGCGATTGAAGGAGATCGTCCTTTCGCGCGGCACGCTCACGTCGATCATCCAGGAGTTCGATCTTTATCCCGAGCTCGCGGAAAAATCGATGCTCGAGGCCGTGGCGGAGATGCAGAAAAACGTCTCCTTCCGCGCGCGCACCCAGGACACGTTCGCGCTGTCGTTCTCGCACTACGATCCGGCCACGGCGCAGTCGGTGACGAGGCGCATCGCCGAGGTGATGATCGGCGACTACAGCAAAGACAACCTCACGACGGCCGCGCTGAACCACGACGTCCTGCGCCGCGAGCTCGACGAGGCCAATCACGCCGTCGAGGACGCGAGCCGCGCGCTCGCGCGGTTCCTCGCCAAGCACCCGCAATTCACGTGGGGCATCAATGACTCGCCCTACGCCCCGACGGCCCCGCAGCCGGGCGCGGCGACGCCGGCCCCGCAGCCGAGCGCAGCGAACCGCGCGCCCCAGGCGGCCCGGGAAAAAGCGCCCGTGGATCCGGTGCTCGCGCGGCTCTTGCAAAGGCTCGCGCAGATCGACGCCGAGCTCGCCGGCCCGGGCAAACCGGGCGCGCCGCCGCCGCTGCCCGTGAACCTGACGGACGCGCAAAAACAGAGGGACGCGGCCGCGGCCGCGCTCGTCGCGGCGGAGACGGATCTCGCGACGAAATTGCAGAAGGTCACGCCCGTGCACCCGGACGCGATCTCGGCGCAATCGAAGGTGACGCGCGCGCGGAGCGCACTCGTCACGGCCGAAAAGACGCTGGAGCTCCTGCGATCGGGCGGCGTCGCGCCGGCGCCGGCCGAGGGGGAGGGGATCGATCCGGCGCGCCGCGCGGTGCTCGAGGAGGAGCGCCGCTCGATCGCCGCGCAAATCTCGGCCCGCAGGACGGCCGCGCCGCGCGGCAGGGCCGTGAACACGAGCCCGGGCCCGAACACCGGGACGGCAGCGCGCACGGGCACGGCGACGGCGCCCGCCACCGAGACGACGGATCCCGAAATCGTGGAGCTCGAGACCGAGTGGCACAAGCTGCGGCTCGATCTGGAGCGTGCCCGCGACCATTTCCGCAAGGTGCAGGACAAGGAGCGCGGCGCGAGCCTCTCCGCGTCGGCCGCGGAGGAGGAAGCCCAGGAAGCGCTCGTCGTGGCGGATCCGGCATACCTGCCGGTGAAGCCGGATCGCGGGCGCGGCCGCGTGTTCTTCGCCGGATCGTTCGTCGCGCTGTTCCTCGCGCTCGGCTACGCGAGCGCGCGCGTCCTCCTGTGCGAGACGATCCTCGACGAGGGCGACGTCGAAGCGCTCGGCGAGCCGCCGCTACTCGTGTCGGTGCCGCACATCCCGGAGCCGAAGACGAGCACCGCGCTCGCCAAACGCGAATCCTGGGAGCCGCCGCCGCCGTCGTCCCGAAGGCCCGAAGACCCAGGCCCGAAGAGCCGGCCGCCGGACAGCGGATCCATTGAAATCGGATTCGAGGACGCAGACGCGCCGCTCTCCGACGAACCCTGCGTGATGCCGCTCGGCGCGCCGCCGTCCGGCCCGGTGATCGAGGACGAGCCTCTGCCGCCCAAGCGAATCCGCATGCAAACGCTGCCCTACGGCGCGACGCTCGCGGACTACCTCGCGAAGGCGAAGAGCGAGCTGCCGCCGGCCGAGGAGCCGCCGGCCGAGGACCCGCCCGCCGAGCTCGTCGACGAAGACGCCGCAGACGAGCCGGCGGAGAGCGAGCCAGCCGCGCTCTCGCTGCGGGACCCCGACGCAGGCGCGATGATGCTCGCGCCGGAGGTCGAGGTCGTGGGGATGCCCTTCGACCCAGAAAACGAAGGGGCGCTCGAGCTCGTGCGAGGCGCGCCCCCCGCGGTGCTCGGCGCGCTCCGCGTGCTGCGGCACCGGCTGGAGCAGAGGCGAGGCGAGGCGCCGCTCGTGGTGAGCGTGCTGAGCCCAGGGATCGGCGAGGGCAAGAGCGCCGTCGCAGCGCGGCTCGCGATGACGTTGGCCGAAGCGGAGCGCGCGCGCGTCGTGCTGGTCGAGGGCAACCTCGGTCGGCCGCGGCTCGCCTCGATGCTAGGCCTGCGCGTGCCCGAGGAGATGGGCTTCTCAGGGCAGCTCCGCCGGCACATGAGCGGTCGGTGGGAGCCCTGGAGCGTGCTGCGCATCGGCGCCTCGCTCTACGTGCTCGCCGAGCCGGCGACGGAAGCAGCCTTCCCGACGGCGCTGCACTCGACGTGGTTCGAGGGGGCCGTGCGCGCGCTGAAGGAGACCTACGATTACGTGGTCATCGACGGCTGCGCAGTGCTCAACTCCGGAGACGCGAACGTGCTGGAGGACGTGAGCGACGTCTGCATCCTGCTCGCCCGCGCGGGAATGACGAAGGGCAGCGAGCTGTCGCGCGCAGCGAAGCAGCTCGGCGACCGGCGCATGTTCGGCGTCGTGCTGAACGACGTGCGCCCAGAAGGACGCACGCCAAAGGGGAGGGCGAGCGCATGAAGGCAGAGGCCGCGCAAAAAGCAGTGGCGGGCCGAATCGCGCCATGGGCCGAAAAGCTCGCACCCTGGATGGGAAGCTGGGCCGAGGCGCGGCTGGTCCGCAGCGTCGAGCGGCTCGTCTTCGGCGAGGTCGCGCGGCCGAAGCACGTGCTCGTAGCGATCTGCGATCACTTCGAGCCACTCTGGACCGGCGACGCCAAAGCCCCCGGCGCAGCCCCGCTCTCGCGCGGCCTCGCCCGCGTCGGCACATGGCGGCGCGGATATCCCGCACTCGCCGCATCCTGCCGCGACGCAAACGGCCGGCCCCCACGGCACACGTTCTTTTACCCAGGCGACCAGTACGCTCCCCCCCTCGTCGAGCCCATCGCAGAGCTCGTGGCGATGGGTCTCGGCGAGGTGGAGGTGCACCTGCACCACGACCGAGACACGCGGAGCACGCTGCGCGAAAAGTTCGAGGAGACACTCGCATCCCTCGGCCGCCACGGCCTCGTACCACGGGTGCGCGGCGCAGACCGATGGTCCTTCATCCACGGCAACTGGTGTCTAGCCAATTCACGCGCCGACGGCGCCCATTGCGGCGTGGACGACGAGCTCGACCTGCTCCACGAGCTCGGCTGCTACGCCGACTTCACCTTCCCATCCGCGCCAGACCGAACGCAGCCGCGCATCGTGAACAGCATCTACTATCCCTCCGGCGACGTGAAGCAGCGCAAAGCCCACGAACGCGGGCGCCCAGCAAGCGTAGGCGACGGGCGCATGGAGCGCGTTCTCTGCATGCAAGGCCCCCTCGCGCTATCCCTGCGGCAAGGCCCAGGGCTGCCGCTCCGAATCGACGCAGGCGCCCTGACATCCCGCGACCCAGCAACGCTGTCACGGCTAAGAAGCTGGATCGATCAGGGCGTGTCCGTACGCGGCAAACCCGAATGGGTCTTCGTAAAACTCTCGACGCACGGCGCCCCCGAGCGCGAAGCCGAGAGCCTGCTCGGCACCCCACAACGCCGCTTTCACGAGGGCCTCGCATGGCTGGCAAAGCAAGAAGCTTTCCGCGTGCATTACGTGACAGCCCGAGAAATGTACAACATCGCCCGCGCCGCGATGGACGGCCGCCTCGGCGATCCATTCGAATTCCGCGACTACGAGATCCCACCGGCGGCGCGCGCCTGCCAGGCGTGAGCGCGAGGTAGCTGGCTGGGGGCCGTTGCGCTGGGGGGCGTTTCGCTGGGGCGTTGCCCCAGGCCCCACCCGGGGCTGTCCGCCCCGGGACCCGGACCAGCGCCCGCGCTGGACTGGGGGTCGATGAACTGCGCGGAGCGCAGTTCATCGAACAGCCGGGGTCAAGACCACAGGCGACCCTGCCAACCAAAACAGCCGCGCCGACGGCTCGACTGGCAAGGCCCGTCGAAGCGTGAGACGCCCTCGATGGTCTTGCCATCGGCCTGTGGGAAGAACTGCGCATCGCGCAGTTCTTCCCCCTGAGGTCCAGGGCTGGCCCTGGCGCGGGTCGAGGGGCGCGTAGCCCCCGCGGGGCCCGGGGCAGCGCCCCGGCGCGACGCCGCCAGCCAAGACGTCAGATATCAATCAGCCCAGCTCGCACGGCGAGGCGGGTCAGGTCGGCGACGCTGTGGGTGGCGACTTTTGCGCAGAGGCGGGCGCGGTGGGTTTCGACGGTCTTGACGCTGATGGCGAGGTGGGCGGCGACTTCCTTTGCGCTGCTGCCCATCGCGAGGAGGCGTAACACTTGGCGTTCGCGTTCGGAGAGGGAGGCGAGGACGTCGCCGCGGGCTGCGTCGCGGCGTTGGAGGGCGCGTACCATGGCTGCGCTCACGTCGGGTGAGACGGCGGTGCGGCCTTTGGCGACGGTTCGTATTGCGTCGATGAGCTCCTTCATGCGGCAGCGCTTCGACAGGTAGCCGTCGGCGCCTGCGCGCATCGCTTCGCCTACGCGGAACTCGTCGCGGAAGGTGGAGAGTACGAGCACGCGCGTCTCGCCGAACGACTTGAGTTGCCGGATGAGCTCGGTCCCGCAGCGGTCTGCGAGTGACAGCTCGATCACGACGACGTCGAAGGGTTGCCGGTTCTTCTGGGAGAGCGCGTCGCGTGCGCTCTCTGCCTCTACGACGAGCGTCACGTCAGGCTCGTCCCGCAGGGCCTTGGCCAGCGATTCCCGTACGACATTCTGATCATCGACCAGCAAGAGCTTCATGGTTTTCCCCCTCGCCCCACCATTACCGTGAGATCCCCCTCGAAATGAACCCGCTTTTGGGGTCGGGTTCGCCCCGTCAGGTGGGAAAAACCCCTATCCGAGCGTGACGGAACGCCCGGACGAACCACCGGGCAAACCCTTTTCCCTGCACACATGCACCGGTTTCACCTGTACACATGCGCCGCCTTCGCGCGCAGGATCGACATCGTTTTCCGCCTTCGCTGCCGCCTGCGCCTCCGCGTCCGCTCCGGCCGCCGCGGCGCCCTCCGTTCTCCCTGACATCTCGCGACGAGCTGCTAATGCTGCCGGAGAGCTCCCCATGTCGAGCAGCGTCCGAAAAATTGCAGAGGAGCTCCGTTCCGACTCCGCCTTCCTCCGCCAGCTCATGGTGAAGGCCGTGACGAGCGGACCCGAAGCCCTCCTCCGCTACGGCCCGCTGCTCTTCGGCCCCGCCTTCGCCGCTGGCCTCCACGACAAGCGCGCCTGCGTGCGCCGGAACCTCCGCCGCATCCTCGGCCCGCGTCCTCCGCTCGAAGAGCTCACCGACATCGCAGCCGTCTTCACGAACTACGCGAGTTGCATGACCGAGGCGATGCTGCTCGGCACCCCGCGCGGCCGCGCCCTCGGGCTGCTCTCGAACGCGCTCGGCGTCGACAACTACGAGGCCTGCGAAGCCGTTGGGAAGGGCATCGTCATCGCGACCGCGCACCTCGGCGGCTGGGAGGTCGCGGGCCCGATGTTGCACAAGGTGCGCGCGAAGAACGTGGTCGTCGTGATGGCCCGCGAGCGCGACGAGCGAGCACGCGCGATGCAAGACGAGCTACGCGCGCGCTCGGGCGTCAAGGTCGTGCACATCGGCGAGACTGCGCTCGACGCCCTCCCGCTGCTCCGCCACCTGCAACAAGACGACGTCGTCGCGATGCAGATCGACCGCGTCCCCCCCGGCATGCGCGCGCGCACGGTCACGCTCTGCGGCGCCCCCTTCCAGGTCCCCGAGGGCCCGCTGACGATCGCCGCACTGAGCGGAGCGCCCATCATGCCCGTCTTCACGCGCCGCCTCGGCTTCATGCACTACGAAGCCAAAGTCCTCCCCCCAATCCACGTCCCCCGCCGCCCGACCGCGAGCGACCTCGACAAGGCCGCGCAGCGCTTGATGGACGAGCTCGGCGCGTTCCTGCGGGAGAATCCGACGCAGTGGTTTCACTTCGTGTGAGGCCGTAGCGCCGGGGTTTCACCCCGGACCCGACCAGGGGTTGTCCACCCCTGGACCCGGACCAGCGCAAGCGCTGGACCCGGGGTCGATGAACTGCGCGATGCGCAGTTCATCGAACGGCCAGGTCAAGACCAGCAACGACCTTGCCCGTCAAGGCCGCAGCGCCGACGGCTCGACGGGCAACGTGACCGTCGCCGACTCGAGACCCACCTCCATGGTCTTGCCATCGGCCCGTTGGAAGAACTGCGCGGAGCGCAGTTCTTCCACCAAAGGTCCAGGGCTGGCCCTGCAGAGAGGGGGCGGACAGCTTGAAAACTTTCCCCGCATCGACTGCGCGAAGCGCAGTCGATGCCCAGAGGTCCAGGGCTGGCCCTGGTTCGGGTCGAGGGGCGAACAGCCCCCGCGGGGTCCGGGGCAGCGCCCCGGCGCGACGGCCTACGCTCAGAGCGGCCCTTCCGTCAGCCCGTGGACGAACTGGCGGACGTACGGGTCTTCGCTCGTCTTCGCCTCTTCCGTCGTGCCGTCGAACACGAGTCGCCCGCGGTAGAGCATGCCGACGCGATCCGTCACGGTGAGCAGCCGATCGAGATCGCTCGACACCATCACCACCGTCGCCCCCGCAGCGCGCTGCTCGTCGCGCAAGAGCTCGAAGATCCGCTGCGACGTCACGGGATCGAGCCCCGCCGCGGGCTCGTCGTAGAGCACGATCTCCGCCTTCGTGATCGTCGCCCGCGCCACACCCACGCGCTTCTTCTGCCCACCCGAGAGCCCCGCCGGCAAACGCTCCTCGAACCCAGGAAGCGACACCACGCGCAGCCGCTCCGACACCCGCTCAGCGATCTCGTCCTCGGCCAAGTTGAAGAGCCGGCGCAGCGGAAACGCGATGTTCTCGCCCACCGTCATGTAGTCGAAGAGCGCGTTGTTCTGGAACAACATGCCGAACCGCAGACGAAACTTCTGCAGCTCGAGCTCGCTCATCCCATGCACGTCCTGCCCCTCGACGAGGATGCGCCCCGCATCCGGCCGATAGAGCCCCGTGATGAGCTTGAGCAAGACACTCTTGCCCGACGCACCCGGCCCGATGAGGCCGTAAAGGCAACCGCGCGGAATGGAGAGGTTCACGCCGCGAAGCACGGTCCGCGCGCCGAACCTCTTCGTGATGTCCTCGATGCGGATGAACGGCTCGGTCATGGGACGTGGTGACGAACCCCGAGCCGCAAGCCCTAGTTCGCAGCGAACGTCGTTGTCGTGACGTCGAGGCGCGGATGCGCAGGGAAGGAGAGAGCGCGCACCTGACCCGCGATGCACGAGTTGATGCCCGGGTTCGACGGCTTCGACGAGACCGTCACACCCACCGCGCGCCCGTTCTGGATGGCCGCGCAGATGCTCACCTCGGTCGACGAGGGGACGCTGCACGCGTTGAGGTAGTTGCCTCGATTCAGCACGTTGCCGAACGAGCCCGCGCTGAGGTCGGGCGGCGCATCCTTGCTGTAGTCCTCGATGTACTTCGAGCGCGCGCCCTCGCAGCTCATCCCACCGCCGAGCACGGGGTACTTGCCGCCGCCGCCACCACCAATCGCGCCGCCGCCACCCGCAGGGCCGGACTTGCCCGCGCCGAGCCCAGCGTCGACCTCGACCGCGACGACGCTGTCGCCCTGGACCTCTTTGTTCTCCTTCTTGCTGCCGCGCACGCTGAGCAACCAGCCCGCGAAACCCGCGCCGAGGACGCCGATCACGGCGAGGCCGATGAGCGCCTTGTACTGCGTGCCCTTGCGCTCGGCGACGACGACGGCCTCGAGGTTCTTCTTCTCCTGCTTGATGTCGCGGTTCAGCTTCGCCTGCTCGGCGTACGGCGCGAACTGCTCCCAGTCCTTGATGAACCTCTCCTCGTTGAGGATCGAGTCACGCAAGGGGTTGTCGCCGGTGAAGTTGCCCGTGGCGATCTGCTGCAAGACCTCGACCGCAGAGAACGGGCCGTGATCCATGCCGTCCTTGATGACGACGTAACGCGGGCGCGGATCCGACTCGAGCGCGGCCTTGAGGTCGGCGAGTCGCTGGGTGGGATCGTTGGCGTTGCGGACCTGCGGCGCCTGGACGACGGCGATGGGGAAGGGACCATCGTGCGCGGGCGCAGCGGCCCGCGCGGGCGCGACCACGGGCGCGCCGGGGATGTTCGGGGCCCGCGGAGCCGCAGGGATCGCGACGCCGCCGGTCGTCGTGGCCGGCGGGATCAGGGACATCGCGACGTCGACCTCGACGCCGTCGTCGAGGCCCGCGTCGGTGGGCGGCGGCGCGACGGAGGCGCCGGGCGCGACGTTGTGCAGCGCCTGCGCGAGCGCGCCGAGATCGGCGGGGCGGTGCTTCGCGTCGGCGACGAGCGCCTTGCCGAGGATCATCTCGAGCGCGGCGGGCAGGTCGGGCACGACGTCCGTGGGCCGCTTCATGCCCGGACCGACGCTGCCGCCGGTGAGCATCTCGTAGAGGATGGATCCGATGCTGAAGACGCTCGCGCGCGCGTCCCCGGGCGTGCCCTTGCGGGACTCGGGCGCGATGCAGGCGCGATCGGACGGCAGCACGGGGAGCGCCTCGGCCTTGTCCTCGAGCAAGCTGACGGCGCTGCCCGTGTAGAGGACGGCGGAGGGGTGAACGAAGAGCGCTTTGCCCTCGCGGTGCAGCTCCTGGATCTCGGTGCACAGCGGCACGAGGACAGAGAGCGACTCTTTCAGATCGAAGGTGCGTCCGGAGGCTCGACGCGCCTCCAACTCGGCTCGGAGTGTACCGGGCGTGATGGACATCGGCGCCACCTTAGCGCCGAACGCCAGCACCACTCAACATGAGCCGCGGGTGGTCGTTACAATGGGGGCGATCCGGGGGCGGATCGAGCGCGAGGGGGGAGGGTGGTCGCGGAAGTTTCCAGTCAGCTCAGGAGAGCTGCGAGGGAGGCGGCTTGTGGCTGCGCTCTTCCTCCATGAGGACCGTGAAGACGAGGCCGGCGCCGATGATGGGCAGGAGCCAGATGAGCTGGGCCTGCAGGATCTTCTGCTTGCGCTCGAAGAGGCGGCTCTTGAAGACCCGGACCGTGAGCCAGGTCTGGAAAGCCACGAGAGCAAGGAGAAGGGCGCCGAGGATGCCGTCGAAGAGGTCCATGAGTCGGGGCAACCTAGCCAGTCAGCCTGGTCTTTCAAGGTGGGGGGACGGCGATTTCGAGAGCGAGGGCGCGGACGGAGGGGAGGCGTCGGCGGGGGTTGCATCTTGACCCGGTTTCCGGCCGTTGCTCTGCTTCGCGCGTGACCTCCCGCGCCACGCCGTCGCTCCGCATCTCCCGGCTGGTCGTGCAGAACTTCCGCACGTTCCACGGCCCGACCGAGATCCCGCTCGCGTCGCCGGGAGGCGCGGCGGACGAGGTCGCGGTGTTCCACGGGGGGAACGGGAGCGGGAAGTCGAACGCGCTGGCGGCGCTGGAGTTGTTCTTTCGGGCGGCGATCACTTGGCTGCTCCATCCCGGCCCGAAGGACACGCTGGTCGTCGGCTGGGGATTCGAGGGTGCCTACTCCGGGCTCGTGGTCTCCTCCCGAGATTGGCCGCCTGGTGTTCGTGAACCTCTCCGGATCGAGGTCCAACTGGAAAACGGCCAGGCGCGGTACGCGGTCCGTCTGACGCCCGTCGGCAACCAGTGCTCGATCTCGATGGAGGGAGAGGGTGATGACGGCAAGGATTGGGCTTCTCTCGTCAACCTTCTGGATGCCCCCCATGGTCCGGGCAGCCGGCCACTGTTTCGCCTGGACGCACGCCGGCGCGAGCACCGCCTTGGCGTTAACTCCAGGCCTCGATCCGACGCGCCCGAAAGCCCCCTCTCGAACTCTCTCGCGCAACGTCTCCTCGATCTCGCCACCTCCCTCGACCCTCTCGACACGGAGCGCTGGCGCGCCTTCACGCAGCTCATATCCCGCTTCAAGACGCTTTCAGGCCGCGAGGTCAACATCCTGCGCATGCCCGACGGCGGTGCCGATCTCCGCTTCGAGATCCGCGGCAAGCAGATCCTTCGGGTCTCCGAGCTGAGCTCGGGTGAGCAGCAGGTCGTGGCCCTCTGCGCCGCCGTACTCACGTCGCGCGCGGCCATCGTGGCCATCGAGGAGCCGGAGATCAGCCTCGATCCAACCTACCAGGAGCTACTCCGCGACGTGCTACGCGAGCAGGTGCGGAGCGGGCTCGTCGACCAGATCATCCTGGAGAGCCACGTCCCGATCTTCGATGGGCCCGAGGTGGTTCGCTTCAGCCGATCGCCGGAGGGAGCAACGTCGGTCGAGCGGCAACCATCCGACCTCGTCGGCGCCGACCTCCGCGAGCGTGCACGCGCGCGTGGCGCCGAAGATCAGTGGGTCACGCCGGAGGGCTACACGAAGCTGCCGAAGATCATGCTCGACAACCTCGGGTTGCAAGCAGGTGGTTACCTCTGGTTCCTGCGCTCCGAGGAGAAGGGGCGCTGGGAAGCGTGGACCGCTCCAGAGCTCGACAAGATGTTGGGGTTCCCCGGCACGGACGAGACGAAGTAGCCGATGCAGCTCTGGATCGACACGAACTGCGCGCGCAGCGTCGCCGATCTGACGAAGATCGCCCTTCTCGCGCGCGAGAAGGGCGTGACCCTCGTGATCCACCCGCAGGTCTACCTGGAGCGGCGGCGCCAGATGCGTGTCTCGACCGGCGCTGCGTTTTCCCCGAAGAGGTTCGACGACTTCTTGGAGCAACTCGGTATCGAGCTAGCGAAGCTCGAGCTCGACCAGACACGCGCCGCGGCATGGGCCGATACGCTCTACGAGCGATATCCGACACACGCAGCGTGGGAACAGGCAAAGCAGAGGACGCTCGGCGGTATGCTCCGCAAGGGGTTCGAAGTTCCACCCGGCGACATGCCCATGACCACGGACTGGCTCATCTCCCTCCTCGTGGAGCCTGATCCTTCAGCCCGGGTCATCACGAGCGACCTGCGCGAAGAGTGGCGTGCCCTCCGGGAAGCGAACCGTGTCCTGTCCCTGGATGAGGCGATGGCATGGCTCGAAGGCCTGCCCACCGCCTGAACCTGCCTTCCAGGCGTGGAAACGCACCGCACTTCGTTGCAACGAGCGTTTCCCTTTCTCTCAACGACCCCCGCTTCCGCAGCAGGGAACGTTTCCCGTCGTCGCAACACCCGCAGATCCGGATCCCGGACCGTTTCCCTTTCTCTCAACGCTCCGCGCTTCCGAACCCCGACACGTTTCCCGTCGTCGCAACGCCCGCGGATCCGACTCCCGGACCGTTTCCCTTTCTCTCAACGCCCCCCGCGTCCGCATCCCGGCACGTTTCCCTTTCTCTCAACGCCCCCCGCGTCCGCATCCCGGCACGTTTCCCTTTCTCTCAACGCACCCGGATCCGTTTCGCGGTGCGTTGACGCTTCGCGGAGCGCTCTTCTTGGCTAGAGTGTCGCCCGTGCGGCTCCGGATCCTCGCCTGCGCGCTCGCTCTCGCCGCGCCGCTCGCCATCCCATCCTTGTTCGGCGCGGGCTGCTCGTTGCCTTCCTCCGATGTCGACGGCGGTGATCTGCTCGGCGTCTTCGATCGCGACGCGGCCGCCCCCGACGCCGCCGCGAGCGACGCGAGCGCCAGGGATGCGGGGCGCAAAGACGGCGGCGCCGCGCCGGTTCCCACCCTGACCGCTTCGGCCGCGGCCAAGCCCGTGACGCGCCCGCCCACCGAAGGGAGCTGCGTCGCGGTCGACGGGCTGCCCGATCGCGACATCAAGCGCACGCTCGGAAGGCCACCTTGCCCCGGCGCCGAGGTCCTCGAATGGCAGGACGCCGCAGGCGCGCCGCGCTACGCGTGCGTCATCACGCCCAAGGGCATCGAGACACGTGCGCCCGTGCCGCTGATCGTCTTCTTCCACGACGCCGGCGACAACCCGCGCAGCGTCGACAAGGAGACCTCGCTCCGCAAGCTCGCCGCCCGCTTCGATCTGACCGGCGACCCGGCGCACGCAGGCTTCCTCGTGCTCTCCCCGCAAGGCCGCGCCCTGCACGGCAACCGCGAGGGCGCCATGTTCGACGTCGACTACACCGGCGAGGACAACGTCGACGTCGCCACCACCGACCACTTCGTGTCGGTGCTCACGGCACGTGGACACGTCGATCGTCGCCGGATCTACGCCGTCGGCGCCGGGCACGGAGGGCACATGGCCGCGACGTACGCGATGATGCGCGCCGATCGCGTCGCGGCGTTCGCCACGTACGGCAGTGACGCGCCGCGCGCCGCGTGGTCGTGCCCAGGTCCGCCGCCGCCGGCGTTCGTGATGTACCGAGCGTGTGATCAGATCGCGCCTTGCGCCTCCGTCGAGCGCTGGCTCCGCGCGCGCGACGCGATCGCCGCCGAGACAACCGCGCTCCGCCTCGGCGCGGCGAACGCCGAGGAGCCTTCGTGCGCGCTCGACAAGAAGTGCACCAAGATCGTCGGCACGGCGCTCCACCGGCGCTGGCCCAAGGGGCGCGAGGAAGACCTGCTCCGGTTCTTGTCGCGACGCACGCTCTCCGTCGCGCCCTGATCCAGAGCCTCGAAGTTGGGCCGGACCGCGCCCCGGGTGGTACCCTGCAACGCGATGTCGTTGCCCTCGATCACCCCCCTGGACCTCGCGCTCGAAACGCTGCTCGACGTCCTCGACGAGGCGGTGCTCGTGTTCGACGAAGGGCTCGTCTGCCGCGCCGCGGGGCGACGCGCGGCCGCGCTGCTCGGGCTCGATCCGGGGTCGTGCATCGGGCAAACGCGCGCGAGCCTGCTCGCGCGGATCCGGGAGAGCGCGCCCGAGCTCGAGGGCCCGCTCGCGGCGCTCGAAGAGGGCGCGCTCTCGGCAGCACGCGTGGAGATCGATCCGCTGGAGATCGCGGGACCGCCGGCGCGCGCGTTCGTGTGGACGAGCGCGCCCGTGGTGAAGGACGGCGTGGTGCACGGGCGGATCGACGTCGTGCGCGATCAGAGCGCGTCTTTGGCGATGGCGCGCAAGCTCGACGAGGTGTCGCTCGTCGACGCGCTGACCGGGCTCGCGAACCGGCGTCGCTTCGAGGAGGAGTGCGAGCGCGAGCATCGGCGCGCGCAACGCGTGTGGGACTCGTACGCCGTGGCACGCGTGGACGTCGACGGCATGGGCGCGGTGAACGAGGCGCTCGGCAGGGAGAAGGGCGACGCGCTCCTGCGGCTGCTCGGCCAAGCGCTGCGCGCGTCGCGCAGGCAATACGACGTGGTCGCGCGGTGGGGCGACGACGACTTCGCCGTGCTCCTGCCCTGCGTGGATCGCGCTGCCGTGAAGAGCGTGCTCACCCGCGCCGCGGCGCAGATGACCGCCGCGGCGAAGGACGCGGGCTACGCGATCACGTTGAGCGTCGGCGTGGCCGTCTGGAAGCCGCCGTCGGCCGACAGCGCCGCGGACGTACTCGGCCGCGCCACGGCCGCCCTCGACGCAGCCAAGCGAAAGGGGCCCGGCGCGATCCTCGTCGATCTCGGCGGGACGAGCATCAAGAGCGACCTCGAGCATGTCGCGGACGAACCTCCCGCGCGCATCGAATGAGCCCGTAGCGCCCCGCGCACGCCGCGAAGCTGTGGTACGAACTGCGGCAGGGGTGGGGCATGGGTGGAGCGTCGTACGACGAGCTCTTGGGGGAGCTCGAAGGGCGGGGGGTTCGACGTGCGAAGATCGGCGGGTTCGACGTCGATGGCGTGCTGCGAGGCAAGTACGTCTCGATGGAGAAGCTGCGCTCGGCGCTGTCGAGTGGATTCGGGTTCTGTGACGTCATCTTCGGATGGGACATCGGCGATGTCCTCTACGACAACGCGCGCCTGACCGGCTGGCACACGGGGTATCCGGACGCGCACGCGGTGCTCGATCCGTCGACGAAGCGCCTCGTGCCATGGGAGCCGGGCACGGTGGCGATGCTCGCGGACTTCCGCGACGCGGATGGCGGCCCGCACCCGGCGTGCCCTCGATCGGCGCTGAAGCGCGTCATCGCGCACGCGGAGTCGCTCGGCTATCACCCGAAGCTCTCGGCCGAGTACGAATTCTTTCTGTTCAAAGAGACGCCCGCGTCGCTGCACGAAAAACGCTTCCAGAAGCTCGAATCGCTGACGCCGGGGATGTTCGGGTACTCGTGGGTGCGCGAGGGCCAGAACAAGGACCTGGTGGCGGCGATCCTCGACGGCATGCGCGCCTTCGACATCGAGATCGAAGGGTTTCACACGGAGACGGGGCCGGGCGTGTACGAGGCGGCGATCCGGTACGACGACGCGCTGCGCGCGGCGGACAAGGCGGCGCTGTTCAAGGTCGCGATGAAGCAGATCGCCTACGAGCACGGGCTCAGCGTGACGTTCATGGCGAAGTGGAACGCGAACCTGCCGGGCTCCTCCGGCCACCTGCACCAGAGCCTCTGGAAGGAGGGGGAGAACGTGTTCCAGGGGCCGCCGTCCGAGGGCGGGATCTCGCGGCTGATGCGCCACTACATCGGCGGGCAGATCGCGTGTCTGCGGGAGATGACCGCGCTCGTGTCGCCGACGATCAACTCGTACAAGCGCTACGTGCCCGGCGTGTGGGCGCCGCTCACGGCGACGTGGGGCTTCGAGAACCGCACGACCGCGCTCCGGATCGTGGGCGCCGGGACGAAGTCCGCGCGCGTCGAGGTGCGGCAGGCGGCGGCGGACATCAACCCGTACATCGCGATGGCGGCGACGCTCGGCGCGGGGATCCACGGCATCGAGAACGCGATCGAGCCGGGCGCGCCGATCACGGGCAACGCGGGCGAGGGCAGCGAGGGGCGTGATCGGCTGCCGCGCACGCTCGCCGAGGCCACGGCGCTGCTCGCGGAGAGCCAGCGCATGCGGAAGATCCTCGGCGAAGGGTTCGTCGATCACTACGTGCGCACCCGGCAGTGGGAGGTGCGCCAGAGCGAGCGCGCGGTGACGGACTGGGAGCTCGCGCGGTATTTCGAGTCGATCTGAGAGGACGAAGGCGGCAAGAGCATGGGACACCTGTCGATCTGGAGCTTCCCGACGCGCATCGTGTTCGGGGCGGGTGCAGCGAAGCAGACGGGCGCCGAAGCCAGCCGGCTCGGCAGCAAGCACGCGCTCGTCGTGACGGACAAGGGCGTCGTGCGCGCGGGGCTGCTCGCGCCGATCGAAGCGTCGCTGCGCGAGGCGGGGATCGCGTGGACGGTCTTCGACGGCGTGCTCGGCAACCCCATCGAGGCGAACGTGCACGACGGCGTGCGCGCGTGGAAGGACGCGGGGGCGGACCTCTTGATCGCAGTCGGCGGCGGCTCGCCGCTCGACGTGGGCAAGCTCGTGCGCCTCGGCATCCACCACCACCGCCCGCTCGCCGAGTACGACGACGCGATCGGCGGCGACCGGCACATCACGGCGAACGTGCCGCCGATGCTCGCGCTGCCCACGACGGCCGGCACGGGCAGCGAGGTCGGGCGCTCGGGCGTCGTGACGCTCGACGCGAACCACCGGAAGACCGTCATCTTCTCGCCGCACCTGCTCGCGAACGCGGCGATCCTCGATCCCGAGCTCACGCGCTCGATGCCGGCGTTTCTCACGGCCGCGACGGGCATCGACGCGCTCACGCACTGCCTCGAAGCGTACGTGGCGAAGGGCGATCACCCGATGGCGGACGGGATCGCGCTCGAAGGGATCCGGCACGTGGGGCGCTACCTCGAGCGGGCCGTGAAGGCCGGCGACGACCTCGAGGCGCGCGGCGGGATGATGAAGGCGGCGATGATGGGCGCGGTCGCGTTCCAGAAGGGGCTCGGCGCGTGTCACTCGCTCGCGCATCCGCTGTCGAGCGAGCACGGGACACACCACGGCCTCGCAAACGCGCTCTGCCTGCCGGCCGTGTGCGCGTTCAACGCGGAGGTCGCGGGGGCACGGCTCGCGGAGGTCTCGGTCCTGCTCGGCGGCGAGGCGAGCCCGGCCGGATGTGTCGAGGCCGTGCGCCGGCTGCGCGAGCGGACGGGCTTGCCAGCGACGCTCTCGGAGGCGGGCGTGCCACGCGCGAACCTCGACCGGCTCGCCGATCTGGCCTTCCAGGACGCCTGCCACCAGTCGAACCCGCGCGCCTGCACCCGGGACGACCTCCGCGCGCTCTACGAGGCCTCTTTCTGAGCCGTTGCCCCGCGTCCCTCAGGTGGGACGCGAGGAATTTTTCGCGCTCCGCATCTCTCGCGTCGCACCTCGACTCCGCAGCACAAGCTCGCGAAATCTCTCCCAGATTCGTCGAAGCGGCTTCCGCGCTTCCCAGACCTCGTCCCGCGCTGGCGCGGGGGCGGCGAAAAGGTGCGTTAGCTCGCGATTCGGCAGGAATTGCGCGTCTTCTCGTACTCTGGCGATTCTTTCCGGAATGCGTTAGGAGTCGGGGCCATGGTCTCCATGGCCCCGGATCGCGTCGGATCGTCGAAGCCGGCCACCTGCCGGATGTTCGAGACCCCGCTCATCGAGCGGTTCTCCCGCATCCACCCGGCGACGCCGTTCGTGTTCTGGATCCCGGTCTACAGCTACCTCGCGTTCCGTGCCTACGAGAACGGCGTCGGGCTGGGCGTCGGTTTGTCGCTCGGCTTGCTGGGCCTCTTCGCGTGGACGTTTGCCGAGTACGTCCTGCACCGCTGGGTCTTCCACTACGTAGGGCCCAAGCTCTGGCAGCGGCGGGTGCATTTCGTCCTGCACGGCGTCCACCACGACTTCCCCCAGGACGCAGATCGGCTCGTGTTTCCGCTCGGAGCCAGCATCCCGCTCGGCGTGGCGTTCTACCTGCTGTTCCGCGCGATCGTGGGCCCCGTGCTCGCAGATCCGCTCTTCGCAGGCTTCGGGTCCGGCTACCTCGTCTACGACGGCACCCACTACGCGATCCACCACTTCCGGATGAGCTCGCGCTGGGGCAAGTGGATCAAGCGCCACCACATGATCCACCACCACACCGGCACCCCCGCACGCTGGGGCGTCTCGTCGCCGCTCTGGGACTACGTGTTCGGGACGATGAAGTCGTCCTGAGAGTCGTTCCACAGCGTAGCGCCGGGGTTTCACCCCGGACCCGACGAGGGGCTGTTCGCCCCTCGACCCGAACCAGGGCCAGCCCTGGACCTCTGATGCATCAACCGCGATGCGGTCGATGCACAGGAGCATGAATTTTCACGCGCGACGTTTGCGGAACCCCCCCTGAGCCCGGCGCCGCCAGCTGGAACGGGCCCTGCTGGAAGGTCCGCCATGAGCCGGAAGGGTGGTCGAAGTGTGCGCGGCCCCGTCGTCGTCCGCGAAGAACGGACGGAGCATCGGCCAGAAGGCGAGCTCGACCCCGTCGAGGCATTGATCCACCGGGCGCGGAAGCTGCGTCAGCGCGGGGACGCGCGCGGCGCGATCGTGCTCTTGCGGCAGGCATGCTCGCACGACGAGTGGCGCGCGCGAACGTTCACGCTGCTCGGCGCGCTGTTGTCGGACGAAGGTCGCCACGAAGAAGCAGCGATGGCGCTGTCCCACGCGCGCTGGCTGCGGCAGCGGGCAGGCGAGGCGACACGCGCAGAGGTGACGGCGCGGCTGCTCGAAACAGAGCTGCGGTCCTGTTAGGGCGCCGAAGAATTCGGCGCGCGAGCTCGCGCAGCGAGATCGCCTCGGGGGGTGAATCGGCCGGGCTTTGCCTGGCCGAGAGGGGGACGTGAGGCGTCCCCCTCAGGAAGCAGCGCTGACGGGGCGCAGAGCGCCCACATGGAACGAGCGGAGGGTGTTGCGGCCGCAGAAGGGGCAAGCCCACCCGATGTCGAAGCGCTCGCCCGAAGCCCCGATGCTGTGGGCCGGCGCGACCTCACGCGCCCGCCCCCGCGACGCCGTCCCCACGACGACGTGACGCTTCTCATCGAGCGTCGCAAGCAGGATCGCCTGGCACTCGCATCGGCTCTGCACGCTGAACTGGCTCATGGATCTCCCGCGTCGGCGAGCCGTCCCGAACGTGCGGGATCTCAGCTCGGCCGGTGATTCGCCCGCGGCGCTTATAAAGCCTGACGAAAGTTCCCTCAAGAGGGATACGCTCGACCGTGAAGTCGATCGCTTCTCGGGAGGGACGGGAATATGGGGGCACGTGGGGGGTTCCGAGCGACGATGATCGAGACAAGAACGGACGTCGGACAGCGGAGCTGCCGGATCCTGGTCGCAAGAGATCCGCGGCTCTCGACGTGTGATGCACTCGTCCAAGGCCTCGAGCCACTGATCGAGGATGTCGAGCTGGTCGAGGCATACTCCGTCGAAGCAGCGCGCTCATGGGCAAAGAGCGGTCCCTTCGATCTCTGCCTCGTTTGTCTAGATCTGCCACCAGCACCGCGCGGCGCAGCAAGGCTCGCCAAGGAGCTCTGCACACGAGGTCACCGCGTCGTCCTGATCACACGGAGCCTGCGCTGGCTACCAGCCGAGGACCTGGAACTCCGCGCACTGCCCTGGATCGTGCCCGAGGCAGATCCAACAAGCGTGCTCGCGTTCCTCCAAAAAGACGCAGCCCCCACCACCTCCCACCCCCGCGCACGCGCCAAGACGCTTCCGCCAATGACGGCGCGCGAGCTGCCCGCGGCAAACGAGAGCTAGGGGGCGCCTCGCTGGGGCTTCGCCCCAGGCCCCACCAGGAGCTGTCCGCTCCTGGACCTGGACCAGCGCAAGCGCTGGACTCGTGGTCGATGAACTGCGCGATGCGCAGTTCATCGAACGGGCCAGGTCAAGACCGCGGGCGATCCTGCCAAGCAAGACGGCAGCGCTGCCGTTTCAACGGGCAACACGGTCCTACCGACCTGTTGGAAGAACTGCGCGCAGCGCAGTTCTTCCACCCAAGCTCGCGGGCTGGACCTGCAAAGAGGGGGCGGACAGCTTAAAAACTTTCCCCGCATCGACTGCGCTTCGCGCAGTCGATGCCCAGAGGTCCAGGGCTGGCCCTGGTCCGGGTCGAGGGGCGGACAGCCCCCGCGGGGTCCGGGGCAGCGCCCCGGCGGCGACGCCCCAGTGCTACTCCCCGCCGACGGGCAACAGCTCGATGGACTGGATGGTTGCGGAGCCTGGTCCTTCGAGGCCGACGACGAGCTCGGTGTCTTCTTTCCCGTTCAGGTCGAGGCTGCGGCCGCCTTCGAGGGAGAGGGTGCGGATGCGGGCGCGTTCGCCTGTGGGCGTCTTGAGGGCGAGGTAGAGGTGGCCCTTCGGTTGACCGAGGACGAGTTTGTCTCCGTCGCCTGACTCGCAGAGGAAGGAGGCTTTGCCGGCGAGGGGCTTCTTTTTGTTTGTGGTGCAGTTCGATGCGAGGTGCGGTTCGGTTGCGGACTCGGCGCGGGCTGTGGCGATCACGGCGTTTTGGCGCACGAGCTCTACGTCGTCGAACTCGACGGCGCCGGCGCCGCGGGCGCCGAGGCCCACGTAAAACCCGCTCGAGCCGGGTGTGGCGGTGAGCGTCGTGCTCTCGGTTCCGGTGCCTGCGGCGACGCGGAAGACGATGGTGCTTTCGACGGCGTCGGGGTCCTCGAGGGAGCGCAGGGCGACGTGGAGATCGCCTGCTTGCGTTGCGCGGTACTTGAAGCGGATGGTGAGATCGTCGCCGGCTGCGATGAGTGGAGGCGTCGAGGGTGTGTAGGAGCCGAAGATGCGCACGCGCATGCGGCCGCCTCCGCCGCGCAGCTCCTCGGCGGCGGCGCGGAGTGCGTCGTGTGTGCCTGCGGCGGTCGAGCTGATGGTGACGTTGCCGCCCGTCGTCGCGAACGTGAGGCCTGCGCCCTCGATCCGCGCGAGAGCTTCGCCGCGCACCGTCTTCTTCGTGGTTTTGCCCGGGATGGGCGTCGCGGTGCCGTCGGGGCTCGGGGCTGCGGTTCTTCCGTCGAGCTTGCCGTCGATCTTCGTGATGCCCTCGCGGAAGCGGGCGACGTCATCGGCGTTCAGGAACTTGCGTGCGTCCCAGAGATCGATGAGCTCCTTCATCAGGGCTGCGAGGCGTTGATCCTCGGACGCGTGATCGGCGGGCTTCGTCTTGCACGTGTTGTACGACTCGCAGAGCGCGACGCGGCGTTCCTTGAGTTTCGCGGCGAGATCGGCGGCGGCGCGGATTGCTTCGATGCGTTGCTCGGCGCCGCGGCTCGCGCCGGCGAGCTTCAGGGAGCTCGTGACGTCGAAGGAGCCGAAGTCGTCGGCGATCTCGGTGCAGCTCTCGCGAGGGATTGTGCCGATGGGGTCCGGGCACTCGACCTCGGGGCTCTGCGCGGGCGTACCGTTGGCGTTTGCCTGAGGGCCGCCGCAGCCGCTCGCGGTCGCGAGGGCGAGGGAAGGGACGAACAGCGCTGCCGCGAACAAGCTGGGACGAGCGGGAGGCACGGGGAGCGAAGTTAATACAGGTCGGAACGGCGCGGGGGTTCGGGCGCGCGGATCGAGGAGGGATGCGGACGTCCCGTCGTCGGCCGGGGCAGAAACTTTGCGCGCGCCGAGGGGCTTGCCAAGCTCCGCGGGATTGGCTAGACATGCGTTCGCAGTTCGCGGGACTAGCTCAGTTGGTAGAGCATCAGCTTCCCAAGCTGAGGGTCGCGAGTTCGAGCCTCGTGTCCCGCTCCAAAGCAGAAGTCGTGGTGTCCCGGGAAAACACCACGCAAGCAGGAAACGTGGCGGCCTTGGCCGCCACGCTGCTTTTGTGCTCCTGAAGCACCTCGCGCGCGCGCCCGGCAGGGTCGAGCATCGAAGCGTTGGATCGCTGTCGCAGGGCGGGGGCGCGCAGGATGCACCAGGGACAGAGGGTGGCGTGGAACGCCGCCTTGATGATCGTGAAGCAGGCCATCATGGCCGTCCTGAGCGTCGTCTACGTGGGCTACCTGGCGCGTCGGCTGGGCGTGGCTGCGTGGGGGGAGCTGCAGGCGTCGCTCGCGATCGCGTCGATGGCCGCTGTCGTCGCGGGGCTCGGCGTGCGTGGGTATCTCGCGCGCGAGATCGCGGTGACGCCGGAGCTCGGGCCGAGGCACCTGGGATCGGCGCTCGTCGTGCGTGGCGCGATGGGCGTGACGACGCTGCTCTGCGCGGCGTTGTTCACGGTGGCGACGCGCTCGGGAGAGGGCGCGACGCTCGTCGTGATCGCGGCTGCGTCGCAGCTCGCCACGATCCTCTACACGACGATGTGGCTGAGCTTCGAGGCGCACGAGCGCTTCCAGTACATCCTGTACGTCGAGCTCGGCGCGCGGCTCTTCGTGATCGGTTTGTCGGTCGCGCTCGTCGCGTCGGGCTTCGGCGTGGTCGCGGCGGCAGGCGTGCTCGCGCTCGGCAACGCGATCGAGCTCGCGTTGACGTACCACTTCCTGCGGACGCGGCTTTATCAGCCGCGCGTCGAGGTGGGCCTCGGCGAGCTCGTGGCCATCGCGAAGAAGAGCATCCCGCTCGGGCTCATCGGCGCGCTGCTCGGCGTGATCCGGCAGGCCGATCGCGTGATCCTGCGCTGGCTCGATGGCGAGTCGGCGGTCGGTGTGTTCAGCGCGGCGTGGGTCCTCATCGAGCAGCTCGAGCTGCTCTCCGATCTCGTGCTCGGCGCGGCGTTCGCGGCTGGGATGCGGCTCTACGCGCACGATCAGCCGGGCTTCGTAAAACTCTTCCGGACGGCGATCGTGGTGGCGACGGCGCTCGGGCTCCCGCTCGCTGCGGGCGTGAGCCTCGTCGCGCCGGACGTGGTCGCGCTCGTGTACGAGGGGCGCGACTTCGCAGGCACGTCGGACGTGCTCCGCGTGCTCGCGTGGCACGTGCCGGCGACGTTCGCGTTCCAGGTCGCGGCGCTGCCGCTGCTCGCGTCGAAAGGCGAGCGGCAGCTCGGCGCGGTGCTCGGGCCGGCGCTCGTGGCCAACGTGGCGCTCGACATGTGGCTCGTGCCGCGGCACGGCGCGCTCGGGGCTGCGTTCGCGGCGCTCGTGACGTCCGTGGGCATGCTGATGGCGACGGGGACGCTCGTGCTGCGTTACGTGCGCGAGGCGCCGATCGGGCGGCTCTTCGGTGCAACGATCGCGACGGTGGCGATGACGCTCGTCGCGCTCTTCGCGCTGAAGATGCTGGGGCTCTGGGCCGCGGTGATCGCGGGCGCGATCACGCACGTGGCGCTGCTCCTCGCGCTCCGCGTGGTGACGATCGCGGAGGTCCGCGCGCTCGCGCGGCGCAAGCCGGAGAAGGATCGACAAGCCGCGGCGACGTGAGGCACGGCAAGAGCGGACGGAGCGCGTTCGTTCGCGTGGAACGCGCGCGCGTGACGCACTCCGCGGACGGCGCGCGCATCAACACGAACATCGCGCGCCGTCCCGCCTCGTTCTCGCGCGTGGATCGAGCAAGCGAGCCAACGAATGCCGCTGGCGAGCGAGGGAGCTTGCGCCAAGATGGTCTCGTGGCGGAGGGGGGTGAGCACAAGGTGCGACCAAGGCGGAGGCGCGATCGCGGTCCGACCCGAGTACGCACGATGGACAGGCGGTCGCGCGCGGCGATGTCCGCGTCGGCGAGGTGGCCTTTCCCCGCGTCGAAACCTGGCTCGCGCGGGAGCTTGCCGGAGCGGCTGCCGATGGGCGCCGGGGGCTACGAGCTCGTCGAGCAGCTCGGCAGCGGCGGGATGGCGGAGATCTTCCTCGCGAGGCGGCGAGGGCTCTACGCCATCGAGCACACGGTGGTCGTGAAGCGGCTGCGCGACGAGTTCCGCGCCTCGCCGTCGGTGGTGAAGATGTTCGCGTGGGAGGCGTGGATCTCGGCGCGCCTGTGTCACCCGAACATCGTGCGGTTCTACGACTTCGTGTCGCACCGAGGGCGCGAGCACCTGGTGCTCGAGCACGTGCGTGGCCCCGACCTCGCGACGCTCGGGCGCGTGCTCGGGGCGACCGGTCGATCGTTCCCGTTCCGCGCGGTGATCGAGGTCGGCGCCGCGGCCGCGCGTGCGCTCGCGCATGCCCATGCGCTCGAGGACGACGACGGCGTGCCGATCGGCCTCGTCCATCGCGACGTGAGCCCGCAGAACATCCTCGTGTCCGTCGACGGCGAGATCAAGCTCATCGATTTCGGCGTGGCGAAGACGACGAGCGCGCACGTGCCGCGCGACACGCTGCCGGGGCTGGTGAAGGGGAAAATGGGGTACATCGCGCCGGAGCACCTGCGCGGGCAACCGCTCGACGCGCGTGGCGACGTCTATGCGCTCGGCGTGGTGCTCTTCGAGATGCTGACGGGGCGCCCGCTCTTCCGGCGCGGCGCGGACGTGGAGATGATCCGACAAGCGCTCGACGCCGAGATCCCGCCGCTCACGGCGCTGCGCTCGGATTGCCCACCCGCGCTCGAAGCGGTCGTGCAGCGCGCGCTCTCGCAGGATCCGCGCGACCGGTTCGAGAGCGCGGCGGCGATGGAGCGGGCGCTCCGCAGAGCGGGCTCCGAGCTCCTCGACGAGGGCGGATCGGTGGCCTTGGCGGAGCTCGCGGAGCTCGCGCGCGAGGTCTACGAAGGCGAGCTCTCCGGCGCGCCGGACACGTGGCCCGAGCCGAGGTCGCCCCGGCCGACGACGTCGCCCGCGAGGTCTTCGCCGATCGAGGAGCGCGCCGCGGAGGACACGCGGCCCGAAGGCTTTTTGCGCGCGCGGAGCGTGGCGCGCGAGCCCGGGGAGATCGTCTCCGCGACGAACGCGCGGTGCGACGCGACGCGGCCCGAGGTGCCCGTGCAGATCGACGAGGCCGACACGGTGATCGCGGCTCCACCGCTGTTCCGGAGCCGCGCCTTCTCTCCGCGCCTCGTGCCGCTCGTGGTCGCGTTCGTGATGGGCCTGCTCGTCGCGGCGGCCGCGCGCGGCAGCACGCTGCCCGAGAGGATCGCCCCGGCGCGCGACACGTCCGTGCGATCGAAGGCGACGACGTCGCACCTCGATCCCTCTGGAGAAGGTTCGTGCTCCAAATGATGAAACGCGCCCCGCGCGGGACTTTACCCGCCGCGGGGCGCGCCTCCGAGCCACGTACGGTGGGAACGCGGCTCTAGGCGGTGCGACGACTCGTGGCGACGTTGTAGATCGCGAGGATCAGGATCGCGCCGATGATCGACATGATGAATCCGCCCGTCGACTGGTACGACGAGTAGATCCCGAGCATGCGTCCGAGGAAGCCGCCGAGCAGCGCGCCGCCGATGCCGAGAAGCACCGTGATGACGAACCCTCCGGGCTCACGACCCGGCGTCAGGAGCTTCGCGATGACGCCAACGACGAGACCGAACAGAATCCAGAGCAGAATCGACATGCTCTCCTACCTCCCTCTCGCGCGGCACGCGCGGCGCACTCGTCGTGCCGCGCAGGCGGGGTTACGCCGCGAGGACGTCCGCCCGCATTCACACGATGCACCCTGCGTGCCGGGCAGACCGTGCACGCCGCCGGAGCAAGATGGATCTCAGGGTTTTTCCGGATCACCCGTGATGTCCGAGAGCCCCGAATCACAAGGTGGCGTGCTCTCGGTCCCGCACGCAGGCGCGTCGCCCGGGCTCGTGGGTCCGCCGTGCCCTGGGCCGTAGCCGTGCGAGGGGCCGTAGCCTTGATCGATCACCTCATCGTGCGAGCGCGCGCGGCGTGACGCCCCTCGTCGCTTGGAGCGCAAGCGCACCTGGATCTCGTGCGCGCCCGCGGGCAACGTGCCGGCGACGAGCTCGGCGCCGCACGCGCATCGAGGAGCAGCCGTCGCGCCCTCTGCGGCGACGACGAGGAAGACGCGGCCGCACTGGGAGCAGCGGAACACGTGCCCCATCGAGGGGATCACCGGGGCCTCGACGAGGGATCGCGTCGCGCTGGATCGCTCGGGGTCCTTGCCCTCCGAGCCTGCATTCGTATGGCGTGTCGTGCTGGACATGAGGCCCGAAGGTTCAGCACGTCCGGTGCCATCCCCCCTCGTGCGCCCCGATCACGCCGCTCCGTCCGCGCACGACGCGCCCTCGTCAGCGCGCGCGTGAGACCGGCGCGGACGCAGCGAGGCGCATCTGCCGTTCCCGCGCAGGCACGCGCTCCTCCGTCACCTGCTCGAGCCGCGCGAGGAAGCCCGACGCCCACGTTTCGACGGAGAGCCGGGAGACCCTGGTCTTCAGCGCAGCCATGCGCGCGCTGTCGCTCGCCGTCTCCGGCGCGAGGGCCACGTCCGCGATCGCCGACGCGAGTCCGTCTTCGTCGTAGGGGTTGACGAGGTGCGCCTCGGAGAGCACGTCGGCCGCGCCCGCGAAAGTGCTCAGCAAGAGCCGGCCGTTCGGCCTCGGCCGCGTCGCGACGTACTCGAAGGCGACGAGGTTCATGCCGTCGCGCTTCGGCGTGACGATCGCAGCATCGGCCGCGAGGTAGTACGCGGCGAGCTCGGTCGCGTCGAGGGTCCGCGCGAAGAGGTGCACGGGCTTGCGGCGTGGACTGCCGAAGCGGCCCTGGATGCGGCCGACCGTGGCCTCGATCCGCTGCCGGAGCTCGCGATACGCCGCCACCGTCTCGCGGCTCGGCACGCCGATCTGCACGAGCGTCACGCGCTCGCGGGCCTCGGAGCTCTGCTCGAGCAGCCGCTCGAAGGCCTCGAGCCGCTCGACGATGCCCTTCGCGTAGTCCATGCGATCGACCGAGACGAGCACGCGGCCGCCACCAAGATCCGATCTGATGCGCTCGGCCTCGGCGGCCACGTTCTCATCACGCCCGAGCGAGGCCCAGCCCTCGACGTCGACGCCAATCGGCCACGTCTCGATCCGCGCCGTTCGCTCGCCTTTCGGGACGACGATGCTCGACCCCTCGCTCATGTACGCGACGCCGAGCTCGTCGAGCGTGTCGTGGAAGGCGCGCACGTAACGCGGGACGTGCAGGCCCACGAGATCCGCGCCGAGGATCCCCTCGACGAGCTCCGCAGCCCAGGGCAGCACACGCAAGCTCTCGGCCGCGGGCCACGGGATGTGCCAGAAGAAGCCAATCGTGAGGTCGGGCCTCCGCGCCCGGAGCAGGGCAGGGACGAGCGCGAGCTGGTAGTCGTGGACCCACACGACCGCATGCCGCGGAGCGTGCTCAGCAGCGGCGTCGGCGGCCGCGCGGCACACCTCCAGGTAAGCGCGTGCCTGCTCGGCGCGGAAACGACACACCTCGAGGAAGCCGTGCGCGAGCGGCCAGAGCGCGCCGTTCGAGGCGCCCGCATACCAGGCCGCGCGGATCTCCGAAGGCAAGGAGAGGGCGCGAACGCGGAACGGCACCTCGCTCGCGTCGCAAGGGTCCCGGTCCGCGCCCGTCGCAATCCAGGTGCCGCGCGACCTGCGCATGAGCGGCAGGAGCGCCGAGATCAACCCACCCGGCGCGCGCGCGATGCCGTTCGACGTCCTCACGAACGGCGCGCGCGCGCTCACGATGACCAGGCGGGGGGACGGGGTTTTCATGGGTTCCGCCCATGCGAAAGCAATGCCGCCGTGGGCGGTCTCGCGGACAAAGGACGCGCGGCGCGGGATTTGCTCGATGCGCCTGCTCGTGTGGTAGGGTCGGAGATCGAGGAGATTACGTCCCGTGCGCCTCCATCGTCTCACTCCGCTCGCCGCCGCCGCCACCGTCGCGCTCGCCCTGCTTGCGCCCCGGCCTGCTTCGTCACAGACGGCCGAGGAGAAGGCCGCCGCGCGATCCCTGGCGCAACAAGGCGCCGAGGCCCTGCAAAACAAGAACTACGGCGAGGCGATCGATCTCCTCAGCCGCGCCGAAGCGATCATCCACGCGCCGCCGCATCTGCTGCTGATCGGGCGCGGGCAGGTCGGTCTCGGCAAGCTGGTCGCCGCACGGGAGTCGTTCCTCAAGATCATCCGCGAGGAGCTGCCCGCAAGCGCGCCCGCCGCATTCAAGCGAGCCCAGGAAGACGCAAAGACCGAGCTCGCCGCGATCGAGCCCCGCATCGGCTCGCTGCGCATCGTGCTCACCGGGCCAGGCGCAGCCGATCCGTCGAAGGTGACGGTCAAGCTCGACGAGCAAGGCGTCACGTCCGCGCTCATCGGTGTGCACCGGCCGATCGATCCGGGCAAACACATGGTGACCGCGACCGCAGCCGGGCGGAGCCCCGTGACGCAAGAGGTCTCGCTCGGCGACGGCGAGAAGAAAGAAGTGTCGCTCGAAGTAGAGGCGCCGACAGCAGGCGCCGCACAACCCGACGGCAGCGGACAAACCGGCGGAGTGGTCGGGCCGATCGGCCCAGAAAAACCGCAGGGCAAGAGCCCGCTGAAGTACGTGGGCATCGCAGGCATGGGCCTCGGCGGCGCAGGGATCATCGCGGGCACGATCTTCACGGTCATGTTCGTGAACAAGTCGAAGGAAGCGGACGACGCATTCAAGGCCTGTCCAAAGCCGTGCCCCGCGCAGCAACAGGCAAACATCACGACGCTCGACGAGGCAGCAGCCTCGCGCGGGACGGGCGCGGTCGTAGGCTTCGCAGCAGGCGCCGCGCTGGCCGGCGCCGGCGTCGCGTTGTTCCTGATCGGGAGCAAGCAGGACAAACCCGCAGGCGCGAGCGTCGTGCCGTACGTCGCGCCGAACAGCGCGGGGCTCGTCGGGCGGTTCTAGGTCACGGCGTGGCGCCGGGGTTTCACCCCGGACCCGACGAGGGGCTGTCCGCCCCTCGACCCGGACCAGGGCCAGCCCTGGACCTCAGGGCATCGACTGCGCGAAGCGCAGTCGATGCGGGGAGAGTTTTTCAAGCTGTCCGCCCCCTCTTGGCAGGGCCAGCCCTGGACCTCAGGGCATCGACTGCGCGAAGCGCAGTCGATGCGGGGAGAGTTTTTCAAGCTGTCCGCCCCCTCTTGGCAGGGCCAGCCCTGGACCTTTGTTGGAAGAACTGCGCTGCGCGCAGTTCTTCCAACAGGCCGTTGGTACAGCGTTGCCAGCTGAACCGTCAGCGATGCTGTCTTGGTTGGCAGGGTCGCTCGTGGTCTTGACCTGGCCCGTTCGATGAACTGCGCGATGCGCAGTTCATCGACCACGAGTCCAGCGCTTGCGCTGGTTCGGGTCGAGGGGCGAACAGCCCCCGCGGGGCCCGGGGCAGCGCCCCGGCGCGGCGCCCCCCAAAAAAGACTCGCTCAGTACCCGAAATCGCCGCCCGTCGTCCCGCCCTTGTTCGGCTTGTTCGTTGATGTCGCGGAGGGCCTGGGCATGGGACCGCCGAGCCTCGTCGACGCGGTCCCGAGGGGCGCCGTCGTCGTCGTCGCGGTTGGGGCCGCGCTCGCGGCGGGCTCCGCCGTGTCCGGTGGCGTGGGGTTCGGCTCGACGGCGCTCGTCGGCGGCGTGGCTGGCGTGGCGGCGGTCGTCGGGATGGGCGGGGTGACGCTCGTGGTCGGGATCGATCCGCCGGCCTGGGTCGTGTCTTTCTTGCCGAGCATCAGGTAGCCGGCGACGCCGAGGCCTGCGAGCAGGACGACCCCGACGAGTCCGCCCACGACCGCGCCTGCGCGCGAGGGCTTCGGCGCGGCTGCGCCCGAGGTGTTGCCCCACGCGTTCGCCGTGCCCTGGGATCCGTCGAGTGACGTGCCGGTTTGTCCGGTCGTGCCCATGCCGGGCACGCCGGGCTGCGGCGTCATCATCCCGACGCCGGGGATCATGCCGGGCAGCGGCGTTGCGGTCAGTGGGTTCGGGGCGGTGAGCACGCCGGGCGGCTGCGTCGGCAGACGTGGGCCGGGAAGGATGCTCGGTCCGCCACGGCTGGCCTGCCAGGCGAGGAGCGCCTCCTTGAATTCGGCGCAGGATTGGAAGCGGTGCGCCTGCTCGCGAGCCATGGCGCGCTGGATGATCAGCGAGAACTCGGGATCGAGGTCCGGGACGAACTGTTGTGGCGGAGGCGGCAGCTCCAGCGCGATCTTGAAGAGCAGCTCGTTGAACGTCTCGGCGCGGAAGGGGACCTGCCCCGTCGTCGCCTGGTAGAGCACGACGCCGAGTGCGTAGATGTCGCTGCGCGCGTCGACGACGGCCATGCCGCGCGCCTGCTCGGGCGACATGTAGTACGGCGTGCCGACGACCGAGCCGGCCCGCGTCACGTTCATCTCCTCGCCGCCGATCTGCGAGAACTTCGAGACGCCGAAGTCGAGGATCTTGATGAAGTCGGTGCGGCCCGCCTTGTTTGGCAGGATGAAGATGTTGTCGGGCTTGAGATCGCGATGGACGATCCCTGCGGCGTGCGCGGCGCCGAGCGCGTCGAGGACCTGCGCCATGAGCGGGATGCTTTGCGCCGGCGCGAGGCGGCCGGAGCGCTTGATCCGCGCGCTCAACGTCTCGCCGTCGAGGTACTCCATGACCATGTAGCGCGACTGGTCGGGGAGAACGCCGAGGTCGAGCACCTCGCAGATGTGCTCCGAGCCGATCCGCCCTGCGGCCTGGGCCTCGCGCTCGAAGCGCGCGACGGTCTCGCCCGAGCCGGAGACGCTCGCGTGCAGGACCTTGATGGCGACGCGGCGCTTGATCCGCGTGTTCTCGCCCTCGAAGACCGCGCCCATCCCTCCCGTCCCGAGGAGGCGGACGATGCGGTACTTTTCGTCGATGACTTGGCCGGGGGTGAGGGTCATCGGATCGTCGCTCGCGAGAAGCGGAAGGAATCCAACACGTCTCGAGCTTACCACGGGTGCCGGGCGCGAGCCCAGGAGGCGGGAAGGGGAAAAGGCAGGGGGTGAGGGCGGGCCGCGGTGGCGCACGACCGATGCCGCACAGGGCCTTTGCCGACGGGAAGCGTCTTCGTGTTAAGGTCGCCCCCGTATGTCGCTCTACGAGCTGTCGATCGACGACGCCCACCTTCGCGAAGCCGAGAGGCTCACTTCGCTCGAGGGGAGGGCCTTTCCGACGCTGGTGACACGGTGGGAGTCGCGCCTGTTCGATCAGCCCTGGTCCACCACGCTGGTGCTCGATTACACGATCCCGCTGCCTCCGCTGCCGGCCTCGCAGTCGTTCATCGAGGTGCGGATCGCGGCGTACGTGGGCGGCGCGCCGACGAAGTTCCTCTACTTCGGCACCGAGATGAACGCGAGCGTGCCCCGCATCGGCCCCGAGATGGAAAACCAGATCGGATGGACGAAGCAGTACCAGGAGTACAGGCTCGACGAACACACCTCGCCCGTCCCGTACCTCAAGCTGATCCAGACGACGCCGCGCATCTACGGCGCCGGCGCGCAGGACTATTACAGCCCCGCGATCAAGGTGGAGAGGTACGACGGGACGGCGTCGAGTGATCACCTCGCCGATCTGTTCCCGACGGTCGTGGCGAACCTGCCCTGCGTGAAGGGGCACCTGCTCACGGATCCCTCGGCCGGGCTCTGGAACGGCGCGCGGTACGTGGGGCAGACGGCGATCGCGATCCTGCGCCAGGGCAAGGTCGTCGGCATCCACCGGCGGATCGGGCGCACGGACAAGGACGCGGTGCCGCCGGAGATCAAGCGGCGCGATCCGAAGCACGACGTACTCAAGGAGTGGGTGTCGATCGATCTCGGCTCAAGCACGACGGTCGTCGCCCTGCGCGGCGATCGCAGCGCGCCAGAGCTCGTGCGCATCGGCGCGACGAGCGCGCCCGTGGTCTCCGCCGATTACGAGAACCCGAGCGAGATCTCGTTCGAGCAGCTCGGCCGCACGCTGAAGGCATGGCGCGATCGCGTGATCCTGCCGATGACGCGCTGGGGCGAGGTGACGATCGGGCACGCGGCGCGCGCGACGCGCAAGCGAGGCGCCGAGGAGTCGCTCGCGCTCGGCGCCGCGACGCTGACGCACCTGCCGATGCTGCGCGAGCGCGTGGACCGGAAAGAAAAGATCTCGCTGCGCGGCCGCGGCGATCCCGAGACGCAAGAGACGCTCAAGAAGCCGGCGCCGCCCATCATCGACGAGGACGGGATCGGCGCGCACGATCCGTTCGATCCGATCGAGCTCTACGCCTACTACATCGGCCTGCACGTCAACCACAGGACGCGCGGCATCCACACGCGTTACCTCGTGGCGATGCCGTCGGGCTGGAACGACGATCGGCGCAAGAGCGCGCTCGTGGCCGTGCGTCGCGGCATCTTCCGCAGCCTGCCGGCCGGCATGCTCGAGTTCCACGACATGGACATGCTGAACGTGGTCGACGCGGGCCCCGCGGCGATCCCGTTCGCGGCCTTCGCGTTCCGCGCGTTCGCCGTGCAGCCGAAGCCCGATCCGGTGCCCTTCGTGGCGATCGACGCAGGCGCGAGCGAGACAGGCGTGGTCTTCGGTCTGTTCCGCAACGCCAAACCCGACGAGCAGATGGAGGGCGGCCACGAGCGGATGATCGAGTACCTCGAGCCGACGAGCATCCCGTGGTTCGGCGGTGAGCGGCTCCTGCACAGGCTCGCTTACCGGCTCTACGTCGCCGCGGAGGCGAGCGTGGGCGCGGCGCGCGTGCCCTTCGATCGTCCAAGCGAGGAGACGCCCGTGGGCGCACTCGAGCACCTGCTCGTCGCGAGCCCGGAAGGACGCGCGAACGCCGAGGTCCTGAAGGACGCGATCCGGCCGCTGCTCGAAGGCGGCGACGTGCGCCTGCCGAAGTCGATCAAGCTCGCCACACTCGACGGTCCGTTCTTCGACTTCCCGCTCGAGGTGGATCGGCAAGCGATCGCAGCGGAGATCGACGGCTGGTTCTCCGAGGCGGTGGAGGAGGTGCGCGTGGGCCTGGAGAAGGCGCTCGAGAAGATCGGGCGCGATCCAGATCCGTACGACGGTCTGCGCGTGATGCTCGGCGGTCGCATGAGCATGCACCCGGCGCTGCTCGACAAGCTGACGGCGACGTTGCCGAAGAACGTGAAGATCCACCGCTTCATCGAGCCCGATCGGCTGAACCTCGGCGCGCCGACCGTGAAGACGGCATGCGCGCTCGGCGCCCTCGCAATGCGCTTCGAACGCATCGGCGCGAGCGTGCGCGCCGAGAAGCGCGACGCGTTCAAGTACCGCGTGGGCCGAAACCGTCACGGCCAGCTCGCCGACGTGCTCGATCCGTCGGTGGAGTACGACGTGTGGCGCGAGGTCGGCGCCTGCACGAAGCCGAACGTCGAGGTGCTGTACATGCGCGCCGAAGACGACGGCGAGGTCGCAGCCGACGATCCGCGCGTGGAGATCGCAATCTGCAAGCTCGGCGCGACAGCCGTCGGGCAACGCATCTACATGCGCGCGGTGGGTCCGATCCGCGTCGAGGTGAGCGTCGGTCCGCCCGGCGGCGAGCCCGCGGCAGGCGCGCCGGTGTGGTGGATCGATCTCAAGGAAAACCTCGCGCGGCCGAAGGCGTAGTTCGTCCGGCCGAACGCTCGTCGGGGAGGCGCTTCGCTGGGGCTTTGCCCCAGGCCCCAGCGGGGCTGTCCGCCCCTGCACCCGGACCAGCGCAAGCGCTGGACTCGGGGTCGATGAACTGCGCGATGCGCAGTTCATCGAACAGCCGGGTCAAGACCAGCGACGACCTGCCAGCCAAGCCAGCAGCGCGGACGGTTCAACCGGCGACGCGGTCCCAACGGCCTGTTGGAAGAACTGCGCGCAGCGCAGTTCTTCCACGTAAGGTCCAGGGCTGGCCCTGGTTCGGGTCGAGGGGCGAATAGCCCCCGCGGGGCCCGGGGCAGCGCCCCGGCGCTACGCCTCCCGAGGGACAAACCTCACTTGCTGCGGCGCGTGACGTAGAAGAAATCGCGCGGGGATGGGTCCTTGACGTAGTCGCCTGCGCGGTAGTCGACGTGTGGCACGAGGGAGGAGGCGACGCGACGCTCGGCGGCTGGGGGGTGATCGAAAAGCAGGAAGCGTGGGTAGGCGTAGTTCACGTCGAGCTGCGCGGCGTCGCGTGCGCCTGCGGCTTTCATCGCGCGCGCCAAGGATTGCGCCGTGACGGCTTCGCCGAGGGCGTAGAAGAGCGTGTGACCTCCCGCGTCGATGCCGATCGCGGACCTGCGGATCACGGTCTCGCCGCTGACGGTCGCGCCCCAGTTCTTGTTGTACTCGGTGAGCTTCGTGTTGAGCTCGCCGCCTTCGACGAGACATGCGGGCGTTTGCCTGTATGCCGCCATCTGCGCCTCCGTTGGCGCGAGGGTCGGCCAGGTGCCGATGCGGATTGCGCCGTCGCGGTAGAGACCCACGGTGCAGGCGATGTCGCGCGGGGGCAGGAATGTCTTGCCCTCGATCATCATCCCGTATTGCCCGTGCAGCGCTTTGAAGCCGCCGTTGAAGGCTGCGACGAGGTCTGGGTGCTCTGTGGCTGGCACGAGGCCGGGACGCTCGGAGAGCGGCACGTTTTGCGAGACGGGCTCGGTCGTGCCTGCGACGAGACGGATGGCGACGCGCGTGAGGTCCATGGCGACCACGGCCACCGCGGCGAAGCCACGCTTCGGATCGGGGTGCACCACGGCTTTGACCATCACGGGCGGCTCGCCTGCGCGGCTGCCCTCTTGCATCACGAGCCATGTCCCGTCGCCTGTTGCTGCGACGTTCGTGAAGGGCGGCTCGAAGCGCGGCGGAGGGAAGCTTGGGGCCTCGGGTGCGGACGCGTCGGCGACGTCGGCCTTTGCGGGCACGACCTCGGGCGCGGGAGCAGACGCGGCGGGCAGGGCGGCTGAGGCGGGGGCCTCCCAGAACGTTGCGGGGGCCTCGTCGCCGTGACGCCAGACGTTCACGCGGTCGGCGAGCCCGTAGGCTGTGTCTTCGATCCACGCGACCACGGAGGGGCCGAGCACGGCGCGCACGCCGTCGGCGAGCGCGGGGCCGAAGCCTGGCACGTTGTGGATCGCCCACCAGGTCGCGCCCCCTGCGACGAGCGTGACGCCGAGGCCGATGGCCGCGCGCCGTCGCCAGCGTCGCGGCTTCTTTTTCTTTTCTGTCTCGGGGGCGGTCACGGGGCGGGGAGGGTAGCCCAGGACGAGCTCGGGACCCAAGCGGAGGCGTGTGTGGCGCGCCTCAGACGACCTGACCGTGGGCCATCGTTTTCGGGCCGTCCTTGAACAGGATCTCGACCTTGCCGCGATCGATCACGCGGGCGACGACGCCGTCGCCGAACTTCGGGTGACGGACGAGCTCGCCCGGGCCGAGCGTCAGCGTCACGCGGTAGGGCTTGAAGGCGCCCATGGGCTGCCCGGCGATCGCGTGCTCCCACTGCATCGTCTGGTCGCGCTCGCGTTGCGCGGCTGCGCTCGCGCGGGCGCCCGAGGTCTTGCGCTCCTCGCCGCCTTCACGCTTCGTGGCCGAGGCGGCCTTGGTCTTTGGCGCCAGCGGGGCGAGCTTCTCGCTCTTCGGGCGGCGGTAAAGGTGATGGGAACCGCACGTCTTGCACTCGACCTTCTTCACCTCGTCGCCGACCATGGCGATGATGCGGTGAGTCAGGTCAAGCTTGCATTTCGTGCAATAAGAATCGATCTCGCCACCGGTCTTCGGCTTCTTCGTGATCACGTACCCTCGCGTCTTCTGCGCTCGCGCCGCGTCTCTTTTCCTCGGTCCTTGACCGTCACGTGCGCGGAGACGGACGGCTTCGGCAGACCCTTCTGCCCCTCGGGCGCCGCTTCTGCGCCTTCCTCCGGCTCCTCGGCGTCCGGCTCGTCGGCCGGAGCTTTCTCGGCGGGGCGCGCGTCGTTCGGGACGAAGCGGATCTCCGTCTTGATCTCGAACGACAGCTTCGTGAGCACCTTCGTCAGCTCGTCGGCGAACTGCGTGTGCTCGAGGACGTCGCGGATTTCCTTCGCGACGACGCGGTAGAGCCCCGTCTTGGTGTCGTCGATCTGCTGGTAGAGGTAGTTCAACACCTCCTTCGGCAGCTTCATGTCCCCCACGAAATGCCGAAGGGTGTCGGGGCCTTCGCTCAGCTTGCCGACGCCGGTCTCGACGGCGCGCTCCACGGCGCGCTTGAGCAGGTCGGGAATGGCACGGTCGAACGTGCGCCGCCGCTCTGTCTCTGGCTTCTCCCCCTCGGGCGCCTCTTCACGGTTCGGAAGATCGTCGATGTCGCCCATCCGCCGGCTCACTAGTCAGGAAGGGGGCCTTCGTCAATCGGACATCGACACACGCAGCGCCCAAACCTCTGCGACGACCTTTCCTTTTCCGCGCCGGGCGGCAAGCTCCACCGTCAGGGTATCGTCTTCCAGGGGACAAAACGGCCGATCGGGCTGGACGATGGGCCACCGATCCTCGCCGTGATCCGCGGCGATCGACGTGCCTCGGCTCGATCGCACCACGACGTCGAGGTCGGTCACGCCGGGATCCGCGACGGCAAATATTCGATAACACTCGCCTTTTTTCGCTTCGAGCGGAAACGGCACGGGCCGGCCCCCCTCGGCGACCTGCCCCTCGACCGCCTCCTTCGTGAGCCGTCGCATCCCGTTTTCTGGACCACACAGCATGGTCAAACGGGTGAGATCTTTCCGCGGATCGCCTTCCAGACGAAAGTTTCCGTAACAACGAATCCACGGCCCACCCACACGAACGGGGGAGGCGATGGGGTCCTCGTCACGCGGGGCGGGGCCCGCGCCTGCTTCGGCGGCGCCGCCGTCGGGATCGGCCGGGGCCTCACCGAGCATCGAGGGTGGGAGTTTTGGCAGGGGCGGGGTCGGGGGCGGCGTGTCGGGGGCCGACGCTGCACCGCCGGCCTGGTCCCAGGGGCGCGGGCGCTCGCGGCAGCCGGTGAGGAGGGCGAGGCACGTGAGGGCAGCGAGGAGGCGCGCGCGGCGTCGGGCGAGGGCGCGCGGCGGGTTTGGCCGGCCAAGGTTCTGCGCTAGAGTCCCCGCTCGATGAACCTCTTCGCCGAACGCCGTAAACAACTGCTCGAGCGACTGCAAGGTGTGCTCGTCCTTCCGGCGGCGCCGGAGCTCATACGCAACAACAGCGTCCACCACGAGTACCGCCAGGACTCCGATTTCCACTACCTCACGGGCTTCGGCGAGCCCGACGCCGTGCTCCTTCTGGCCCCGAAGCACCCGGAGCACAAGGTGGTTCTGTTCGTCCGCAAGCGTGACCCGGAGCGCGAGAAGTACGACGGGGCCCGCGCGGGCGTGGAGGGCGCGAAGGCGGAGTTCGGCGCGGACGCGGCGTTCACCATCGACGAGCTCGACGACAAGCTCATCGACTACATGCAGGGCTACCACAGGCTCTACTACCGGCTCGGCCAGAGCCGATCCCTCGACGATCGCGTGCTCCGCGCGATCCAGCTCCTCCGGCTGAAAGGGACGCGGACGAAGAAGACATGGCCGACGGAGATCGTGGAGCCGGGCGACGTGTTGCACGAGATGCGCGCGGTGAAGTCCGAAGCGGAGCTCGGCTTCATGCGGCGCGCCGCGGCGATCACGCGCGAGGCGCACCTCAACGCGATGCGGCTCACGGCGCCGGGTCGCCACGAGTACGAGGTCGAGGCGCTGATCCGCGAGGTGTTCCGGAGGAACGGCGCCGAGCGCACGGCGTACACGCCCATCGTGGGCGCGGGGGCGAACGCGACGACCCTGCACTACCACGCGAACCGGAAGAAGCTGCTCGACGGAGAGCTCCTGCTCATCGATGCGGGCTGCGAGTACGAGTACTACGCGTCCGACGTGACGCGGACGTTCCCCGTGAACGGGACGTTTTCGCCCGTGCAGCGGAGGCTCTACGAGATCGTGCTGGCCGCGCAGATGGCCGCGATCGAGGCCGTGAAGCCGGGCGTGACGGTGGACGCGCTGCACGACATCACGGTGCGGACGCTCGTCGAGGGGTTCGTCCGCGAGGGTCTGCTCTCGGGCGACGTGAACGAGATCATCGAGAAAGAGACGTACAAGCGGCTCTACCCGCACCGCACGAGCCACTGGCTCGGCATGGATGTGCACGACGTGGGGCACTACTACCGCGACGGCGAGGCGCGCCCGCTCGAGCCGGGGATGGTGTTCACGATCGAGCCGGGGATTTACGTGGCGCCGGACGATGAGAAGGCGCCCGCGGAGTACCGTGGGATCGGCATCCGCATCGAGGACGACATCCTGGTCACGGCCACGGGCTACGAGAACCTGACGGCCGACATCCCGAAGGCGCCGGACGAGGTCGAGCGCGCCTGCCGAGACGCTTGAAGCAAAAAACGAAGGGCCGCGCGGGGGAAGAGACGCCGCGCGAGGCTGTGCTCGCCGTGGAGCTCAAAGGCTGGTTCCGCAAGAGCGCGCGGGATCTGCCATGGCGCAGGACGCGGGATCCGTACGCGATCTGGCTGTCCGAGGTGATGCTGCAGCAGACCCGCGTGGAGACGGTGATCCCGTACTACGAGCGGTTCTTGCAGCGGTTTCCGGACGTGCGCGCGCTCGCGTCCGCCGAGCTCGACGAGGTGCTCTCGCTCTGGAGCGGGCTCGGCTACTACCGCCGCGCGCGGGAGCTACATCGCTGCGCACAGGAGGTCGCTTCGATGCACGGCGGCGTGTTCCCCGCGGAAGCCGACGAGCTCAGGAAGCTGCGCGGGATCGGCCCGTACACCGCGGGCGCCGTGTCGAGCATCGCGTTCGACAGGCCCGCGGCGCTCGTGGACGGCAACGTCGCGCGGGTGATCGCGCGCCTCGAGGCGATCGAGGACGACGTGAAAAGCACGGCGGGGTTGAAGCGGATCTGGCGCGTGGCGGAGCGGCTCGTCCCGCGGGAGGAGCCTGGCGCGTGGAACCAGGCGCTGATGGAGCTCGGCGCGACGATCTGCACGCCGCAAAACCCAGCATGCCTGATCTGCCCGGTGCGTGACGCATGCGCAGCGCGCGCGCAGGGCAGGGAGCGCGAGCTGCCGATCGTGGGCGAGAAACGAGCGTCACCGCGCGTGGCGATGGTCGCGGCGGTGGTGGAGCATGAGGGGCGCTTCTTGTTCGCGCGGCGCAAGGAGGGAGGGCTCTTCGGCGGGCTGTGGGAGCCGCCGATGGTCGAAGCGCGGACGGCCGAAGACGCGAAGCCCTCGCTCTCGGGCGCGGGCCTCGCGGCGGACGCGAAGCTCACGGAGGTGGGGCGTGTCGAGCACGTGCTCACGCACCGCGAGCTCGACGTGCTCGTGCTGCGCGCACGCGCGGATCGGCCGTGGCCGCTCGAAGCGCCGACGACGGCGCCGTACGAGCGGCTCGCGTGGATGGAGCGAGGCGCCGAGGGCGTGGGCGTCTCGACGTTGGCGCGCAAGATCCTCGCGGCCGCGAAGCCGGAGAAGAAGGGCGCCGCGCGCAAGAAGAAGGCCCGCGCGTAGCGCCCTCGGCTCACTCCGTGGGACCTGCGCGCTTGCGCGACGCAGGCTTGGTCCGCTCGCGGAGCGCGTCCTCCATGCCGGTGCGCTCGTCCTCCGAGAAGTACACGTCCTCGGCCTCGGCGCCGATCTCCTCGACGAGGAACGGCGTCTCGAGGTCTTGCCCCTCGTCCGACAAGATCACGTCGCTCATGTCGCGCCCGCGCGTCGCGCCTTCGAGGAACTCGGCGCCGAGATCACCCGCGAGATCCGCGGCCGCGTCGGCGTTGTCCGGATCGAACGAAAACCCTTCGCTGATGGGCTCGTTCGGGTGATGGCGGAAGACGCGATCGCTGTCGTCGAGCGTGTGCACGGGCTCGTCCATCGCGTCGGCCGGGTGCACCTTTCCCGGCAGAGGCGGCGCGGCGAACTCGTCGAGATCTTCGAGCACGGGACGCGGGCTTCTCTCGTCGAACGACATTCCCGGGCGTCGCGAGAGGGCGTCGCCGTGGCGGTGTTCGCTGCTGCGTACGCTCGATGCGGGGGGCGGAGCCTGGGTGGACGGGGCAGCCGCCCGCACGTGTTTCGCCCCGGATCGGGCCGGCTTGAGGGGTTTGTTGCTGTTCACGCTCGGCCCGAATGCAAGAGTCGCGCGCGTGATTTGACGTGCGAAGAACGCACGTTACGCGGTAAGACCCGAGGGCCCCAGCATGCGCGAAAAACGCCCGCGGCCTCGCCGTTCGACGGCCCTCGTGACGACGTTCACGACCGGGTGTGTCGTTGCGTGGGCCGGGGCCGCGATCGCCGCCGAAGGCGCGCCGGCGCAGCAAGGAACGGCCGAATCGAGGCGAGCGCTCCTCTACGAAGCCCTGTCGGCGCCGCCGAAGGGTTACGTGCGTGCGCTCGCCGGGCTCTCGTTCGGCGGCGGGCTTCGCTTCAACAATCCGTATCGGCTGGCCACGCAGCTCGGCGCGACGGCGGAGTCGCCGAGCGCGACCGCGCCGTACACGACGCTCATGGGCGCGCTCGCGTTCGGGCCGCCTGACGGGCTCCAGCACGGAGGGATGCTCGGGCTCACGTTCGCGCTCAGCGGCGTCGGGCAAACCGTGCTCACCCCCGGGTATGTCCTGATGTACCGCGGCCCGGGTCGATGGCTCGCGTACGGACGAGCCGGCCCGGAAATCCTGCTCTCCCCGGATCCGAACGTGGGCCTCACGGCCGCGGGGGGCGGCGCGTTTTTACTGACCGGCGGGCTCGGGCTCGTCCTCGACGTGGCGGGCAGCCTGTTCTACGGCGCGAGCACGTGGGAAAAGAAATACCCGGCGTACCCCGTGCTCTCGGCCTCGCTCGGTCTGATCGTCGACGTGGAGTTTCTGCCGTGACGCGGGCTCGAACCGAGCGGCGCCGCGCGATCAGCCGCGCCGAGATCATGCGCCTCGCCGCGACGCTCGTCCTCGTCGTCGCCGCGCCGACCGTGGGCGACATCGGAAGCTGCGGCGAAGCGCCCGCGGATCTCGACGCCGCAACGTTCTTCCGCGAGAAGGCCGCGGTCGACTGCGCGCGTTGCGCCGCGTGCGGTTTCTCCACGGCGGCGTGTACGCGCGCCTGTGATCCAATGCAGCCCGCGCAATCCTTCCCCGAGGGCTGCTACCCCATCGCGCACGACGGCGAGGTTTGTCTCCGCGCGCTCGAAGCGACCTCGTGCGACACGTACGCGAGCTTCGTCGCGGATCAGGGCTCGACGATCTCGACCGAGTGCAACTTCTGTCCGCCGGAGGCGAAGCCGTGACGCAGGCGCAGCGCGCCTTCGCCCGATGGATCGTCCTCGCGGCGGCGCTCGTCGCTCTCGCCTCGGGCTGCGCCGCGCTCCGCCCCGTGACGACGTCCGCGGGCGAGTACAGCGCGTTCCGCAAAACGCACGTCTCGCCGACGCTCGAAGGGCGCATCGTCGCGTCGGCGCGTTACCTGGCGCAGTACCCCGACGGCGCGTTCGCAACGGAGGTGCGCGCCTTCTACGCGATGGCCGAGCCGCTCTACTTCGAGGAGCACCGCGACACCGCCGCCGGCCTGCACGTCTACCTCGCGGCGCTCCCGCGCGGCCCGCACGCCGCCGAGGCGCGGCAAAAGCTCGAGCGGATCGCCGAGAAGGGCCCGAGCGCGGAAGGCGGCTTCGATCGGACCGTCGTGGGCACGAACGATCGCCTCGCGAGGATCGCCGGCCTGCGAGGCGCCGCGCGCGAGCAGATCACGTCGTCGCTCCGCGCGTGGATCGACCCGGACGCCTTCGCGCGACCTCTTTCCGAGGCCAAAGCCGATCTCCTCGTCCCATGGAGCCTCTCGCTCCCGTGGCCCAGGTGCTCGTGGAACGACGAAGCCCGCGGCGAGGAGATGCGCTGCGCAAAGCTCTTCGAGTTGCCGTACGAGGTCACGAAGGGCGAGGGCACGGAGGAGCGTCAAGCCACTGTCGAAGTCGTGGTCGTCGAGGACGCGCGCGGCCGACCGCGGCGCGTCACGATCGGCGGGCCTGATCTCTTCGTGCGCCTCGAAGAGACGGTGAGCGGTCGGGCGATCGATCATGGAGATCCGAGCGGTCGAGCGGCCGGCGTCTCCCGCGCGACGGAGCTCGTGCGACGCGAATTTTCGGCGCGGATCTCGGACGATCCCGCATGCCGGAAGCGCACGCGCGCGCCGCGGGTCCTCGAGCTCGCCTGCGGCGGCGTCCGTGTCGTCGTGGAGGCGGCCCTCGACAGCACCGAGGACGATCGCATCGTGATCGCCCCGATGGCCTCGGACTGACCGAGCCCGAAGCGCGATTCGGGAGAGCGCGCGTCCCCCGGAAACGAGGCGCGTGTGATACTCCTTCGGGGAGTGGAGATCGGCCGCGTCCTCGCCGAGCGTTACGCGCTGGTCCGCCCCCTCGCCGAGGGAGCGATGGCCACGGTGTGGGTCGCGGAAGATCGCGACTCCGGCAGAGAGGTCGCGATCAAGGCGATCTCGCTCGACGCAGCCGGATGGCGCACCGAGGTGCGTGATCGCTTCATGAAAGAGGCGCGCCTGCTCGCGCTCGCACGGCACGAGCACCTCGTCGGCGTGCGTGACGTGGGCGAGACCGACGACGGCTTCCTCTACCTCGTCCTCGATCTGCTCGACGGCGAGACGCTTGCCGATCGCATCACCCGCGATCCGCCCCTCGACTGGAAAGAAGCGGGCCGCATCTCGCTCGCGATCACCCGCGGCGTCGCGGCGTTGCATCGCGCGGGGATCGTCCATCGGGACCTCAAGCCCGCCAACATCGTCCTGCACCGAGAGGGCGGGGGAGCAGTGCCGAAGATCATCGATCTCGGCATCAGCAAGGTGCGCGCGGCGGCCGCAGATCCCGAGCTCTGCGCGACGCTCACGGCGACGGGCCAAGTGCTCGGCACGCCGCAGTACATGAGCTACGAGCAGGCGCTCGGCGACCCGGACGTGGACGCGCGCAGCGACGTGTGGGCGCTCGGCGTGATCCTCTACGAGATGCTCGCGCGAAGGCGACCCTTCGAAGCGCCGAACGCAAACGCGGTGCTCACCGCGATCCGCCGCAAGGACGCGCCCGCGCTCGCCGAGGTCGCGAGCGACGTGCCCGCCGCGCTCGCGAAGCTCGTCGATCGATGCCTCGTCACCGATCGCGCCGAGCGCTTCAAGGACGCCGGCGAGATGGCCGAAGCCCTCCAGACCGCGCTCTGCTCGGCCGCCGCGGATCCGACCCCCGCCGAGCCTCCGCCTCCCGAAGGGAAAAAATCCACGATCGCGGCCTCCCCAAGACCCTCTCCCGCGCCGATGCCCGCCGCGATCCCGGTCGAAAGCCCCACGCCGACCTCGCGGCGATCCCGCCCCGTCGCGGGCGCACTCCTCATCGCCTGCGCGGTCATCCTCGGCGCGACGGCCGCCACGTTCTTGACGCGAAACCAAGCCCCAGCCGCGCAGCTCGCCCCCTCGAAGCCCACGACCGGCAACGCCGCGCCGACCACGCAGGAGCAAGATCCTCGGGCCAAAGCCTCGCCAGGCCCCACGCAAGCCCCTGCCGCGACGTCGACCCCACACGAGGCGCGCCCGGTGGTGCAAACGACCAGCGCCGCCGCCTCTTCAGCCTCCGTTCCACCCACACGCCCCGCGGTCACGACGACGCGAGGCGGCAACAAGCCCCTCACGCAGGTGAACGAGGCGGGTTTCTAGAGTACGCGGTGCCCGTTCATGATACCCCTCCGGGCGGACCGTGAGCGAAACCGCTTCCCCTAAGCTTCCCGCGACCGAAATCGCGCCCCGCCCGGCCAAACCAGGCGGTGGCGTCGCGCGCCTCGTCGTCACCCAGGGACCGGGTGCCGGCAAGACGCTCCTCGTCACGCGGGCCCGCGCCACCGTGGGCCGGCACCAGACCAACGACCTCGTCATCCCCGACCCGCGTATCTCCGCGACGCACCTCGAGCTCGAACGCAGGCCCGAAGGCCGCGTGCTCGTGCGCGACCTCGGCACGACGAACGGCACATGGCTCGGACCGCACCGCCTCAACGAGGCCGAGCTCGGCCCAGGCGCGCTGCTCAAGATCGGCGACTCGCTCGTCCGCCTCGAAGTCGACGATCGCGCCGAGCCCGAGCGCGGCAGCGAGGGCGGCCGCTTCGGCGGACTCATCGGCGTATCCGCCGAGATGCGCGAGCTCTTCGCGACGCTCGAGCGAGTCGCGCCGAGCCAGCTCACCGTGCTCGCCCAGGGCGAGACCGGCACGGGCAAGGAAGAGCTCGCCCGCGCAATCCACAAGCACTCACCGCGGCGCGAAGGCCCATTCGTCGTGCTCGACGCAGCGACGATCCCGCCAACGCTCGCCGAGAGCGTGCTCTTCGGCCACGAGCGCGGCGCATTCACCGGCGCCGACGCGCGGCACATCGGCACGTTCGAGCGCGCCCACGGCGGCACGCTCTTCATCGACGAGATCGGCGAGCTACCGATGGACCTGCAGCCGAAGCTGCTCCGCGTCCTCGAGAGCCGCACGTTCTCACGCGTGGGCGGCCACGAGATCATCCCGGTGGACTTCCGCCTGATCGCCGCGACGCACCGCGACCTGCGCGCCGAGATCGAAGCGCACCGCTTCCGCGAAGACCTCTACTTCCGCCTCGCCGAAGCGCGCGTCTTCCTACCGCCGCTCCGCGCGCGCCCCGCAGACATCCCCCTGCTCGCGCGCCACTTCCTCGAAGAGCTCTCCACCTCCGAGCGCCCGCTCTCCATCACGGAGGAAGCGCTGCGGAGCCTCACGCTGCGCAAGTGGCCAGGCAACGTGCGCGAGCTGCGCAACGTGATCGCGCGCGCAGCAGCGCTCTGCCAGGACGGGACCATCACGGAGAACGATCTCGCCGGCGAAGGCTTCGGTTTCCGAGGGAGCGAGGCCGAGCGAGAGCCGCTCGATCTCCAAGGAACCTTCGCCGAGGCCAAAGCCCGCGCCATCGATCGTTTCGAGCGCGCCTACCTCGACGCCCTCGTCCGGCGCTGCGGCGGCAACCTCTCGAAAGCCTCACGCCAGGCCGATGTCGCGCGCAACCACCTCCGCGCTCTGTTGAAGAAGCGTGGTCTCTACGATCCCGGCGATACGTGATTCTCGGCTGAAGCGTGGCGCCGGGGTTTCACCCCGGTCCCGACCAGGGGCTGTTCGCCCCTGGACCCGAACCAGGGCCAGCCCTGGACCTCAGGGCATCGACTGCGCGAAGCGCAGTCGATGCGGGGAAAGTTTTTAAGCTGTCCGCCCCCTCTTCGCAGGGCCAGCCCTGGACCTTTGGGGGAAGAACTGCGCTTCGCGCAGTTCTTCCAACAGGCCGTTGGTACCGCGTTGCCCGTTGAACCCTCAGCGCTGCTGTCTCGGTTGGCAAGCGCGCTCTTGGTCTTGCCCTGGCCCGTTCGATGAACTGCGCGATGCGCAGTTCATCGACCCTCGGTCCAGCGCGGGCGCTGGTCCAGGTCCAGGGGCGGATAGCCCCTGGTGGGGCCTGGGGCAAAGCCCCAGCGAAGCGCCATCGAGATGAGACCCATGCAGCGCTTCAGATGGTGAGGATCTCGGTGTGCTCGCCCCAGACGGCGCGCAGCACGTCGCTGATCTCGCCCACGGTCGCGCCTGCCTTCACCGCTGCGAGGATCGGCGGCAGCAGGTTGTTCGTCTCGCGCGCCGCCTGATCGATCACCGAGAGCGCCTCGCTCTTCTTCGGACCCTCGTGCTCGGCGCGCCACGCGCGCGTCCGCTCCGCCTGCTCACGCTCGATGCGCGGATCGATCTTCATCACCGGCACCGGCGGGCTCTCCGAGGCGAACTCGTTCAAGCCCACGATGACGCGCTTCTTCTCCTCGATCTCGAGCTGGTAGCGATACGCCGCCGCCTGGATCTCGCGCTGCACGTAGCCCTGCTCGATCGCCGAGACCATCCCGCCGAGCTCGTCGACCCTGCGAATGTACTCGCGCGCCGCCTGTTCGAGCCGCGTCGTCAGCGCCTCGACCACGTAGCTGCCGCCGAGCGGATCCACGAAGTCCGTCACGCCCGACTCGTACCCGATCACCTGTTGCGTCCGGAGCGCCAGCGTCGCCGCCTCCGCCGTCGGCAACCCGAGCGCCTCGTCGAATCCGTTGGTGTGCAAACTTTGGCAACCGCCGAGCACCGCGGCGAGCGCCTGCATCGCCACGCGCACCACGTTCACCATCGGCTGCTGCGCGAGCAGCGTCATCCCCGCCGTCTGGCAGTGGAACTTGAGCGCCCGCGCCCGGTCCGTCTTCGCGCCGAAGCGCTCTTGCATGATCGACGACCAGAGCCTGCGCGCGGCCCGGAACTTCGCGATCTCCTCGAGCACGTTGTTGTGCCCGTTGAAGAAGAACGAGAGCTGCCCGCCGAAGTCGTCCACGTCGAGCCCGGCCTCGACGGCGGCCTTCACGTACGCGATCCCGTCGGCCAGCGTGAACGCGATCTCCTGAGCCGCGTCGCAGCCCGCCTCGCGCATGTGGTAGCCGCTGATCGAGATCGTGTTCCAGTGCGGCACGTCCTTCGAGCAGAACGCGAAGATGTCGCTGATGAGCCGGATCGAAGGCCGCGGCGGGAAGATGTACGTCCCGCGCGCCACGTACTCCTTCAAGATGTCGTTCTGGATCGTGCCGCGCAGCTTGTCCCTGGGGACCCCAGCCTCGTCCGCGACCGCGATGTAGAGCGACAGCAGGACCGCCGCCGTCGCGTTGATCGTCATCGACGTCGAGATCGTGTCGAGCGGCAGCCCCGCGAGCAGCCGCCGCATGTCGCCCAGCGAGTCGATCGCCACGCCCACGCGCCCCACCTCGCCAGCCGCGAGCGCATGATCCGAGTCGCGCCCCATCTGCGTCGGCAGATCGAACGCGACCGAGAGCCCGGTTTGTCCCTGCGAGAGCAGGTAGTGGTAGCGCGCGTTCGACTCCTCCGCGGTGCCGAACCCCGCGTACTGCCGCATCGTCCAGAGGCGCCCGCGGTACATGTTCGGCTGCACGCCGCGCGTGAACGGAGGCATCCCCGGGTAGCCGAGCTCCCGCGCCGGATCGAAGCCGAGCCGCTCGAGCGTCTCCTCGTCGTAGAGATCGTCCGCGTCGGCGCCGACGGATCCGGGCGGCCCCGAAAGGAGCGCCGCGCGCGGCCTCGCCGCCTTGCGCGCCTTCGCGAGCCGCTTCTCGAACTCTTCCTTCGCCTGGCCTTCCGCTCGGTCGTCGCTCTTCATCGTTCGTCGTCCTCGACGTTCGTCTACCCGCGCGCCGACAAGAGCCGCGCGAGCGCCTCGCCCACGGCGCGGGCGAGCTCATCCATCCTGCGCGTGCCGGTCAACGTGTCGCCGAGATCGTCGACCATGAGCACCGCCGCCGGCCGCCCCGCGACGCGCACCGCCACGACCGCCACGTCCGGGCTCGCGCGCTCCATCACCGCGAGCAGCCCCTCGTGCGCCGGCGTCTCGGGCACGGGCCCGAGATAGATCGACGTCGCCGTCGCCGTCGCGAACACGCTCGGCACGTCGTGCGGGATCGAGAGCGCCCGCAGCGCCTCCTCGTCCCCGAACTCCTCGTTGCAGGTCCATCCATGGAACCCGTCGCGCTTGACCGCGAAGAGCGCCACGCGACGCGCGAAGAGCGCCGCGCCGCCGAGCGCGAGCGACACGATCTCGTCCCGCGTCGCAGCGCGCGCGAGCGCCCCGAGGATCGCGCTCGGATCCGGAAAGGGCAGGGGAGGCGGCCCGACGAACGTCTGGCGTTGCGGCTCCTCCTCGTCGGGATCCAGCGCGACTGCAGGCGCAGGCGCATTCACCTGACCCTTCACGGGCACCGGCAGCGACATCGCGGGCGGCGGCACCGACACGCCGCCACGACGCGCCGACGGCGCAGGCGCGAACGAGTTCGGCCCCGCGGGCGACTCCGCGATCGGTCCCCCGAGCGCGGGCGCGAGCGCGTGCGAGACGGGCGCGTCGTGCGTCGTCCACATCGCCGCCGCTCGCTCGGCCTTCTCCGCGCTCGCCGCATCGCCCACGACACGCGGCGCCGTTCCGCCGTCGCTCGAAGGCGAACGCGAAAACACCGATGGATCGAGCGTCGGACGTGTCGCGCCGCGCCACGCCGTGAGCTCGGGCGGTGCCACGGCGAGCGGCGCCGGCACCGAGGCCGGCCCCGGTGGCGGCGTCGAAGGAAACGACACGCGCGGCGGATCGTCCGTGCTCGTCGGCGGCGCCGCCGCGGGCTTCGTCGCGGGCAACGCCGAACGAAGGATACGCTCGACCGGCGCGGCTCCGCGCAGCGTCCCTGGAGCACCGCGCCGCGTCGCCGGCGTGGCCGCTTGTGTCGGGTCCGCGTCGCCGCCCTCCGGCACGCGTTTGACCAGCGGGATCGGCGTGCTGATCGTGGGCGGCGGCGGGATCGACGACTGCGGCGCGCCGTAGGGCGAAGCAGGCGTGATGCGGCGGCCTCGCAGCTTCTTCGGGGCCTCGGGCTGCGCCGCCGTGAGCTCGATCCGCCGGATCGCCTCTTCCACGGCGCCGATCGGCGCGCGCAGCACGCGCACCGGCGCGCCGAGGTGGAACGACATCTCCGACTCGATGTGCGTGTCCAGCGGATCGGCCGCGGCCACGTCCACGGTCCCGGTGAACGGATCGAGCCGCGTCGGCAGCGCGCAGAGCCTCCGACACATCGCGCGCGGCAGCTTCGCCACGAGATCCGGCGCGCCTTGCACGTGCCTCAGCCCGGGCCCCGCGTACCGCGCGATCTCCTCGTCGAGCTCCGCCTCCGTGATCGCCCCGCGATCCACGAGCGCGCGCGTGAACGGGATACCCCGCACGACCGACAGGAGCAGCGCCGCCTGCACCTTCTCCCGCGTCACCAGGTTCGCCGCGATCAGGCGTCGCCCCAACTCGACCGACACGGCGCGAACGATATCACTCTTTATGTTGGCCGGGGGCCCCTTGGACCCTCAGCGCGACGCGGGAAACTGGAAGACGACCTCGGTCTGTCGCACGAGCCCGAGGTTGTCCCGCGCGATGCGCTCGACCGCCGTCGGATCGTCCCGCAGCCGCTCGACCCGGCCCCGCAGCGCGTCGATCTCGCGGTGCATCTCCGCGCTCTCCTCTTCCACCTGCTCGAGCTCCCGTTCGAGCCCCCGCAGCCGCGGCAGCCCCTCCGGCGAGAGGATCATCACCGGGACCCCGATGACCGCCACGACGAGGATCCCGACCGGCAGAACCCGCTCGATCGCCAAGGTGAGTCGACGCACGTCTCCCTCCCTGCCATGGCCGGGGGCGGCCGGTCAACTTTCCGGGCTCGCGTCGTCCGGAAAGCTCACACTTTTTTGGATCGGTTGTTCTTCGCGAACGACCGGACCTTTGGCTAGCATACGCCCGCCTGCGGACGCCCTGGTCGGTTCTTCTGGAACGAACGATGACCAGACGAGGACGCCCGCGCGAAGGATCCGAGGAGATTGCATGTCGATCGATATCGTCCGAGGTGAGCTCGAGCGCCTCTTCTCGCTCGATGAAATGACCGCGCTGTCGAGCGAGCTGCTCGGGCTCGATCCGGCCCAGGTGGGAGGCGCCGTCTCGAAGGCATCCTTCGCGCGCGCGCTCACGGATCGCTGCTTCGAGAACGACGCCGAAGGCGCGCTGCTCGACGCGATCTTCGCCCTCCGGCCCGAGGCCGACGCGAAGCTGCGAGAGCTCGCGAAGAAGGGCACCGGAGCCGACGCCGAGATCAAGGCAGGCGAGGCGTTCGGCGCGTTCACGGTGACGCGCAAGATCGGCGAGGGCCCGCGCGCCGTCGTCTACGCGGCGACGCGAAAGGTCGACGGCGAGGAGAAGCCCCAGGAGCGGATCCTCAAGGTCTTTCGCAAGGACGCCGCGGGAGGGCCGCGCGCCGTGCAGCGCTTCCTCACGGCCGTCCGGCTCGCCGCGAAGGTGCAGCACGAAGGCCTGCCCGCGTCGCTCGAAGCCGGCGTCGTCTCGGGGCGCGCGTACGTCGCGTACGCGCCCGTCGACGGCCAGCCCCTCGGCGCGCGCGTGACGCGCACGGGCGCGCTGCACATCAACGAGGCGCGCGAGATCGTCCGCGCCGTCCTCTCGGCCCTCGCCGCGCTGCACGAGGCGCGCGTCGTGCACGGCAACATCAAGCTGGAGAACGTGCTCGTCGGCCGCGGCGAAGGCGGCAAGGTCCGCGCGTACCTCCTCGACGCCGGCTGCGATCGCCTCGGCGCCGTCGTGGGCGGGCCGCTCGGCGTCCCCGCGATCGCGCGCGCCCTCTCGCCCGAGCAGATCCGCGGCGGCGCGTTCGACGCGCAGAGCGACATCTACGCCTTCGGCGCCCTCCTCTTCGAGCTGCTCGCGGGCAAGCCTCCGTTCGCCGGCGAGACCGGCGCCGACGTCGCGGCCGCACACCTCGTCCGCGAGGCGCCGGCGGCGTCCACGGTCGCGCCGAAGGGCTGGGTCAACAAGGAGCTCGACGAGATCATCGCGCGCCTGCTCGACAAGAACCCGAGCGCGCGCCCCAAGGGCGTGAGCGGCGCGCTCGATCTCGTCGATCCCAACGCCAAGAGCGCCGAGGAGGCGCCCAAGGGCAAGTCGTTCTCGGACGAGGAGATCAACGACCTCGCCGACCTGCTCCTCGCCGATCCCACGGATCACGACTCGGCCCTCGCGCTGGAGAGCGCCTCGCGTGACGGCGCCGATCCGCACAAGGTCGCCGAGGCCTTCGTCATCGCGGCCTCCGAGGTCGACGAGGGCGAGAGCGCGGGCGAGAAGATCAAGGCCGCGGAGCTGAAGAAACAGCTCCTCTTCCGCGCCGCCCGCACCTACGAGAACGTCGCGAAGGACCTGGAGAAGGCCGAGGGCGTGCTCGAGCAGATCGTCGAGCTCGACGAGGACGACGACGTCGCGTTCAGCGCGCTCGAAGACGTGCGCCGTCAGCTCCAGAAGCACGAGGAGGTCGTCGAGATGCTCCTCGAGCGCAGCGAGAAGGCGCAGGATCCGCCGGCGCGAGCACGCGCGCTGAACGAGATCGGCCGCCTCTACGTGCGCGAGCTCGAGGACGTCGAGCAGGGCGTCTTCGCCTTCGCGCAGGCGCTCTCCATCCTCCCGCAGAGCCAGGACTACGCGAAGGATCTCGAGCGCGCGGCCGGCAGCGACATGAAGGTCTGGGCCGAGGCGCTCCAGATCCTCAGCACGGCGACGACCAGCGCCGAGATGTCGACCGAGGCCAAGATCGCGCTCTTCAACCTGCTCGGCCGCTGGTACTCCGAGAAGATCGCGCGGCCCGACATGGGCTTGCCCTGCTTCCAGGCCGTGCTCTCGGCCGAGCCTGGGCACGACGGCGCGCTCGACGGCATGGCGCAGCTCTACCGCCGCGCGCAGCAGTGGCAGGAGCTCTGCCAGATCCTCCAGACCCGCGCCGATCGCGCCGCCACGCCCGAGCGCTCCCGCGAGATCCGCGCCGAGGCCGCCGACGTCCTCGAGACGCGGCTCAACGACGCCTCGCGCGCCCGTGATCTCTTCGAGCACATCTTCCAGGAAGATCCGAGCAACGACAAAGCCGCCGACGCGCTCGGCCGCATCTACCACCGCCTGGAGGACTGGGCCGGCTACGCGAAGATCCTCGAGCGCCGCGCCGACGCGCTCCGCGGTGAGGCCCGCGTCGAGGCGATCTGCAAGGTCGCCGAGCTCTACGAAGATCAGCTGAACGACCTCGGCGAGGCCACGCGCCGCTACGAGGCCGCGCTCGACGTCGACCCGCACAGCCTCACCGCGCTGCGCGGCCTCGATCGCATCTACAACCGCACGGGCCGCTACAAGGAGCTCGTCGGCAACCTGGAGAAGCAGATCGCGATCAGCGCGACGCCGCGCCAGAAGATCAACCTCTACGAGCGGCTCGCCGGCATCCACGACGAGCAGTTCCTCGATCACGGCAAGGCCGCCGAGGCGTACGAGGCGATCCTCCAGATCGACCCGGCCCACGAGGGCACGCTCACCGCGCTCATGCGCCACTACCGAGCGCTCGAGCGCTGGGAGGACGTCGTCTCGCTCTACGAGCGCCTCCTCCGCATCGTCACCGAGGACAAGCGCCTGATCGAGCTGCTCCTCGCGATGGGCCGCGTCCTCGTCGAGCAGGTCGGCTCGCCCGAGCGCGCCTCCAAGGCGTACGAGAAGGTCATCGAGATCGATCCGCAGCACGGCGGCGCGCTCGAATCGCTCGCGAACGTCCGCGCCGCGACCGGCGACGCGCTCGCCGCGCTCTCCGCGATCGAGTCGCTCGCCGTGAAGGCCACGACGCCCGAGACGCGCGCCGATCTCTGGATCCGCGCCGCCAAGCTGCTCGACGACAAGGGCGATCGCGACGGCGCGATCGAGCGTTACAAGAAGGCCCTCGACGCCCAGCCTGGCAACGTCGCGGCCTCCACCGCGCTCCGCGCCGCTTACCTCGCGCGCGGCGACGCGACCAGCGCCGTCGAGCTCCTCGGCCGCGAGATCGAGGCCGCCGAGGGCAACCTCGCGAAGGCGCGCCACTACGGCGAGATGGCCTTCCTCCTGCACGAGAAGCTCAAGGACACCGAGCGCGCGCAGGTCGCCGCGACGAAGGCGATCGACCTCGATCCGACGAACATGAAGGCGCTCTACGTCTCGGGCGAGATCGCCTTCGGCGCGTCTCGCTTCGTCGAGGCGGCCAAGCACTTCGAGTCGCTGGCGAACCGCTCCGACGCGATGCCGAAGGACCTCGCGCTCGACGTGCTCAGCCACTACATCGACGCGCTCAGCAAGATCGGATCGACCGAGAAGGCCGTCTCCGTCCTGCCGACGCTGCTCGGGCTCGCGCCTGACGTCCCGCAGGCGATCCGCCGCGCGGCGAAGGTCCGCTACGACGCCAAGCAGTACAAGGAGAGCGCCGCGCTCTACGTCGATCTCACGAACCGCTTTGCCGACAAGCTCGATCCGGTCGATCGCGCCGAGGCGATGCTCTACCTCGGCCAGGCGCGGCTCTCGCTCGGCGAGGTTGAGGAGGCGGTGCTGCCGCTGCTCGACGCGGCCGACCTCATGCCCGAGGCCCCCGAGCCGATCGCGGCGCTCGTGCGCCTCTACGAGGCGAAGAAGGACTGGGAGGAGGTCATCCGCCTCAAGATGCGCCGCATCGACGTCGTCAGCGGCGACGAGCGCGTCGCGCTGCTCCTCGACGTCGGCGACATCATGGCGGCGCAGCTCGGCGATCGCACCCGCGCTGCGAAGAGCTACGTCGCCGCGCTCGACGAGCGCCCGGACGATCGGAAAATCCTGACCAAGCTGATGCAGCTCTACAGCGAGGAGAAGGACTGGTCGAAGCTCATCGAGGTCGTGATCAAGCTCGCGGGCAAGATCGACGACAAGCGGCAGAAGGCGAAGTACATGCACACCGCCGCGATCGTGAGCTGGCGTCAGCTCGGCGACGCGGACAAGGCGATCGAGTACTACGACCAGGTCCTCGAGCTCGATCCCACGCTCGACAAGGCCCTCGCCGAGGCGATCGAGGTCCGCGAGCAGAAGAGCGACTGGGAAGGCGTCGAGCGCCTCGTGCGCGTCGACCTCGAGCGAGCGACCGAGCGCAACGACACGGCGAAGGTGCTCTCCACGATGGAGAAGCTCGGCGCGCTCTACAAGGACAAGCTCGGCGCCATCGCGGACGCGATCGACGCGTACGAAGCGGCGCAGACGCTCGATCCCGAGAACCACGATCGCGAGGAGCTGCTCGCCAAGCTCTACGCGAGCGACCCCGCGCAGTACCTCGACAAGGCCGTGGCGGCGCAGGCGATCCTGCTCCGTCGCAACCCCTACCGCCCCGAGCCCTACAAGCTCCTGCGCAAGCTCTACACCGAGTCGAAAAAAGCCGACTCCGCGTACTGCCTCTGCCAGGCGCTCACACTGATGAGCTTCGCCGAGCCCGACGAGGAGCGCTTCTTCAAGCGCATGCGCTCGGACACGGCCGCCGCGGCGCAGGTCCCGCTCGGTGAGGAGGACTGGTTCGCGAACCTCACGCACGCGGACGCCGACCCGCTGCTGACGAACGTCTTCGCCGTCATCCAGCCGGCGGTGATCATGAAGAACGGCCAGCCGCTCGAGGCGCTCGGCTACCAGATGGCCTACGCCATCGACCTCATGCGGCACCCGTACCCGCTCTCGCAGACGATCGTCTTCGCGGCCGGCGTGCTCGGCCTCGAGTTGCCCATCTGCTTCCAGAATCCCATGGATCCTGGAGGACTCTCGTTCCTCCACGCGCACACCCCCGCGATCGTGCTCGGCGCCGCCGCGCTCGCCACGGAGGTCCCCCCGCAGATGGGCGCGTTCATCGCGAGCCGCCACCTCACGTACTACCGGCCCGGCATGTACCTCCGGTACCTCGTCCCCACGGGCACGGGGCTCCGGGCGTGGCTCTTCGCGGCGATCAAGCTCATCTCCCCGAACTTCCCGATCTCCAAGGACATCGAGGGTCCGGTGAAGGAGAACCTCGCGGTCATCGAGGCCGTGATCACGGGCCCGCGGCGCGACGAGCTCGCGAGCGCCGTCACGAAGCTCCTCCAGGCCGGCGCGATCGACCTCAAGAAGTGGGTCGCGGGCGTCGACCTCACGGCCGACCGCGCGGGCTTCATCGTGGCGAACGACCTCGAGATGGCTCAGGAACTCATCAAGGCCACCGACGACGCCTCGAGCGCCGTGCCCCAGAAGGAGCGCCTCAAGGAGCTCGTCCTGTTCTCGGTCAGCGAGGACTATTTCGCCATCCGTCGTAAGCTCGGCATCAACATCGACGGCTGAAACGACATCGTCCAGGCTGCGCGAAGGGGCCGATCCCGGGGTTCGGGGCGGCCCTTTCGCGCGTTCTCGGGCCCGGGCGTACGAATTGAGGCGACGCGGCCGCGCCGTTCGTGCAAGAACAGCGGTTGACGGGCAAAATCCTTGGTTGCTACCCTCACGCCCCGTCGCACGGGCCTCGAGGGGCCCGACAGACTCATCGTGCCGTGTCGCCGCGGGGGGATCTCCGAGCGACCGCTGGAATCACGCTCCATGGCGGCTAAAAAGACCCGTAAATTGGCCAAAAACACCAAGAAGAAGGCAGCTTCCCGAGCCAAGGCGAGTCGGCGCGCGGCCCCGCCCCGAAAAACCGCGGCGGCGAAGCTCAAAAAGAAGCCGCGAGCGCAGGCCCCCAAGCGAGCGAAGCCAGCTGCGAAGAAGGCCGTCCGCAAGGCCGCTGCCGCGCGCGCGACGAAACGCGTGGCGGTGGTGAAGAAACGCGCGGCCGCCAAGAAGGCCAAGGCGGCGGCAAAGCCGAGGAAAAAGGCGGCGGTCGTCCGGGCCAAACGCGCGCCGGTCCGGAAAGCGCAGAGCCCGGCGAAGAAGAGGGTCAAGCGCGCGATCGCGAAGAAGAAGTCGAAGAAGGTCGCGCGCAAACCCGCCCGCGCGGTCGAGCGTCAAAAGGCCCGCGCGATTTCGCGCAAGAAGAAGGCCGCGCTCCCGAAGGTCAAACGCGCTGCGCGCCCGGTCGCGAAGGCTCGCCCGGCGAAGCGCGTCGCCAAGCCGGCCCGCCCGAAGCGCCCGGCACGTCCCGCCCCGAAGGCCCGCCCCGTCGAGAAGGCCCGCAAGAAGGCCGAGCTCCGGGAGGCGCGCGAGGCGAGGGAGGCGAGGGAGGCCAAGAAGTCCGAGGCCGCCGCCAAGGCCCGCGCCGCGCGTGAGGCGGAGGAGGCCGAGCGGCTCGCCGCGAAGGAAGCCCTCCGGAAGGCGAAGGCGGCGAAGAAGGACAAAGAGGCCCGCAAGGAGAAGGAGGCCGAGAAGGCCCCGACGCCGAAGGAGAAGGCCAAGGCCCTCCCGCTCAAGGAGAAGGGCAAGGCCGCCAAGGAGAGGCCGGCGGAGGAGCGTGAGCCGGTCGCCAAGGAGAAGGGCGCCAAGGAGAAGGGCGCCAAGGAAAAGGGCGCCAAGGAAAAGGGCGCCAAGGAAAAGAAGAAGGGCAAGGAGGGCAAGCTCCTCAAGGCCGACAAGCCGCGCGAGGGCCGCCTCATCGCGGTGCGCGAGCCTGCGCCCCGGGTCGTGGCGCTTCCCTTGCCGCTCCTTCCTCCGCAGCGCCGCGCGAGCATCGAGGAGCGCTCCGAGGTCATCGAAAAGCGCTTGACCTCGCAAAGCGAGGAGTTCCAGAAAAACTACACGGACCGCTTCGACATGTCGTGGATCTTCCACGACAGCGCGCTCGAGGGCGTCGTGTACACGTTCGAGGAGCTACGGACGGCGCTCTCCGGGTATGCGCCGCCGGTCTCGGACACGAACCTTCAGCCGACCTACGACGACATTCGCCGCCACAAGGAGGCGATCGAGTTCGTCCGTGATTACGGCAAGAAGAAGCTGCCCATTACGATCGACGTGATCAAGAAGATCTACCTCATCCTCCATCCGGAAGAGGGAGACATCAAGACCGTCAAGTATCGCAAGGACATCCCGCAGCACCGGCTGTATTTCCACGAGTATGCGCCGCCGGACAAGATCGCCTACAAGGTGCGGCAAATCGTGGATTGGCTGAACGATCCCGAGACGCGCAAGACCCGCAATGGCCTGCGCATCGCGGCCCGCGCCCACTACGACCTCCTGCGCGTCTATCCCTTCCAGTCGGACAGCGGCAAGGTCGCGCGGCTGTTCATGAACCTCTTGCTCATCCGCTCGGGCCTGCCGCCGTCGATCATCCACTCGACCGAGCGCCAGCGCTATTACGAGGCGCTCAAGGGCTCGGCCACCACCGTGCTCCAGATGGTGCAGGAGGCGGTCGAGAACGCCCTCTCCAGCGTGGAGAAGCTCCTCGACGAGTACGAGACCCGCAAGCGCGCGTTCGTGAGCTAGTCCCTGGACAAACGCGACCCCTTTCCACAAGGGGTTCCAGAAGGTAAAACCATCGCCCCGCCGATGCGCTCGTACCGAGCGAGATCGCGGGGCGATGGCCATTTCAACCGGGACCCGAGGCATGACCGCGACGAACCAGCCGCGCGCGCGCGCGCAGGAGACCTTCAGGCGCCTGCGCGTGATCCACCCGGACGCGCACTGCGAGCTCGACCATGTGGACCCCTTCCAGCTCCTCGTCGCCACGGTGCTGAGCGCACAGACGACGGACGTGCTGGTCAATCAGATCACGCCGAGGCTGTTCGCCCGCTGGCCCGACGCGCGCGCGCTCGCGAGCGCGCCGGTCGCCGAGGTCGCGGCGCTCCTGCGCGAGCGGCTCGGGATGTTCAACCAGAAGGGGAAGAACATCGTCGGGCTCGCGAAAAAGCTCGTGGAGAAGCACGGGGGCGAGGTGCCGCGCACGCTCGCCGAGCTCGTGGAGCTGCCGGGCGTCGGGCGAAAAACGGCGAACGTGGTGCTCGGCGTCGCGTTTGGCCGGCCCGAGGGTGTCGTGGTGGACACGCACGTGCAGCGGCTTTCGCAGCGGCTCGGCTGGACCACGGAGCAAAAGCCCGAAACGATCGAGAAGGCGCTCTGCGCGCTGTTCCCGCCGGAAGACTGGAACATGCTGTCGCTCGTCCTGATCTTCCACGGGCGGCGGGTCTGCTTCGCGAAGAAGCCCGCGTGTGCCGCGTGCGGGGTGAACGACGTGTGCCCGAGCGCGTTCGCGGCGGAGAACGTGGGGCGCAAGCCGCCGAGGAAGCGGACGGCCGTGGTCATCGAGCCAGCGCCGAAGAAGAAGGCCGCGGCGAAGAAGGCGACCAAGAAGGCAACGCCGAAGAAGACGGCCGCGAATACCGTCGTCGTGAAGCGCGGCGGAGCGACGCGGATCGCGCCGAAGAAAGCGGCTGCGAAAGGGAAGGGGAGCGGGCGGGGTTAACGGCCGCGGAACGCGGTCACGAGCCGCTCGGCCGCGGTGTACGGATCGGTCTGCCGCTCTGCGACGGCCAGCGCAGCCTCGTCGAGCGCGCTGCCGAGCTCGACCATGGCTGCGTCGAGCAGCGCTTCGCGGAGCTGCGTGCGCATCGCCTCGCGCAACCGCTCGAACCGCCGCGCCGCGCCGGCCTCCGTGCCCGTGAGCCACGCGTGGTGCGCTTCGAGCTGCGTTACGAGCGTGGCCACGCCCTCGTCGCGCGTCGACACGGTCCGCGCCACGGGCGGCACCCACTTGTGCGCGTCGTGCCGCACCACCTGCTTCTGGATGTCGAGCGTGCCCGCCGCGTGCCCTCGGCTGTGCACGCCCGCCTTCACGACCTCACCGCCGAGCGCGATCATGAGCTCGAGGTCCCGCACCGCCGCGTCCGCGCCTTCGCGATCCGCCTTGTTCACGGCGAACACGTCCGCGCATTCGAGCAGCCCTGCCTTGATCGCCTGCACGTCGTCGCCGAGCCCGGGCGCCATCACCACGAGTGTCGTGTCCGCGGTGCGCGTGATCTCGAGCTCGTCCTGACCGACACCGACGGTCTCCACGAGGATCACGTCCGCGCCCCACGCGTCGAGCACGCGGATCACGTCGGCGGCCGAGCGCGACAAACCGCCGAGCGCGCCGCGTGTCGCGAGCGATCGGATGAACACCTCCGGGTCGCTGAAATGCGCCTGCATCCGGATGCGATCGCCGAGGATCGCGCCGCCGGAGAACGGGCTCGTCGGATCGATCGCGACCACGGCGACGCGCTTGCTTTGCTTGCGGAAGACGGCGATGAGCCGATCGGTCAGCGTGCTCTTGCCCGCGCCGGGGTTGCCCGTCACGCCGATGGTCCAGGCGCGGCCCGTGTGCGGGAACAGATCCTTCAGGACCGTAAGATAATCCCCGGAGCGATCGTCGGCCAGACGGCAAGCCCGGGCCGTGCCACGCATGTCCCGGGCGAGCACCTTCTCGGCGAGCGTGTGCACGGCGCGCTGGCTCCTAGATCCGCTTGAGATCGGGCTTCTTCGCGAGGAGCCGATCGAGCCACATGTTCGTGAGCTTCTCCTGCGCGCTGTTCGCGCGGAGGCGCGCCGACAGGTTCTTGAAGTCGACGCGATCGATGGGTTGGTCCTGGTTGTAGCAGGTGAAAACGAACTGCTCCTTGCCCGTCTCCGGATCCACCCAGCGCTGCAAGCACTGCGCGCAGACCTCTTTCATCATGCACTGCATCGGCGAGTTGATGCTCACGATGCCCACGTGCTTCGGGTTCAAGTGCGGCGCGAGCACGCCGTGCCGCGCCTCGCGCACCGCGTTCATCATGCGATCGGATCCGATCGCGATGATGCGGCTCACCTGCGCGAGCTTGAACATCTCGCCGCCGAGAGCGCCCTCCGCGTAGGCCTTCATCGCCTGCACGATGTTGCCGCGGAAGTGACGATCCGCGGGCCTGCGCGGCGCGATCTCCACGCCGGCGTCCGTGCACCACACGACCTGATCCGTCGCGGTCTCGATCTCCTCCTGCTTGAAGAGATCCTCGCCGTTCTTGTAGCCCGCGAAGTACACGACGTTCGCGCCACTCGCCTTGAGCGCCTTCGCGATCGAGAAGAGCACGGCGTTGCCGAGGCCGCCGCCCGCGAGCAGCACGGTCTCACCCGTGGGGATCTCGGTCGGCGTGCCGGTCGGACCCATGACGACGACCTCGTCGCCCGGCCGGAGCGACGAGAGCAGGCGCGTCGAGGTACCCATCTCCAGCGCGATGAGCGAGAGCAGGCCCTTCTCCTTGTCGACCCACGCGCCCGTGAGCGCGATGCCTTCCATGGCGAGGCGCGTGTCGTCGACGATCTTCGAGAACGCCTCGTAGTTCTGCAGCCGGTAGAACTGGCCGGGCTCGAACTTCCGCGCCGCGGCGGGCGCGCGCACGATCACGTCGATGATCGTCGGCGTCAGGCGCTCGACCTTCACCACGACGGCCTTGAAGTCGTCGTCGAGCTTCGCGTAGAGCGCGCGCCGCCGCTCGTCCCGCGCGGCTTGCGGCTCCTCGCCGAGGCGATCGATGTCCTTCGCGAAGAGCGAGACCACATGCGGGTACGCGTCCTTCGCGCTCGCCATCGCCTTCACGACGCTGCCCGCGTAGTGCGGGTGGTTGTCGCCGTAGAAGCTCACCGCGTGCGCGCCGTCGCTGTAGCTCGTGAAGAACCCTTCGCGCGGATCCGCGACGGCCTCGACCTCGAGCTTGCCTGCGTCGTTGATGAACGCCTTGTGCGGCTGGAAGTACTGCTTCTTCTTGTCGAAGGCGAACGTGCCGGGTTTTTCCTTCTCGTACATCACGTTCGGGCTCGTGCCCGCCGCGACGCAGACGCTCCGTGCCGGGAGCTCCACCATCTCGCCGCTCGCCGTCCACTTGCCGGCCTCGTCGACCTTCTGGCGCTCGAAGATCATGGCGCGCACGTGCCCGCGCTCGTCGAGCACCGCCTCGACAGGCGCCATGTTCTCGATGTAGCGCACGCCCTCCTCGAGCGATTTGGCGACCTCCTCGTGGTTCAGGCGATACGCCGGCGAGTCGATCACGCGCTTGCGGTAGACGAGCGAGACGCCGCCCCACGCGTCGAGCAGCTTCTGCAGGTTCGGCGCGCGGCCCTCGCGCTGCGCCTTCTCGCGCTCCTCGCGGATCTGCGCGGCGTGCGCGCGCTGCTCCAGGACGAACTCGCGCTCCTCCTCGTCGAAGGAGGCCATCACCTGCGCCTCGCCGCGCTCGGCGATGAGCTTCGCCACGCGCGCGTCCGTCTTCTCCGCCTGGATCATGTAGTAGGCGATGAGCTCGGTCGCGGTGTCGATCGCCGTGAGGCCGCCGCCGATCACGACCGCGGGCAGCCGCACCTGGAGGTTCGCGAGCGACGAGCGCTTGTAGGCGCCCGTGAGCTGCAGGGCCATGAGGAAGTCGCTCGCCTTGCGGATGCCGCGCGCGACGTTGTTCTTGAGCGGGATGATCGTCGGGCGGCCCGCGCCCGCGGCGATCGCGACGTGGTCGAAGCCGAGCTTCCACGCGTCGTCGAGATCGAGCGTCCCACCGAACCGCACGCCGCCGTAGGCGCGGAAGTTCTGGTGCCGGGCGAGCGTGACGTAGAGGACCGTCAGGAAGTTCTTGTCCCAACGAACCGTGATGCCGTACTCGCTCACGCCGCCGAACCCGAGCAGGATGCGCTCGTCGAGCTCGGTGTAGAGTTTTTTGTACTCTTTGACCGGCCGCGGAGGACGCGTGGCATCTCCCGTCAGCTCGACGGGGAGCGGCTCGATCTTGAGGCCGTCGACCGCCGCGACGGCAAACCCTTCGAGCGCGAGGTGGTGCGAGAGCGTGTAGCCCGCGGGCCCGAGGCCCACGACGAGCACGTTCTTGCCGATGTACGGGCGCGGATGCGGCCGCTTCACGTTGAGCGGGTTCCAGCGCGAGAGCAGGCCGTAGATCTCGAAGCCCCAGGGCAAACCGAGCACGTCCGTGAGCACGCTCGTCTCGATCTGCGGGATGTTGACCGGCTCCTGCTTCTGGTAGACGCACGCCTTCATGCAGTCGTTGCAGATGCGGTGACCGGTGCCGGGCAGCATCGGGTTGTCGATGCAGACGAGCGCGAGCGACGCGATGGAGTCACCGCTCCGCCGCATCACGTGCATCTCGCTGATCTTCTCGTGCAGCGGGCAGCCGTTCAGCGCCACGCCGATCGGGTTCGGCTTGATCGCGCCGGTCTTGTTGTCGCGCAGGCCCTTCGAGCACGAGTCCTTGTCGCGGTCGTGGCAGTAGAGGCAGTAGTCGACCTCGCTCTCGACCTCGCGCGCGCTGCCGCGCCGATCGGTGAGGACGAAGCCGTCGCGGTGCCGCCGCTCGTGCTCGGGGCCGACGAAGAGCTCGGGCAGCTTGTCGTCGGCGCGGCGGAGCTGGACGAGCTGGTTGTGATCGAGGTTCGCCGGGGCCTTGAGCGAGGACCAGCGCCGCGCCGGATCGTGATGATCGGCGCGCCGCGCCGCGAGCCAGGCCTCCACCGCGTCGAGCGCGAACGCGACGACCGCGCCGTCCTCCGCGTCCGTGGGCGCGTCGCCCGCGACCGCGACGGCGCCCGCGGCGACCTGCACGAGCATCGGATCCGCGACGAGCGCGGCCCGCACCTTCGCGGCCTTCTCGTGGAGCTCGGGCGTCCACGAGGCGCCGCCCGCCTTCGCGGCCTTGCGCGCGACCTCGTCGATCGCGACGAGCGCGAGCGTCGCCGACGCGACCGCGAGCTCCTCCACCTCGGAGCCGCACTCGAGCCGGCTCGACTCTGCGCCGACCGCCGCGAGCGCGCGCCGCGCCGCGTGCGCGGCCTCGACGGCCGTGCCTTTCCAGGCCTTGCCCGCGCCCGCCTTGAAGAGGCGCTTCTTCGCAAAATCCTTCTTGAACGCCCAGAGCGGCGAGCGCTCCTCGGCGCCCGCGGCGAGCGCTTCCACTTCGCGCTCCACGCCGAACAGGCGCGCGACGAAGCGGGACAGGTGCGGCGCGCCGGCGAGCAAGGCCTCCGAAAGCTCCTCGGCGCTCATGCCGTTCCCCTGGCACGCGCGGTACTTCGAGAACCGCTCGTACCCCGTGGGATCCGCGGCCTCGAAGTACGCGTAAAACCGCCCCGTCAGCTCGGCCAGACGACCCGCGTCGAAGAGATCGGCGTACACGAACCCAGGCTCGCCGAGCACGAGCTCGGAGGGTTCGGAGGTGGCGTTCACCCAGGAGGAGAAGTCGACTTGCAGACCGTCTTGCATCACCAGCGTTCCTGTCGTGACAGCTGTCTTTAGCGATGAAATATGGGGGAGCCACCCCGACGATTGAAGGGGACTCGTCGAGATTCGTTCACGCCTGTCCGGCTCGTCCGTGCTTTCCCTAGAATCGGAGTCGTTCGATCGTGCGTGTAGACATCTTGCCGGCGACCACGTCGGGATCCCGCAGAAGAGCCTGGTGGAGCGGGATGTTCGTGCGGATGCCGCCGATGATGAACTCGTCGAGCGCCGAGCGCATGCGAGCGATCGCGTCGGCGCGGGTCGCGCCGTGCGTGATCACCTTGGCGAGCATGGGGTCGTAGTTGTTCGGCACGCGGAAGCCGCCGTAGACGCCGGAGTCGACGCGCACGCCACCGCCGCCGGGCGGCAGGTACTCGGTGATGAGGCCCGGCCAGGGGACGAACGTGCGCGGATCCTCCGCGTTGATCCGACACTCCATGGCGTGCCCGCGGAGGCCGAGCGAGCGGCCGCTCGGGAGCGTGAGCGCTTCACCCGCGGCGGCGCGGATCTGGCTCTCCACGAGATCGATGCCCGTCACCATCTCCGTGACCGGGTGCTCGACCTGCACGCGGGTGTTCATCTCCATGAAGTAGAGATTCCCGCGCTCATCCATCAAAAACTCGAGCGTCCCGAGCGAGGTGTAGCCAGTCTCCTTGAGCGCGTGCGTGCACACCTCGGAGAGCTCGGCGCGTTTGTCCGGCGTCATGACCGGGCTCGGCGCCTCCTCGATGATCTTCTGGTGCCGGCGCTGCAAGGAACACTCGCGCTCGCCGAACGTGAAGATGTGGCCATGACCGTCGCCGAGCACCTGCAGCTCGATGTGCCGTGGTTCCTCGACGAACTTCTCCAGGTAGACGTCCGGGTTCTTGAAGCCCGCCTGCGCCTCGCTCGTCGCCGTCTCGAAGGCGCGGCGAATCTCGCTGTCGTCGCGCACGACGCGCATGCCACGACCACCACCGCCGCCCGCGGCCTTGAGGATCACGGGGTAGCCGATGCGCGCGGCCTGCACCGCGGCGTCCTCGCCGTCACGGAGCACGGTCGTGCCCGGCAGCAGGGGCAAACCGAACCTCTTCGCGGCTTCCCGCGCGCGGACCTTGTCGCCCCAGAGGCGCATCGCCTCGGGCGTGGGGCCGATGAAGGTCAGGCCGCAGCGCCGGCAGAGCTCGGCGAACTCGGCGTTCTCCGAGAGGAATCCGTAGCCCGGGTGGACCGCGTCCGCGCCCGTGATCTCGGCCGCGGCGATGATCTGCGGGATGTTCAGGTAGCTCCGCCGCGGATCGGCCGGGCCCACGCACACGGCCTCGTCGGCGAAGCGGACGTGCGGCGCGCTCGCGTCGACGTCCGAGTGGATGGCGACCGCGCGAATCCCGAGCGTGCGGCATGCCCGCAGGACGCGCATCGCGATCTCGCCGCGGTTGGCGATGAGGATCTTGCCGAACAAGACGCCTACCTCCCTGCGGCGGCCTTCATGCTCGCCGGATCTTGAAGAGCCTCTGACCGAACTCGACGGGCTTGCCGTTCTCGACGAGGATCTCGACGAGCGTGCCGTCGCAGTCGGCCTCGATCTCGTTCATCAGCTTCATCGCCTCGACGATGCAGAGCGCCTGGCCTTTCCGGATCGCGCTGCCGACCTCGACGAAGGGCGGCGCGTCGGGGGAAGGGGAGCGGTAGAACGAGCCGACGAAGGGCGAGGTGACGTACTCGACCTTCTCGTCGCTCTCGGCCTTCGGCGGCTCGGCCGCGCGGGGCGGCGGGGCGCCGGGCACGACCTCGGGGCGCTCTTCGTAGGCGACGACGCGCGCGTGGCCGCCCACGCCGCGCGCGAGCCGAATGCGCACGTGTTCGTCCTCGAACTCGAACTCGGTGACGTTGCGCTTCTCGAGGACGCGAAGCAGCGTCCGGAGCTGCTTGAGGTCGATGTTCATGCCAATCCGTTCCCGCGCGGTGGGGGTCCCTCTGCCGTGAAAGCGACCCGCCGGAGTCGGGTGCTTTCTAGCGGAAGGATGGCAAAAAGGAAGGAGATTTCGAGGTGTCGACGGCGTGACGCTGGACGTCAACGACCGCTTTGCTGCAGGTGGTAGACGAGGCCCAGCAACCCCAGCACGTACGACGCAGGGCCGAAGCCCGCGACGGTGCCTAGACACGCACCGGCGGTGATCGAGTGGTGACGGAACGGCTCGCGCGCCGCGGTGTTCGTGATGTGCACTTCGACCACGGGTAGACCGCTCGCGCGGATGGCGTCGTGCAGGACGACCGACGTGTGGGTGAGTCCGGCTCCGTTCATGACGATGCCGTGAAAGCCCTCGTCCGCGGCGCGGCCGATGGCCGTCACGAGCTCGCCCTCGTGGTTCGACTGCAGGAACGAAACGTCGACGCCTTCGCTCCGGGCGACCTCCTCGACGGCCTTGTGGATGTCGTCGAGGGTGGTCGTGCCGTAGATGGAAGGCTCTCGCTTGCCGAGCCTGTCGAGGTTCGGCCCCGAGACCACGAGGACGCGCTTTGGCGAGCTGCTCACATGTCCTTGAGCAGCACCGGCGCTTTGACGCGCAGCATGTACCGCGCCTTGCCGACGTTGCCGTCCGGCCGCACGGACACGGCGACGAAATGCCTTTCGTTCAGCACGCGGATGACCGTCGTCACCTTCGCGGCCTGGATGGCGATCTCGGCGGTATCGCCGGCTTCGAGCATCTGGGCCGCGCGCTGGATCGACTTGATGACGACGCTGAACTCCGCGCCGATCGTGTTGATGTCGAAGGGGGCGTCGGGCTTCGAGTAGCTGTCGACCGGGATGCCCTCGAAATCCATGAGGAGGCTGGCGATGCCACCCTCCGTGCCTTCGACGACCTCCTTGAGGACGCTCTGGAACATGGGCTGAAACCTTAGCGAAACCCGAGGCGGACGGGAAAAAGAAAGGGGAGGTTCGTTCGAAGAGCCTCGAATTTGCGGCCTGGCACCCAGGGACATCCGTCCGTCCGGCCGCTCTTTCCGTCCTCCGATCGTCCTGACAGTCTCGGGGGAGCCTCTTTTGCCTCTTGCATCCCGAACCCAACCGGGCCATTCCCGCACCTACGGGCCCGCCCTCACCGGCGCTTGACCCTCGTCCCGCCGAGCGGCTAACGTGCGTCGCGGCTACGTGTTCACCGACCCATCGCGGTGGCACCTGGTTTGTCCCCACGTATCCGAACGAGAAGGACGGCCCAAAGAAATGCGCGCACGAGCCGGGGATCCCCCCCGCACGATGCCCCAGAAGATCCTCGCGGGACGCGCCGCCGATCCGCAGCTCCGAGGAGATCTGGTCCAGGTCAAGGTCGATCAGATCATCCTCTCGCGATCGCCCAACCGGGCGCTCGGCGAGGCGCTCTCGGCCGGGATGAAGAAGACGCCGGTCGAGATGGCCGTGGCCTACGACGGTACGTGCGTGACCGACGCGCGCGCGCTCGCCGACGTGGCCGCTGGCGCGCCGCAAGCCGTCTCCCCGGAGTTGCCGGCGCACAACGTGCCCATCGCCCGCGGCGGCATCGGCTTCCCCGCGCCCGTGCACCTCGAGCGATTCGCCGCGCCGGCGAGGCTCGCGCTCACGGACGACGCGCGCCTCGCCCCTGTCGGCGGGGTCGGGATGCTGACGCTCGTGGTCTCTCCGAGCCAGCTCGGCCAGGCCCTCGCGACGGGCTCGACCTGGGTGCGCCCGCCGCGCAGCGTGCAGATCCACCTCTCGGGCCGCGTGCGCCCGTTCGTGTGCGCGCGCGACGTGGCGCTCGAGCTCTTGCGCCGGGGCATCGACGAGATCGTTCGGCGCATCGAGGCCGAGCATCACGCGCCCGTCGTGCTGGAGTTCGCGGGCCCGAGCGCGCGCCTGCTCTCGGTCGCGGAGCGCGCGGTGCTCTGCGGCATCGCGCCGCAGGTCGGCGCTGCTGCGGCCTTGTTCGTGAGTGACGAGAAGACCGAGGTGTTCCTCCGGGATCAGCGCCGCTCCAAGGCGCATCGCGCTCTCGTCCCCGATCCGGGCGCGCCGTGCGAGGAGGTCGTCTCGCTCGATCTCAGCACTGTGGATCCGCTGCTCATGGATGAGGCGGGCGTCGTGCGTCCGGTGCGGGATCTCGCGGGCAAACCCGTGGGTCAGGTCGTGCTTGGCGGCGACTCGGGCGTGACCCTTCGCGACATGCTCGCGGCTGCGCTCCTCCTCAAGTCGAAGCGCGTTCCTTCGCGGCTCGATCTGCTCGTGGCGCCGCCGTCACGCCAGGTGCTCGAGGTCCTCGCGCAGTCGGGCGCGCTCGTGGATCTCGTGGCTACGGGCGCGCGCATCATCGAGCCTGATCGGCGTGTCGTGACGGGCGAGCTTTATCCGCCGCCGGCGGGGACGATCTCGTTGCGCACGGCGGAGCCTGCGCCGCGCGTCCCGGGCGTGCCGTCGTTCGTCGTGGCCTCGGCCGAGACGCTCGCGTATGCGGTGGCCACGGGGACCGTCGGGGATCCGCGCTCGTTCAAGCGCCCTGTGCGCGTGACGGTGCCGCGCGCGCTGCCGACGGACGACGTGCTCGTGCTGCGTGACAAGAAGGGCGAGGGCGCGGCGGCGGGCAAGTCTCCTGCGTTGCCGCCGCCGGCGTCGTGGAAGGGGTCGCTCGTCCTCGACGTGATCGAAGGTGCGTCGCGGCAGGCCTCGAACGGCAAACCTGCGGAGGTACAGGCGACGCCCGGCGGTCCGCCCATCGCGGGTGGAGTCGTGGTCGTGCTCCGCTCCCTCGACGAGGTCCGCGCGGTCGTCGAGAAGACGATCGATCTGCCTGCGCTTCGTGCTGTCGTTGCTCCCTTCGTGCCGAGCACGGCGGTCGCTGCGCTGGCGAGTGAAGGTATCGCGACGTTCGAGGTGCCGCCTGCGTCGCTCGACGGCTTGAAGGGGCAGAAGAGCCTCTCCTTGCCCGAGCCTGCGGCGTGGGGGGACAAGGTTGGCGCGGTCGTTGGAGAGCAAACGATCGAGATGACCTGGCTTGCGCTCGGCGCGGAGCGGACCTGGACGCACGCGGGCACGTCGCGCGCGCCGGGCTCGTCGAAGGCCTCGAAGGCCTGAAAAGGCAATCCCAACCTTTGGATCGACCGCATTGCGGTCGATCCACCTGAGGTCCAGGGCTGTGCCCTGGTTCGGGTCCAGGGGCGAAGAGCCCCTGGTCGGGCCCGGGGTGAAACCCCGGCGCTACGCTGTGGAACGAAACTGAGAAGGGAAGGGGGCGACACACGGCGCTTGCCGCGCGCGCCCCGCTCACGCGCGCGTCACGGGGTCGGCAGCGCCTTCTCCAGCTTGATCGAGGCGAGCAGATCGCGCAGACGCACGGACTGCTCGTTCACCTCGATCTCGAGGATCGTCAGACGCTTCGTGATCTCGCCGAGGCGCGTCGAGGCCTTGCCGAGACGGTCCGTGAAGTCCTGGCGCATCTTCTCGGTGTTTTGCCGCGACACCGTGTCTCGCGGGTCGTCCTTGATCTTCTCGATCGCCTTCAGGTTTCTTCGGAGCTGCTCGCTCTCGCGCTCCAGCGTGTTTTGCTCGGAGGTGAGCTTGTTTCGCTCGTCGAGTGCCGTCCGCAGCTTGCCGCGCGCTTCCCACGTCTTTTTCAGCTCTGCCACCACGAGCTTGTCGGCGCGCGCGTCGTTCATGTAGGCCTTCACGGCGTCGTCGGCGAGCTGCGACAGCACGTCGACCTGGCGCGTGAAGCTGCGACGTTCCTCCACGTCGAGCACGTTCGTCCCGCGCTTCGGCGTCGCCTGCGGGACGAGCGCGCTGCCCGTGCCGACGTTGTCCTCGGTGCCCTTGGGCGGGTTTTCGAGTCGCGTGCCGGGCATCCGCGCGTGCTTCACGAGGGTCTTTGCGTCGAAGTCCGTGCCGTTCTTGATCGTGTACTTCGTGTGGTAGACCCAGTCGCGCTCGATGTAGAGCTGCCCCGCCTCGATCTTCGCGAGGCGCGCGCTGAGCTCGTCTTCCGTGCGATCTGTCGTCACGGCGAGGCCTCGTTCGAGGGCGAACGGCACGGTCGCGACGGCTCCGGGCGGCAGCGGATCGACCATGCCTTGGCCGAGGAACGCGCCGCCGTCGAACACGGCGATCGGGCCCTTTTCGAGGATGCCCTTCGTGTTGTTCGTGAAGCGCGCGACGCGGAACGGATGCGAGAACGAGTCGCGCACGCCGCCGTCCGGCGAGAACAGGAAGATCGCCTCGCCGGGCACGCTCTGCGCGAGCAAGAGGACCATCGTCGCGCTCTTGTTCGGGATGTCGACGGCGAAGGGGAGATCGTAGCGCGTCGTGCCGCCTTCCATCGCCACGGCCGCGAGTGCGTTCACGTTGCGCGGGTTCGAGGGCGTCACCGGGGGCGGCATCTCCTGCTGGTACGGCGCGGGCGCGGCTGCCTGGCCGGTGGCCGGATATCCGCCGCCGTAGTTCGCCGCCACGCGGCCCTTCTTCGTGGGCGCCGCGCGCGTCGCCGATGAGCGCGGCGCCGCATATCCGCGGCCCTCGCCGCCGAAATCGCCGTCCATCGCCGCTTCTTCCTTCGCGGACTCGGCCTCGGCGAGCAGCCCTTCGAGGCTGTCGCCCGGCTCTTCGGTTCGCGACGCGCCCATTGGCGGAGGCGGAGGCGGAGGTGCGGGCGCCATCGTGGGCAGGCTCGTCTCGCCCACGGGCACGGATGCAATCACCTCGCCTTGATCCGTCACCACGGGGCGCGGCGGCACCACGGGTTTGTCGAGGGTCGCCTGGAATGCGAGCGGGGCGCCTGCGACGAGCGAGAGCCGCACGCCCTTCCAGTCCTCGCCCGACTGGTTCTGCACGATGCCCCAGGCCTGCAGGTCCGCCTTCCCTGAACCGGCGCTCTCGGCCTTGCCGATCACCAGACGATACGAGGGCCGCCAGACCGGCGTCTCCGCGACGTAGCCGACCACGAGATCGTGCTCCTCGCCGTCGAGCGTCAGCCGCACTGTCTCGCGCCCGTCGCCCTTCTTCTTCTTCGGCGGCTTCGGCGGCTGCGGCGGCATCGGCATGCCGTACCGAGGCTCGGGCATCGGCGGCTCGGCCTCGCTGTCCTCGCCCTCCTCTTCGCTGTCGCCGTCGTCCTTGTCCTTGTCGAGCTCGACCGGGAACGACGCGCTGCGCACGCTGCTCCCGCCTTGCTCCATCACGGCGAGCGTGGCGAGGAAGTCGCCGATGCGCTCGGTCCGGACCTTGAACGCGACCTCGGCCTCGTCCACGTGGCCCGCGCGCTCGTAGTACCCGACGCCGTTGCGGTAGATGACCACGCGCCGGAGCGCGAGACCGCTGGCGACATCCGGCCCCCGCGCACATCCCGCGAGGGGGAGTGCGGAGGCCAGAAGGAGAAACCCACCCACAGCGCCCAGTCGAAAGTGAGAAAAGCGGCTCATTCGTTGCCTCGAACGCGCGAGGATACGTGGCCTTACACCAAAATGTGCGGTTTTCGCGGCCGTCCGGCACGAACGGGGGTAAGTAGCCGGCGCCATGCCCTCTGCTCTGCGAAGTACCGCGTTCCTGGCCCTGCTCGGGGCCTCCGCTGCCTGCACCCAGAACGGCGAATCCCAGCCTCCGAAGCCCGCCGCGACGCCTGCCGCCGAGACCACGAGCGCTGCTGCGCCGGCCGTCTCGATCGCGCCCGCTGCGAGCGCGGCGCCGGCTGCTGCGAGCGCCGCCGAGGCTCCGAAGGACGCGCCGGCCGACGCGAAGGCGACGGGGCTGCCCAAGGACCTCAACGTCCTCGTGGTCACGGTCGACAGCTTGCGGGCCGACATGCCCTGGCTCGGCTACCCGCGCGACATCGCGCCGGTGCTCACGAAGTTCGCGAAGAGCGCGGTCTCGTACTCGCGCTTCTATGCCGTCTCCTCGTACACGGCGATGAGCCTCGGCGGCTTCCTCTCGGGCCGGTATCCGAGCGAGCTCGAGCGCAGCGGCTACTTCTTCGGCAACTACCCCGACAGCGTGCTCATGTTCCCCGAGCTCCTGCAGAAGGCCGGCGTGCGCACGTTGACCGCGCACGCGCACTTCTACTTCGACCAGAAGGCCGGCTTCCGGCAGGGGTTCGACGTCTACGAGATCATCCCGGGGTTGTCCGTGGACAACACGACGGACAAGAACGTCACGAGCCCGCAGCACGTCGATCTCGCGAAGAAGATCCTCTCGGAGAAGGCGAACACGGGCGGCCGCTTCTTCGCCTGGTTCCACTTCCTCGATCCGCACGATCAGTACATGCCGCACGACGGCATCGGCCCGTACGGCAAGTCGACGCGGGACAAGTACGACGCCGAGGTCACGTTCACCGATCAGAACCTCGGCAAGCTCTTCGAGTTCGTCGATTCGCAGGAGTGGGGCAAGCGCACGGCGATCATCGTGTCGAGTGATCACGGCGACGCGTTCGGCGAGCACGGCATGTACCGCCACGGCTTCGAGCTCTGGGACGTGCTCACGCACGTGCCGCTCATCATCCGCGCCCCGGGCATCACGGCGCGCCAGATCGACGAGCCGCGCAGCGGCGTCGACCTCGCGCCCACGATCCTCGAGATGTTCGGCCAGCCGAAGGATCCGGCCATGCAGGGCACGAGCCTCGTGCCGGAGCTCTACGGCAAGGATCCCGAGAAGCGCGACGTGATCCAGGATCTTCCGCGCACGAGCGACAACGATCGCCGCCGGGCCTTCGTGCGCGGCGACTGGAAGCTCATCTCCGAGGGCGACGACGCGGGCTACCGCTTCTTCAACCTGAAGGACGATCCGGCCGAGAAGGTGGATCTCAAGAAGAAGAACGCGGACGAGTTCGAGAAGATGAAGGCCGCGTACAAGGACAAGAGCGGCACGATCAAGGACGTTTGTCCGAAGATGCGCGAGAAGCTGAAGGGTAAGAACAAGAAGAAGCCCTGCTGAGGGAAGGGAGCGACGGGCCGTGGACAAACTCACGCGAGGCGCTTCGGGGCTCCGTCATCTCCGGTGGGCGCGCGAGATCTACGCGACGCTGGCCGCGCACGTGGAGCACAGCGGGCTCGACGGCGAGTCGAAGAAGGCGCTGCGCAAGGAGCTCACGCGGCTCGACAACTGCATCCAGGAGCTCTCCGGCGCGGTGAAGGGCTACCGCGATTTCCTGGAGCGCGAGCGCGTTCGCTACCGCGGCGCGATCCGCGCGGCGCGCTTCTCGCAGCCCGCGAGGGCCGGCGGGCTCGAAGCCGTCGAGGCCGCCGAAGCCACGATGCAACGGGAAGCGCTGCCGCGTCAGCGCACGTTGAAGGCCGCGCTGGAGCTCGCGATCGCGGAGCTACGCGCACACCTGTCCGAGATGGACACGCGCATCGCCGGGGTCGTCTCGGAGGCCTTCGTGGACAACCTCTACCCGCCGCTCACGAAGGACCGCTCGCGCGTCGCCGACGTCGGAGACGACGACGACGACGCGACGGGGCGCGACGATTGACTCAGTGAAAGATCGAGGCGAGTAGCCCCAGCGCCGCCTTCTTCCGGATCCCGTCTCCGCTCGTCGCGCCCACGCACATCGGGCACCCCGACTGACACGTGCACCGTGAGACGAGCTGCCGCGTCCGCGCCACGAGCTCGTGCGCCGCCTCGTAGATCCGCTCCGCCAAACCCACGCCGCCCGGCACGTTGTCGAAGAGGAAGATCGTCGGATCGAACCCGGCATGCGGGCCGCCCGACGCCTGCGGTGGCAGGTTCTCGTCGTCGCCGCCGTCGCCGAGCGTCTGCCCGATGTCCCGCGGATCGCACATGAGCGCGAGCGTCGAGACCGTCTCCAGCGCGACCGCGATCCCGCGCATCCCCTCGATCGCGGCGGCGCGCCCGAGCCCGAGCTCCATGCACACCTCCTCCGGCACCGTCAGCCAGAAGCTCGTCGTGTGCATCTGCATGTCGGGCAGCCGCACGTCGCCGTAGCCCGTGTTTTCGTGCGTGTGGAACTTGATCTTCTTGTACCCGACGATCTTCTCCACGACGCTCACCTCGCCCCAGCCCGTCAGAGCCCTGCCGAGCGGCGCGCGCGCGCTCTCCTCGATGACGGCCACCTTTCGCTTCGTCATCGCGGTCGTGAAGTAGTCGGGCTCGACCTTCGTGACGAACGCCTTGTGGTTCTCGTAGTCGAGTTTTTCCACTTGGTACTGCTCGCCGTCGTGCTGATAGATCGCCTGCTCGTGCAGCATCGTGTGCGTCGAGCGGAAGTCGAGCTCGGCGAGGACCTTGCCCTGCGCGCGATCGATGATGACGAAGTTGTCCCAGCCCACGGTCCGCAGGCTGACGTGGTTCGCCGGGTACGCGTCCGTCGACCAATGGAATCGATCCTCGGACTCGTGCACCACGCCGTGCCCGGCGAGGAAACGCAGCGCCGCCTCCGTGTTCTCGGGGTCCATGCCGCGATAGTCTTCGCCGCGCAAAAACGGCATCTCGAACGCCGCGCACTTGAGGTGCTGGATCAGGATCTCGGTGTTCTCCGGATCGATCCGCGCCTGCTCGATCTCGCCGCGCAGCAGGTACTCGGGGTTCGTCGCGAGGTACTGATCGAGCGCCGTGGAGTTCGCAACCATCACGGCGATGCTCGTGCCGCCGCGCCGTCCTGCGCGACCAAACCGCTGCCACGTCGCCGCGATGCTGCCCGGGTAGCCAGCGCAGACGACCGCGTCGAGCTCGCCGATGTCGATCCCGAGCTCGAGCGCGTTCGTGGCCACGACGCAGAGGATCTCTCCTTCCCGTAGACCGTGCTCCACGCGCCGCCGCGTCTCCGGCAGGTAGCCGCCGCGGTACGCCATGATCGCATCGGGCCCGACCTCGTCGCCCACGCGATCACGCAGGTACTTCAGCATGATCTCGACGGAGTTGCGCGACTGGCCGAACACGATCGTCGGCACGCGCGCCCGGATGAGATCCACCGCGAGGCGCACGGACGCCTTCAGCGTGCTCGCGCGCACGCCGAGCTCGGCGTTCACGACAGGCGGGTTGTAGACGAAGAGCCGCCGCGCGCCCCGCGGCGCGCCCGATTCGCCGACCACGCGGATCCGATCCTCCGGCACGCCGAGCAGCCGCGACGCGTGCTCGCCGGGGTTGCCGATCGTCGCCGTCGCGCAGAGGAAGATCGGATCCGATCCGTGGAACTGCGCGACGCGCCGCACGCGCGCGAGCACGTGCGCCACGTGCGATCCGAAGACGCCGCGGTAGGTGTGCAGCTCGTCGAGCACCACGTACTTGAGCCGCTGGAACGTCCGCGCCCAGTGCGCGTGATGCGGCAGGATCCCCGCGTGCAGCATGTCGGGGTTCGTCATGACGATCGGGCTCCGCTCGCGGGCCGCGCGCCGCGCGTCGCCCGGCGTGTCGCCGTCGTAGACGATGGCCGGGATCGTGAGCCCCGCGTCGCGGATGAGCTTCTGCACCCCGGCCTCCTGGTCCCGGGAGAGCGCCTTCGTCGGGTAGAGGTAGATCGCGCTCGCGTCGGGATCGGCCATGAGCGCCGAGAGCACGGGCAGGTGGAAGCACATGCTCTTGCCGCTCGCCGTCGGCGTCGCGACCACCACGTGCTTGCGCTCCTTCGCGGCCGTGAGCGCCTCGGCCTGGTGCGCGTAGAGCCGCGTGATCCCGCGGGAGGCGAGGGCGCGGCGCAGCGCGTCGGGCAAATCGGCGGGGATCTCGCGGTAGTCGCCCTCGGACGCGGGCAGGGCCCGATCGGCGGTGAGGCAAGGGCGCACGTACCCGGAGGCGAGCCAGCCTTCGATCACGGCATCGACGCCCACGGGCTGCTTCCACGGCGGCAGCGGCATGGCGCGCATACTAAACGGATGTACCGCGGTGCGCCACCACGCCCCAAGGAACAAGGAGCCCCTCTGGGCTGCTTTGCAGGTCCATGGCCCATCGCGTACACATGGGCGACCCCATGACCGGACACGACGCCGAGGAAAAGCGCGCGGAGGCGCCCCCGAACGACGCCTACCGTCCCTCCATGCTTTTCCTGGCCGTGATCACGGTCGTGTCCGCCGCGGCGGATCTCGCCTCGAAGGGATGGGCGAAGGCCGCGTTGTCCGGGGCAGACAAGGGCCGCTCGAAGAGCATCGAGGTGATCAAGGATCACTTCGACTTCATCTACACGCTGAACCCGGGCGGAGCCTGGAGCTTCCTCCGCAGCTTGCCGGAGAACCTAAGGCGCCCGTTTTTCCTCTTCGTCTCCTCGGCCGCCATCGTCTTCATCGTCTCGGTCTACCGCCGGATCCACCGCGATCAGTGGGCGATGCGCTGGGGCCTGCCCCTCGCGCTCGGCGGCGCGATCGGCAACCTCGTCGACCGCATCCGCTACGGCTCGGTCATCGACTTCATCGACTTCTACATCATCCGGAACGGCCGCGAGACGCACTGGCCGACGTTCAACGTCGCCGACATCGCCATCGTCGCCGGCGTCGCGCTCATGGCCCTCGATACGTTCCTGTCGCGCAAGACGCGCGGTGGATCGGGCGAGCCCGTGCCGCCGGCCGAGCCCTTGACCGCGGGCCCCGCACCCGACGCGCCCCTGCCTCCAGGAGAGGCGTAGAGGCAATTCGACACTGGACAGCCGACACGCCTCGGGGTACCGCCGAACACGCTACGGAAAGATCGGCGCGCCCCCTGGCGCACCATTGCGAAGACCATGACGGAAGAGAAATCCGAGGAGCTAGAGGCCGCCGGGGCCGCGGGCGAGGGGGCGAACGAGCCGAGCGCGGAGGCCCCGGAGACCGGGGCGGGTGAGGCCCCCAAGGCCGCGCCGCCGTACCGCGCCTCGTACGTCTTCCTCGCCGTGGTCGCGGTCGTCACGCTGGCGCTCGATCTGGGCAGCAAGTGGTGGGCGGTCCAGAACCTCGACAAGCCGTTCGCCCGCGTCGACCTCATCAAGGGCTACCTCTCGCTCGCGCTCGCGCACAACCGCGGCGGCGCGTGGGGCCTGCTCCAGAACGAGAGCGAGAACGTGCGCAGGCCGTTCTTCGTGCTCGTGTCGATCGTGGCGATCGCCTTCATCGTCTCGCTCTACCGCAAGCTCGCCCCGAACCAGACGGCACTCCGATGGGGCCTGCCGCTCGTGCTCGGCGGAGCGCTCGGCAACCTCGTCGACCGCATCCGTTACGGGCACGTCATCGACTTCATCGACATGTACATCGGCAACGGCACCGGCCTCGACAAGCTGGTCGAGAAGATCTCGGGTCCGATGCGCGAGTACCACTGGCCGACCTACAACATCGCCGACATCGCGATCGTGGCCGGCGTCATCCTGATGGGCGTCGACATGTTCACGTCGCGCAAGAAGAGCGCGCCGCCGAAGAAGGCCGAAGAAGCCTCTTCCTGAAGGAGCCATGCGACCCGAGCTCTTCCGCGTCTTCTACCTCGACATCGGGTTCCCGGCCTATTTCGGCCTGCTGCTCGCAGGCTTCCTGTTCGCCACGGCGCTCGGATCCATGTGGGCGCGGCGAATCGGGCAGGATCCCGATGTCGTCGTCGATCTCGGGCTCGCGTGTCTGCTCATGGGCGTCGTCGGCGGGCGCCTGCTGCACGTCATCGCGGACGGCTACTTCTGGGACTACGTGCACCTCTGCACGGACCCGACGAAGGTCGACTGGCCGTACAACGAGGCGCAATGCGCGCAGCTCGTCCCGCGCGGCTCGGGATTCAACCTCTTCGGCTGGTACCCATTCGGCGCGGAAGAGCGCGTCGCACGCGGGGTCTGGGACGCGGCGCGCGGCGTCTGTCATCCGCCCGCGGCCGATTGCTTTGCGTGGGCGAAGTTCTGGCAGGGCGGGCTCGCGTATTACGGCGGGTTCATCGGCTCGACGCTGATGGCGCTCTACCTGCTGAAGCGTGATCGTTTCCCGTTCTGGAAAGCCGCGGACATGGCCGGGTTCGCCGTGCCGCTCGGGCTCGGCTTCGGGCGCATGGGATGCCTGCTCGCGGGCTGCTGCTTCGGCGTGCGCACGGACGGCCCGCTCGGCCTCTCGTTCCCCGCGAACAGCCCCGCGAGCGAAGCGCAGTGGAAGCTGCACGAGCTGCCCGGGATGAACCACGTCTCGCACCCCGTGCACCCGACGCAGATCTACGAGTCGGCCGTCTCGTTCGCGATCGCAGCCTTCTGCCTGCTCTACGTCCACGGCCGGAAGCGCTACGACGGCCAGGTCTTCGTCGCGTTCCTCGCGCTCTACGCCATCGGCCGGTTCCTGCTCGAGTTCTTGCGCGCCGACGATCGCGGCGGTCTGCTCAACCTCTCGACCTCCCAGCTCATCGGCCTCGCGCTCTGCGGGCTCGCCTTCGCCCTCCACAAGCAGCGCAGCCGCGCCTCCGCGACCCCGCCTCCGGCCCCCCCGGCCGCCAAGACGGCGACCGCGAGCTGATCGTCCTCGCTGGATCCAAGCGCTCGCCCCGCGAGGCATTTTGCCGCGCCCGGGAAGCGCTTATCCTGGCCCCATGACGAAGCCCTCTTCGCTTTCCCTCGCTCTCCGGGCCTCCATGTTCGGGAGCCTCGTGTTCGTCGCCGCGGCGTGCGGGTCCTCGGAGACCGATCTCGACCCGCGGCCTCCTTGCACCGGCACAGGCTGCGTGAACCCGAGCGGCGGCAGCAGCGCCACCGGCGGCGGCGGCGGCTCAGGCGGGCAGGGGGGCGAAGGCGGGACGCTCTCGAACGACGTCACCGGTAACGTGGGCGTGCTGAACGAGCCGAGCTTCTCGCAGATCGGCCCCTACGCGGGCGCCTCGACGATCTTCGCCACGTCGAGCACGGGCATGCCCCTCGAAGCGCCCTACGGGGACATGGTGACGAGCTTCAGCCTGCCCTCCGTGATCAGCGGGACGCCGTGGATCTTCGTTCGCGACGAAACCATCGGAGCAACAGGCATCCTGTCCACGCACTCGGCGGTGCGCGTGCCCTCCTCGGGGCCCGTGACCCTGCCCGTCGTCGATCGCAACGTGCTCTCGTCGATCGCAGGGACGCTCCCCGCGCCGCTCGTCATCGACACCGCGCGCGCGCACCTGATCATCAAGCTCTCGCGCAACGGACAACCGCTCTCCGGCGTGACGCTCACGACGCCGCTGCCAGGCGCGGAGATCGTCTACGACACCGGCGTCGGGCTCTACTCGAACCAGACGAACCTGACGGGCACGGCCGGCGTGATCCTGGTCTTCGACGTCGATGCGCCCCAGACGGCCGAGCAACGCACGCTCACGCTCACGGACGCAGCCCAGCAAGGCTTCACCATTCAGCTCCCGATCCAAGCAGGCGCAGCGACGGTCGGGGCGTTCGTGTTGTAGACGTATCCTTGACGGGATCAGGGCCATCCCCGAAAGTACGCGCCCCGATGAAAGCGACGAAGGGCAAGGCGCGGCCAGCAGAAGACGTCCTCGACGAGGAAACGCCCGCAAAGCCAGCCGAGGAGACGCCCGAAGAGAGCGCCGCTCCTCCGCCAGGAGAAGCCGCGGCCGACATCGCGCCCGTGGTCAGCGGCAACCTGAAGCGGCTACGCACCGAGCGCGGGCTCTCCCTGGAGAAACTCGCCCGCGCCTCAGGCGTGAGCCGCGCGATGCTCGGACAAATCGAGCTCGGCCAGAGCACACCAACGATCAGCGTGCTCTGGAAGATCGCACGAGCACTCGACGTGCCCTTCTCCGCCCTCATCAACCCCGAATCCGGCCCCGGAGCGATGGTCCTGCCCGCCGCACGCGCCCGCGTGCTGCGCAGCATCGACGGCTCCTTCCAGTCCCGCGCGCTCTTCCCCATGGACCGGCCACGCAGCGTGGAGTTCTACGAGCTACGCCTCGCGCCCCACGCCGAAGAACGCGCCGATCCACACCCGCCAGGGACGGTCGAAAACCTCGTGGTGAACGCAGGCCGCTGCGAGATGACGATCGGCGCAGAAAAACGAATGCTCGGGACCGGCGACGCCATCGTCTTCGAAGCAGACGTGCCGCACGTGTACCGAAACCCAGACGCGAGCGACACGGTCATGTACCTCGTGATGACGTACGCGCAGAGGCTCTAGCTGCTGGGCAGCGTAGCGCCGGGGTTTCACCCCGGACCCGACCAGGGGTTGTCCACCCCTGGACCCGGACCAGGCGCGGCCTGGACCGGGGGCGTTGAAACCGCGCGATGCGCGGTTTCAACGACGGGCCCGTGGCAAGACCACGAACGACCTTGCCAGCCAAAACGGCAGCGTTCGTATCTCGACTGGCGACGTGCCCTGCGTGCGACCAACCTCCACGGTCTTGCCACCGGCCTGTGGGAAGAACTGCGCATCGCGCAGTTCTTCCCCAAAGGGTCCAGGGCTGGCCCTGCAAAGGGGGGGCGGACAGCTTGAATAACTTTCCCCGCATCGACTGCGCTTCGCGCAGTCGATGCCCAGAGGTCCAGGGCTGGCCCTGGTCCGGGTCGAGGGGCGGACAGCCCCTCGTCGGGTCCGGGGTGAAACCCCGGCGCCACGCCCTCAGCCAGCCGCCGCCTTCCGCGCCCACGCCGCGCGCGCCGTGTTCTGGAGCAGACACGCGATCGTCATCGGGCCGACGCCTCCGGGCACGGGGGTGATGAAGGAGGCGCGTGCCCGCGCGCTGTCTGTGTCGACGTCGCCGCAGAGCTTGCCGGCTTCGTCGCGGTTCATGCCCACGTCGATGACGACGGCGCCTTCCTTGATCCAGTCGCCTTTCACCATGCGCGCGCGCCCCACGGCGACGACCAGCACGTCGGCCTCGCGGCATACGGCGGGTAGATCCTTCGTGCGTGAGTGCGCCATCGTCACGGTTGCGTTTGCTCCGAGCAGGAGCATTGCCATGGGTTTGCCCACGATGTTGCTTCGGCCGACGACGACGGCGCGTGTTCCTTCGAGGGAGCGCCCCGCCTCTGCGATCAGCCGCATGCATCCTGTTGGGGTGCACGGCACGAGGGAGGACTTGCCCGTGGCCAGACGACCGGCGTTGATCGGGTGGAAGCCGTCCACGTCTTTTGCCGGGGAGACGGCGTCGATCACGCGATCTTCGCGGATGTGCTTTGGCAGCGGGAGTTGCACGAGGATGCCGTCGACGGTCTCGTCTTCGTTCAGCGCGGCGATTCGGTCGAGCAGCTCTGCTTCGCTCGTCTCTGCGGGCAGCCGGTGCAGCCGCCCGCGCATTCCGACCTCGTTCGAGGCTTTTTCCTTGTTGCGCGTGTAGACCACGCTTGCTGCGTCCTCGCCTACGAGGATGACGTCGAGGCCGGGCGGACGACCGTGCTTTTCGACGAACTGCGCGACGTCGGCGCGCACCTCGTCACGCACTTTTTGCGCCAGGGCTTTCCCGTCGAGGAGGGCTCCACTCATGCGGCGGAGTCTAGGCAGAAATCTGCGCTAGGCCACGTGCGCGCGCCGGGGTCCTGCTCCGCTCGCGCGGTCGATCCAGGCGACGAGTTGTGCGGCGCGGACGAGCCCGGCTTGCGAGACGAGCACCTCGCCGCCGCGGAGGACCACGAAATGCGGGATGCCGCGGACACCGTAGCGGGTGGCGAGCTCGGGGTGCTCGTCGGTGTTCACCTTCAGCACGATCGCTTTGCCGGCGCGCTGGGAGGCGGCGCGTGTGACCTCGGGCGTGGCCATGCGGCAGGGGCCGCACCAGGGGGCCCAAAAGTCCACGAGGACCGGCACCTTCGCGCTTCGAACGATGTCCCCGAACTCCCGGGCGTCGACCTCTAGGGGCTCGGCGAGCGGCGGGAGCGGGGATTTGCAGGCGCCGCAGCGACCCGTGTCGCTCAGGTGATCGGGGGGAATGCGATTTTTCGTCTGGCAAGACGGACAACTGCGGATCACGGGCACCTCGACGTCGAGCGGACGAGCGCGCATCGACAGCACGCTCGCAGTCGGGCGCTATGCGAACGCCGTGCCGAGGCGTCAGACCCGAACGGCTCACCGCTCAGCAGTACTCGGCGATGATCTCCCAACAGGCTTGGGCGAACTCTTGGTAGAGCGCGCGATCGAGCTCGCGTGGCGGCTCGTTCATCACGCCCTGGTGCTCGGTGAACAGCGAGAACAGCGCGCCTTCGATCTCGTTCGCCGTCTCGACCCACAGGAACTCTTCGATCGCGTGGCAGATCTGATCGCGGATCAGCGTCGGGACCTCGCGGAGCTGCACCTTGCCGTGCATGCGGCGCGAAACCATCGAGGCGATCCGCTCGGCGTGTTCGGGCCAGCCGCGGAGCGCCTTGTGGAACGTCGAGCCGACGAGGCGCAAAATCTGCTGCGCCAGGCGCCGGACGCGCGGCCTTTGCACTCGCTCCTCGTGCTCGGCGACCATCGCGAGGTAGTCGTCCGTGAGCAGCCGCCGGAGGTCCTCCGAGAGCATGCTCTGCGACTCCTGCGTGAGCTTGAGCTCCACGATCTGCGCGAGGAACACGTCACGGAGGACGCTGAGGCGCGAGATGAGCGTGCCTTCGGGCGTCGTGTCCAGGATGAGCGCGAGCGGATCGATGAGGTGCCGGCCGAACGTCGTGAGGACGTGATCGAGGATGCGCTTCTGGTGTTGCTCGCGGGCGAGCACGGAGAGCGCGCGCGTCAGGATCTGGCGGTTCGGCGCGTCGACCAGCACGTCGCCGGCTGCGGAGCCGTAGTCGTACATGCGGAGCGACGTGAGCATCTCGCGGAAGGCTTCGATGTTCTCGGCCGTCCCGCCCTCCTCGCCGTAGACGCGGATGACGAGGCCCGATCCGGCCTGGGCGAGGAACAGGCGCTGGATTTCCTGCTCCACGTCCTGCTCGCTGATCAGGCCCGGAGGCGGGGGCGTAGACGGCTCGGGCATGGGATTCCTTTCCTTCACGAACGCTGAACCTTAGTAGCGCGGCCTCGCGCAGTTCGGGACGAAAAGCGCGTCAGGGCGAGACGAGCAGCCTTCGCGCGAAATCCCGCAGGGGCGTAGGCAATTGCTTGTCCTCGGTCACGCGGCGGATGTCGTCCTGCATCTGGCGCAGCTCCGAGGGCAGGAGCCACGCGAGCGCCAGGCGGGTCGTGTAGTGCATGTTCTTCGCGAGCACGGCGCGAACGATGCCGAACGCCGGGAAGGCGAGGGAAACCGAGAGCTCCGGCAACCCGAGCGCGCGTCCGGCTTCTTCGAGTTTGTCATCGAAGGCGTCGCGTTTCCACTCCAGCACCTCGTGGAAAACATGCGCATCTTCCGCGCTGTACGGAGTGATCGCGTCGCCTTCGGCGCTCGCCAGCACGAACGTCCCTTCGCCGTCGATCCCCACGCGCGCGCCCGAGTCGAGCGTCACGAGCGGAAGGAACGTGCGCCCCGCGAGAGCCTCGCCCTTGCCTTCGGCCGCGAGCGCGCGGACGTGCAGGCGGAACGTTTCGTCCATCGCTCGATTCTCTCATGAAAACGGCTCGCGCAGAGAGCCTCATGGTAGGCTCGTCCGCGCGTTTCCGTCCGCGGCGATCACCACGGGAGAGTACGGGGAATGGGCAAGGCGTTCGGGTGGGGCCTCGCAGCGCTCCTCGTCACTGCGGCCGCATGCACGGCGGACGGAGACGACGTCGGAAGCGGCGGCGGAGCCGGGAGCGGAAGCGGCAGCGGAAGCGCGAGCGGCGGCGGAAACACTGGCGGCAGCGGCGGCGACGGTAACACCGGCGGCAGCGGCGGCGCGGCGCCCGACTGCGCGGACGGCGTCCTCAACGGCGACGAGACCGGCGTCGATTGCGGCGGCCCGACCTGCGGCATGCTCGGCCTCAAGTGCCCGAAGGGCTCCGGCTGCCTCACCTACGACGATTGTTTGACTGGCAACTGTTGTGGCGCGAGCAGCGGAAAGCTCGGCACCTGCATCGCCGCGAACGAGACCTGCATGATCCGCTGAACGTTCAGGCCAGATCGACGATCCGGTAGTGGTATCGGTAGTCGAAGAGCGGCGAGCTCGCGTGCGCGGAGAGCCGCAAGAGATCGGCGACGCGCGGCTCGTGCGCGATGAAGAGCACGAAATCCTGGTGCACTTCGGGGAAGAGCTCGAACAGGCTCGACCGCTGCTGGGGAGCGAGCGAGGGCGGCTTCTTCCGGTGCTTGCCGGGATCGGCGCGGAAGCGCTTCGAGAAGAAGGGACGGTCGTCGCTCTTCACGCAGCGCAGGATCCGCTCGAGATCCTGCGGCCCGACGCGATCGGGGACGAGGCCGCAGAGCGTGATGCCGGGCGCCATCCGCGCCTCGTCGAGGTCGTCGAGCTCGCTCGAAATGCACGTCTCGGCCACGAGCCCGGACGCCTGCATGCGCGCCATCTCGGCGAGCAGGGCGGACTTGTACATCACGGGCGACGCGTGATCCGGCGACGCGGGGATGTACCCGAAAATGAGCCCACCACGCATGGACCCGCGGATCAGGTCCTCCATCCGGTACGCCATGCCCCCCTCCGACGTGACGCGTTGCGGAGGGAAATCTGTACTCCGGGCGCGCCGCGTCGCAACCCGGGCAAGCGCGTCGATCGGCGGCAAAGCGCACGGCCGACCAGGGCGTCTCGGCGCGCGCGCGTTTGCCCCGGAACGACGCCTTCCACGTTCCGCCCCATGCACGAGATACGTCGTCGATGCATCACGCGCGCAGGCGTGCCGGACGGGCGGCGCGCGAGGGAGGCGGCGGAGACGACGAAACGCGGGGAGGGGCTGGAAGCCTCGCTCGACGAGGGGTGATACGAACCGAGCCCAGAACACGCGACCAGGCCGGCTCCACGAAACGATCTTTCCCCCCGCGCGGACTTGTCGAACAATGTCCGCGATGAAGCCGCGCGTCAGGCGAGCGCTTTTGCTTTCCGGGGCCCTGCTCGGCGTGGCCGGGGTCCTCGGCGCGCTCGCCTCGCCCTCGATGCGCGCCTCGCTCTCCGCAGGCTACCGCGCCTTCCGGGATCCCACGCTCCTCGACAAACCCGTGACCGAGGACCCGGTCGCTCCGGCCCTCCGACGCATGCCCGGCGAGGAGGAGAGCCGGCTGCTCGACGCGGCCATCGCCAAGGACTTCGAGAAGGCGCAGGACAGCGACCTCGACGATCCCGAAGGCGCGGCGCTCGCCACGCTGGCGATGCCGGATCTGAAGATCCCCGTCACGCGCCGCACCATGCGCTTCGTGCGCTTCTTCGCGAAGACCGACGGCGGCCGCGCGATCTTCGGGGATCGTTACCAGCGGAGCGGCCGCTACCGCCCGATGATCGAGCACTCCCTGCGCGAGTCGGGTTTGCCCGAGGATCTCGTGTGGCTCGCGGCGGTCGAGAGTGGCTTCGATCCGCGCGCCGTCTCGCCCGCGGGCGCGGCCGGGCTCTTTCAGTTCATGCCCGAGACGGGCGCGCTCTACGGCCTCGATCAATCGCAGTGGGTCGACGAGCGCCGCAGCCTCCGGCGCTCCACGGTCGCCGCCGTCGCGCACCTGCGGGACCTCTACGAGCGCTTCGGCCGCTGGGATCTCGCGCTCGCGGCCTACAACGCAGGGATCGAGACCGTCCTCCGCGGCATGGCGCGCGTCGCGGAGACGCGCCCGCCCGGCGCCCCGCAGACGCCCGTCGGCTTCGCCGAGCTCGCGCAGCAGAAGCTCTTGCCCGAGGAGACCGCGAATTACGTGCCGCAGATCGTGGCCTTCGCGATCGTCGCGAACAACCGCGCGCGCTTCGGGCTCGACGGCTTCCACGCCGATCCGTCGCTGGAGATGGGCGAGATCGCCGTGCCCGAAGGCACGCGCCTGCGCACGATCGCGCGCTCCGCCGGCATCCCCACGCGCCTGCTCCGCGAGTACAACCCCGAGCTCCTGCGCGATCGGACCCCGCCGTTCGGCGGCGATTACATCATCCACCTGCCCGCCGAGCGCGTGCAGCAAACGCTCGCGGCGTTCCCGGCCTACCTGGAGCACGAGCGCGTCGACGATCCGAGCGCCGATCCCGTCGCGGAGCACGCGAGCGCGATGCGCGCGCCCACGATCCCCGGCGTGGACGAGGGCGACGACGACGACGGTCCGCTGCCGCCGCGCCCGTCGCCGATCGGGAAAAACCGCCTGCCCGAGTTCGGCCTCCCGGGGCAGGGCCCGCCCGCGCTGAGCATGGCGAGCCTCGGCCCGATGGGCGCGAAACTGCCGTTCGTCTCGATCGGCGGCGGCGTCGGATGGCAGCCGAACCGACCCGACGATCCGCTCGCGGTCTTCGCCGCCGAGGAGCGGCGCGCGCCCTCGGCCTCCGCGAAGGGCCTCGGCGGCGCAGCCCTCGAAAAACAGCTCGGCTTCATCCCGGCCGCGCGGCTCGAGCCGCCGCCGGATCCCTTCCAGCGGTTCGTCCTGCCGAACGGCGTGGCCGTGCGCGTGCGCGAAGACGCCTCGGCGCCGCGCGTGGCGATCACGATCCGCATCGCGCCGGACGAAGGCAAGATCGCGGGCACGAGCGAACCCGCAGGCGAGGCAGGAGCAGGCGAGACGCGGCACACGATCACGGTGGGCAAGCGGGATCTCGACCTCGGCCTCGAGCTCACGGCAGGGCGCCTCCGGCTGCTTCTCGGCGAGACGTCAGGCGCGCAGCTCGCGAGCCTGCGTCGGTTCTCGGCGCTGCCGCGGCGGCGCGCGCTCGAATCGCAGGCGTACGGCCCTGCATGGCTCGCGCTCGGCGACGCGCTCTTCCCGACCGGCCACGCGCTCGAAGGCTACGTGCTCGGCGCCCGCGAAGACGCAGCGGTGGCGCGGGATCTCCTGCTCGCAGAGTCGATGGCCGCCGAGCGCAACCCGACACGCGCGTCGGTCACGGTGATCGGCGACGTGACCCGCGCAAGGATCGAGGACCTCGCAAAGCGCGTGTTCGCCACGCTGCCCACGGCGGCCCCCGACGCACTGCCCATCGGCCCGCACCCGCGCGAAGAGCGGCTCACCGTGGAGCAAAACGTCCCCGCGACGCGGGCACTCTACGGCTGGATCGCGCCTGGCGAGCAAGACGTGAAGGAGCACGCCGCGATGCGCGTGGCGATGTGGATCCTTTCGAGCTCCAAAGGAGGCCGGCTCGATCGCGCGCTCGTCGAAAAAGGTTACGCCTCCGAGGTGCGCGCGATGCTCGACGCAGGAAGCCGCGCAAGCGTGGCCGTGGTGGAGGTCGTGCCCGCCGTGCCGCACGATCTCACGGCCGTGGAGCCGCGGCTCGACGCGGAGATCGACGCCTTCGTCCAGGCAGGTCCGACCAGCGTGGAGATCGCCTACGCCGTCGCGCACCTGAAGGCCGGGCTCAAGAAGGAGATCGCGAGCCAGCGCGGGCCCGTCGTGGAAAACGCGCCCAAGTTCGCGAACAGCGCGCGCATCCGCGAGGCCCTCGCGCCCGGCGCCGCAGAGGCGCTGATCGAGGAGCTCGACAAGATGAGCGTGCAGACGATGCGAACGACGCTGCGCAAGACGCTCGCGCGTGGGCACCGCGTCGTGGTGACGACAGCGCCGAAGTGAGAGGTCAGCGCGTTTCGACCATGCCTTCGCGCGGCAGCTCGAACGACTCGATCAACCGGACGAGATCCGGCGCGGCGCTCGGGAAGCGCTCGCTCGTCGCGGAGGCGATCACCGTGAACCCGCGTCCCGCTTGTGTGAAGAGCCCGTAGTAAGACTCGATCTCGTGCTCTCCCTGCTCCTCCCTGCTCACGCGGAGGACGCGCCCGTTCTCCGGGTGCGTGAGGACGGGCATGCGTGATTTGACCGTGCCTTTGAGCTCCTTCTCGATGAGCTCAACGGCCGCGTCGGTGTAGGCATCGACATCCACGTCCTTGCCCTGCAGGTCCTCGATGATGACGAGCACGTGCGCGTCCTTGTCCGGACGCACGAGCCAGCGATCGGCCAGCGAGCTGTCCTTCTTCACGGCCTCGTCCTTGCGGAGGAACCAGCGCGCGCCCGGCGCCTTCAGCCTGTACTTCGCCGCCACGCCTTCGACCACGTCGACGGGCTGCGGCTCCACCTCGGGCGGCAGGCCGTGTTTCTCGTCGGTCGGCAGCTCGAACGACTCCAGGATGCCCTCCAGCTCGGCCTCGATCTCGGGGAAGATCCGGCTCGGCGCGGTCGCGATGAGCTTGAAGGACCACTCGTAGGTCGCCACCACGGCGATCAGCCTGGCGGTCTCGACCCCCGCCTTCGTCTTGCGGACCCAGAGAAGCACGCCCTCCTCCGGATGGGCCCGCATGGCCTTGGAACGCACGAGCTCGCTCGCCGCATCACGCCTCTCCATCTGCCCGACTTCCTGCACGAGCCCGTTCGGCGCGAGGAGCGTGCCGGGGACCTTCTCGACGAGGACGAGCAGATGCGCGTCGACGTCGGGTCGCGAGAGGAAGCGGTCGGCTCGGGGCCCCTCCTGCTGCGTCGACGCGCGCGTGTGGAGGAACCAATCCCCGGACGGCAGGCGCAGCCGGTAATGCGACTGCTCGCCCGTCACGACCGTCACCGGCTCGGGCTCGATCTCCCCCGCGCGGATCTGCACGAACGCGGCGATCGGGTTTCTCCCGGTCACGGCCGCGCGAAGCCCGATGACGTCGAGGAGCATGCAGAGCGCCCAAAACACGCTGCCCACCACCATCCGTGGTTTGCCCGCGTCGCGCACGAGCAGCAGCAGGTAGGCGATCCCGAGCACGATCCCGGGGACCGCCGTCATGCGATCCCGCACGACGAGCACGAACGTCCACGAGGCGAGCACGAGCACGACACGCGCGCCGGCGAGCCACGCCACCCGGCGAAGTCCGAGGACCAACGCGCCGCCGAGGCTGACGTCCAGGAGGACCGGAAACGCGCGCATCAGGGGCGTCGTGAACGGGCCCGCGAAGAGCCCACGCCCCCCGAGGAGCGATTCGAGGAGCCAGAGGGCAGCGCTGACGATGAGGCACGCCCCCGCGAGCCGCTGCCCCAGCGTCGCCCGCGCGGCGCTCCGACCCGCGGCCGGCTGCGCCGCGGGCGCGACCGGCGGGGCGTACACATTTTCGTCGTCGGGCGAGGGCGCATCCGGAGCAGGCTTGGTCATCGCGCCCGCGATGCTACCTCAGCGCTTGGTGCTCGCGGCCGTGTTCTCGGGCGGCATCTCGAACGCCTCGATCGCCTTCAGGAGCTCGTCTTTCACGCTTGGGAAGACCTCGGCGCGGGCGAATGCGATCACCTGGAATGCTCGATCGCCTCGGGCGAAGAGGCCGTAGTAGTACTCGAGCTTCATTTCTTCCGTGTCGGCGCGGACGTGGAGCAGGCGTGCGTTCTTCGGGTCCGTGCGCAAGGGCTCGCGTGCGTCGATTGTCCCGTGCATGCGGTCGAGGACCGAGCTTGCCACGGCGTCCACGTACTTCTCCAGGTCGACCACGGCGCCGGGGGCGTGCTCGGCTACCACGAAGATGTGCGCGTCCTTGTCCGGACGAACCAGCCAGCGATCCGCGAGCGGGTTGTCCTTCTTCGCGGCCTCGGGCTTGCGTAGGGCCCAGACCTCGCTTGGCGGCGTCAGCGTGTAGTCTGCGGCCACGCCCTTGAGCTTGCCGGGGGGGAGTGCTTCGGCGTCGGCGGGAAGGCCCGGCTTCTCGTCCGTCGGCAGCTCGAAGGACTCCACGAATGCGCGGAGATCGGGCTCGGCCTCGGCGAATGCCTTCTTCGGCGCGAATGCGAGGATCTGGTAGCCGTGCTCGTACGTCGCTACCACGCCTGTGAGCGACTCGATCTCGATGCCGCTCGTCTTCGACCGCGTGTGCACCATGCGCCCGTTCTCCGGGTGCGTGCGCAGGGGCGCGCGGCCGACGAGCTCGAAGGTCGTCGCGGCGAGCTTCGCGTTCTTGATCACTGCGTCGGCGAGCGCTTCTGGCAGCACCAGCATGCCTGGCACCTTCTCGGCGATGACGATCACGTGCGCGTCGAGATCGGGCCGCGAGATCCAGCGATCGGCGAGCGGGTTGTCCTTCTTCGCTGCCTCGGGCTTGCGCAGGTGCCAGCGATCCGAGGGCGCGCGGAGGCGATAGTGCGACGCGTTGCCCGTGACCACGCCTGCGGGTGCTGTCTCGATGTCGCCGCGCGCGGTCCAGATGAGCCCGGCGATCGGGTTCGTGCCGGTGAGCGTTGCCGACAGGCCGAGCACGCTGATGAGCGCGTACAGGCCGAAGAGCGCGCCACCTACGGCCATGCGGGGTTTGCCCGCGTCCCCGATGAGCAGGAGCAGGAAGGAGCCGCTCACCACGACCTGCATCACTGCGAGGAACGGATCCTTGAACGCGAGCAGGGCCGTCAGCACGACGAGCCCGAACGCGACGCGCACGATCGCCCACGGCAAGAACTTCCGATTGTTGGAGAGCAAAGAGATCCCGATCACGATGTCGATGATCGCGGGCAGGATGCTTCGGCCGGGCGAGGTGAGGGGCGTCGGGTCCGGATCGGATGGCAGGAATGCCGCTTCGATGAGCACGAGCGCGGCGTTCACGATGAGCAGGCCGCCGGCGATTCGCTGGGCGGGCGTCACGGCGTCCGGCGCGCGCAGGACGGGCGGTTCGCCGAGCGGGGCCGTGGGGGGAGCATACGCGTTCGCCTCCGGAGGCGGCGCGTCGGGGGCCGGGTTTGTCATGGCAGGGCGATGGTACGCCCGGTCCGGGCTCTCCGTCGATGGGCGCTTCAATCGCGGCAGCGCGGTTTTTCTGCCCAGCGGACGACCTGACGCTCGGCCACGGGCAGATAACGAATCTTGCGACCCCGGCCGCGGTCGGCGACGACGATCTCCACGGGCTCGTCCGTGTCGTCGTCGCGCCCGGCCGGCACCTTCGACGAGAGCACGAGCGCGCCTTCTTCGAGACCCGCGCGCGCGGCGGCCGAGCCTGCGACGAGGTTGCGGATCATCGCGGGCGTGCGGCGCAGGCTCGCCTCGTCGAAGCCGAGCTCGTAGACCTTCGCTTTCGTACGGGCGCGGTGGAAACACGGACCGAAGGCGCTTTCGTCCAGGGTGATCTCGCCGTGGCCGCGGACCATGACCCAATCGAGCTCCTCGCCGCGCGCCGCGCCGAGCTCGCGCGCGACGAGCTCTCCGAGCGCCGAGACCGGTAGCTCGGACGTCTTCTCGGCGGCGGCGCGATCGAGCAAGGCGCGCACGAGATCGTCGAGGGACCGCTCCCCGCCCGACGTTTTTCGCAGCGCCGCGTCGAGGGCCGCGGCGTAGAGCGCGCCGCGCTGATAGTCCTTCCGCGAGCGCGCGTGCGCCGGCAGATCCGCCTCCGCGCTCACGAGCGTGCGCTCGAGATCCGCCGCGAAATCACGGCCGCCGATGAGCTTCTCCGCGAGCGCGATCTTCCGCGCGTAATGGACGGAAAACCCTTCCGAGAACCAGACTTGCTCGCGGCCGTCCGCGACGAGACGCACGGCGCCGCCGATCCAGCGGTGCGAGAGCTCGTGGGCCGCGGCGATCGTGACGACGGCGTCGAAGGGCCGCTCTTCGCCGATCCAGAGCCCGAACGAGCGGCCGAGCAACGCGCCGTCGTGGCCCTTTCCGAGCCCGGGCTCGGCGACGAGGAGGTAGGAAAAATCGTCGCTCGCCTCGCCGCCGGATCGCGGCGCGCCGCCGAAGAGGCGCGCGAGCGCGGCGTGGGCGCGGGAGATCGTCGCGAGCGTCGCCTCGGGTTCGAAGGCCGGTCGTCCGAGCAGGACGAGGCGCTCTTTCTCGGACGCGTCGAGCGTGCGGAGCCGGCCCGCGAGGAACACCGCATTCGCGAGATCGGCGGGCGCGCGGTGATCCTCGACGTCGTCGCCGACGCCGAACGAGCTCGCGCCCGAAGCGCCGGGGGCGAGGGCGCCGGGCCGGATCTGCACGTGCACGTCGAGCGGATCGCTCGTGCGGGGCAGGAGCAGGAACGTGTGGCCGACGCCGGAGAGGCGCTCGCGATCGAGGTGCAAGGCGAAGCGCGCGGCGTCTTTCGGCGCGGAGGCGACGCCGTAGGTAATCGCGAGGTGCGAGGTCGGGGCGCGGCCGAGCACGAGCGTGCGATCGGGGCCTTCGTCCGGGCCGGGCTGCGTCGGGATGAGGCCCTCGCCGTCGCGGACGCGGATCCCTCGCAGCGCGGCCATGCCGTCGATGCCGGCCCACGAGCGGGCGATGGCGAGCTCCTTCGCGCGCGCGGCCTCGGGGCCGACGAGGTGGACCTCGACGTCGAGCGCGCCACGATCGGGCCGCGGCGTCAGCCGCACGGTGAGGCCGTCGGGCAGCGAGGGCAGGGGAGGGAGCGGCTCGGCGGGACGCGCGGCGGCCGCGAGATCCGCGGGGGCCGAGGCGGAATCGCCGCAAGCGGGGAGCCCCGCGCCGCCGAGGAGGGCGAGCGCCAGGGAAAAAAGGTTTTTCAAGGTGAAACGCACGGCGCTCTGAGGGGGCGGGCAGGGCGAGCGGGCCGAGTGATAGCAGAGACGCGCAGAGGGCGGAACGTGATCGGGCGGGGGAGCGCGATCCCTCGCGTTTTCCCGCGAGTCCGCCGTACCATCGGGGCGGAGGTCCCGATGCCCCGTCTTCGCTTCGCCTGGCTCGCGCTCCCGCTCCTCGCTTGTGGCTCGCCCGATGGCCCGCCCGGCGGCAATGAAAAGCCGCCCCCGCTCCCGCCTTGCAGCGATTGTACGCCGTCCGGCGATCGCGCCTTCGTCCTGCCCTCGCCCGCGGGCGCGACGCTCTGGACCGCGACGCCCATGGACAAGATCCTCCGCGAGGCCACGCCGCCCTCCAGCACGGGGGACGGCATCCGCATCTCCGCGGCCAAGAACGAGCTCGAACCTTTTCAGATCATCGTCCGCCCGGACGCCGCCGGCCCCGCGTCGCTGAAGCTCACATCCTTCACGGGCCCCGGCACCCTCGACGACGTCCGCATTCACCGCGTCGGCTACGTCCGCATCACCGAACCCTCGGATCCCTCGTCGATCGTGAGCCCCTACGTCCCGGATCCGCTCCACCCGACGACGTTCGGCGCCTCGCACGAGCTCTCCGCGGGCGAAAACCAGCCGTTCTGGATCACCGTCCGCGTCCCGCCCGGGGCCGCGGCGGGCGATTACACCGCGACCCTCACCGTCACGACCGCCGGCGGCGCCGAGGACATCCCCGTCACGCTCCACGTCTACGATTTCGAGCTGCCGAAGGAGATCGGCTTCGACGGCAACTGGAACGCGAGCTTCGAGTCGCTCGGCGGCAGCGAGAGCCTGGAGAAGGTCCGCGCGCTGAAGGACTTCTTCTACGAGCACCGCCTCGTCCCGAGCAGCGTCGCCTGGCCGGCCGGGCTCAATTACAACGGCGGCATCAATTACGACTGCGCGACCGGATCTTTCGTGGAGGAGAACAATGCGTACGACTTCTCCCAGCTCGGCCCGGCGTACATCGACGGCACGGGGTGGAACGGGGTCGGGTTCCCCTCGTTCGAGATCATGCAGTTCGTGAACAACTCCACGCCGCGGCCGCAGACGTTCTGCGGCAAGGACCGCGGGAGCGACCCTTTCGGCACGCCCGAGTACAACGCCGAGTGGCAGAAGCTGCTCGCCGCGATCGACGCCTACCTCGTGGCGAAGGGCTGGCAGGACAAGGGGTATTATTACGTGCAGAACGAGCCCCAGGGCCCGGACGATTACGACATCGCCGCGTTCCTCGCGAACCTCGCCAAGGAGGCCGCGCCGAACCTGCGAATCGCGGTCAGCGAGGAGCCGAAGCCCGAGATCGCCGAGCACGCCTCGATCGGGAATGGTCATTACGACCTCTGGTGGGCCAACCTCTCGGAGTTCGATCCCGACTACGCCAAGACACGTCAGGCGCTCGGCGAGACCGTGTGGTGGTATTTCCTCTACGGCGACCTCCCGCCGCATTTCAACCCCATCACGATCGACCATCCCGGCATCGAGACGCGCATCGCCCACTGGGCCGCCTGGAAGTACCGGATCCGCGGGTTCGCTTATTACTCGGTCACGGGCTGGGGGAGCGATCCCTACGAGAATCCGCGGCCGGAAGGCACGAACCAGAACGGCGACGGGTTTCTCCTCTATCCGCCCGAGGACGGCGCGCTCGTGAGCAGCATTCGGTGGGAGCTCCTGCGGGAGGGCGCCGAGGACTTCGAATACCTGCTCCTCGCGGCCGGCGGCGCGATGCCAAAGACGCCGGATGAAGCCGCGGGCTGCGACCTCTCGGCCGCGAGCGTGGTGTCGTCGCCGACCTCGTTCACGCGCGATGCGTCCGCACTCGCGCACCTGCGCGACGAGCTCGGCCTTTACCTCGAAGGCAAGGTCAACGGCTGCCCGACGCTCGACTCCACGCCCGAAGGCGCCCACCCGCGCGCCGCCTATTACATCAACTTCCAGGACCCGAACGGCGAGCCCACCGCAAATCCGCTCGTGGTGGACGGCCACGAATGGCTCAAGATCGGCTGGGAGGGCTACGACGCGAAAAAAGGCTACGGCTGGTCCGGCCCGTACATCGGCGATCCCGGGATCATGCTTTACAAATACCTCGCGGACGCCCCCGTCTCCGAGCTCCAGAAAAGCGTGATCTACAACGATTACGGCCGCACCGACACGTTCAACTGGGACATCGCGAAGGGCAAATACGAGGTCACGGTCTCCATCGGCTGGCAGGATGGCACGTACGAGAAAAATCGTGTCATCGTGGAGGGGCAGCCGCTCTTCGACTCCGTGGCCACGACGCCGGCCGAGCCCTACCGGGTCGCGTCGATCGTCGTCGAGGTGAACGACGGCAACGTCACGATGGAGGCCGGGCAACAGGACGAATACACCATGCTGAACTGGATGAGCATCGTGCCCGTACCTTGAGCCACGGGCGCCGCGTCACGCTGTACGCGGCCTCTTCTCGATTTCCGCGGACGCTTCGTTCCGATATCCTGCTCGGTCATGCGACGATCGAGCACCTTTCTCCTGACAGCGCTCCCGCTGCTCGCCTTGCTGTCCGCCGGTTGCGGCGGCGAGGCCACGCAGCAAACCACGGGAACTCCCTCCGGCAGCGGCGGCTCCGGCGGCCAGGGCGGCCTCGGCGGCTCTGGCGGCGACGGCGGCGACGGCGGCATCATCCTCGCCGGCCCCGGCGGCGCCGGCGGCCAGGGCGGCCAGGGCGGCGGCCCCGACCTGTGCGTCGGCATCCAGTGCTCGCCGGATCAGCACTGCGAGGTGCTGCCCGACGGAATGCCCGGCTGCGTGAACAACGACTGCGGCATGCTGAACTGCTCGGCGACCGAGATCTGCGAGATCACGCCCGGCGGCGGCGCGTTCTGCAAGGACATCTCCTGCACGCAGGACGTGCAATGCCCGGCGAGCCAGTATTGCAATGGCACGATCTGCGTCGACGACGCCTGCGTCCCCGGCACGACGACGTGCATGGGGAACGAGCTCTACGCCTGCGACGCGAACGGCAGCGGGACGACGGCGCAATTCACCTGCGGAAGCACCTCGTATTACATGAGCATGTGCACCGACCCCGGCATGGGCGACGCGTCGTGCCCCTGCGAGGACGACTGGGATTGCCCGCCGAACACGGCCTGCGAGGTCGGTCAATGCGTCGGCACGGGCAAACCCGCGACCTGCACGCTGCCGCCCGTGCCGTTCTCGGAGGTCCTGCCGAAGAAGGAGATCCAGTGGGGCGGCACCGGCGTCACGCCGAACAACGTGGCCGTCAATGCGCCGTTCGCAGGCTCGGCGCAGGTGAGCATGACGCCGCTCGTCGTGAACCTCGACGACGACAACGGCGACGGCCTCATCAACGAGCTCGATTTCCCGGAGATCGTGTTCACCACGTACCACAGCACGCTGGCCGACGAGGACGGCGTGGTCCGCGCGATCCACGGCGGCGGCCCGAACAAGGGCAAAGATTATTTCGCCAACGCCGGGACGAACGTCTGGCACGAGGGCGATCCGCTGAACAAGGCGTGGGTGAACACGCAAGGCATCGCGAACTCGACGGGCTCGCTCGCGGCCGGCGATCTCGACAACGACGGCGTGCCCGAGATCGTGATGCCCACGGAGGTCGTGGCCGGCGTGTCGACGGGCGGCGTCGCCATCCTCGACAACAAGGGCGACATCATCGCGCAGACGGCCGTGAATCAATTGCCCTCGGCCGGGTACAACGTCCCCGCGATCACGCTCGCGAACGTGGACGGCAAGGGGTTCGCCGAGATCGTCGTGGGCCGGTTCGTCTTCACGCTCGGCAAGGATCCGGTGACGAACAAGCTCGTGTTCGTCGACAGGTTCGCCGGCACGCTCACGATCAACGGCAACAACGGGCAGGGCGCGATTTCCTGCGTGGCGAACCTCGTCGGGGATAACAGGCAGGAGATCGTCGCGGGCAGCACGGTCTACAAGTTCCCCACGCCGCCGAACGGCGTGACGAAGCGCGCGGATTGCGCGGCGGGCGACATGAGCGCATTTTGCCTCGGCCAGCTCGAGGTCGTCTGGGACGCGCAGGCGGTGAACGGCGCCGTGGCCGTGCCGAACACGCAACGCGAGGGTTTCTGCGCCGTGGCCGACATCCTCGGCGCAGACGAGGCCGCGGCGCCGGGCCCCGGCAATGCGCCCGACGGCAAGCCCGAGGTCATCCTGATCTCGCGCGGCTACCTCGCGATCTACAACGGCGAGACCGGCACGCAGCGGCGCTTCACGAACCTCGGCGCGGGCGACAACGGCGGCGCGCCGAACGTCGACGATTTCGACGGCGACGGCTTCCCCGAGATCGGCACCGCATTCGGCACGCGGTACATGATGATCGATCTGCAAGCGACGTCGGCGAGCTGCCCGGCGTGGCCAACCGGAATCAGCGACGCCGCCGCGAACCCGAACCCCGCCCGCGCCCCCGGCGCAGCCTGCACGATGGACGCCGAATGCAGCGCAGGCGCCGTCTGCAACACGGCGAAGGGCTCGTGCGTGTGCCTGCACAACGGCTGGCAGCGGATCACGGAGGACGACTCGAGCCGCGTGACGGCCTCCAGCGTCTTCGATTTCAACGGCGACGGCGCAGCCGAGGTCATCTACAACGACGAGTGCTGGTTCCGCATCTACGACGGCACGACGTCGGCCGTGCTCTTCAAGGAGCACTCGCCGAGCCGCACGCGCACGGAAAACCCGGTCATCGCCGACGTGGACAACGACGGCAACGCGGAGATCGTCTTCTGCTCGAACAACGATTCGAGCTCGTGCTCGGTAGGCTTCAACTATCCGAACGGCATCGCCGTCTGGGGCGACACGAGCGACACGTGGGTGCCCGCGCGGCGCATCTGGAACCAGCACGCCTACCACGTGACGAACGTGCTGGAGAGCGGCGCCATCCCGGCCCTCGAGCCGGAGAGCTGGAAGCTCTACAATGGTCGCGAATACAACACCTACCGCTCGAACCCGCGCTCGTTCGGCGTGGCGCCGGACCTGCACATCCCGGGCATCCAGATGTCGTCGCCGGACGCCGCCTGCGGGCAGCTCTCGAAAAAACTCGACATCACCGTCGAGATTCGCAACGACGGCGACGTACGCGTAGGCCCAGGCGTGGTGGTCGGCTTCTACGGCGAATGGATGAACGGAATGCCAAGCGAGCCGCTTTATGCGGACGCGGCGCAGACGCCGCTGACGGCGGTGCTCGGGACGAGCCTGGAGCCGGGGCAGTCGATCCTGGTGACGGTGAGCTACGACGCGACGAACAACTCGCCGGGTACGCTGCCCGAAAAGGTGCGCGTGGTCGTGGACGACACGAATCAGGAGCGCGAATGCATCGAGGACAACAACACCCTGGAATCGATGGTAGCGCCGGGCCAAGTGCAGCCGGATCTGCGCATCGACGTCGGAGCAGCCAACGAGGGCTCATGCCCGGCCCCGACGGTCTCCGCGACGGTCTACAACGAGGGTTCAGCGCCCGCGAGCAACATCCTCGTGCGATTCTACGCAGGTGATCCCAACCAGGGCGGCACGCCCATCCACGAGGAAACCATCGCAGGCCCGCTCGACCCCGGCCAAAGCGTGATGCTGACCTCGAAGATGTCGAACTTCCCGCCCAACCTGCTCGTCCTCATCTACGCCGTGGTCGATCCGCAAAACACAGTGCAAGAGTGCAACGACGGCAACAACAAAGACGAGGCAAACGGGAAGGTGATCTGCGGGATCAATTGATCCTGGAAACGCCACGCCGGGGCTCTGCCCCGGGCCCCGCGGGGGCTGTTCGCCCCTCGACCCGAACCAGGGCACAGCCCTGGACCTCAGGGGGAAGAACTGCGCGATGCGCAGTTCTTCCCACAGGCCGGTGGGACCGCATCGCCGGCTGAACCGTCAGCGCCGCTGTCTTGCCTGGCAGGGTCGTTGCCCGTCTTGATTCGGCCTGTTCGATGAACTGCGCGGAGCGCAGTTCATCGACCCTCAGTCCAGCGCGGGCGCTGGTCCGGGTGCAGGGGCGGACAGCCCCTGCTGGGGCCTGGGGCAACGCCCCAGCGCGGCGCCTTCACCCTCGATAGACCTCGTCCTGCTCGATTCGCGAGAGCACCCAGTCGAATTCGCCGGCGGTGACGTGCGCGCTGCAATGGGTGCATGCGCCGCTCATGTTGATTTCGGCGTTCGGGGCGCCGCAGTTCGGGCAGACGGGATCGACACGCGGGGCGCCGCGTCGCTCGGCGCCGCGAAGGAGCGTCCAGTATTCGCTGTAGACGCGCTCCTTTGTTTTGCTGCCGGCAACGACCTTGTCGTCCTCGTCGAGCGTGAAATCGCGACATGAGGCGAAGACGCGTACTGTGACGGCGTCGTAATACGTGTCGGAGAGGACGCGGGCGAGGTCGATCGAGACGATGCGCGCGTCCTCTGTGATGTTGCGCAGCTTCTGGTTGCGGTAGGTGTCGATCCAGTATCGCTGCGATTGAAAGAGGTTGTCCGAGAGGTACGGGCGGACGATGGCGAGGTTCTGGCTCGACCAGCCCTCGTGAAAGGCTTGGAAGATGGCTTCCACGCGCGATTTCCAGGAGGACCAGCGGAGCTCTGGGTCCTTCTTTTTGAGCGCGGACCATTTTGATTTCATGTCTGGCGCGACGACGGTCGGTAGGTCCGTCCCGACTTCCTCGGTCGTGCCTGTGAGCATGGGGCCGCGGGGCTCGCGGGCCTCGATGTCGATCGAGAAAACCGTCCAGTCGTGCTCGCCCGTGGAGGCGACCACGCCGCAGTAGGGGCATTTCGCGCCGATGGCCTTGTCCTGCGGCGCGCCGCAGTTCGGGCAGCCGAAGAGCTTCGTTTTCTCGGGGGGACGTGATTTCACGTCGGGATCCCGGACGAGGCGCCATTTCTCGGAGATCCAGTAGCTCTGCGGTTCGCCGTCGGCCGAGACCTCCGTGTAGTTGACCTCGAAGCCGACCACGAGCTCGATCCGACGGACGGGCTCGCTCTGCGCGACGACCGCCTCGAAGCGCATCGCGCCGATGACGACGTCGCGGACCTCGGACGCAGGGTAGGGCGAATAGGCGGCGATCGCGCCCTCGGCGAGGTAGCTGCCGAGCGCGTCGAGCGTGCCCTTGCCACGCGCGGCCTGGACTTCGGCGTAGAGCGCGTAGAGAAAATCTTCGAAGAGGACACGCGAGAAATTCGTGTCCTTGCTGCCGAGGGCGAGCAGCGCGGATTCGATGGCGGGATGGTTCTTTCGCCGGCGCGCCTTCTCCGCTTTTGCCTGTTTTCGTTCGCGCTCGCGCTGTCGGGCCGGGCGCGGGCGCTCTTCGTCGGGATCCGGCCGGCTCGATTCCCAGCCGCGCTCGGCCTCGCGTTGCTTCTGGAGGATGTTGCTCGCGATGACGAAAATGACCGTCATGACGAGCACGACGAGCGCGAATGGGCCCGAAAAGCCCGCGGGCTCGCCGCTGGACGAGCTCGATCCCGAGGACGATGACGGCGATGAGGACGAGGACGAGCGGCTCCCGGACGAGCCACTCCACGGCGACGAGGACGAGGAGCGGCTCGAGCTCGAAGAGGAGGACGATGACGAGGACGACGAGCTGCTTCGGCCGCTGAAGGTTTGCCCTCCGCCTGGGCGCGCGGCCGCGTCGTCGACGATAAACGGCGCGGCGAGGCCAATGCCGGCCGCGAGGACGAGCGCCGCGAAACGCTTGGTTCGTTTCATGCGCTCACCTCGTCCGCGAGCTCGTTTTCGTCGTCCTCGGCGCGCGGGAGCGTTCGCCCGAGCGCGTCGCCGAGCTCCGCCAGCGCCGCGAGGAACGCCGGGAGCCCGCCCGTTTGCTCGACCGATGCCTCGATGCGCCGCCGCGCGGCGGCGAAATCGTCGCCGAGCGCCTCGAAATCGAGGCCGATGTCCCCGACGAGCTCGACGCGCTGCTCGAACGTGGAGACGTAGACCAAGAGCCCCGTGCGCCCGCGGGTGCGGGAAATGGCGCGCTCCACGAACGAGGCGCAGGCCGCGCGCCGGACGTTTTCGGCCATGAGCCGACGCGACGTGAGCGCGCGCCGGAGCGGCGGGACGTTCGCCGAGAGGGATCCGCCGAGGGCGAAAACGAGGAGGATCTCGACAGGCAGGAGGTCGTCGTCGAACGGCGCGGGGTGAAAAAGAAACACGCAAAGCGCCACGAGCGAGAGCACGAAACCGACGAGCCAATCGGTATGCCGGTAGTGGCCGGAGACGGCGCGGACGACGACGACGACCTCGGCGGAGGTCTTCGCTTCGAGCGCCCGAATGGCCCGCGAGACCTCGTCTTTTGCCTTGGATTCGAGCAAATCCCGAGCGCGCATCGTCGTCCGCCCGGAGGGTAGAGGGGCCACCCGCAGGGAGCAAGGGCGAATGGCGGGATCGCCGGATAAGCGGGACGGCGAGGGGTTGACGCGCGGGGCAGCCGGCGATAAAGGGCACGCGTGAGCGAGTCGACCCAGCAGCCCAAGAAGCCAGTCATCTTGTCGGGGATCCAGCCGAGCGGCCAGCTCGCGCTCGGCAACTACGTGGGCGCCCTGAAGAACTGGGTCGAGCTGCAGCAGCAGTACGACTGCATCTTCCTGGTCGTCGATCTGCACGCGCTGACGGTGACGCAGGTGCCGGCAGAGCTCCGGAACCGCTGCCTGTCGTTCGCAGCGCAATACATTGCGTGCGGGATCGATCCGGACGCGTCGACGATCGTGATTCAATCGCACGTGCCGCAGCACGCCGAGCTCGCGTGGGTGCTCGGGACGATGACGTACACGGGCGAGCTGTCGCGCATGACGCAATTCAAGGACAAGTCGGCCCGGCACGAGGAGAACATCAATGCGGGTCTGTTCACGTACCCGGTCTTGATGGCGGCGGACATCCTGATCTACCAGGCGAACCTGGTGCCGGTCGGGGCCGATCAGAAGCAGCACCTCGAGCTCGCGCGGGACGTGGCGCAGCGCTTCAACCATCGATATTCGGAGACGTTCGTGACGCCGGACATCTTCGTGCCCAAGGTCGGCGCGCGGATCATGAGCCTGCAGGAACCGACGAAGAAGATGTCGAAGAGCGATCCGAACCCGGACAACTACATCGCGGTGCTCGATACGCCGGACGTGATTCGCCGGAAGTTCAAGCGCGCGGTGACGGACTCGGAGACGGAGATCCGCTACGACGTCGAGAAGAAGCCGGGCGTGTCGAACCTCCTGACCATTCAAGCGGCGCTGACGGGCCAGCCGGTGGAGGCGGTGGAGGCGCATTTCGCAGGGAAGGGATACGGCGATCTGAAGTCGGAGGTCGCCGACGTGGTGGTGGCGACGCTGGAGCCGTTCCAGAAGCGCTATCAAGAGGTCATGGCAGACAAGGCCGGGCTCGAGCAGATCCTCGCGCGAGGCGCGGAGAAGGCGCGGGCGCGGGCGTGGAAGACCTTGTCGAAGGTGTACAAGAAGGTCGGGCTCGTGCCGGCCGCGCCGCCGGCGAAGGGGTAGCCAAAAGAGGGGAGGGGCCATGCGCGGGGACATCGACGAGCCGATCTCGATCGTCGCCTACGATCCGCGCTGGCCCCTCGACTACGAGGCGGAATCTCTGCGGGTGCGGGCGGCGCTCGGGCCGGTCGTGCGGGCGATCGAGCCGTTCGGGAGCGCGGCGGTGCCGGGGCTCGTGTCGAAGCCGATCGTCGACATCCTGGTCGGCGTGGCCGATTTACAGGAAGCGAAGCCGCACGTCGCGAAGCTCGTCGCGATCGGGTACGAGGACTTTGGCCAGATCTTCGTTGCCGAGCGGATCTACCTGCGAAAACGTGGGACGCCGCCGCATTTCAACGTGGCGGTGACGGCGTACGGGGGGCCGTTCTGGGAGACGAATCTCGCGGTGCGCGATTATCTGCGGAGCCATCCGGCGGAGGTGGAGGCGTACGCGCGGCACAAGCGGGAGGCCGTGGAGGCCGGGGCGACGATGTTTTCGTCGTATTCGCAGGCGAAGGACGTGTTCTTGCGGGGGCTCCGGGAGCGGGCGCTGGCCTGGACCGTGGGGCGGGACACGGCGTAGGCGGCCAAGCGGCGTTCAGACGCGCCAGGAGGCGCTTGCAACGCGTGCAAAGGCTGATCCGAACGGTCCGAGTGGTGCTTGCAACGCTTGCAGACGGGTTTCGGGGCGTTCCGATCGGTGTTTGCAACGCTTGCAGGCGGGGTTCGGGGCGTTCCGCTCGGCGCTTGCAACGCTTGCAGGCGGGTTTCGGGGCGCTCCGATCGGCGCTTGCAACGCGTGCAGGCGGGGTTCGGGGCGCTCCGATCGGCGTTTGCAACGCGTGCAGACGGGGTTCGGGGCGTCCTTTCGGCTCTTTGGACCGGGCGACGACACTCTTCCGGTCGTTCAGACCTCCGTTTGCGCCCCGCACGCAACGGATCCGGTGTGTGACCACACATCGGTTGACAACCGGAGACGGGTGGAAGCTGGCGCGCCGCATGCTTGCCAGGACGACCCGGCAGGGTGCTAGGCTCCCAGGCGGAGCGCCATGCGACTGTTCGACCTGTCCCTGCAGAACATCGGCCCCTTCGATGATGCCAAGCTCGAGTTTTTGACGGGCGAGGAGGGGGAGGTGCCGGTAGCGATCATCACCGGCGAGAATGGGACGGGGAAGACGATCCTTGTGGATGCGATACGCGGGTTGTACGGTATGGGCTACGCGGCGCTCGAACGCTCGCTCACTCGACCGGGAATACCATTTCGGCTAGGGATGACCGTCACCGCGGAGGAGCGTCGACGAGTCGTCACCTCCACGACCCAGGTCATGGTGGGTCCGCAACACTTTGCCCTTCATACAAACGACGCCGACTTAGCGCACCTCCCTACACAAGTTAACGGCAACCGTCCGGCCCCGAATTGGGTCGTCGACTTTTGGCGCTCATCTCAGCCAAGCGACGGGTTCGCCATTCAGCAACTCGCACGACAAGACCCCAAAAGCTTTCTCATTGGGTCATTGAACGGAATTCAGCGCAACGCCACCGTTACCGAGCTGATCTGCCACTTCGATTACCTGCGCAGCAGCGATGATCCCAAGGAGAAAGCGGATGGCGATCTCCTCTACGAGACGATGCGCTACATCTTTCGCGTCAGCCTGCTCGATGGCGAGCTCAGCCATGTCGCCCGCCGCGACTTCACCCCCATGGTCCGCCAGAGCGGCCAGCTCGTCCCCCTCGCCAACCTGAGCAGCGGCAACGCCTACCTGGTCCAGCACCTCATCTCGCTACTCGGCAAGATGTACGCGGTCCACGTCCTCCGCGAGACCCACGCCGAGGACCTCTGCAAGACGCCGGGCCTCCTCCTCATCGACGAGGCCGAGAACCACCTGCATCCGCGCTGGCAAAAGCGTTTCCTGCGCGACGTGCTTCGCATCTTCCCCAATCTGCAAATCATCGCCACCACGCACTCGCCCTTCATCGTGGCCTCGGTCCCGGGCGCGAAGGTCTTCGTCTGCCGGTATGATCGCGACCGCAAGACCTGCGTCGTCGAGGACGAGTCCCGGCACTACGAGAACAAGCCCATCGAGGAGATCCTGCTCTCCTCGGCCTTCGAAGAGACGCAGCCCTTCGGGCCGGACATGACGGAGCTCATCGAGGTGCGGAAGCAGGCCGTGGAGACGGGGGACGAGGAACGAAGGCGAGAGATCGAGGCGGAGCTGAAGAGGCGAAACCCCGACTACTTCTCGTACCTCGACATCAACGAGCGGCTCGCCGCGCTGCGTGAGAAGGCCTCTTGATCGCGATCAAGCGCGCCGCGGAGCCCGAAGTGCTCCAGAAGCACAAGGGGAAGTGGAACCGGGCGCGGCATATTCCTCCCCACGATTGCGTCGATCCATGCCGCGAAGGCGTTCGCCCCGAGGAACACCTGGCGTTCGACGACGAGATCATCCGTGCGAAAAACGAGTCTGCAACGGGACTCCGGACAATCCAGAAATACGGCCTGAGCCGTGAAACTCTGGACCTCAAGCGCATCCGGCGGCTCCAATCGCTGCTCAAGGTCGTCGACGCCATCAAGGACAGGATGATAGAGTCCGGCCGGAAGACGCTGACGAGCGAAGAGCTTTCGCTCTTGCGTAGCTTCGCGCAGCCGGACGCACCCTTTTCCTCGATGTGCGGCTGCTACCTCGAAACGCACGGGTTTTGACCATGCCCCGCCCCCTCCTTGCCATCATCGGTGACGGCACCGCGCTCCCTGGGTCTCCTGCGTATGAAGCTGCTTTCGAGGCCGGTCGTGCGGCTGTCGAGGTGGGCTTTCGGGTCCTCACGGGCGGCCTCGGGGGCGTCATGGAGGCGGCTTGTCGGGGCGCGCGGGCGTCGAGTCGGTATCGGGAGGGGGATACCGTGGGGATCCTTCCGGGGCACGACCCGCGTGCTGCCAATACGTACGTCGATATCGCGATTCCGACCGGGCTCGGGCATTTGCGGAATGCGCTCGTCGCGCACGCGGATGCCATCGTCGCCGTTGGCGGGGGCGCGGGCACGCTCTCCGAAATCGCCATGGGCTGGATCCACGATCGAATCGTCGTGGCGGTGGAGATCGCAGGCTGGAGCGGTGAGCTCGCAGGGCTGCGAATCGACGACAGACAACGATTCCCGGACACAACCGACGATTACGTGATCCCCGCCACCTCCGGCACGGATGCGATCCGTCAAGTCGTCGCCGCTCTCGCCGAACGAGCCAGCCGCCAAACCGCCCCCTGACCCCGAAAAACGCCCACCCCTCCCAACACGACGCCCCCAACCCCCTCGCAACCCTGCCCAGCGAGCCAGCAGCCATACCGCCGGGTAGGCCCGAACGAAACGCAGTGAAGTGAGGGCCGTAGGGTGTCGCCCCATCGAGGGCGACACCCTCCCCAAAAGTGTGGCAGGATGGGCGGGGTTTTCGCGTATGAAGGCTTTGCTCGTCGGTTCTTCCAAGGCTGATCCGCAGCCGATCGAACGGTTGCTTCGGGATCAGTGCAGTGACGTGACCGTCGTTCCTGCCTTGGAGGTCGCGGCGGCTTCGAGCGCGGGGACCGGGATCGCCGTGCTCGTCTCGTCCGAGGACGAGCAGGACTTCGCTTCGATCATGGCCGCTTGTCGTGCGCTCCGGAGCGCCGCGGACGGCGGGCCCGTCGTCCTCGCGCTGGCCGCGACGCCCGAGCACGTCGAGGTGCTCTGCGACGAGGGCGTCGATGATTTCATGCTCTGGCCGGGCAACGAGAGCCTGTTCACGTCGCGCGTGGGGCTGCTCTTTCGGCGTGTCGCGCAGCGGAAGAAGGATGCGGTGCGGGCCGCGATGCTCGGGGATGCTCTTCGGCATGCCGAGCGCAGCGAGCAGCGGTTTCGGCACCTCGCGGAGAGCTCGACCGAGATCCTCGCGCGCTTCTCGCCCGGCGGCGTCCGGCTCTACATCTCGCCGGCTTGTCGCACCGTCCTCGGCTACGAGCCCGATGAGCTGCTCGGGTCGAGCATCCTCGACATCCTGCATCCGTCGGATGTCTCGAAGCTGCTCGAGGCGCTCGGCGCGCTCGACGCGGGCGCGCAGGTCGCGGGCGCAATCATCCGGCTGCAACGCAAGGATGGCGAGTACGCGTGGCTGGAGACGATCAGCCGGCCCGTGCGGGATCCTCGCACCGACGTGATCGAGGAGCTCGTCACGGTCTCGCGTGACATCACGCAGATGATCCACGCCGAGCAGGAGAAGCTCGAGGCCGAGGCGCGGCTCGCGGTGATCGATGCGATCCCCGATCCGCTGTCCGTCGAGGACGACACGGGGCGGATCACCATCGCGAACCGCGCTTTCTGCGCGCTGCTCGGGCGATCGCGCGAGGAGGTCCTGGGGCAGTCGGCGGATGCGCTCAAGCCTGCGCCGAAGGGCGGGAGGCCGGATCGGTGGCCGCAGACGGGGGACGAGCGCGAGGTGACGCTGACGGCGCCCGATGGCTCGCGGCGTGTGCTCGCCGAGAAGCGGGCGCTGCTCGCGGTGCGCAAGGAGGAGCGGCTGCTCGTGTCGGTCTTGCGCGACATCACCGAGCAGCGGCAACGCGAGGCCGAGGCGCGGCTCGCCACGGCGGCGGCGCTCTCCGCGGGGGTGTCGCACGAGATCAACAATCCGCTCTCGTACTTGATCGGCAACATCAAGTTCGTGGCCGAGGCGCTCGGCGCGACGAAGAGCGCGGACGTGGCGAAGGCGCTCGAGGAGGCCGCGAGCGGGGCGAAGCGGATCGCGACGATCGTGCGCGACATGCGGATCCTCGGCGAGGCGTCGCGGGGGACGCCGGCGCGGACGAACATCAAGCGCGTGGTGGAGGCCGCGGTGCTGCTCACGAGCGGCGCGATCGAGACGCGCGCGCGGCTCTCGTCCGAGGTGGCCGATGTGCCGCTCGTCGCGGGGGAGCCGGCGCGCGTCGCGCTCGCGCTCGTGGACGTCTTGCTGCGGACGGTGCGCGCGCTGCCCGAGGGCGATCCGAAGGCGAACGAGGTGCGTGTCGTGCTCGCGCCCGCGGGCGAGGACATGGTCTGCTTGGAGGTGTCCGGGAGCGGGCGCGGCGCGGAGCCGGGCGCGGAGGCGGGGCTCTCGCTCAGCGAGAGCATCGTGTCGGCGCACGGCGGGCGGATCGACGTGGAGAGCGCGCCGGGGCGCGGGACGCGGCTGCGGCTGATGTTTCCGGTCGCTGGTTAGTCGACGGGCGTGACGTGGACGGCGACGTCGAGCGTCTCGCGGACGCCGCTCACGTAGATCGTGCCCGAGGTGGGGGTCGCGTCGACGTAGTTGCGGCCGACGGCGAGGCGCACGTGATCGGTCTGCGTGACGACGCCGCTCGTGGGGTCGAAGCCTTTCCAGCCGACCTCGGGCAGGTAGACCTGCACCCAGGCGTGTGACTCCTCGGCCATGACGTGGTTCGGTTGTTTCGGGCCCGTATAAAGGTAGCCGCAGACGTAACGCGCCGGGACGCTGAGCAGGCGGGCGAGGCAGATGAAGAGGTTCGCGAAGTCCTGACAGACGCCGGTGCGCCGCGTGTAGACCTCGTAGGGCGTCGTCGAGAGGCTCGTCGATCCCTTCTGGTAGAGGTAGTCGCGGTGGATCGTCTGGTTCAGGTCGATGAGCGTGTCGACGAGGTCGTAGTCGTTGCGCTCGACGAAGGTCATCGCGTAGCGGGCGAGGACTTCGAGCTGGCTCTCGGGTAGCTCGGGCGGCAGGAGGTAGGGCTGCAAAACCTGCCGCTGCCAGGGCATCCACACGAGCGGGATGGTGCTGCGCGCGTGGAAGGGGCGCAGGCCGAAGGGCTCGGTGTCGAGCAGGCTGACCTCGGAGCGCGCCTCGATCACGAGCTCGGTGTAGCTCTGCTCGATCACGATCTTTCGCGCACGGTTGCCGAAGACGTCGTCGTAGTCGCGCTGCTTGCCGTCGACGGAGAGCGTGATGGTGGAGCCGTGGAGCGTCTGCAGGCGGTCGTGGATCGGCGTGAGGCGGAGGAGATGCGAGCTGCGCCCGACGGGTTTGTCGTAGTGGTACGAGGTGCGGTGGACGATGGACAAGCGGCGCGGCTCGGCGGGCGCGGGGCGCTGGAGCTCGCGGCCGGCGGCGCGCGGAGCAGGGGCGGCGCCGGGCGGCATGTCGACGAGGAGGGCGCCTTGCCGCACGACGAGGAGCTGCCCCGGGGACATGGCCTGCCAGGTGGCGCCGGTGCCTTCGAGGGGGTTCGAGGCGACGAGGACGCCCTTCTGCGCGCTCACACCGCGACGGCCGAAATCGAGGAGGAGATCGGCGTCTTCGAGGACGAGTTTTTCGTAGGGCGGGCGGACGGTGCCGAGGTGCAGGCGTCCCTCGCCGTGGGCGTCGGCGTAGGCGAGGAGATCACGGCCGTCGGTGAGGACGGAGCTCATGCTGCCGTGTTCGGCCATGCGCTCGAAGAAGGCGCGGACGGCGGAGGGATCGGCGTCGCCGATGCTGCGCCAGCCGTTCTGCGCGAAGAAGGCGAGGAGCTCGCAGAACACGAGCTCGCTGTCGGTGGAGCCGGTGGGTTCGAAGAGGCCTTTGGTGTTCGAACGTTCGAGGCGGTGGCGGAGGCTGCCGCTGTGGGAAAAGAGCCAGTCACGGCCGGCGTAGCTGCGGCAGAAGGGCTGGGTGTTGGCGTCGCTGATCGCGCCCCACGTGGCGGTGCGGATGTGGAGGACGAAGAGCGAGGCTTCGAGGTGCTCCCAGGCTTTGACGAGCTCGCTGCGGATGGATCCGTGCGGGGGCGCGGGCTCCTTGAGGACGGAGGCGCTGGGCTCACCGCCCGGGTAGTAGCCGAGGCCCCAGCCATCGGGCGGGCGCGTCGAGCCCGGGTGGAGGCAGCGCAGGTCGAAACAAGGCGCGAGCTCGCCCTCGAACGACATGGCGAGGAGGTTCGGCATGCGGTCAGGATACGGCGGAACCGCCCCCGTAGCCGAGCAGCTCGCGGCCGATCTCCTCGCAGATGCCGGCCGTCTCCGAGACGACGTACGTCGCGAGGTCGTGGATCGGCAGGATCGTCTCGGGCGTCTGCGACGCGAGCCACGCGTCGAGCGCACCAAGGCGGGCGAGGGTGCGCTCGCCGGGGAGATCACGCGCGCCTGCGGGACGGATCGAGAGGAGCCGGGCGTGGGCCTCGGCGACGGCGTGCCGGACGGAGCGGGGGAAGAGGGGTTCGAGGATCAGGAACGCGGCGACCGCGGGGCCCGTCACGCGGCCCTGGTGTCGCTTCATGAAAGGCTCCTTGCCGGAGCACGAGCGCAGGATCGAGAGCCAGACGCCGGTCTCGACGACCTCGAGGCGCGCCTCGTTCTTGCTGAGCGCGTGGTGGTGCACGTCGACGATGCGGGCCGAGTGGCCGGCGCGTTCGAGCAAGAGGCCGAGCGAGAGGAAGTCGAGCGGGTCGTCGTGGAGCATCGTGCTCTGCAAGAGGCCCCGGCAAAGCTCGATGGCGCGGCGGATGGTCCGGTAGAAGGCGTAACGGTTCGTCGCGTACTCGTCGCGCGCGGCGGGGCTCTGCGACCAGAGGTAGAGCTCGTTCAGCGTCTCCCAGACTTCGAGGCTCACGACCTCGCGGATCGAGCGGGCGTTGTCGCGCGCCGCGGCGATCGAGCGGACGAGCGAGACGGAGTTCTGCTCGTCCCAGGTCATGTAGCTCTGGACGAGCTCGCCGTCGGCCGCGGCTTCCTCGCCGTGCTTGGCGAAGAAGGCTTCGCGCTCGCCGGAGACGATCACGACGGGCAGCCAGCACTGCCGGGGGCCGAGCTCGGCGTCGAGCGAGAGGTGCAGCGTCACGTGGAGGACACGCGCGGTGCAGTCGACGCGTTCGAGGTAACGACCGAGCCAGAAGCAGTGGTCGGCGACGCGGGCGATCATGGGTCGTTCCTCCCCGAATCTCTTGCTTTGAGCACCCACGTATCTTTCGAGCCGCCGCCCTGGCTCGAGTTGACGACGTACGATCCCGGCACGAGCGCGACGCGCGAGAGGCCGCCGGGCAAGACCCACGGGCCCGCGGGCGAGGTGAGGACGTACGGGCGGAGGTCGACGCGGCGTGGCACGAGCGCGCCCGTCGCGCTGTCCCTCGTCGGGCAGGTGCTCAGCTCGAGGCGCTCCTGCGCGATGAAGCGGCGCGGATCGGCCTCGATGCGGCGGCGGAACGCGTCGCGCTCGGCGGCCGAGGCGGTGGGGCCCATGAGCATGCCGTAGCCGCCTGCCTCGTCGACCGATTTGACCACCAATCGATCGAGGTGGTCTCTGACGTATCGGAGATCCTCGTCGCGGGCGCAGACGAAGGTGTGGACCTGGGCGAGGATCGGCTCCTCGGCGAGGTAGAAGCGGATCATCTGCGGCACGAAGGCGTAGACGGCCTTGTCGTCGGCGACGCCGTTGCCGAGGGCGTTCGCGAGCGCGATGTTGCCCTTCGCGTAGGCGCGGACGAGGCCGCGGACGCCGAGGAGGCTGTCGGGGCGGAAGGCCTCGGGGTCGAGGAAGGCGTCGTCGATGCGGCGGTAGATGACATGCACACGGCGTGGTCCGCGCGTGGTGCGGAGGAAGACGCGATCGTCGTCGACGTAGAGGTCCGCGGGCTCGACGAGCTCGAGGCCCATCGTGCGGGCGAGGAAGCTGTGCTCGAAGTACGCGGAGTTGTAAGGGCCAGGCGTGAGCACGACGGCGTGCGTGTCGTCGTGCGGGGCAGGGGAGACCGAACGCAAGACCTCGGAGAGGCGCGCAGGGTAGTGCTCCACCGGATGCACGCGGGCCTCTTCAAAAACCTTCGGCAAGACGCGCTTCGAGACGATGCGGTTTTCGAGGACGTACGAGACGCCGGAGGGCGTGCGGAGGTTGTCTTCGAGGACGCGGAAGACGCCGTCAGGGCCACGCACGAGGTCGATGCCCGCGACGTGGATGCGCACGCCGCCCGGCGGACGGAGGCCCCGCAGCATCGGCAGGTGGTGCTTGGCGCCGAGGACGAGGTCGCGGAGGAGCGGGTCTTCGGCGAGGATGCGCTGCTCGCCGTAGACGTCGTCGAGGAACATGCCGAGCGCGCGCACGCGCTGCTCGAGGCCGCGCTCGACGTGGGAAAAATCCTCGGCCGAGACGAGGCGCGGGATGAGGCAAAACGGGAAGATCTTCTCGGTGCCGCGCGAGTCCGCGTAGACGGAGAAGGTCACGCCCTGGTTGAGGAGGGCGCGTTCGGCGAGGCCCTGCCAGCGCGTGATCGCGTCGGGCGAGGTGGAGGCGAGGGGAGCGAGCGCGCGTCGAAAGGGGAGGCGCAGGTGCCCGCCCGGTTCGAGCAGCTCGTCGTAGGTGCCGGGCGCGCTCGGGTACCCGGAGAAGAGGCTCGACGGGTGCGGTTCTTCAGCCACTGTCTCCAGTGTATCCAGGAAGAACGCAGCGCGTAAAGAGCGCGTCAGAGAATCGTGCAGGCCTCACGAGGAAGTTCGAGGCGTGGCAGCCGTCGGGGAAGGACGCGCGATCGAGTTTGTCGCTGTCGAAGCCCGACATGGGGCCGACGTCGAGGCGTTCACTGCGTCAGAAAAAACACGACGGCGCCCACCGTGATCCCCACGAGGACCGCGATCGGGACGAGGAGCCAGAAGCTCGTGCCGCCCTTCTTCTTGCGTGACGCCGCGCGAGGTTTGTCGGTGGCGAGCGGGGCCGCCGCGGGCTTTTTCGTCCGGTCGTCGGCCTTCACGGTCACGACCATCGGCGGCTTCGGCGACGAGGGCTTTTTCGCGCCCGGCGGAGGCTCGCGGCCCGTCGCGAGCGTGTCCGTGACCGACGGCGCGGCGGGGATCGTGGGCGAGGAGCCGAGGACGGGCTCGGCGTCAGCCGGGACGCGGATGATGACGCCTTCCTTCGAGGTCTTGCCGCCCTCGGGATCGGTGTCGTGATCGGCGTCGGCCGGGGCGATGGGCTTGAGGGCCTTGCGCTTGACCGTGAGCTGCTCGGAGGGGAGCGTCGATTGCTCGGGGATCGTGGCGTGCGCGACGCGGACCGACTCGACCGGGACCTCCGCGATGTTGCGGCGCGAGGGAGGAAGCGGCCCGGCCTCGTCGCGCGCGGTGCCGCCGAGCCGATGCGGCGTGGTGCGTAGCTCCGGCAGGACCTTTTCGAGCGCGGCCTTGAGCTCGGCAGCGTTCTGCTGCCGCTGCGCGGGCCACTTTTCGAGCGCCGTGAGGATGATCGCCTCGAGCCCCTTGTGCATGAAGGGCGTGGCGTGGCTCGGCCGCGGCGGCGGCTGGCGGATGTGCTTCAAGGCGATGTCGATGATGGAGTCGCCGCTGAAGGGGATCTGGCCGGTGACGAGCTGATAGAGGAGCACGCCGCACGCGTAGATGTCGCTGCGCGGGTCGACGGACTCGCCGCGGCACTGCTCGGGCGACATGTACTCGGGCGTGCCGACGATGACGCCGACGGTGGTGATCGCGGAGCTCGGCGCGGCGCTGATGGGCGCCGCGTCTGCGCTTTCCCCCTCCTTCGGCTCCTTGAGCTCCTTGTCGAGGATCTTGGCGATGCCGAAGTCGAGGACCTTGATGCGCTCGCGGCCGGCGGCGTCGGGCTGGCCGAGGATCATGATGTTCTCGGGCTTCAAGTCGCGGTGCACGACGCCCTGCTCGTGCGCGACCGTGAGCACGTCGCAGACCTCCATCAAGATCCGCGCGGCCCTCGCCTCGGACAGGCGCCGCTCGATCGAGAGGATCTCGAAGAGATCGCGGCCCTGGAGCAGCTCCATCGCGATGTAGGCGACGTTCCCGTCGACGCCGTAATCGATGATCTGGACGGTGTTCCGGTGGTTCAAGCGCGAGGCGGCCTTGGCCTCGCGGCGGAAGCGCTTGGCGAACGTGGTGTCGCGCGCGAGCTCCGGGTGCATGACCTTGACCGCGACCTCGCGCGGGTCGGCGTCCTGCACGCCGCGGTACACGGTCGCCATGGCTCCCTCGCCGAGGAACGAGGTGATCCGGAACCGACCTGCCAGGGTGCTTCCGATGAGGGCCGCGGCGGTGCTCATACGAACGGGAACATCCGGCAGCCTATCGCGATAAGATGCCCCGCATGGTGAAAATGTGCCGCTTGGCTTCGTTCCGCGGGTCCGTTTGGCCCATCCTGCCCGTCCTCGCAGCGCTCGGCCTCGCCCCATGGACGCTGGGTTGCTCGACGGTCGAGTACGCCGACAGCGTGAGCCAGGCGAATCCGCTGGACGCCATCGAGAGCGATCTCGTCGGCCGGCTGAACGACATGCGCACGAAGGCAGGCGTGCCGATCTTGAAGGTCTGCGCGACGCTGAACCAGTCCGCGTCGGCGCACAGCGACGACATGCGGGACAAGGGTTACCTCAAGGACATCGGGCCGGACGGATCCACGGCGGTGACGCGCGCTTGTGAGGCCGGATTCTCCGTGGCGTGCGACGGGAGCATCGGGATGGCCGAGCTCCTGGCGAAGGGAAACGCCGTGGCCTCGGCGACGCTCGACCAGTGGGCCGCGGACACAGGGACGCAGCCGGTCCTCGTGAACGGGGATTTTTTGACGGTCGGGGTGGGGCGATCGATGGGCGGAGAGACGGCAGTCTGGACGCTCGATCTCGCAGCGGCGGACGATCCGAGCTGTGACGACGCGGCGCCGTAGCAGGCGCTGTCAGCTCTTCAGATCGAGCGCGGCTTCGAGGATGGGCCGCGCGCCCTGGATCGCCGCGCGGTGCGAGTAGAACGCGAGGCCGCGGCGTCCGCCGAGCTCCTCGCCGCCGCCCGCGCGGCCAGGGCCGCCGTGCACGCTCTGCGGCAAGACCGTGCCCGGGCCCGGCGTCTGGTCGGCGATCTTCTCGCTGCCGAAGTACAGGCGACCGTGGTACGGGGACAAACCGAAGATCATGTCGGTGACGAAGGCCCGATCGTCGCTGTACACCGAGCCGACGAGCATGCCGCCGCCGCGGCGGACGAGGTCCGTCGCGCGAGCCGAGGAGCCGTCGTAGGGGACGATCGTGGCGCAGGGGCCAAAGACCTCGTGCTGGTGGACGTCACGCGCCGCATCGGGATCCTTGCAGTGGAGCAGCGTGGGCGGGACGAAGTAGCCCTTACCGTCCTGCGCGCCGACGCGCTCGAACGCGCCTTCGCCGAGGACGATCGAGGCCTCCGCAGAGAGCTTCTGGATGCCGGCGCGGATGTCGCGGAGCTGCGCGGCCGTCGCGAGCGGGCCGACGGTGACGCCTTCGAGGGCAGGGTCGCCGACCTTGATGTCGCGCAGCAAGCTGACGAGCTCGTCCTTGATCTCGGCCTCGATCGCCGAAGGGACGAGGATGCGGCGGATGGCGGTGCACTTCTGCCCAGCCTTCTGCGTGATGTCGCGGGAGACCTCGCGCAGGAACATGCGGTACGTGTCGGAGCCCGAGGCGACGTCGGGCCCGAGGACAGCCGTGTTGAGGCTGTCGGCCTCGATGTTGAGGCGCACCGAGCCATGCACGACGGCAGGCATGGCGCGGAGGCGCGCGCCGGTGTCCGCGGAGCCGGTGAAGGCGAGGACGTCCTGGCCGCCGAGGTGATCGAGCATGTCGCCGGGCGCGCCCGCGATGAAGGAGAAGGCGCCCGCGGGGAGGATGTTCGCATCGACGAACAGGCGAGCGATCCGGTACGCGAGGAGCGCGGTGCTCGTCGCCGGCTTGGAGACGACGGGCATGCCGGCGAGCAGCGCGCAAGCGGCCTTCTCGGCGAGGCCCCAGGCGGGGAAGTTGAAGGCGTTGATGTGCACCGCGACGCCCGCGCGGGGGACGAGGACGTGGTAGCCGAAGAAACGAGGGCTCCGGCCGAGCTTCTCGCCCTCGCCGTCGACGAGGAAACGAGCGTCGCCGAGCTGCTTGCCGAGCTCGGCGTAATACGCGAGCGTGCCGGAGGCGCCGTCGATGTCGAACTTCGCGTCGCTGCGGGTGTTGCCACCGTTCTGGATGGCGACCTCGATCAGGGCGTCGCGGTTCGCGTGGATGGCGCGGGACAAGGCGAGGAGCAGCTCGCCGCGCTGCGCGAACGAGAGGGCGCGGAGCGCAGGGCCGCCGACGTCGCGGGCAAACGAGAGAGCTCGTGCGAAGTCGATGCCCTCGGTGCTGGCCTCCGCGATCGGCTCTTCGGTCGTCGGATTGACGAGCGCGGCGGCCTTGCCGGAGCCGTGAACCCAGGCGCCTGACACGTAACTGGCAAGTCGTTCCATCGGTCCGCGCTCTATACCGCGGACACGCGCCACGCGGAACCCGGGAGCGCAGCCACCGAACCAGCAGCCATACGCTGGGGTAGCGCGCCGCCCGCGCGGCGCGCGTAGGGGGCCGGCCCGAGCCGGCCCCCTCTTGATCAATCCATGAAGTCGGGGTCGTCGCAGGCGGCCTGGCGGAGGGCGCGCTTCGTGACGGTCTTGTTCGAGGATTGGCCCTTCTTCGTCTTGATCTCGACGCTGTCGGGCGTGTCCTGGAACCAGAACTCGATCGTGGTGGGCAGCTCCCAGATGTTCTTCGTCCGGTCGAGGGCCTTGAAGCGGTTGTTGTTGCCGAGCCCGACGTTGATCGTCTTGTACTCGTCCGTCTGGACGATGAAGCACGTGTTCGAGTCGGCCGTGCGGCCGGGGGCGTAGACGTAGCCGTTCGTGCCCGACTTGAACTCGAAGGTGAAGCTCTCGAGGACCTTGCCGCTCGCGTCCTTCGCTTCGAGCTTGTGGGGGCCGCTCGCCACGTTCTTCGTGACGACGACCGCCGCGTTCTCCGTGGGCGCGTTCTTCAGGTCCTTGGCGAGCTCCTCACCGTCGAGCGTGACGGTCACGCCGTCCTTGCCCGTGACGTTGATGATGCGGACCGAAGGGTGCGTGGCGCCGTACCAAGCGAACCCGCCGAGACCGATGATGCCCACGACCACGGCGACACCGATGCCCACGACCTTGAGCATGTTCATCTGGAAGCCGCCGCCCTGCGTGTGCTGCGGCATGGGCGCGCCCATCGGAACGCCCATCGGCGGCGCGCCCATCGGAACGCCCATCGGCGGCGCGCCCATCGGAGCGCCCATCGGCGGCGCGCCCATCGGAACGCCCATCGGCGGCGCGCCCATCGGAGCGCCCATCGGCGGCGCGCCCATCGGCATCCCGGGCTGCGGGCCGTACCCCATCCCCGGCGGACCCCCATATCCCTGCTGCGGATCCCCGCCCATCGGAGGTCCACCCATCCCCGGCTGCGGGCCATACCCGGGCTGCTGCGGCGGGCCATACCCCGCCTGCTGCTGCGGGTCGTAGCCTCCTTGTTGCGGCGGACCATACCCGGCCTGCGGCTGCTGCGGCGGGCCATACCCCGCCTGCTGCTGCTGCGGCGGGCCATACCCGGCCTGCTGCTGCTGCGGGTCGTAGCCTCCTTGCTGCGGCGGACCGTACCCGGGCTGCTGCGGCGGGCCATACCCCGCCTGCGGCTGCTGCGGAGGGCCGTAAGCGCCTCCCTGCTGAGGATAGCCTTGCGGCGGATAGCCGGGCGGACCTCCCGGGGGATACCCCCCACCCGAGGGCGGCATGTTGGCCATGGCGGATTCTCCTTCAAAACGAGCCGTCGTCGCGCCGCGTCACGCGAGCGCGCACCCCCCTGCGAGCGGGCGACGCGATGATAGGAGCGATCCGAATCGGCTGTCTCGGGCAAAGAGGAAAACCGCGGGCGCCCCTGTCAGCCGTCGCAAACGGCCGCCGAGAGCAGGGCGGAGATCTTGGCCCGGATGAGCTCGAGCTCGCGGACGGCCAGATCGAGCTCCGCCTGGCGAAGGCGCTGCGCCGAGTCGACAAGCTCGAAGCTCGTGGCCGTGCCGGCCTCGTACGCGACCTGCGTGAGCCGCGCGGTCTCCTGCGCGAGCTCGCGGGCCTTCGCAGAGATCGCAAGGGCCTGCTCCTGCACCTCGACGGAACGCATCGCCTGCTGCACGTCGAGCCGGGCCTGGCGCTCGGCCGCCTCGACGCGCGCCTTCTGGCTCTCGACCGCGGCCCGGTTGGTCTTCACCTCGCCGTAGCGCGTGCCCTCGTAGATCGGGACCGTGAGAACGGCGCCGATCGTCCACGTGTACCGGGGGATGTTGAGCTGGAGCTGCTGCTGGTTCGTCCAGGTCAACTGCGTCGTCGCGTCCATCGTGGGCAGGAAGCCGAGGCGCGACTCGTTCACCTGACGCTCGGCCACCTTGAGCTGGGTCCGCGCGGCGATGACGTCGGGGCGATCCTCGGGTTTGCCCGCGCTGCACGTGGAGCGCACGCTCTGCTGGATGTCGTCGAGCGTGATGGTCGGCGGCACGCCGTAGGGGACCGTGTCGCCGAGCGCGAGGCCGAGCGCTTCACGCGCGCGCTTGAGGGACTCGTCGCTCTGCACGATCTGGCTCCGCGCGAGGTTCGCGTCCTGCTCGGCGCGCACAACGTCGAGCTGCGTGCCCGTGCCGAGGCGCGCCCTGCGCTTCGTGAGCTCGAGTCGTTCGAGCGAGGTGCGCAGTCCACTTCGGTTGATCTCGCTCGTGCGCTCCGCCGTCACGATGTTCACGATCGCGCTCGCGATGTTGGCGAGCAGGAGCCGCCGCCGATCCGACAAGCTCGCCCGCGCCGCGTCCACGCCGAGGTTCGCCGTGCCCATGGCGTACCAGTTGCGCAGCGACAGGATCGGGACGCGCCCGGTGAGCTGCAAGTTCAAGACAGGGCTCGGCGGCGTGACGATCTCCGTGACGCTGGCGCTGGCCGGCCCGCCAGGGCAATCCGCCGCCGAGGTCACGGGCACGCCGAGGGTGAGCGGTTGCCCGCCGCCCACCGGGATAGAGATGTTGCAAGAGACCGACTCCCGCGTCGTGCGGACCATGTGGTGCGTGAACGAGCCGTTCCCCGTCAAGGTCGGCAGCGCGCGCCCGAGCGCCACGCGGCTCGCTCCTTCCGCGCGCGCGACCTCGGCCTCCGCGATGCGCAGATCCGGCGCGCGCGTCTCGATCAACGTGACCGCTTCGCGCCACGTGTTCAGCGTCTTCGGCGCGGGCGGGATCGCCGCGAGCAGCGGATCCTCGACCGTGAGCGGAGGCGGCGTCGCCGGGGCTTGCGGCGCGGCCGGCGCCTGTGGCGCGGCCGGCGCACGTGGATCGGGCTGTTGCGCCGCGACCGGGACGGCGGTCGAGAGCGCCACGAGAGAGAGCAACGGCAAGAGGAGAGAGACGCGGGCTCGGCCTGGACGCATGGGGGCATCGATGTACCACCACGCGCGCGACGACAAGAAGGAAGCGAGGTCGAAGCAGCAGTCAGTCGCGCGCGGAAGGCCGCTGGCGCGCCCGCTGCTTCTTCGGTTTGCCGCGCCGCTCGCGGCCCGAGGCCTCCGCGGTCTCCGGCGCGCCTGCGTCGAGCCAGCGCCAGAGCGCCATCTGATCGGCCGTGGCCCCGCGCCGGATGGCGCGCTTCAGCACACGCTTGGCGGCCACGAGCTTGCCAGAGCGCGCGAGGGCGTGCGCGTAACTCGCGGCGATGTCCGCCTCCTCGGGCTGCGCCTCGCTGGCCTTCGCGAGCAAGGGGAGCGCGTCGTGCGGACGGCCCAGGGCCACGTCGTAGAGGTGGCCGAGGTTGTGCGCGTACCAGGGGTTGTCCGGCGAGAGCGCGAGGGCCCGCTCGTAGGCGCGCGCCGCATACCGAAAGTTTCGCAAGAGCGACTGCGCCAGGCCCATGACCGCCCACGCGCCGTCGTCCCGGCCGTCATGCGCGAGGACCTTGCGAGCAAAGAGCGCCGCGCGCCAAGGGTCGTGCTCGACGCCGAGCTCGGCGAGCTGCCGATGCGCCGCGACCCACGGCACGCTGCCCGGCTCGGCGATGCGCGTGATGCGCGCGAGCAGAGGGAGGATGTCTTCGACGCCGAGGCCTTCGGCGATCGCGCCGTCGACCTCTTGCCGGAGCCGCCCGACCTCGTCCTCCCATCCGCGCCGCGCCATATCCAAGGGGATACGACCTTCGCGCGCGCTCCGCCAGCGGGGTATTTGGAGAGCAGGACGCCGGTGGTGATCCGGCGTCCCGAGTGTCGACCAAGGGCGGAGATCGCCGCGAATTTTGCTCAGGGCTCGACAGCGCCCGCAGCGTCCGCGTCGATTTCGCCGCCCGCGCCGCCGCGCTCCCGCGCCGGTTCGGCGCTCACGGTGCGACCGGCAAGCGTCGCTCCCGACAAGCCGGCCACGGCGCGCGAGAGCTCGGTGCGCCGGACGCTGACGAACGCGTTGCGCTCGCGGACGCGGATCCGCTTGACATCGGACTTGTCGAGGCCGATCTGGTCGAGCAAGAGCGCCTGGAGGTCGGCCGCGCGGACGCCGTCGCGGCGGCCCACGCTGACGAAGACCTCGGCGTAGTCCCCGGACGAACCCTCCTGCGGGCGCCCCGGATCCGTCTCGTCCGGACCAATCTCGCGCGTGACCTCGCGCGCCACGTCACGCGGGCCCGAGACCGCCGCGTCGCCGAGGATCGGCTCGTCGTCGCCCTCCTCCTCCGGCGGCTGCCAGCTCGTGAAGTCGGCGTGACGCACCGGAGCCGCCGCGCGCGCCTTCGGCGGCGGCAAGGGATCAGCCGCGCTGACGGGCGTCGGCGCGACCTCTTCCCCGCCGCGCGCGCGAACCGGCCGCGGCATCTCGGGCCGACCTTCGCGACGCCCTCGCGTACGACGACCCGACTCCCGCGGCTCACGCTCCTCGCCGGCGGCGCGCTCTTCACGCTCCTCCCGACGCGGCCGCTCCTCGCGCTCCTCGCGGCGCGCGCGCTCTTCGCTCGACGCGCGCGGCTCGCGCTCTTCGCGGCGCGGCTTCTCTTCACGCGGCTCACGCTCCTCGCGGCGCGGCCTCTCTTCACGCGGCTCGCGCGCGGGCTTCGTCTCGGCCTTCGCCGGGGCAGGGGCCGCCTCGACGCGCTTCGGCGCGGGACCGGCGCGCCGCGCGGCGGCCGCTTCGTCCTTGGCCGTGGGCCGCGCGCCCAGGTGATCGCGCAAGAGCCCCGCGAGGATCCGCTCGGAACCGTCGTGCGAGAGAATGCGCCGCGCGAGGGAGAGATCGTCCGGGTGCGTACCTTTCGGTGCGAACGCCTCGGCGAGCATGCTGACGAGGTCGGCCTCGGCGCGCGTCTTGAGCTCGCCCTCGGTCGGGATCTGCCGCTCGATCGGGCGGATCTTGTACGTGAGCCGGACGAGGTAGAGCCCGCCGATGTCCTGCGGCGCGATGAGCGAGATCGCGGTGCCCGTGCGGCCCGCGCGCCCGGTGCGGCCCGTGCGGTGGACGTACGCCTCGGCGTCCTGCGGGAAGTCGTAGTTGATGACGTGCGTGAGCAGCGAGATGTCGATCCCGCGCGCGGCCACGTCCGTCGCGACGAGGAACCGGAGCCGGCCCTCGCGCGTCGCGCTCATGACCTTCTCGCGATCGGACTGCGGCAGGTCGCCGTTGAGCCAGTCCGCGTCGAAGCCCTGGCGCTGCAGCGCGTTCGCCACGCGCTCGGTCTCGTCGCGCGTGTTGCAGAAGACGACCGCGCTCTCCGGGTTCTCGACCTCGATCACGCGGATGAGCGCGCCGAGCTTGTCGCCCGCGACCATGTACACGAAGTGATCGATGGAGAGCGCGCCGATGTGATCACCCGAGAGCGTGACGAACTCGGGGTTCTTGAGCTTGCTCTTCGCCATCCGCTCGATGTCGGGCGGCAAGGTGGCCGAGAAGAGGAGCGTCTGGCGGTTCTCGGGCAAACGCTCGAGGATCGCGCTGAGCTCGCGCTCGAAGCCCATCGAGAGCATCTCGTCGCACTCGTCCAGCACGAGCAGGCGGATGGTCTTCGGATCGAGCGTGCCGCGGCGCAGGTGATCGAGCACGCGGCCGGGCGTGCCCACGATGACCTGCGCGCCCGCGGCGATGGCGTCGATCTGGCGCGGCATCGGCGCGCCGCCGTACACGGGCACGACACGCACGCCCTTGCGCTTGCCGAGCCGCTCGATCTCGGCCGTCACCTGCAGCGCGAGCTCGCGCGTGGGGCAGAGCGCCAGGACCTGCACGTTCGCGGCCGAGCGCTTGACGAGGTGATCGACGATCGGAAGCCCGAAGGCCGCCGTCTTGCCGGTGCCGGTGCGCGCTTGCACCACGGCGTCGCGCCCGCGCGTCGCGGGCTCCCACACGGCGACCTGCACCGGCGTGGGGTTCACGTAGCCGATCTCGGCCAGCGTCTCGCGCAGCTCGGCCGAGAGGGGCAGGACGTCGAAGGTCGGCGCGGTCGCGGCTGCCTGGCCGGCCGCTGTGGGATCACTCGTGCGAGCCTCGGAGGCGTTCGCGCCCTGGGAGGTGGGATTCTGGTCTGTCATTCGTCGCCGCTCTGGATATCAGGGGCCTTTGGGGGGTGCGCCGGCCTGGGCGAGATCCGTGTTCACGATCTCCTGTACCTGGCGCCGCAGCGGGGCCAGGTCCGAAGCCTCCCGCCGCGCTGCATGTTCCTCCGCATAGCGGAGCCGTTCGATGGCGTCGAGAGCGCCTTCGTCCTTCGCCGACCCCTTGCAGGAGGTCGAGACGCCGTCGAAGTACTGCCACTCGGGCTCGAGCGCCGCCCGAAAGCGCGCGATCGCCCCGTCCTCGCCGTCCGTACCGGGCGCCGCCGCCCGCGCCCGATCGACGGACCCGACGAGGGCCCGGAGCCCCTCGTGACAGCCGCCGTACGGGGAAGGGGGGTGGTCCGTGAAGAACACCTGGACGGAGATCTGGATGGTGCCCGCGAGGCAGGTGGCGCCGATGATGCCGTAATAAATCGCCCCGGCGACCGTGCGGCCGCGCCTTCGGGCGGAAACGGGCCTCTTGGGCCTCTCGGCGGGGGCATTCATCGCGAACGATCCCCGCCCGTCAGTTGAGCTCGCTCTCCGGGCGTTCGGCCTGCTCGGCCTCGAGGAACGTCGCGGTGATCTCGCGTTCGAGCGCCAAGCTGATCTCCCGCTCGATGCCCTCGACGCTGCCCGCGAGCCGGGCGACGTTGATGGCATACACGAAGATCCGCGCACAAGGCGCGTCCGCGCGTCCGCCGCGCGAGAGCTCGTCGGAGACGAGCCCATCGAGCAGGACGAGCGCCCGCGGATCGACGCCCTCCGCCACGAGCTCCATGCCGGGGACATCGGAGACGTACACGTCGGCCGCGTCCACGTAACGACGCAGGACCGGATTCAGCCCGGCGATCGCCTTCTGCGCGAGCCCGGCGAACGCCTCGCGTCCCGGCGCCCACGGCGGCAGGCCCATCTCGATGTCGAGCTCGCGCGCATGCAAAAAAGCCTGCGTCGCGCCGCGCATGTCGCCGCGTTCGTCCCGTACGAGCCCGAGGTAGTAGTACGCCTCGACGTGCCGCGGATCCTTCATCGCCGCCTCTTCCACGAGCCGCGCGGCCCGCTCCGTCTGCCCGATCTCGTAAAGCGCGCGCCCGACGAGGAACGTGTGGTTCGGGTTGTCATAAGGCCCGCTCGGAATCCGCTCGACGACCCGCGCCGCCTCGTCCGTGTCCCCCTTCGCGAGGAGGGCATCGAACTTGAGGAGGAGCGCGTCGATGATCTCCTCGTCGACCTCGGCGAGATCGAGGGCCTGGTCGCACATCTCGATCGCCTGGTCGTACTCGCCGAGCGGGTGGATGTAGACCTCGGCGGCGTTGAGCATCGCCTCCAGGTACGTATCGTCGAGGGCGATGGCCTGCCGGTAATTCTCGATCGCCTCCTCGCCGTCCCCTTCGAGGGCCGCGACGTAACCGAGGAGGTTGTGAGCCTCGGGGGAGTTGGGATCGAGCTCCAGCGCTCGGCGCGCCGAAGCCTCGGCGCCGCGGGTATCCCCACGCTGTACGAGATCCCACCCGCGATCGAGGTGGGCCGAGAACTGGTCCATGACGGCCTCAACAACTGTTCGACACTCCGCCCCAAGTCAAGTTGTTAAGGAGGGTGTGGGCTCGATGGCCCACACCCTACGGCCCTCAACTCCGCTTCGCTTCGTTCGGGCCTACCCGGCGTCTCGGCTGCTGGCTCGGGAGATACGTCCAGGGGGACCAGGGAGGCCGGGGTTTGTGTTTTTCGGGGGTTATTCGTGGACGACCACGAGCGTGCCGCGATTTTCGGGCGTGGACCAGACCGCGTGCCAGCCACGGGGGAGGCGAGGCTCGGCCCAGAAGAAGATCTTCTTGGCGTCGAGCGGGGAGAGGTTCACGCAGCCGTGGCTCATCTCCCGGCCGAAGTTCGAGTGCCAGAACGCGCCGTGCAGCGCATACGAGCCCTCGAAGTACGCGACGTACGGGACATCCTCGATGCTGTACGGGAGATCGCCCGCCACCGTGCCGTCGCCATCCATGGTCGTGGCGATGTGCTTCTCGCGGATCCGGAACGTGCCCTTGATCGTCGAGTGATCCTTCGCCTTGTTCGTCGACTTGCGCCCCGGCGACACGAGCGCCGCGTACACGGGCTTGTCGCCCTCGATCGCGACGATCGTCTTCCGCGTGAGGTTCACGTCGAGCCACTTCTCGCCCGGCGCGAGATCCGCCGGCGGCGGACCAGGCTCGGTGTACGTGGCGTCGACGCCCTTCATCCACCAGCCCTCGGTGGTCTGCCGGTAGACGACCGACTTCACCGTCGCCGTCACGCCCGTGAGACCGACCGCCGTGAACCGAGGCGCCGGCCCCTTCACCTTCACGTTCTTGTGCTCGTCGTCGATCTCGAACTTCGAAGACTTCGTCGCGAGGATGAAGCCGACCTGCTTGGCCCCCTCGGGCACGTCGATGCCCTGCGAGGTCGGCGGCTTGACGATGTACATGCGGTCGCTCGGCGCGACGAGGCCCGCCGTGGTCTTGTACCAGAGCCGCCCGTTCCACCCGAACGTCTTGTCCACCGCGACGAAGAAGCCCCTCACCATGCGCTTGGCGACGGTGCCGTCGGCCTCGCTCTCGAGCTCCTTCAGCGTGACGTTGACGGGCTTGCCCGGCTCGAGCTGCTGCCACCAGGGCTTCGCCGGCTCCTCGACCGCAGCGCCCGCGTCGAGCATCGCCGCGACCTCGGCCGAAGGCATGGGCGCAGGCGCGCTCGGTGCGCCCTCCGTACCCGCCGGCGCAGCCGCCGTGTCGCCCGCCGCAGACGCGCTCGCCGAAGGCGTCGCCGCGGCCGACGCCGTCTGATCCTTCGCCGCCTCGTCCTTCGCGCTCTCGGCCTCCTCGTCGGCCTTCTTCTTGCGGCGCGCCTTCTTCGCCATCTCGAGGTACGGCTCGTACTTGATCATGTCCTCCTTCGAGGGGACCGATCGGTAGAGCGGCGTGCCGTGCGCCGTGTTGTAGGCGTAGCGGTACGGGAGCACCTCTTCGAGGTTGGGCGACGTGATGCCCATGCGAACCTGCGGGTTCGCCAGATCCGTCGTCCCGTACTTGCCGCAGACGTAGCCGCCGTCGAGCAAGCGGTACCAGCCCTGCTGGCACGAGGCGTTCTTCGTGGGGTTCGGATCGACCGGGACCTTGCCGCCGAGCCGGATGTAACCGAGCCGCTTCTTGCCCGACTCCATCGTCGGGAAGACCGGCGTCTGCACCGCCAGCGCCCCGAGGAGCGGGCCGGTGTACGGCTTCTCGGCCTCCGCGACCTCCGCGCTCGCGTCCGCAGCGGCGTCGGCGCCCGCGTCGCGGGTGTCGGCCGGGACGGCCGTCGCGACACGCGCGGATCCCTTCGGGGCCGGGGGCGTCGTCGGGGGAGGGGCGGGGAGCTGGCTCGTGCGCGTGGGCTTGTCGACGGACGCGCCAGGCGGCGCATCGCCATGGCAGCCGCTTGCCCACGCGACGGCGCCCGCGAGGCCCGCCGCCACCGCGAAGCCGAGCGCGCTCGCCGCGAGCGTGGAGGGCGCCTTCCCCTCGGGAGGAGGAGGCGCAGGCTCGCGACCCGCCGGCACGCGGGAGTTCATCGCCACGCGGGGCCGATCTTGTTCACGCCGAGGCCGATCCACTGGAGAGCTTCCCATCGCCGAAAATTGCGCCTCGTCTTCTCGAACAGACGGGCTCGGGGGTCTTCGTACCCGGTCCTGCATCGTCGATCCAGTTCTCTGCAAAAGGGAGATGAAAGCCGCTTGAAAGGAACGTGCCACGAAGCGCTCGGCCCGATGACGCCCGGCGCAGCGCTGCTACCGTAGGGGCCGTGGAGCAGCGGACGCAGCCCCGTGGCCGTACAGACACGAAAGAAGCGCCGGCCACGGCCCTCTCGCGGCTTCGTGCGACCACGCGACGCGCCTTCGTGGTTGCCCTGACGATCGCGCTGCTCCTGCATTTGCCGCTGCTCCCGACGCGTCTGTTCGCTTGGCTCTCGCTGCTCCTCGGCGATCCGGTGGAGATGGTCGACATGGAGGGCGAGGTCGTGATCCCGATCGATCTCGATCTCGTGCCCGGAGAAACCCGAGCGCCCGCGCCCGCGTCAGACCCCGAGCCCGCCGCCGCGGAGCCCGATCCCGCCGCCGAACCCACGAAGCAAGCCGAGCCGAAGCCCAAGAAAAAAACGGAGCCGGCCGACGCAGGTCCGGACGCAGAAGCGCCCGACGCAGGCCCCGACGCAGAGGCCGAGGACGCAGGCGTAAGCGACGCAGGCCCAGAGGACGCAGGGGTTGCCGATGCGGAGCCGCTCGCCACGGATGGTGGAATGGAGGCGCACGACGCAGGCGCGCCGATCGCGGAGCTGCCCGACGCGGGCGTCGACGCGGAGGCCGTCGCGAAAGCAGAGCCGGACGCAGGCGCGGATGCAGCGGCACCGGTGCCCGTCGCCGAGATGCCCGACGCGGGCGCGGATGCCGGAGGCCCGAAGCTCAAGGATCCGCTCGCGGCGGCGGGTTCGCCCGCGGATCTCGCTTCGAAAAATCCGAACGTCCAGGTGCTCATCGCCGGCGACAGGATCCGCAAGCACGAGCTCGGGACCTGGTTCAGCCGGATCCTCGTGGGGATCCCGCAGTGGCAGTCCTTCTTCAAGGACACGCCCATCGATCCGATCCGCGACCTCGATCACCTGCTCATCGCAGGGCCGCAGTTCCGCGACTCGCGCAAGGTCGTCGCCGTGATGGACTTCAACGTGCCCGAGCCGAAGATCCGCGGCGCGGTTGATTCCATCGTGAAGCGCAGCGATCCGCCGGGCCACTGGCTCGACGATTCGCCCGTGCCCGCGGCGATCGCGAAGGCCGACAAGGGCGAGCGCATCTTCGCGCTCGTCCCGGGCAAACGGATCCTCGTGGTGATGCCCGCCGACGCGAAGGGCGAGCTCGCCAAGGTGAAGTCGACGAAGGGCTTCAACAAGTCGAGCGGCGTGGGGATCGCGCTCTCGATCGTCACGCCGCACCGGGCGTTCAAAGGCCTGCCCTTCCAGATCCCCGACACCTTCAAGTGGATGCGGCTCTCCGTGACGCCCACGGACGACGGCGGCGCGGACGTGCTCCTCGAAGCGCAAGACAAGGACGCAGCCTCGGCCGAGAAGCACGCCGGGGAGCTCGGGCCGGTCGTCGAGGGGTTCCGGAAGGTCGAGATCCCGTTCATCGGCCGGTTCGAGGTCCTCGGGCCGACGCCGTTCGTCGCCGAGGGGGACCTGGTCCGGGCCACCACGCACGTGACGAACAAGCAGCTCAAATACATCATGAGCGCGGTCGAGCAGCAGCTCGCGAAACAAGCGAAAGCCGCGGAAGAGGCGGGGAAAAAGGCGCCCTGACGCACGCTCGCCCCACAGACGCGCCTTCGAAAGAGCCCGGAAGACTAGCCAGGGCGCGCGCGTTCGGTTAAGTCGACCCGCGCGCGACGCGCGACAGAGCACGCCCTGCCATGCCCGCCGACCAAAAGCCTCACGAAGTCCTCGCCGAGCTCGCCGGCCATCCGCGCGGCGACGATCTGGCCCGCCTCGTCCACGCCATCGCGTTCGCCTGCGCCGACGAGCGAAGGACCTCGCTGCCCGACGGGGCCCGCGACGCCGCCTCCCGGCTCGGGCTCTCCACCGAGGACGCCGAGACCCCCTTCGGCAACGTGCTCGCCGCGCTCGAAAGGAGCCCGAACGAGCCCACGGGGCCCGCGACGCGCACCCTCCTGTCGGCCCTGCTCGCCCGCGGCATCGCGCTCGCCCCGCCCGAAGGCGTCGAGGCCGAGCGGCGCGTGGTCGAAGCGCTCGCGTGGATCGCCGCGCACACGCCGCTCGACGCGCTCTCCGCTGTAGATGCTGCGCTCGGGCCGAAGGCAGACGGGCTCTGGCGAGAAGCCGCAGCGCTCGTGCGCAGGGCGGACGAAGGCGCCGCGGCGCTCGTGGGGCGCGCAGGGGCACTCGTCGTGGCCGCGGCGCTCGGCGCGAGCTCGTCGTCGGCCGCGCGGGACGAGGCCCGGACGCTCGCCGCCGAGGCGCGTGATCCCGTGGTGCGCGCGCTCCTCCAGGAGGCGCGGAGCCCCGGCGCCGCCGCGGCCGCCGGCGAGCTCGTCCCGCCGCCGCGAGGCCCGGTCGCGCTCGTGCTGCTCGCCGTGACGGGGCTGCTCTTCCTCGTGCCGCTCGCCCGCCTGCTCGGGCGTTTCGTGCTCCGGTACCGCTGCCCCGCGGAGATGCGGGTCTCGCCGCGCTCGATCACGGTGCTGGCGAAGACGGAGCTGCTCGGACGGACGGTGCGAGAGCGGGAGATGGTCTTCCCGGTCGAGGGGCTCACGCGCGTGGCCCGCGAGGTGCGGTATCCGCGGCTCGCCATGTACGCGGGCCTCTTCGCGCTGGCGATCGGCAGCTACGTGGGCATCTCGCTCTTCGTCGACGGCGCGCGCGCCGGCTCGCCGGATCTGCTCGGCATGGGCGCGCTGCTCGTGGCCGTCTCCATCGCGATCGACTTCGCCCTCACGAACCTGATGCCCGCTTCGCGCGGGCGCTGCCGCGTCGTGCTCGTGCCGCAGAAGGGCCCGGCGGTCGCGCTCGGCCGCCTCGACCCGACGCTCGCCGACAGCGCGCTCGGCCGTCTCTTGCAGAGCAGCTCGTCGTCCTGACGGCTGCGCCGACCCTCCTCGGAAAAACGATCACGAATTTGGCCCGACGCGCGCGCCTCGGATAGGGGACGTCGTGTACCGGCGATCCGGCGCGCGTGGCGCGGCCGGGTGGGCGACGACCGACCCCAAAGGCCTCTGCGCGTGGTGCGCGGCCGAGGCGGCAGCCTGCCGGATCGGGAGAGGTGTCTCATGCGACGCAAGGGCGAGATGCTGGCGGAGCTCAAGCAGATGTTGAACGAGGCCCTCCGCGCGCAGAGCGCGGGCGCGAGCTACACGAAGCTCGCCAAGGCGCAGGGCGCGGTCGACGGATACATGCGTGCGCTGCTCGACTCCGGCGTCGCCACGAAGCAGGAGCTGCTCGAGCTCGTCGCCTCGGAGCGCGCGCGGGTGAACGGCCCGGCGACGCGCGAGATGCTGCTGGAGACGGCCGCGGAGATCGCTGCGGCGTAACGGGGTTTGGGGCGTAGGGCGCCGAAGGCGACTCGAAGCCCCAAGCATGGAACGCGAGGGCGCGCCCCGAAGAGCGCGCCCTCGTCGTCGTTCAGGGCGAGACGATCGCGACGTCGCCGCGCGGCCCCGCCTCGTCGAGGCGACGCCACCAGTTGACGAGCATCAGCTTGCCGTCGACCTCGATCGGACGCGAGAACGCGCCGGCGAAGCCGTCCTGATCGAAGGCGCGCAGCTTCCAGTCGACCTGATCCCCCGTCGGGGTGCCCACGGCGTACCGGAGCTTGCCGGCCGTCGCGTCCTGGTAGCTGATGTGGATCGCGCCGCTCGCGCCGACGTAGATCGCCGAGTCGTCGCCGACCAGGTGCTGGCCGTCGTCGAACTTCGTCGTCCCGTCGACCGTGAGGCCGTCGTCCACGAGGGCCGTGAACTTGACGGTCGTGCCCTTCGTGACCTGCGCGTAGCGAAGGCCTTCGGACAAACCGTCGACGTAGGAGAGGTGCCAGTCGCCCTTGTCGTCGATGAAGAGCGAAGCGCCGATGCCCATGTCACCCGTGTCGGTGCCGTCGGCCGCTTGCCCGTCGACGATCGTCGTCTGCCACATGCCCGCGTTCTTCGAGGCGATCACGAGGTTGCCCCGGATGCGATCGTAGAACGCGATGCCGAGGCCACCCGCGGGATCCTGCGCGAGCGAGATGTAGTCGCCCACCGCCTCGGGGTAGGTGTCGATCTTCGCCGGATCCAATGTGTCCGAGCACTGCACCGTGCCGCCGACGTCCACGCACGCCGAGCCCGATCCGCACTTCGGATCGCAGTCCGAGAGCTTCGCCTGGCACCGAGCGGTCTCCAGCACGCAGACGTCGCCGCTCGCGCAGTTGTACGCACGGCAGGGCGTGGCCTCGTCGACGGCCACGTCCTCGAACGTCCAGTCCGCGGCTGTCGGCGTCGCGCTCGTCGACGTCGCGAGGCGGACCTTCGACGAGACCGCGCCGTCCTTGCCAGGCTCGATCGAGAGGTACGCGATGGTGGGTTTGTCGCCGCCCGCCATGATGAGCTTCGCGTACCGCCCGATGTCCGCCTGCTTCTTCTGCTCGACCGTGATGACGTTCCAGGCGCCGCCCACGCGCTGGGCGAACTTGAGAGCCTTGTTCGTCCGGTCGTAGTAGGCGACGGCGGGGTTGCCATCGCTGGCCGTGGCGATGCTCGTCCACGTGCCAACGTCGTCGCCCGACTCGAGCTGGCCGCCGCGGAAGCCGTTCTTGTTGAACTTCGCCGGATCGACCGCAGGCTCGGCGGGGACACCGTCGATCGCGGACCAGCCGACGCTCCCGCTCTCGCCGTTCCACGTGCCGACGACGAGATCACCCCAGCTGTTTTCGTTCGCCCAGTCCGCCTCGACGTACCCGGCGACCCAGATCGACTTGCCCGAGATCGCGACCGACGTGTAGGCGCCGATGAGCCCGGGGTCGAGCGTCGTGCAGGCCGGCGCGACGCAGGTATATCCGCTCCCCGCGATCGCGCTGTCGTCGCCGCCGCAGCTGCAGCCGGCGAACGAGCCCGCCGCGCCGATGAACGCGAGCCCGGAGAGCGCGCGGATCGTGCGGCGCGACGAAGCGCGACGCGAAGGAGCAGCAGCCGGCGCGGGCTTCGCAGCCGCGGCCTTCGGCGAGCGGCGACGGCCGAACCGGATCACCGCGCCGAGAAGCGCGAGGCCGACGATCCACATCGGCTTGCCCTGCGCGCGATCGTCGCCGACGACAGCGCAGCCGCAGCCCTCGCCCGTGACGAGCGCGCGACCACGGATGAGCGCCTGCGATGCCTCGGCCACGTTACCCTCGGCGTCCTCGGCCTCGACGTCGATCTCGGCCGACTCGCCCACATCGACCATCCCGAGCTCGGTGGCAGGCTTCCACGAAGACCACGCGCCGCCGTCGAGACGGTAGCGCACGCGCGACTCGCCGCCGCCGCCCACGATGTCGCGGACGTCCACGGAGACGCGGTTGCCTTCCTGCACCTCGCCGACCGCGATCACGGGCGGCTCGGCGTCGATCACGACGTCGATCTCGGCCGGCGTCGCGTCGAGCGTCTCCGGTTTGCCCACGATGCGCGAACGCACGCTCACCGTGTGCTTGCCCTGCAGACGTAGCCACTCGTCGCGCACGTCGACGGTCCGCTCACGCGTGAACGGCTTCCACATGCCGTGATCGACGCGGTACGAGTACTCGACGGGCACCGCGCCCGTGTCGCTCGGCGACGAGAGCTGCAGCGTCACGATCGGCGCGTTCTCCTCGTCGACCGTGCCGAGGCGGAAGCCCTCGCGATCGAGCTTCTTCTCGATCACGCGCACGGCCGTCTCGATCGGCTCGGCCTTCGCCGCCGAGCCCGGGTTCGGCGCGATCGGCGACGCCTGGCCCACGCCGAGCGTCGCGAAGATGCCGAGGAAGCTGTCGCTGCCCTTCGAGAGCTTGCGCAGGCCTGCCGATCCCTTGCCTTCCACCGTCTCGGGGATCGTCAGCGTGAGGCCGACCGAGCTCAGCGCGTCCGCGAGATCGATCGCGCTGATGCCGCCGAGGAACTGCGAGCCGAGGCTGCCGAGGAGGCCCTGGAGCGCGCCCGCGATGACCGCCGGATCCTCCTTGAGGAGCTCGGAGTTCGTGACCACGCCGTTCGACACGCCGATCTTGTCGAGCACAGGCAAGAGGCCGTCCGGCGTGACCGTGAGGTTCACGGGCACGTCGAGATCGAACGTCGCCGTCATGAAGCGGATGAAGCGATCGGTCGACCAGATGTAGAAGTCGAACGAGGCCTGCTCGAGCTTCACGCGGATGAGCGGATCCGTGTTGATGTCCGTGCCGTTGCCGAACGTCGCCGTCGGCGGACGGCCCGGCCGGACGACGAGCGCGACCTGCTGCGGGTCACGTTGGAGGCCGAGGTCCCTGAGCGAGGACGCGAGCAGCGAGAGCGTGCCCGAGGCGAGCTGCGGCACCGTCTCGGTGGAGATGCCGAGGCAGAGGAAGCCGCTGTTGTACATGCCGTTCAGCGCGTAGTTCGCGAACCGCTCGGAGAGCGCGATCCCGACGTGCGGGCCCGCGAGCCCCGCGGGCCAGTCGCTCACCGTGTTGCCCACGAGCTCGTCCGGAACCGGGATGCCCGTCGGCACGTCCATGTTCGAGAACTTCACGCACTGCGAGATGGGCGTGGGCTCCGCGCCGCCGTACATGCCGAGCGTCGCGCCGCCCGCGACCGGGTTGAGATCACCCCACGCGTAGCCGCTGTTGTCCGTCCGCTGGCCCGCGCCGCCGACGGCGAAGAGGATGTCGAGGCCGCCCTTCGTGCCCGGCGAGATGCTCGCGAGCGCGCTGCCGAGGTCCAGGTGGCCGTCGGTGCCGAGGATGATCGAGGCGCACTCATCGCTCTCGGCCGTTCCATAACGACAAACGCCGCCCACGTCGTTCGTGCCGAGCGGGCAGGAGGGGTTGAGATCCGGGTTCGCCTGCTGGCAGAGCTGCTGCTCGATGGTCTCGGAGAGCGTGCCGATGAGCTCGCCGACGAGCAGATCGAAGATGACGCCCTTCATCGTGTTGAGGATGAAGTTCGAGAACCCGCCGCCGCAGAACTCGAGCGAGTCCTGGAGCTGGGTCTCGTTGACCTCGAGCGCGTTGACCTTGACGCGCGAGTAGCCGTGGCGCGAGTGCGCCGCGTTCGTGTCGACCTCGATCGAGATGTCGACGTTCAGATCGATGTTCGCGAACGCGGACGGCGTGGTGCAGCCGTTGCCGGTCAGGCGCCCGGTGGCGCTGTCGGGGATGCCGAAGTACGAGATGTCGAGCGGCAAGTCCTGCAGCCGGATCGGCAGCGGGCCCGTGATCTTGATGTTGTGCGGGTTCGCCGTGTCGATGTTGAGCTGGGCGTTGCCGACGTCGATCTCGGCGACGCACTTCGGCGGGTTCGAGTTCTCGTTGGGGCCGTCGGGGCAAACGTCGTAGCCGATGCCCGCGGTCGAGCCGCTCGTCGAGGGGATGGGGAAGGTGACGATGCCGCCGTTCCCGCTACCGCCAAGGAGACTCTTGGCCAGAGGCCCGAGGTTCTGTTCGAGGAACGTGAGCCCAGAATCCGTCAGCCGCACCGAGCCAGCGTTTTCGATCCGTGCCTGGGGATCGAAACCGCCGGGGAGCGGCGTCATTCCGCAGCCCGAGCATCCGCTCGAGCAACCACCACCGGCACAGCCGGCGATGAGGATCACGACCATGATCCCGATGAGATGTCTTAGAAAGCGAGGCATGGCGAAGACCTCCGAAAGCGCCACCGATGGCGGCCTCTCGCACGCACGAGAGGCCGTTTTTCACCGGATATGCACGATCGTACGCGTCCTACCGCGCACGCCGCAAGCGTGACGGACGGGACGTTCCCGCGTCAGAGCGGACAGCCGCCGTTGATCTTCACCGCGCTCGCCGCGAACTCCGCCCCGAGCTGCACCGCGTCGGCACACATCGCGTCCGCGGCCGCGTTCGTGGCGTGGCACCAGTCGCCCTTGTAATCGATTTTTCCGCCCGCATCGCGCACGCACTTCGCGATCGGCGCGGCGCCGTCGTCCTTGCCCGTGAGCAGCGCGCAGAGCGACTTCTTCGCGAGATCGACCTCGACGGCATCCGCGTCCTCGAGCGTGATGTACCCCTCGATCTTGCCCGCGTTGTTGAACGTGAACTGATTTTCTTCGGGGTACGGCTTGCAGAGGTTCAGCGGATCGAGGCCCTCGGCGTTGTAGCTGCCGACGCAGTTGTTGTTGGACGAGAGCTTTCCGTCCAGGATCCGCGCCTTCTTGAGCGGCAGGAGGATCGGTTCGCCGCCCTCGGCCGTGTACACGGGGACGATGATGTCCTGCCCCTCAGCCACCTCGAACGAGCCCTGGGACAGATCACTCGAGAACTTGATCGGCGTGATGTTGAAGCCGCTGATCATTTCGTTCACGAACGTATAACCGTCCGCGGGGTTCGCGACGGGCTTCGCGCCGCCCGTGCAGACGGTGTTCGACATCGCGTCGAAGTGGAGCAGCCACGAGAACGTGCCCGTGCCACCCAGGTTGCACTTGTTGTCGGCCAGCGCGACGCCGCTCGCGACGGTCTTGCCGATGAAGCTCGCGGCCGCGAGCGTCGCAGGCTTGCTGATGATGATCTGCGACATGCGCAGGCCAAACTCCGTCTTGCCCGCGTTGTCGACGTTCGCGATACACGTCGGATCGGCCGTGACGCACTCGGCCGTGAGCGCGCAGTTCGCGCCCGAAGGAGGCGGCTGAGAAGGCGGATTTTCATCGCCGCCGCAGCCGCTGCCGAGGACACCGAGAGACAAAAGCCCGAAGGCCGCGAGCGACGCGGCCACGTTCGAAAAGCGCATCCGTGTTTCCTCCACGCAAAAAGGAGCGCGCAGAGTACCACGGACGGCACCCGCTCCGCGCGGGGCGGAGCGGGCGGATCACATCGTGCTGGCGCCGAACTCGTAAAGCTTCTGGATCTCGGCGACGCGCCCGGAGACCTCGTCGCGCACGAGCGCGCCGACCTTCCCCGTGCCTACCGCCTCGACGCAAAACGACGCCGTCGCCGTCGCGTGCACCATCGCGCGCCGGAGCGCGAGCGGCGTGACCTCGGGCTGCGTCGCGAGGTAGCCGAGGAAGCCGCCCGCGAACGAGTCGCCCGCGCCCGTCGGATCGACCTCGTCTTCGAGCGGGAAGCCGTGGGCCGCGAACACGCCCTCCTCGTCGAAGAGGAGCGCGCCGTGCTCGCCGCGCTTGATGACGAGGCGCTTCGGGCCGCGCGCGAGGATGTCGCGCGCCGCGCGCCGGATGTTGTGGATGCCCGAGAGCTGCCGCGCCTCCTCGTCGTTCACGATGAGCACGTCGATGCGCTTCAGCATCGACGCGAGCAGCGCAGGCTCGCCCGTGATCCAGAAGTTCATCGTGTCGGCCACGACGAGGCGCGGCGCGCGCACCTGCTCGAGCACGTCGAGCTGGAGCGCCGGATGGATGTTGCCGAGCAGGAGGAACGGCGTGTCGCGGTACGCGTCGGGCAGGCGCGGGCGGAAGTCGGCGAAGACGTTGAGCTGCGTGTCGAGCGTGGTGCGGTGGACGAGATCCTGATCGTACCGGCCCGCCCAGCGGAACGTCTTTCCGCTCGCCCGCTCGATGCCGCGCGTGTCGATGCCGCGCGCCTGCATGGCGATGAGCACGTGCTCCGGAAAGTCGTCCCCGACGACGGCGACGACACGCACCGGCGCGAACACCGACGCGGTCATGGCGGCGTACGTGGCCGAGCCGCCCACGACGTCGCGCGCCTTGCCCGAGGGCAGGTCGAGATCGTCGAAGGCCATGGATCCAACGATGAGAATCGGCGAAGACGTGCTCACGGCGGCCCCTTCTAGCATGAGAGATCCGGCAAAAGCCACGACAGCCGCGCCCGCGTCTGCTCGGGTACGAGATCACGTCGGGTCATGACCGCGTTCGTGAGCGCGCCGTGCGCAGGGCTCGTCGTGGGATCGGGGAGCGTACGCGAGAGACCTCGCAGGGCGCGTCGCGCATACGCCACGTTCTCCCGAAGCACCGCGATCACCGCCTCCACCGTCACGACCTCTTCGGTCGCGTGCCAGCAGTCGTAGTCGGTCGACATCGCGAGCAGCGCGTAAGGCAGCTCCGCCTCGCGCGCGAGCTTGGCCTCGGGCATCGCCGTCATGCCGATCACGTGCACGCCCCAGCTCCGATAGAGATGGCTCTCCGCGCGGGTCGAGAACTGCGGCCCCTCCATGCAGACGTACGTGCCGCCGCGGTGGACCTTCTTCTGCGTGCCTTCGATCGCCTGCGCCGCGGCATCCGCGAGCGCGGCCGAGAGGTGCGGGCAAACCGGATCGGCGAAGGCCACGTGCGCCACGACGCCGCCCTCGAAGAACGTGCTCGTGCGGCGCTTCGTCAGGTCGATGAACTGATCGACGATCACGAGATCTCCCGGCGGGATCTCCTCGCGCATCGATCCGACCGCGCTCACGCTGACGAGGTGCGTGGCGCCGAGCTTCTTCAGCGCGCACACGTTCGCCCGGTAGTTGATCTCCGTCGGCGAGAGTCGATGGCCGCGGCCGTGACGCGGCAAGAAGAGGAGCGTCGTCCCGGACTCACGATCGCGGCCGCGGAACACGACGTCGCTCGGCGGGCCGTACGGCGTCTCGACGTCGACCTCTTCGACGTCCTCGAGGTCCTCGAGCGCGTAGACGCCGCTGCCGCCGATCACCCCGAGGACGTGGCTCACGCGGGCGCCCCGACCTTCCCCTCGGCGAGCATCTGCTCGCAGAGCAGCGCGTGCCGGCCGCGACGGCAGCGCTCGGCGAACACGACCGAACGAAGCTGGTCGTACGCGCGCTCGAGGTCGTCGTTGACGATCACGTAGTCGAAGAACCCGTAGTGCTCGATCTCGCCCTTCGCCGCCCGGAGACGGCGCAGCGTGGTCGGCTCGTCCTCGGTGCCGCGGCCGCGCAGCCTGCGCTCGAGCTCGGCGAGGGAAGGCGGCAGGATGAACACGGACGCGGCCTCGGGCATGCGCGCCTTGATCTGCCGCGCGCCCTGGTAGTCGATGTCGAAGAGCACGCCGCGCGCCTCGCGCTTGGCGATCTCGATCTCGGCGACACTCGTGCCGTAGGAGTTGCCGTGCACCGGCGCCCACTCGGCGAAGGCGTGCTCGCCGATCATCCGATCGAACGCGTCCTTGTCGATGAAGTGGTACTCGCGCCCGTCCACCTCGTTCGGGCGCGGCTTGCGCGTCGTGTGCGAGACCGAGAAACGCAGGTCGGGAAACTCCGCGCGCAGCCGGTTGCAGAGCGTCGTCTTGCCCGCCCCGGAAGGGGAGGAGACGATGAGGAGGAGGAAGTCGCTCACCATTCGTTTCGGTCTCGTGCTGGGGTGTTGGGGCCTTGGCGCGTGCGCGCGTCACTCGACGTTCTGCACCTGCTCGCGGAGGCGCTCGAGCTCGACCTTGATGCCGACGACGATCTGGCTGACCGAGGCGTCCTGGGCCTTCGCGCCGAGCGTGTTGGCCTCGCGTACCATTTCCTGCAGAAGGAAGTCGAGCCGCCGCCCCACAGGCTCGCCCCCGCTCGCCGCGAGCACGCCTTCGAGCTGATCGAGGTGGCTCCGCAAGCGCGTGAGCTCCTCGGTGAAATCACTCTTGTCGACGAGGATCGCGAGCTCGAGCTCGAGCCTGCCTCGATCCACCGTGAGCTCCGCGCTCGCGAGCAGCCGCTCGAGCCGCTCGTGCATGCGCCGCTGCGCCGCCTCGCGCAGACCGTCCGCCTGCGAAGCGATCGCCTCGATGAGGCGCCGCAAGGCCTGACAACGCCCCGAGAGATCCGCGAGCAGCGCTTCGCCTTCTGCCCGGCACATCGTGTCCATCGCCGAGATCGCGGCCTCGATCGCGCGGCGAACCGCGTCGCGCACCGCGGCGAGCTCCGGCCCCGCCGGCGGGATGAACAGATCCGGCACGGCCGAGAGCAACGCGAGCGGCAGCTCCGCGCCCGGCGCGAGCTCGTCACGCAGCGCGAGGAGCTGACGGAACGCCGAGCGCGCGCGCGCCACGTCGAGCGTCGCCGCCGTCAGCACCGGCCCCTCCGTGCGCACGACGAGCTCGACACGTCCGCGACGCAGCCGCTCGCGCACCACCTGCTCGGCGAAGAGCGCGATCTCGGCGAGCTCTCGCGGCAGCCGCGTCCGAACGTCGAGGAAGCGCTGGTTGACGGAGCGGATCTCGGCGAGCACTCGGCCCTCTCCGAGGCTCACCTCGCCGATCCCGAACCCCGTCATGCTCCGCATGGCTCTGCCGGATACGTCGCTCACCGAAAGAGTGCAACAACGTTAGTTGCAGCACCCGTACGAACGGCATTCTCTTGCGCACTTTGCGCGCGTCTTTCGGCCGCCCGCCGAGCCGCCTCGGCCGGACCGGAAGCCCGCAGGGCCTCCAGGTACGCGACGGTCGGCGCGATGCCGTCCTCCCACCGCACGGAAGGCTCGTACCCGAGGATCTCCCGCGCGAGGCTCACGTCCGCGAGCGAATGCCGCACGTCGCCCGGCCGCGGCGGGCCGTGCTCGACGGCGAGCGTCCGTCCGAGGACACGGCCGATCTCGACGCAGAGCGCGTTCAGCGACACGCGCCGCTCGCCCGCGATGTTGACGACCTCGCCGGCGAGCTTCCGGGGCGATCCGGCCGCGAGCAGATTCGCCCGCACGGCATTGTCGACGAAGCAGAAGTCGCGCGTCTGCTCGCCGTCGCCGAAGATCCGGATGGGCTTTTCTGCGAGCGCGGCGTCGACGAAGCGCGGGATCGCCGCGGCGTACGGCCCCTCGGGCGTCTGGTGCGGACCGAAGACGTTGAAGTACCGCAGGCACATCGTCTCCAGGCCGTAGATCGAGGAGAAGACGCGGCAATAGCTCTCGCACGCGAGCTTCGTCACGGCGTACGGCGAGAGCGGCATCGGCTGCATGTCCTCGCGCTTCGGCAGCACGGGCGTCTCGCCGTAGGCCGAGGACGACGCGGCGAACACGACGCGGCGAACCCCGACGCGGCGCGACACGTCGAGCACGGTGACGGTGCCGCCGACGTTCACGGCGTCGCTCGTGACCGGGTCCTCGACGCTGCGCGGCACCGACCCGAGCGCGGCCTCGTGGAAGACGACCTCGACGCCCGCGGCGGCCTTGGCGACGGCCTCGGGGTCGCGGATGTCGCCCTCGATGCGCTCGATCGCGGAGGAAGGGGAGATCCCGTCGAGGTTCTCCCACATCCCCGTGGCGAGGTTGTCGAGCACGCGGACGCGCTCGCCCGCGGCGACGAGCGCCGCGACGATGTTGCTGCCGATGAAGCCGGCGCCGCCGGTGACCAGGTAACGAGGCGTGGACATGCCCGATTCGATGCTCGAACGCGCGGGCGCTCGCGAGTTACTTCTTCTTGAACAGATCGTCGAGGCGGGACTTCGACTTGGCGATCTGCGCGGACGTATCTTCCGGGACGCCGTTCTTGAACGTGAAGAACGTGCAGAAGTTCGCCTTCTCCCGATCAGGGATGTACTCGGCGATCCGCTCCTTGCACTGGTTGTGCGCGGACGGATCCCAGTACTCGCAGTTCTTGCAGCAGTGCATGTCGACGCCGCAGTGGGGACACGTGTCGGCGCGCTGGAGCTTCACCTCGAAGACGAGCTCGTTCTTGCACTTGTGGCAGAAGTGGCGCTTCTGCTCGACCTTCGGAATCCAGCCCATCGGTCTCTACTCTCCCCTCAAACGAGGCCCTTGCGGCGCTGGATCTCGTTCTTGATCTTCTGGTACTCGACCTCCCAGGTCCGAGTCCCTTCCTGCAGGTTCTTCATCTTGTTCCGGACCTCGGCGTCGAGCTCATCGTCGGCCGCGAGGTACTTCTTCAGCACAGGCCGCATGCGACGCCGGAGGTCGTGATCCTGGCCGTAGACCTCGTCGACGTTGCCCGAGTGCATGAGCATCTCGATGCACTGGTCTAGCAAGTAGTCGAGGATGTCTTCGCCGATCTTGATCCCTTTTTGCTCGGCGATGATCTTCCGGATCCGCCCGAGCTCCGAGGGAGGCAGGCCGCGCGACTCGAGCGTGGCCTTCGACTTGTCCATCACTTCCTTTTCGGTCGCGAGGTACTGAGAAAAGACGGACTCCAGGTCTCGGACCACCTCTTTTCGGTCCTCACACTCGATCTCCCCGTTGTCCGCCAGGGTTTTGACGATTTCTTCGCTGAGAGGGGCAATTTTACCGCTAAAGAGGCGCATCCAACGATCCGTAGCTTCAGGGGAGCGGGGCACCGGATCCCCGCCGACTTGGGTTCTTCGGCTGGGGCTTCGGCCCCCGAAAGGTACGGGCCGTACTTCGGAGATGTCAACGCACGCCGCGTTCTTTTTCTGGGCCCGCACGGCGAAAAACGCACCTAGAGGAGCAGTCTCGATATGATGGGTAAGGATGCGATGGCACCGAACGTCCCGGCTCGTTCCGGCGCGGTTGGCAACGACGGGGGGCTCGATCCGGACGCACGCAAGCGGCGGATTTTGCGGCGTGGTGCGGTCGGTAGCGCGGCTTCGCCCGCGTCGCAGACCCTCCTGGCCGACGCTGGTACGATCCAGCGAGTGACGCGCGGCCGGCCCCTGGTGACCCAGGGCGACCCCGCGAACTCGGTGGTGATGCTCGGCAGCGGACGCGTCCGCCTGGTCCGGGCGCTGAACGAAGGCCACACGCTCTCGCTCGGCTACCGCGGCGCGGGCGACCTCCTCGGCGAGGCCGCGCTCGGCGGCGTGCCGAACCACCGCGAGAGCGCGATCGCCACGGAGGACGTGGAAGCGCTCGTCGTGCCGATCGCGACGATCCGCGGGCTCATGTCCTCGGATCAGGCCTTCGCGAACGCGCTGGTCGGCGCGCTCGTGGAGCGCAACGCCGAGACGGAAGAGCGTCTCGCCTCGATGCTCTTCCGCAACGTGGAAGCGCGCCTGGCCGAGTTCCTGCTCAAGGCCGCCCAGCGCTGGGGCATCCCCGATCCGCGCGGCGTCCTGATCTCGGCGCCCTTCACGCACCAGGAGATGGCCAGCATGATCGGCTCCACCCGCGAGACCGTCACGCTCACCCTGGGCGAGCTTCGCCGCAAAGGCATCATCGAGGTCGACCGCCGCCGCATCGTGGTGCTCGATCGCGAGGGCCTCAAGACCCGTACCTGATCACGCGTTCTCGGCCCCTGGCGGGAGATTTGGGGCTTTGCCCCAAACCCCAGCCGGGGGCTGTCCACCCCCGGCACCCCGGACCAAGCGCGGCCTGGACCGGGGGCGTAGAAACCGCGCGATGCGCGGTTTCTACGACGGGCCCGTGGCAAGACCCGAACCGAGCGTTGCCAGCCAAGACGGCGACGCGGCCCCTCCAGCAGACACGCCAACGCTGCCGCCTTGACGGGCAAGATCGTCGCTGGTCTTGACGCGGCCCGTGGCAAAAACCGCGCATCGCGCGGTTTTTGCATGTCCAGGGCTAGCCCTGCAAAGGGGGCGGACACCTAGCAAAATTTCCCTGCATCGACTGCGCTTCGCGCAGTCGATGCCCAGAGGTCCAGGGCTGGCCCTGGTCCGGGTCCAGGGGTGGACAACCCCTGGTCGGGTCCGGGGTGAAACCCCGGCGCTACGCTTCCCTAGCGATTCCGCTTCACAGGAACGCGCGTGGGAGCTCGCCCGCCGAGCTTCAACCGACGCATCACGGCGACCTTCTGCCGTTCCTTGTACTTGGCGTGGCTCGCGTCTCCGAGCTCGTTGGCTGCTTCCGTCTCGCGATCGATCAGCTGGAACTCGCACAACACGAACACGATTGGGCCGAGTGCCCACGCGGCTGGCGGCGCGAGCTCCATGATCTCGGGGGGTAGCCGCACCGGGAGATCAACCACGAAGTGGATCACGCGATAGCTCTGATCGCTGAACGTGTTGTTGCTGAGCGTCAGGCCGTCCTCCACGCCTGCTTGCAGCTCTCGGAGCAGCATGCGTAGGAACGGGTGACGCTCGCAGTAACTACGGAAGTGAAAGATTGTGTTCGTGCTCTGCCCAGGCACGACGTAGTTGAACGGGAACAGCCGCTCCGACAGGTAGAGCAGGATGGGCAGGATGTCGTCTGCCTCCCGCGTCACGATCCGGAACCGCAGCTTGTCGTAGATCGCTGCTGCTGTCGTGTCGGTCTTCGAGAGCAGCTTCGTGTAGAGCGAGTCCTTGTTTTTCCGCCCGCCGATGAACTCCGTGATGGGGAAGCCGGCTGCGAGCATCCCGCCCACGATCCGGTAGACCTTCTCCTCCACCAGGTGGAAGACATCCTGGTCGGACATCGGGATCGAGAAGAGCAGCTCACGCCCTTCGAGGTGATGGATGATGTGCATCGCCTTCAGGATCGTGCAGGCGCAGAGCTGCCTGTGACCCTTGCCCGAGGCGAGCACCAGGAGCTCCTCCACGGAGCATCGGGCGACGGGCTTGGGGATGGGGAATTCGAAGTGCCGCCGGAGATAGGCGATCGCTTCGTTTTTGATCGCCTCGAGTCGTGCGCGATCGGCGGGCTCTTCGGGTCGGAACTCTTGTGCTCGCAGGAGCGAGCGCGCCTCTTCCTCGTCGCGAACGTGGAGCCGGTGCCAGTCGACGACGGAGTCGCCTCGCAGGATGAGACGCACCGCCTCGAGATCCATCAAGGAGAACTCGTCGAGGCCCTTGAGGGAGCCGACGGTGTCGTACGTCATGACCCGAGGTTAACAGCGCCGAAGCGAGCGGCGTTCATGCACGCGCGTTTGGCGGGGAGGGGGGCGGCGCGTTCGGCGTCCGGCCGAGCGAGAGCGTGCCAAAGAAGATGCCGATCGTCAGGACGACGACGGCCGCGTGCCCGAGATATGCACCACTGCACCCGATCGCGGCGAAGGGGGCGAGAGCGGCCAGGTACCAGGGCGTGATCTTCATCGGTCCTCCATCAGTGCAGGCGACCCGTCCCTCGGATCGCCCTCCGGCGCTGCGGCGCTGCCCCTGTCCAGAAACGACAGGGTGCGCTCATCAGCGACAGATAAGAGCATGTAGGATAAGCTGCCACACCCCAAGCCAACGGGCCAAGAAGTAGCGGTGTCTGGGGCGCCGCATCAAGCGAATTCGTCACACGTTCCGTTCCCGCACGAAGCACCACGGGTACAAACGTTGAAATACCGAACGGATTCGTGCGGTTGACGTCGGCTTTGTAGGTCGTTTCTAGACCGGCGAACCGTGTCCCGGAAGACGCAGGCGATGCTTGAAGGACGCGGCCTGCCTCAGCGAAGCGGCACGGTGATCCGATCGCCGTCGCCGAGCTTCAGCGTGCGCTGCATCGAGTCGCTGCGATCCGCCCGGTCGACGCGGATGTCCAGTGCATACGAACCGTCCGGCAAGTGTACGGTCGTGTGGACGATTTTTGGCGCGCGCCCGGGCTCGAAGCGGAAGGAGCTGCCGCTGACGGGCTCCGCCTCCGCGCCGGACCGCGACCACGTCACGTCGAAGCCGACGACCGTGCCGACTTCGCCGTCGAGACGAAAATCGATCGAGCGCTCCTTGGGCCAGTGCGGCGCGAGCGACAGGACCGCCGCGCCGGCGCCCGCGAGCAGGAGCAACGACAGGAGCTGCCGCCTCCGCGGCGAAGGCGCGAACAGGGGCTTGGCCGCGCCTTCGGCTTCGGCTTGCGTCTCCTCGTCCGTCGTCGTTTGCGGCTGCATCGGGCGCAACGTGACGAGCGGGAGAGGGGAAGTCAACGCGCGGCGCGGATCAAGGCGAGCGGTTCGCGCGGATGCGGCCGACGAGGCCCGTGATGACTTGATCGGGCAGGTTACCGAACGGCGGCATCTTGTTGCGGCCCTTGCGGATGACCTCGGCCACCTGCTCGTCCGTCACCTGCGCCTGCCAGTCCGAGCGCGTGAGATCGGGGGCGCGCATCATCGGGCCTTGTGGCCCGTCGCCCTTGCCGCGCTGGCCGTGGCAGCTCGCGCAGTTGCGCTGCCAGGCGATCTCCACGAGGCTCTGATCGGGCCCCTGCGCGGCTGAGCCCTGCGGACGCGCGGCGACCTGCCCGGGTTGCTGACCGAGGGGCTGATCGTGATCCGTCGCCTTCCACTCGCGCACGTCGTGCGAGGAGCGATCACACCCCGTCGCGAAGATGAGCGACGAGCCGAGGAGCAGCGACGTGAGGACGAGCGGGCGCATGGCCATGAAGGGATGATGGGCCCGGGGCGGGTTGGCCAGCGTTTTCGGCGGCTGGTTTCGCCTCACCCCGGGGTCCGGGTTGGGAGCGAGAAGGAGGGCGTCAGGAAGGCGGGAGCGCGGGCGAGGGGAGACGCGGGAGCGTCAGGGCGCGCAGGCGTCGAGGACCTTGGGCGCGCCGCCGTCGACCGGCATCTTCATGATGGGCTTGCCGTTGATCGCCGCGTTGATGAAGTCGGTGCGGCGGTTCTGGGCCTTGCCCTCGGCCGTCTTGTTGTCGGCGACGGGCTTCGTCACGCCGAACCCGACCGCGATGAGGCGCTTGCAATCGACGCCCTTGCCGACGAGGTACTTCGCGGCCGACTGGGCGCGGCGCGCGGAGAGGTCGAGGTTCTTCGCCGCGTCGCCGTCCGAGTCCGTATGGCCCTCGATGCGGAGCAGCGTCACGTTCGCCTTCGCGTCGAGGTACGACTTCACCTGATCGAGGATCGGGAAGCTGACCGGATCGAGCTCGGCGCTGCCCGTCTTGTAGACGATGGCACCCGGGAGGAGGAGCTTGTTGCCCTCCATCTTGACCTCGGGCGCGGGCGCCGCGGCCGGCGGGGGCGGCGGGGGCGGCGGAGGCGGCGGGGGCGGCGGGGGCGGGGGCGGCGTCTCCGCACCACCACCCACGGACGCAGAGGCCGTGCAGCCAGTCATCGCGCCGAGGGCGCCAACCATCAGCACGGTGCAAAGAACGGGAGCCAGGAACTTTTGCATAGAGATTGATCTCCTCCGAGAAGCACGGGCCGCGGCCAAGCCATGGTTCACCGGCGTGCAGGCAGCCGTCGAGCCGAACGGGGTCTTGGACGCGCTTCTATCAGGTTTCTTCAGGCGGTTTGGAGTTTTTCTTTCGCCTCTCGACCCCCCACCCAACGTCGGAGCGCGCGTACGCCTTACGCGTCGTGCTTCCTGCTCCTCGACGTTTTACGCGGGCCGAACGGCTCACCCGGGCACGTTCCCGCCGCTGACGCTCCCGGTCCCCCCTTCCTCGACGAACCCCCCTGACAAACCAGAGGGCGCAGCCGTTTCACACGCCCTTCCCCCCGCTGGCGTGCGCCGGATGCGCCCTCTGCTCTCGACTCTTTCGATCTCCAACGGTCACTTCGGGCGACGAGGGGCCGTGCGGTGGGCCGGCCCCTCGTGTCCGACGCGAGCTTTCACGGCATCGGGGCGCAGGGATCCGGCGGGGGCTCGCCGGGCATCGCCACCGGGCCGAGCTGCACGGTCTTCGCGTTGAAGCCGAGGCCGATCGAGATGCCGTCACACTCGACGGCCGGATCCTGCGTGCCGTCCTTCATGATGTCGGACGCCTGGCGGATCTGGTTCAAGATGCTCTGCAGCGTCGGCGACATCGGATCGCAGAACGACTCGTCGAACGCCGCCGCGACCTTCGAGATCTCGCTGATGAGCGCCTCGGTCTCGATGACGCCGGCGATCGTGCCGTTCGTCCCGCCGTTGCGATCGGCGTCGAGGTCCACGGTGATGACCGCGCTGTTGATGTCGAGCGCGATCGTGAAGCCGCTGATCGAGAGCGAGAGCTTGACCGTGCCCTTCGTGCCCGAGACCCACGTGTTCTTCACGACGTAGCTCTTCGGGAAGACGATCTTCGCCGACGTCGGATCCGACGTGTCGTTCAGGAGCTCGGGCAGGAGCGGCCACGGGTCGGTGCCGTCCCACTTCGGCGTCGCGCCGAGGTTCGCGCCGCCGTAGAGCTTCGTCGACAGGCTGTTGCAGTCCGCCGACGTGCCGAGCGTCGACATGTCGAGCATGATCGTGAACTCACCGTCCGCGATCGCCTGGTTCGCCTGCACGCTGAGGTCGTTCGAGAGGCCGAGGATGACGGGCAGGATGTTCTTGCCGAACGAGTTGTCCCGGCCTTCCTCGCCGTCCGGATACACGGCCGCGGGCGAGCCGCCCGCGCGCGGCTTACACAGGCCGACCGACGCCTTCGTCGTGGCACGACCGTCGAGATCGTAGCCGAAGCTCTTCCAGCCGTTCGTGGGATCGGACGTACCGTCACGCTTCGTGTCACCGAGGAAGATCTGGCTCATCGCCATCACCTTGCCCGGCCCCTCGCAGGCCGCCGCACCAGCGGTCTCTTCCGGGGGCGCGAGACCCACGGGATCCTCGGGAGGCGGAGGCGGGGGATTTTGGTTCCCGTTGCCAGAATCGGAACCGCAGCCAAGGACCGCGAGAGAAGTCGCCGCGAACGCGGCTGTGAGAAGACGAGTGCGAAGCATAGAAACCTGACTCACTTTCCCGGACCCGAGCGAGGGTCGTCAAGCGCACGGCAGCTAGTCGAGTGCCCGTGGATGTGGCGCATGCTAGCCAGGGCGCAGCCGCTTCACAAGAGCGTCACAGAGCGCAGCGCAGCGCACACGACAGGAGTGAAGCCGTACGATGCAGCTTCACGAGCGACGCAAAGCATCACGAAGACGCGCCTCGTTTCGTGACGCGCGCCTATCCTGAAGCGAGCTCGCCCGAGCCGTTGAAACTCCGAGGCAAGATCGATCGTGGCAGCCGAGTTCGTTCATCTCCACGTCCACTCGCAGTACTCGCTGCTCGACGGGGCCCTCAAGATCAAGGACCTCGTCAGCAAGACGAAGGCGCTCGGGATGCGCGCCGTTGCCCTGACCGATCACGGCAACATGTTCGGCGCGATCCAGCTCTACAAGGCGTGCAAGGACGCGCAGGTCGGCGCCATTCTCGGCTGCGAGGTGAACGTCGCGCGGCCTCGGACCACGCGCAGCGAGGTCCCGAGCGGCAAGAACGACGACGCGCCGGTCGATCACCTCGTGCTGCTCGCGTCGAACCTCGAAGGCTACAAGAGCCTCGTTCGAATCGTGTCCGAGGGGCACGTGACGCCCATGAGCGGAGCTGCGCCGAGCGTGTCGCTCGACTTCATCGCGCAGAACAACAAGGGCCTGATCGGCCTCTCCGGTTGCATGGGCGGCGTGCTCGCGCAGCGCGTGCTGGAGGAGGGCGAGGAGGAAGGGCGCGCCGCGATGGGTCGGCTCGTCGAGGCGTTCGAGCCGGGCAGCCTGTACGTGGAGCTGCAGGATCACGGGCTCGTCGAGCAGCCAGTGCTGAACGGGATCCTGACGCGGCTCGCGAAGGATCGTGGCCTGCCGATCGTGGCGACGAACGACGCGCACTTTGGCAGCCGCGACGACGGCGAGGGGCATCTCTACCTGTCGTGCATCGCGGCGAACCGCTCGTATGCGGACGCGTTCGCGGCGCATCACCAGAGCTTCGAGATGTTCCTCAAGTCGCCGGACGAGATGGCGCACGTCTTCCGCGACCACCCGGAGGCCATCAAGAGCACGCTCGAGATCGCCGAGCGGTGCGCGGGGCTCAAGCTGAAGCTCGGGCAGCCGATGCTGCCGACGTTCGCGCTGCCGGAGGGGTTCGATACGAACTCGTACTTCCGGCACGTCTCGCACGAGGGGCTGACGAAGCGCTTCGAGGAGTTCCAACGCGGGGGCAAGACCGTCGACCAGGAGGCGTACCGCAAGCGCCTCGACATGGAGCTCGACGTCATCATCGGGATGAAGTTCCCCGGCTACTTCCTGATCGTCTGGGACTTCATCCGGCAGGCGAAGGAGATGGGGATCCCGGTGGGACCGGGCCGCGGCTCGGGCGCGGGCTCGCTCGTGGCGTACGCGCTGCGCATCACGGATCTCGATCCGATCCCGTACAACCTGCTCTTCGAGCGCTTCCTGAACCCGGAGCGCGTGAGCATGCCGGACTTCGACGTCGACTTCTGCATGGATCGGCGCGACGAGGTGATCCGGTACGTCGCCGAGAAGTACGGCAAGGATAGCGTCGGGCAGATCGCGACGTTCCACGAGCTCAAGGCGAAGAGCGTCATCAAGGACGTCGCCCGCGCGATGAGCTTCCCGCCCGCCGAGGCGCAGAAGATCGCGAACCTGATCCCGCAGAAGGGGCCGGGGCAGACGTACACGATCCCCGAGTCGATCGAGATCGAGCCGAAGCTCAAGGCGCACATGGAGAGCGATCCCTCCGTGCGCGAGTTGCTCACGCAGGCGCAGAAGCTCGAGGGTCTGACGCGGCACGCCGGCATGCACGCGGCCGGCATCGTGATCAGCGAGGGCCCGCTCTGGGACCACGTGCCGTGCTTCCGGAACGGCGAGGCGCTCGTCACGCAGTACTACAAGGACGACGTCGAGCAGGCGGGCCTCGTCAAGTTCGACTTCCTCGGCCTGAAGACGCTCACCGTGATCGACATCGCGGTGCGGCTCATCCGCGCGCGGCCCGATCAGAAGGGGACAACACCGGCCAAGGCGTTCGACATCAACGCGGTCTCGCTGGAGGACGAGGAGACGTTCCACCTCCTGCAGTCGGGCGAGACGACGGGCGTGTTCCAGCTCGAATCGAGCGGCATGCAGCAGCTCTTCAAGGACCTGCGCCCGACGAACTTCGAAGACATCGTCGCCGCCGTCGCGCTCTACCGCCCCGGCCCGCTCGGCACGGGCATGGTGAAGGACTTCGTCGACTGCAAGCACGGGCGCAAGCCCATCGCGAAGATGCACGACCTCGTCGACGATCTGCTCAAGCCGACCTACGGCGTCATCGTCTACCAGGAGCAGGTCATGCAGATCGCGCAGCAGCTCGCCGGCTACACGCTCGGCGGCGCCGACCTGCTCCGCCGCGCGATGGGCAAGAAAAAGCCCGAGGAGATGGCCAAGCAGAAGTCCATCTTCGTCGAGGGCTCCTTGAAGAAAGGGGTGTCCGAGAAGGACGCCGATACCATCTTCGGGCTGCTCGAGTTCTTCGCGGGGTACGGCTTCAACAAGAGCCACTCGGCCGCGTACGCGCTCATCACGTACCAGACGGCGTACCTCAAGCGGCATTATCCGGTGGAGTTCCTCTGCGCGCTGATGACCGCGGACCGCGACAAGATCGAGAAGGTCGTGCGGATCATCGCGGAGGGCCGCGCCTGGGGCGTCGACATCCTCCCGCCCGACATCAACGAGTCGAACATCGACTTCTCGGTCGTCTACAGCGAGCCGGGCAAGGCCACGAAGAAGGTCGGCCGGAAGGCGCCGAGCAAGATCAAGGACGCCGACCCGTACGATCCGAAGATCCGCTTCGGCCTCGGCGCGATCCGCGGCGTGGGCGAGTCGGCGCTGGAGGCGGTGCTCGAAGCGCGCACCTCGGGCGGCGCGTTCGCCGATCTGTTCGACTTCGCCCAGCGCGTCGATGCGCGGCGTGTGAACAAGGGCGTGCTCGAAGCGCTCACGCAATCGGGGGCGTTCGACGCGACGCTCTTGCCACGCGGGGTCACGCGGGCGCGCGCGTTCGCCGCGCTGGATCAGGCGCTCGAACGCGCGCGAAGCGCGAGCAAGGATCGCGAGCGCGGGCAAGGATCTCTGTTCAGCCTCTTCGCGAAGGCGGCGCCCGAGGCCGAGCAGAAGCTCGACGAGTACCCGCAGTGCGAGCCGTGGGATCTGCGCGAGATGCTGGTGCGCGAGAAGCAGTCGCTCGGCTTCTACGTCTCGGGGCACCCGCTCGATCGGTACGGCACGGAGCTCAGTCGCTTCGAGGTGATCGCGGCGAGCGCGCTGCCACATAAAGATCCGTGGTCGAAGGTGCGCGTCGCCGGGATGGTCGAGGGGTACCGCGAGCGCATCTTCAAGGGCGGCGGCGGCAAGATCGCGTTTTTCCACCTCGAAGACACGAGCGGTCGTGTCGAGGTGAAGGTGCGCGACAAGCAGATCGAGACGTACGGCACGATCCTGCAGGGCAACGAGCCGGTGCTCGTCTCGGGCAAGGTGAGCTTTCCGCAGGTGGAGGAGGGCGCCGAGGACGAGCAGGCCGCGCCGCGGGAGCCGACGCTGATGCTCGACGAGGTCGTGCCGCTCGCGGACGCGATCCGCGCCGAAACGAAGAGCGTGCGCATCCGCGTGCAGGCCCGGAAGGCGACGCGCGATCACATCGGCAAGCTGCGGGACGTGCTTGCGTCGAGCCGCGGCGTTTGCCCGGTGCACCTCTTGATCCAGCTCGACGACGGGGCCGAGGCGGTGCTCGCGCTCGGGCGTGATCTCACGGTGACGCCGAGCGACGAGATGCTGGCGCGCCTGGAGAAGCTCTTCGGGGAGAAGGTCGCGGAGCTGCGCTAGCTCGACGAAGCCGTGGACTTCACCATCGTGTCGAGGCGCGGCTCGACCGAGACTTTGTCTTCCTGGTGCTTGAGCAAGAGGCCGAGCGTGTCGCGCGCGAGGTCCGGATCGAGCTTGCTCTTGCCGAGCAGGACGAGCGCGCGCGCCCAGTCGAGGGTCTCGCTCACGGCCGGCGCCTTGCGGAGGTCCATCTTGCGCAGCTCGCCGATGAACGCGACGAGGTGCGCAGCGAGCGTGTGATCGATGCCCGGAACGACGAGCTCCAGGATCGCGAGCTCGCGCGAGGACGACGGGTAGTCGAGGAAGGCGTGCAGGCATCGCCTGCGGAGCGCCTCGGTCATCTCGCGCGTGGCGTTCGTCGTGAGCAGCACGAGCGGAGGGTGCTTGGCGCGGAAGGTGCCGAGCTCGGGGATCGTGACTTGCAACTCGGAGAGGATTTCGAGGAGGAACGCCTCGAACTCGGGATCGGCGCGATCGACCTCGTCGATGAGCAGGACGACGGGCGCCTCGCTGCGGATCGCGGCGAGCAGCGGGCGGGAGAGGAGGAAGTGCTCGGTGAAGAAGGACGCCTCGCTCCTGGCCACGATCTGCGCGGCGTTCGCGATGGACGCGCCGTGCGTCTCCGCGGCGATCGCGTCGCGGAGGAGCTGCGTGTAGAGCATCTGCTTGGCGTAATCCCACTCGTAGAGGGCCTTGGCCTCGTCGAGGCCCTCGTAACACTGCAGCCGGACGAGCGGACGGCCGAGCGCCTGGGCGGCGGCGCGGGCGAGGTCGGTCTTGCCGACCCCCGCGGGCCCTTCGAGCATGAGCGGGCGCCCCATGCGCAGGGCGAGCCAGAGGGAGAGGGCCGTGGCGGGGTCGCTGAGGTAGCGGGCCCCGCCCAGGGCAGCCGTGAGCGCCTGGGGAGAGGCGATCGGATCGGGGGAGGCGGTCACGGGGAGCACGGTAGCATGGCCATCCCCGCGGAATGCCGAGGCATGTCCCGCTCGTGTCCTGCTATAAACCGAGCAGATGGGCGAGGACGGCCACGATCTCGTGCGCGTGGACGGCACGGGTACGGCGCACCCAGTCGGCAAGCTGGCGAGCCAGCGAATGCGCGCGCGACAAGGCGCGTTCCGACTGATGCCGGCGCCCGCGCACGTGGTCGTCATGCGTCGCGCGGAGGCGGCCGAGGCCGGGAGCTTGCGGCTCTGCGGCGAGATCACGAGCGCGAGCGCGCTCTGCGACATCGTGTCGATGATCGGCCAGAGCGCGTGGACCGGCGAGCTCGCGATCTACGACGGCGCGACGAACCGGAGCATCTTCTTCGAGCACGGCGCCGTCGTGGGCGCGCACTCGAGCGCCGAAGGAGAACGGCTCGGCGAGATGCTCTACCGCTACGGCGCGCTCTCGCTCGAGCAGCTCCAAGAGGTGGCGAAAGCCGTGACGGGCGACGTGCGCTTCGGCGAGATGGCAGTGCGCATGGGGCACATCTCGCGCGAGACGTTGTTCCAGCTCATGGGCCGGCAGGTCGAGGAGATCGTCTACGCGGTGATGCGCGCCGAGAGCGGGATGTTCTACTTCCTCGATCGCTTCGACGAGGCGCGGCTGACGTCGCGGCAGAACCTGGGCGTGAGCGGCCTCTTGATGGAAGCGGTGCGGCGCATGGACGAGATGCGCTACTTCCGCGAGCGCATCCCATCCGCCGAGCACGTGCCGGATCGCGTGCCGGATCGGCCTTCGCCGAGCGAGGGGGATGTCGTGCAGATCTACGAGGCGATCGACGGCGTGCGCTCCGTCGCCGACATCTGCCGCGCGGTGGGGCAGGGGGAGTTCGAGGTCACGCGGCAGGTCTTTCAGCTCGTGCAAGCTGGCTGCGTGACGGTGCGCGCGCCGCGGCCCACAGGGCCGGCCGCGATCGTGGCGCTCTTCAACGAGGCGATGTCGATGGTGATGCACGAGGTCGACGCCGTGAAGCGAGGCGACGAGGTCCGGCAGCACCTCGCCTCGTTCGCAACGGGCGCAGGCATCTACGACGCGCTCTTCATGCGCGCGGGGCCGCGGCCGGACGGGACGCTCGACGACGCGCAGATCATCGAGAACGTGGCGATGCTGGTCGGCCCGGACCAGGCGGAGCCGATGCTCGCGCAGTGGCTCTACGACTACGTGTCGTTCGCGATCTTCATCGCGGAGCCGGTGCTGCGCGAGGCATCGACGCGGAGCGGGGCAGGGGCGCCGCTGCTCGCGAAGAGCGTCGCGGACATCATCGCGCCGCTCGCGGTGGGGGGCCCCGGTCGGCCCTCCACAGCGTAGCGCCGGGGTTTCACCCCGGACCCGACCAGGGGTTGTCCACCCCTGGACCCGGACCAGGCGCGGCCTGGACCGAGGTTCGATGAACTGCGCGATGCGCAGTTCATCGAACG